>NZ_JQEC01000011.1 GCF_000764185.1 Colwellia psychrerythraea
GTTGTATACATTATATTAGCATCTTATATGATGCAATACTTATTTATCTAGCATACCTATTAGAAGGTTTTGCATTTAAATTTCAAAATCCAATATGGTTGAGTGATATTCATCACCAACCCTACTATTTTTTTAATATTTATATTAACTATTTTGTTTCATCTAAATTGAACAAGGCCTTAGTTATTTTTTCATTACATTAAAAACCGATGGTCTTTATTTTGTAATAAACGTGATATGCTTTTCAAGCACTACTTTCGATAATCTATAGCTAACTATACTTTATCAATTAAAGCTGGTGGTTGCTTCATGATTCAAAAAGCCCATTCCTAAGCTATTATCGTTATATTATTTGTAAGTTCATTACTGTATAAATGAATATTTAATTACCATAACCTTATGAATTTTAATTAGTAATTCGATATTTCATCGATTATCAGCAAGAAAATATAACTATATTCTCTATATTTAATAAAAATGATATTTTATCAAAAAAAGGATAACTTACTAGCTATCATTCATTGTAATAACTGTATTGCTTATCAATAGGCCTAGTAATAATAGGGACTCATAAACATGGTTTATTATTAAGCCATCAGGACAATAAATATTAATATTAATACATAACTTATGATTCCGATAAGTTTGAAAAATCAGATTTATTTTTAACTGAATGAAATAAAAATTCGATGCTCAGTCAGCATCGATTTTATTATGCCTTTAAATTACTATTTTTCACTCACTTTCTTATTTTTATCCAAAGCATTTTAATCCCTTATCAAAAATGTTATTACTCGAGTTAATCAATGGATATCATAAATAATCAGACATTGTCACCCTCTAAAAACACAGGTCACCATCAATATCAACAACTTACACTAAACTCACCCCTTTACATTATGATATACAACTACTCTGAAACAATAGAGTGGTGTGACGAACACCAGATACAAAAGAGAATAATTTATTTTTCATAATGACAAGCATGAAGCTGCTTACCCAAGACCCCCCATGGTATTCCAAATGGAATTGTGCATCAATTAACTGCCTCTTTGTTTGAGGGGATATCCTAGTCGATGCTACCTCAATGACAGACCCACTTTCCTATCATTTTATCAGCATTAAAGTGACTTAAATGGCGCATAATATTAATCCTGCATCGCCTTATATCAATCAAAAACTAACAGACTCCAGTTTATCTTGCCCAAACGAACATAAAGGGATTTTCAAGGGTGGTTAAGGCTATGACAAAACGAGATGTATAAAATATAATAACGCCAATTAGTTGTTAACTGATTGGCGTTATAGTTAATTATTAGTATTTTCTAAAAATTCAATAACAGAGGAAAATATCATTGAAACTGCAGCATGATCGTCCCAATCAATGTTATCCCAATCGATACCTGTCTCTAGCTCCATAATGTTTGCCATTAACAAGGCTTTTATTGTATTAGCCGATTTTATATTTTCAACTTTGTAGGTTTTAGGTATCGGCCTTAGTGGGATTTTATTTAATAATTTAGATTGAATTTCATTATCGATATTTTTTTTATCTGTTAAATTAAGCACCGATTTTTTATATTGTATTTTATACTCTGTTTCAACTGTTAAAACCATTTTTTTAACTTTAATAAAGGGAGTGCTTAATCCTGACTCATAAGCTGTTATTACACATTTATATCGGCTTAGAACATTATAATTATCAAATGTCCCCATAGAAATCCCTAAATTAGTAGCAATTTCTTTTACGGTCAACTTTTTTAACCCTAACTTGATCCGAGCGGTGTTGAGTGTCGTTATTTCACTCATTGCACTTTCGAAAGCCATCAATTTTCCATATTGTGGCAGCTCTTCTCTACTGGCATTTTCTTGAAATTGTTTAACTTTAACTAACAGAGGCTTAGTGTTATAAAGCTTAAACTGTGCTGTTGAGTCATAGCCATTAGCATAAATTAAAGCAAAGAAACGCCTGTGCCCTGTTAAAATCTGATACTTTCCATCCTCAACTGGGTAGAGTGTTGGAGCCTGAATGAGCTCAGAAACAGAAATATTATCCCCTAGCTCTAGAATAGACTCTATAGTCTGATTAGCTTTTTTCCAGTCAGAAGAACCGTATTTAAGACAATTGATCATGCAAGACTGACCTATTAGAACATGATCCTCTGCGTTATACATATGGACTAATTCTTTTTTTGTAATTTTTCTTTTTACAAATAGCTTTGCGTCATTATCTTTAATAAAAATAGCAGGTAAAAAACGAGCATTGGTACTATCTGGAATCACGGAACTTAAAAATATTGACTGATAATAAAAGGTGTCATCAGTCAGTCCTCCGATAGTATTAAGGCTACTCAAAAGTAACTGCTCGTGTGTTAGACCATTCATTATTATTTGGCACCTAAATTTAAAATGTATAAAATAGATTATACCATGAAAGCCTAGGTAGATATTGTCTAATGTGAATTCATAGATTAAATCTTAAGAAATAATACAACAGAAGCATGTTCTTAATTTTCATTTCCGCATTCTAGGCGTAACTATTCAATTTTTGAAAGGAATGCATGCTAATACTTTTCAATACCTTAACAAGATAGGGATTGATTTATTGCAAGTGGCAAGTGGCAAGTAATCCAAAATATTGTAAAAAACCTAACAACTCTACGCCGAGTTCATTCCAGAAATCCCCCCCCCCTTAAGAAGAACACCTAAAGTTCTCTAGGCATTTGGTATCGATGGCAACACAGGGCTACATGATATTTTTTTATTCAACTTGCCGTTCATTCGAATAATTTAACGCTTCAGTTAGTTTTTCTGGGTGTTAAATGGGCTCGTTGTTATTGCTCGAAAACCCAGTTACAAAATTTGTAAAATGGCTCACGGTCTTTTTCGCTAAGCTAACGCATCGCAAGCTCGGTGATGTATTCTTTGATGTACTCCTCAACTTTATAAAGCTGCGCTATTTCATCAATAGTCTCGATTACTGCTGTCGGCTCTAAGAGTGACGCTCTGTCGAAATAGCGCCTGGAGTGTACCAAAAACTAGCATGCTATAGTGTCCTTTTTTTCCTTAAGTTTTGCAGTAAACAGCCTAACCATCGGTCAATAATTTACATGTAAATCCTTCGAGCAAATTTGGGCATGCAAAAACCATCGGCTGTTAGACCAAGTGAAGGGTACTTCATCCATGGTAAGGGGTTGACTGTTGATAATGGATGTAGGTTAGCTTGGTAGTTCTCTAACCTTATTACGTCTACGATAGAGCTAGAAAAATCTCTCATTACAAGCTCAATTACATAGAACAAAAGCAACAAACTGATAATAATTAACCTGAGTTCTGTTTAAGAATACTATTTTTCTAGATCGACTTTAATCCAAATTGACTCGGTGATAGCTTAATACGTGGTTTTTGTTTTTTTAAGCAACAAGCCACTATGCCTGAAATGACATTCAACATAAAGCCGGCCTCACTACGATGTCGACTATGTTCTATTTGTGAGATGTTTTTGAGTTGACCATTTATCGTTTCAATAATGTATCTCTTTGATAACACTGTCCTATAAAATACAGACATTGCCTTAGCTTTCATATTTTTACGAACAATAGTGACTAAACCAACGTCATTCGCCGCTAGCTTATCATTAGCTTTTTACCGAGATATCCTTTGTCCGCATAATGCTTTCCGTAGAGGTTTTTACATAACTTTGGAATAGGCGTTCTATCGTTTGTATTATCTGGTGTTATCTTCAGAGAAATAATTTCCCCTACATGGTTAATCAATAAATGAAGCTTGAAACCGTAAAACCAGCCCACTGTTCCCTTCCCACGTTTGGCAACACCATCAAAGACCCTATTGCGTGGAATACGGATATTGTGGCAAACTTTTCGACAAACTCAATACCTTTGAGCTTTCCTTTTATCGTTTGAAAGTAAGCGTACGTACATAGGTACAATTAAAGAAGACATTTTGTGTAAAAAACGCATGTAATTTAGTAGGCTTGGGAAATCACGTTGCCAATACCCCGAACAAAACCAACAGGTAGGTATTGAAATACATACATTATCCTACCAATAAAAAGCAATATCGATAGTCATTCACTCAATATCATCTTTGACTAGCGTTTTCTTTTTTTGGTTCCGTTAGCGATTAATTCTGCCTCCTATGCAGGGATAAATTTATGTCAAAAATCATCGATATCGAAAAATATATATTTTAAGTTATTAATTTTACTACCTTTGTTGCATTAAAATCGTTTTTAGTCGAAAGATCTGATCGTAAGCTGGACAGTTAGTTCAATCCTTATCCAGTTTTCAGGTTAATTATCAATGCCAAGTACACTATGTTGAATATGCGGATATCAAACAACGATGAATAGTTTTTTATTCTAAATCTGCTGATCATCGAGCATAAAGTTATCGCGGCAAAGGTAGCTGAAAGTAAACCTTTATAGCGGCAAGCAATAGAATAAATTGAAGATAACAAAACAGAAATAACTCAAGTAATACCATTTTTAGTAAATTTTTGATCTAATTGATGATATTTTTTTATGTAAATATCACAGCTTATGGACTTATAACCATGAGCGACCTAACATGGGAATTGGTGGTATAACCCCAATTAAAAAACGTAGACTAACACAGAGAAAAACGTCTACTTCTGATCTCCATTAAAAATGGGGAGATTACCACAAAGCGGTCATGAGTCACTCAGTTGATATCGATACTTTGGATTAGATTTTGTATTAACTAACAGAATAAAACTAAAAATCATTTTTCACTTGATCAACAGTCAGCACTCTTAATCTTAAATGATTGGCGTCTTCCTCAGAGATACTATTTTATTTTTTATCAAATCAAAAAATTCGGATACACACGAATCGATACCGTGCGCGCACAAAGTGATCTTTACATCCCAACAAATAAATATCGATTAAATCATTTGTTCAAAAGGTCTCGTTCTACCACAAACACGACATTAAGCAGTAATGTAAAAACACTAATTCAGATTAGATTTTCTATTCATAACACCTTTAGAATAGGCAAGCGTCATGCAAAAAAACCAAGACAAACTATCTGCCAAAATGAATTGTATTGATGAACACCTCCCGCCTAGGCTCAAATTCGCTACTCGAAGAGGGGGAACCTTTTATTCGATTTTATCAAATTTAAATCTTTTTGCTACCCGTAAACCTCTGACTTTACCGGTATCATCCTTGCGAAAAACTAACGGTTTCATTCCAGATTCAACATTAATAAAGGTTATCTTTTTGGTTGGTACTAAGCGCGAAAACTGAGTTTCGTTTTGCGCCTTAATCTTCAGCTGTCCATCAAAAACTTTAAGTTTCACAATGAAACCACCACCAGTTTTCATTTTATACTGTCCGGTATAAGCCTTGAGTTCATCCAGAGATAAAGTTAACGCATCTATGGTTTGTCTTGAGTGATACCCGTATCATAATATTTTGAGATATACCTCATAATATCTTGATAAATTGAACGGCCATTATCACCATTACTCATCACTATCATGCCCTCACCTTTATTTACGAAGGCTTTAAACTTATTGGTAAAACCAAGATTTTTGCCACCATGCCCAAAGACAAGTTGATTATTAACTTCACTCATAGCGGGCCCTAGCCCCCAATTTTTTTGGTGCTTAGTGAACATAGATTCTACTGTGGTTTTCTTTATTATTCCGTCTTTCTTTCCGGCCATTATTGCTTGCATGTGCATGATGTAAATAGCTAGTTCTGAAGGAGTAGTCCATAAGCCGGCCGCGGCCTTCTCAGGGTAATCATTATAAATTGCGGAGTGCACTTTTCCATTACGGTCATACGCTGCACTGGCACGCTGTTTTAACGTTTTGGGTAAAGCATGTTGAAAGGTTCTATTGACCATCCCCATTGGCTTAAGAGTTTGATTGTCAGCATATTCAGAAAATGATACCCCAGTGACATCTTCTACTATTTTTTGCATGACTGTATAGCCACCTATCGCCATTTACTTCCTGGAATCTGATTAACTATAACTTCATGGGTATTTCCTTTGCCGCTTAGCACATCCGTTGTACTTGGTATTTCACTACCTGTTGCATACCCAGGAAATCCGTGACCACTAAGGCCGCCGGTATGCGTAAGAAGCTGACGTAAAGTAACTGGTTTTTCTTTAGTTAATAAGTCTCCCTCAACCTTCCAGTCTTTTAGGTATTGATCAACATCAAGCTGCAACTTACCTTGTTCAACCAATTTTAGTGCGGCAAGGGCGGCAACTGGCTTACTAATTGAGCCAGCTTGAAAAAGAGTATTTGTGTCTACCTTACTTGTACCATTAGCAATACCATAACCTTTTGCCCAATCAATTTTTCCGTTATGAATTAGTGCAATACTAAGGCCTGGCACATTTAATTGCTTCATACGATTTACTATTGAAGTACTTGAGTCGTTAACCCTTATGTTACTTTTTAAATTATTATCAATTACCTTAACGGCATCGGTGTTCGCATAAACTGCACTTGTGAATGTTAATAGAGATAGTGAAATAAGCGAAGAATAGAGAAAGCCGGTGATTTAAATTGAATATTTCAATGATAGTTCCTTTATTAAATAGTTTTGTGTATCGGAAAATAATTTCCTTTTAGTCATTCGTCATGAAATAGGTGACTTACATCCCTTAATTTTCCTGAGAGCACCATCCTGCTTACAGCACTCAAAGAAAGTTCAATTGTCGATACTATTATTATCAGATAATAAACACAGACTTTGTCATATCACCTATGTTCAACGCTGCATATAACAATTATTAGAAGGGTAAATTTCATGTTTTTTACATTGAATAAACAATACACTTAATTACTATCTAGATCAACGACTTAGAATAAACCACCTAAACTGGTCAATAAGTGAAAGATTAAGTTACCCCTTTTATTACGCAAATAATTAAATTCACATATGAACTGTATATAAAAACACTATCAGTTAGTTGTTACAATTTTATTGTTTTTTGCTGAATCCCCTGAGACTCAACAGGAATATGACTTTGAAAAGGATTATAAAATATATGGCAATAGAATAAATGCTAATGACTTCAATGCCCACAACAATGTCATTAACTTAAAGTTAATTTACGTACTTACAATAAGTTAGCTAGTTGATAACCTAACTATGAATTAAAAATAGAGAGAAATCACCAATGAGCTGTTCAGTATTTAATTCAAATAGTACAAAAGTCAACCAATAAGATTCACTCAACTGAATTTTTAGAAAGTCACCGTAAAAAACTTACTGATTTCACTCGAAGTCGCCCCCTTACCTCTCCTTGTTTAATGAGTTTTATGTTGAATGCTCTCAATGGGTCAATTCAGGCTGAACTCGTTCGGTTTTTCAATGTTATCTTTGATAGCCACTTGTCAACAACATCAGTTAGCACTGCTGCTTTTTGTAAAGCCAGAATGAAACTGTCCCATCAGGCTTTTATGAGTTAAACGATGAACTAGTTCAAGCGTTCTATGAAGCTGCAACCATTGATACATGGCAAGCCCATAGACTATTAGCTGTTGATGGGTCAGTCACACAATTACCTATCTCTGACGAACTACTTGAGCATTTTGGTAAAGATCGCCCACATGCTGCTATGCCTCATGTTCGTCTTTCACAACTTTATGATGTTAAGAATAATATTACCCTAGATTTACAGGTAGAAAGCCATTCAACAGGAGACCGTGAAATGGCGCTAAAACATTTAAATAAAACCCAAACAGGCGACTTAGTCGTTTATGACAGAGGTTATCCTGCCGTTTGGTTTTATAAATATCATAGGCTAAAAAATGTTGATTTCCCTTCTATTGAGAAGTCTCTCCGTCGATGTAGAAAAGACAAAATATCAACCGAATCTCTTTGTTTAAGATTAGTGCGAGTTGAGCTGCCATCAGGAGAGCCAGAGATTTTAGTTTCATCATTAACAGACTTGAAAGCTTATCCTACTTCTATTTTCGATAATTTATATCACCAACGCTGAGGAGTTGAAGAAGATTACAAAGTATTGAAAAGAGCCTCAATATTGAGAATTATTCTCGTATTTCTGTTGAAGGTATTTTACAAGACTTACACGCTAAGCTATTGACTAAAAACCTTGCTGCTTCTGCAATCCATGATGCAAAACGAAAAATAAAGTAGCCTAAAAACAAGAGACTCTATGAATATAAAATCAATTTCACCTTTGCGATAAACCAGCTTAAAGACAATATTGTTCGGTTCACAATGAGGCTAGCTGAACTTGAGCTTTATGAATTACTGATAAGTAAAATATCAAAGAATTAAAGTGTAATTCGACCTGATTGTAAGTTTGTTCGACAAGACCCTAGAAACAAGACAAATAAGTTCCCAATGAATTATAAACGTATGCGTTAAATCCTTAAGTTAATGACATTGATGCGCACAAAGTAATCATTTATAAAAATACAAACAGCTAACTTAGCCCTCCCCATCAAAACACTCTAAACAACAATTTTTAGATACTCCCCCGACCATTCATAACCAGAATATATTATTCAGATTAAGTGTATTGATTTGGTGGGTATTTGAAAGTCGACAATTGGGAGACATATCAGATTGAAGAAAAGATTTTATCGAGCTGCAATACAAACATAAGATCGATGTCAGGTAAATAACTACCGAGATAGCCAACCTGTCAGGAATAATTAGCAACCAAACGAAAAAGGCCGATTCATCACGAATCGGCCTTTAAATGTCTTTTTGTATAAGTTTAGTGGTGCGGATGGGGGGACTTGAACCCCCACGACCTAAGTCACCAGCCCCTCAAGCTGACGCGTCTACCAATTCCGCCACATCCGCGCAATACTAAACTATATTATCTGTTTTACTAAGTTAACTTGCTTATTATGAGGCAAAATAAGAGCACTTAACTTTTAGACCCGCAATCCACGCAAGACTAGATTTAAAAACTTTGTACTTTTAACTAAGTTGAAGTTTAGTTAATTTAATCAGAACAATTTAGTCTGGAACGTTGCTGTTTTCTTCTTTCTTAGCAGGTTCATCAGAAGCTGGTACATCGCTGTTTTGAGCAGCTGGTAATGTGGTAGCTTCAAGGCTTTCACCTGGAATGGCATCAACTGCTTGTTCAGCGGGAACTGCTAGGTTATTCCACTCATCAACAGCTTTAGTGCGGTTGGCAGTTAAGTTACCTAGAATTAAGCTAATAGCAAAAAAGGCTACGGCTAGGTAAGTTGTTGCAGAAGTTAAGAAGTTACCTGAACCACCTGAACCAAAAACAGTTGCAGAAGATCCAGCACCAAAAGATGCGCCCATATCTGCGCCTTTACCTTGTTGAATTAACACTAAACCGATTAGGGCTAAAGCAATAAGTACGTAAGCGATAATTAATATTTGATACAACATTTCTATTTTCCTTTTGCTGCTAAACAAATCACTTTGAATTGTTCAGCTTTTAAACTAGCACCACCAATAAGACCACCGTCTATATCAGTTTGTGCGAATAATTCTTCACAGTTAGCTGCGTTAACGCTGCCACCGTAGAGTAATGGTACTTTAGCCGCCACTTGCTCGTTTTGCTGAGCTAAGAATTGGCGAATAAACTGATGTGTTTCTTGTGCCATCGCACTTGATGCTGTTTTACCCGTTCCTATGGCCCAAACGGGTTCATAAGCGATAACAACATCGTTAAATTTCTCTATACCAACTTCATCGATAACTGGCTGAACCTGTGCCGACAACACAGTTTCGGTTTCTCCTGTTACTCGTTCTGCTTCGCTTTCTCCAATACATAATATTGGTGTTAAACCTGCGTTTAATACAGCATGAACTTTTTTTGCAACTTGGGTAGATGTTTCTTTATAGATACTTCTACGCTCAGAATGACCAACTATTACATAGTTAATCGCTAAGTTTTTCAACATAGCTGTAGATACTTCACCTGTATAAGCTCCACTTTCATGTTCACTCACATTTTGCGAGCCAACATGAATTGCTTCATTTAAGTTAGCTGTTTTTATTTTCTGATTAAGCTCAGATAAATAGGGGAAGCTAGGACATATAACAACATCAACATGTGATGATAGTTTAACATCTTTTAACCCTGAAACCATAGCATCAACTAGGGCTGAGTCACCGTTCATCTTCCAATTTGCGGCTACAATTGCTTGTCTAGTCATTTTTATCTCTTAGCCTAGGTTATTATTTTATGACTTCAGTTAAGTATTAAATGGAGTCATTGCTAAAATGAAGCCGCGAGATAGTAACTAACCTACGCAAAAGATACAAGTATTTAACACATATCTTTTACTAGTTGCAGTTTTTTTATACTTATCGCGGCATTTAGCACAATATAGCTATTACTAGCTGTTATTATTTAACGAGTTTCACTAAATCGGCAATTTTGTTCGCTAATAGTGTAACTTCATCCATCTCTGGGCCCTCAACCATAACGCGAATTAATGGCTCAGTACCTGATTTACGCAACAATACTCGGCCGCGACCTGTCAATACTTCATTAACTTCATCAACAGAAGCTAATACCGCAGCGTCGTTCAATGGATTATTTTCACCGGAAAAACGAACATTAACCAGCAGTTGTGGCAACATGGTAATATCTTGGCGTAACTCAAATAACGATTTCTCTTGTTTGGTTACTGCGGTAAGTACATTAAGTGCAGCAATGATACCATCACCGGTAGAGGTGTGATTGAGGTTAATAACATGACCTGAGTTTTCAGCGCCTAGTTGCCAGCCTTTTTCTTTTAATAATTCCATTACATGGCGGTCACCAACATTACTACGGGCAAATTCAATACCTAATTCTTTTAAGGCTAATTCTAAGCCCATATTACTCATTAGGGTACCAACTACCCCCCCCTCTTTTCGGCCGGTTTTTAAATCGTTACACGCGATAATATAGATAATTTCATCGCCATCAATAACATAACCTGTATGGTCTACCATCATAATACGGTCGCCATCACCATCAAGGGCAATACCTAAATCGGCTTTGTGCTCAACAACCGCTTTGCTGATTGCGTCCATTGATGTTGCGCCACAACCATCATTGATATTGGTACCATTTGGGGCAGTACCAATTTCAATAACAGTTGCGCCTAGTTCACGAAATACGTTAGGCGCAATGTGATAGGTAGCACCATGGGCACAATCAACCACTATGGTTAGATCTTTTAATGAAATTCGACTTGGGAAATTACTTTTACAAAATTCGATATAACGCCCTGCAGCATCATTGATACGAGTTGCTTTACCTAATTTTGCAGACTCAACACAGCCCATTTCTTTATCTAACTCGGCTTCAATGGCAAGCTCTACTGCATCAGGAAGTTTTTCTCCTGATTGTGAGAAAAACTTAATACCGTTGTCGTAAAATGGGTTGTGCGAGGCACTAATAACGATGCCAGCTTCGGCTCTGAATGTTTTAGTTAAATACGCAATACCTGGTGTTGGCATAGGACCAAGAAGACCTACGTCGATACCTGCCGCTGAAAAACCCGCTTCGAGTGCTGATTCAAGCATGTAACCTGAGATACGGGTATCCTTACCAATAAGTACTTTTTTAGTGCCTTGTCCGGCTAAAACTTTACCTGCGGCATAACCTAACTTCATTACAAAATTTGGTGTGATTGGGTGCTGCCCCACTAAACCGCGGATACCGTCAGTGCCGAAATATTTACGATCAGACATATATTTTCCTTATATATTTTGTTCTATAGCCGCTTTACTTAGCTGCTATGTTTATATTTTCAAGACCGCTTACTGGTACTTAGCGGTCATGGATAAGATTTTTAGGGCATCGACTGTTTCTTTAATGTCATGTACCCGAATTATGCTAGCGTTATGCTGTGTGGCTATTATAGCGGTAGTAATACTGCCTGCAAGGCGTTCATCGACATTACGTGCTAATAAATTGCCTATCATTGATTTTCTCGAGGTTCCTGACAATATGGGTAAACCTAAATCTTTAAATTGTGATAACTGCGCAAGTAATTGATAATTTTGTTCTAACGTTTTACCAAAACCAAAACCTGGATCTAAAATCAATCTTTCTCGCTTAATACCAGCCTGCTCACAAACCTTAATGCGCTCAATAAAAAACTGCTTAATATCATCAATAACATCGTCATACTGTGGGTTTTCTTGCATTGAACGTGGTAAACCCTGCATATGCATTAAACACACTGGTACATTACTATTAGCCAGTACAGCTAAACAACCGTCATTTTGTAACGCGCGAACATCATTAATAATGTCTGCGCCATGAATAATGGCTTGTGACATAACCTCGGCTTTGCTGGTATCGATAGATACCCGGATAGTAAATTTTTTTTTAATCGCTTTAAGTAAGGGAATAACCCGTGCTAACTCATCTTTTTCGCTAACATCAACAGCGCCAGGACGAGTCGATTCTCCGCCAATATCGATAATATCAGCACCATCACTGATCATTTGTGCAACTTGTGTCAATGCTTTATCAAAGGTGGCAAACTTACCACCATCAGAAAATGAGTCAGGAGTAACATTAAGAATCCCCATCACTTGTGGCTTCTTTAAGTTCTCTGATAAAAATTTATTATGTGTCATTCTATTTTAATCTTTATTAATATTTTTCGAACAAGGGAAAGTCTGCATATGAAAAAGCCTCGATATTTAATGTAAATATCGAGGCTTTACTATTTTCTGAAAGCGCGTATTAGCTTGAAGGCGTATCACCGCTTGGTTTACTAGTATCAGGCTCTACTGAACTAACTTGCTCAGTGTCCTTAGTTGGCTCAGCATCTTTACTCGCTGCATCTACTTTTGCAGTAGTATCACCGTTGCCATTGTTTTTTGTTGAGTTAGAACTATCTTTATCATCCCAGCCTGCAGGAGCACGAACAGGTGTTCTCGCCATCAAATCATCAATTTGTAGCGCATCAATAGTTTCATATTTCATCAAACAATCTTTCATGGCATGAAGAATATCGAGATTGTCTTTAATTAATGTTTCCGCACGTTGATAGTTACGATTAATCAACACTTTAATCTCTTCATCAATTAATTTAGCTGTTTCATCAGACATATGTAGCGATTTAGCTGAACTGCGACCTAAGAAAACTTCACCCTCTTCTTCAGCAAATAACATAGGACCCATTTTTTCAGACAAACCCCATTGTGTTACCATCTTACGAGCAATGTTAGTGGCACGCTCAATGTCGTTTGAAGCGCCGGTAGACACTTTATCACTACCGTAAATAACCTCTTCAGCAATACGACCACCGTACAAAGAAGAGATATTACTTTCTAAATGCTGCTTTGAGTGACTGAATCTGTCTTGCTCTGGTAAGTACATTGTTACACCAAGGGCGCGACCACGAGGAATAATACTCACTTTATAAACAGGATCATGATCCGGCACTAAACGACCAATTAGGGCATGACCCGCTTCATGGTAAGCAGTCATTTCTTTTTCTGACTCGCTCATTACCATAGACTTACGTTCTGAGCCCATCATGATTTTATCTTTAGCGGCATCAAATTCTTTCATACTTACTAAACGACGTTCAGTACGTGCTGCACATAAAGCAGCTTCGTTTACTAAGTTTGCTAAATCAGCGCCTGAGAATCCTGGTGTGCCACGTGCAATAACTTCAGCATTTACATCATCACCTAATGGTACTTTACGCATATGAACTTTAAGAATTTGTTCACGACCACGAATATCAGGTAAACCAACAGTCACTTGACGATCAAAACGACCTGGACGAAGTAACGCTGGATCTAGTACGTCAGGACGGTTAGTTGCGGCAATAACGATTACACCTTCATTACCCTCAAAACCATCCATTTCAACTAACATTTGGTTTAGCGTTTGTTCACGTTCATCGTGTCCACCACCCATGCCTGCGCCACGTTGGCGACCTACCGCATCGATTTCATCAATAAAGATAATACATGGTGCAGCTTTTTTAGCTTGTTCGAACATGTCACGTACACGTGACGCACCAACACCAACAAACATCTCTACAAAATCAGAGCCTGAAATAGTGAAAAATGGTACTTTCGCTTCACCGGCAATAGCTTTAGCAAGTAATGTTTTACCTGTACCTGGCTGACCGACAAGTAAAATACCTGATGGAATACGGCCACCTAATTTTTGAAAGCGTCCAGGCTCACGTAAATAGTCAACTAATTCAGCAACATCTTCTTTAGCTTCATCACAGCCTGCGACATCAGCGAAAGTAGTTTTGATTTGCTCTTCACTTAATTGACGCGCTTTAGATTTACCAAATGACATAGCGCCTTTACCGCCGCCACCTTGCATTTGACGCATGAAGAAAATCCATACACCAATAAGCAGAATCATTGGAAACCAAGAAACGAAAATAGTAGTTAAGAAACTTGTTTCTTCAGGTAACTTACCTTCAGCACGAACGCCCTGTTTAACTAAATCGTTTATTAAATCACGATCATAGCCACCTGGAATAACGGTTTTGTATGCTTCGCCACTACGCTTTTCACCAGTGATTACGCCATTACGGTCAACACTCGCATCGCGAATTTGTCCTTGACGTACATCCTTGATAAAGCGGGTGTAATCCATTTGTTGATTTTCTGTGGTATTCGGAGTAAAACTCTGAAATACACTCATCAAAACAACTGCAATAACTAACCATAAAATAAGATTTTTCGCCATATCGCTCAACTTAATGACCTCTTGTGATATTAGATACCAAATGGATTGATTAACTGGTTGACTTAGAACTACACTCGCGAACTTTTAACAATCAAAGTGGATTAAACATAATATTTTATATTTCATTCACTTTGTGCTGTTATCAGTTTGCTAACGAGTTCCCGAAGGGCGAGTTTAAAAGCCATATAATCAGCGTTATTGATTTTAAAAAGGGATAACCATTTCCTACAATCAATGCCTTGCCTATAAGGCTTTAAATTACTCGCTAAGTAATCATTTAATTAGTCCGTTTGGTATTCGATATTTATTAGTATAAATCTATACTAGTCTATTGTGCCTAATTTACTACAATTCAAGGCTTGTCGCTATTTAACTTTAGTAGCTCGTAACAACTAGTTACATTAAACAGATAAAAATTTAATTAACTATATAGTTTGCTCAAAGCTGCCTGAGACATATAAAGACAGAATTATGACTTAAAAACACTCAAGTAACTCTGAACCACATGTTTCACCATACGGTAATAATACACTTTGTCAGCTTTTTCCCGCTAATTAGCCTTTGTAACCTGTTGCAACAAGGTAAACTTCCCTTGAACGAGCTCTTGATGATTCTGGCTTACGGGTTTTAACCGTTTTAAAGACTGCGCGAGTCGCTTTCATGTAATCCTCAAAACCGGCACCTTGAAAAACTTTTACTACAAACGCACCATTAGGTTTTAATACCTGGCTACACATATCTAGCGCTAACTCCACTAAGTACATACTACGCGCTGAATCGGCACTTTCATTACCCGTCATGTTTGCTGCCATGTCAGACATAACTACATCGATGTTCTTACCATTTATGCGAGTTAATAACGTATCGAGTACTTCTTCTTCTCGAAAGTCTCCTTCGAGAAATTCAACACCTGCAAGGGGATCCATAGGTAAAATATCACAGGCGATCACTTGCCCCCTATCACCCACGGCTTTTACAGCATACTCTGACCAGCCACCTGGCGCGGCCCCTAAATCGACAACCTTCATGCCTGGTTTAATCAATTTGTCTTTTATATTGATTTCTTCAAGTTTAAATACTGCACGGGAACGTAAACCTAAACGTTGTGCTTTTTTTACGTATTCATCATCAAAGTGTTCATCTAACCAACGTTGGCTACTCGCTTTGTGCTTTTTATTTACCGGGTTTTTCTTACTCGAATTCATTCTTTTCTCATAAATAGCTTAACTATTAGTATTAGTCAGTAGATAAGGGTAAAATGTCGGCAATTCAAGGCAACAGATAACGAAATTTAGTAATGAACTTAAACAAAAAACAAATTCAACACCTTCGAGGTGTTGCACACTCTCTTAAACCAATAGTTTTATTAGGTAATAATGGCTTAACAGAAGCGGTTGTAGCAGAGATTGATTATGCATTAAATCATCATGAGCTGATCAAAGTAAAAATCCCGACAGATGATAAAGAAACCAAAGCGTTAATCGTTGAAGCTATTTGTCGTGAAACTAAATCAACTCAAGTACAAGTAATTGGTAAAACTTTAGTTATTTACCGTGAAAGTGAAGAAAAGAAAATTCGTATACCTAAAGCTTAGTTCGAACTCTTCCTTTTATAGTAGAAAACTCTAGAGACTCTACTATAAAAGGATTATTCATCTTTAGTATTCATAAAATGTAAATCAGTTCTACTCCAATTCAGTTCAGTTCAGTTCAGTTCAGTTCAGTTTCAAACCTTCCCGCTCAGCAATACCTCCCCCATCAATATAACCATATAACCAATTGATATATAACTAATTAAATTATTATTACTAATCATTTCTACTTAGAAAATGAATAACCATTCAAAATAGCCCCTTATTACGCTCCGTCTAACTATCGAATAAAGAACTCATTCTCATTGTTTAGTATTCCGTATTTTGTATTTATGTTGTTATACGATCAAAGTTAGGCGAACAGATTAGCAATAACTGAGCAAAGTTTACTCACCAATAAATTAATTGTTGTTTAACGCCATTTGAGCTTTCATAACTAAATCATCATATAAAACGAATAGTCACCCACTACCTAAGCCATTGAAATTGATCGCATTTTTCAAATATACTGCACCTACTTTAACAAAGTAACATTATAGAAATGGAAGTCTGTAATTTAAAAAATAGTCTTCAAACATTTCAACTTCAAGAGCATGTCATCTAAAAAACACCTAGTTTAATCAACTAGTTTTTAATAACGGAAATTAATAATTTTAGGTACCAAAATGTTTAAAAAAATCATGATAGCTACAGCGATAAGTACAGCATTAACACCTCAGGTCAATTCAGCAGAAATAAATGCTACGCTTATTCCTGAAAATAATGCAGCTATTTTTGAAAGAGGATTAAAAAAACACTTTATAGTTAAATTAAAAGTTAACAAACCATTAAGTGTTGACCAAGCTAGCCTTCAGAAAAACAACCCTATTTTAGTTCAAGGTAAAAGTAAGATTAATTTTAAAAGAACACTTGCCTCTGGGGATGTACTCATTGAAGCCAGTGATTATTCATCGATGCAGGCTTTATTAGACGATTTGGCTCTCAATGGTGAAGTTATCGCTATTGAAGAAGACGATATTGTTTATGCCCATGCATTACCAAATGATCATTATGCTGCAAGCATGTATAGCATTGAAAACAGCTTTAGAGGTATTAATGCTGTTGCTGCTTGGGATTTAGCTCGTGGCAAAGATATTAACGTCGCAATAATCGATACTGGCTTTGCTGATCACCCCGATTATGATGAACGTACTATTAATGGTTACGATATGATCAGTTACACTTCTCACTCTAATGACGGCGATGGACGAGACATGGATGCTCACGATCCAGGAACGGGCATAGACTGTGAAGCCAAAAATAGTATTTGGCATGGTACACATGTGGCAGGAATTATTGGCGCTAGTATGGATAATACTATTGGTGCTATGGGCATTGCACCTGAGTCAAACTTAATTCATGTAAGAGCATTAGGTAGATGTGGCTCAGGTTATCGCTCTGATATTATCGACAGTATTTATTGGGCCGCAGGTAAAGAAATAGCCAACTTTCCTATTAATAACCAACCAGCAAAAGTAATTAACCTCAGCTTAGGTGGGTCAAGCAGTTGCGGTGGCTATCAGGCCGCTATTGATTATGCTCGTTCACAAGGAGCAACTGTTGTTGTTTCTGCAGGAAATAGCAATGTTAATGCATCGCAACAATCGCCAGCAAATTGTGATGGTGTTATAACCGTTGCAGCTAGTGATAATTCTGGTGATAAAGCAAGTTACTCTAATTACTCAGATTTTGATGGTGCCGTAGACATTACAGCTCCTGGCAGTAGTATAATAGCGACTGTCAACTCTGGTCTTGATGGGCCGACCTCACCCGGCTATTCTTTTAAAAGCGGTACTAGTATGGCTGCACCACAAGTAGCCGGTGTTGTTGCATTAATGTTAGAAGTAAATCCTTTACTGACACCCGATGAAATTGAAGAAATAATTAAAGCGACAGCAGATCAATTTTCAAACTTCACCACATGTAATACCTTAGGCCCTATTTGTGGTTATGGGATGTTAAATGCACAAGCTGCAGTCAAGGAAGCGATTGCTTTAGCTGGTCCTAGCATACCGGCATTAGAGAAAAATACTCCGCTAATTATTAGCGGTGAAGAGAAAGAGCAACAATTATTTAGCTTTTTCGCCCCTGAAAATTCAACCGCTGTAACATTTTCAATGAGTGCTGGCGATGGCGATGCAGATCTATATGTAAAATTTGATGGCACCGCAACGCTTGATAATTATGATTGTCGACCATGGCTATCTGGTAATGTTGAATCCTGTACGCTTAATAGTCCTGGAAGCTATTCCATAATGGTCCGAGGCTACAATTCATTTCATGATGTTAACTTAACCGCTAACTACTTAGAGCGCCCACCTAGTGAAGGCATAGAAATAGGAAATGATGATGTTCAATGGGATTTAACTGGTGAACATCATGAAGAGTTATTGTTTTGGGTTGATGTTCCTAACAACATTTCAGGTTTATGGGTACAAACATGGAATGGTACCGGTGATGCAGATCTATGGGTAAAAGAAGGTAGTGCTCCTACAGCACAAGATAATGACTGTTTTGAATCTAACTCTGGTAATATCGAAAGTTGTAACATGGAACCTAAAGGCGGCCGTTACTTTATTAAAGTACGTGGTTATGATGTTTTTGATAAGGTTGCTATGCGTATTTTATGGCAAAACTAATGACTAATTCTTATAAAACAAAGCTAACTTCAGCTAAATAAATTCATAAAAGGTACAGCAACTTACACAACTTACGTAAGTTGCTTAACCATTCTTATTAGTCAGGTCATTATCTTCAACAACTGTTACTACTTTTTGGGTAAGTTTGACTCGACCTGAGTCAACTAAGGCTTTTCTTAGTACATATTCAATCTGAGCATTAACACTACGCAGTTCATCATCAGACCAACGCTGCATTGCCGCTAGAACCTCAGGATTAATCCTAAGTGGGAAGCTTTTTTTAGCTGCCACTGTTACCTCCAAAATTTAATAAAATCAAGAAAAATTGACTCCCAACAAAACACTTCAAGAGAAATGAGAGTTGAGAGTTGAAAGTTGATTAAGGCTCAGCTAATACAAGCTGCCAGTATTCACAACTGGCTGGGTGCTTTTATCACTACATAAAACCACCAGTAAATTACTTACCATAGCAGCTTTACGCTCTTCATCTAATTCCACAATATCTTTCTCTGATAGCTGTTTAAGTGCCATTTCAACCATACCCACTGCGCCATCAACAATAAGTCGACGTGCCGCAATAATGGCAGAAGCTTGTTGCCTTTGTAACATGGCATTGGCAATTTCTGGAGCGTAAGCTAGGTGACTAATACGAGCTTCATGAACCATAACGCCTGCTTTTCCTAATCGTTGCTGTATTTCTATTTTTAAAGCTTCCGATACTTCTTGAGGGTGACTACGCAGAGCAATATCATCACCTTCATGTTGATCATACGGATAACTAATCGCCATATTACGCAGTGCTGACTCACTTTGAATATTTACAAAACTGATGTAATCATCCACTTCAAAGACAGCTTCAGCGGTATCATCTACTGACCAAACAACCACAGTAGCAATCTCAATCGGGTTGCCATGGTTATCATTAACTTTCATTTGATTAGATTCGAAGTTTCTAATTCTTAATGAGATATTTTTACGTACAAATAATGGAATAGTCCAACGTAAACCTCCTGACTTAACTGTACCTACATATGTGCCGAAGAACGTCATCACTTTCGCTTGGTTTGGTTGCACCATAAAAAAGCCGGGGATTGCTAACAAACTAAGCACAACTACAAAAACAGTTAAGATCTCAATATTTCCTATAGCAGCCTGACTTACAATAAAAGCTGCTGCGATTAACAAGGCAAGAAACACACCATAGCCACTCACTGAAAAACCTATTTTCTCATTCATACGAACTTCTCCCACAACCAACAAGTGATATCATTTTGATATCAAAATAGTACGGTATATTTTTACTTTTGCAAGTTAATTTGCTAATCGGAAACTCAATGGCAAGTCATTCTTTACTTTTTGGGTTAAAAGACTGAATAAAAATCGATTAGGTACTTGTAAGTTAACAGATACAAAAAAGGCCACAAACACTAAGTTCACGGCCCTTTGTTAAACACTTATAATAAGGAACGCTGCAAATAAGCTCTGCAACAATTACTTACAATAGGTATTGTTAAATATGCTCAACTGCAATAATTTCATACTCTACTACGCCACCAGGAATAGTTATTTCAATTTCACTGTCAACTTCTTTGCCAATTAAACCACGAGCAATAGGAGAGTTAAGCGAAATTCTTCCCGTTTTAAAGTCTGCTTCATCATCACCAACAATTTGGTAAGTCACTTCAACTTCAGTATCAATATTCAATAATGTTACTGTAGTACCAAAAATAACTTTACCGCGGTTAGGAATTGAAGTTACATCAATAACTTGCGCATTACATAATCGGCCTTCAATGTCCTGTATACGACCTTCACAAAAGCCCTGCTCTTCTTTAGCAGCATGGTATTCAGCATTCTCTTTTAAATCGCCATGCTCACGCGCAGTAGCAATGTCTTTTACAATACGAGGGCGTTTTTCTTGTTTTAAATGCTTAAGCTCGTCTTGTAATTGCTCAGCACCACGAAGGGTCATTGGATATTTAGTCATAATTTTATCTTCTCATTCTAACAATAAAGGCGGTTAACCTAAAATAGGTATAACCACCTTTGATACTTTAGATAAGCTTATATTCGCTGAGGAATATAGCTTTATGTATTTTATTTACAACGTTTTGTGTAACTCTTGCACAGTACGAACAGTACTC
Organism: Colwellia psychrerythraea; assembly: GCF_000764185.1. GTDB lineage: Bacteria > Pseudomonadota > Gammaproteobacteria > Enterobacterales > Alteromonadaceae > Colwellia > Colwellia psychrerythraea_B. Next base: position 21,116 of record NZ_JQEC01000011.1, read on the forward strand.
ATTTCGTCCGCAGCATGAGACATACACGTAGCAAATGCAGCATTTAATGTTGTGGTATAAGCTACTTTATAACGTAATGCGCCGCCACGTAATACTTTTGAATCTTCGATGGCTTTACGGCCTTCGGTAGTATTAATAATGTAGTTGTATTCACTGTTCTTAATTCTATCAAGAATATGTGGACGACCTTCATGTACTTTATTTACACGTCGCACCGGAACACCTGCTTCACGTAAAATCACTTCAGTGCCGTGAGTCGCATCAATATCATAACCTAAATCAATCATGATTTTAGCTAATTCTAATACACGTTTTTTATCACTATCACGAACAGAAATTAATGCACGGCCTGTTTTAGGAACAGATACGCCAGCACCAAGGCTAGCTTTAGCATAAGCTTCTTCAAAGGTATCACCTACGCCCATGACTTCACCCGTTGAACGCATTTCTGGGCCAACTAAAGGATCACTACCGTGGAATTTGTTAAACGGAATAACCACTTCTTTAACAGAGAAGTATGCAGGGATAACTTCTTTTACGATACCTTGTTCTTTTAATGACTTACCAGCCATTACTCTAGCACCAACTTTAGCAAGTGGTACTGAAGTCGCTTTAGAAACAAAAGGAATAGTACGTGCAGCACGTGGGTTAACTTCAATGATATACACTTCATTGTCTTTAACAGCCATTTGCGTATTCATTAAACCAATAACACCTAGCTCAAATGCTAAATCTGTTACTTGCTTGCGCATAACATCTTGAACTTCTTGGCTTAAGCTATATGCTGGTAGTGAACAAGCACTATCGCCTGAGTGAACACCAGCTTGTTCAATATGCTGCATGATGCCGCCAATAACAACGTCAGTGCCATCACAAACAACGTCAATATCAACTTCAATCGCATCATCAAGGAAGTGATCAAGTAATACCGGCGAGTCGTTAGAAACACTTACCGCTTCTGTCATATAGCGACGTAAATCATCTAGGTCATAAACGATTTCCATAGCGCGCCCACCAAGTACATACGATGGACGTACAACTAATGGGAAGCCAATGCCTTCAGCTTTTGCCATCGCTTCATCTAATGAAGTCACTGTAGCATTTTCTGGTTGTAATAAACCTAAGCGGTCTACTGCTTGTTGGAAACGTTCTCTATCTTCAGCTCTATCAATTGCATCTGGAGAAGTCCCGATAATTGGTACGCCCGCAACCTCTAAAGCACGTGCTAATTTAAGTGGTGTTTGACCACCGTATTGCACGATAACACCTTTAGGTTTTTCAATACGTACAATTTCAAGTACATCTTCAAAGGTAATTGATTCAAAGTATAAACGGTCTGAGGTATCGTAATCGGTAGAAACAGTTTCAGGGTTACAGTTAACCATGATAGTTTCATAACCATCTTCACGTAGTGCTAATGCCGCATGAACACAACAGTAATCAAATTCAATACCTTGACCAATACGGTTAGGGCCACCACCTAAAATCATAATTGATTCTTTGTCGGTAGGATTTGATTCACATTCTTCATCGTACGTTGAGTACATGTAAGCCGTATCAGAGCTAAACTCTGCGGCACAGGTATCAACACGTTTGTAAACGGGGAAAATATCTGCGTTATGACGTTTTTTACGTACTTCAGCTTCAGACACACCAATAAGATCAGCTAAGCGAGAATCGGCAAAACCTTTACGCTTAAGTTTACGTAAATATTCTGCTGTTAAAATAGTTAAGCCGCCATCAGCAACTTTAGCTTCTTCTAAAACAATATCTTCAATTTGCACTAAGAACCAACGGTCAATCATGGTAGTTCTATAAACGTCTTCAACCGTTAAACCTAAACGGAACGCATCGGCAACATACCAGATGCGATCTGCACCTGCTTCTTGAAGCTCATGCATTATTTTAGTTTTAGCACCGGGCTGAGTTACATCAACAATTGAATCAAAACCATTTACGCCAACTTCTAGGCCGCGTAATGCTTTTTGTAAAGACTCTTGTTGGTTACGGCCAATAGCCATCACTTCACCAACAGATTTCATTTGCGTGGTTAATCTGTCTTCTGAGCCAGCAAATTTCTCGAAGTTAAAACGAGGAATCTTAGTAACTACGTAATCAATGGTTGGTTCAAATGATGCAGGTGTTTTACCACCAGTAATATCATTTGATAATTCATCTAGGGTGTAACCTACCGCTAATTTAGCGGCGATTTTAGCAATTGGGAAACCCGTTGCTTTTGACGCTAATGCCGATGAACGAGATACACGTGGGTTCATCTCGATAATAACCATACGACCCGTTTTAGGACAGATACCAAACTGTACGTTTGAACCACCTGTTTCAACACCTATTTCACGTAATACCGCTAAAGAAGCGTTACGCATAATTTGGTATTCTTTATCAGTTAACGTTTGCGCTGGGGCAACCGTAATTGAATCACCAGTATGAATACCCATTGGGTCGATGTTTTCAATCGCACAAATAATGATACAGTTATCATTTTTGTCGCGAACAACTTCCATTTCATATTCTTTCCAACCGATTAATGATTCATCGATTAGTAATTCTGATGTTGGTGAAAGGTCTAAACCACGGGTACAAATTTCATCAAATTCTTCGATGTTATATGCGATACCACCGCCAGTTCCGCCCATAGTAAATGAAGGACGAATAATACAAGGAAAACCTAATATTTTACTTGCTGCGTGCGCTTCTTCAATAGTATGTACAATTTCAGCGTTTGGCGTATCAAGGCCAATCGCTTTCATTGCTTTATCAAAACGAGATCTGTCTTCTGCTTTATCAATTGCATCAGCAGTGGCGCCAATCATTTCAACATTAAATTCTTTTAGTACGCCTTTGGCTTCAAGTTCTAAAGCACAGTTTAGGGCGGTTTGACCACCCATTGTTGGTAGAACTGCACAAGGACGTTCTTTTTCGATAATATTACGCACAACTTCCCAGTGAATAGGTTCGATGTAGGTTGCATCGGCCATATCTGGGTCAGTCATTATCGTTGCAGGGTTAGAGTTAACTAATATAACTCGGTAACCTTCTTCACGAAGTGCTTTACACGCTTGCGCGCCTGAATAATCAAACTCACAGGCTTGGCCAATTACGATTGGACCTGCACCTAAGATCAAGATACTTTTTAAATCAGTACGTTTTCCCATTATTTTCTCTCTTCTCTTCTCTTGTCTGTCGGTTTAAGCGTTGTTTGATTTGTAGGTTTTGATCAAATCGATAAAATGATCAAATAACGGCGCGGCATCAGTTGGACCAGGGCTTGCTTCAGGATGACCTTGGAAGCTAAACGCTGGTTTGTCTGTGCGATGAATACCTTGTAAAGAATCATCAAATAATGATTTATGAGTAACGGTTAAGTTACTTGGTAAAGTATCTTCATCAACAGCAAAACCGTGATTTTGTGAAGTGATCATTACCGCGTCACGGCTGAAGTCTTTCACTGGGTGGTTAGCACCATGATGACCAAATTTCATTTTAACTGTTTTAGCGCCACTGGCTAAACCAAGTAATTGGTGGCCTAAACAAATACCAAATACAGGGATATCTGTTGTTAAGAATTCTTTAATGGCAGTGATTGCGTAATCACATGGCTCTGGATCACCAGGTCCATTAGATAAGAAAATACCATCTGGATTCATCGCTAGTACTTCACTTGCCGGAGTTTGAGCAGGTACCACAGTTAATTTACAACCACGGTCAACTAACATACGTAAAATATTTCTTTTCGCGCCAAAATCGTAAGCTACAACATGGAATTCAAATTTCTCTGGTTTCGTAAAACCTGTACCAGTGTTAGCACCATTACTTAAATCAAGCGACCAACTTCCGTCAGTCCACTCATATTGTTCTTTAGTCGAAACTACTTTCGCTAAATCCATGCCTTTAAGACCAGGGAATGCTTTTGCTTGGCTAAGAGCCGTTGCTTGTTGGCTATCATCGTTAACATCATCAAGTGTTAAGATACAGCCATTTTGAGCACCTTTCTCACGTAGAATACGTGTTAATTTACGGGTATCAATATCAGCAATACCTAAAATATTGTGATCAATTAAATAATCACTTAAATTTTGCTCATTTCGAAAGTTACTAGCAAGTAATGGCAAATCACGAATAACTAGGCCTTTAGCAACAATGCTATCTGACTCTTTATCTTCGCTATTAGTACCAGTGTTACCTATATGTGGGTAAGTCAGGGTAATAATTTGCTCTGCATATGATGGATCGGTAAGGATTTCCTGATAACCTGTCATCGAAGTGTTAAATACCACCTCACCAACAGCCGAGCCTTGTGCACCAATTGCGGTGCCTTTAAAAACAGTGCCGTCTTCAAGCACTAAAATAGCAGATGTAGCCAATGTAACCTCCAAAGAAGAAATAAACGTAAACGCGCATGTAACAGCAAAATGCTCCGTGCTGTTGCTTGATACTCCCTGTACAAAATGGTGTCAAAAACAACTTTTCAGCTAAATTTTTGACAAAATCCACTTATTTTACGCTTGTGCAGCGCTTTCGTCTAGTAATAAAATGTAAAAACGTAGTCTTTTCTAACCTTAATCGAAATTTCCTGACCAAATGGCCAAAAAGACTAGTTAACTATTGTTATTTTTTGCAAATACTCAGATATAATTTTAATCTTTTAAACCAAGAACATCTTGCATATCATAAAATCCTGCATCAGCATCGTTTAACCAAAATGCAGCACGCATAGCGCCAAGGGCGAAGGTCATACGAGAGCTAGCTTTATGTGTGATTTCAAGACGTTCACCAAGATCAGCAAATATAGCGGTATGTTCACCGACAATATCACCAGCTCTAACGGTAGCAAAACCAATGGTTTCTCTACTGCGTTCTTCTGTTATTCCTTCTCGGCCATAAACAGCGACTTTATTGAGGTCTCTGCCTAGGGTATCAGCAATCACTTGCCCAATTTTCATCGCAGTTCCAGACGGTGCATCTTTTTTAAATCTGTGATGTGCTTCAAAAATTTCTATATCAGTATAGTCGCCAATTGCTTTAGCGGTAATTTGCAGTAATTTAAACATTAAATTAACGCCAACACTGGTATTAGGCGCTAAGATAACGGGCATAGTTTTACCTGCTTGTTCAATAACTTGCACTTGTTCATCAGAAAAGCCTGTAGTACCTATAACCAAGGCTTTGTTATTTTCATTACACCAAGTTAGGTTATCTAAAGTTGTTTCGATTGACGTAAAATCAATAAAAACATCGGCAGCAGACAATTGAGCTAACTCTGTTGAAGTTTTAATACCGATTGCGCCAATGCCGGCTAACTCGCCTAAATCAAAATCGACAAAAGATGAACTGGTACGTACGCTACCACCAACTAATTCAATGCTGGCATGCTCGTGAGCTGCCTGAATTAAATTACGGCCCATACGACCACTACAACCTAAAATAGCTACTTTAACTTTCATATAATTCTCTATTGTTATTCTGATATTAATATTAGGATTACTGCGGAAAATCGTCGATTAATTTCTACTAAAATTTGTTTCTGATTAGGACCACTTAAGTCCCGATCGCTTAGCAATCATCACGCTTTGTTTATCGCAGTAGAGTTAAACTACACTTTTCTACCAACAAAGTGACTCTGTTAATGTCAACGAGCTAGCTAGTTCATGGGAAATAACATTAATTATGCTTAATCCCCCATCAACGTCTAACACATGGTAAATGGCAGTAAAGTCGGCAAAAACTTGCCCGTCGCCATCAATAAAGTCCCAATCTATGCACACTAAATATACCTGTTTACTTATTTGCTCAAATGATGCTTTCTTCGCGATAATATCACTGGTTTTGGCATCATTGAGCTGAGTAAAAATAGCGCCAAACTCTTGTTGGCAATCAGACTGACTGGTAAGTAGAACGACTTTGTCAGGTGTATTTAGTGTGCATGGTAAGTGATAACAACGGCTTACCCCATCAAGATCATATTGAAGGAAGGCATTTTGATAGTTTTTAAATAGCTCTTTCAACTTGATTCTATTCATTGCATTACTTCTATAAGTTTTAGCTTAAAAAAAAGCCCTCAATTGAGGGCTTTATTATAATACGCTATTTACTTGATGCTTAATAATTCAACATCAAATACTAACGTAGCATAAGGAGGAATAGCACCTTGTGAGCCACGTTCGCCGTAAGCTAGGTCATAAGGAATAGTTAATTTCCATTTTGAACCTTCAGTCATTAGTTGTAATGCTTCAGTCCAACCAGCGATAACGCCGTTTACTGGAAACTCAGCTGGTTGGCCGCGCTCTACAGAGCTATCGAATACATCGCCGTTAGCAAATGTGCCGTGGTAATGAACAGATACAGTGCTCTCAGCTGCAGGCTTTTCGCCTTCACCGGTAGTGATTACTTCATACTGTAAGCCAGACTCAGTTACAGTAACTTCGTCACGTTTAGCGTTATCAGCCAAGAATTTTTCGCCTTCAGCAGATGCTTCTTTAGCAGCTGCTTGCTCTTGCTCTTGTAGTTTTTTAGAAACTACAGAGAAAGCTTCGTTTAAATCTTCATCTGAAACTTGGCCAGTTACATCAGCAAGTGCATCAGCAATACCTGCTTGTACAGCAGTGATATCGAAATCTTTGAAAGGGTTGTTGCGAAGTTGGTCACCTAATTGACGACCTACGCCATAGCTAACACGTTGTTCAATAGTATCAAAACTCATCGGTATATAAACTCCAGACTATTTTTAGTCTTTTAAGTGATTAATATGTTGTAAACTTACTTTTATAGTAAACCAAATTAATCGAAGGTTTAAAATTAGCGCGATTCTAGCATAAAAGCTCTAATATGAACAACTCGAAATTAACCGTTAAGGTGGTATATTCATTAACCTTCATAATAAGGTTAGGACTTACTGGTGCTATTAAAAACAAAAAAGCTAGTAACTTGAAGTCACTAGCTTTTAAAACTAAATAGTATTGAAAATAAAAATTTAATTACTGATGATGAGTTAACATTTCATCAAACTTAGTACAGATGCTCTCTTCAACTGGAGGCGATAGTTTACTGACGAAATAAATCGCCAATGAACAGACAATAAAACCAGGTACTATTTCATACATAAGTGCACTTAGCGCTTGGCCGTTAATAGTAATAGGTGCATAAATCCAGATTAGTACGGTAATTGCACCACTAACGATACCCGCTAAGGCGCCATTACGTGTCATACCTTTCCAGTATAAACAGCCAATAACTACAGGGCCAAATGCCGCGCCGAACCCTGCCCAAGCATTACTTACTAAGCTTAATATACTGCTATTACGATCGTAAGCTAAATATATAGCAACCATCGCAACTATAAACACTGAAATTCGACCGACTAATACTAATTGCTTTTCACTGGCATCTTTATGCAAAAAGGCTTGATAAAAATCGCCAGTCAGTGAGCTAGAAGTAACCAGTAATTGAGAAGATATAGTACTCATAATTGCCGCTAAAATAGCTGCCAGCAAAAACCCTGCGATTAATGGGCTAAAGAGTAATTGCGATAAGACGATAAAGATAGTTTCAGCATCATCTAATTTCAGCCCTGTTTTAGCTACGTAAGCAATACCAGCAAAACCGGTTGCCATTGCGCCAATTATAGAAACTATCATCCAACTCATGCCGATACGACGCGCTGTTGGCATATCTTTAACATGTCGAATTGCCATAAAACGAACTATTATATGTGGCTGGCCAAAATAACCCAGACCCCACGCCATGGCTGAAATAATGCCTATAGCACTGACGCCACTAAAAATATTTAATAATTCAGGGTTTATTGTTTCGATAGTCGTTTGCATTTCTGCGATGCCACCTACCTCACTTATCGCAACAATTGGCACTAAGACTAAGGCAATAAACATAATACAGCCTTGTACAAAGTCAGTTAAGCTTACCGCTAAAAACCCGCCAAATAAGGTATAAGCAACCACCACACCGGCAGTAACATACAGACCAACCTCATAATTTAAACCAAAAGAGCTTTCAAATAATTTACCGCCGGCAACAATACCACTTGAAGTATATAGGGTGAAAAAGACTACAATAACTAACGATGAAACTATTCTTAACAAGCGCGATTTATCGTTAAATCTATTTTCAAAGAAATCAGGTAATGTTATAGAATCATTGGCGATTTCGGTATAGGTTCTAAGTCGTGGTGCTACCACTAAATAGTTAAGAAACGCACCGATGACCAAGCCAATGGCAATCCAAAGGCTACTGATGCCACTTATGTACATTGCGCCGGGTAAGCCCATCAACATCCAGCCACTCATATCTGAGGCACCAGCCGATAGTGCAGCAACACTAGGTGATAAACTACGACCACCAAGCATAAAACCCGCAACATCACTGGTTGATTTTTTATAGGCATATAGTCCAATTAAGAGCATGACTATAAAATAAAGAGTTAAAGAAATTAAAGTACCGATAGCCAAAGTAATTACCTGCAAATATTGAGCTAGTGAATGATTAAGCACGATAAACTAGCAAAATTTATCAAACAAAGAAACCTTAATAAGGTTAAGTGATTATCGCTATAAACCCAGCGACCAAGTTAACAAGAAGTAAATAATAGGTAAACATAAAGAAAACATCCCCATCGAAGCGCAAAGAAATTCAAAAAACTAATGCAAATAAAACCGCTATACCATATATTTAATAGTAATTAATCTATAGAGCCTGAGCTAGTTAACGATATATATGAACTTTTACGCGGCAAGACAACCCATTCTAGATAAAAGCAAAAAGTTATTCGCTTACGAACTACTTTTTCGTGACAGCATAGACAATGTATTCCCTGATATAGATGGGGATGAAGCCACGAGTAAAATGATTGAAGCCAGTCAATTTAATATGGGCATCAGTGAATTCACTGGAAATAAAGCAGCCTTTATTAACTTTACCCTTGAAACGATGAGTAAGGGTTATCCTGAAATGCTCACCCCTGATGAGGTAGTGGTTGAAATTCTTGAAACAGTTAAACCAGGGAAAAAGCTCCTTTCTCTATGTAAAGATTTACATACGAAAGGTTACACTCTCGCGTTAGATGATTATGAACATCAAAACGTTTGGGCACATTTTTACCCCTTTATTAAAATTATTAAAATTGATATTCAGCAAAGTAGTCTTGATGATATTAAAGAGGTGCTTGTTGCGATTAAAGATCATCCTCATATCAAAATGTTAGCTGAAAAAGTTGAAACCTACGAAGAATATGATCAAATGCTGCAATTGGGCTTTGACTATTTCCAAGGCTACTTCTTCGCAAAACCAGAAATGATAAAAACAAAAAGTTTATCTCCGTCGCAAGTCGCTATGGCTGAATTACTTTATGAAACATCAAAGACCGAGCTTGATTTAAATGGTATCACTAGTGTATTCGAACGCGATGTTTCGCTATCTTATAAATTATTACGTTATGCCAACTCAGCTATTTTTAAACGCCGCAACGAAATATCTACTATTAAACAAGCGTTAGTCATTTTAGGCTCTGGTGAATTAAAACGCTTTATCGGTTTAATGTTTGCCGTTACAGCAAACCCTGATAAGCCATCAGAATTAATTAAAATGGCTATGACTAGAGCAAAATTTTGTGAGTTGGTTGCTCAAGATATCCGTTCACAACTTGATATATCTATTGCCTTTCTAACCGGTTTATTATCAATGATAGATGCCATTTTAGATGAAGAAATGGCCACCGTATTAGAAAAATTACCATTGTCACAAGAAATTAAAGATCCCTTATTAACTAAAAAGGGCGTGATGGCAGCTTTGATTAAATTAGTTGAATTTATTGAGCAAGCTGAATGGGATAAAACCACTTTAGTCATGGAGAAGTTGAAACTTGATAAAGACAAAGTTGTTGAACATTACAATCTAGCGGTTGCTTGGGCTGAAGAGCAAACCCAAATAACTAGCTAACCTTGGTTAAGGATATGTAAGGTTGCTTTAACTCCCATTTGCGTTGGTTCTACTACCAATGATCAGCGCTTGGGATTGAGAGCCACACCGCCTTGAAGTATTTTTACCAGCACAAGTGACGATATTTTAATGAAAAGAGTACTAACAGATAGTTATTATGATTAACCTATAATACTTAACCAATATTATTCATTGAGCCAATTATGAAAATTACACTATTAATTCTGGTAATATGCTTATCAACTATCATTGCTAATGCAAGCAATGCGGATAATACCGATGAAATTAAAGCTGGTTCACTAAATAAAATGAAACAGGATGCGCTAGCTAAAATTGACGTCTTAGCTTGTTTAAATCATGGAGGAATGATTAAAGGTGTTTGCATGTCTAACCTGCCTAGCTGTGTTCAGCAGTATCTAGATGCAGGAACAAAATGTTCTGATAGCACAAAATGTGCCGGTGAATGCAGGATTGAACATGATTTTGTTAAAAAAGACTTACCTGCAGAAGGCTATTGCAGTGCTGATAATGATCCCTGTGGTTGCTTTCAACTGATAAAATCAGGAGTAGCACAAGCTGTTCTATGTGCTGATTAACCTTACAAAACCTGAACTATGGATAAGCAGCTCTTGCTTAATATTCCCCCTTCATCCGACTCTCTGCCTTAAAACGTCAATAAATAGCCCGTTATTCATAAACGTTTGGCCTTGATAATCAAATACATAAAACAGTGATAGAGTATATCGCTAGTTCATCTTGTAAATTTCATTCTTACCGGTCTAAATTATTGTTTTTACTTAAACATCAAATGTTGTTAATGAATTTCAAATAGACACTCTGCCCACCTTCGGCTCACCTTTAAGAAAAAGTTCCATTCTATAAAAAGTACATTTATCTAGCGTGCTTATCAAAATCATTAACATGGTATATAAGTCTTTAAGCTCTCGCTAAACGATCACTTTCATTATAGTGATTACAATATCTCAATACACAATAGAAGCAATTCAAATACATAATATCTCCATTCAAGTAACCTCCTATTGAAACTTAAAACAAACTCACTTAGCGTCAAATAGATTGTTGTAAATTTAGCCAATTGAAACTAACTACAAAAACATATGTTCTTGAGCATTAGTCTAAATGCAAAAAACACAGTGCTTATATTGTGCCTTTTGCAACGACATATCGAGTGTCATTACCTTTTTGTTATTACTTCAAATATAACTTTGATTAATGCCTAGGTTATCAATAAAAACAATAGGCTAAGTCACAATTAATTCAGTAATCAAAAAAATAACGGTGCTGAGAATTATTAGTCGTATAATTGTTAATAATTCACAAGTTATTGCTCTTTAAAAATAATAAAAGTAGGAAGGAATAATAAAATGAAAAAAAAATTAAACTGGTTTTATCTTTCAGCATGCATGTTAGTGAGTACAACACTTACAGCAGCTGAAAATCAAATAAATGAAAATAACTCAACCGCTTTAAAGCTTGGTACTCCCGCATCTTTTCTAAGTGATTTAGGCGTGAATACAGGCTCAAAAAAAAACTTTAGTCCCAACAGTTCACATGCCAGTGTGCTTGACAGTAATACATCCACTAAGTTTAGTCTCGTTAATAATGCTGGTGAAGAAATCACTGTTATCACTGATGATTTCTCTTTAGCTGGTGACGGCTCGCTGTCTATGACCGGTAAAGCGGTGAATCACCCTAATTCGAAGTTTATAATGCAAGGGGATGAAGAAAGTGTTTACGGTTGGGTTATTTTAGAAGACCAAGATGTTGCTTATGAATACACCACACAAGATGGTCAGTTATTTGTAAACGAAATTAAAGTGACCGATGTGCACCCTAATTGTGATTTCGAAGATCATAACCATTCTGTCTACGCTCCAGCAAAGGGACAGGCTTCACAAGCTACATCAAATTCTCACATAGGGCAATACGATGGCAGCCATGTAGGTCAACTAGAAAGTAACCCCGGATCTAGCTACGTTATCTTATTAGATACCAGAAGAATAATGAATAATGGTATCCCTTACGATGTTTCTAAAGAGTTTATTTGGACTACTTGGCAAATTGTCGCCGCTAGCTTTTCAATGCTTGACGTCAACGTTACCACAAACTGGGACGTTTATAATGCGGCTGCGGTTAGTAGGCGTGGTGGAGCAACAATGTACCGTGAAACTGGTCGTTCAACTTGTCATTATGCTTTTGGTACCACAACTTTTTGTACTCTACATAGAGAGAGTGACGCCTATGGTCAAGGACGCATTGCCGCACATGAGTTAGGTCATTTACTTCATCTTGCTCATGATGGTGGCTACCCTGGTGGTGAATATTATAATGGTATCGCTGATTTTCAATGGGTACCTATTATGGGAAATATTTGGATGGCAACTAGCTGGGGAGAAGCCGTTTACCAATGGAGTAAAGGCGAATATTCAGGTGCATCTAATAGAGAAAATGATTTCTCAATCATGAATGGCTTTATTCCATTTAAGTCTGATGATATTCCTAGTTCAAAGGCATTAATTATTGGTTCAAGCGGCAGTGTGAGTGGAACAAGCAATACTGGTCAAATAGAACATAATACTGATCGTGATACCTTTACTTTTACTATCGGTGGCTCTGGAGGTGTCGTGAATCTTAACATTGACAGAACTGAACACATCGGTGGTGGTATGCTTGATGTGCAAGCCTATATTAGAAACAGTGCTGGAGCTGTTGTTGCGCAATCTAATCATAATGTGAGTCGCTCAGCATCTTTCAACCAAAACTTGGCAGCTGGAAACTATACACTAGAGATTACTGGTGGCGCAGAAGGTACACCTAACTGGGGCTTTTCCAAATATTCCTCGTTAGGTTATTATGCTATTGAGGGCTCTATTGGTGGTGTTATTATTGACCCAATCGATACACCAAGTATCGATAATTTAGAAAATGGAGATACCTTAAGTGGCGCTTCGCAAACATTTACTTGGAATGAAAGCAGTGCAGAAGGCTTCTGGTTCTATGCCGGCTCTTCTGCTGGTGCACAAGATTATTACCGAAATGATAGCCAAATTAATGGTACTTCTCACACAGTGACAGGTTTACCTTCTGATGGCTCAACTGTCTATGTAACCTTTCACTATTTAGAAGGTGGAGTATGGTCTCAAGTAGAATATAACTTTATGGCCTTTAACAATGATAATAATGGTCAAGTAGGTATTACAAGTCCTACTGATGGTCAAGCTCTTACCAGTTCATCTCAAGTATTTACTTGGAATGAAGGTAATGCTGAAGGGTTTTGGTTCTATGCTGGCTCTTCTGCTGGCGCAAAAGATTATTACCGTAATGATAGCCAAATTAACGACACTGCTCACACCGTGACAGGTTTACCTACTGATGGCTCTACTGTTTATATCACTTTCCACTATCTTATGGATGGACAATGGTCACAAATTAATTACACCTACACTGCATTTAATGATGACAGCATTTGTAATGCTGAACCAGCAATACCCGCTGAATCAGTAAATACAGCTGATTCAGCTACGTCATTCACGGCAGATTGGGATTTGGTATCTGGTGCGACAAGTTATACCGTGCAACTTTGGCAAAACGACGCATGGCAAACAATCGATACAACTGCACAAAGTGAATTTAGCTTTACAGATTTACTCGCTAATAGTACTCAATATGTTCATGTAATGGCTTCGAATAGCTGTGGTGACAGTGTTTATAGTGCATGGACTGAGATCACTTTATTGGGTGATGATGAATGTACATCGGCTCCAGAAATTCCTACGGGCCTTACAGGTAACAATCAATTAATTAATTGGAACGCTGTAACTGGGGCAACTGGTTATGACTTACAGTATTGGACGGGGACTTGGACTGACCTTGGCAGTTCAAATAACACAAGCTATAGCTCAGGTTTGTCGGGTACACAATATGTACGCGCTAGCGCTACGAACAATTGTGGTAGTAGTAGCTATTCCAATTATGTAACGATTAACTAACTTTAACTTAGTTTAATACCAATCAATATAATAAAGTAATCGCTAAACTGGATTGCTATATAAATTGTGCTAACGCTTTGTTAGGTTGGTTTTGTTAAGATTGGAAAATTTATTAACACAATGTTAGAGTTAATATAATACAAAGCCAATGTTTTATAACATTGGCTTTGTTTATAACAAATATATTCAAAAAACATTATCAACAACAACGAAGTCATATTAAGTTCACGACATTCATATTTTATGTAAATTCGTAGACTAAATACCTGCCAATAGTTACAAAGTCACCACAAACTTATTACAACTTTAGTACCCATTTCTTGTTTTAAATTAAAAATATTACCTAGGGAATAGAGGAACAGAGAGGATCCAAACCCACAAACAGATACCCAAACATCTAAGCGTCTAAGCACTTAGATATCTATATTGACAAGGCTAATTTTACTTTTATAATGTTGTCATATTATTATTTTTAAGTAACTACTCTATGACAGATAAAGCGATCCATCAGGAAAATTTATTTGCCCTGCTTCCTTTTGCTGTATTCTTAAGTCTTTTCCTTGGTACTGGCATATTTTTAACACTTCAGGGTGTAGATTTTGCTTTTTATCAACTGCCAGCAAGTATTGCTATTATTCCGGCCATAATAGCCTCGATGGCGTTAGGAAAATTCTTATCTAAAAGCTCTATTGAAAAACAAATAACGCAATTTATTAGTGGTGCTGGCCACGCTAACATTGTCACCATGTGTGTAATATATTTACTTGCCGGTGCTTTTGCTGTGGTTGCTAAAGCAACTGGCAGTGTTGATGCCAGTGTCCAGCTTGGTTTAGCTATATTCCCTGATTATTTATTATTACCTGGACTATTTCTTGTCGCTGCTTTCTTATCCACCGCGATGGGAACATCAATGGGTACCATTGCTGCCATTTCGCCAGTCGCACTTGGCTTTGTTGAATCAGCAAACTTAGATGCCGCTTTAGTTGCAGGTTGTTTAGTTTCCGGGGCCATCTTTGGCGATAACTTGTCAATTATTTCAGATACCACCATTGCTTCCACGCGCAGCCAAGGCGCGCACATGAAAGACAAATTCCGCGTTAACTTCAAATTTGCTGTTCCTGCAGCGATTATCTGCTTAATATTATTTACCGTATTAGGCTCAGAGATAAGTCATGAAGTAAGCAGCGAATCGGCTGTTGTTGGCTTAATTCCCTATGTGGTCATTCTGGTATTAGCTTTGATGGGGGTGAATGTATTTGTGGTATTAACCTTGGGTATAGTGTTAGCTGCTGCTATCGGTATGCTAAGTAATGGCTATCAACTCTCAGCTTGGATAAAAGATATCACAACAGGCTTTTCTAGCATGCAAGACATCTTTATCTTATCGTTATTTATTGGTGGTTTAAGTGAGTTAGTTCGCCAGCAAGGTGGATTATCCGCCTTAACCCGAGTTATAGAAACCCTCGCCAGAAAACTTAGCCCCCAAAATAATAAACGTGCTGCTGGTCTAGGTATCGCAGGCCTTGCTTTTGTCTGTAATTTCTTCACTGCCAACAACACAGTATCAATTATAGTTACTGGTGATACAGCTAAAAATCTAGCAACTGATGGTGACTTATCCCCTGCTGAATCAGCCAGTTTACTCGATATTTTTGCTTGTATAAACCAAGGTATATTGCCTTATGGCGCTCAGGCACTATTGCTTGGCGCTACTTTACATATATCACCACTGTCGGTAGCTAGCCATGCATTTTATCCGATGATATTATTTTTTGTTGCTGGTTTTTCTTTTTGGCGATTAACAAAAAAAACTAAATAGTTAGCAGCATTTGTCAAAATAAAAAATTTAAAAGGCGTTAATGAATTATATCATTAACGCCTTTTTGTTTAGATTTCATTGGTAGGAATTACTCTTTCAGACATAGCAGCTAAATAGTAACACCATGTTCCGCAAATAAGGCCACTAAGCCATCTTCAGTAAGTACCGAGATACCCAAGTCTTGTGCTTTAGTCAGTTTAGAGCCAGCTTTATCTCCAGCAACGACAAAGTGAGTATTCTTCGATACACTGCCTGATACTTTTGCGCCTAAGGACTGCAACGCTGTTTTAGCTTCAGTTCGACCCATTTGCGTTAATGTACCTGTTAAGACGAATATTTGATCGATCAGTGGTAACTCTTCCGCTGACTTAACCTCAATAGTGGGCCAGTTCATTATTTCACTTAAGCCAGCAACAACCACTAAATTATGCTCTTCTTTAAAGAAGTTAATGATATTTTTGGCAACAACCTCGCCAACATCGGAGACCTTCTGTAGTGTCTCAAGTGATGCTGTTTCAATTGCCGCTAAAGTGTAGAAGTGATTAGCGAGGTTAGCCGCTGTTGCTTCGCCAACTTCACGTATACCTAGTCCGTAAATAAATTTTGCTAAGGTGGTACTTTTAGCCTTCTCAAGTCCATTGATTAAGTTAGTCGCAGACTTCTTGCCCATGCGATCTATTGTACTCACTTGAATCTCTGTAAGTTTGAATAAATCGGCAGGGGTATTAATCAGCTTTTCGTCTACCAATTGCTCAACAAGCTTATCTCCTAAACCGTCTACATCATGGGCTTTTCGTGAAGCAAAGTGCTTAATCGCTTCTTTTCTCTGTGCAGCACAAAAAAGCCCTGCGGTACACCTAAGAACAGCCTCACCTTCTGGCTTAGCAACCGCAGAATCACATACCGGACAAGTTGTTGGAAAGATGATATCTAGGGCATTATCAGGTCGCTTATCTACCACTACACTAACAATTTGCGGAATAACGTCACCGGCACGGCGAATTACGACAGTGTCATTTATTTTCAGCCCTAAGCGCGTTATTTCATCTTGGTTATGCAAGGTGGCATTCGATACTGTCACACCACCGACAAAGATAGGTTTTAATCTGGCCACTGGAGTAATGGCCCCCGTACGCCCTACTTGAAACTCAACATCTTCTACACAGGTTAATTCTTCTTCTGCTGGAAATTTATAAGCAATTGCCCAACGCGGCGCACGAGCAACAAAACCTAAGCGCTTTTGCAGACCAATATCATCAACTTTTAGTACGGTACCATCAATTTCGTAACTTAGCGCACTGCGCTTAGCTAAAATATCTTGGTAAAAAGCATCACATGATTGCTCAGTCTCTAATAAACGTACTTCTGGGCACATAGGTAAGCCCAATACTTTAAGTTGGCACAATCTTTCATGGTGAGATTCGGCAAAAAACTCATCGGTTAAGTCTGTGCTGCCAGCATTTTCATCAGTCAAATGACCAACAAATCCTAAACTATAGGCATAAAAAGCTAAATTGCGTTTAGCTGTAATTTTAGAGTCAAGTTGTCGCAGGCTTCCTGCAGCTGCGTTTCGTGGATTGGCAAAACCTTTTTCACCACGCTTTTTAGCCAATTCATTTAAGGCATTAAAACTTGCTTTAGGCATAAATACTTCACCGCGAACTTCGACGATGCTTGGGAAGTCTTTACCTGGAGTACCCATAAGTTTAAGTGGAATAGATTTAATAGTGCGAATATTGGTAGTAATGTTTTCACCGACACTACCATCACCACGAGTAGCCGCTTGTACTAACTGCCCTTGCTCATAGCGCAAACTTACCGCAAGCCCGTCTAATTTAGGCTCGGCGCAAAAGGCTAAAGCCTGATTACTGTTTAATCTGTCTTTTACACGTTTAACAAAGGCATGAAAGTCTTCTAAGGAAAAGACATTATCAAGAGAAAGCATAGGTAGCTGATGAGTAACTTGGCTAAATGATTTAAGTGCCTGTCCGCCTACTTTTTGGCTTGGCGAGTCAATTGTTTTCAGTGTCGGATTAACCGTTTCTAATTCAATCAACGCTTTCATTAATCGGTCATATTCTGAGTCAGGTACGCTAGGCTGGTCTAATACATAATATTCGTGATTATATTGATTAAGCTGTTGTTGTAGTTCGCTAATTTTCTCTTGTGCATTTGACATAAAAATAATTCACTAAAGTTAATAATTTACTTTATAGCAACGTTTTATTTTAAATAAGTAAGTTGCCATAAACAAATGAGTGGTTATGAGGAAAATAAAAACGGGCATAAGCCCGTTGTAACATATAAATAATGAGAAGATAAAAACAACCGTAGAGTTTATTCCACCAACGCGATACGACTTTGTCGATCGAACTCTCGTATTTTACTTAGGTAATGTTGCTCTGTTTGTTTGGTCATGACATTACGCTTATCATCAAGCAGTTGTGCATTAAACTCTTGCGCTAACTGTTTGGCTGCATTGAGCATTTGTTCGAAGACATAAAAAGGGTCTCCTGCATTAGGTAAAGTCATAAATAAACTGACGCCGCGCGTGGCAAAATTCTCCATACTGTCTAAATCAAATGAGCCTGGGTTCATTATATTGGCTAAACTGAAAGTTACTTTACCATTACCTGCATTGTCTTCATGACGATGAAAAATGTTCATTTCACCGTATTTTAAGCCAAGGGTCAGTACACTAGGTAATAATGCTGCACCAAACATTTGCTGATTAGCCGGCATTACTACGGATAATATAATGACCTGTGGATCTAGTTGAGTTTTAACTTTCTTTGGCTTAGTTACTTGCTCAGTTACTTTTTCTGTTGCTTGCTCATTAAATTGATTATCAAAGTCTATTTCTATTTGCTCACGCTTGAACGTTGCTGTTGAAGGGCTCTTGCCAACTTTTTTAATTGGCGCGCGTGCTGGTTTAGCTTGAGTAACAGGTTGCTCGTATAACGGTTCAATGTAAACAGGGGCTTTTGGCTCAACTGGCTGATGAGCATTATTGATGTTGTTAGACCTGCTAGTAGGTGTTAACTCATCACCTAATTCATCTTTAGTAAATTGGCTACTGCTATCTTCTCGGGAGTCTTCTAGAGAAGCTTCTTCAGGGCCTTCATGTAAAAGTTCTGAAGCATCGTCTTTAAACCAGTCATTAGCAAGGCTACTATCCAAGTTCTGATTGGATCTAGTATCAATTTTCTCTGGTTCTAATTGCTTTTCTTGCCCAGTAAGACCGCTTAAAACATCTTTTTTTATTAATATTTGGCTTTTAGATAAGTCATCTGGTAGCTGGACACCCGTGGTCAAAACATGTTCAGCAACAGCCTCATCTTCAAGGTTTAACTTGTCATTTTGTAGACTAGATTTAACCTTTATCTGTCCAACACCATCTTGATCAAAGCCTTTTCGATCAAAATCTCTCGATATGGGGTCAATTTTACTCTTCGATGTTTTTAACTTATAGGGATTTTTTTGTTTTCTTATTGTCCATAAGCCATGAATGAATATTGCAGTAATGACAATGGCACTAAGTATAATTAAGATGTTTCTGAAGTTATCTTCCATTTTCGAGCCTATTTACTCTCTTGATTGCTTGGGCTGCTAGACTTTGCGATCAAATATCGTTCGTTAAACATCAACAGCTCCAGTTTTCATGCGATTTTTATCGCTATATATTAACAGGAAACCTTAGCAGAAATTAGGGGGATTTGTAACAAGTTAATGTTGTAATATTATCTAAAAAGCTATTATAGCCATTACCAATCAAGCTGCATTTTCGATGATAAAGGGTATATACTCACGGGAAAAACATCATCCACTAGGAATAGTTACACTCTATGCCAAATACACCTAATCAAGAAAAAGATACAGCTATTGACCACAGCGGTGCTAGCTATTTTTTTAAAGGCTTTAGCCTGGTAAGACAAAAAGGTATCCGTCGTTTTGTTTTGATTCCTCTAACCATCAATGTTTTGCTGTTTAGTTTTGCCTTTTATTATGCCTATTTAGAGATCAATAGTTATATGGAAAGCATTATGGCGTGGTTACCAAGTTGGCTTGATTGGTTAAGCGTTATTTTATGGCCTTTAGCTGTGGTTACCATTTTAGTCATCTTTTCCTTTATCTTTAGTACGGTTGCGAATTGGCTTGCCGCCCCCTTCAATGGTTTATTATCCGAAAAAGTAGAAGCCATTTTAAACGGCCAGCAAGCACCAAAAGGTGAGATGTTCGATATTGTTAAAGATATCCCTCGAACGCTGAACAGAGAATGGCAAAAACTACGCTATTATTTACCTCGTGCGATTGGTTTCTTCATAATATTATGGCTACTTCCCATTTTTGGCCAAATCATTTGGTTTTTATTTATTGCCTGGATGATGGCAATACAATATAAAGACTATCCTTTTGATAATCACAAAATACCATTCACTCAAATGAAAGATGTACTAAAAAACAATCAAGGCGTTAGCTACAGCTTCGGCATTACTGTTGCCCTATTCTCTATGATACCTATTGTAAACTTAGTGGTTATGCCCGTCGCTATTTGTGGTGCAACGGCTTTATGGGTCGATTATTACCAAGACAAAGTATAAGCGCACTGGGAATTGAAGATAAACTACATTTAAAACGTATTTCACCTGCTATTTTTTATGCTGATATCGCGTTAGTGCTAAAAATCGTATATATTTAAATAATATAAAAATAAACATGAATGGAAGTGACTTAAATGAAAGCAAAACAAGCTGTTAAGCATTTTACCTTAGTCAGTATGATGGCAGTAGGTATTACTGCTTGTTCTTCAACACAAGATATTGAAGAACAACCAACCCAAGCGCCTGTTATCGTAGAGCCGGTCATTGAAGAGAAGATCAATGAAGAGCAGGAAGAAGTTATTAGTTCAGTGATTAATAACGGCGTAATTGATATCCCTGTTTTAGAAGATGCTCAGATTTTTGCAGAGTTCAGTGACTCCCTGCCTGCGGTGATCAATTACTTCACTAGCTCAAGCGAAGCACAAGTAATCGAGTTTTATCAACAAGCATTCGGTCTAGCACAATCACAAGAGCGCAAACGCGACAGATTAACGCTGAAATACCAACAAGGCGAAGAAAAAATGCGTGTTGTTATTTCTCAACAAAATAACAAACGTCAAGTTGATGTCATTATTGAAAGTGATATGTAATCACACCGATAGTTAGCCTGAACTCTGGAAAATGAATATTTGATGTTTAAGTAAAAACAACAACTTAGGTTGTTAGCAACAGAATTAAGTAGCGATAGACTCTATCAATGTTTCAGTTTATTCGATTATCAAGGCAAAACGTTTATGAATAACAGGTTCTTTATCTACGTTTTAACGCTGAGAATCGGACAAAGGGGAATATTGGGCAAGTGCTGCTTATCCAGACTTCAGGTTATTTAGTATAAATTGTTGCACTAGCGACTCACACCAATAACTAAAACAACAAAAGGGCTTAATGTTTTCACATTAAGCCCTTTTTATATCAGCTGATTATTATTTAGAAGTCATCTTATTCATTAATTCAATACTGCATCAACACTGCCTTGGGCCAAACCATGGTAGCCAGGACGAGCCTGTTGATAAACTTCAAGTGCCCAAGTTTTACTTTGTGGCTTTTTAGCTAGCTCTTTATACAAAGGAACGATTAACTTACGACGACCAATGCTTTTTAAGTAAACGGCCATTGTTGGGTAAACTTCATTATAACCAACACGAATTGATAACAAGTACCAAGCATGGCTAATCTCTGCATTTTTGCTATTGGTTAAATCAAACGCTTTATCTAAGCTCCCCATACGCTCTTGGTTTGTATCAAGAGGTAAATTATTAATAAAGTGTAACCACTCATGCAAAGTCCACTGAGCGGTAGGTAATTGAGCTAACGTTATTTCGTCAGTGGTTAATTGCTTAATTTGTCGATCAATAACTGTAAAAGCGTTCGAAGTAGGCTGAGGTGCATAACTTGGTAAACCAGCATTGAAGATCCATTCATTGATCTCGCTATCGCTAACAATATTTGGGTACTTGTCAGTTAAGTTAGCTTTTAAGTATTTAATAAAGTTGGCTGTACCTAAGCTTTCAAAAGCATGACTATCAAAATACTCTAATACGAATGCATCAAATCGCTCACGACCGAATTTTTCTTCGAGGAACATTAAGAATAACTGACCTTTTACGTAGGGTACACCAGAGAAAGCATCATCAGGATCACGCCCCTTCAAATCGATGTAAAGCTTAGAGTCATTAGCATCAAGTTCCAATAATTCTGCATTTAAATCTTGCGCACCAAGCGCTTGTTCCATAACTGCACGTTCAGTACCAAAAACGGCTTCCATAATGCGGTTTTCAACATAACTGGTAAAACCTTCGTTTAACCAAAGATCACGCCAACTTTCGTTAGTAACCAAGTTACCAGACCAAGAATGTGCTAATTCATGAGCAATTAAATTCACTAAGCTTTTATCACCAGCAACAACGGTTGGTGTAATAAATGAAAGGCGTGGGTTTTCCATACCGCCGAAAGGAAAGCTAGGTGGTAACATTAATAAATCATAACGTCCCCAACGATATTTACCATACATTTGTTCTGCTTTATCAATCATCGCTTGGGTATCATCAAACTCAGCAACAGCTGCATCTAAGATATAAGACTCGGCATATATGCCCGTTTGATGGCTCATTGCTTTAAACTGCAGATCACCCACAGCAATGGCAATTAAATAAGGCGGTATAGCTTGCGGCATTGTGAAAAAGTAGTCACCGTCACGCTCGGTACCTGGTTCATTATTAGCGCTCATTACGGCTAATAAGTCTTTATCAGTAGTGATACGTGCAGTGTAAGTAACACGAACACTCGGTGTATCTTGAATAGGAATCCAAGAACGTGCATGAATCGCTTGGTTTTGACTAAACAGAAATGGTTTTTCTTTACCCGCAGTTTGCTGCGCAGATAACCATTGTAAGCCTGAAGCTTTTTCTGTTGAATTATAATATACACGAACTTTTTTGGCGTTAAATGGCATATGAATAGTTAATTTACTACCTAAAACGTCATCACGCTTAGCAAGATCATACTTTACTTTTACCCACTGACCTTGGTTATTTTGTGCCATAGCAGAGTGAATCACAAGATCGCGAGTATCTAAAATTAATGGTGCTTTTTTATCGGTAGTCCAATCTAGTGATAGTTCAGCGAAGCCGGATAATGATTTTTTATCAAAATCGACATTAAGATCAAGATATACGTGAGTAGCTTTGACTTGATCATAATTAGCGTAAGTATATACATCAGTTAACTGAGAGGCCTTATTGTGTTGATGAACCGCCCCCTCATGTGCCCAGGTAACTGGCGCTATAGACACAGCAAGAGTGCTGAGTAACAAGCAAAGTTTTGAAAAATGTTTCATTACATTGAAGCCTTAAAAATAAATACTATGCTCAAAATGAGCACATAAAAAAACAGGCCTGTAGATTACTTTGAATCTACAGGCCTGTTCAACACTTTACTTCAGTTTTTTTAAACTTTCTACGGGGTTAGTAGTAAGTGTTATTTACTGTGTATTAGCAAAATAGTGGTAATAGGGTTAAGGTTTTTGCATTTGAATAACTACTCGGCGATTTTTCCCTCGACCTAATGTTGTATCATTAGAAGAGATATGGCGCTTTTCACCATAGCCTTTTGCTTCGATACGACTGACTTCGATACCATTTTGTACAAAATAATCTCTGATTTTAGCCGCTCGACGTTCCGATAATTTTAAGTTTGACCAACGGCCACCATAACTATCAGAATAAGCATCAATTAATACCAATTCTAACTCTGGATCTAGGCTCAAATACTGACGAATCATTTCGATACGCCTTTGTGATGCCTTAGTAAATTTATCACTACTTGATTGATAGTTAAGTACTGTATAGGCAATATCATCAAAACTATAATTGAGTAAGTTACCAACGCAACCGACAAAGTCTTTATAAGCTTTTTTAAAGCGTGCTGTAGAGAGACCTACCGATATTTTATCTTGTTCGCTATACCAGTCATTATAATAAAATGTCGGACTCATACCCTGCTCTAATTCACTTAACATAGTCCAAGCAACTTTTTTAGGTAAGCTTGGATTAAATTGTTTATGTAACTTCATATTCGCTATGGTTCTGGAGCCTAAACCTGGTTGCCAGTTAGGTGCAACACTACGAACTTCTGCTAAGGAATAATTATCAGGTAACAGCATCATGTCTAACTCAAATTCCATATTAAGCTTACGGCTAGCTTTAGCTGAAAATCGTGCTTCGCCATAACGAGGGATTTGATGTGATAATGTGCACTGAAGGCGGGAGTCATCAGATAATTGCCATTTAGAGTTATGGATATCTGCGCTATATTGACGTATTCCGGCTTTAACATCGCTTACAAAAAAACTAGCACTTAAGCTGGCAATGATAAGAAAACTAGTACTCAGAGATGCGACTATTTTTTTCATAATTTGGCACAGTATCGATAGCAAATAACAGGACTATTCATATTTTCCTGTCTGGGATATAAAGGGTATCGTCTTTAACTTAGATAACTTTAGCATTTTATCGTTGAAATATCGCTTTTCACCCTAAAAAAATAGACTTTATGAGTCAGATGCAATTTTCACTGTCGTTTTTAAATAAACTTTCTGCGATAATCACCGGCATTATTTTAAACCTCCTTTATTTAGTGACCCATGCCAGAATCAAGCACTGTAGTTAACCAGCAAAATGCCCAAAAAAAAACTGAAAATGTTAAATGCGAATTTGCTCAAAGGTTTCGTGGCTACTTCCCCGTTGTTATTGATGTTGAAACAGCCGGTTTTAATTGCCAAACCGATGCCTTACTTGAGCTGGCCGCTTCTATGTTACATTTGGATGAAGCCACAGGTGACTTCTCTATCGATGAAACCATACAATTTAACATTGAGCCTTTTGAAGGTGCTAACCTTGAGCCAAAAGCGCTGGAATTTACTGGCATAGACCCAACTAACCCCTTACGTGGTGCAGTTGAGGAAGATGAAGCGCTTAAAAGCCTTTTTAAATTAGTAAGAAAGAAAATGAAGGCAGCTGGTTGTCAACGCGCTATCATTGTCGCCCACAATGCAGCCTTTGATTTAGGTTTTTTAAATGCAGCTACCGAACGCTGTAAAATTAAACGCAGCCCTTTTCATAGCTTCGTCAGCTTTGATACCACAACCCTTGCTGGTCTTGCGTTAGGGCAAACTGTTTTAGCCAAGGCTTGTATAGCAGCCAAAATAGATTTTAATAATGATGAAGCGCATAGCGCACTTTATGATACTGAAAAAACTGCCGAGCTATTTTGTCACATAGTCAATAAATGGCGAGCTTTAGGTGGTTGGCCGCTAGTTTCTATAGAAAATGAAGCTGAGGCATAGTAGAAAATATCACTGCTAAAATGTAGACATAAAAAAACCGCTTGCGCGGTTTTTTTAATTTTTACGCTAAAGTAAATTAGCTGAAATAGCTAATTTACTCAGTTAGCAAAAATTATAACTTGTCTGCATTATCTGCAAGGTAAGCAGCAACACCTTCTGGTGAAGCTGTCATGCCTTTATCACCTTTGTTCCAACCAGCAGGACAAACTTCGCCATGGTCTTGGTGGAATTGTAGTGCGTCAACCATACGTAACATTTCATCTACATCACGACCTAGTGGTAAATCATTGATTACTTGGTGACGTACGTTACCTTCTTCATCAATTAAGAAAGAACCACGGAAAGCAACACCGGCTTCAGGATGTTCAACATCGTATGCTTTACATATTTCATGTTTAGTATCAGCAACTAAAGTGTATTGTACTGGGCCAATGCCCCCTTCATTTACTGGAGTGTTACGCCATGCGTTATGTGAAAATTGTGAATCAATTGAAACACCAATTACTTCTACGCCACGGTTTTTAAACTCTTCCATGCGGTGATCAAAAGCTAAAAGCTCAGATGGACAAACAAAAGTAAAATCTAATGGGTAGAAAAACACTACTGCTTTTTTACCTTTAATTGCTTCGCTTAATGTAAAGCTATCTACAATTTCACCGCTACCAAGTACTGCTGCTGCAGTGAAGTCAGGTGCCTGACGACCAACTAATACGCTCATTTTATGCTCCGTTTATTTTTATGTTAAAAATTTAATATTTCTGGTTAGATATATTGTGACAAATATTAATATATCAACCAGTTAAGTGATGATTATTCGCTTTCTGCTGAGGGATTTTTTGCCGCAGCTTCTTTCACTAAGGTTTGTAATTCACCTTGTTGAAACATTTCCATAATAATATCACAACCGCCAACTAACTCACCTTCAACCCATAATTGTGGGAAAGTTGGCCAGTCAGCGTATTTAGGTAATTCCGCACGAATATCAGGGTTTTGTAAAATATCAACATAAGCAAACTTCTCTTCACAAGAAATTAATGCTTGTGATGCTTGTGATGAAAAACCACAGCTTGGTAATTTAGGAGACCCTTTCATATATAGCAAGATTGTATTTTCGCTAATTTGTTCTTTAATGCGTTCAACTGTATCCATAACACCCTCTATTAATTAATGCTTATTCTATTCATTTGTATTGATATACCCTACATATGGAGATAAAAAATAAATTTTCAACTCCTTCCAGCTCCTTTCAATACAAGGTAATAGAATAAGTACTATCATCCAAAACAGCTTATCTATTGATTTTAAGAATATATAGCCTTGAAATTAGTCCTGACAATCCCTATATATGTTTATGACCTGAATAAATAATACTTGAGTATTTTACTCAAGTTTATATGAAAAAACACCTACTTTTGGTGGAAAATTAGAATTATAACTAGGAGAGTATAATGGCCATTGAACTACCGGCATTACCGTATGAACAAAATGCATTAGAGCCACACATTTCAGCAGAAACCTTATCATTTCATTATGGCAAACATCACAATACTTACGTAGTTAAGCTTAACGGCTTAATTGGTGGTACTGAGTTTGAAAATAAAAGCTTAGAAGAGATTGTTAAAAGCTCTTCTGCAGGTATTTTCAACAATGCAGCACAAATCTGGAACCATACTTTTTATTGGAACAGCTTAAGTCCAAACGGCGGTGGTGAGCCATCAGGTAATTTACTAGCAGCAATCAATAGCAGCTTTGGCTCTTTTAGTGAGTTTAAAGCTAAGTTTACCGATAGCGCTATTAATAACTTTGGGGCAAGCTGGACTTGGTTAGTGAAGAATTCTGACGGTAGCTTAGCTATTGTAAACACTTCAAATGCTGCTACGCCATTAACTGACGAAGTTGTTACACCGCTTATTACAGTAGATTTATGGGAACATGCTTATTACATTGATTACCGCAATGTAAGACCTGATTACCTTAACGGTTTTTGGGCATTAGCTAACTGGGATTTCGCTCAAGCTAACTTTAGCTAAGACGAGAAAACCACCCAAACGAAAACCTAACATTGCGCTTGGCCTTTGTTAGGTTTTTTTATAAATAAAAAAATCACACTATCACCTACCTAGTTTTAATACACCTGCGATTAAATACTCCCTCTCAACAATGCATAATAACAAACATCACAAAACAGAAACAAAATAGAAACAAAATAAAGTAATGATAAAACACAGTAACTATATCGTAAATTTATCAAAGACCAGACTAAAACATGCATACCTATTCGATTACTCCCCTTACATACCAGCACAAAGCACCGAAACATGAATATTTAATCACTAAATACCACTAGACTCATAAGACCGAATCATTCATTAGTTTTTCTAATGCGAAGACTGCAATTTCTTTAGCTTGTCGCAACAGAGTACGCCTCTTATAATGGTTTTGTTTTCTGAGTTAGCGCAATGATACTTCCTCTTTCTTCCAAAGAGAGTTCATTAACCGGATTACTTGAAATGATAGCTACTATCTTTTCTCTCTGACATGTTTCTTGGAATTTAACTTCCTTATATCAACTTGATATTAGAGTTGGCCCGCACTTTGTTTGCGGGCTTTTTTTTGCCTTTTTTTTAGTAGCGTTTTTAATAGAATTTAGTGAGGTAAGAAAATATTTACTGTTGCCCTAATATTTGCGCCGGCTCTATTTTAGTCGCTCGCCATGCTGGATATAAGGTTGCTAACAAGCTCATGAACATTGCAGTGAGAATAGTGCTATAAACATCACTAGTATGTAAGACACTGGGTAGGTAGTTTATAAAGTAGACATCACCAGACAAAAAGGTTATCCCCATCAATTGCTCTATAGCACTGATAATACTGGTAAGATTCAGTGCTAAATAAACACCACAAAGACCACCTAATAGACTACCAACCACGCCATTAACCAAACCCTGGGCAATAAAAGCCAACATAATGGTTTTTGAGCTTGCTCCCATGGTTTTTAAAATTGCAATATCACCTTGTCTTTCATTAACTGCCATAATTAAAGTCGAGACGATATTAAAGCTAGCAACCCCTATAACCAATACCAAGACGATAAACATCACCATTCGTACCAGCTGAATATCATTAAATAAATGCCCTTGGGTGCGAGTCCAATTATTGATATACACATAATGATCAAAGTTATAGGCAACTTGCCTAGCTATTTTAGGCGCAGAAAAAACATCATTAACTTTCAAACGTATACTTTGTGTTTCACCTACTTTATAGTCCATTACATCACTGGCTAGGGAAAGGGGAATATAAGCTAACGTTTCGTCTATAGTACCGCCAAACTTAAATATACCAACAACTTCTACATGGCGAGTAATTGGCGCAGAGAATACTTGCTTAACATCACCAGTCCCTTCAGGAGGCGGTAACAATAACTGTATTTTATCACCGAGCGCTACTGATAACTTCTTAGCTACGCCACTCCCCAATATAATTACACCATTATTTTTTTCAGTCCCGGCTAAAGCTTGCCATTTACCAGCAATAATATAATCAGTAATACTTGAGACTTGCATTTCCAGTTCAGCGTCGACACCACGAACTTCCACCGCTTTTAGCTTTAAACCATGTTGCAACATTCCCGTCATTTTAATAACCGGTGCTGCAGCCATAACAGCCAGCTCATTTTGTACTTTATTTATGCTTTCAGGCCAATCCTTTATCGGTTGGTTAACACTTACCAACTCAACATGCGGTACGATAGAAAGAAGCTTTTGTGATAATTCTCGTTCAAAGCCATTCATAGCGCTGAGTACAACAATAAGTACCGTTACCCCTAAGGCAATACCAATGGTCGATGAGGCAGAAATAAAAGCAGAAAAACCATTACCGTGCTGGCTACGAACATAACGCCAGCCTAAAAATATACTTAACGGTTTAAACATGGCGTTCGCTAACCTCATTATCACTCTCTTTGAGCTTATGGGGATCACTGATGATAACAGTCGAAGTCGATGACTCCTGTTCGTTTTTACCGGCAAGGGGTAATAATTGACCTTGTACAAGCTTTACTTGCCTATCCATACGATTAGCTAACACTAAATCATGGGTCACGATGACAAAGCTAGTGTCGGCGGTATTATTTAAGCTGCGAATCAATTGATAAATTTGCTCTGCGGTATCGCTATCTAAATTACCGGTAGGCTCATCAGCTAAAACCAAAGATGGCTTGGTAACCAAAGCTCTTGCAATTGCCACGCGTTGACGTTCTCCACCCGATAATTGTGAAGGCCGGTAATCAATTCTGTGGTTTAAGCCAACGTCGGCGAGCATCTGTTTTGCCGCTAACAAAGCTTGCTTGGGTTTGTCACCTCGGATCATTAATGGCATAGCTACATTTTCTAGCGCAGTAAACTCCATCATCAAATGATGAAATTGATAAATAAAGCCAATATGTTGATTTCTAAACTTTGCTCTTTCTTTATCAGATAACTGGTGAATATCAATCTCATTAATTAGTACTTTACCTGAGCTTGGCGAATCTAAAGCACCCGCGAGGTGCAAAAATGTGCTTTTTCCGCAGCCAGAACTACCCACAACAGCAAGTAACTCACCTTTCTCAACACTTAACTCTAAGCAGTTTAAGACCTTGGTTTCAATATCACCCTGTTTATATGACTTAGATAACTGACAACACTGTAATACTTTACTCATTAATTTATGGCCTTATTCATTGCGTAACACCTGTGCAGGCTGAGTGGTTGAGGCTTGATATGCTGGGTAAAGAGTGGCAAGAAAACTCATTGCTAGTGCGGATAAAATGATAGTGAGCACATCGAACCATTCCAGTTTAATTGGTAAATCTTGCATGCCAAAACCAAATAAATTAACCCCCACCATCAACATTATATCGTTTAAATTAAGTGCTAACACCACACCTAGTAATGTACCGAGACTAACTCCCCACAAGCCATTAACCATACCTTGGGTGATAAAAATTTTAATGACTTCACTGCGCGCTAAGCCTAATGTTTGTAATATGCCAATCTCAGCTTGTTTTTCAACAACAACCATCACTAGCGCCGAAACAATATTAAATGCAGCAACGGCAACAATTAAACTCAGCATTAGCCACATCATATTCTTTTCCATTTTAACTGCTGAAAATAGTGCCCCTTGGCTTTCATCCCAAGTACTAAAACTTACTCCTTGGAGTATTTGCCTTTGCTGAGTGTTTTTTGAGCTCTCTTGCATCTGTTCAAGCTTTGCCACAACTTGCTTAGCATTAAATGCATCATCTAAATAGAGCCGCAATTTATCAATCCCGTCTCCCTTTCGCCTTAGCAGCTTTGCGCCATAACGATTGTCGACATAAACCATAGCATCATCAACTTGTGAGCCAATATGAAATATTCCCGCGATGGTAAAAACACGTTGCACGGGGATGCGCCCCATCGGTGTAAAAATACTTTTATTAGGTAAGACTAATCGAACCTCATCACCAATATTGACCTGTAGGCTATTGGCTAACGATTGTCCCATGACTAATGAGTAGTTTTGTTTTGAGAGGCTATCTAAATTTCCGGCAACCATATGAGTACTGATAATATTCATTTTTTCAAATTCAGGCATAATGCCTTGCACTAAAACCCCTTGAAGAGCTTTAGATGACTGGATCAACGCTTCACTTTCAAGAAAGGGTGTGACTTGTAAAACATGAGGAAAAGTGAGTAGTTCTTGTCGCAAGACTTGCCAGTGTTGGATATGCGCAGTAGCGGTATTTTTATCGACCGTTTTGTCTGAAAAGTCACTAACAATGACATGGGGAATAATGCCTAAGATACGCTTTTTTAGCTCACCTTCAAAACCATTCATCACGGAGACAACCGTAATAAGAGAAGCTACCCCTAATAAAATGCCTACGGTAGAAAAGAATGTAATAAAGGAGACAAAGCCAGTATGACTTTTACTGCGACTATAACGGAGACCGATGAAGATACTAATAGGTTGAAACATTGAGGTATTATTATTTTATCTGGTACTGATTTAGAATGTTCTGTAGCATAACACAGCCGCTTAAATTGTCTGAGATAAATAGCCTCTTGGAAATTTATAGTTACAATTTCAGCGAAAAAATCTACAGTTACATTATCTTATAAGTTTTCTTTTTATCATTGAAATATTAACTTCTATCTGGAATAAACAACATGACCGCGCTTTCCCTTGAACAAAAATTAACACAGTATCATGAGTTTTTTGCCATTGAACATGAATTCTCCGTAAACATCATGACCATTGATAACACTGAAGCCACTAGTTTTGAGCAATTTAGCGCGAATACTCCTATACCATTTAAGTTAGCTACGGATATGAGCGTAATAGATCAATCCGCTTTGAGATCTCTACAGAATTTAGGTAATAGTGCATCGCAGCTAGTTAACTTTCTTAATCAGCAATCTCAAAAAATTGATTTACTGATAGGTTATATTTTGAGTCAACAAGATGAAGTACAACATAGATACCAAGGGGTTAAATTCGGTGGTGGCGGCATCAAATTTATTGCACCGATGGCATTTAGTATTGGCCAATTACTTGAACTGAAAATATTTCTACTTGAAAGTAACTGTGCAATATATTGCTACGGTGAAGTTATTGCGGTTGAAGCAATTAACGAGTTGTTTACTCATAAGGTTACCTTTCACTATATTCGAGAAGAAGATAGAGAAATATTAGTACGTAGCAGTTTACATGAGCAATCTAAACATTTACAAAAATTGGCTAAATTACGTAATCAAGACAATGAGCAGTAAATACCTGTGCCAGTAATAACATTTTAAAGCGCTGACAAAAATCAGTAGGTGTTACACACAAATCCTATTGAGGGTTCGCTCTACTTCTTTTGATGTTTGTTGCTGCTGCTCTGCATGTTTGGCAACAGAATTTAAGCCGTTGTTAATATCATGACTTAATGATACAACCGCCAACATACTGTCATTAATAGAAGAAGTGGCACTTTGTTGCGCTAAAGTACTACTAGCTATTTGTGATGTTAAGTTATCAACCTCTTGGAAAGATAATCCAATATGGTCTAACGCTTTAACAACTTCAGCAGAGTAATTTAATGAATCTTGAGTTAATTTATGACCTCGGCTGATACTCTGAACAGCATTGGTGGATTTCGCTTGTAAGCCTTCAACCATAGATTGTATTTCTACTGTAGCCTCTTGAGTTCGATGAGCTAGCGCTCTTACTTCATCAGCAACAACAGCAAATCCCCTACCTTGTTCCCCTGCCCGTGCGGCCTCTATTGCCGCATTTAAAGCCAGTAAATTAGTTTGATCGGCAATCCCTCTAATCACATCAAGTACATTACCAATGCGGGAGCTCTCTTCCTGCAGTAAAGCAAGCTCACTTGACATGTTCCCAACTTCGCTAGCAACAGCCTCAATAATTTCTTGACTGGTATTAGATGAATTAACGCCACTTGCTAAGATATCCATAACTAAACTAGTTGTTTCACTCACTTGCTGTGCGCTGTTAGATAAAGTCGATGATGTGTTAGCAACATCCTCAATAGATGCTGCTATTTGTGTAATTTGACTAGCAGAGTTATCTACCAGGCTTACTGAGTCAGTCATCTGTAATGATAATGAAGTAGAGCCTTGGCGTAATACTTCTGCTTCTTCGCGAATAACACTTACCACATCAGCTAAGCCAACAATAAAATGACTCAGTTCATTGCTTACTTGAGCAAGATCATCATTGTTAAGATCTTTTAAAGGCTCTGATGGCGCCTCTTCCGTACTAACAACCATATCAAGGTAAGATTTAAGCTGTAACAAGCGCTTGGTTAGCACTTGATTGAAAAAAAAGTAACTCACAAAGCCTTGTAATAAAACTAAAGCACAAAAAAGCAATAGTAGGGTAAAATGACTTATTGGGCCGCTAATAAAAAAAACACTAAAGATAAAAAATAGCCCAATCATTAAATTGGGTAAAAGAAGTTTTATCGATAAATTACTGAGCATAATATTTTCTCTGTTAATTTTTTATTGTAATGCGTACTAGCCATTTTATAGCGTGCATTCTTATGTATTAGGAATAAATTACCTGTATAGCGTTATTTTTGCTAGTATTTTCATCAAGATTATCAATAAAGACTATTCAAATACATGTCAGTTATAGCAATAATTATTATAGGCCTCGCTATTGGTATTATAGCGGGGGGTATCTTTTTATTAAAAAAGTCAGCTCGTAAGTTCAATTTAACACCTGAGCAACTAGCAAAAATCAAGAAACGTAATGAAGCGTTAGATAAACAAGATCAGGAACAACAATAGCAAGGTAAATACACAATTTACCAACTTAAGTGTTTATTTACTTCTATATTAAGGTGTTAATTAAATGACCGCCAAATTGTATTTTTATTGGTCCATTTACTTTATTACAAATAATTACTTTTTTTTACCTTTTTGATGACATAAAATGTCATCAAATTTAACTACTGGGCATATCTTAACCTATGACGAAGATACAACACCTATTTGATAACAATAAACAATGGGCTGAAAAGATTACTAAAGAAGACCCTGAGTTCTTCCAAGGCTTATCTGAACAACAGTCGCCAAAATACTTATGGATAGGTTGCTCAGACTCTCGTGTACCGGCAAACGACTTACTTGGTATGCAACCGGGTGAAGTTTTTGTTCATAGAAATATTGCTAATCAAGTCATTCATACAGACTTAAACTGTTTATCGGTTATTCAATACGCGGTTGATGTACTTAAAGTTCAACATATTATCGTCTGTGGTCATTACGGTTGTGGTGGCGTAAGCGCTGCACTTGATAATCAAAGCCATGGTTTAATAGATAACTGGTTACGGCACATAGAAGATGTTTATCGATTCCATAAAGAAGAAATGGACAAAATCACTGATGAGAAAGAACGCATTAATTTACTTTGTGAGCTTAATGTTATTGAGCAGGTTGCCAATATTTGTAAAACCACAACGTTAGTAAATGCCTGGCAAAATAATCAAGAAATTACAGTACATGGTGTAGTTTACAACTTACATGACGGTATTTTAAAAGACTTAAACGTCTCAGCAAACAATGAATAAACACTTAATATTTCCTTAAAGCTGAAATTTAAACCGTATTTAACCTGAACTCTGGATAATGAGTGCTTGATGTTTAAATACGATATAAGCTATCAATGTTTCAATTTATTCGATTATCAAGGCAAAACGTTTATGAATAACGGGTTATTTATCGACGTTTTAACGCTGAGAATTGGATAAAGGGAGTATTGAGCAAATGCTGCTTATCCAGAGTTCAGGTTATTTACACAAATCTATGTATCCAATAACAAAAAACCAGCAAGTTTAATTCAACTTGCTGGTTTTTAATTATAAAACAGAACTTTATATAATTATAAAACGCCACGTTCCATTTGATTTAGTTCGATAGATTTAAATAATGTTGAAAAATTACCTTCACCAAAACCTTGGTCATCAACACGTTGGATCATCTCAATAAAGATCGGGCCAAACAAGTTCTTAGTAAATATTTGTAATAAGTAAGAGTCCTCACTTTGGCTATCAACTAAGATTTGATGTGCTTTAATACGCTCTTTATCTTCTTTAACCCAAGGTACACGGTTAAATATTTCATCATAATACTCAGGTACAATGTTAAGGGTGTCAATAATAGAACTGTCTAACTTATCAAGAGAGCCAACTAGATCGTCAGTTAAAAATGCTAAATGTTGAACACCTGGACCGTTATATTCCTTCAAATATTCATCTATTTGATTGTCTTTACTGCCCTTACCTTCATTGATTGGAATACAGAACTTGCCACAAGGCGATTGCAGAGCATAAGAAATTAATGCGGTTTTAACGCCTTTAATATCAAAGTATCTAACTTCAGTAAAACCAAAAACATCTTTATAAAAATCAGCCCATTTATGCATTGTGCCTTGACGAACATTGTTAGTCATATGATCAACGGCTAAAAACCCTTTATCTTCAACTAATACAGGCTCAGCTATTGCTTCAAAATCTGTATCATAAATTAAACCTTTGTTACTACCCGTTACTGAGAAATTTTCAATAAAGTAGATCAGGCTGTCACCAATACCAAAAATAGCAGGGTAAGGTAGTTTATTCGCTTCGTTTTCAGCAGATTTTGCACCACGTTTCACCGCTTCATTAAAAGCAAAGTCAGCATCTTCTACACGCCAGCCCATTGAGCAAATTGCTGGCCCATGACTTTTAGCGAATTCTTTGGAGAAGCCCGATTTTTCTTTATTTAATAAAAAGTGAATATCATTTTGATTAAAGTACTCAATATCTCGACCTTTCATTTTTTTAGTTTTAGAAAAACCAAAACCATAGAATGCTTGTTCCATAAAGTCAGAGTCTGGTGTTGCATATTCAGTAAACTCGATTCCACATAGTTTTAATGGGTTTTTGCTATCAGTCATTATTATTTCTCTTGTATCAATTCCAATCTTGAATCTATTATCAGGGGCAAATGTTCCGAGCGAAAGCCCTAGGGCTACAAGGGCCAAAAGGTGGTTGTATCAAAAGTTGTACGAGTGCTTTGCTAAAAATATTGTCTGCTGCTAACAAGGCTATACTGGAGCTAGCGACCGAGTGTATAAAAATATGTACAGATAAAGGTGGAGCTGATCAAATCTTCATTATTCGGTTATCTTATGCCTGACTGTGATAAGTAAATTTTCAACAAATATGGAGAAAAAGTATCAAAACATCATTCCTCTGTTCGATAAAAGAAAAGTAACTACAGGGGCTTTTATTGATTTTACAAAAGAATAACAATTTAATTATATAAATTTCTTAGCAAAATCAGCCAGAACAACTAACATTAAAATATAGCAAGTGCTTTTTACTTTACCTTAACAAGCGGTTAGGTAATAACTTTTACAAACTTTTCTTTTTTATGGATGGCATTGTGCTCTTTTGGAGGTCGTTATGAGTATTTTTCAACATTATCAAACGCGTTATGAGCAAGCACAACAAGAAGAATTTAGCTTGCAAGAATTCTTAACTATTTGTAAAGAAGATAGCATGGCTTATGCGAGTGCTTCTGAGCGCTTACTTACAGCTATTGGTGAGGCCGAAATGGTAGATACTGCCACAGATCCTAGGCTTAGCCGAATATTTTCAAACAGGGTTATTAAACGCTACCCTGCTTTTATCGATTTTTACGGTATGGAAGAAGCAATTGAACAAATAGTTTCTTATCTAAAACACGCCTCACAAGGGTTAGAAGAACATAAACAAATATTATATTTATTAGGGCCCGTTGGTGGTGGTAAATCCTCATTAGCAGAAAAATTAAAATCCCTAATGCAACAAGAGCCAATCTACGTATTAAGCGCTAATGGCATACGTAGCCCTGTTAACGATCACCCATTTAGCTTATTTGACGCCAATTCAGACGGAAAAATTCTTAAAGAAGAATACAATATTCCGGGAAGGTATTTAAACAACATTATTTCTCCGTGGGCTGCAAAGCGATTACACGAGTTTAAAGGTGATATAGCACAATTTAAAGTAGTAAAAATTTACCCGTCTATTCTAGATCAAATTGCTATCGCTAAAACAGAACCAGGTGATGATAATAATCAAGATATATCAGCTCTGGTCGGTAAAGTTGATATAAGGCAGCTAGAACATTTTGCTCAAAATGATGCTGATGCATATAGTTACTCCGGCGCTTTGTGTCGTGCTAATCAAGGCATGATGGAGTTTGTTGAGATGTTTAAAGCCCCCATTAAAGTGCTACATCCATTATTAACAGCTACTCAGGAAGGTAACTACAATCCAACAGAGGGGCTTTCTGCACTACCTTTTAATGGTATTTTGCTCGCCCATTCAAACGAATCGGAATGGCAAACCTTTAGGAATAACAAAAATAACGAAGCATTTTTAGACCGTGTTTATATAGTTAAAGTGCCTTATTGTATGCGTGTTTCTGAAGAAGTTAATATTTATAAAAAACTACTTGAACACAGTGAATTAAAAACAGCACAGTGTGCACCTGATACTTTAGATATTCTGGCGCAATTCTCTGTACTATCTCGTTTGAAAGACCCAGTCAATTCAAGTATTTATTCAAAAATGCGTGTTTATGATGGTGAAACGCTTAAAGATACCGACCCTAAAGCTAAATCTTATCAAGAGTATCGTGATTATGCTGGTATAGATGAAGGTATGTCAGGGTTATCGACGCGCTTCGCGTTTAAAATTCTATCGCGAGTATTTAACTTCGACAGTGTTGAAGTTGCCGCAAACCCTGTGCACTTATTTTATGTACTAGAACAACAAGTCGAGCGGGAACAGTTACCGAAGGAACTTACCGAACGCTATTTAGAGTTCATTAAAGGTTATTTAACACCTCAATATATAGAGTTCATTGGTAAGGAAATTCAAACAGCCTATCTAGAGTCTTATTCTGAATATGGTCAAAATATTTTTGATCGCTATGTCACTTATGCTGATTTTTGGATTCAAGATCAAGAATATAGAGATGCTGAAACAGGTCAATTATTTGATAGACAATCACTCAATGAAGAGTTAGAGAAAATTGAAAAACCAGCTGGCATTAGTAACCCCAAAGATTTCCGTAATGAAATTGTTAACTTTGTCCTGCGAGCAAAAGCCAATAACAATGGAAAAAATCCTGCTTGGACCAGTTATGAGAAACTCAGGACAGTGATTGAGAAAAAAATGTTTTCCAATACCGAAGATTTACTTCCTGTCATTTCTTTTAATGCTAAAACGTCAACAGATGACCAACAAAAACATGATGACTTCGTAAAACGTATGATGACCAAAGGTTACACCCAAAAGCAAGTACGTTTGTTATCAGAGTGGTATTTAAGGGTAAGAAAATCATCCTAGTCATATCTCTTACGCAAAAGGATATAAATATAGCAAAAGAGATAAGGAGCGCAAATGGCCAATTTTATTGATAGACGTCTTAATAGTAAAAATAAAAGTACCGTTAACCGTCAACGTTTTTTAAGGCGTTATAAAAACCAAATTAAGAAATCTGTTTCTGAAGCTATAAATCAGCGTGGTGTGACAGATATTGATTCAGGTGAAAACATTATCATTCCAAAACGGGATCTTTCAGAGCCTACTTTTCATCAAGGAGGTGGCGGAATAAAAGATAAAGTTCACCCCGGCAATGATCAGTTTTCAACTGGTGATAAAATACCACGCCCACCAAAACAACAAGGTCAAGGCGCTGGCCAAGGAGATGCAAGCGATAGTGGCGAAGGCGAAGACGAGTTTACTTTTTCAATTTCTAAAGAAGAGTATCTAAACCTGCTTTTTGAAGACCTAGAGCTGCCCAACCTTGAAAAAAACCAACTTGATAAGTTAATTGAATATAAAACA
The DNA here is from genome assembly GCF_000764185.1 of Colwellia psychrerythraea. Lineage (GTDB taxonomy): Bacteria > Pseudomonadota > Gammaproteobacteria > Enterobacterales > Alteromonadaceae > Colwellia > Colwellia psychrerythraea_B. The sequence continues at coordinate 59,781 of NZ_JQEC01000011.1, forward strand.
GTACGAAGTGGCTTTTGTGCTGAAGGTGTTGCCTCAAATATCGATATTGTTAAATCACTACAAGGCTCTATTGCTCGGCGAATTGCAATGACGTCTTCAAAACGTAAGCAGTTAAAGAAACTTGAGCTAGCGCTTTTAACGCTAAATAATGATAAACATGACAATATCCAGAAAAAACGTGCCTTAGTTGCTGAAATAGAAACACTAAAACGAAAAATAGAAAAGGTTCCTTTTATTGATACTTTCGATTTACGTTTTAGAAATTATGCCAAACAAGCTGTGCCTACTTCCAAGGCTGTTATGTTTTGCTTAATGGATGTATCAGGCTCAATGGATCAAGCGACCAAGGAAATGGCTAAACGCTTTTATATTTTACTTTATTTATTTCTTAGCCGTAGTTATAAAAATATTGATGTTGTTTATATTAGACATCATACCCAGGCTAAAGAGGTAGATGAACATGAGTTCTTTTATTCACAAGAGACTGGCGGCACCATCGCCTCGAGTGCTTTAGAATTAATGAACGAAATAATCTGCGAACGCTATGATAATCAGTGGAACATTTATGGTGCACAAGCATCCGATGGCGATAATTGGGCTGATGACTCACCACGATGTCAAACACTGTTAGAGCAACAGATATTACCAAAAAGTCGCTACTTTAGTTATATAGAAATAACCCAAAGAGCTCACCAGACCTTGTGGAAGCACTATCAACAGGTCGAAGAGTCTCATACTAACTTTGCCATGCAACATATCAAAGAAGTTGCTGATATTTACCCGGTATTTAGGGAGCTTTTCAAGAAAAGTACACAAAGTGCCGCTTAGCAGAATAAATGGGGGATTGATGACAAATTATCAAAATGAAAAAACTCAAAAAATAAAAATTACGCCGCTAGATGATACTCCTGATTGGACATTTGAATTGTTAGGGCAATACCAATACGAAATAGCTAGAGTTGCCGACTTTTATCGTTTAGATACCTATACCAATCAAATAGAAGTCATTACTGCAGAACAAATGATGGATGCTTATGCAAGCGTCGGCATGCCAATTGGTTATAGTCATTGGACATTTGGTAAGAAATTTATTCAAACTGAACAAAATTATAAACGTGGTCAAATGGGCTTAGCTTATGAAATTGTAATAAATTCAAGCCCATGTATATCTTACCTAATGGAAGAGAACACCTTAACTATGCAAGCTTTAGTCATGGCACATGCTTGTTATGGTCATAACTCATTTTTTAAAGGAAACTACTTATTTAAGTCTTGGACGGATGCTAGCTCTATCATCGATTACTTATTATTTGCAAAAAACTATATTGCACAATGCGAGCAAAAACACGGTATTAGTGAGGTTGAGGCAACGTTAGATGCTTGTCATGCATTAATGAGTCATGGCGTTGATAGGTACAAAAGACCACAAAAGATATCATTAGATGAAGAGCTTAAAAGGCAATCTGAGCGTGCCGAATATTTACAGTCCCAAGTAAACGCACTTTGGCGTACGGTGCCTAGGAAAGAACAAAAAGAAAATGAAAAAAAGTATCAATTCCCTAAAGAGCCTCAAGAAAACATTTTATACTTCATTGAAAAAAATGCCCCCTTGCTGAAGCCATGGCAAAGAGAAATAGTTCGAATTGTCAGAAAGATATCACAATACTTTTACCCTCAAAAACAAACTCAAGTAATGAATGAAGGCTGGGCGTGCTTTTGGCACTATACAATTTTGAACCATTTGTACGATGAGGGCTTAGTGACTGATAAGTTTATGTTAGAGTTTTTGCATAGTCATACTAATGTTGTCGCACAACCCGAATATAATAGTAAATATTATTCAGGCATAAACCCTTATGCATTAGGTTTTAATATGTTCATTGATCTCAGACGCATCTGTGAACACCCAACAGCAGAAGATAAAGAGTACTTTCCAGAAATAGCAGGAAGTAATTGGGTTGATACTTTGCATTTTGCTATGGAGAACTTCAAAGATGAAAGTTTTATCAGTCAATATTTATCACCAAAACTAATACGGGACTTTAAACTGTTTCATATTCACGATGATAGTGACAATAACTATGTTGAAATTGGCGCAATTCATAACGAGCAAGGTTATAAGAAAGTTCGTCAAAACCTGGCAAATCAATATAACCTCAGTAATATTGAAGTTAATATTCAAATAATTGATGCAAATATTGATGGCGATAGGGCACTAACTCTGAGATATACACCACACAATGACGTAGAGCTTGGTGACTCAAAAGATGAAGTATTAAAACACTTACATTATTTATGGCACTTTGACGTTAAGATTGTTCAAGAAACTAAATCTGGAGAAGATAAAATCATTGCCAGCTGTCCACAAAAAAATAAAGACGACTAATGTCGTCTTTATTTTTCACTGAATATAATCTATTAGAGATTATATATTAATCTTCAGATAACTCTTTAAAGACATCGTCCTTAAGATCAGCCCACAATTTCCCTGATTCAATACCGTACTTACGTACAGCCAAAATAGCTTCATCGAATTGATTAGCTTTAGCAAGTTCTATTAACGATTGATAATAAGCTCTAGAGATCTCCCTGCCCTTAGGGTGAGCAAAATACAAACTACCAATGCGTGAATATAAACCTCTAAATCCATTAAGAATTAATAAATAAATAGAGTTATCTGAGGCGACTACTAATTCTTTATTTAATTCATAATCAAATTGTGCAAAGGCTTCACCCGTATCTTCTACATCTATATAAGCTTGCAGGCATTCAATGGCTTTTTCAGGGTTATTTTTTAATGCCCCTCGAATGTAAATAGCGCTAATATTAGTGCGCGCAGATAATAGGTTATCAACTAAGTCAGGAATTCCATCTTGATCCAATTGTGCCAATGTTTCCAAAATATTTAAACTAGAGGTTTCCCAAAAGTTATTTACCTTAGTCGGCTTACCATGTTTAATTGTTAACCAACCATCTCGAGCCAAACGTTGTAATACTTCTCTAAGCGTAGTTCGAGTTACCCCGATAAGTTCAGAGAGTTCTCGCTCAGCGGGTAATATAGAGCCTGGAGGAAAACCACCATTCCAAATAGATTCTACGATATATTGTTCCGCAAATCCTGCTGGGCTTTTAGCTTTTATGACCATTGACTATAGTTACCTAAATAAAGTGAATAAGGATAAATTTAACAACAGATTGTACCAGAAGTACATTTATGCACAAGCTCGATAAAGTTACAAGCAATTGAAATTTATAACTTGCCGTTAGCTTGTTATAAATCAAATTGATCACTGCTATCAATAAAATTAATACAATTCAATAGCATTCCTGTGTCATTCCGTAAAAAATTTGTTAGAATTAAAGTCGAATAATAATCGCTAAATTAGCATATAACTTTACATCCCATTTAGAGAATCACATGAAACCACTTGTATACGTTTTACTGGCGTTATCAGCAGTGCTTTTTCCAAGCATGGCTTTTGCTTCTGAGGCAGCACATCAAAGCATTGATTTGACCAGTCATTGGATTGGCTATACTGCCATAGCCATCTTTGTACTAGCTTATTCGCTCGTGATTTTAGAAGAGCAATTGCATTTAAGAAAATCTAAGCCAGTGCTACTCGCTGCTGGCCTGATTTGGATTTTAATCGCTGCGTATTACAGCGCGAATGGTATGCCACATGCTGCAGAAGTAGCAATTCGCCATAATTTCCTTGAATATGCCGAGCTATTCTTTTTCTTATTAGTTGCCATGACTTATATCAATGCCCTTTTAGAACGTGGTGTCTTTGATTCACTACGTGATTGGCTTGTACAAAAAGGCTTTAGTTATAAAGCATTGTTTTGGATCACTGGTATTTTAGCTTTCTTTATTTCTCCAATCGCTGATAACTTAACAACAGCATTAATTATGTGCGCTGTAGTCTTAGCTGTTGGCAAAGATGAACCTAAATTTATTGCCATGAGCTGTATTAATATTGTAGTAGGTGCTAATGCTGGTGGCGCCTTTAGCCCATTTGGTGATATTACGACCTTAATGGTTTGGCAAAAAGGTATTGTTCAGTTTACTGAATTCTTCGCGCTATTCTTACCATCTGTGGTTAACTTTCTTATCCCTGCATTTATTATGCAATTTTTCATACCTAAAGGTAACCCAAGTTCAGACTCAAACGAAATAACACCAATCAAAAAGGGTGGTTTAATCATCGTTGGTCTATTTATTTTAACCATTATTACTGCGGTATCTTTCCATAACTTCCTACACTTACCTCCTGTATTTGGCATGATGTTAGGTTTAGCTTATTTGAAATTCTTTGGTTACTACATTCGTATGTCTGGTCAAGGAGAGATCGATACCTCTGACTTACCTACCAGCCATAAAATTGAAGATAACTTTGATATCTTTGACAAAATAGCCAAAGCCGAGTGGGATACATTATTCTTCTTCTACGGTGTTATTTTAGCTGTTGGTGGTTTAGGTTTCCTTGGCTACCTTGGTATGGTTTCAGAGTTTATGTACGGTGAGTTAGGCGCTACTAATGCCAACATTTTAGTAGGTATTTTATCTGCTATTGTTGACAACATCCCGGTCATGTTTGCTGTATTAACTATGAACCCTGAGATGTCACACACCCAATGGCTGTTAGTTACATTGACCGCCGGTGTTGGTGGTAGTTTATTATCTGTTGGCTCAGCTGCTGGTGTTGCCCTAATGGGGCAAGCGAGAGGATATTATACTTTCTTTAGCCATTTAAAATGGATGCCAGTAATTGCTCTAGGTTATGCTGCTAGCATTTATGTGCATTTATTAATCAACTAAGTACAAGTATTAATTGTTTACATTAATAATGTAAACATACAAAAAGAAATGACCTATTAGCAATTTCTTTCTGGTACCCTTAAAAAGCTTCTATTCACGTAGAGGCTTTTTTTATAGAACTTTTTAAAGGAGCTTTTGTGAACTACTTAAGCAATCTAACGACAAAAAAACAAGCATGGTTACTGCTAGCATTTTCCGCATTAGGCTTGGAGCTATCCGCCTTATTTTTTCAATACATACTGGATTTAGCACCTTGTATCATGTGTGTATACCAGCGGCTTGCTATTTTAGCTATCTTCGCTGGTGGAGCTATTGGTACATTAGCTCCTCAGTATATGCTAGCTAGATTACTGGCTTATGTTTTGTGGGGTACTGGCGCAATTTGGGGGGGAATAATTGCCCTAGAGCATGTGGAAATGCAAGAGAATAGCGGCTCTCTCTTTTTTAGCTGTGAGTTCATTCCTAACTTCCCCGCTTGGGCGCCATTACATGAGTGGATTCCATTTTTGTTTGAAGCAACAGGAGATTGCGGCGAAATAAGCTGGCAGTTTTTAGGTTATAGCATGCCACAATGGATGATTATGGTTTATGCGCTATATACAATAGCCTTTGCTGTAATACTTATTAACCGTCTAGTTTGTGCGAAAAAACCCTAGCAGTGAACTAGCAATCGAAGTTATAAGAGAATATGCTAGCATTGATTGATAGTGTATTCTTTTCTTAGCTACGGGGCTTCAACGTTGCTGAAATTTTACCTACCTTTATTACCCTGTTTACTTGTAGCCCTCAATAGCTATTCAGTACTTGCCAGCGAACAGCCCAATAAATCCCCCAACTAAACACAATAAAACTAGGTATGTCTAATGCCTTGATCGGCCCAACTTCCGACTTAGGAATAGAACTGAGTAAGGGTGCAAATACCTACTTTAATCGCATGAATAAATTCGGCGGCATTCATAATAGGCTCATAACCATCATCAGCTTAGATGATGGTTATGAGCCCAAAAACACCGTGCGTAATACTAAAAACCTCATTGAGCAAGAAGTATTAGCACTCTTTAATTATGTTGGTACGCCAACCTCTCACGCGATATTACCTATATTAACTAAAAGCCAAGTCCCCTATCTCATGCCATTTACTGGCGCCGACTTTCTACGCAAACCTACTAGTAATAATATTTTTAATTTGCGTGCCAGTTATTACCAAGAGATGAAATCACAAATTGATTATTTAATAAACATACAAAATGTTAAAAAAAATTGCCTTAGTGATTCAAGCTGATGAATTTGGCTTAACGGCACAAAGAGCAGTTAATAAAATACTCACCAATAAGAAATTAACAGCGGCACTCACAACTCTTTACCGAAGGTAATACTAATGATTTGACGCATACATTAACGAAATTAGCTGCTCAACCGATTGATGCGATAATCTTTGTTGGTACCTATCAACCCTTCATACATTTGATAAATTTAGCTCACCATCAAGATTTAGACGTATTTTTCACCAGTTTTTCATTTATTGGTAGTCATAATTTACTATCGAAAATAACGGAATCGAGTAAAGTTATCCTAAGCGAAGTGATGTCTTCACCTAAAGACTGTGATTGGCAGCTATGCCAACAGTTTAGAATAGATATGAGAAATGAAGGTTATACAGAGTTAAATCGAATTCAACTTGAAGGTTACTTAAATGCCTTTGTTTTTGCTCAAGTAGCAACACAGTGTCAAAAAATCTTAAATCGACAATGTTTACTTATTCAGTTTTCAAAATTTAACTATCAAGATAACGCACTAAACATTAATTTCAACAACGAATATAACCAAGGCTTACAGCAAGTCTACTTTTCTTTTAGTAAAGCAATTAACAAAAAATATTAAAGTCTACCTTTACTCACTGACCATGTTTCAAAAACCGCAGCACTTATAACCAACAACCCGCCAATAATAGTTAATAAACCTGGGCGTTCATGCAATAGCAAGAATGCCAATACGCTGCCATATAATGGCTGCAAACAAGATATCAAGCCTGCAGTTGTCGCCGACAAATTTCGTAAACTCGAGGCAAATAGCGCATGAGGTGTTGCAGTAAAAACTACCCCCACCAACAACAGCAACATCCAATCACTTGTCGATACTTGTGTTGGTGGTATATCAACAAAAAGAAATAACATCAAACAAGCGACTAAGGTTTGATACAACATGGCATGCGGGCCAGAATAATGGGAGAAATAGTTTTTATGTAATACATTCCTTAAGGCAAAAAATACCGCCGAAAAAACACCGGTAATAATACCTAAGGTAATTTGATTGCCCAAACTTACTTCAGGTATTAATAACACTATGCCGACAATAACAACTAATGCCATCAGCATATCTTTTACTTTCGGCACACTTTTATTAAATAAAGGTTCAATAAAAACAGTAATGACAGGATAAGTAAAAAAGGCAATGATGCCAACAGTAACTCCTGCCATTTGCATAGCAGCAAAGTAGGTTACCCAGTGTATGCCAACCACAATCCCTAATAGGATGGCTATGCCGTAGTCCTGCCTAGTTGCTAAGGTTATTTGTTTCTTTTGCAACGTTAGTAATATAAAAAGTGCTAACGCCGCTATGCCAGTTCTATAGACTGTAATATCAAGAGCAGGTAGGCCAATGAGTTTAGAAAAAAGTGCTGTGCCACCGAAAAGAAAGACAGCAATATGTAAGAAGAGTAGGCTTTGCTGCTCACCTTTTATCATTGGGGAAGGTTGAAAGGTATTTTTCATTCAAACGGTCACATAATCAGTTTTAATCAAGGTCATTAAGCGGCCACATGACAATATGATCTTCAAAGTTTTCAATGCTGACTTCATTATCTTTGACTATTTTTCCTCTTACCGACATTCCCGCTTTATGCATTGCTGACTTTTTACCTTTATGTAACAAGGGGTGCCACGATGGCATACCTCGGCCCTCTTGTAAGCGGCGATAAGTACAGCTTGGCGGCATAAAAAATACTGCATCTATGTTTTCTTGTGTTAACCGCACACAATCAGGTACTAACGTAGTGCGCTGATCATATTTAGAACATTGACAAGACTTTTCATTGAGCAAGTGGCAAGCAATATTAGAATAAAATATATGCTCGCCCTCTTTTATATGATCGGTCGGCAAAAGTTCCGACTCGTCATCAGTATGCTCATCATCGATAAACTTATTAAGGCAGCACTTTGCACAACCATCGCATAATGACTCCCATTCGGGGCGAGTCATTTCAGCTAAGGTCTTAGTTTGCCAAAAAGGCTGTTCTTGCGTGTTGTTATCGATCATTTACTACTACTTTGTTTGTTAATTTACGTTAATTATTGATTTATTTTATAGGTGGAAATTTAATACGATCAGATAAATGGCCCACAGAGCTGACAAAATAATAGGATAAATTCCAGTGCATTAAACTCTTATAATTGTCATAGGCGAGATATACACGACCATTTTCATCATCAGGAAAAACGAGTGCTGCTTTAATATCAACATTAGGTAAGCTGGTGCCATCAGCGCGTCTTACACCAAGAGCTTGCCATTGGGCTAATGTTCTTTCAGTATCAGACCATGCTTTTAGCCAGTTTTTCCGACTACCCGTATTCTTTGGTATGGCTAAAGTGGTGTCAAAACCTTTAGGTAACTTAACCTGGCGACCCCAAGTTAACTCATCACTCCAACCTTCTTTTTGTAAATAATTTGCCATAGATGAAAAAACATCGGCTTGGTTTTGCCAGATATCCTTTTTACCGTCACCGTCACCATCAACTGCATAACCTAAAAAAGAGGTAGGCATAAACTGATTTTGTCCCATAGCTCCAGCCCAAGAGCCCTTCATATTTTCAATATTAATATGACCTTCATCTAGAATTGTCAATGCTGCCATTAATTGCTTTTTAAAAAAAATTTCCCGCCTACCTTCATAAGCTAATGTTGATAAAGCAGAAATTACATTGTAACCACCGGTAAATTTACCAAAGTTTGTCTCAAGTCCCCATAAGGCAACGATAAATCGCGGCTGAACTTGATACTTTTCACCAATCTGATTTAATAATACTTGGTGCTCTTTATACAAAGCTCTCGCTTTATCCACTTTCCACTTAGGTACCCGTTTTGGCAGATAAGTATCAAGTGTTTCGACATTTTCAGGTTGACTTCTATCAGCCTTAACCGCACGTTTATGAAATTTTACTTTAGCAAAACTTTCATCAATCAATACCTGACTGAAACCCTGTTTCAGTGCTTCAGCTTTAAGGGTTAGTACATACTCAGCAAAGCCTGCTTCGGTTAACTCTGTCTGAGCTGCCGTTGATTGCTTGGTTGAGCTAATAGCTAATAATGTCGATAGCACTGAGACTTTCAGAAATAATTTCATTAAAGCTCTCCTTGCTCATTTTTAGCATTCATAGCAGCTTTATGTTCTTTTAATAAATCTTCTTGTGGTGGTGGTAATTGTAAATAAAAACCTTGTTCATTAAGATTTTTTTTCACTTTATCTAAATCAGCCATCGCCAGTTTCTCTTTAGTCGCTAGATTAATTAAGGTAACCAATACGGGCGTACCAAAAGTTTTCATCAACCCGTCCGGGATTGAAGAAAAGTCATCACGCGTTTTAACAAAGAGGTAAGTTTGAGCTTTTCTGGGACTTTTATAAATAGCACATAGCATAATGGAGACCTATAGGTAATGAGTAAGAAGACTGAGTATTCAATATATCATGAGGCCAGAGTGAACCCCATAGTGACGCCATGAAATATTGTTAACGGAAATGTAAGTTTAGAAAGTGATTTACAACAAAAATAAAGATAATCGCCCTTTATTTATAGCCTTGTTTAGTAAACGCTAACAAGTCTTGACCAAACAGCTCATCACGCCAACTTGATAATAACTCGACCTTATTATCAATATTACGGGCACCATTAAGGTCAAATTGCCAGGTTAAGAATTGATTGATCTGCTTTTTTGAAGCTATATTTTCAATAGCTAAGCCATTCTGTTCACCTACGTTAACTAAGAAAGCTTTTACTTTTTTAAAAATTTGCTTGTAGCCTGGATATTCATCTAAGCGGTTAATTTTTTCAGGGTAGGTACTTATTCCTGCTTTATCTGCTTGGTTTAAAACCGCCAACATGGCTTTGCCTTTGTGGCGAATATCAAGTGCTTCGGCCCCTTCAAGGTTTAACATAGCACCAACACTTACAGGATTACTCTGCGCTAATGCCATCAAAGTATGATCTTTTGCAACAAAACCAATAGGTAAGTCGCGCTTTTGTGCTTGTTGAAAGCGCCAACTTGCTAAGTACTTTAAACTATTTAATTGCTTAGGATTTAAACGCCAACTCATCTTAATATTAAGATACATTTCACTTTCAACTACCGGGGTAAATTTTTTATCAATCATACTTTGCGTTTCCAACTTTGCGTAAGCTAAAAAGCCACTTTCAGTTAATTGCGCTAATAACTTAGGATAAAGAAAAAACAAATGCTCAACATCAGCACTGGCATAGGCTAATTGCTTGTCTGTTAATGGCCTTCTAATCCAGTCAGTTCGTGACTCAGACTTATCTAATTCGATATCAGTGAAATGTTTTACCATAGCCGCATAACCTAAAGATAAACCATGGCCCAAAAATGACATCATGATCTGACTATCAATTAAATTTATCGGTTGGCAGTTTCCTGCCGTCAAAAACACTTCTAAATCTTCTGAGCAGGCATGCAATACTTTGGTGATATTGGCATTAGTAAGTAATTGCCAAAAAGGGGATAAATCATCAATAGCAAGTGGATCAATAAGAGCTAACAGCTCACCATCACAAACCTGAAGCAGTCCTAACTTAGCATATAGAGTTCGAGTACGAACAAACTCGGTATCTATAGCTAATACTTTAGCTTTAGCTAGTTGTTCACATAAATTATTTAAACTTAACTGATCTTCAATTAATTGATAATGCATAATCTTTACTTCTACTACGGCTACTTATGACGACGACGAGTACTTTGCTGATGACGTTGTTGATGTTTTTTAACTGAACGACGAATTCGGCGACTTTTGGCATTATCCATGGCCTTTTCATCAACTTTAACTTTACTGTCTGATTCAGGTGTCAAATTCACTAATTTACGATAATAGTTAACTTCTTTTAAAGCCAACTCTCGCCACCCGCCCATAGGCAACTGACGCTGCATTTCCATATCACCGTAGCGCACACGAATAAGGCGGCTTACTTGTACTTCTTGGCTTTCCCATAAACGACGTACTTCACGATTACGCCCTTCAGATAAAACTACATGGAACCAATGATTTCGGCCTTCACCGCCGCGATATGTAATTTTTTGAAAGCGCGCTGGACCATCTTCCAACGTAACGCCTGCACGTAATCTTTGTAACATAGCCTCATTGATTTCACCAAAAACACGCACCGCATATTCACGTTCGACTTTTTGCGAAGGATGCATCAATCGGTTAGCTAATTCACCATCAGTGGTAAACAATAACATGCCTGAGGTATTAATATCTAAACGACCTACCGCAACCCAACGACCCGTTTCAAGTGGCGGAAGACGATCAAAAACCGTTGGTCTGCCTTCAGGGTCTTTACGGGTACACATTTCACCTTCAGGTTTGTTATATACAAGAACACGACAAATATCTTCATCTTGTGCGGTTAGCTTAACGTGATGGCCATCAAGCCTAATTTGCTCAGTACCAGTAATTCGATCACCCAAAAATGCGACTCTACCATCAATACTTACTCTACCTTCACTGATCATAGTTTCCATTTCACGACGGGAGCCTTTACCAGCGCGCGCTAATACTTTTTGAACTTTCTCTGAGTCAGTATGTGTCGCTTTTTGGAAGTTAACTTTCTCGACCTTTTCAGGTTCTTTTTTATGCTGACCTTTTTTACCTGCGCCTTTCTTAGCAATATTTTGCTTGCTTAAACCTTTTTTAGCGCTACCTTTTTTCTCTGTGCCTCGTGTACCATATTTTTTATCTATGGCTTCATCTTTTCGTTCTTGTTTTTTCTTGTCAACCGTCATTATCTTTTACTCTGTTACGTCAGTAGCAGCTCCCTAGTAGCTAACTTCTGGCTCATTTTCAGGTTCAACCACCTATGAAAGTGCAATTATTAACTTGCGCTTAACTCTAAGTTATTGAAATGGAGAAGGATCGCCCTCTCCTACGCGTAATATTTCAATATCGTCATTAGAAAAATCAATTACAGTGGTTGGGTGTTCCCCTAAATGCCCACCGTTGATAATAAGATCAACTTGATGCTCTAATAAATCTCGAATGTGTTCAGGATCATACTCAGCCATTTCTTGGCCAGGCATAATTAAACTGGTAGACATTATAGGCTCTGCCAGTTCAGTCAACAAGGCTTGTGCGATAGTATTATCAGGCACCCTAATGCCTATTGTTTTCTTTTTAGGGTTTAACAAGCGCTTAGGTACTTCTTTACTGCCTTTAAAAATAAAAGTATAAGCACCAGGAGTATTATTTTTGAGCAGGCGATAAGCACTGTTATCGACCCGCGTATATTCTGATAATTGTGATAAATCTTGACAAACTAAAGTAAAGTTATGATCTTTATTTATATCTCTAATACTACAAATACGTTCTAGTGCTTTTTTATCACCTAAGTGGCAACCTAAGGCATAACCTGAATCGGTAGGATAAACAATCACGCCACCTTTTTTGATGATTTCTGCCGCTTGTTTCATTAAACGACCCTGAGGGTTATCTGGGTGTACATAAAAAAACTGACTCATGAGACTTTCCTTACCTTTAAAACTTGTTTTTATTTATTGTTAAGTGCTTAGTATATTTATCAGCTGAAACAATTCGTTGTGACTTGCGTGTTTACTTTGATCAAAGATGTATTTGAGTATTTTGCTAATATTTATTGCCACTGCGCCCAAACAGGCTTAGCACCAACGGGCATAGTTAAGTTCCGTCCTAAATCGCTCCATTTATTAGGATAATGAAAATCAGATCCCATTGAAGAAAACAAATTGTACTCCTCACAATAAGCCAACATTTTTCGTCTTTGCTCTGGGTTCATCTGCGGTAAAACCACTTCTAAACCGTCACCAGCGACTTCGCTAAAGTGAACAATTAAGCGACGTAACCACTTAGCAGAGAGATCATACCTAATTGGGTGAGCCATAACTGCACTGCCGCCAGCTTGATGAATAGCTTGAACCGCTTCCTCAATACTGCACCAATTAGGTTTTACATATGCGCGCTGCCCTTTAGAGCCTTTTTTACCTATGTATTTATCAAAAGCTTGCTGCATGGTATTTACATGTCCTTGCTGATGAAGCACTTTAGCAAAATGAGCTCTGGTTATTGAGCCTTGACCGGCCATTTCTTTAGCATCAGCATAAACTGTTGAAAAACCACATTTTGCTAGTTTTTCTCCCATTGAAATAGCACGTTGCTCTCTTGCTTCTTGCTGCTTTACTATCAGTGCTTGTAAATCGCAATTCTCCTTGTCAATATTCAAACCAACAATATGAATTTCAAAACCTTGCCAAGCAGTTGATATTTCAATGCCAGTTATCAATTTAAGTGGAATTTTTTTCTCTTCAATATACTTTTGCGCTATATCAATACCAGCGACAGTATCGTGATCTGTAATGGCTAAAACATCAATTTGAAAGTTAGCAGCCCTATCTATCAAGCTTTGCGGAGACAAGCTACCATCAGAACAATTTGTATGGCTATGCAAGTCGATACGCTTATGGGCAAAACCTTCGGTTTTTACTATCTGATGAGGGAAATCAGTGGTTGACAGCAACGCCATAATAAGGTCTTCTATAGAGGTAAATCTTAGTATTAAGATAAGTTTACTGATAACGGGTAAGTAATGATACTCTTTCCTTTATTATTAATTGAAAATAAAAGAAGCTTAAAGTAAATACCGTACGGCTTCTCAAAGGCATATAGAAAGATGAATACAGCAATAAAAAACATAACATCAATTTGGTGGTGGCATAACTCGACATAATGGGTTGTGATAATTGCGTATATCTTTAAAAAGGTAAAACAAATTTCAAAAAACCCGCTCCTATTAGCGGGTTTTTCTCGTTAAAGCGTTAGAGAATTCATCGATTTGCAAGGGATTAAAATGAATAGAACAAAAACATGGTTTATTTGGTGGCTATTGCCCATTTATGCAGGCTGACCATTTTTATTTAAATAAACTCTATAGAAGTACTCAATATGACTAAAAACATACCAAATGAAATAAGCGGTTCATCTCTTATAGGGGTGAATACCATACGAGATAACACCTACTATCAAAGCGACCCGTTAAGTGTTTATCAATTATTATGTCATCAACAGCAGCATAATATTTTATTAGAATCTGCCGAGATTGATAAAAAACATTTATTAAAAAGCTTATTATTAACTGACGCTGCCTTAAAAATTGTGTGTGATGGCAATATCGTTACATTTTCCGCTTTATCTATTAATGGTGAAGCTGCGCTTAACTTCGCGACATCTCAGTTAGAAGATCATGCTCAAGTGATCGTCGCTGCTGATGGAAAATCATTTCAAGCCACATTCAATGAAGTTGCTAAAGACCTTGATGAAAAGGCTCGCTTAAGCGCAACAAATCAATTACACAGTTTACGATTATTTAATCAGCTCACTGATGATAACAGTCACCCTTTTTCAGTCTTTTTAGGTGGCGTATTTGCCTTTGATCTCATGGCAATAGCCGAAGAGTTACCCCCTGTAGATAATGGCGACAATAGCTGTCCTGATTTTGTTTATTATTTAGCTGAAACCTTAGTAATTATTGACCATGAATTACAAAGCACTGAAATTATTGGTAATGTTTTTTCATTCGATAACGCTGATAAAACTCACCAAAGCCAATTAGCTATAACGGCGCGAGTTGCTCAGATTAAAGAAGAACTATCCAGTTCTGTCAGTGCAGAACAAGTTTCACAATTCAGTCCGTCATTCGCTGATATTAATAATCAACAAAACTCAAATGATGAATTGCAAGTAGATATTAGTGACGAACGTTACTGTCAGATTGTAGAGCAATTAAAAGAAAACATTAAAGCGGGTGATATTTTTCAAGTTGTACCATCACGAACTTTTACTTTACCTTGTTTTGACTCCATCGGCGCTTATAAAGCTCTAAAAATTAGTAACCCAAGCCCGTACATGTTCTATTTAAAGGACAGTGACTTTTGTATTTTTGGCGCCTCTCCTGAATCCGCATTAAAATATCAAGCCAGCAATCGCCACGTAGAGATTTACCCTATAGCAGGAACGCGCCCTCGCGGTTTTGATAAGCAAGGTAATATTTCATTAGACCTAGATAGTCGTATTGAACTTGAGCTTAGGCAAGATAAAAAAGAATCTGCCGAACATATTATGCTGGTCGATTTAGCGCGAAATGATATTGCTAGGGTTTCACAACCGGGCACCCGTTATGTTGCTGATTTGCTCAAAGTAGATCGCTACTCTCATGTAATGCACTTAGTTTCTAGAGTTTGCGGTACTTTACAAACAGGTCTTGATGCGTTGCACGCTTATCAAGCTTGTATGAATATGGGCACGCTATCAGGCGCACCTAAAGTAAAAGCAACATCACTTATTCGAGAAGTTGAAGGTAAAAGACGCGGCAGTTATGGCGGCGCGGTAGGCTACTTAACTGGCACAGGTGAAATGGACACCTGTATAGTTATACGCTCAGCCTTTGTTAAAGACAATATTGCGCAAGTACAAGCTGGTGCGGGTGTTGTTTATGACTCAGACCCCATCAGTGAAGCCAATGAAACAAAGCAAAAAGCACAAGCAGTTATTAATGCTATTGCAGCTGCCAATGCTTCAGCAAAGGAGCAAGCCCATGACTAAATTATTTATGCTCGACAACTTAGATTCTTTTACCTATAACCTAGTCGATGAATTTCAATGTTTAGGCTTTGAGCCTAGTGTTTATCGAAATACTATCAATGCTGACTTTATTTTTGAAAAAATGCTCGAACACACGACAATGACTTCAGAGCCAGTATTATTGGTTCTTTCTCCTGGCCCAGGCGAACCGAAAAATGCGGGTTGCTTAATGGCACTTATTAAAAAATGTGCAGGGCGTATTCCGATGATGGGAATTTGTTTGGGTCATCAAGCCTTAATCGAGCATTATGGCGGTCGTGTCGACAGAGCTGAAGAAATTGTCCATGGTAAAGCCTCTAATATTACCCATACGGGTAGTGGTGCTTTTTTGAATATACAAAACCCGTTGCCTGTTGCGCGTTATCACTCTTTGGTAGGTAAAGATATCCCGAAAACATTGGAAGTCATCGCCGACTATAATGGCATGTGTATGGCCATTA
This sequence comes from Colwellia psychrerythraea, assembly GCF_000764185.1. Taxonomy (GTDB): domain Bacteria; phylum Pseudomonadota; class Gammaproteobacteria; order Enterobacterales; family Alteromonadaceae; genus Colwellia; species Colwellia psychrerythraea_B. The sequence goes on from NZ_JQEC01000011.1 coordinate 75,991, forward strand.
GCCGTGAAAAGGATGCAGTTTTAGCTTTTCAATTTCACCCTGAGTCAATATTAACAACCTTCGGCGCCACCTTATTAGCGCAAAGCATTAAATATTTACTAGAGCTAGCGCCATCACTTAACCACAAAGTTACTGGAGTATAAAATGACTCATTCAAAAACAATTACCATGGCTGATACCAACACTATTTTACCTTTACTCGTTGATGGTCTTGATTTAAATCAAACACAAAGCCATGATTTTTTCCAGCAAGTTCTCCAAGGCAATATAACGCCAGCGTTAATGGCAAGTGTACTAACTGCACTGAAAATAAAAGGTGAAACACCACAAGAAATTGCTGGCGCTGCACTAGCTATTCGCTCTGCTGCGACATCATTTCCTCAGCGTACTAATAATGAGATAGTTGCTGATTGTGTTGGTACTGGCGGCGATGGTGCTAATACCATTAATATTTCAACCACCGCAGCAATTCTAGCGGCAGCTTGTGGTTTAAAAATGGCAAAACATGGGAATCGAAGTGTATCTAGTATGTCTGGCTCTGCTGATTTACTTGAAGCTTTTGGTGTTAATTTATCCATGTCTCCTACAACAGCAAATCACTGTTTAGAACAAACAAACTTATGTTTTTTATATGCCCCTGCTTACCACTCTGGTTTTAAACATGCGGCACCAGTACGTAAGGCAATGGGCATTCGTACCCTTTTTAATATTTTAGGGCCTCTGGTTAATCCAGCTAAACCCAATATAATGCTGCTTGGCGTATATACGCCAGAGTTACTAATGCCGATGGCACATGCGTTAACACTTACAGGTGTTAACCGCGCCTTTGTTGTTCATGGCAGCGGCTTAGATGAAATAGCCCTGCATGGCGAAACTCAAATTGTTGAAATTAATAACGGTGAACTAGTTGAGCGTACTATTTCGCCGCAAGATTTTGGCTTGAAAAATTACTCTCTTGATGATATTCAAGGCGGCACGCCAAAAGAAAATGCCAATATCATTAAAGCCATTTTATCAGGACAAGGCAAAGAGGCACACAATGCGGCGGTGATCATTAACTGCGCCGCATTACTGTATTTACACAATAAGGCTGACTCACTTACTCAAGCTGCACAATTAGCAAGTGAAGTACTTTCCTCCGGTAAAGCTTTAATAACGTTATCAACATTAGTAGAACTTTCTAATCAAGACTTCTCATCAAATTCAAGTGACAAAAAGGCTGAAAAATAGCATGAATACCTTTAATAATACTTCAGCAGAAAAAAATATTCTCGAACAAATAGTTGATGATAAGCGCATTGAAATTGATGCTTTAAAAATAAGCAAACCTTTAGCCAGTTTCATTGATGAACTGGTACCAACCACTAAAGATATGTACGCAGCATTAACTAGAACAGCAGATAAACCCCACGCTGGATTTATTCTCGAATGCAAGAAAGCCTCACCTTCTAAAGGGCTAATCCGTCCTGATTTTGATGTTAAGGCAATTTGCCAAATCTATGATAAATATGCTGCCGCTATTTCAGTGTTAACTGATGAAAAATATTTTCAAGGTAACTTTGATTACCTAAAAACGGTCACGCAATCAGTAAAGTGTCCTGTACTTAATAAAGACTTCTTTGTTGATAGCTATCAAGTTTACTTAGCAAGGTATTATGGCGCTGATGCTATTTTATTAATGCTTAGCGTATTATCAGATGATGAGTACCTCGAATTAGCCGCCGTTGCTGAGCAATATAACTTAGCCATATTAACTGAAATTTCTACCTATGATGAACGCGACCGAGCAATCAAGCTTAATGCGAAGATGATTGGTATCAACAATCGAAACTTACGTGACTTAAGTACCGATATAGCACGTACCTTTGATTTTGCTCCTAGCTTGCCGGACGATAGAATTATAATTTCGGAGTCAGGTATATACAATAATGCACAAGTTAGAGAGCTAGCCCCTGCTGTTGATGGTTTTTTAGTCGGCAGTTCACTGATGGATCCTAAAAACAATGTTTATCAAGATATTGATTTAGCATGTCGTAAGCTTATTTATGGCAACAATAAAGTTTGTGGATTAACTGAAGAAAAATACGCCAGTGCTGCAGCTGGTGCTGGCGCACGTTTTGGCGGCCTTATTTTTGCAGAGAAATCTCCTCGTTATGTGACAAAAGCACAAGCTAAAAATATTATTCAAGCATCGCCAAAATTAGAGTATGTCGGCGTTTTTGTGAATGAAGAACGTGCAGAAATTATAAGCTTAGTGAAGGATTTACGTTTAAGTGCGGTGCAACTGCACGGTAGTGAAGACAATCATTATATTGCAGCTTTAATTGCCGAGCTTACTGAAAACGACTGTAGTTTTTGTCAGGTGTGGCAAGCAAGTCCAGTAGCGCAAAACGTGCCTTTACTTAATAAGTATGTAAGTCATCACGTACTTGATGGCCAAAGCCCTGGCAGTGGTCAGTCGTTCGATTGGCAAGTATTAGCCTTAAGTGAGCAAAACTTATCAAATAGCTTTTTAGCTGGCGGACTAAATAATGACAATATTAGTCAAGCCATTGAGCAATTAACCCATGTAGATTTATTTGGCCTAGACCTGAATTCAGGTGTTGAAGATAGCCCAGGTATCAAATCAAGCGAAAAACTTATTCAAATATTTTCGCAAATTAGGAATTATTAAGATGTCAGATATAAAACAAGAGACTCCAGATAACACAGCGAAAAAAAATTACTTACCAGCCTACTTTGGCGAGTTTGGCGGCATGTATGTTGGCGAACTATTAGTTCCAGCGCTAGAGCAATTAGAACAAGCTTTTATCGAGTCTCAAACCGATGAGGCCTTTTTAACTGAGTTCAATAATTTATTAACCAAATATGCCGGACGGCCGACACCATTAACTTGTTGCCGAAATATTGTAAAAAACCCTCTCGCTAAAATTTATTTAAAACGTGAAGATTTATTACACGGTGGCGCTCATAAAACTAACCAAGTTTTAGGGCAGGCTCTGCTAGCCAAACGTATGGGTAAAACCGAAATAATTGCTGAGACAGGTGCAGGCCAGCACGGTGTTGCAACGGCTATTGCTTGTTCATTGCTTGGCTTAAAATGTAAAGTTTATATGGGTGCTGTTGATTGTCAACGTCAACAACCTAATGTCTTTCGTATGAAATTAATGGGGGCTGAAGTTATACCGGTAACTGCTGGCTCTGGAACATTAAAAGATGCTGTTAATGAAGCGCTCAGAGACTGGTCTGCAAATTATGAAAATGCCCACTACTTACTAGGCACTGCTGCTGGCCCACATCCCTTCCCTACAATCGTTCGTGAGTTTCAAAAAATGATTGGTGAAGAGGCAAAAGCACAGTTCCTTGAAGAAGAAGGTCGTTTACCTGATTATGTTATTGCTGCTGTGGGTGGTGGTTCAAATGCCATTGGTATGTTCCACGACTTTATTCATGAAGAAGGCGTTAAGCTTATTGGTGTTGAAGCAGGCGGTAAAGGCATTGAGACCAAGGAACATGGTGCTACGCTTGTTGCTGGATCAAAAGGTATGTTGCATGGAAATTACACTTACATCATGCAAGATGATTTCGGTCAAATTCAAGAATCTTACTCTGTATCTGCAGGCTTGGACTATCCTGCTGTAGGTCCTCAACATGCATTCTTGAAAGACACTGGCCGTGCTCAATATGTGGCAATCAATGATGATGAAGCGTTGGCCGCATTTCAAGCCTTAGCAATGAACGAAGGCATAATTCCTGCACTTGAATCATCCCATGCACTTGCCCAAGCATTGAAAATGGCAGAATCGGTCACGACTGAAACTATTTACCTTGTAAACCTTTCTGGTCGTGGTGATAAAGATTTAGCTCATGTACACGCTATTCTTTCACCTGATGAAGCTGCATCAGCACAAACAGTTAAACATAGAGGAGAGGCATAATGTCACACTCAAGAATTCAACAAGCTGGTGCCCGTTACCAAGCTTCGTTCGCGGCACTGAAAGAGAAAAACGAGCAGGCTTTCATTCCATTTGTCATGATTGGCGATCCTAATGCGGATCAATCTTTTGCTATTATAAAAAGCTTAATAGATGCTGGGGCAGATGCACTAGAATTAGGCATTCCATTTTCTGACCCAAGTGCTGACGGTATAACAATTCAAAAATCGGCATTGCGCGCTTTAGATGCCGGTATTAACACTAATATATGCATTGATATATTAAAACAAGTTAGAGAGTATGCTCCGCAAATTCCTATTGGCTTATTGTTATATGGCAACCTAGTTTTTGCACGTGGTATTGATACATTTTATCGTGATATGAGCGATGCAGGTGTAGACTCAGTGCTAATAGCTGACGTGCCTATTCGTGAGAGTGAACCGTTTAGAGAAGCAGCGTTAAAGCATGGCATAGCTCCTATATTTATTGCTCCGCCTAACGCAAGTGATGACACTCTACGTGCTGTATCTTCATATTCTAGAGGTTATACTTATGTTTTGAGTCGCGCTGGTGTGACTGGTGTAGATAATGCTGAAAGTCCAAAAAACACAGTGGTAACCACCGCAAATAAGTTAATCGATAATTTAATGAAATATCATGCAGCTCCACCCATTTTAGGTTTTGGTATTTCAACACCACAACAAGTTAAAGAAGCACTTAAAGCAGGTGCTCTTGGTGCTATTAGCGGCTCTGCAGTAGTTAAAATAATTGAAGATAATTTAACTGATAATAACAAAATGCTTAACGAACTGAGCCATTTTGTTAGTGATATGAAAGCCGCAACTAGGTAAGGCTTGGATAAATGAATTTTGTTTTCAAGCTATAACTCACTTGAGACAATAAAAAAGGAGCAAGGTTATTGCTCCTTTTTTATTACTTATTTATTAGTGTTGCTTTAAATTCTGAGCATGCGGAAAGATAAAAACACTATTATTAATGTTAAGGTGATAAACATTAACGCTAAAAGATGATAAAAAAATCGTTGTGTTTTTATTTTTACACGTGCTAAAAAACCCAAAGAGCAGTTGTCCTCACTTGGAATATTTTGAAAAATAGACAATAAAATATTAAAAAGTAATAGCCAAATGCAGCCAACAAAACTTAATATTTCGCAAGATACTGCTACTTGATTTTGGGATGGTACTTTTAACAATTGAGTAATGATAAATCCAACTAGAAGTGCAGCCAACAGGTAGCTTAATCTGCGAAATGGTTGCAGCTTTGTCGCAATGTCCCCTAGAAAATTCAACATTTTTGATCTCAGAATAAAATGACTAACTTTAGAATAAGCGATTATCATAACGGTATATACCGGTTAACCATAATTTAATTGATCATTGAGAACGCTGTAATTACTAAACTAAATAAACTGAGAAAAATATTTATCACTAAACATAAAAAATGCGACTGGTAAGTCGCATTTTTATTACTAGCTTATATGATGCATCCTGCATACATATTTAATGATCTCAGCTCTTCCTTGAGTAACTATCCTTAGTTTACCTAATTAGATAATCTCCTTATATAAACATCCATTTTAATAGCTATCCATAACTATCGTCTTCCTGACCTTGGTGATCCTTACCAAGCCACATCCATGTTCATATCATCCATAGTGGCATCCTACCACTAGACTTCATCCTTAAAGCCTCCCTGTTAAACCGTATTTTAAATAACACCAAGGCATCAATTAAAATTAAAGCATCCTGCTTCAGGTTTTCCCTCTATCTTTTACAAGCATCCTTACTAATATCTTCCTTGAAGTGCGTCCATTGCATCCTGTTTTCTCAACTTAATCCGTAAGTTATGTTTACTGTCCACAGTAATTCCTTAAGCTACTAGTTCCAATTTAGTAACTTGCATCATCCATAATCGCATTACAAGTAATGTTGAAGCTTCCTGCTCCTTGTCTTCCTGACAAGATTAATAATATGCCTAAATTTCACTTATCGAAGCTTATTAACAACATCGCTCTCAAGTGTAAAAGTAGCTTAATGATTAGTATCTATTATTAATCCTTATTAATCATTGAGATAAATCAATCCTCTTCTCTATTACAGCAGTAATTGCCAAGATATCTCACAGCAGTGTAAGACATGTCTTATAAAATAATAATCCTTTCACGGTTTGTGTTTTTAATAATGAATAGTGGATTGATTAAGTAACTTGAACTCTGGATAATGAGTACTTGATGTTTAAATAAAAACAACAACTTAAGGTTGTTAAGAACAAAATTTGCAAGATTAAGTAGAAATATGCTCTATCAATTTATTCAATTATCATGGCAAAACGTTTATGAATAACGGGTTATTTATCGACGTTTTAACGCTTAGAATCTGATAAAGGGAAATATTGGGCCAGTGCTGCTTATCCAGATCTCAGGTTAAGTAAGAAAAGATAAGAATGAATCGGAGGTGGGCGAGTAGGTATTTATAAAGCTATCATTTACAACTTACAAATAAAAAATGCGACTCGTTGAGTCGCATCTCTATAACTAGCTTATACGGTGCATCCTGCACACATATTTAATAATCTCTTTTCTTCCTTGAACAGCTATCCTTAGCATATCCTTAGCATATCCTTTATGAGTCCACTCATATCCATTTGGGTAACATTTAAGCACCACATTTAATCATCCATGATTAATGTCTTCCTGACACTTCACTCCTTAAATTATATCCTTCAACAAATCCGTGTAATTTATCCTTTAATTAACCTTCCTTAGTTAATTTTCCTTATTAATAGTCATCCATAACAACTGTCTTCCTGACCTTGGTAATCCTCACCAAGTCACATCCATGTTTGTATCATCCATAGCGGTATCCTACCACTAGACTTCATCCTAAAGCCTCCTTGTTAAACCCTACCCTAAGCGATACCAAAAGTACCAATTAGAATCAAAGCATCCTGCTTCAGGTTTTCCTTTTATCTTATTCAAGTATCCTTACTAATAACGTCCTTGAAACGCATCCATTGCATCCTACTTTCTCAACTCATCCTAAGTTATGTTTACTGTCCTCAGTAAGTCCATTTTTTGCCGTTCAGTCCATTAAACAACATTTATTTTCCTTAATTACATTACAAGTAATGCTGAAGCCCCCTGCTCCTTGTCTTCCTGACAGGATTAATAATACAGGTAAACCTTAGTTATCGAAGCTTGTTAACAGGTATGCTTTATTTGTAAAAATACTGTAACAGAGAAGGCGGATTAAAAAACCCTATAAATCAATAGTATACCAATTTACATTTCTATATTTCAGCTAGGATTGCCAACATATCTCACAACGTTGTAAGACATGTCTTACAAAAAAAATAGCACTTTTTCAGTGCTATTTTTAATTAGGGAAATAATCCGAGACAGGTGACAGGGAATTTCCCCCTCAATGTGAGTTAATCAAGCCCATCTATCGCACTTAATTTCGATAATGAACCATCACAGCACCACATACATTTCCAACAGTAACCTCTTTGACTGTTTGATAATCAACATGTTTAAAAAACTCTTTAAACTTCCCTGAGGTAGCATAAACAGCAACCCCTTCGCTATCAGGATGCTCATCAAGTACGGTATTCACTGCTGCCATTAGATAATGACCAAACCCATGTTGTTGATGCAGAGGATGAACAGCAATAAATGATAGGAAATGGAAAACCTTTAAAGGCACTGCGGTCAAAACAGTTTGCTCTTTTTGCATCATCTGCTTAGTACTAAAGTAACCCGCATTAAGTAACATTTTTAAACGCCAATGCCAAAATCGATCACTGGCTAATGTTTCATCTGGGCTATTTATACAGGCTACCCCCACCATAGCTTCGCCAAGGTACAAACCAATCATAGGCTGTTTAGCTTGCCAAAAAGCATTGAGTTCTTCCCTAATAGCACCACGAAGACGTTGCTCATAATCCTCTTTGTCACTATTAAATATTTCTAAAAAAACCGGATCATCATGATAAGCTTGATATAAAAGTGATGCCGCTAATTTCAATTCATGTGCACTCAAATAAGTCGCTCGAATATTAACGTCTTGATTCAAGTTACTATCAATTCCATTTTCAACAGTTTCTGTCTCACTCATTACTTTCTCCTACTCTGGCGGTGGGTAATTTTTATCTAACAGCTCACAATAACAGCATAATTTCGAATAGGTCAAATATAATTAGTTTAAAAATCAACCATAACTATACAATTTTAGGCAAAAAAATACCCCGCTATGCGAGGTATTTAAAGGTAAGGCTGTAACCTATAATTAGTTGGCACTAACCTGTTGGGCTTTTGAATAATCACCGCCATTACCCGTTTCAATTAACTTACCATCAATAAACTGTAAGAAAGTACATTCGTCTTTTGTTGTTAGGCCATCTTTATGTATACGTTGAGTACGATAATATAAAACGCGCACAGTACTGTCACCGTCAGTATAAGTCTCAGAGAAATCGGCCACCCCTAGTTTCTCTTGCATATCCATAAAAGAAGCACCTAACTGTACTTTTGCTATTTTTTTACGATTTTTATACGTTCTGTCTTCACTATCTCCAATAAAGCCATGATCCATTCCATCGTCATTTATTTTAATGACACAACCAGATAAAGTCATGGCCAGTGGTGCCGCGATAAGTAAAGCTATTATGGATTTTTTCATGTGTAATATTCCCTAAAAGTACAATGTTATAATTATGATAATTCTTCAGTTATCAAAAGCAATAAGCAAGCCAATGAGCTAATCAATTGAAAATATTGAATTTTTAAAATAAAACAAATGAATCTCAAGACTTTTTTAGTTATATTGGCTAAAATATAGTTAATTTAATTAATTCTTTTTGAAAAGTAAGTAAAATGACAATTATTGATGAAATATTAATCTGCGCAAATCAACTTGCCAACGATGGTAAAAAACCTACTGTTGCTTTAGTAAAGGCAAAGTTGAGTCAAAGAGCTCCATTAGCCACGTTAATAACCACGCTAAAAAACTGGCAGCACCAACCTGACTTTATTACGCCTAAAATTAAAGGCGATGGAAAAATAGAGCAGGATGAATTTACAAATAACTCCTCCGCATTACTCGACTCTCTTATTGATAGTGGCGCGATAAAAAAAGTAATTCAGCAATCATTAGATCAAGAGTTAGCAGAGATAAAAAATGAATTAATCACCATGCAATTACAAATTAAACATTTAACTGAGCAACTAAATACAAAAGACAGTACTTAATTTATCTCTCGATCACTAGACTATTTGGTGTTAATTGATTTATAAAATTGGCTAATGAATCACTAAGCTTTTTATGTGGCTTGCAACCTACACGCTCAACCCAAACTTCACCGTTGGTATTATCAACAGAGATAATCATATCTTCTTCATCTGTAACCGCGAAAAAAACCGTTTCGGCTTGTTTTAATCTTTGCTTCATTAATATATGACCGATGATATTCTCTTGTAGTCGGTCAAAGTCCTCTTTATTCCAAGCAAAAAGTAACGATAACTGTCCTTCGCTGCACGTTGCCTCAATTTCACCACTGAAAATAGTGGTAAAATAAGTTTTAATATCCTGATGTAACACGATATTTAATGCGGATTCAACATTATTAAAAGAAAGTAATATTGGATTGTTATCAGTCACTTTTGAGCTGTTCACAGCAACTGGTTGCCAACAATGGTGTTTTTCATCATGTGGGCTTAATTCACAAGGTGATAACCACTCTTCATCATGCTCGATTAGAGGTAAGTGCCCTAATAGCTCAATATGTTGTTGACCGTAGTCTTTACCGAATTTTAAAAGTACTTGCGCTAAAGTTTTATTTGTAGATGTCATATAAAGAAAAGATCCTTTAAAATAGCAAGATGTTAGCTCACTACTGAAAATTTATGGCCAATTATCAAAATGCAACGGAACTAAGCAAATTAACACTGGGTAAAAGTACACAATATTGCAGCGAATATACCCCAGATTTACTGCAAGGAGTACCTAGAAGTTTAAATAGGGATGACTTAGCACTAGAATCAAGCAATTTACCCTTTGTTGGCGAAGATGTATGGTATGGTTTTGAGCTCTCATGGCTTAATGAAAAGGGTAAACCTGTAGTGGCGGTTGCTGAATTTCGCTTTGCCTGTACCAGCACTAATATTGTTGAGTCAAAATCTTTTAAACTCTATTTAAATAGCTTTAATCAAACACGCTTCGCCAGTATCAAGCAGGTGGAAGAGATCTTAACTAAAGATCTTTCAAACATAGCTGGCTCACCAGCAAAAGTAAGTTTATATGGCGTCGATCATTGCCCCGCTTTAGATATAGCCAAAAAGCTAGACAATTGTTTTTGTATTGATGGTGAAGATATTAGTATTGATCATTATCAATATGATCCTGAGTTGCTGGTTAATGCACAAGATAAAGAAGAAAGCACTATAGTCGAAGAACATTTAGTCAGCCACTTATTAAAATCAAATTGTTTAATAACCAACCAGCCTGATTGGGCAAGTGTTTATATTCAATATAGTGGTAAAGCTATTAATCATGCCTTACTGTTGAAGTATTTAATTTCTTTTCGTCAGCATAATGAATTTCACGAGCAGTGTGTTGAAAGAATATACTGTGACTTACAAAAGTTCTGTCAGCTTGAGGAGTTAACCGTGTTTGCACGCTACACTCGACGTGGAGGATTAGACATTAATCCATTTAGAAGTAGCCATACTAATCAAGCTCCTTTTGCCAGAACATTACGCCAATAACCTATTTCATTTATACCTCAATAAGTAGCATTAAAGCGATAAAAAATACGCTTTAATGCTACATCAATGGTGCGTTATTTCTTTTCTGGAAAGTCTAGTCCTGTCCATGCTTTAAAGAAGGTTTTTTGCTCATTTTTTACTTTGTTCATCGGAATTATTTTCAGTTTGTTTTTAGCTATGCTACCTAGTTTAATCTTTGCAGTAACCAGCTTGTCTCGTCGAAAGTAAGTGATAGTGATAGTTTGCTCTGGCTTGAAATCTTTTAATCTATCTGCAAGCTCTTTTTCAACCATACGTAACTCATCAATAGCAACAATGACATCTTCTGTAGTGAGCCCAGCATGCCATGCTGGACTATCTTTCTCAACAGATGAAATAACTAAACCATGAGTGCCGAGTTTAGTTTTAAGACCTGTCCATACTTTTGATTGATTTTTCGATTTATCGCTAGTATTTTTAGCATAACTCATCTCTAAACCTGCTTTAGCAAGTAGAGCGTTAAAATCAATTGTTTTTGTACCTTGGATGTTTTCTTGCCACCAAGTTTGGTAATTAGCGCCTGTTAGTTGCTTTAAAATAGCTAAAACATCAGTTTCATTATAGCTTTTTGGCAGTCGATATTGCTGATATAACTGGTTATGTACATTGCGATAATTTTTACCTAAGTCTGTTTTATCGAGAATATCAAAATCTAGTAACCAAGAAGCTAAAAATCCTTCTGCATAGATATTAACACTATGATTATTACCATAATCTCCTCCCTCACTAATCCAAGCATCAAAACTTGCTTGTGCCACACTTTGACTTGCTTTGCCCGGTTTATGGATGTTTGCCGTGATACGTTTAGCAAGTGAAGTAAAAAACTCATCTGCTGTCATCAAATTACCGCGTAATAAAAGTTGATATTGCAAGTAACTAGTAGAGCCTTCCACTAGCCATAATAAATTAGAATAATTTTCTTGTTGGTAGTTATAAGGCACAATACCTTGTGGGCGGTACTGCTTTACATTCCATGTATGAACAAATTCATGCGCAGCAACAGCAATAAAGCTAAGGTAATCTTTACGGCTAGAAAATTTAAAACGTGATCGTTGAATAATGGTTGAATTAACATGCTCCGTTGCGCCGCGAGCGCCACTTGTTGCATGTACCATAAAGACATAACGCTTAAATGGGTAACCCTGCCAAATATGCTTACTTTGTTTTACCAAGACCTGCAGGTCAGATACCATCTTGGCGCTGTCGTAATTACCTTCCCCCCAAATAACCAGCTCATATTTTCGGTTATCGACATTAAATTCATGATGTTCATTTATACCTGTTTCAATGGGTGAATCAATCAATTGATCATAGTTTTTTGCTATAAATTGATGGTTACTTTCACCTGACGAAAGTCCAGAAAAACTATGCCAAAGTTTAGGTACAGAAAGTTGCACTTTATGCTCTTGCCCCCTAGTAGCCTTACTGTACATGACTACTGCAGAACTATCTAAAAATGCATGGCTATCATCAATATGGCGAGTTCTTTTTGATAACTCATTAGCATAAACTTGGTAACTTAAATGAATTTTTTTATTTGCTGTTCCTGTAACTTGCCAAGTATGTTTATCAATTTTGCGCCAACTAAGCTCATTACCTTTACTGTCTTTAGCATTAAACTGACGAATGCCATTCGCTAGATTTAACGTCTGATATTTACCTGTTCGCCAAGTAGGTAAATAAAATTTAACTTGTTTAACATTGGCTTGCTCGAATTTAAGTTCAACTATAGCTAGGTGATGCTCGGGATGCTCTATGTTAATGTTTATTTCTACGCTCGCGTGAGCAGATAGTAGTTGTGCAAAAAATAAAGATATTGCTATTATTAATTTGGTTTTATAGTTAAGCACTTGCTTCAATTCTCTCATTATAGGTTAACAAAGGGGGGGGATTGTAAGGTTAAACTATTTTAACAACGAAAAAATAGTTATTGCTAGGTAAAATTAACAAGGACCAATGAAAGTTATTTTCAACTCTACACTGATAAATAGAGCTTTTATGTTGTAAATTGTCTTATACTAAAGCAAAGTAAATGCCATTATCTGATCATTTAGTGAATGGCAATCAGTAACCATCCTATTTGCTACTGATTAAAGTACTAACTATCCCTCTATGTAAAGGATTTATTGGTTTTATGAATGACAGTTCTGTTGCCAAAAAGCAACTAGTGGCACTTAAAAGAAAACTTGATAGCGCAATCGAGTCTCGTAGTTCACTAGAAGATGATTTTAATCTGCAATCAAATCTGCTCATTCAATTTATTGGTAAGTTAACACTTATCTCTAAAGGTATTGATCTTGAGTTAGACAATCGTTTAGCACAATTAAGAAGTTTATTTACCAAGTCAGCCCCCATCAGTGATATTGAAAATAAAATTGCTGTAATTACTAAATTATTACAGCAGCACAGCATCACAAATGAAAAGAACATTACTCATATGCATGAGCAATTTAATCAGGCAGGGGGAAATTTACAAAAAATAAATGGTTTACCTGATAATTTACGCAGAGATTTGCGCGGATTATTAACGGAGACAAAAGAAAGTAAAGATGCGCTGATTCAATACATTCCTTTACTAAGTAAGTTACTAGTTTTTTATGATCTTGCGCTAAAAGCCAAAAATGGCTTGCCTAAACAAGGCATTTTGCAAGCTCCTTCAGTAATCTCTGCTAATAACGATTTACCAATTAGAGGCAACCTTGTTACATTTGACTCTACTATTCTTGAAAAAATATCTGTATCACTGAGCGCATTGCCACTATCTAAAGCACACACCAATGATTTGTTAGCCATTAAGAAACAGCTAATGAGTGATAAGTCTAGTGATGAAGTACTTAATCACCTCATCGACATATTTGATGTGATTGTTGCCGATTTTAAAGATGAACAAAGTAGTGCCAAGAATTTCTTAACCAGTTTAAGTGCGACGCTTACAACAGTACAAAGCGCAGTAAAAGAAACTATAGTAACCCAAGTAAAATCTCAAAAAACCAATGAAAAAATCAATCAGAAGCTACAAGGTCAACTGATTGATATGACTGGAACTGTGGAGAAAGCACTATCATTAAATCAAGTTAAGGAAGATATTAATGAAAAGTTGCAGTTTATTGCTCATACATTAGAGCAAAAATCAACTTTTGAGCTACAAAGTCATCAACGGTTAGCTGATAAACTCAATGATATGTCAGCAAAGGTACAGCGGCTTGAAGATCAAAGTAAAATATTTGAACAAAAACTTGCCGACCAACAGCGTAAAAGTATGCAAGATGCTCTGACAAAACTTGCTAACCGAGCAGCATTCGATGATTACTTCGCTAAGGCGATGGTACGCTTTCATCACAAGCCTTTTCAATTAGCTTTAATTGTTATTGATATTGATGACTTTAAGAAAATTAACGATACTTATGGGCATACTGCCGGTGACAAAACTCTGCAAGTTATTGCCAACACTGTCGTTAAAAGTGTCAGTAAAGGTGTTTTTGTAGGTCGTTATGGAGGCGAAGAGTTTGTATTAATTTATTCTAAAACTCAAGAGCAAGCCTTAATAGAAGAGCTCAATACTTTAAATAAATACGTTGCGCGCCTACCCTTTAAGTTTAAAAGTAATAAAGTTAGCATTACCCTTTCAATTGGCGCAACCCATATTAAAGCGGATGATAATATTCATATTGCTTTTGAACGTGCTGACCAAGCAATGTATACCGCTAAAAAACAAGGTAAGAATCAAGTTGTTTACGTTAAATAGTTGAGAATATATAAATCTTATTCGCTGTTTTAAAACCTCACCAGTAATAACAGTATTTCACCGTAAGTATTAATAATTATCATAAAAGGAGCGAGTTATGCATACTCAAATCAACCCCGTGGGAAATATGAATTTGCTATCACAAGCTGAAGTAGATCAACTTCAGCAATCGGTAAGCAGCCCCTTATATACTCTTTACCGAAATTGCTCCCTCGCAGTACTTAACGCAGGCTCTAATACCGACGATGCTGAAGAAATTTATAAAAATTATCGTTCTTTTGAAATTCAAGTGCTAAGGCGAGAACGTGGCGTAAAAATTGACCTAAAAAACCCGCCAACTGACGCCTTCGTTGATGACAAAATAATTAGAGGCATTAGAGAGCACTTATCCGCCGTATTACGAGATATTCTTTTTCTCAATAACCGTTACAAAAAAATGCCTTCCTCGTCAGAAGAAATAACTGATGCAACGTTTGATATTTTAAGAAATGCTAACGTCATCCTACCCGAAACTGAAGCTAACTTAGTTACCTGCTGGGGCGGTCATTCAATCAAACACAATGAGTATAAATATACTAAAGATGTCGGTTACCAACTTGGTTTACGTGGCTTTAATATATGCACTGGTTGTGGACCTGGCGCAATGAAGGGCCCAATGAAAGGCGCTACAATAGGTCATGCTAAGCAACGTATTAAAGAAGGACGTTATATTGGCCTAACTGAACCAAGTATTATTGCTGCTGAGCCACCAAACCCCATAGTTAATGAATTGGTCATCATGCCTGATATTGAAAAACGCTTAGAAGCATTTGTACGTATGTCACATGGTATTATTATTTTCCCTGGTGGTGCAGGAACAGCCGAAGAGTTATTGTATATTTTAGGCATTATGCTCAATGAACAAAACGCCGAGCAACAGCTGCCAATTATCCTGACTGGCCCACAAAGCGCTCTTGAATATTTTAACGAAATAGATGCTTTTATTGGTGCAACCTTAGGAGAAAAAGCACAAAGCTTATATCAAATAGTGGTCGATGATGCCGTCAAAGTTGCGCAAGTAATGAAAAGTGGCCTTGATAAAGTGCTGACTCATAGAAAAGCAACGGGTGATGCCTTTCACTTTAATTGGTCCTTAATGATAGCAGAAGATTTCCAACACCCTTTTGAACCAACCCATGAGAATATGGCTAACCTTAGTATTAGTCATAAACTATCAACAGCTGAGCTTGCGGCAAACTTACGTCGCGCTTTTTCTGGTATAGTCGCAGGTAACGTTAAATCAGGCGGTATTAAAGCGATTAGGGAGTTTGGACCCTTTGAGATATCAGGGGACAAAAAAATAATGGCATTAATGGATAAACTACTTGCTTCATTTGTAAATCAGCAGCGTATGAAGTTACCGGGTAGTAAATATATCCCTTGTTATAAAGTTGTTGAGGATTAACATTGTCCGCTCATTTAATATTGATTGATGCACTAAACTTAATTCGTCGTGTGTACGCCGTTCAAGAACGACCTTTTATACAAATAAAACAGCAACACGATGACGAATTATCTTCTAGCACGTTAAAACAAGTACTATTTAATACCCAGAAGACTTGTGTAAATGCTTTAATCAAGATTATCGACCAGCATCAACCAACTCATGCTCTAGCTGTTTTTGATAGCCAGCAACCCTGTTGGCGCTATCAACTTTTTGATGGTTATAAAAAAGGTCGCAAGAAAATGCCAGATCACCTTGCGAATAAGCTAACGGATATTCAAGATGCTTTTATGGAGCAAGGTTTTGATTCATTGACTTCGGATGAAGATGAAGCTGATGACCTTATTGCAACTTTAGCGGTAAAAATGGCACTGCACGGCCAGAAGGTTACTATTATTTCCACCGATAAAGGTTTTTTGCCTTTGTTAAGTCCAAACATTCACCTTTATGATTATTTTAATCGTCGTTATTTGGATGAAGAACATGTAAAAAATAAATTCAATGTAAAGTCTACTCAACTGATCGATTTTTGGACCTTAACTGGCGACAACACCAATAAGATTGAGGGAGTAAGCGGTATTGGGCAAGTTACTGCGGCTAAGCTACTTAATCAGTATGGCTCATTAAAAGCCGTCCTCAACGCGACAGATTTAAAAGATTCGCTTGCTGAAAAACTTGCATTAAGCGTAGAACAAATGGATTTAGCACGAAAACTGTTAACCTTAAAACAAGATATTCCCTTAGGTTTTAATCTAAAAGACATCCGCTTAACATCACCTTCACCTGCCCTAGAAATTAGTGGTAATATAATTGCCATCAATGGCGATAGAAACTAATTGTAAAAGAAGAAAAAACATGAATAAAAAGGTAATCAGTCGAATTCTGCTCGCGCTAACGGTTTATGGCATTTTTGTTGCTCTTGTTGTTACCTTTTATGACGACAGCCCGGATCAAATGAAATGGGACGACAGAGAAACTTATAACCGCCAATTTATTGCTAAAATAAAATTAGAAACATTTACCTTTGAACAAGCATTGAGCCAATTAGGTAGCCCTGATATCACCGAAGCAAGAACAGTTGACGAGGTTAAATATCAAGTGATGTTTTACCGCACTCAGCATGTGAAATCTGATGGTATTACCACCCAAGATGAATGTAGCTTTTTACTTTTCGTCAACGGCACTTTAAAGGAAATTGGCCTAGGAAATAATTACCCTGAGCAATGGGGTATCATCAAAAATCATCTCACCATTGGTAAAAAATTACCTATTATAGACTAAAGTCAATTTGCTAGTAATAAGTTAAGCGACTACTATCATTTGTTAAGTTATTACACCGCCAGAGAGTTTAAGTTTGGCGGTAACAGTAAAAGCTTTCAAGCTCGCTTACATAGCATTGCTATGATATAAATCACTCCAATAAAGCACTAAGCTGACCACTTAACCACTACGTTTTACTGAAGTGGTTAAGTGGTCAGCTATGCATTACACACTTAATTATATGTATGTCGTTGCTTAGTAAAAGATTAATAGACGATGTATACCGTAAAATACTCTTTCAAATTATGATGACAAGGTGAACTTAATGACTAAACAAACCATCACGGTAATTCCTGGCGACGGTATCGGTCCGAGCATTATCGATGCCACTATTAAAGTATTAGATAAAGCAGGCTGTGACTTTGATTATGAATTTGCAGATGCAGGTTTAACAGCTCTAGAAAAACATGGTGAATTAGTCCCTGAAGATACCATTAAACTTATTGAAAAAAATAAGGTGACTTTAAAAGGGCCATTAACAACTCCCGTTGGAGAAGGTTTTACTTCAATCAATGTGACCTTGCGTAAGCAATTTAAGCTATACGCAAACTTACGCCCTGTTTTGTCTTTTAAGGGTACTAAAGCACGCTACGAAAACATTGATATTCTAACTGTTCGTGAAAATACCCAAGGCATGTATTCAGGTGTTGGCCAAGTTACCTCAGAAGATGGCACAGAAGCCCAAGCAATGAGTATAATTACTCGTGACGGAGCTGAAAAAATATTAACCTTTGCTTATGAGACTGCACGCAAAGAAGGTCGTAAAAAAGTTACTGCTGTGCATAAAGCGAATATTTTAAAATCAACATCGGGTTTATTCCTAAAAGTTGCTCGTGAAGTTGCCCTGCGTTACCCAGAAATTGAATCAACAGAGATGATTGTTGATAATTGCTGTATGCAACTGGTGATGAACCCTGAGCAATTTGATGTCATAGTAACAACGAACCTGTTCGGTGATATTTTGTCAGATTTATGTGCAGGTTTAGTTGGCGGACTTGGTATGGCTCCAGGTGCTAATATAGGTGAAGATTGCGCCATTTTTGAAGCCGTACATGGTAGCGCACCAGATATTGCCGGTAAAAACTTAGCTAATCCAACCTCTGTAATTTTAGCCGCAATTCAAATGCTTGAATATTTAGAAATGAGTGATAAAGCAGAAAAAATTAGAGCCGCTATTACTGATGTTATTGCCTCTGGAGATAGAACAACAGGTGATTTAGGCGGTACTCATGGCACAACAGACTTTACTGATGCTGTGCTTGAAAGGCTGTAAATTTCGCATGTTTTTTTTACGCCATCTGTAAAACTAGCAATAAGATAAGCATCAAAGAAACGGTCAATATTTATGATTAAAATATTGATCGTTTTATCATTCTACCGCCTATAACCGTTACTACCTGATTTTAATTCTACTTTCTAAACAAGCTCCTGCCAGCTGAATAAAACTTCTATAGTGGTTATTTGTACTTCGTTAACCTGGGCTCTGGATAAGCAGCACTTGCCCAATACTCCCCGTCATCCGATCCTCAGCGTTAAAACGTCGATAAATAACCCGTTATTCATAAACGCTTTGCCTTGATAATTGAATAAATTGAAACATTAATAGAGTATATCGCTATTTAATCCGCTATATTTTATTTTAAATAACCGTAAACTGTTGTTTTTACTCAAACATTAAGCACTCATTATCCAGAGTTCAGGTTAGATACTTTGCAAAGTATTTAAAGTCATCTCAATAAACTTACTATGACTTAAGCCAAATGGCGGTTAACAAAAACAGCAAGCAGTATGATTTGTTACATTTTCACTACGAAAATATAGTTTTCAATTAAAAATCGAATGTAAAACAAACAGCTACTTCTATTTTTATCGACTATACTTACCAAGCACTCAAATGCGAACGGTAATCATTTAACAAGATTATACGGGGTTTTATTCCATGGAAAGTGAATCAAAAGGATTTATCATGAAAATCAAACAGAAACTATTACTACAAGCGGTATTACTTGCACTAATACCTGCAACAATCATTGCTATTGCCATCACGTGGCAAGCAAATCAGTCCTCTTTTTCGGCGCTAGAAGAAAAAGCTAAAGAGCAATTAATCTCTCTTAGGGAGCTAAAAAAATCACAAATAGATGACTATTTAAAGCAGGTTTCCGGACAAGTATCCACGCTAGCTAAAAACCCTACGGTAAAAGATGCAGCGACTAGCTACATAGATGCATTTAACCAGCAACTTATTTCGTCAATAGAATTAAACACTGCTGAAACAACACTGCAACAATATTATCAGAATGAGTTTACTCCTACTTTTGATAGTAAAAATTCTGAGCAAGCAAATACCAAGGAAAAATTTTCACAACTAAGTAATAAAGCAAAATATTATCAAGCAAGATATATTGCTGATAATCAGTTTGAGTTGGGAAATAAAGACAAACTATTAACCGCTGGTGATTCTGCTTATGACCAAAGCCATCAGCAATACCATCCAATGTTCAGTGAGTATTTACAACAATTTGGCTATTATGACATTTTTATTGTTGATGCTCAGTCTGGTCATATTGTCTACAGTGTTTTCAAAGAACTTGATTATGCTACTTCTTTGAAATCTGGCCCTTATGCAAATTCTGGTATTGCTAAAGCATTTAATAAGGCATTAACCCTTAGTGGAGATAACACTAGCTCTTTAGTTGATTTTGAAGGGTATTATCCGTCATATAATCAACCGGCATCATTTATTGCCTCTCCAATTAAAGATAATAATGGCGTAACCAGCGCAATATTAATTTTCCAAATGCCTATTGATGGCATTAACAAAATAATGACCAATAATAACCAATGGCAACAAGTTGGCTTAGGTTTGTCAGGAGAAACCTATTTAGTTGGCTCTGACAATAAATTACGCAGCGAAAGCCGCTTTCTAATAGAAGATAAAAAAAATTACTACAAAGCATTAGCCGCTGCTTCCCATCAACCTAATCTTGATAAAATAAAGGGCTACGCCTCTGCAATCGGCCTACAATTTGTAGAAACCTTAGGCACCCAACGAGCATTAAGTGGCAGTGCTGATTTTGCTCAATTTAGTGATTATCGTGGTGTCGAAGTACTATCGGCTTATACCCCGATAAAATATGGTGAACTTACTTGGGCATTGATGGCAGAAATAGATGTTTCCGAAGCTTTTACTGCGGCAACAAAGTTAAGTAGTAACTTACTATTCTATTGTTTAATTATATTAGCCATTACTGCTTTGTTCAGCATTATCATCGGCCTAATAAGTACTAATAAATTAGTCCAACCGATTAATTCACTCGTTGCTAGTATTACTAACATAGCTCAAGGTGATGGTGATCTTACCGCCAAACTTGATATAGCAAAACGTTCTGATGAAATTGGTGACATAGGTAAAGCTTTTAACCAGTTTGTCAGTAAAATTCGTCATATCATTATTGATATTGATCATCACGCAGTACAACTTGCTTCTTCTTCTGAAGAGTTATCTGCAGTGACCTTAGAAAGTAATAATATTGTAATTTTACAAAAAAGGAAAACTGAGCAAACTAGCCATGCTATGTCTGAGTTTAATGACAGTATTAATGAAATAGCCGATAACTCATTACACACGGCAGAGCTGACGAATGAGGCAAATGGTGAATCTTTAAAAGTAGCCGATCTTTCAGCAAATGCTCATTTAGCAATTAATGGGCTAGGAGACTCAGTAAGCAGCGCCGCTAAAGAATTAGAGCAGCTCAATAGCCAAGTTGAAGATATTAGCTCTGTGTTGAGTGTTATTGATAATATTGCCGAGCAGACCAACTTACTCGCCCTTAACGCCGCTATTGAGGCTGCGCGTGCCGGTGAGTCTGGCAGAGGGTTTTCAGTGGTTGCCGACGAAGTACGAACACTGGCCGGTAAAACTCAAGAGTCCACCATAGAAATTCAAGAAAAAATTAAGCGATTAAAAGCATCATCAAGTCAATCAGTTGCCGCAATGAAAAATGCGTCAGACGAAGCAAATAAAGGTATAAAATTGGTGATGGAAACAGCTAGAAGCTTAAAAAACATTTCAGCACTTGTATCAAATGTTAGCAGTAAAAACAGTGCTAATGCTACGGTAGCAAAACAACAAAGTGTCAGTGTTAATCAGGTTCATCAAAATATTATTGATATAGCCGAATTTACCGATAGTAGCTCAAGTGCCGCTCAACAAACTTCACAAGCATCTGAAGAGCTAGCAAAACTTGCCGTTAATATGTCTAATATAGTACAGCAATTTAAATACTAGTCGCGTTTAGCTAAAGGATTAAATTTTAATTAATGACGACAAGCAGTGAATAAATACCAACACTGCTTGTCTCTTTCTTATAATCTATAAAAACATATATTAGCTATCGTTATTGGCCAAAGGAGCTGGAGAAAGTAAACGGGCATGTACAGTAATTTCTTCACGATCATAATAGAGGTGTTTAGCATAAAGTTCATACTTGACATCATACTTGCTAAAAGCATCTTTTATCGATTGTAAATCATTGGTAACCTGCTGATAACGACCTTTCATTGGCAGCTTAAGATTGAACATAGCTTCTTTGCAATACCCCTTAAGTAACCATTCACTCATCAGCTTAGCCACTCGCTGCGGCTTCTCAATCATATCACACACCATCCAATGGACATTATGCTTCATTGGTATGTATTTAAAGCCATCCATCATTTTATGCTTTACTTGACCTGTTTCCATTAAAGACTCTGCCATAGGGCCATTGTCTATAGCGGTAACCATCATGCCACGGCGAACCAACTGATAAGTCCAACCACCAGGTGCTGAGCCTAAATCTACGGCATTCATACCAGAAGTTAACCGTTCATTCCACTCATCACGAGGAACAAAATATAAAAAGGCCTCATCAAGCTTCAAAGTAGAACGACTCGGTGATGCGCTAGGAAACTTTAATCTCGGAATACCCATTACATGTGGTGAACTATTACGGGCTAATGAAAAGCCTAGAATCACTTCCTGTCCACTAAGAAATAGCGCATGTAAAGTAGCGCCATCGGGATCATCTGCTGAATTATTACCTTTCTGGGTAAGTATTTTGTTTTTACGCAAGGCTTGACGCAAAGGTACCGACAGTTTCCGGCAAAACTTACTTAACGATTTGCCATCATTATCATCGGCCATTTCCATGCGTAAATCGCTATATTGCCATTCATTGCCTAAGGCTTCGGTAATGGCTTCAACACGATTGTAATCAGGTAATGTTATTTTCTCAGTGACGGTAACAAACCACTGACGAGCGAAAATAAGTCGCTTAAGCGGCAGCTTATTCATTAATTCTTCGCCATGTTTACTTTCTTGTAAGTGAAAAAAGACTAAACCTTGGTTTTTCTTTAGTTCTAAATAGCCATACATTTCATTCCAAGCTGCTTTTTCTTGAATTTCTGCGCCACACTCTTTTTCAAAGCCTGGTCGACAAAATAATACGATGGAGGTCATATGTGATTTTTACCTTATATATCTTACGGCCGAAATAGATAATGGGCCAAAAGAGTATTAACACTACAACGAGTGTCGTTAAAAATTATTTTTACTTTCAATTGCTAGTAATAGCCAAGCTAACGCAAACGCAATACCACCGAAGGGGGTTATTTTACCGATAGCTGCAAGTTCAAAAAATGATTTAATATATATTACGCCGCAAAAAAGCAAAATTCCGGTGACAAAAGCAATACAAGCACTAAGTAATACCTTAGAGGGTTCAGCTACTTTCAGCCAAACTAATGTTACTAATAACGCAAGCGTATGAAAAAATTGATATTGTAGTGCTGTTGCTAAGCTAGATTGTACATTTACTGGTAATGTTTGACCGCCGTGAGCCAGCCAAGCGCCGAATAGTACAGAAAAACAACCACTGATACCAACAAAAAACATCATACTTTTGAGTAAAGTAGTGCTAGCCGCTAATTTTAGCTGTGGCTTATTTATATTAGTGCTGCTCACGTTAGGGCTGTTCATAATTTTTCCTCATGTTCGACTTTGCTATCTAAAAGTACCTGATTAATAAAGTAGACAATTTCCTCAACAGCGCACTTCATATGAGCCTGCAAAGTAAAACCTGATTTAACTCTGGGTTTGAAACTGTGATCGCCATCAGCTAAAAACACACACTGGCAGTGCTCAGCCAGTTGATAGCTGAGGATCTCTTCTTTATTCCCCAAGGTATCGCGGTCACCCTGTACAATGAGGAT
Organism: Colwellia psychrerythraea; assembly: GCF_000764185.1. GTDB lineage: Bacteria > Pseudomonadota > Gammaproteobacteria > Enterobacterales > Alteromonadaceae > Colwellia > Colwellia psychrerythraea_B. The sequence continues at coordinate 99,546 of NZ_JQEC01000011.1, forward strand.
TGGCTTACTAGCACCAAACAATGGTTCAAGTCGAAGTTTTTCTGGTTTTTTCGTCGGGTGAAACGGATAACCTAAACAAAAAACAGCAGATATTTTATTGAATAAATTGACATCTAATACTTCAGGGTCCGCCACTAAGTTTGCTGCTACTCTAGAACCCATTGATTTTCCACCAATGAACAAAGGCAGTTCCTTATTACTGCTGTGTTTAACTACATGCCCAACAACGGCTTGATAACAAGGCAACAACTTAGGCATTCTATCTGGGGGATATTTTTTCCCCGTTAGTGCCCTTTTATCCATAAATGGAAAATTAAATCGTATTACATTGATACTTGCCTTATTAAGTAATAAAGCAATTTTAGCCATAAACTCGTGAGTCATATTTGCACCAGCACCGTGTGCAAAAATCACCTGTGCGGTAGCATTGTCGACAGTATCCCAAATTATATTGATATCACAGCCATCAACTCCACTTATAACTTGTGATTTTACTTGAATATTTACTTGTCTCTTTTCTTGCATTGATGCCATTAACTTATTTGTCCATCGGTGATTTGCTCTTGCTCTGCTTCTACCATGTCTAACATCCACTGCCTAAAAGCATCAATTTTAGCATTATCTTTTTGATTCTCACGACATACTATGAAATACGCATTTTTACTCACTAGAACATCATTAAAGGGGCATACTAAACGGCCTGAATCAATATCGGGCTTGGCCAGTACACTATAAGCCAAAGCAACACCCTGCCCGTGCAACGCCGCTTGTAAAACCATGGCAGAATGACTAAAAATCGGCCCATGGTTAACGTTGGCGCCTTTTACGCCAACTTGTTTAAACCAGCGTTTCCAGTCTTTTCGCGATGTATCATGTAGTAAATTATGTTCTGACAAGTCGTCTAAAGACAACAGCGGCGGTTTACCATTAGCCGAGTTTTCTTGTATTAATAGTGGAGAACAAACGGGAATGAGGTATTCAGTATTCAGTTTATCGGCATGAATATTTGGCCAGCGCCCACGACCATAATAAATAGCAACATCGACATCTTCGGTCAATGAATTCTCTGGTTGGTCAACCGCCTTGATCCTAACATCAATATCTTCATGTAATGCATTAAAAGCGGTTAACCGAGGAACTAACCATTGAATGGCAAAACTCGCTTGTGAACTTACGGTTATCGCCCCTTTGGCACCACGAGCTAATAAGCGCTCCGTAGCTTCATGTATAGAGGTAAAAATATCTTTTATATCTAAGTAATAAGACTGCCCCTCCTCAGTGAGCAGCAAGGCTCGATTTTTTCGCATAAACAATTTAATGCCTAAATGCTCTTCTAAAGCTTTAATTTGATGGCTTATTGCTGCTTGCGTAACAAAAAGCTCTTCTGCTGCCCGCGTAAAGCTGAGCTGCCTTGCTGATGCTTCAAATGCTCGCAAAGCTTTTAGGGGTGGGAGTCTATTAGCCAAAGGTCACCTGGTAGTTATTTATATCATTAAAAATATGCGCGTAAAAACTGCATAAAAACCTAGAAAGGGAGCATAACAATTATTCATTAGTTTTTCTAATGAATAACATTATTTTAAGTCATTTTTATTTTGTAATAAACTTGCGTATTATTCAAACCGTAGATGAAGGACATCATCTCAACGTTTTATGAAACTCAGGTACAGCGTGTGCTCCCAACCCACACGCTTTATTTTGAAGAGTAAAACCAGCGCGAGAAAAAGTCCTAATAAATCTATCCGTTATTATAAATTTATTATTAGGTCATTAAAAGGACAAACAACATGAAACAAAGCATTAAAAAAACTAACTTACTTGTCGTATTATTCGCCACTACTTTATTTAGTACTGTAGCCACTGCTGCCGTACCCAAAACAGCACTTGTTAAAGCTGAGCCAGTTAATCAAACTCAACTAACAACTGCTGCTCATAGCAATCTTAAATTATCTTTCGCACCAGTAAAAATTAATTACACGCAACAGACCACAGGCTCAGGCCTTGCCATACAGAAGCAAGCGGCAAAGCAAAATCAGGCTGTTACGTTAACTAAAACAAGATTAATGGCTGAATAATTAAATTCAACTACACTGATTGAATCACACGGCGTTAAAGCAACGCTAATAAGGTGACTATCAATCTACATGTCGGTGCCTATTTGCCAGCATGTTACCACATTTCAAAATGCTCGCACATTACTGAAGTAAGATCTTAATAGTTAAGATCGAAAACAAAAAAAGGTGTCCTAACGATAAGTTATGACACCTTTTTTATTTGTTTAAATTATTTATTTAAACAAATGTTTTGAAAGTTAATTAACTTAAAAACCTATGAGTTACATCCAGCTTAAATCATCAAGTAGTAAACAGAAATAACATTACTACTAGCGACTAACACTAGTCGGTAATAAGTGGAGTGAAACCTTTGACTAAATCATCAACGGCTTTCATTTGAGCTAGATAAGGCGCTAATTTATCAAGTGGCAATGCACAAGGCCCATCGCATTTAGCCGAACTAGGATCAGGATGAGCTTCAAGAAACAAGCCAGCGATACCTATTGCCATACCACTACGAGATAACTGGGCAACTTGTGCACGACGACCATCGGCACTATCACTGCGACCGCCTGGCTTTTGCAACGCATGTGTGGCATCAAATATCACCGGGGCGTAATTTTTCATTTCATCCATGGCTAACATATCTACTACAAGGTTGTTATAACCATAACAACTGCCACGTTCACATAAAATAATATTCTCGTTACCAGCTTCACCAAACTTGGTGATGATGTGCTTCATTTCATGGGCGGCAAGAAATTGTGGTTTTTTAACATTTATGACCGCGCCTGTTTTAGCCATTGCCACTACCAAATCAGTTTGTCTGGCTAAAAATGCAGGTAATTGAATTACATCAACAACTTCACTTACGGGCTGTGCTTGGTAAGACTCATGTACATCTGTAATGATAGGTACATTAAAGGTTGATTTAATTTCTTCAAAAATTTTCAAACCTTCATCTAAGCCGGGTCCACGATAAGAGTTTACTGAAGAGCGGTTGGCTTTATCAAATGAGGCTTTAAATACGTAAGGTATACCTAGCTTTTGAGTTACTTCAACGTAGTGCTCGGCAATTTTCATCGCAAGATCACGTGACTCAAGCACATTCATACCACCAAATAGTACGAAAGGTTGCTCATTAGCAACCTCTATGCCTTTAATTGAAACTGATGTAATTGTCATATTCTCTTCCTAAAGGAGTATTTCTAACAAGATAGTGTAATTATATTACCTAAAATGCACTAAAAATAAGTTCAAAGTAATGCATCAGCTTTAAGCTGTATAAATCAAGTTAAAGGAAAAAGTACGGAGTTGATACTTATCAATTAGAAAAGTATCAATGAGTACTTTTGACGCCTAAATTTCTTCATACAGCAACAAGAAGAAGCTTTACTAGCAAATTAACTTCCGATTATACGAAGTAACTGTCCACAAATCCAAGCCATATAGGTACCTAATGCATAACCTAATACCGCAAGCAATACACCAACAGGCGCTAATGAAGGATGGAACGCCGAAGCTATAACAGGTGCAGATGCTGCTCCACCAATATTCGCTTTACTGCCCACGGCTAGGTAGAAGATAGGTGCTTTAATCATTTTACCAACAATAAACAATAAAATAATATGTATTGCCATCCAAATTAAACCAATAACCACATATTTAGGAGCTTCAGCAATTTGCGTGATATCCATATGCAAACCAATAGTGGCAACTAAAATATATAAAAAACTGCTACCCACTTTTGAAGCACCAGCATGTTCAAGCTGTCTTACTCTAGTGAAAGATAAACTTAAACCAATAGTGGTTACTACAACAATAATCCAGAATAATTTACTATGTAGACTGAATTTTTTCAATTCTGGGTAGTTTAGTTGGAAGAATGGTACCAATAAATCAGCTAAAAAGTGTGCAAACCCTGCAGCACCAAAAGCAACAGCAAGAATAAGCATAAAGTCTTTTAACTCTGGCGTTCTTTTATTTTCTCGTTCATTCGCTTCAACTTTAGCGATAAGTTTATCAATACCTGAAGTATCAGCACCACTTTTAGCATCAATAGCCTTATGGTTAGCAGCAATATATAAGAGACCCGCCATCCAGAGGTTTGCCACCACAATATCTACAGTTACCATGATAGTGAAAATTTTGCCATCAGCTTCAAAAATTTCTTTCATCGCCAACATATTCGCGCCACCGCCAATCCAGCTCCCTGCCAATGCAGCCATACCACGCCAAACAGCTTCTGGACCAGTAACACCAATTAACTCAGGCCAAATTGCAGAGACAATTAATAAAGAAATTGGTCCACCAATTACAACACCAATAGTACCGGTTATAAACATAATTAGCGCTTTGCTACCAAGGCCTGCAATAGCTTTAATATCTATACTTAATGTTAATAGTACTAGGCAAGCTGGTAGCAGGAAGTATTTTGCAACTTCATCAACTTGGCTAACTTCGGCGCTAACGATGCCAAAGGTGTTTAATAAGGAAGGTAACAAGTAGCACATTAACAATGCAGGTACGTATTTATAAAATTTTTGGCAAGCAGAGTTTTTACTGGTTGAAGTATAAAACACAAAGCCAAGAATCAGCGCTAAAAGTCCAAGTACTACTGCGTCATTTGTGATGAGTGGCGCAACCGCCACAATATTTTCTTGCATTATATTACCTTTTATCTTTATTTTTATTTTTGATGAACTAAAAATTAATGGAGTACGTTATTGACCACGTCAATTTTTTCAAGTTGGAGTTTCAATATTTTCGCTGCAGGATCTTTTGGGCATTGCTCTACGAAGTAGCGATAATCATCAACCGCTACCTTAAAGCAATCGAGCTGGTGAAGTAAAAAGCCACGTTCTCTACGTTGTAATGGATCATCTGGGTTTAATGAGACGATAATATCAACGCACGTTAGTGCCTTATCAAATACTTGTTCACGAATAAACATATTTTTCAGTGCTGACAAATGCTCTACCAATGCGACATTATCATCAATAGCTTTTAAGTCTTGCTCACCTGGGTCACCTGATAATTCATCTAAGCGTACATCAAGTTCATTCCAGTCTAGTGACTCGCCGGTTACCGCATCAAAAATTATAGCGTACTGTTCATCGCAACATAAACGCACCATAATTTTATTAGGAACAAAGACTAAATCAGTTTCAAAACCACAAGCTGATATAATTTCTTGAACTAAAGCCGCTTTAACAATAGGTGACATAGCACGCTGGTTCAGTGCTTTTGCCACCCTATAAGCAGAAATAGGCCAAGAAGTTTGATACCTGTCGATAAACAAGTGCTGAAAGTACAATTCGTTAAGTAAAGCTTCAGCTTTTTCTAATGGTGATTCAAGTTCACTAATGACAGCAAAACATTGGCTGATAATTGTTTCTAAACTATCAAGAGATGCATCTGCTTTCACATTCACCTCGGCACTATCAGCAAAAACATACTCTTCAAGTAAAACAAGTTTTTGCAGCAAATCTTTATCTACTGACTTTAATTCTGATAAAAACAATTCATTCATAACAGCTTATTAATATAACTCCATTGGTTACTCGAACTTTATATCCTAAAGTTTTTTAGCTTTTAGCTAAAAAACATCGCTTCTCGTGTCATCGCTAAACGCACAATTAACATAACCCAACCCATGGCACCTAAAAAACCAAGAATTTGCATTGGCTTATTACGTGCTAATTTCAAGGTATAATAACCAGTAAAAATATAAGCAAACAAGGCTAGTATTTTTTCAGCTAACCACATATGTTCCATTGGGTTTAAATGCAATTTCACCGCTAATGTAATACCAGCAATAAGTAAAAATGTATCAATAACGTGAGGGCTGATTTTTAACCATTTACGGCCAAGGCTTTTTGATTCAATTAGCGTTAAAATAAAGCGATAAGTAAATAATGCAATACTCAGTACTGCTAGGGTAATATGTAAATGTTTCAATGCTCTTCCTTTATTATAAATATTTCGCTCGTAGTTTAGCGAACTTACGTTATCAAATCGTTTTAAAGTGTAAACCTGAAATATAAATGGACTATTTTTCTAATTTATCCGTATTAATCTAGGCTTTATTGGCCCAAGTTATGCGGTCATGACCATTAAAATCTTTTACTGTTTTCGCGTTAGCATAACCTAAACTGGTTAATAAGTTGCGAACAGCGTCACCTTGTTGGTAGCCATGCTCAAAAAAAAGCGCACCTTGAGGTTTAAGAAAGTTTAGTGCTTGTTGCGCAATGTGTTTAATATCGCCAAGCCCTTGTTCATCAGCTATTAACGCAGATTCTGGCTCAAAACGAACATCACCTTGGCTTAAGTTTTCATCTAAGGCATCGATGTAAGGAGGGTTAGAAACTATCAGGTTAAACTTACGTTGTTCAACAGCGCTAAACCAGTCACTTTGAAAAATATTGACTTGGGTTAGTCGTAAATTTTCAGCATTTTTTTGTGCTAGTTTCACTGCATCAAGACTAAAGTCAATAGCATCAACTTGCCATTTAGGTTGCTCTGAAGCTAATGCGAGTGCTATTGCCCCCGTACCGGTACCGAGATCTAAGCAATGTAATGACTCCACCTCAGCAAACTGTTCTAGCACTAACTCAACCAAAACTTCTGTATCAGGTCGCGGAATAAGTGTTGCCGGCGAAACAAAAAAAGGCAATGACCAAAACTCTTTAATTCCGACTATATAAGCGATAGGCTCACCAAAAACCCGTCTTTTTAATAGGGCTAGGTAGTGCTGTTCATCTTGCTTAACAAGTTCTTTTTCAGGCCAGGTTAGTAAGTAACTACGCTCTTTATTGAGCACAAATGCTAATAGAATTTGTGCATCGAGCTTAGCGCTATCTGAACAGGAAGCTAATTGCTCCTGTCCATGTATTATCCAATTAACTATGGAGGTGTTTTTCTCTGACATCACAGACAAGGTCAAGCTTAGTTTTGTTCAGCTAATTCAGCTAATAAGTCGGCTTGGTTTTCTTGCATCATCGGTTCCATAATCAAGTGTAAACTACCTTCCATGATCTCGTTTAAACGATATAAAGTCAGATTAATGCGATGATCACTCATTCGCCCTTGTGGGAAGTTATAAGTACGAATACGCTCCGAACGATCACCACTGGCAACTAAATTACGACGTGATGATTCTTCTTCACTACGGCGTTTTTCATCTTCAGCTTGTTGAAGGCGAGCTTGCAATACTGACATAGCCTGAGCTCTGTTTTTATGCTGTGAACGCTGTTCTTGACACTCAACCACAACGCCCGAAGGAATATGGGTAATACGGATAGCTGAATCTGTTTTATTAACATGCTGACCACCCGCGCCTGAAGCACGGAAAGTATCAATTTTCAAATCAGCTTTATTAATTTCAATGGCATCTGCTTCAGGAATTTCAGGCATAACCACGACGGTACAAGCTGAGGTATGTACTCTGCCTTGAGATTCTGTTTCTGGTACACGCTGTACACGATGACCACCAGATTCAAATTTCATATGGCCGTAAACGCCTTCGCCATTGATTTTCATGATCAGCTCTTTATAACCACCCTGCTCACTTTCATTGCAATTCATGACTTCAATTTTCCAGCCTTTCTTTTCAGAGTAACGGCTGTACATTCTAAATAAATCTCCAGCAAAAATAGCTGCTTCATCACCACCGGCACCGGCACGAATTTCAACAAAACAGTTGTTATCGTCATTTGGATCGCGTGGTAGTAATAATATTTGTAATTCATCGGCAATGTCTGCAACGGCTTTTTTTGCTTCTTTATATTCTTCCTGTGCCATTTCTCGCATATCAGGATCTTCATCTTTAAGCATCATTTCTGCCGTGGAAAAATCATCTTCAGCATTTTTATAATTATTAAAAACAGAAGTTACTGCATCAAGTTGCTTAAACTCTTGAGATAAAGCACGAAACTTGTCTTGGTTACTAATGATTGCAGGATCGGATAATAAGGCTTGCACTTCTTCGAAACGCTCTACTAGCACTTCAAGTTTTTGATAAACTGATGATTTCATTAAAAATGTTCTTATATTTTAGATGAGAAAAACTAAATTGCCGCTATTCTACCACAGTAATAGCAATTAAATTAATTAAGGTGGCAGAATTCAATCAGAATAAATTTTCTAAAACAAGATGCTTGATTATATGGCAGTTGTCTATCACGATTAAAAAAAATGACATTACCCGGAACTTAAGTAATTATAAAACAATTACTTAGCTAGAGTAATGGGAATATTAACGTGAAGCAACAATATTAAAAATAAGAGTCTTAGGCAGGTAAAAGCAAACCGCTAATCTTGTGAATCAATATTAAAGATATCACGTAAATACAGAAGTTTATCAAGTTCACCGCCTTGGGCAGCAGACTGGAGTGCGCTGGTAGGTGCATGCATGAACTTATTGGTAAGTTTAGTGGCAAATTCAGCTAAGACTGCCTCTGATTTTTTACCATTTTTTAATTGGATTAGTGCTTTTTCAAGTAAAACGTCACGGTTGTCTAAACACTGTTTACGATAATTAATGACGGTATCTTGGGTGTTTAAACCGCGTAACCAGGCCATAAAATTATCAGACTGGCTATTAACAATACTTTCAGCTTGCACAGCAGCCTTACGGCGGTTTTCTATATTTTTAGCAATAATGCCTTGTAAGTCATCAACAGTATATAAAAATACATCTTCAAGTTCTGATACTTGTTCTTCTATATCTCGAGGTACAGCAAGGTCAACCATAAAGATGGGTTGGTGTTTACGTGACGCTAAAGCTTGCTCAACCATACCTTTGCCTATGATAGGTAACGTAGAGCCGGTAGAGCTGATAACAATATCAGCATTACACATATGTTCAGGTATTTGCGCTAAGGTGATGACATCAGCACCTATTTTTTTAGCCATGTTTTCAGCACGCGCTAAAGTTCTGTTAGCTACCGTAATTTTACCAACATTATTTTCATATAAATGTTTGGCAACTAACTCAATAGTTTCACCCGCACCAACAAGCAATACCTTAGTTTTTTCAAGACCGCCAAAAATATGTTTAGCTAAATTTACTGAAGCAAAAGCAACAGATACTGCGCTAGCACCTATTTCTGTTTCTGTACGAACTTGCTTGGCCACGCCAAAAGTGCGTTGAAATAACCTATCCATCACTAATGACATAGAGCCTGCAGCTTTCGCTTGGCTATAGGCTTGTTTCATTTGTCCAAGGATTTGTGGCTCGCCTAAAACAAGGGAGTCTAAACCACAAGCAACGCGCATCATGTGATTAACGGCTTGCTGATCTTTATGCCAATATAGGCTAGGTAAAATGGTTGAGGCTGGTACGTTGTGATAATTTTCTAACCATTGAATAAGGCGTTGCTGAGTCACTTCAAAGTCGCCATCTTGTACTAAATAGAGTTCGGTTCTATTACAGGTAGAAAGTATTGCAACTTCACGGCACTGAACTGCATTAAGCATCTCTTGTAGGGCGATGGAAAGCTTATCTGGATTAAAAGATATTTTTTCTCTTACCGCAACAGGTGCAGTTTTATGATTAATTCCAACAGCAACAATGGACAAAGTAATAAACCTATTTTGTAAACATTTTCGACAAGTGTTTTAAACTTGTATTAACTCGTAGGGCAAGTATAACTCAAGATCCGCTATTAAAATATGATCTGGGATAAAAGACCCTAAAAATAGTACAGCTATTTACAAGTACCAAATAGCTATGTTTCAATAACAATTATCATAGTGTTAACAGCTTACTCCAATGATCAAAATATTTAATACTGCCCTTTCTTCATATCACTTAGTTAGTTTTGCCTTTTTAACCCTGTTACTTTCAGGTTGCAGCACTATGTTAAATAAAACACCGTCGGAGCTAATTAAGCAGTCATCTCAACAAAGAATTGAGCAGTTACAACAATTAAACCGGTGGCAAGTGAAAGGAAAAATAGCTTTTTATGAAGGCAGTAACCGCAGTAGCGCAACATTATCTTGGCGAGTTAACGAAAATAAAGCTCAGCAACAACTTAATTTGACCACCTACTTAGGTATTAATGTTTTACAACTTCACTCGAACGCTAACAATCATAAAATTCAAGTGGATGGGAAAACCTATCATGGTAAAGATCTAGAAGCATTGATTCACTCAATTGCCGGTTTCCCTCTACCAACACAAGCATTATCGTTTTGGCTTAAAGGTATCCCCTATCAAAGTAGTGATGATATTATTTACCAAAAAAACACCGAGCTACCACACTCTTTATCGAGCCTTTATAATAATGAACTATGGCAAGTCAGCTATAGTAATTATCAACAATTTGATGGTTATAACTTAGCCACTAAGTTTTCGATTAAAAAAGAGGGTTTATTAATAAAAATTTCCATTAAAGATTGGATGATTTCTCAGGAAGAGACAACAAACAACCGCGCCACTAACATTATAAAATAAGTAGAATTTTTTAAATGACTTGCACCGTTCCCCCTAACTCTTTTATTAACAAATCGATTGAATTCCCTTCTCCCGCTAAAATTAATTTATTTTTACATATTGTTGGCCGGCGTGATGATGGCTATCACAATTTAGAAACCCTGTTTCAGTTTATTGATTATAGCGACACCTTGACATTAATGGTTACAGAGACCTCCTCAATAGAATTGTTAACGCCTATTGCAGGTGTTAATAATGCAGATAACCTCATTATAAAAGCGGCACAGTTATTAAAAAATAAAAGCAAAACGCCCTTGGGTGTTCGAATATCTATAAACAAAATATTACCCATGGGCGGAGGATTGGGTGGCGGCTCTTCGAATGCAGCGACCATATTAGTTGCCCTAAATACATTATGGCAATGCCAATTATCGTTAAGTGAGCTGGCAACATTAGGCTTGAGTCTCGGTGCTGACGTACCTATTTTTATTCACGGATTTTCAGCTTTTGCCCAAGGTGTAGGTGAGAAGCTCACCGCTATAGAGCCACATGAACCTTGGTATTTAATCACTAAACCTGACTGTAGCATTTCGACCCAGCAAGTTTTTACTGCAGAAGATCTTCCTAGAAATACCTCGAGACTCCCCCCTTCAGCCCTTGAAACTAATGACTTCATCAACGATAACTTCCAAAATGATTGTCAAATATTAGTAATAAAACAGTATCCTGAGGTTGCCAAGCTGCTGGCTTGGTTGGTAGAATACGCCCCCTCAAGAATGACAGGAACTGGTGCGTGTGTTTTTAGCCGTTTTTCTAGTCAACAAGAGGCGCGTTCATTACAAGAAAAACTTCCTCAAGGAATCAGCTCTTTTGTCGCGCAGGGACTTAATAAGTCACCGTTATGTTCTGTAATAGCAAAGCTATCATTGAGCGTATAAATAACAACCAAGATTTGCGAACTTGACTATCACTGCTACTTTTAACGCACTATTTTGTGCAATAAAATGGCTATAGTTAAGTAAGCGTTATACTGCTCGATGATTACTTATCAATCAAAGAGCCTACTATTAATGTCAAATATTTCTGAGGAATCGAAAGTGCCTGACATGAAGATTTTTGCGGGTAATGCCACCCCTGAACTGGCCAAGAAAATTTGTAATCGCCTATATATGCCATTAGGCGATGCTAAAGTCGGTAGTTTTAGTGATGGTGAAATTAGTGTTGAAGTAAATGAAAATGTCCGTGGTGCTGATGTTTTTATTATTCAATCAACCTGTGCTCCAACCAATAATAACTTAATGGAATTAATTGTAATGATAGACGCATTGCGTCGTGCCTCTGCTGGCCGTATCACTGCTGTAATTCCTTATTTTGGTTATGCTCGCCAAGACAGACGTGTACGTAGTGCTCGTGTACCAATTACTGCAAAAGTAGTTGCTGACTTCTTATCAAGTGTTGGTGTTGACCGTGTATTAACGGTTGATTTACACGCAGAGCAAATCCAAGGTTTCTTTGATGTACCTGTTGACAATGCTTTTGGTACACCAATCTTATTAGAAGACATGAAAAGCCGTAAGTTAGACAATCCGGTGATTGTTTCTCCTGATATCGGTGGTGTTGTGCGTGCTCGTGCAGTAGCTAAACTTCTTGATGACGCTGACTTAGCCATTATCGATAAACGTCGCCCGAAAGCGAACGTTGCACAAGTAATGCATATTATTGGTGATGTTGCTGGTCGTGATTGTATTATTGTTGATGATATGATTGATACTGGCGGTACATTAGCAAAAGCGGCTGAAGCATTAAAAGAACATGGCGCAAAACGTGTAATCGCTTATGCAACTCATCCGGTTTTATCTGGTAATGCAGCACAAAACCTTAGAGATTCTGTTATTGATGAAGTAGTAGTAACTGATTCAATTCCACTTTCTGACGAAATCAAAGGGCTTAAAATGGTTCGTCAATTGACCTTAAGCGGCATGCTCAGTGAAGCGATTCGTCGTGTGAGCAATGAAGAGTCTATCTCTGCAATGTTCGATTAATTCCTTAGTAATTATTACTCACCTTGCAAAAAAGCAGCCTTATAACGGCTGCTTTTTTATTGTCACCTCCCATTATACTCCTCCTCACAATTAATCACTTTATTTAATAGCTTTAGCTAGGTCTAAATGTTATTATGCGGCGCCTTTTTTATCTAATAGTCTAGTAGCTTTTTAACTGGCCTATAGTATTGAAATGGTATCTCCTTGTTTTTGGTCGCAAAAAACAAGACTTAATTTTTAAGTTTTTTAACTTATATAACTTTTATACGAGAAGAGTATTAAAATGACTGATTTATTAACATTAGAAGCTGAAGTACGTACTGATTTAGGGAAAGGTGCGAGCCGCCGCCTACGTCACGCGAACAAAGTTCCTGCTATCCTTTACGGTGAAAACCAAGAACCTGTATCTTTAACTTTAGAGCACAAAAACGTTTTCCGTGCTCAACAAGAAGAAGCGTTCTATTCGCAAGTATTAACATTAAACATCGCTGGTAAGTCAGTTGAATGTTTAATTAAAGACATGCAACGTCACCCGTTCAAGCAATTGGTAATGCACTTAGATTTCATGCGCATTGATGCAAACCACGTTGTTCATTCAAACGCAGCTATTCACTTCATCAATGAAGATGAAGCAGCTAAAACTGGTGCGAACATTTCTCACCACATGAACGAAATTGCTATTACTTGTTTACCAAAAGACTTACCTGAGTTTATTACAGTTGACTTAGCTGGTTTAGAACTTGGTCAAACTTTACATTTATCTGATGTTACCTTCCCTGCAGGCGTAACTTCTGACGAATTAGCTAAAGGTGAAGATCACGATTTAGCTGTTGTTTCTGCTAAAGCACCTAAAGCGGCTAAAACAACTGATGAAGACGAAGCTGCTCCAGCAGAAGAAGCTCCAGCTGCTGAATAATAGCTACATTCATTTATAATATTATAGATAATGACTATTAAATTAATTGCGGGGCTGGGTAATCCTGGTCCCGAATATAGCAAAACACGTCACAATGCAGGTGTTTGGTTCGTTGAAGAGCTAGCTCGTTGCCACAACATTTCCCTCCGTCCCGAAAAAAAATACTCTGGCCTTTATGGTAAAGGGATAATTGCGGGAAACCTTGTTCACTTGTTAATTCCAACCACCTTCATGAATTGTAGCGGTCAAGCAGTTGCACCACTGGCTAACTTTTTCAAAATCACTGTTGATGAAATTTTAGTTGCTCATGATGAACTAGATATGCAACCCGGTGTTTGTAAAATTAAAAAAGGTGGCGGACACGGCGGACATAATGGCTTGCGCGATATTATCGCTCGCATGGCTAACAATAAAGATTTCTACCGGTTACGTATTGGCATTGACCATCCAGGTCATCGCGATAAAGTAACGGGTCATGTTTTGGGTAAAGCACCCAAGGCAGAGCAAGAAAAAATTGAACAAGCAATTGACGAAGCCAGTCGATGTTTGGACATATGGCTCAAAGACGACTTAAAAAAAGCACAAAACCGCTTACACTCGTTTAAAGCCGAATAATATAGAAAGTAAATACACGCTAGTATCTAACCTAAGTTCTATTTAAGGGCACAGGTTAACTAATCAATAGGTAAAAAATTATGGGTTTTAAATGTGGTATCGTTGGCTTGCCTAACGTAGGTAAATCAACACTATTCAATGCACTTACTAAAGCAGGTATTGAAGCGGCAAACTTCCCGTTTTGTACTATTGAGCCTAATACTGGCGTAGTACCTGTACCCGATCCTCGCTTAGATAAATTAACAGCTATCGTAAAACCTGAGCGTGTATTAGCAACGACAATGGAATTTGTTGACATTGCAGGTCTTGTTGCGGGCGCATCAAAAGGTGAAGGTTTAGGTAATAAGTTCTTAGCTAATATTCGTGAAACTGATGCCATTGGTCACGTAGTTCGCTGCTTTGATAATGACAATATAATTCATGTTGCTAATAAGATCAGTCCTACTGATGATATCGATGTTATCAACACCGAGTTAGCTTTATCTGATATGGATACCGCAGAACGTGCAATATTCCGTTTAGCCAAAAAAGCTAAAGGTGGTGATAAAGATGCTAAATTTGAAATGCCGGTATTACAAAAAATATTAAAGCATGTTGAAGAGGGCGAAATGATACGCTCTTTAGAATTAACTAAAGAAGAAAAAGCGGCCGTCGACTACCTAAACTTCCTAACAATCAAACCAACCATGTACATTGCCAACGTTAACGATGATGGTTTTGAAAATAATCCTTACCTTGATGAAGTACAAAAAATAGCGGATTCCGAAGGCGCCATCGTTGTTGCTGTTTGTGCTGAAATTGAAAGTGAATTGTCTGAAATGGATGATGAAGACAGGGCTGAATTTATGGCTGATCTTGGCTTAGAAGAGCCAGGACTTAATCGTGTTATCAATGCCGGTTACTCATTACTTCACTTACAAACTTATTTCACCGCGGGTGTTAAAGAAGTACGTGCATGGACTGTTAAGCAAAATGCTACCGCACCACAAGCTGCAGGTGTAATTCATACTGACTTTGAGAAAGGCTTTATCCGCGCTGAAATCGTTGGTTATGATGATTTTATCGAATTCAATGGTGAGTCTGGTGCTAAAGAAGCCGGTAAATGGCGTTTAGAAGGTAAAGACTACCGAGTAAAAGACGGCGACGTAATCCACTTCCGTTTTAATGTATAAACTTATCTTTTAACGTTTTACATCAAAAAATAGGTTTATCGAATGATAAGCCTATTTTTTTGCCTGTTATTCCCTAATGATCCTCAATCTACACACGATAGGTTAGTTTACAGCCACTTAACCTAACAAATATAAGAAAGACTTGTTTTATGGTTTAATTTCAATAATATTCAAGTTGTGACCTCAGACATTTACAAATAATTGCAGATCATCTCGATTTAATTTATCCATTGGAAAATACAAAATTGAAATTGGTCTACACTTTCAGTGTTTGAATAAGGTTTTAATCCAACAATAATAAGGCACTAACATGAAAAAAGTAATACTTATATCAGCAATTATTGCAGCTAGTTTCATCACTGCAGCCCCTGCGCAAGCAGATAACCTGACTTTACGTATCTGCGAATATGTTCAAGCAAATGATAAAAGTCGCTTAAGATCATTTTTAAAGCAAAATAAATTAAAAATTAGAAAGATTTATGATGGCATACAGTGTAATAACGATAACCTACTTATTTTTGCTGCCAAATCTCAGGCACTAGAAGTCGGTGAGTTCATTATTGGCAAATTACCTTCTAAAAAAGTTAAGCTTGAAATTGATAACTTAGCAAAACATTCTGCTCACTTAGCAGAAGAAGCAAGAGACAGATAACTTAGTTTCTTAGTTACATCGTTAAACGCATTACCCTTTTATAAAAGGTAATGCGTTTTTAACGTTTTCTTGCGTAGTTATCCCTCAAATCGAACAAGCAATAGCCAAACAAATAAAAAGTACAACTTTTTCGAAAAAAACGGTTGACGTAAGGCAGGTAGATTAGCATAATACGCCGCACTTGCTACAGAGCAGGTTGGTAAAGGCTACATAGCTCAGTTGGTTAGAGCACATCACTCATAATGATGGGGTCCCAGGTTCGAGTCCCGGTGTAGCCACCATTTTACTTCGGTATTTATACTTAAGTAGAGAGAGTTCAATACTCTTTAAAAATTTGAATGTAATGCGGGTTTGGCGGAATTGGTAGACGCGCTGGATTTAGGTTCCAGTATCGCAAGATGTGAGAGTTCAAGTCTCTTGACCCGCACCATTTCAAAGCAACTTTGTTGCATAAGTAAAAAGTAAGTACATTGCAGGGATATAGCCAAGCGGTAAGGCAGCGGGTTTTGATCCCGTCATTCAGAGGTTCAAATCCTCTTATCCCTGCCACTTTTTATCAATAGTTTCTAATTCTTAATTAGTATCTGATTATAAAAAGTCTGTAATGTAATTACCTCCCTGTAGGGATATAGCCAAGCGGTAAGGCAGCGGGTTTTGATCCCGTCATTCAGAGGTTCAAATCCTCTTATCCCTGCCATTTTTTTTAAAAAAATGGCTAACAGAGTCAAGTCTCTTTAAACCTTGGATGTATGCGGGTTTGGCGGAATTGGTAGACGCGCTGGATTTAGGTTCCAGTATCGCAAGATGTGAGAGTTCAAGTCTCTTGACCCGCACCATTTCAAATATCTAGAAAATCAAAACACTCCCTTTGTTGTCTAAATATTAAGTATTGCTTATATTGGATAATTACTTGTGTTTTAAAGGCTACATAGCTCAGTTGGTTAGAGCACATCACTCATAATGATGGGGTCCCAGGTTCGAGTCCCGGTGTAGCCACCATTTTTACTTCTGTAAAAGTGAATTCAAGTATATCGGACACTCCCAGTTAGCACCTAAAATCCTTCAAGTAATAAACTCAAATCAGTTCCTAGAAAAATTAAAATCGCATCTATATGCTCGACTGAAATGACTCAAGCTAACTAGTATGAAGGTTCAACTCCCCCGAGAAATGAACCAAGTTTTAATTAACTGTAACTCTGTCTATAAACCACAAGCATAAGCCAAGGCTTTATTCTTTATCGTGCTGTTTAGAAAAGGTACTTTATTAACGGCAAGTAATGCTAAATTACGCGCAACCTTAACAACGGGGGATGGATGACTAAAGCCGGCATATAAAGCGTCCATAGTAGACATCATCAACAAGTTTTCTTTGCGTCTCATTTTTTCATAACGCGCTAATACAGCTTCATGATGCCAAACTTCTCCATTACTAATAGCATCAGCAATAACATGCTGTAAGGCAATAACGTCCTTAAAACCTAAGTTTACCCCCTGCCCTGCCATTGGGTTAATTGTATGAGCGGCATCGCCTAATAACAGTACGCGTTTATGCTGATAAGTATTAGCATGCCTTCGTGTTAACGGGAAAGCACCTTTAGCAAGTACTCTGATGTTACCTAACTGTTTAGGAAATATTTTAAGGACTTCTTGCTCAAGCCGCACATTGGATAATGATACTAAACGAGTAATTTCATTGCGCTGATGATACCAAACTAATGATGCATAACCGCCCAAAGAGCTTTTTCCACCTAAGGGTAAAAATGCCACAGGGCCCGTAGGGGAAAATTGTTGCCAAGTGATATCTTGTTGGCACATGGAGGTTTCAACATTAATCAACATAGCAGATTGTTGATAATCCCAGCCAGTCATACCGATAGCTGACATTTGCCTAACTTTTGACTGTGCGCCATCAGCGCCGATAACAAGTTTTGCCGTTATCGAGCCATTTGTCAGTATTAATGTTGCTTTGTCATGGTCTTGCTTTAAAGATATTAAGCTATCAGGACAAAAAGTTGTGATATTGCTCATAACGTTAATTTTCTGCCATAACGCTAGCTGAATAAGTCTATTTTCAACAATATGACCAAGGTTTATTTGTTTAATATCATCGGCATTAAATTCTGTATAAGCACTTTCATGTTCCCACACGCCAAGACGCTTATAAGGACAAACTCGCCAGTCTTTAATTTTCTGCCAAGCACCTACTTGGCTTAATAACTGTTGGGAAGCTAAAGAAACAGCTGATACACGTAAATCAAAGCTTTGCTCAACAGAATAATCTTTTGCCGGGTGCGGTTCAACCAAAGCGACCTGTAAACCAAGTTGCGCTAGGGTAAGTGCACTCGTCGCCCCA
Source organism: Colwellia psychrerythraea (assembly GCF_000764185.1). GTDB lineage: Bacteria > Pseudomonadota > Gammaproteobacteria > Enterobacterales > Alteromonadaceae > Colwellia > Colwellia psychrerythraea_B. The sequence goes on from NZ_JQEC01000011.1 coordinate 117,787, forward strand.
ACCATACCACCACCAATAACTACACAATCAAAATGTTCCATGCTTTAGAGTTCACAACTATATTGTAATATGCCCTTATTCTACCCATGCATAACACTATTTTCGACTGCTTTAATGTATTAATCTCACAAGTACATCACCTTTACTGCCACCACATGGGTTATCTAGTTGCTTGCTGGCATAAACGGCTCAAGTCACAGAGCATTATGAGCTTTGCAATAAAATAACCAGGGCCCCAATCAAGAAATCGGTTAACGCGTATATCAGTTTGCTGTTTTTGTTTTTTGTAGCTGAAATAGTTGTTGCTTGTTAGCCTTAAAAGCACCTAGTAGTTAAGCCGTGCTCTTTTTGTAAAAAAATATATTAATGCTTTAATTTCAGTAGCAATAGTTATCGACAAACTTACCTGTCTAGCTTGTTGAGTGTCTTGTAAATAATCGATTTTTTGTTTGAAACTAAGCAGTAAAATAATCAACCCAAGTAGGTTGAAATATCGGGGCTAGAACATGGATGTTAACATAAGCTGAAATAAACAATTTTTTTGATATCAAGGTAGTCAGTCAAAGCTTGTTTATGAATTAATTTCAGTTATAGTAAAATGCCAAGGCATTGAGGTTGCAAGGAAATATAAGCCTAAGCACTAAGGGTGTTTACTTTTAATTAAGTGGTTGCCTGATATGGGAACATGAGTAGTAAATAAATTTATTTAGTAAATCAAAAAGGAAGCACTATGTCTGCACAACCACAGAAATCGGCCACAAAACTAAAAACAGAAGAAAGACGAGTAAGTAAGGATATTAATTTAGTCTATGATTTTACTGAAAAGCCAAATCGTACTCAGTTAAAAGCACATGACGATCGCGCCGTTGTTGCCAAGTTAAGAGCTGATTTAGTATTACCCAACAATAAAATATTAACCGTAGATATAGATTTTGATAGTACAAGCGGATACCATAACAACACTATGTTGGTTATGGATGACTTTGGTGTTGAAATGTTAGTCACAGCCTTCGCAGTAAAATATGGTCAGCCGTTTGCTGATAAAATATCTAACGCTTGGGCAGAAAAACAACATCAAAATGATCCTCGAAAACCCACTTATTTATTGGTTCAAAAGCCAACCGTTGAAGGTAATATGCCAAAGATCTTTGCCGTCTGTGGCGATAGAGAACATGATAAGGATGGTACGAAAGGTACGCCACAAAGCATCGTTTAATACTGATACAAACACTATGGTATATTTTCAGGCTAAGCTCATTAAATTTTTTGCACTTAGCCTTTTCACTTTCAGCTTTATTAGTCACGCTAACACTACCGCACCTCTACAGACCCTTAGTAATATCAATGATATATTACAAGATAAACATGGTTTTATCTGGTTATCGGGTCAACAAGGGTTAACGCGCCTTGACGCCAACAATAAAATTACTTTTTCCCTTAATAATCAAGAGTGGCCATTACCTTTTTCATGGATACATAATATTGAACTCGTTGATAACAAGCTAATACTCTCCACTGAAATGGCTGGTTTATGGTTATTTGATACTCGTAATGGAGAAGCTGAAAAAATAACCACGGGTATCTCAGAGCCAAGCCACTACAAGGCAACACTATTTAAAAATAACTATTATAGTTATGCCGCAAATACAAATAAGTTTTATCGCTTTAATCCAAGTGATAATTCCACCCTGGTGATTGATCAAAATATAGGCATTAAAGACATTGCTCATACCCAAAACCAATTCTACCTATCAAATAATGATGGTTTGTATCAATTGCAAGGTAATAGTTTAGTACAAATCATTACAGGACCAATAACAGCATTAACGGCACTATCAAATGCAGTAATAGCGATAACAGCTAATAAAATCTATCGATTAGGTGATGATGGCAAGCAAACAAGTATCAAACATAATGAAAAGTTATACGGTTTAACAAAGGCCTATCATAATGATAGTTTTTTCACTGTTAGCTCAGAGGGTAAAGTAAGCAAGTATAACGGTGCTAAACTAACTGTACTGCCGCACAATTATGAGAAAAGTAAAACGGGTAGACTGAGAAACATGTTTCATGATGCTTCTGGAGTCTTATGGTTAGTGAGTAGTCAAGGTGTTGAGCAACTTAACGAAAACTATATTAAAAACCACAACCTTACTTTTGATATCCCCATCAATGGCAATGAAATAGCCTTATTTGATAATGACATTATTATTGGCAGTTATGGTGCAGGTTTGCAAAATTTCTTAGAGCCGGTATTTAATCAAGAGAGTAATACAGCTTTTACCCGAAAAGGCTTAAAAACATTTGACTTACTAGAGGTAAATAACAGTCTATATATCGGCTGCTTCGATGGTTTATGGCGTTATGATAAAAGTACCAACCAAGTGACTAAACTTGATATTGTTGGTGATAAATTAGTATTAAAACTAGAACAAAAAAATAATTTACTCTATATAGCCACTGATGGTTATGGTCTATATGTTTATGACTTAATCACTGAAGAGATGATTAATCATATCGATGAAAGCATTGGTTTACTGACCCCTGAAGTTATTGATGTATTACCGCTAGATAATGGTAAAATATGGATTGCTCATAATAACAAGGTCAGTATTTATCAGCAAAATAGCCACACGGTTACTACGCTTAAAACGCCAAATAGAAGCAAAGTTATTTCACTGGTTCTTGCCAATAATAAAATTTTTGCTTCTACTTTAGGTGACGGTATTCTGGTTTTTAACCAACAAGGTGACTTATTAGCCCATTTATCTAATAACCATAGTTTCACTGAAATGTTATTAGTTAATGGTGAGATTTGGGCCTCAGGTAAGCCTGGTCTATATAGGATTTCACCAACAAACTATCAAGTTACCATGATAGAGAACACCCAACAGTATTCTTTTGTTAGCAGTATGTTAGTCAAAGACGACATTCTTTACGCTATCCATTACAGTGGGGTTTTGGCGCTCGACCTTTCTGAACAAAAACAATTCAACCCTAATGTTATTATTAGTAAAACAACCATTTCTGGTAAAGCCTACTTACTCAATAAAACCATAGAAATTGAAAGTGGTAACGATGTAATTACCCTTGATTTAGCTAGCTTAGACCATAGACCGGGCCTAAATAAAAAGTTTCAGTATCGTATTAACAATAGTGATTGGCTGTTAATGAATAATAATCAGCTAACTCTAACGGGTCTTGCTTCGGGTAATTATCATGTAGAAATTATGGCAACCAATAGCTTAGGGCAATGGAGCGATATAAAAGCTTATACTGAAATTAATGTTGCTTACCCTTGGTATTGGACAGTCAACATCAGAATATTTTATGCGGTAATGGTTACCTTGACCATATTATTGACTTGTTGGTTACTTATTTTACGCACTAAATCGATTAGACATATTCATAATATTCTCAAGGACGATATGAGAAATTATGGCCAATTAATGAAGACAGTGCAGCGTAATTTACAGCTTGCCAGCTCATCTTTGAGCAACAATGAACTAGTACAAGGTAAGCAATTAATTGAAAGTAGTTTATTGGCCCTTGAAGAAAAAATTAACAGCCAAGAGCCTAACAATTTAGCCGGAAACACGTTATTAACTGCTATCCCCTTTCTAGGGGATTATCTGCAAAATAAATACCTAGCAAAGTTAAACTTTACTCTTGATGATAAAATCGATAATTGCAACTACGAGCTAAAAGCCGATGTCTATAAAGTAATATTTGAAGCACTTACCTCAGCAATATTTAAAAGTAACGCCGAGAATTTCACCCTTACTTTGCAAGAAGTGAAACATAAATTATGGCTTACCATAAATAGTGACCATAACTCCTTTAGTCAACTGACAAGTAAGGTTGATTTCGATCTGGCTAGCTATACTATTCGTCAAATTACCAATAAACATCACGCTTCTCTTAATACTTTTACGAACGATGATGGTACTAGTCAGTTAGTTATTAGTTTTCCTTTAATGACCTTAAATTAGCGTATTTTTTTGTTTTAAAATAAAATAATAAAGGCATTTACAACTTGTTGCCGTATTAATTCGAAATTTGCGCGTAATTGGTATAAAATACGCCTCCTTTTATCTGTACTGGGTTTGCATAAGCAATTTCCAGTATAATTTGTGCGTAAAGAGTGAAGTAAATGAGTAAGAAGCTATATATCAAAACTTGGGGCTGTCAGATGAACGAGTATGACTCGCAGAAGATGGCAGAATTGTTGGACTCAACCCATGGATTTTCCTTGGTTGAAGAAGCGGAACAAGCTGATGTTATCTTGCTTAATACTTGCTCTATTCGCGAAAAAGCACAAGAAAAAGTATTTCACCAACTAGGTCGTTGGAAGCGTTTAAAAGATACTAAGCCTGATTTACTTATTGGTGTTGGTGGCTGTGTGGCTTCACAAGAAGGTGACGCTATTCGTAAACGTGCGCCGTTTGTTGATATGATATTTGGTCCGCAAACATTGCACCGTTTACCTGAAATGCTTAATCAATTACAACACTCAAGTAGCCCGATTGTTGATGTTAGCTTCCCAGAGATTGAAAAATTCGACCGTCTTCCTGAACCTAAGGCTGACGGTGCTAGTGCTTTTGTTTCGATTATGGAAGGATGTAGTAAGTACTGTACTTTCTGTGTAGTGCCTTATACTCGTGGTGAAGAAGTTAGTCGACCACTGGACGATGTATTATATGAAATTGCCCAACTTGCAGAGCAAGGCGTGCGTGAAGTAAACCTATTAGGCCAAAATGTTAATGCTTATCGTGGTGAAATGCATGATGGCAGCATTTGCCGCTTTGCTGATTTAGTGCGCTTGGTTGCAACTATTGATGGTATCGATCGTATCCGTTATACCACTTCTCACCCTGTAGAGTTTACTGACGATATAATTGAAGCATATAACGATGTGCCAGAGCTAGTAAACCACTTACACCTTCCCGTTCAAAGTGGTTGTGACCGTATTCTTACACAAATGAAACGTGGCCATACTGCCATTGAGTATAAATCTCAAATTCGAAAACTGAAAAAAGCGCGTCCTCAATTATCAATGTCTTCTGACTTTATAATTGGCTTCCCTGGTGAAAGTGATGAAGATTTCATGGCAACTATGGACCTAATTAAAGCGGTAGATTTTGATTTAAGTTTTAGCTTTATCTATAGCGCTCGTCCTGGAACTCCTGCAGCTGACTTACCTGATGATATTAGCGATCAAACGAAAAAAGATCGTTTAAAAACTCTGCAAGACCAAATAACACACCAAGCATTACGTATTGCTAGACAAATGCTTAATACCGAGCAGCGCGTTCTCGTTGAAGGCCCTTCTAGAAAGAACCCAATGGAATTACGGGGCAAAACAGAAAATAATCGTACCGTTAACTTTGTTGCCCCACATAGCGTTATTGGTCAATTTGTCGATATCAAAATTACTGATGTGATTGCTAACTCTTTACGTGGCGAGTTAGTCCGTGAAGAAAAAGAGATGGGACTTCGAATTGCCCACTCTCCTGCTGATATATTGGCAAATAATCACCATACGGCAACGCCAAGTAATCTTGACGAATTAGGTGTAGGTACTTTTACGCCCTAGTATTACCACTTAGCACTCGATTAAATACGATTAATTTAACAAAGCGGAAATGAATTTGAGCACACCAACAACTAAAGCACTTAAGTTAAGCCGAGAAGTTTTCAACTTGGAGCCTGTAGATAATCACAGGCAAGCAAACTTATGTGGCCCGATGGACGATAACTTAAAAACTATTGAACGCCGTTTAGGTGTAGAGATAAGTTACCGAGGTAATGAATTTACTGTCGTTGGTAAACCGTCACATACTCAAGCTGTTATTCAAATTCTTAAAGACCTTTACCTTGAAAGCCAAAAAGTTAAAGGAGAAAGTAAGATCATTACAGCTGAAATGGTGCACTTAGCTATTTTAGAAGCTAATTGTCTTGAGCAAGAGCCAGTTAGAGGTAAGCTATCAGCTGAGTTAGATGATCAGTTAGGAAATAAATACGATGAAATGGTCACCATTAAAACCAAGCGTGGCCTTGTTAAACCGCGTAATGCTAACCAACAAGATTATGTGCAAAATATCATTACCAGTGATATAAGTTTTGGTGTTGGTGTTGCTGGTACCGGTAAAACCTATTTAGCCGTGGCTTGCGCGGTTGATGCACTAGAGCGTCAAGAAGTACGCCGCATTTTACTCACTAGACCTGCAGTAGAAGCGGGTGAAAAATTAGGTTTTTTACCCGGTGATTTATCGCAAAAAATAGACCCTTATTTAAGACCGCTTTATGATGCTCTCTTTGAAATGCTTGGCTTTGAAAGAGTCGAAAAACTTATCGAGCGTAATGTCATAGAAGTTGCCCCCCTCGCTTATATGCGTGGCAGAACACTAAATGATGCTTTTATTATTTTGGATGAAAGTCAAAATACTACCGTTGAGCAAATGAAAATGTTTTTAACACGTATTGGCTTTAACTCACGCGCTGTTATAACTGGTGATATTACTCAAGTTGATTTACCTCGTCATCAAACGTCTGGTCTTCGTCATGCCATAGAAGTTTTACAAGACATCAATGGCATTAGTTTCAACTTTTTTCAATCAAAAGATGTTGTTCGCCATCCTGTTGTTGCCAGAGTTGTTGATGCTTATGATAACCATGAGCAAAAAGTAAATAGGCAAAAACAAGAAAAAAAGCAGGCACAGCAAGCAAAAAATGCTGAGAGCGATTTAAGCTAATGTCTCATGTGATTGATCTACAAATTGCTTGTCAGCAAACAGAGTTACCTAGTAAAGAACAGTTTCAACTCTGGGTCGATACAGCTTTAGCAGCAGTGATCAGTAAACCAAATCAAGAGTTTGAACTTACTATTCGCCTAGTTAATAGTGATGAAAGCCAGCAGTTAAATAGTCAATACCGCGGTAAAGACAAGCCAACCAATGTGCTATCTTTCCCTTTTGAAGTTCCTGATGGTATCGAGCTTAACCTTTTAGGTGACTTAATAATTTGCATTGAAGTCATGAAACAAGAAGCACAAGCACAAAATAAAGCCTTATTTGATCATTGGGCGCACCTGGTTATTCATGGCTGCTTGCATTTACTTGGCTTTGATCATATAAGTGACGATGAAGCGTTAGAAATGGAATCGCTTGAAGTTGCTATTTTATCTAAACTAGGAATTAATAACCCTTATTTAGAGCAGTAAGTTGTTTACTGAGAATAATAACAAGATACTAACCAAATTAATTAGCCAATAATATGTTCAAGCATATACTCAATAGCTTGTTCATTAACTTAATATCAAAGGAATACAAATAGCTCTATGAGCGATGATAACCCCCATTCTAGTAACGGTTCAGCTAATAAGTCCTTTTTGCATAAAGTCATGCAAATATTAACACCTGAGCCGAAAAATAAAGATCAATTGGTTGATGTATTAAATGATGCTCAAGAAAGAGACTTGATCAACCCTGAAACCAAACAAATGATCAAAGGTGTACTAGACGTATCAGAAATGCGTGTTCGAGAGATAATGATACCTCGCTCGCAGATGGTTACTATTGATATTAACCACAGCCTTGAAGAATTCTTACCTATTATTCTCGAATCAGGTCACTCACGTTTTCCCGTTGTTAATGAAGATATCGATCATGTTAATGGTATTTTATTAGCAAAAGACTTACTTGCTTTTGGTTTTAATTCACAAAGCAGTGATTTTAGTCTAAGTGATATTATTCGACCTGCCATCATTGTTCCTGAAAGTAAGAAAGTTGAACCTTTATTAAAAGAGTTTCGTTCTAACCGTTATCATATGGCGATTGTTGTTGATGAATACGGTGGCGTTTCAGGTGTTATCACCATCGAAGATATTTTAGAGCAAATTGTTGGTGAAATTGAAGATGAAACCGATGATGAAAACGAAGAAGAAATTAAACATTTAGCGGGTAATGTATATCTAGTGAAAGCCCTTACTGAACTGGGCAACTTTAATGACTACTTTAACTGTAAATTTGATGAAGCAGGTGCAGATACCATCGGCGGTATTGTTTTGCGTCAGTTTAACCATATGCCGAAAAAAGGTGAATTATTCAGCTTAGGCTGTTTCGAATTTAAAGTATTAGTTGCTGATAGTAGGCGCATGCAAATGTTACAAGTAAGTGTTGATAAAACTCATCAAATTAATGGAAAAATGAGTGACTAATATCAGTATTATTTCCGTTTATCAAGCCATCAAAAATACACTTACAAACCCAAGCAATTGGTTATGTTTTTTAAGTGGCTTTTTGTTGGTTTTTGCTTATGCACCATTTTCCTATTGGTGGTTGGCATTAATATTACCTAGCATAATGCTTTACCAAGTAAACAATGCTGCCCCTAAGCTAGCGGCTAAAAAAATGGCTTTATTTGCCTTTGGCTGGTTTAGCAGTGGTATTAGCTGGGTGCATGTCAGTATTGACCAATTTGGTGGTTTGCCATTAGTTATTTCTTTGCTACTGATGTTAGGCTTATGTGCTTACCTCGCTATATTCCCGACACTTGCTGGCTATTTAACAGCACGATTTTCTAAAAATAAACAATTAAATTTGTGGCTATTACCCCCTGTTTGGTTATTGTGTGAATACTTACGCTCGGTAGTGTTAACTGGCTTTCCGTGGCTCTCTCTTGGCTATACTCAAATAGATAGTCCATTAGCTAGCTTTGCCCCTGTTATAGGTGAGGTTGGCCTTACGGGTATTATCTTGTTATTAAATATTTGTTTGGTCAACATTTACGCTAGCAGTTTGACCTTATTTAAAGGCAAGAACCTAGAGGCAAAGACAAACTCGTCTTGTAAAAACTTAACTTTGTCCCTTGCTCTAGCGACAATTATCATTGTTACTAGCTTTGGATTAAACCTAGTAAGCTGGACTGAGTTAACAGGAAAGAGCGCCAAAGTAGCATTGATCCAAGGTAATATCTCCCAATCAATAAAATGGCAGCCAGAGCAGGAATGGCCGACCATGTTGAAATATTTGGATTTAACGCGGGTTAACTATGATGCTGATATTATTGTTTGGCCCGAATCTGCAATTCCAGCGTTAGAGCCTGCGGTGCAAGATTATTTAACAACCGTAAATCGCTCGGCTATATTAAATAAAAGCACTATTATTACTGGTTTAATTAACTATAATTTTGAAAGCAAAGAGTATTTTAATGCCTTGCTTGTATTAGGCAAGAAAAATGCAGAAGATGATCAAGGTTACTATTACAATCACAGTAATAGATACTATAAAAGCCATTTATTGCCAATTGGTGAGTTTATTCCCTTTCAAGAGTTTCTTCGCCCTTTAGCACCTTTATTTAACTTACCTCAGTCATCTTTTACCGCCGGCAATTACGTACAACCAAACTTAATGGCTAATGGTCTACATATATTACCGTTGAATTGTTTTGAAATTGCCTTTCCAAAACAATTAGCTGCTAACTTTACCGACAATACCGATATGATATTAACGGTTAGCAATGATGCTTGGTTTGGTGATTCTCATGGCCCACATCAACATTTTGAAATAGCTAGAATGCGCGCCTTAGAGTTTGGTCGGCCCTTAGTTCGAGCAACAAACAATGGCGTTACTGGCATGATAAATCATTTAGGTGAAGTCACTGAAATAGCACCGCAATTTGAAGAGGTGGTTCTTAAAGGCACGGTTGAATTTGTTAGTGGTGATACGCCATATAGCCAATGGCCAAATTTAATTTTATGGTTAATGGTCATAGTTCCACTCTTATTCATGAAAGTTATGAGGTTATAACCGTAAAAAAGTGCCTATCTAGGGCACTTTTTAATAACTTAATTAATAATGTTTTATTTTTTAAACTTGTTTAGGATGTAACGAGGTTTTATTACGACCCGTTTCTTTTGATTTATACAAGGCCGCATCAGCGCATTCAATCCAAACCTCATGATTCTCAATGCTCTCGTCAACTTCTGCAATACCAATGCTAATGGTATAGTTTATATCTATATCATTATATTTTACTATAGCTTCACTGACTTCTTTTCGTAGTCGCTCAGCAAATACAAAAGCATTTTTAAGCGGTGTATCAGATAACAGTATAGCGAACTCTTCACCACCATAACGTCCACAAACATCAGTTTCTCTAACGTGGTGACGTATTAACCCTGAAATATGACGAATGACTTCATCCCCGACCATATGACCATAGCTATCATTCACATTTTTAAAATGATCGATATCAATCATCACTAAAGAACTTGCATGTTGACTACGACTCCAACGTTTATGCTCAGCTAATAAACATTGCTCCCAATGCGTTCGATTAAATAACTGCGTTAAACCATCGGTTTGACTTAATATAGCCAACTCTTCGTTAGCTTTTTTCAAACTCTGTTTATGCACGGCATTATCAGTGACATCATAAACCAGTAAACATAAATGGCTTACTTCTCCCGTAGAAGATAATAGAGGTATGAAAGTGGTGTTTTGATACATAAAATCAGCACTGCCTGTGACTGGGCGATAGCTATCAAACTTAAATAAATAAGGTCTTTGTTCCCATATTGTAAAAGCTTTATTTTTTAGTAAAAAAACAGACTCGGCCTTGCGAGTAAACCACTGCCGTGGAATTTCATCAAATAGATCAAATATTAACTTACCTTTTACTTCACGAGGTAATAAGCCACTATGGTTCTCCATAAAGCCATTAAATATTTGCACGGTGAATTCTTTATCAAGCACAACGAGGCCAACATCAATGTTATGCAACATTTCCATTAGCCAATGCAGTTCATTTAATTGTGATTTCTCTAACGTCATAACCTATTCCTGTCGTCGCTTAATCGCGCTAACTTATTCTTTTTGTTCTAAGTAATATATAAATTTCAACTTAGATTAACTGTTTAACTAATCAATTAAATAAGCCAACTTATTATTGAGTGTTTCCATTGACTTCTCAGTAAATAGTAACAGTAAGTCACATTTAATAGGATAATTTTCAATGCTATAGCTAATTTCAATCGCTAAGGTTTTTCTCCACTTACTGGCATTATTGGCAATTAAATCAGATATTTTTCTGTGTTGCCCTAATACCTCAGGATGCCCTTGACTAAATTGAATATCTAACTGCTCTGAGACCCCTTTTAGACAAGCTCCAATAAGTACATTAGCCAAATCCATTAACAACTCTAATTCAGTGCCCATATCAGCGTCGTATTGATAATTCATTAATGATGCGACATCTTTAAAGCTTGAATCGTTTAGGATAAGTAATGCTTCACCTGAAATACCGGCACTAATAAAACCTTGGCAGACACCTGAGGTACTTTCATGATTTTCTATATCTTTTAACGCCATGCGAATTTCACTTACCTCAATAAAATTCACATTTGGTATGGGTAACTCAACAAAAACATTGAGTAAACGAGCAAGTAAATCTCCTGCACGTCCCATTGCAACATTCGCTATTTCTTGGTAACAATCTCGCATGTCCGCTGATAAAGTCATTTCTGGTTCAATGCTCACTGGCGTACTTTCAACAGGAGAAATATCAAGCTGATTAGAAAAGAGAGTTTCCGGGATATCACGGGCTACATTAGAGGTTTCATCAGCCGAATTTTCAACAATGGAGGCAGATTCAATCGAGGTTACTTCGTTGCTGCTAACTACGTCGTTACTTACTTCATTGGAGAAAACCCCGTAAGACGATAAAACCTCGGTTAGAATAGCTTTATTTATCGGTTTTTGAATAAAACCTAACGCCCCTAAACTAGTGACGCGATGATGAGCTTCAGGTTGAATATCACCCGATATAACGATGGTAAGTGTTGGTAAGTCTTGAGCTAAAATGGCTTCGAGTACTTGATAACCATCCATTTCAGGCATATTTAAATCAAGTAAAAGTACATCACCTTTACCTGCCTTTATCGCTTCAATTCCTTCAACACCATTGGCAGCAAAACTTATCTCTACATCCCAACCATCTGGTAATGAACGCGCTACTTGTTTGCGCGCCATATTAGAATCATCACAAATTAATAATTTCGTGGTCATATTAATATTGGACCTTACATAAACGATAACTAAACAATAATAACGCTGGGTAAAAAATATCTACCCTCTATTGATAACCATAGAGTATCCAATTTAAAACACAATGATAAAGTTCTATTTATAGAGTTTTTACCACTAAACGGCTAAAATCACTTCACCTTAACCAATATTTTCAATAAATTATGAAATTTACTACTTCAAACATCACCTTAGCTGCTTTTTTGATCGCCACTTTAAGCATCACATTTGATACTCACGGTTACTCTTTTGATCTCGATAAACTAAAAGAAACCACTAACTTGGTTAAAGCAGGCAACAAATATGTCACGCTTTTAGGGGATCAAGTCAATGTTGGTGAACAAGCACCCACATTTAAAGTAGTTGATAAAAATTTTTCACCCGTGACACTTAATGATTTCCAAGGGCAAACCTTACTTATCTCGGTTGTTCCCAGTTTAGACACGGGTGTTTGCTCAATTCAAACTAAACGATTTAATGAAGAAGCGGCAAAGTTACCTAAAAACATCACTATTTTAACCATCAGTAATGATCTACCCTTTGCTCAAAAGCGTTTCTGTGATGTTGAAAATGTTGATGGCATTAAGATATTATCTGATTCAGTTTGGCGAGAATTTGGTGCTAACTATGGTTTATTGATAAAGGATATGGGCTTACTAACTCGGGCAATATTTATTATTAATGACCAAGGAAAGATTGTTTATAAAGAGCTTGTTGCAAATATCTCACAACACCCTAATTACGATAAAGCACTATCAAAGGTAAAATATACCGCACCTGTCATTGTGCTTGATGGCGATACAGTTAAAAATCAGTTAGAGAACCCGACTGAAACAAAATAAAATAAATCGAATTAAAACAAGTGGTTAAAATATATGATTATTTTTATTTATATTTATTCTTGAAAAAACAGTAATCAATCCCATCTCTAATTGTGTAGTCGCCGAAAGGGACTACACAACATACATTGCCTGTTCATTGTGAAAGGCAATTTATTTTAAATGAAGATAGCTTTTCGTAGTTTGGCTCTAGGCAATATTGTTTTGCTAGAAAATGACTTAAAAGATCAGTTGTACGATTTAAAATAATAATCAATTTATTGCTATATTATAGGATAACTCATTATGCGTAACTCTACAGATTTCAGTCCACTATACCGTTCATTTATTGGCTTTGACCATTTGGCCGGTTTAATTGATAAAGCTTCACGAGCTGACAAACAATCATCATACCCGCCATATAACATTGAATTATTGGCAGAAGATCAATACCGTATTACTATGGCTGTTGCCGGCTTTAGTGAAGAAGATATTGATATAGAATCTAAAGACAACAGTTTAATTATTGTTGGTATTAAACAAGCTGCAACAACCTCAAAATTAGATTCCAGTAAAGGCCAAAGACAGTTTATTCATCAAGGCATTGCTGAACGTAATTTCGAGCGAAAGTTCCAATTAGGCGAACACGTCAAAATTATTGGTGCCTTTATGAAAGATGGGTTGTTACATGTTGATTTAGAAAGAAAAATACCAGAAGCATTAAAAGCACGCAAGATAGCCATTAATGGTAAAAGCTTATTAAGTGGTGATTCTTAAACTTTAATTTACTTCATGTTCTTCCTTTTGTTTTTGCCCAGTCTTTGACTGGGCTTTTTTGTTTTCATGACTCTGTATTTAACAAAATAATTAGCCGTAAAAATTGAAGTAACAATTAAAACTTAAGTGAAAATAATAGCTCAGATAAATCTGGTTGCCATTGAAAATCTTTTAGTTTAACTCTACTGCCAAGTACCACTACCTGCTCATCTTGCAAATGCTGCTTTTGCTTAACAAAATATTCACTGCTAGGCGGAAATGAAATCTTACCTTGTGAGTTTATCACCCGAAACCAAGGCACACTCTGTCCTTGCCAGCCCTCCTTAGGCACTCTACCTAAGGCTTTGCCAACTAAACGCGCTCGGCCAGGCAAGCCAGACAAATCAGCAATTTGTCCATAACATGCAACTTGCCCTTTTGGAATTAACTGTACCGTTTGCCATATTTGATGGTAATGATCATTAAGCATTTTTATAGTCCAATTTTACCTAGCTTGAAATAGAGCACCTTTTCGTTAGCAAGTTTTTAATTACCGACTAAATTACGTTATCATAGCAGTATCTGTAAACGTTACACTAAGGAAAAATATGAGAATTTGGGTCGATGCTGATGCCTGCCCGGTAGTGATCAAAGAAATATTATTTAAAGCGGCTGATAGAACAAAAATAACCACTACTCTAGTAGCAAACCATAATATTCGAGTACCACCCTCACCTTTTATCAGTTTTATGCAAGTAACTAGTGGCTTTGATGTTGCTGATGATGAAATTGTTAAGCGTATCGAAGTGGGGGATTTAGTTATTACCAGTGATATTCCGCTAGCGGATGAAGTTATCGATAAAGGAGGCATAGCACTTAGTCCACGTGGCGAGCTTTATACTAAAGAGAATATAAAGTCGCGGCTCAATATTCGTGATTTTATGGATACCATGCGCGCGAGTGGTGTACACACAGGTGGGCCACCAGCATTGAATCAAACCGACAGACAAAACTTTGCCAATCACCTTGACCGAATAATTACTCAGTTTAAAAAGTCACAATAAGCAAAATAAAAGTAAGCTAACTAACCTTATCTATCAACGTAACAATAAAAAAGGCAGCTACTCAACAAAGTATCTGCCTTTTAAATTTCAGCTAGTTTAATTACTGCTTTATTTACTTATTTAACCTGTTTTTTTCAGTAACAGCGCTTTAATTTCAGCCAGTTCAACTTCTAATTTATCAATTTGCGCACGACTAGCAGGTTCACCGCCATCACCGCTCTCACCGTGTTGCTCAGCACGAAATTGCTCATGCTCTTGGCTCATAACTTCTAAAACAGTACCCACCATCATATTTAAAAAGATAAAGGCTGTTAAAAAAATAAAAGTTAAATAATAAATCCAGCTTAGTGGATGCACGGCCATAGTTTCATACATAACATCAGTCCAATCCTCAAACGTTGCCACTCGAAATAAAGTCAACATTGAAATAGAAACATCCCCCCACAATACCTCGTTGATGGGGTGAAAAAACATACTGCCAATAGCCGCATAGATATAGAAGATGACAAACATCAATAGTGCGATATACCCCATACGCGGAATGGCTTTGAGTAATGCATTAATCAATAGGCGCAATTCTGGTACCATTGAAACTAAGCGCAGAACACGAAATACCCTTAAAAGACGAGCTAATAGAACACCTGAGCCGCCAGACGGAACTAAGCTGCCAATAACTATAACAGTATCAAAAATATTCCAACCACTTTTAAAGAATTTCTTTTTCTCGGGGCAAGCCAAATAACGAATTGATATTTCTACTGCAAAAAAAACAGTTACTGCCACATCCAAAAACAGCAGCACCGCGACAACATTAGCGGATAGATTGTGCGTTTTGGCTCCTATCATTAGCGCTGATAATAAAATAACTGCTATAACAACGCCTTGGAAAGCTTTACTACTGTCTATTTTACTTAAGTTGCGCTGTGCCTGTATTATCATATTAGCCATTACCTAGCTCCTACTGCGGCATCACTAACATGAGGGTTACTACGGCGCTCTTGCCCAAATGTGCTCATAGGACCGTGACCTGGAATAAAACGTACATCATCACCTAAAAGAAATAAGTTCTCACGAATAGAATGAATTAAGGTGGCATGATCGCCGAGTGGAAAATCTGTACGGCCAATTGAGCCACTAAATAATACATCACCAACCTGAGCCAGCTTTGACTCACGATGGAAAAATACGATGTGGCCAGGGGTATGACCTGGACAAAAGTACACTTCTAAGCTGATATTACCAAAACTAACAGTATCATTTTGCTGTAAAAAACGGTTGGAGGTAAATTTTTCTGCATAGGCAAAAGCACTACCAAAAAGTTGTTTTTGTTCCTCAACTTTATCTATCCAGAATACATCTTCTATGTGTGGCCCTTCAATGGCTACATCATAATCGGTGGCTAAAGCATGAGTGGCACCTGCATGGTCTATATGAGCATGCGTTATTAATACTTTCTCAAGGGTTAAGTCATGTTTAGTAATGGCCGCTTTTATTTTTTCAATATCGCCACCGGGGTCAACAACTGCAGCCTGCTTAGTTTCACTACACCAAAATAAAGTACAATTTTGCGCAAAAGGTGTTACTGGGATAATTTCATGATTTAACATAACATGCTCTTCAATAATTACTATTTTCAAAATGGCAGCATTATACCATAAGTTCTCTACGCTTATTAGCTGGTAAAAATGTAACAAAAGCAATGAATAGTACTTCCCCTAAGCGGCTTAACTCGGTAAGCTTTGCGCAACTAATTCTAATGGCTATTAACTACATATGACCACCGCTTCTTCCCGTGATTCTTTTCATTCCCGTATTGGTTTTGTACTCGCTGCAGCAGGTGCTGCCATAGGCTTAGGTAATATTTGGGCCTTTCCCACTCAAGCGGCAAATAATGGCGGCGGTGCCTTTTTAGTAGTTTATCTTGTGGTGACGTTTTTACTTGCCCTGCCAGCACTTTATGCTGAAATTTATATTGGTAATCAAGCACAAACCAATCCGGTATCGGCTTTAGTAAGTGCCTGTGGTGAACGCTTTAAAAAGCTCGGTCATAGTGCAGGTATTATCGGTATTATTGGCGCTATGATGATGTTAAGTTTTTATACCATAGTCGCTGGTTGGATGCTCGCACATGCACTTGCTTCTTTAGCTGAATTAATGGGTTTGATTGATATATCGCAATGGTTGTCTACTTCAAGTACTTGGCGAAATATCATATTTACCCCTGTTTTTATCGTACTTGGCGCAGCCATAGTGCATCAAGGTGTTCACAGCGGTATTGAGCGTTGGTCAGCCCGACTAATGCCAATGTTATTAGTAATGTTATTAGGTTTAATCATCTATATATTACAACAAGAAGGTGCTACTGATGGCTTAAGGCTTTATTTAGTACCTGATTTTAGTCAAATAACTGAGCCCAAATTAATTATATCCGCAATGGGACAAGCCTTTTTCTCACTGGCTATAGGTGTTGGCGCTATGATGGCTTATGGCTCATATATGCCTAAAGGAGAAAGTGTTGGTAAATTAGTATTATCAATAACCTTACTTGATACTTTTATTGCTTTTATTGCCGGTCTACTGATTATCCCGGCTCTTTTTGTTGCCCAGCATAGCGGACAAGAAGTATTTGTTGACGGTCATTTAATTGGCGAAGGTCAGTTGATTTTTAACATTTTACCGACTTTATTTAGCTCTATGGGCACTGTTGGCTTAGTCGTCTCTTTTGCCTTTTTTGCTTTATTATCCATTGCCGCGCTTACCTCTACAATTTCATCAACTGAGGTGCCGGTTTCTTATTTAGTTGAAGATAAAGCCATGAGCCGTCAAAAAGCGACTTGGGTAATCTCAGGCTTAGTTCTTATTGCGAGTATGTTACTCATCGCCTTTTTTGAACAACTGTTTGGCTTAGTTATTCAGTTACTTACCACCATTTTACAACCACTGATGTCACTATTTTACTTTATCGTTATTGGTTGGTTGTGGAAGCGTGGTAATCAACTAACTGATTTATCAAAATTAAACCAGCACACTACCTTAAAATTACTTGGCTTTTATTTACGCTTCATCTGCCCAGTATTATTAGTAGTTGTTTTTGTTAATGTGGCTTTCTAGCCACTGTCAGCTCTATTTATATTGGTGTTATCTATACTGCCGTTATCTATATTTGGTATAAATAGCATCAATAGTACCATCAGCATTCAGTTCTTGAATTACCTTATTAACTGAGTCTCTAAGTTCCTTATCTTTAAAGGCTATATGCGAATATACATCAGACCACAGCCTATGAACTGTAAAGTCTGCTGCATTGGTTTGCGCTTCTCCTTCATAACGTTTATTGGCTAAGTCATGTAAGAAAATATGAATATCACCAACACGGATATCCTTATTGCCAGAAACCATTAAGTAAGTAGTATCTTTAGGATGTGAATGTTCACTGTATTCTGGGTTGGAGAGTGCCATTTGCCTAAATGTATTGCCAAGTAAGTCTTTAGCACCTTGGTAAGCCGCAATAGACAGCCCTGCTAGATCATTAACTTCTTTAACTTCTAGTTTGGCTGTTTTTTTTGATACAGCAACATCGGTATAGCGAAAAATAGGTGTTGATAAAAAAGCATTAACTTTTGAGTCAGAAAATATATTACATGCCACATCAATTCTTTTTCCTGAATTGATTTCATGAAGCAATCGGTGATTGCTCATAAAAATAAATTTCACATTGTATTCAGGTAATTTTTTGAATATTTCTTCAGTTATTTCGAGGAATAAGCCTTTGTGCTCTTCTTCAACAAAAAATGGTGGGAAGTTACCGACACCTATTTTTAATTCTTGCTTAGCCATTGTCATACTTGGTGAAAGTACTAGTGAAAGTAACAATAAACGATACAGAATTTTAATCATAAATGAATAAACACCAAGTAAGTAGTATAAATGAGTATAAACGAATCAATTAACAAGGGTAAACCTTTTGCTTGCAACAACTCGCGATAAGGCATAGAAAAGATAAAAAACAGTAATTTTTTCAATAACACGCTAGTAACAAGTAAAAGTAACGTCAGTTAATATGACTATTCAAGCAGTTCTACCCCTTTTTTTTCAGCAAGATCAACTTGCTCTATTTTCTCAAAACGACTAGATATCTTATCTGCTGAAGTATGTATTTGCTTCACATCAGTTGCCGCTTGATCTATATGTCTCGCAAGGTTAGCAAAACGACCTTTAAAGCGATTAAAGTCTTGCGCCAAATCTGATAAATGCGCCTGAATAATATGAATTTGTTGCCGAGTCGCCTCATCTTTAAGTACCGAACGTGCTGTGGTTAGTATTGCCATTAATGTGGTCGGCGAAGTTAGCCAAACACGTTTCTTATTGGCATATTCAACCAAATCACTTTGATGACCGTGGATTTCGGCAAAAATAGCCTCTGCTGGTATAAACATAATGGCTCCATCTGCCGTTTCGTTATCAATGAGATATTTATCGCTAATATCATTGATATGCTTTTTGATATCTATTTTAAACTGACGCAAAGCGGCCTTTCGTTCAACTTCATGGGCTTCAAAATCGACCATTTTACGATAACTTTCTAACGGAAATTTAGAATCGACCACGACATTACCCGTAGGTTTAGGTAAAAAGAGTACACAATCGGCTATTTTACCGTTTGATAAGGTGTGTTGCAGTTTGAAGCTTTGCTCTGGCAATACGTTTCTGATCAAGCTATTTAATTGCACTTCACCAAAAGCGCCACGTGAACGCTTATCATTAAGAACTTCTTGTAAACTAACTACATTGGTCGATAGCTCAGTAATTTTCTTCTGCGCATCATCAATCAACGCTAGACGTTGTAATATATCACTAAAGGTTTTGGTGGTTTTTTCAAAACCTTCAGCTAAGCGTTTCTCTACTTGGCCACTTATTTCTTGTAAGCGCTTATCGGTTGCCTGGGTTAAACCATCAATGCGCTTACTCATTTGATCACTGCTTTGTGCCAAGGTCTTCGCTAATTCTTCTCGATTGCTATGAGCAGTGGCATTTAAGTGTTTAATCAGTTGGTCGAGTGACTGATTTTGATTTTGATTTAATTGCGATTGTAGTTCATTGAATTGACGTAAAAGCTTAATACGTAAATCAGCCATTTGCTGTTCAAAGCTATTGGCTAACTGTAATTGCTGTTTTTCTTGTAACTGATTAAGTTGCTGTAAAAATTGCGTTTCAGTTTGTTTTGCTAGCTGACTAAATAATTCAATACTATGCACTTGCATACGTTTTTCTTGGCTTGATAGTCGAATTAACACCAGTATTAAAAGTAAAGCCAAAACAAAAAAAGCCAAAGTGGGCAACCAAGTTGATAACAATTGCTGTTGTTCAAGGGTAAAAGTCATTAGTGATTAATCTCAAAAAGTGTTTCGAAAAAAGTGCCAACGCACAACACTGTAAATATTACCAGTACCACTAAAGATAGCAAGTGTAAAAGAAAGAATAAAAACCTTGTCAAAATAGGCCAAAACGAACGGCAGTATCTTTAATCAATGTCTATACTCAGTTTTCCCCAACCTTTTGGCTTTTTACTGTCGAGTGCTAATTATGAAGCAAGGAAATTTCAAACAAATAACAATTAAGAAAAATACCATCCCTTTAAATAAATCATTGAGCATTATCCCCTATCTAGTATTACCCTTAGTGATACTCACTTTAGTCAGTTGCTCTAAAGCAGTGCCCGTGCCAAAAAGCGAATGCGATACTGTGATCAGTCATGTAAAAAGCATATTAAAAGATAAAGCACCAAGTAAATCAAAAATGCTTAAGCAATGTAATGCTGCCACTGATGAAGCCAGAGGCTGTATAATGGCAGCAGATAAACCAATGAAAATACTACAATGTGACTTTTAGTGTTGTTTACTTGATATTGTTTATTTGAACCCTTTTAGACTAAAGCAATCTTCGCGGCGCAAAGCTGTAATTTTGGCAATATAACTGTCAGCTCTTGGCCACGTCGTTTGCGAAATATGAGTACTGATACTTAACGCACCAAACGTGCTGCCAGCCTTATTTCTAACAGGTACAGGAATAGAGGTTAAACCCAGCTATTGCTCAACCAAAGAGTACCTTATTTTCCAGCTAGTGAAATTTCTGCGCCTAGCTCAACTTTGTTAATTAACGTATGCACTGTATATTGATCTAGCTGACAAGTGTTTAAAAAGTCATACAATAGTTTTTCTGTCATTTCAGCTAACAATCAATCGTCTAAGTGATGTTGCAAATGCAGGTTAGCGAGTACCTACATCTAAGCTAACAGACGTTAAACGTTTAGTGCTAGCAACACGCCCGACATAAACAACACCTTCTAAACTGTTGCTGAGCACGACCTATTAAGTTGTTCAACTAGCTGCTACATCAGTGGTTTTGTGTTTTTACAGACATATTTTCAATCGAGGTAAGCAAAACCCAAGTTAACTATTTTCGCGGTTAACGAAAACTGTTTCCCCGCTTGTTTAGCATAACCTTCGTTGACTAAAATCAGTAAAAAACGCCTTGCAGCTGCATGCGTGCCCCATGTGGCCGTAACTTTGTTGCCATTATGACAATGGTAGCAACAAAAACCTTTGCACTTTGCACTTTTCGCCATGTGTATTTGTGTTGGTGTTGGTGTTGGTGTTGGTCAATACATTGCTATAGTTATCGAAAGATACAATGAAAATGAACAATAGAAAGTACACTGGAAATGCATCAGTAATTAATCGAAAGCCTGTAAATCAATCAAAAATGGCTAGCTTTACCTAACTATTTCATTAGTTTTAAAAAGATTTGAGTAACTAATACAATCCTATCTCCTTATTCTGCCAAGCAGTGATTAAATAAGATGAAATAGAATCGCCACTTCCCATTTTATATTGCGAGCTATCTGGAGACTTTGTCCCTTCACTGTTTGCCGTTACATCAGTTACTGAACTGTTTAAAGAAAAAGCTTGGAGTTGTTCACGGGAAAACCACTGTGCATCTTCTAAGTCATCTTGGCTAATATCAATTTTTTCTGAGTTAGCTACAGCAGTAAAACCTAACATGATTGAAGCTGGAAATGGCCAAGGTTGCGAGGCAATATATTTTGGCTTTTCAGCAAAAATGGCGGTTTCTTCTAATACTTCTCTGATCACCGCTTGTTCAAGTGTTTCACCTGGGTCAACAAAACCCGCTAAGGTAGAATACATACCGTCAGGCCAACTTGCTTGTCTGCCTAATAAACAACGGGCAATGCCATCATCAAACATTTTCTCAACTAACATGATGACCGCAGGGTCGGTGCGTGGAAAGGTCATATTCCGACAATCAGAACATCGTCGAGCATGCCCTGCTTCTACTGAGCGATTATGATGCCCACATTGACCGCAAAATTGGTGGCTTATATGCCAATGCACTAACCCTTTAGCAAGCGCTAAAATTGAAGCGTCAATGGCAGATAAATTAGCAGTGACTTTTCTAAGGCCTTGCCACTGTCCTAACTCAGTGAGCTCTTCCTGAGTAGAAAAGCGTAATTTATTAAAATCGATGACAAAAAATGACACGGCTTCAGCTTTGTTATTCTCTATGCTGCATTTACCCTTATCCCCCTTCTCGAATTCACCTTCACCCAAACTGCCTTTGCCTAAATAAAGGCAACTATCAACATTTACTGTTGGCAGTTGCGCTTTATTGAGATAAATAGGAGTAAATAATTCACCTTTTTCAAAAAGGCTCATGCCCTTATTGATAACGCAAAATAAAGTATCTGGGTGATTGAACTCTGCACTTAACCAACGTTTATTCTTCCGTTGATTGGTACATCTATCTAATGGCATATCGCCATAAGCTAAAGTCATGATTTTTTGTTTTCCATAAGTGCTTGAGCCCATTGAGATGACCAAGTGCCTAATGGAGAAATAATTTCAAATAAGTCAAAGCCTTGGGAGGATAATTGATAACCAGATTCTTGGTTTTCAATAAGTTGCAGTGTTTTCAGCTCTTTTAACCGTGTATTTAACAGAGTAGGTGAAATTTTTTCACAACGTTGTTGTAACTCTCGAAATGTTGCTGGACCACTGCGCAGGTTCCAAATAATACCTAATGCCCATGTTCGGCCAAGCAAATCGAGTAACGCCATAATAGGCTTACCTGTTTTAGAGCCGCGCACTTGTGCACCTGGTAGTGGTATTGTCATAATTTTCCCTGCATACATATAATATGAAATGTTAAAAAACATGCTACATTATTTGTAGCAAACTTACTATAGCAAGAAAAAATTGACAACAGTGGTAAAAAATAGTCCTGTATTTATATAAATATTTAACTCTTAACTAAAAGCTTGATTAACCTTTAACGGCTTACCTGCAACGTCAACATTATGAATAGGTAAATAAATATCAAATTGACTGCCTTGGCCAACTTTTGAGATGACATCAATATGACCCTGATGATCTTCAATAATCGATCTTACTATATGAAGTCCTAAGCCTGTCCCCTTACCTACTGGCTTAGTAGTAAAAAATGGATCAAAAATACTTTTCAAGTTCTCTTGAGCAATGCCAGAGCCATTGTCTTCAAAACGAATATTAATTTCTTGCTCAACAATACGTGACGAAATGCAAATACTGCCTTGAGTTTCAATGGCATGAGAAGCATTTACCAACATATTAATAAAAACCTGTAATAACTTTTGAGGAAAACCAATAACACTAGCATCTGCTGCTAAGCGTTTAGTTATTTCTACTTTATACTTCAGCTCATTAGCAACTAGAGTAAGGCTTTTTTCAATTAATACATCAATAGAAATTGCTTCGGGTAACTTATCGTCAATATGGGCATAATTACCTAAATCTTTGATAATTTTACTTACTCTTGCCGCCCCCTCTAAAGTTGAATTTATGAGCGGCTCAATATCATCAAGAATAAAAGATAAGTCTTCTTGTTGATAA
The DNA here is from genome assembly GCF_000764185.1 of Colwellia psychrerythraea. GTDB lineage: Bacteria > Pseudomonadota > Gammaproteobacteria > Enterobacterales > Alteromonadaceae > Colwellia > Colwellia psychrerythraea_B. The sequence goes on from NZ_JQEC01000011.1 coordinate 141,456, forward strand.
AGCTCTTGTGCGCTACTTTTTTTATCAGGTCCTTGTCTTAACTCTATATCTGTTAATTTGATGTAAGCAAGTAACGGTTTAAAGTAATCATTTAGTACATCTAAATTACTACGGATATATCCTACAGGATTATTAATTTCATGAGCTATACCTGCGGACAATTGACCAATAGATGCAAGCTTTTCTGCATTTATTAATTGCTCATTTAATGAAGACAGTGCTTTTTGACTATGTTTCCTTTCATTAATATCATTTAGGGTAATTAAATAATTAACAGCCCCCATGATAATTATTTTCCGCCCAGAGAATTCAATATGCGGGTGTTCGAAGCTAGGAGCTAATAAAGATTCTTCCATATTTCTTAACACTATTTCACTATCAAAGTGACCATCTAAGGTTGCTAACGCCGGTACAAAGTGAGAAACCGGTTTTTCAATAATATTACTTTTTTCATTTAATAATAATTTTTCAGTTTCTATATTGCACTCTTTTATGACTCCTTGTTCATCGACAAGTAACACTGAACAAGGGATGGTATTCATGATGATATTGGCTTTATCATTTGCCTTAACAACATTACGCCGCTCTTGCTCCGCTCGATTCCTTTCAATGGTGATATGCTGAGTAAATTGTTGAATAGCGCTAGATAAGGTGATTACTTCAGTAGGTGCCCGGGTTTGCCTAAACTCAACGTCTGCGTCATTAGTTATCGGCTGCTGGGCTAAAGCAGTAATATTTTCAATAGGTTTTACTATATATTTGCTAAAACAACTTACTGTGAATGTGATAATAAACATATAAAGGGAAAACACAAATAAAGACAGCTTGGTGAAGTTTCCAGAGGCTAGTTCAGCCTGATTCTTTAAGAGATTATTTGCAGTCAAAACTTGTGTTGATAACTTTTCTAAATCGTTAACATACCTTGTCGTAATTCGGTCTGATTCAGCAACAGTAGTTTGCCAAAATTCATTTTCTTGCATTGCGATATCCGAAAATAAATTGACTATTTCATCATTTAATTCAATGCCGGTAATCAAACCTTGTACCAAATATTTATCATCACTCGTTGGCACTTTTATTTTAACTAAGGTAAGGGTTTTTTTAAGTTGCTGCGATTGTTCAGAAATACCTTTGGCTAAATACGTTTGTCTGCCTGAAAAAAGTAAGTCTTGTGTGGTTAACCAAAGCTGCGACATAGTAAATAAATGCTCAATGGTCTGAACCAATAAACGTGACTCATAATGTGCACGAGATACCTGCTCGACCTTTTGGTATTGATGCCATAAACTTGCAAAGATGATTACGCCAGAGAGTAGCGTTGATATTGCTAATAGCTGATTATAATTAGAAATCCTCATAATTGACTCGCCACTTTTTAGTACTTTGAATATGAATGCTATGCTATACCATAACTATAGCTCTTCTAATTCATCTCCCCATAACATTTCGGTTAATAACAAAGTTTTTAATGCACACCGTAAAACTACATTAGCCAGTTCAGGAGCCTGTTGTACTTTTTCCAGCACCTCTTTTTTTGCAGTAACACCATCATTACTTAATAGGCCCTTCAATTCTTGATAGTTTTTACCAATAAAAATATTTTTAAAGCCGATTTCTTGAGCTATTTTCTTTTTCGGGCTTCTACAGCGTTGAAAAGCAAAGTTAGTTATTTTTAAATCCTTATCAATTGCCCACACTATTTCAACCAAGCCCCAATCACTTTGCTCTGATCTAACATGGATATAACCTAGTGATTCTTTGCCTAACATAGCGATATACAAAGTATGTTGACCTAGCTCACTAAAATGTAGATCGTTACTTGGTAATGCAATTTGCACCTGAGCACGGGTGTTATCATTTACCGTTTTAACAATAGATAGCTGATTAGTTTTTTGCGGGTAAAGCTGGCTGATTTGTGCAACTGGGTCACGTAATGAGCAATATGCAATTGCGTTAACATTACCAGACGGTAATATCAGCATAAGTAAAACCAGTATTAATAAAGTCTTTGATAACAATGTTAAGAGAATTTTCATATCAGTACCTATACCTTACTTGTACTCTAGCCAATTGCTGTTTTTTTCCACTTGCCGGGTTATTTATTTGTTGTCCCCCTGACATGCTTAGCTCTAACTGAGTATTAAATTGATAACTAAAGCCAATATTGACTAGTTTATCTGCACTATTTTGAGACTCCCTATCTCTAATAATAAGCTGGCTATATAACTTTAACTGTTCATTAATGGCGGTTTTATTTAGCTCTATTAAACCGTATTTTTCTTTTTGCCAACTCTGATTTTGCTTATCATCTTCACCTAGCGCTAACTCCCCTAATAGTCCCCACGTGGTCCAATAATATTGCCAATCAAGCGCTAGTCTTTTTCGGGAATACCCATCAATTTCCCCATCAAAAATGGATAGGCCAATGACAAAATCTAAGTGACTTAATGAACCAACTCGGCCAGTAATTGCATAAGAGCCATCAACCGATTTGGCTTTGTCTTTACCACCAAGGGTATAACTAACATTATATTCTATTTTGTTTATTACTTTATTAAGACTAAGCCCCCAATCTAACTTGCTTCCTAAATTTTTTCCAAGGTAATAATCAAGTAAACGGCCATTGGTATCAATACTCTCCTCTAGTCCAAAAGGCAGGGTAAAGTGACCCACTCGGATATTAGGCAGCCAATCTGGGCCGGCAGTATAATTGAGATGAGCTTCTCGAATAATAAACTCACTATCATCTTTATTGGTGAATAAAAATGGAACTGGCATGTGGTTTGATAACTTAGTCCAATACAGCTGGCCAACACCGTAACCTATATCACCGTTTGAATTGGTAAATACTTTATGAGTATCTAAGCCTAAGGCGTAAATACGACTGGTATTATCCAATGCTGCATTCTGATTCAAGCGAGCACTACCATCTAAGCTCCACCTGAAATTCTCAGTCAAATTGGCATAACAAGGCATAGATATAACCGCAAAAAAAAGTAGTAAAAAGGTAATTAACAAATTGAAAATTAAAGATTTCATTATTTCCTCACTATAAAATAAGCTTTAAAATTAATGTTTATAAATGAGTAATTACAATTTTACTGCCAATCTATTAAGCACTACCTCTCCAGTACAAACTGAAGCAGCTAAGGAGTACTCAGCATTAATAATCAAATCATCAGTAAGAGTGTCTTCTAAGTTAGCAATCCCCAGATTAGGGCGTAAAAAATTAGGACTATTTTGAGCTAACCAGATAATTCGTTTAGCAAGTAAAACGGCATCGTCAGCGCAGGTTTCAATAAGTAAAATAGCAAAGGTATTATCTCCCCACTTTATTAAGGGATCTGATGCTCGACGTTTTAATAATTTTATCACTGCCAAGTCACGGTTTTTAGTCGATTTTTTGGTATCTATTGCATCTATTTTTACTAACAGTAAACTTAAAGAGTGTTGATAACGTTTAGCGCGTGCTACTTCATAACTTAACCAACTTTCTACAAAATAATTTTTAGATAAGACGCCATCGCTTTCAGCGTAAGAGACTCTACCCATTGCGCCTTGTTTGAATAAACCTCTTTCGATACGAATGAGCAAGGTTTTTATATCAAAGGGCTTTATGATGTAATCATCCGCGCCAGAGAGCAAACCTGCACTTTCCTCTGTTATTTCACAAGTCAGCATAATGATCATAGTCGCGGCAAACTTACTATCACGCCTTAAAATACTACAAGCTTTTAAACCATCCATAACCGGCATACGAATATCCATAAGAATTAAATCAGGCGGGAAATTATTCGCTAAAGCAATAGCTTCTGCACCGTTGCCAGCTTCGGTAATAGATACACGTTTGCTACCTTTATTAAATTGGCGATGAATACCTCTTTTTAATGTTTGTCTAACACCTTCTTCATCATCAACTATGAGGACACTTTTTTCTTTTAACATATTTTCCCCTTATCCTGAAAATATAAAATATAAAAAATAACAAATAACAAATAGAATTTAATTATCTAACTTTAAAAGCGAATAAACGCTGACTGATAGTTGAATTGCAATTGATATACCAAGACATAAAAAAATGATAAAACAGACTTATAAGTCACTATTTACATAGGTTGTAGCAAGAGAAGTTATTTTAGTTAATGTGATATATAAACAGTTACGATATTATTAATTTGAAAATAATTTGCACTATGCAACGCAGAATAATAGTCGTAAATCTAGCAGTTTTTACATCCATGGACATTAGTCCGAAGTATTGTTGACTGCTTGAAATGGGTGTCTAAAGATTTGATAGGCATAAAGAAGCCAGCGTCAAGCTGGCTCTAAGGCAGATTTTGAAAAAAATGGGGGACTAAATTCTTACACCTTCAATATGTAATGCCATTTCAACATGTGTTGACGCTGGCCCTAAATTGTAAGTAATACCATAATCAGCTAATTTCAAGCTGGTGGTTCCAGAAAAACCCGAGCGATAACCGCCCCAAGGGTCTTGCCCTTCACCAATTTTCACTACTGGAAACGAGATGGTATTAGTAACACCTTTTAAAGTAAAGTCGCCAGTAACAACCGCATTTTCATCATCGCTGAATTTAATGCTATTACTGGTAAACGTTGCCTTTGGAAAGCTATTAACATTTAAGAAGTCTTTACCTTTAAGGTGTTTATCACGCTCTGCATGATTTGAATCGATACTTTTAGTATCAATTTCAATATTAATTTTTGCATTATTTGGTGCTTTCTCATCATAGGAGAAACTACCATCAAAAGTATTAAAACGGCCTATTAACCAGCTGTAACCTAAATGCTTAATCTTAAACTGAACAAAGGCATGTGCACCTTCAACATCTACTTTATAATCTGCTGCTTGCACGGTGCTCGCTGATAATGTCGCTAATATTGAACTGGCTAATAAACTGCTAGTAAGTACGGTTGTTAATAGTGTTTTTTTCATCTGATATTCCTTTTCTATTTCAAATACATTTATTTGTAGTGAATTAATTGATCTGGTTAATTACTTTCTTGGTAATACTTTTAGCATTCTCACTAAGGTATTATTTTTATTAATAAAGTGGTGTTTAAGTGCCGCAAGCGCATGTCCGGCGCTAAGTAACACTAAAGTCCATGCTAAAATCTCATGAATATTGCCTGCGATATCTTCTTGGTTATTGATACTTATTGGCAATGCCGGTATCGATAGTAAGCCAAAAATATCTATTGCTCGGCCATCGGCAGTAGATATCAAATAGCCACTTATCATCAAAATAGCCATCAAGGCATAAAGTGCAACATGGGCATAATGCGCCGATTTCACTTCGAGTTTACTTGCGCTTTGATCCACATTTTTAGGCGTTACATTAACAACGCGCCAAAAGACTCTTAACATTAAAGCCACAAATAACGTCATACCAATATTTTTATGTAAATCTAACGAGCCTTTATACCAAGCATCGTAATAAGTAAGCTCTACCATATAGAGACCTAAGCCAAACAAAGAAAAAATAGCGACGGCCATCAGCCAGTGAAAAATTATCGCGATTAGACCATAACTGCTTTCGGTGTTTTTAAATATGTTGTTGCTCATATGACTATCTCTTTCACTCTTCATTTCATTATTATTTAGCTATCTACTTTTTATACCTATTTTACTATCTACTAGGTATCTACCTTGGTACGGCCAGAGTGAATACCAATAACTAACAACATCCTAATCAAGTAATAACGCTACTATAACCAATGAAAATCTATTAAAAAACATCAATAAATGCGAAACTGTTGTGCAAATATGCACAACTAATTACAATTTATGTAATTAAGTAATGAGATGAACGATGAAAGATACTTCTTGGGATGATTATAAAATAGCGTATCAAGTTGCTATAGATGGCAGCTTAAGTAAAGCTGGTATTTCATTGAGAATAAATCATGCCACCGTATTAAGACGGATAAATCAATTAGAGCAGTCACTTGAAGTAAAGCTATTTATTCGTCACCAGCGCGGTTATAAACTTACCGATGCAGGTTTTCTACTTATGGATGAAATGCCTGAAATATTGGCAAAATTTTCTAGCTTGGAAAATAAACTACAAAATGTAGAGGGTGATATTAGCGGCGAGCTTAGGATCACTACGGTGAGTTCATTCTCTCCAGTGATTACTCCGATATTAAAAGCATTTAGAGATGAATACCCAAAAATTCGCCTCAAGCTTATTTCTACCGATGATATTGTGCCGCTCGACTCTGGTGCTGCACATGTATCTTTACGAGCAGGCCCTAGCCCTGCGGGAGTAGATCTGATCGTTAAAAAGCTAACCCGATTAACAACGTCTTATTATGCAACACAAAAATATGTCGATAAATACGGAAAACCCAATTCTCCTGAGCAGTTTAATGAGCATATTTGGGCGCTACCGACTCCAGATAAGTATCGTATCCCGTTTGTCAGTTATGTGGTTGATAAAATTGATAAGGATAGAATAGCTTTTCAAAGTAACCACTTCCCGGATATTCATGAAGCCGTTATTGCTGGTATGGGCATTGGCCCATTAGGTGAACACCAAGTTGAAATGAATCCGACAATGGTAAAAATGGATTTTGACATTCCTAATAAAGATGAATCAATTTGGTTCGTTTATCATAAAGATTTACAAAATAGTGTCCGTATTCAGTGCTTTTATCTGTTTTTAACACAAGCTATTGGCCAATAACTTGTATGAAATAGCTTGTGTTAAATAACCTGAGCTCTGGATAATGAGTATTTGGTGTTAAGTAAAAACAATACTTAGGTTGCTAACAATAAAATTGACAAGGTTAAGTAGCGATAAATCCTATCAATGTTTCAATTTATTTGATTATCAAGGCAAAATATTTATGAATGACGGAGTATTTATCGGCGTTTTAACACTGAGAATCGGATGAAAAGGAACCTTGAGTAAGTGCTGCTTTTCCAGAGTTAAGGTTAAATGGCTTGCTTTAAAAAACTAAGCAACCAAGCCATCACTAGTTTCCCATCTGCTGACTGTACCAGTGATTTAAGTCCCTGATTATAGTTTTCCTCACTAATAATAGCTTTTCGACTTTGCATAATAGCCTTAGCATAATCGCAACTAAACTCTGGATGGCCTTGTAAACCAACAAAGTGTTTACCCACCTGTATCATGGCATAAGGACAAAAATCATTGCCCATTAATACTTCTGCCTGTGGCGGCAATTGGTAGATTTGTTCTTGATGACTTACCACAAGTTTAATTGTTTTTTTTGCAGGATCCATCCAAGCTTCTTGACTGTGTATTTTTGTTGTCGCAACGCCAACGCCCCAACCTTTATCAGAGCGAGCAACTTTTCCACCTAAGGTTTTAGCAATCAATTGGTGACCAAAGCATATTCCTACAAAAGATTTTTTGGCCAAAAACAATTGCCAAACAAAACGCTCTAAGGCATTAATCCAAGGTAAATCATCATTAACACTGGCTTTGCTGCCACTTGTCATATATGCATCACACACATCAATATCTTCAGGGAAAACACCATCAACCACACAATAATAATATAGCTCTATGGTGCTATCACATTGAGATAATAGCTGTGCAAACATCTCTTGATAGTCGGCAAATTCTTCTTGCAGTGCAGGCTGAACATGGTCACAAAGTAAAATACCTAATTTCATAATAACCACTCCTCAATTTCAAAGACTTATCAGCAAACACTTAGTACTCACCGTGTACTGCCCTTTTGAAAATATCACTATACTGCTGAGCACTAAATTTTATTGGATTTCCAGCCGAACTTGCATCATTAAACGCCATCAAACCGATATCATCTGCTCTACTGGTATTTATTGCAATTTCTTGTAAGGAGTTGGGTATAGCTAATTGATCCCGCAAAGCTAAAACCCAGTTAAAAAAACCAGCAAAGCTTTCTTGCTCTAGGGCCAAATAACGACTTAACCGTGATATTTTTTGGGTGACGGCCTGTTCGTTGGCTTTGAGTACATAAGGCATCAAAATGGCATTAAGTAAGCCATGATGACTATCATAGAGTGCGCCAAGTGGATGAGCAAGCGCATGCATACCGCCGAGACCACGCTGAAAAGCCGTAGCCCCCATAGTAGCAGCCGCCATGACTTGAGCTCGCGCTTCAATATCTTTGCCATTAGCGGTTGCTCTAGGTAAAAAGTCTTTTATAAGCCTAATCGCCTCAATGGCAATGCCAGCAGCCATAGGGTGAAACGCAGGCGCACAATAAGCTTCAAGAGCATGCGATAAAGCGTCCATACCCGTTGCTGCAGTTAACATAGCCGGCAAACCAACGGTAAGTTGCGCATCTAATATGACTATTTCAGGCAACATTTTCGGATGGAAAATAATGCGTTTAAGATGATTACCTTTATTGCTTTCATCAGTAATAACTGATGCTCTCCCTACTTCAGAGCCTGTTCCTGAAGTGGTGGGAACGGCAATAACTTTAGCCATTTTAGCTGTATTGACTCTTTTAAAATTATCGCCTTTATCTTCAAAGTCCCATAATGGTTTGTTTTGACCGACCATTAAGGCAATTGCTTTACCAGCATCAAGTGCTGAGCCACCGCCAAAAGCGATTACCCCGTCGTGTTTGCCTTGCTTATATGCCGCAACCCCATCTTTAATATTTTGCCCATTAGGGTTAGCTTTAATACTAGAAAAGACTTTTACTGCCATTTTCTGTTCAATGAGGTGGGAAACAGCACTTTTTAGCATCGGCATATCAGCTAGGGCGGGGTCAGTGATAACTAATGGGGCATTTATACAGAGCTCTTGACAAGCTAAGGCCAGTTCCTTAATACGGCCAATACCGGCTCGAATCGAGGTAGGATAATGCCAGTTGCCATAAAAGTCATTTTCCAAAGAGTGGCTTTTCTGATACTGATTGTTATTCACTGACATTATCCTTTAGTTAATTTTCAGCTTTGCACTAGTTACTTTTTAGGTCTTGGGTACTAGGTGTTAGATGCTAAGTCTTGCTCAATTTAATATGAAATGACTTTGCCCGAGTTAACGCGGCATAACCTAGGCTAGATAAAGTACAACCGCTCCCTGAATTTTTAACCCCCCCCCAAGGTAAGGCGGGGTCTAGATAGTCACAGCGATTAATAAAGAAAGTCCCTACGGCCAATTGCTCTCCCAGTGTTATGCCCTGCTTGATATTGCGGGTAAAAACGGCTGCGGTTAAACCAAAATCTGAATCATTCATTAAGCTAACCGCCTCTTCATCATTACTAACTTTCATAATGCCGACAACAGGGCCAAAGCTTTCATCAAACATCACTGACATACTATGATCAACCTTGGTCAATACTTGTGGTGCCAGGTAAGCACTACCGGGCTTATCTAATGGGAAGTCACGCCTATCAATATGCGCTTTCGCGCCAGCAGCAATGGCCTGTGTTATTTGCTGACGAACAAAATCAGCATTCTCAGCTTTAACCAGAGGCCCAAGTGTTGTTTCAACCTCATCTGGCCGTCCTAATTTATAGTCATTCACCAATGCCACTACCTGGCTAACAAATTTTTCATAAATATCACTGTGTACATAAATACGTTCAATGCCACAACAAGACTGACCCGAATTAAAAAATCCACCATCAGCACAAACGACTGCCGCCTCAGCAATATTGGCATCCGCACGAACATAAGCAGCATCTTTGCCACCTAATTCTAAGCCGACACCAATAAAACGGCCGCTAGCAGCGCGTTCAAGCATTTCACCGCCAGCAACAGAGCCGGTAAAAGCGACATAATTAATGACCGGCTGCTTAATAAGTTTTTCAGTATCTGCATGGCTAAGGTATAAATGTTGAAAGATACCTGCTGGCAAGCCTGCCTTAGCAAAAGCTAAGGCAAACTGCTCACCGCATAACGGTGTTTGCGCAGAGTGTTTTAACAACACGCTATTGCCTGACATAATTGCTGGTATTATGGAATTAATTGCGGTTAAGTAAGGGTAATTCCACGGCGCAATAATAAAAACAACACCTAAGGGTTCACGTTTAATGTAACGAATAAAGCCTGGTTTATCGGCTAGCTCAATATCCTTGAGCGCATTTGTCGCCTCGGTAATCATAAAGCGCGCCCGATCCGCCATACCGTTAACTTCGCCCTTGCCATACCGAATGGGCCGGCCCATCATCCAGCATAACTGCTCAGCAATTTCATCCGCTTTACTCAGTAAAATATCAACCATGGCATGACAACAAGCAGCCCGTTGCTGCAATGAGCTTGTTCGCCATTGCGCTTGTGCACTATTGGCAAGTTTTAGTGCTTGCTTTATTTGTGTTTGACTAGCCAGTTCACGCTCAACATAAATACTGTTATCAATAGGTGAACGTGTGGTTTGAATATTACTCATAACTTCCTTACCTATAAGCTAACTTAACAATGATCGCTTGGACTTATATAATTTCGAAGTAGCGACTCAGTTCCCAATCAGAAACATGTTTACGATACTCTCGCTCTTCCCATTCCCTACTGGCGCTAAAGTGTTCAACAAAGTTTTGACCAAACATTTCAATAGCAGCTTTCGACTGCTTAAACTGAGTTGCGGCTTCAAATAAAGTACTCGGCAATGCTAATTCCGCGGGGTGACTTTGTTGATAAGCATTTCCTTTAATTTGCGGTAATGGTTCAAGCTTTTCTTCAATGCCAATTAACCCTGAGGCAATAACCGCCGCTAACGCTAAATAGGGGTTAGCGTCCGCAGCGCCAAGTCGATATTCAATACGTTGTGACTTTTCCGTACCCGGAATTACCCGCAATGCGGTAGTACGATTTTCTACCCCCCAAGTGGCATCAAGTGGTGCCCATAGGCCAGGTACCATACGACTATAACTATTAACAGTTGGCGCAATCATAGCGATAAACTCAGGCATAAACCGTTGTTGTCCTGCAAGGAAGTGACGCTGAATGTCACTCATGCCATGCTCATTACCTTGTTGGTAAAAAGCTGACTTACCTTGAGCATCTTTTAATGAAATGTGAATATGACCACTCTGCCCAGGCCAGTCAGGCGACCACTTAGCCATAAACGTCGCCATTAAATTATTTCGCTGTGCCCAAACTTTAATAAATGTTTTGAACAGCGCGGCTTTATCTCCCGCATTTAACGCTTGGTCATGAGCAATTGCGGCCTCTAATACACCAGGCCCCGTTTCGGTATGTAAACCTTCAAGAGGAAAGTCCATTTGCTCACCAAGGTCCAAAATTTGATGATGTAAGTCTGCATGTACTGAGTTGCGAATCATCGAATAACCAAAAAAATCAGGGGTAAGTGGTGTTAGATTTTGGTAATTTTTTGCGCGAACAGACTCTGGCGTTTCATTAAAAATAAAAAACTCATACTCAAGAGCCGCAATCACTTCAAAGCCTTGGGACTTTGCCCGTTCAAGCACACGTTTTAAGGTATTACGAGGACAAATAGGCTCTGCATTATCGCTAAATTCAGCAATAAACAACAGCATATCGCCTTCATAAGGTAACGCTCGACAAGTTTGTGGCAAAATGCGCACAGGGGCATCAGGGTAACCAGTGTGCCAACCAGTATATTTGCCATTATCATAAAGCTGATCTTTACAATCCCAGCCCAGCACAACATCACAAAATGCAAAGCCTGAAGCTAAAGCAGAAAAAAACTTTTCTTTACTCATGTACTTGCCACGCATAATGCCATCAATATCAAACAGGCCGACTTTCACATGACTGAGCCCTCTTTCTTCGACAATAAGTTTGGCATCCGCAATGGTTCTTACATCTCTTGGCATTAACATGCACTTTCCTCTTTAACTGTATTACGCTGTATTCAATTAGTTATTAAATTATCTAGAAGTTATCTAGAATATTGATAACTAGAAAGATTAATCAGTAAGTCTCGTTAAAAGTAATAAGAATTTCACTTACCTTTAGAGTAAAGCTCAACAGGATGTATTTTTCAAAATAACTCTGCATTCATTAACTGGAACAGTAAAAATCAAGCGTAAAAAAGCCAGTCGACAGACTGGCTTTACCTAGAAGGGTTTAACAACACTAATGAATATAGTCAAACACTTACGGTGAACCTCACTTTACTGGATAGTGCTGAGCCGTTTTAATAAACTGGCTTGCCAATAAGGAAAGTACCGCAAATCCTGCGCCGGCATAAAAGACTAACGAGTGATCATAAAGCCAAATTAAACCAAAAGTCGCTGGAATTACCACAGCGGCAATATGGTTTATACTAAAACTAACACCTGCACTTGAGGCTATGTCTTTTGGATCCGCTATTTTCTGAAAATAGGTTTTCAACGCTATGGCCATAGCAAAAAACAAATGGTCAATCACATAAAGCACCGCAGCGATATTGGCTGATTCTACTAGCGCATAACCAACAAAGACTGTAATTAAACCTAAATACTCTAACGTTAATGCTTTACGCTCACCCACTTTTGCAATCCAAGCGCCAATCTTTGGTGCCAAAAAAAAGTTAATAACATGATTAATCATGTATAACAGAGTGATTTGTTGAACACTGTAGCCAAATTTTTCCACCATAAGAAAACCCGCAAAAACCACAAATATCTGTCTGCGCGCGCCGGCTAAAAAAGTTAATAAATAATAAAGGCTATAACGCTTTCTTAAAATAATTTTTTTATGCTGGGCATGTTCCATAGTGAATTTAGGCATAACAAACGCCAGCCAAAGGGTTAGTAGTAAACCACTTAAACCAAAAAACAAATACATCACTTGGTAGCTGGCAGAAAACACGCTAAAACCTAACCAAATCAAACCATAACAAGTTAGTGATGCCGCAGATTTTATTGACATTAACTTGCCAAGCTTTGTCGGCGCCTCATCTTTGCTAAACCATTGCAGGCTTAAGGAGGTATTCAAGGTTTCATAATAGTGAAAGCCAATAGACATCAATACTGTTGTCGCATAAAGGCCGTAAATACTAGGGAACAGCCCGGTAATGGCAACACCAATCGATAACACACATAATGAAATTAAGGCAAAGACTTGCTCGGTAAATACCAATAAAACAAACACTGCGGTAAAGGCTAAGAAACCAGGGATCTCTCGTAAAGATTGCAACATACCTATTTCAGCACCAGTAAAAGCGGCTTGCTCAAAAACAAAGTTATTAAGCATCGCCATCCAACCGGCAAACGTAACGGACATAACAATGCTAGCAATAGCTAAAAAAACAAAGGGACTTTGCCATTTGGTTTCCTGAGCAACTATGCTTTGGCTTACTTGTTCCGATTGTCTATCTTTGGCTAATTCTTCCATAATGTTCCCTGATATATAACTATTACCTAAATATATTAATTAACGACACTAATTAACTAACATGTCACAAACGCTTTACAAAAGTTCAGCTTGTGCCGCTTGAATGACCATTATATGATGATTTCAACCTGACCAATAGCGACAATTATGACACTTAGTTTATCAATTCAGACAAAATCAAGCTGGCATCAACAAAGCCCCAGTCGGCTTTACCCAAGTTTACCTCGAGCGGTAATACCTACGTCTGCAGAATTTAAGCCCATGACTCAGATTGTTAGCCATTCACATCCATGGTCGCAGCTCTCTTATTCTTGTATTGGCGTGATGCATATTGAAACCGATACAGGTATTTTTGTTATACCACCTGAGCAAGCATTATGGTTACCTGCTGGCATGGCACATCAGCACTTTTGTAAAAACAGAGTAAGCTACCGTAGCTTATATATAGACCCTGTTTTGAGTGAGATGCTTGGTAATAAAGTTCGGCCGCTAACGGTTGACCCTTTATTAAAATCGTTGATTTTGGAGATCTCAAGTTGGCCTGAGGATTATCAAGAAACCGAACAAAGCCAGCGCTTTATTCTCGTTTTATTAGACCGCCTAGCCATGGCAAAAAGTAACCAGCTATTTATGCCAACCATTCAAGATAAAAGACTATTACCGATAATTGAAACGTTAAACCAAGAGCCAGCAAATAAATTTACCGTAGAGCAATGGGCATTTAAGGTAGGCGCATCAAGTCGTACCCTTAATCGGTTATTTAACCAAAATTACGGCATGGGTTTTAGCCGCTGGAAACAAAAACTAAGAATATTAAAGTCATTAGAGTTACTTAATAGCAATATGCCACTGGTAGATATTGCCTTTGAGTTAGGTTATGAATCCACATCAGCATTTATAACAGCCTTTAAAAAGCACTTAGGTTGTTCTCCTAAAAAGTATCTCAGCCAGTAATTAACCTGAACTCTGGATAAGAAGAATTTTCTCAATATTCCCTTTAAATCCAATTCTCAGCGTTAAAACGTCGATAAATAACCCGTTATTCATAAACGTTTTGCCTTGATAATCGAATAAATTGAAACATTGATAGCGATTATCGCTATTTAATCCGGTAAATTATATTTTTAATAACCGTAAATTGCTGTTTTGACTTAAACATCAAGCATTCATTATCCAAAGTTCAGAGTAGTTTGTGATAGTTTGGTTTCTCATTTTGTTAATCATGAAAAAACCTTTAGTGAAATTTTAGCGTTTATTCATCAGTGCAGCGGCGATCAAAACATCACTCTTGAAGAAGTAGTAGCTAAGTCTGAAATGGAACATGGTTTTAGAAACATTGCTTTAGCCAACTTAATGAAAAGTTTTGATAACTTTGACAATGATGTCATCGAGGTATTACAAACCTACTTTAAGCATTGCTCTAAGCACTGCTCCATTGTGATGAATGCCCAGCAGTTATCGCGCTCTATGTTGTATCTAGCAAATGATGGCACAGATCCTATATCAAACAAGCAGCTGATTAACTCAACACAAGCAAAACGTATTAATTCATTAATGTTAACCTGTGGTCATTATGATGCCTCAGGGGATTTTGATTTTCGTGTTGGCCTACCCGGTAAAAGTGGTGTCGGCGGCGGTATAGTGGCAGTTGTGCCAGGGAAAATGGCTATTGCAGTATATTCTCCAGCAATAAATGAATCAGGTAATTCATTAGTGGGGACAAAAGCGCTAGAGCTTTTTACTACCAAAACTGGACTCTCTATTTTTTAAATGCCCCTTAAAAATAACAGCTACATCCTATAAATGACATTAGACTTAATTCACTTGGGTGAATGTATTAAAATAAATGTCACCGCCATAAATAATAAGCTCTACCTCTGACAATAAGGTTTAGAGGCTCTGCACAAGACTACACCACATAACAGACTTAATAGAATCAAATGAAAGAGTAAGAGAGTCCGTCAAGGGTGAAGTTATAATACTATCTTCTTGAACAATATGTGAATCCAATTCCCATGCTCTCGTAAAAACGGTTTTTGAATATTATTGATATAAAAAGCCAGCCTTGTCGAAACCTTTTGTAGAAAACTTCTCTCAAATGGCGGAGGGAGCATTCGATTGTTACAATGTATACATGGCTCTTCTTGATTATAAGTGCCGTATGGATTGCCGGCAAAATCCATTAAAGCCGAAGATACTATGTTTGTATGAGTAACCGATTTACCAATAAATGACACTTCGCAGATATTAAACTTAGGAAATAGTTTAGCCAGGCGGTTTTCATCAAAACTATTCACATGCCCCCACGGGGGGTTCTTTTTTCCACAGGTGTAGCACGTTGTACGACCAACCCTGATATCCTGTTTATAAGGTACTCCTATAAGTAAATACTCTTTAGATACACGGCTTATTTCAGAACATGCTTTGTAAAGTAATGGAACAGGTATATGTTCTAGTACCTCAGCACAAAAGACTAAGTCATTTGAATTATCAAAGAAGCCTAAATTAGTAACATCACCTTGAACACACATAATATTTGGGTGATGCATGGTTGGTTTTTCTAAATCTAACGCAATAACGTTTTTATATTTTTCAGTTAGCAATTTGGAAAAGTGACCGTCTCTAGCTCCAATATCAAGTGCGGTATTACCTCTCCCTGTAATAAGGCGCATCAAATCTTCCGTACGTATTTTCTCAGAGTCACTTTCTCTGTATTTCGTTAGGTCCATTTGAAACACCATAGTAAGAGGCATAACCATATATTATGGATACGTCTCAGTAATACACCAACATAAAAAGTAAATTAACAACTATTTTTGGACTCTGCGATAAAGCCCTCTACTGGGTGACGTGTAATACTGAGACGCCTCAGTTGCATGATCGAAATGATTTATTAGAAATATGTATAAAAAATATTATGGCTAAATAAGCAACATTAAAATCTTAATAGACTTAGTTTTGTATATAGCTTTACTTGATACTTTCAAAATAATGCTATTCCTATATACAGTCTAATTAATATGTACTCGTCCTTGAGCCTTAAAGGGAAATAATAGTTAATTACTCATCTATTGCTGGTCGATAACTTACCAGAACAAATAAAGGCTATTGCTATTAATCAAGATTTCTTCTGCTTATCTATGTGTTTTATTAACCTCTTAAACTCATCTAGCTTTTATGTAAAATCCTTGTTTGTACTTAAATTTACATAGGTATTACATTATGAAACTACCTTTTCAGTTGTTAAACGCTTTCCTATTAGCACTTGCTTTAACTGCTTGTGGGGAATTTTAACGATATTAACTTATCGACTGATGGTTCCATCTATATGGTCGATGATGATATTAACGGCTTTTGGTATATAAACCCTGTCACCAATGAGCGGGTGATCTTAAATTAAAATATCCGTAGAGAAAGGGCACGCTATTCACAATTTAGGATGGTGCACGGTTCTAGCTATTGCATGTAGCCTATCTACCTTTGTGCCCCAAACCACCATGGAATCATTAAATTTATCTCCACTGTATGATCGGAAAGTTGCCCATAAAATCCAAGAAGTATCTATGTCTCGAATGGGCACCAAGAAGCCCTTAACAAAAGGACTAATTAATTTGGAATTCACTAGCTTTTTGAAATAAGATGTTAAGGGCGGTAAGTACCACTTTGTTGACCTTAGCAGCAGTAGTAGAAAACTGAGTCTTTCATGGTTGTTTTTTGCTCTATAGTTGACATAAATCACACTCGTCGAATAACGCAGCTTTATGAACAATAGAAGCATTTACCTAATTGGCAAATGCTTCTTGATGATTATTGATGATATAGTGTTACATGGGGTTATTCTGGCATACCATCGTCGACAATTAATTGATAGTAAATCTGTAGAATTAAGGTTGTTTATTGTAGCGACGTGATGCTAAACCGAGAATGCCTAATGCAAAGATGGCGAGGGTTGATGGTTCAGGCACTTGAGTTCCGCTTGTGTTGATTGTCCATGATGTGCCTAGACCATGATATGCTGCCGAGACTTGTGTATGTTGCGATACATCCATCCTAATTCCTGTAACCATTGTGCCTGTAAATATAACTGGACTGGCATACAGAGATAGTATGGATATATTAACATTGTTACTTATTGCTGAAGAGAATATATTCATCCAACCACTAGTCGTTAATATCTCGATAACAGCCGCTTGCGCTGAACCATGATCGTGAAATAATGCACCGCTACTAAAATTAGCCAACGTTATAGTGTCAACATACTCTGAAGCAAATAAAAACTCAATACGATCAAAATTAGAGGAACTCGCTGCGTTGGAGGGGTAATATATTGCCGACCCGGATGTCCCAAGTATTAAAGTAGCATTAGCTAAGCAACTTACAGACAGCGTAAAACCAATAAAAGCCGCTTTTAACATTTTGATATTCATTTTAAATTCCTTATTATCCCTGTCCAAACTGCGGAGTGGATATGAGTTAGAGTAGAAAATAGTATCGGTTAAAAATAAAGCATAAAATATACCACGCTATTAAAATCCTTTTTTTTCAGTGATGTAGTAATGACCGATAAATCATCAAACTCAAAAGTGTAAAATAAGCGGACACATGTCCAATCATAAATGTTAATCAATTCAGTTAAACAATCACTTATTACGCTGTAACCTACCAGTCCAAACACTAAAGACTTCCTTACAATAATCCTGTATAAACCACGCACTAAAGTTCACCTGGGTCATTTACAATTAGTAAAGGCGCGCTATGACAGTTACTCAATTTGACCCGAAACAACTCACAACACTAGAAACACCTATAAAGGTCATTGAAGAGCAGTCAACTACTTTCACCTCTAACGCTAGACAAGGTGAACAAAGTTCAGAGAACGCTGCAAAGATAAGCTTCGTAAGTCTCGATTGATCAAATAGCTTACGGCTTAAGCGCGTTTTTAAATTAATAAAATGATCGTCGTTATTTATTATCAATCATATACCATCTGACTTTTTAGTAATTTAAACTAACCTTTTTGTGGCCGTTGTTAGCCTTTCAAATGAATTAAAAAATGTCCACTTTTAGCTAACGGTTGCGCACAATTCTGAAAATTAGCCACAGCCATACTTATAGTCCCTTAAACATAGGAGCACTATCATGTATGACATGATTCCATACACCCCAAAAGCTAGCTGGAATAAAGGAAAACTGGTTGGTCAAAAACTTCCTCTAAAACTTGAGGAAATTTGGTCTATTAGAACAAGGCTTGATTTAGCAAATAACCTACGTGAATTAACGATGTTTAATTTGGCTCTAGATTGCAAATTAAGCGCATGTGATTTCATCAAGCTTAAAGTGATGGACATTGCTCATGGAGAAAACATCCAATCACGAGCATTGTTAATTCAACAAAAAACAGGAACTCCTGTTCAATTTGAAATAACAAAAAAAACTCGAACAGCTTTACAAAAATGGACTTTATTTCAATCACTTCATTCTAGTGATTATTTATTTGGAAGTAGAGTAAAAGATAATTTCCATTTATCGACTCGGCAATATGCCAGAATAGTAAAAAAGTGGATTGCTAGTATTGGCTTGGATGTAACATCCTATGGCACTCATTCAATGAGGCGCACTAAGGCTACTTTGATTTATAAAAAAACGACGAACCTGAGAGCTGTTCAAATTTTGCTTAGTCATACAAAGCTAGAGAGTACGGTTCGTTATCTTGGTATAGAGGTCGATGACGCACTTGAGCTATCTGAAACGATAGATATCTAATCGCAAATGACTTAGGAAGTATGGACGCTTCCTACCGCAGAGCGGTCCTAATTATTAGAATCATTACTCACACGTTTATGGCCATTATCTTCAAGAATAGCTGACATTAACAGTATTATTCTAAGGCTCTTTCGCCCCCATTGCGAGTTAGCAACTATAAACTTAAGGCTGAATTACTTAGCCACTACACTTGTTGTCGATTTGATCTAGTAGTTTCTCGAGTACGCAGCGGCGCTGTACTAGCCCTACCACTTTGCCTACCTCAACCACTGGCAATACCCGGCGATTCTGTTGGAGGAACTTATCCGCAACATCGACCAGGTTGGTATTGACACCGATCGATTCGACTTCAGTTGTCATCCGGTCACGAACTAACTCGCCGATGGTCGAGAAATAGCCTCCCATCAGCGCGCCGCGCATACAGTCAGCTTCGGACAGAAAGCCGATTAAGTTGTTATCGGCATCAACCACCGGCGCACCGGACATACTGGCGGTTAGCAGTTGGCGCAGGGCTACGATCACCCCACTCTCGGGGCGAAATGATAACGGTGAACGGTCCATGATGGTTTCAGCGGTAATAGTCTGCATGTAAGTCTCCTGAAGCGGTGGCTCGCTCGTTTGGGTATTGTTGATTATTATTTGTTGTCGAATGATAGTAGCAACAGCCGTGCCACCTATTCCATATGAGAATTAACTGTTTTATAACAAACAGTTAATTTTTTTATACAGCAAAAAAAATAATCACTCTCTGGTAATGTATAGCGATTAAAGTGTTGTAGGAGTCTTCCTTGCACCGAAATGGTGCTATCCGCCGAGGCGTGCATGGGAGGGGAAGACTAACCAGCAGTCATAAGAGAGTGATTGATGCTAACCACTGCCAATATTAATGAAAGTACGAAAAAAAGCACAGCAAGGCATGCACTTCGAGCAATTCTCTATTGTTACTAATGCCGCCGTTGCCGGACTTTGTGTCGCTTTATTACCACGTTTTTTGATTAAAAATGAATTACAACGCGGAGAATTACAAGTAGTTTGTAATAAAGCTGTGCATACAGAAGGTGACTATTACTTAGTGATAGCTAGTGAAAAAGTTGTAAATATAAAATAGCTAAAATTTATAACGAAAAAAGGCCTGATAAAATCAGACCTTTTTTATAAGTAAGTAACTAATATGAATTATGCCGGATTAGTTATTTTTTCAACGTCAATAGCGCATTGTTCTTTAATCTGTACTGCTTCTTCATCAGGATCTTCTATAACATCACCGTCAGGCAGCACTGCATTTAAAATCAGCGCAATTAAAGAGCCCGTAGTAATGCCTGAGGCTAAAATTATCTTAATGAACTCGGGTAATTGACTTAACAATTCAGGACGAACTGTTACCGCCATACCTGCGCCAATACTTACCGCGATAATAATACCATTTCTTTTGGTATGTTTAGTCTCTGATAAAATATTTACCCCTGCTGTGATGATCATGGCAAACATAACCAAACCTGCACCACCCAAAACTGGCAGTGGTATAGATACAACTAATGCACCAATAATTGGGAAAAGACCAGCAAGAATCAACATAGCCCCAGTAATCGCAACAACATAGCGACTCGCCACTCCTGTCATACCAACAATACCAACGTTTTGAGAGAAAGAAGAGAAAGGCGTGGTAGAAAATACTGACGCTAAAGCTGAACCTAGCCCGTCACATAAAATACCGCTAGATAACTTCTTACCGGTTAACTTTGTTTTAGTGACATTCGATAATGCTAAGAAATCACCGGTAGATTCAACGATAGTCACTAAGTAAGCAATTGACATGCCGATAATACCGCTAATAGGAAAGCTTAAACCAAAATGAAAAGGACTAGGTAAGGCAAATAAAGGCGCCTCTTGCACGGGCTTAAAGTCAACAAGACCTAAAGTAACACAGACAATAAAACCTACGATCATACCAATGACAACGGCTGCCGCTGACAAGATACCTTTACCGAACATAGACAACAGTACTACCATTGTTAAAACCAACATACCAATGGCTAAGTTAGGTAGTGAAGCATAACCTTCTTGACCTACTTGTCCACCAGCAAACCAATCAACCGCAACGGGGATTAATGACAGACCTATTAAAGTCACCACGGTACCGGTAACAATCGGCGGGAAAAATTTCCTGATGAATGGCATAAAGAAGCTACCGACGATCATCACTAGTGAAGCGACCAGAGCAGAGCCTAAAATTCCGGCAACACCATGCTCAAAACCAATGGCAATAGAGACACCAACAAAAGTAAAACTGGTGCCCATAACACAAGGTAATCTAATACCTACGGGACCAACACCTCTACATTGAATAATTGTAACCACACCGGAAACAAGCATTGCGGCATTTACCAGCACGACAATATCTTCTACGGGTAAACCCAAAACACCACCAACAACTAAAGGCACGGTAATTATCGCCCCTAAAGCAGCAAGTAAATGTTGTGCTGCAAGTATTAGAGATGTGCCTACAGGTGGCTTATCTTCAACTTTATATAGAATTTCCATCGTACCATCCGAATTTTTATTATTGTTTAAAGACGCTGAAAAACAGCGCGTTTACTACATTGTTGGTATAGTAATATCTCGATACTTCCACAAAGCTGACATAGTCGTCAATATTTTATCATTCCACAATGTGGATGAATATTTATAACAAAAACGATAGTTTTTATTCTAAATGCGAAGCACTTTCCTGAGCCATATAATTGTTATTTTGGATATTTAGTCATTTGAAAAAGCAACAGTGTAAGGTATGCCACGTTTAAATTCAGAACTTTTATCTTTATGATAATTAAGATAAATTAGTAACTATTAAGATGTATTCCCTGTACCGACGAGTCGAAAAACAAGTGACTTAAAGGAAGTTTATATGTCAGAAGTGGATATCAAAAAACTAATAAAGATGTATCGACTTATCTGCACAGGCGTTCTTGACCTATTTCTTATGTTCGCAATTGTCGCTGATGAATTCTTAATAAATAGCCCTACTCAGTCAACGCTTTGATCTAGGTTTGCCTTTATCAGCCGTTGATCCGAGCTTTATATGGCCTACGGTAATTTTGGGCTTAAATGTAGTACTTTATTTGCCTTTCTATTCTTTTTAAAAAGTCTTAATTGAAATAGTTAAAGCTAAATAACAACAAATAAAGCATCCTATAGCAATGTAAAAACAGTTAAACAAATACCCTCTATAAATTATGGATACCTATTATGAATTTAGATAAATCAACAAAACGTATTTCAAAAAGAGTTAAAAAGGGCTTTCAAGGTTATCCTCAAATTACCTTGGCTTATTTTGGTGAAACAACTGATTGTGCGTCAGAAGTCGTCGTGGGTTACATCTTAGAAGAAGGCGCAACGGTGCAAGAGCAGAAGTTTTCCAGTAAGGCTGATGCTAGAGCAGATGAAACCATACAAACAACATTATTGAAGATAATCGAACGAGCTGATGCAAAAACAGTCACAGAAATTGCAGGTGTTGCAGTTATCCAATGATACTAGTAAGTTAAACTACTGCTAACAGGGAAGTAATTTTTCAATTTAAGCATTAACAAGTACTTTTCATAGCTAAATACACATTTAGATGAATAAATTTATAGGGATATTATGAAATCATTTAACTTCTATAACATAACTAACTCGGCTTTTAAAAAACTCGGGTTTAGCTGCGCTTTCACTTTTGCAATTATCGCCAGCAATACCTTGGCTGAAGATAAATTACCTACTCAATTTACCGATGTTACTCTTGACTCAAAGTTAAAAATTGACTTTGAACCGGTCAATGACATGTTAGATGCTAATGTATTTAATATGGGACCATCTCGAAGAGTAAACGCCAAACGTCCCAGGGCTTCTATGGGTACTAAACTAAAGCGTGCTATTAGTGCATCGACTCATAATGAGGCGAATAGATTTACTTACGAGTTGATACAAAAGAATAACCATGAAGATAAAGTCACAGCAATTAAACTTTATCTAGAGTCCATTCCGGCTAAAACGTCACTAAAGCAATATAACAGAGCAGAGCAATTGGCTTACTGGCTAAACCTCTATAATATCACCGTAATTAATGAAATAGTAAAACGTTACCCAAGAATACGACTAAAGAAACTATTAACAGGCAGTAACTCACTGTTAGATGAAAAACTCATTAATATTGATGGTATTGAGTTAAGTTTAAATGACATACACCATGATATTTTATATAAGAATTATTATAAAAACCCACTGATCATTTATGGTTTATATCAAGGCAATATCGGCGGCCCCAACATTAATAAAAAAGCCTATACCGGAAAAAATGTTTATCGTTTATTAAAAGCAAATGCCACGGAGTTTATTAACTCGAATAGGGGCACCAATACAGATATGTTTAGTGAGTTAGAAGTTTCTAGCTATTATGCTCGCAATGCTGATTATTTCCCTGATTTTGAACATGATTTAAGATCCCATTTGCTACAGTTTGCTGATGAAAAAACCAGTAAAAAAATCGACCTGGCAGATGAGCTCACAGCAAACATAAATAATTGGAAAGTCACTGACTTATATGGCAGTGATAGGGTATTTGGTGGCGGTACAGCACCTGGCGCGGCAGGGATGTTAGGCTCAGGTGCGGACCCATCATTAACCCAGAAAGTAATGGAAGATGCAAATATGGGTAAAGGAGTTAACCTTACCGATACTCAAATCAGCCGACTTAGGCAGCTTATGAAAGTTAGAGCTAAAAACATCGGTAATACCTCGGTAACCGTAAATGATTTAGACGACTCAGAAGATGACAACTAAAAAATTAATTCTGATAAAGCGGCTCCCCCCGTTCTTCAGATATTTTTAAAGTGCAAGAAAAGCAGGTAACTCGATGTAGTCACCTGCTATTAATCACCTTAATATCTATAACTTATAAGTTGAATAATTAAGATCTAACTTATGTTCACACTCATTCTTATTTGACCTTTTTTATAGCTCATAGTTTGAACCAGCCTTAGAGCTGGTAGCGGTAAATAAAAGTACCAGCAGAGTTCTAAATACCATTCTTCGATATTAAAAGATATCTCTTAACTGTTACAGGCTCGTAAAACACAGAAAAGCAGATTAAGATTTTAAAGCCTCACCATAAAGCTCACTAACAAAATCAAGAAACGCTTTCACTTTGGGTATTTTAGCGCGATGTTTTGGGTACAGCGCGAAGACATCCACAGCTGCTGTGCCCCAATCTGGTAATATCTTAATTAACTTACCTGCTGCAACCTCACCACGGCTCATATAATCAGGCAACACTGCAATGCCTAAACCATCAACAATGGCTTGTTTAAGCATAACAAAATCATCAACTAATAACCTTGGCTGACAATCTAAGGTAAACGACAGCCCTTGCTTGGATAACAAGTTTACAGTTAAGTTTTTATTAACGCTGTTGCTGATTGGATTCATGATCAGTAATTGATGATTAGTCAGCTCTGCTACGGCCTCAGGTTTACCATTTTTAGCTAAATAAGCGGGACTGGCATATAAACTTCTAGAGACACTACCTAACTTTTTAGCAATAAGCATTGAGTCTTTTAATTGGCCGATGCGGATAACCACATCAAAACCTTCTTCAATAAAATCAACACGCCGGTTAACGAGGTTAAGTTGTACTTTCAACTCAGGGTATTGGTGCATAAACTTGCCCAATGCCGGCCTTAGAATTTGTTGCCCTGTGGCAACCGATGCCCCTACTTTTAACTCGCCGGCAAAACTATGGAAAAGTTCACAAACTGAAGCGGTCGCTAAATCAAGTTCATCATGAATGCGTTTGCAGTGTTGTAAATAACGTCGCCCTGCTTCTGTTAAATGCTGAGAACGTGTTGAACGCTCTAATAAAGTGACCTCAAGGTTTTGTTCTAAACGCGACACTTTCCTGCTGACATTGGCTTTAGGGATACCTAGCCTATCCGCTGCTAAAGTAAAGCTGCCCGTTTCAACCACGGCCAAAAACACCATCATGTCATTTAAATCATGTTCCATAAAACCTCCAAGATAAGACTTTCAATTTACCTTGTGTTTATTGTTGTTGATATTGAGATTATCTTATCAACTAAACAGTATTTATCAAACAATAACTAAGTCCTATTATTACAACCACTGAAACAACTTAAGCAATTAACAACATTCAAGGGAGCATCACATGCAAGTACTTAGCAGAAAATCACTACCTTTAGGTGGCTTTGCCGGATTAACTGAGCACAGATTAGTAACAGACAGACGCGTTTTTGGCGGTCGTAAAACACCAAATACTTTTGATGGTATTGGCAATTTTGTCTACCTTGCTGATGCACAATTTAATCCAGGTGGCGAAACACATATGCATCCACATAAAGAGATTGATGTTATTTCTATCATGATGACTGGCCGAGTAAGCCATGAGGGCTCTTTAGAGCATGGACAGAGTTTAAATGCAGGTGAAGTGCAAGTTCAGCGTGCTGGCGGTGAAGGTTTCTCACACAACGAAATCAACCCTGATAACACGAAAAACCGGATGTTGCAATTATGGGTATTGCCTGAAGAAGCAGGACAATCGGCTGGTTATAAACATTACACATTACCTGAAACAGGTGTTACACGAATATATGGCAGTAAAGGACATGAAGGTTCACAGGGGAAGCAGACTTTTGCGAGCAAAACCACTATTGATATTGTGCGTTTAACAGCAGGTGAATCAATTACCTTTAGCGAAGAAATTTTAGCTTATGTCAGTAAAGGTACTGCTGATTTTAGCGATGAAAATAATAGTTTTAAATCCGAAGATGGTGACTTAATTCGTAGCTTTAAAACTGAGATTACCGCCACAAGCGAAGTAGAGATTGTTGTCGTTAGCCAAGCTTAGTTAACGACTTAATATATAAAAATTAAAATTAAAATTAAACTAAAACAGGAATACATCATGAACAAATTTGCCGAAACATTAACAATAGACAACGCCGTATTAGCCATGATCGATCATCAAACGGGGCTTTTAGTTAGCTGCCGAGATCAAGACCCACATTTAATGACCGAAAACATTAAAGGTTTGTGTGCCATGGCTAAAGCGGTTGATATACCGACTGTAACCACAGCAAGTATGCCTGACGGTCCAAATGGTCCTATTATGCCAGAAATTATCGAGATATTAGGTGATGAAGTGATTGAACGTGCGGGTGAAATTAACGCGTGGAAAAGTCCTGAATTTAAAAAAGCTATTGAAGCAACAGGTCGTAAAAAGATCATCATGGCAGGAGTGGTTACTGATGTTTGTTTAATGTTCCCTGCCATATCAGCAGTAGCCGAAGGTTATGATGTTTACGCTGTTGTTGATGCATCAGGCACATGGAATGACGCAGTTGCTCAAGCATCAATTCATCGCATGAGCCAAGCCGGCGTAAAAGTGGCGACCTGGGCTTCAGTACTTGCAGAAGTAATGGATGATTGGCGCAGCGAAAAAGGCATGGAGCTGGGCGGAATATTAGGTCAGCATACGAGTTACCGCTGGGTATATAATAGTTTTGTACAAGCTAGCCAAGCTAAGTAAATGAGTAGCCATGTCGGGTAATAAGTAATTGCCCAACATGGCCAAAACTTTAATTATGCACTTATCTTTAACCATTAAGCAGGAGTCATTTATGAAACCACCCAATAAACACCTAATAGCACTAATTAACTATATTGCGCTTGTGCCATTGGTTTATTTCATTCCGCAGTGGCTTGGTCCGTTTTTACCCGCAAACCAATTGCTGCAAGTGTGTATTATTGTCGCGGTTATCGTGCCGATTATTTCTTATGTTGTTATGCCTGTTACCATGAAAATCCTTCACCGCAAGTCCAAAACGTAAGAAAAAAAATTAACCAAGTCAAATTTTAGTCATAAAAAAGAGCGCCTAATGCGCCCTTTTATACAAAGTATTATTTATAACTAGTTGATCAGTATACTAGTACTGTCAGCTAGTGCTCTTATTACGACTTTACTTTTGCTTCAGCTTCTTGAATTTTCACTTTCCAAATTTCAGGGCCTGTTACATGCGCTGATTCACCTGTACTATCTACCGCAACAGTCACTGGCATATCTTCTACTTCAAATTCATAGATAGCTTCCATACCCATATCTTCAAAAGCAACTACTCTCGCCTTTTTAATTGCTTTAGACACTAAGTACGCAGCACCACCAACAGCCATTAAGTACACTGACTTATGTTCTTTAATGGTTTGACAAGTCGCTGCGCCACGTTCGGCTTTACCGATTGTGCCTAACAGGCCAGTTTCAGCTAACATCATTTCAGTAAATTTATCCATACGTGTTGCTGTAGTAGGACCTGCTGGACCTACGGCTTCATCACCAACAGCGTCTACTGGACCAACGTAATAGATAAACTTGTTAGTGAAATCTACTGGCAGTTTTTCGCCTTTAGATAACATATCTTTAATACGTTTATGCGCTGCATCACGACCAGTTAAAATAGTACCACTTAGCAGTACCGTTTCACCCGTTTTCCATTCGCTAATATCAGCTTTACCTAAATCATCAACATTAACACGGCGAACATTTTCACCTACTTCCCAAGTAATTTCTGGCCACTCTTCAAGTTTAGGTGGTGTTAAATCAGCGGGGCCTGAGCCATCAAGATGAAAGTGTGCATGACGTGTAGCCGCACAATTTGGGATCATCACTACGGGTTTAGAAGCTGCATGAGTGGGCATGGAATTAATTTTCACATCAACCACAGTAGTTAAACCACCTAAGCCTTGCGCGCCAATACCTAATCTATTTACTCGGTCAAAAATCTCTAAACGTAACTCTTCTTCAGCGTTTTCTGGGCCACGCTCAATTAAATCTTGAATATTTACTGGTTCCATTAGGCTTTCTTTGGCTAATACACCTGCTTTTTCAGCCGTGCCGCCCACACCAATACCTAACATACCAGGTGGACACCAACCCGCGCCCATTGTCGGTAGCGTTTTAACTACCCAATCCGCAATAGAGTCAGATGGGTTTAACATCGCCATTTTAGCTTTGTTTTCACTACCGCCGCCTTTAGCAGCAATCATCACTTCAATTTCATTACCAGCCACCAAATCAATATGAACAACAGCTGGGGTATTGTCTTTAGTATTTTTACGCGCGCCTGTCGGGTCTGCCACAATAGAAGCTCGTAATGGATTATCCGGATTTAAATACGCACGACGCGTACCTTCATCAACCATTTGTTGTACAGTCATGTCAGTCTTATCCCACTGAACAGCCATACCGACTTTAACAAAACAGGTAACTATGCCAGTGTCTTGGCAGATTGGGCGCTTGCCCGTTGCTGACATGCGTGAGTTAATCAAAATTTGTGCGATTGCGTCTTTCGCCGCCGTTGATTCTTCTTTGTTATAGGCTTTTTCTAGTGCCTGAATAAAATCAATCGGATGATAATAAGAAATATATTGCAGTGCATCTTCAATACTGTCGATTAAGTCTTGCTGTTTAATGATGGCCATAGTGCTCTCTTAGGGACTGTTGTACTTTCAGGTTTAGCCTCTGTTGCCCTTGAAAATGTGGCAATCGAGGCATTTAATATAATGTTTGGTTGTTCCCAATGCATATTAAAAAACAAAGAGTGGCGCTTTTTCAAGCGCAACCCAAAGGGCTACGGCTAATTTTCAAGTTATCATCGTTGAAAATCGTTTAGGTAGAGTGACTACATCTACACTCTTTTCGCCTTGTTAACTCTAAAATTAGTCGATAGCAGAGACCAAATTGAAAGTTCAACAATCCCTAGCTTTAAAATTGCGAGGTTGAAAGTTATAATAACTCTATTGCCTATAATAACCTGCTATTGAAAGTGCTACCAGTCTCTTATGATTGATATGTACTATTTAATTAGCGAATACTTAAGTGAATAAAGCCTTGTTCAAGACTATCCCTGACACATACCAAGCCACTGTTATATCAGCTAAAGAATTGCCAGTAAAAAGTGGTACTAGCGCCGAATCAATATTTAGTCACTTTGCTGATCAACCATGGGCAATGTGGTTAGACTCAGGTAACAGTGATCATGTTGATAGTCGTTTCGATATTTTAGTATGGCAGCCTGTGGCTAGCTTAACGACAAAAGGCCCTAATACTGAGGTTTCCTTCGCTGCAAAAGATTTAACTGAAACAAGTACTGAAGATCCATTATTATTACTTAAAACTCTTCAGGCTAAATTATTTAACACTGCCGATAGTAGCCATGAATTCTTACCTTTTTTAGGTGGCGCCTTAGGTTATTTCGCCTATGATTTAGGCCGACGTTTTGAGATCCTTCCTAGTTTAGCTGAACAAGACATCAATTTACCCGATATGGCGGTCGGCCTTTATAACCGAGCGGTTATTTATGATAATAAGTCCGCAATATTCTACCTCGTTTGCCCTGAAGGTGATCGTAGCGAACTTGAAAAGTCACTGATTAATTTTACCAAGCGACCAAGTCAAACGAACACAAGTTCTTTTCAGTTAAATACTGCTTGGCAAGCCAATATGGATAAGACCAGCTATATTGAAAAATTTCAACAAGTGCAAGATTACCTATTAAGCGGAGATTGTTATCAAATTAATCTAGCCCAGCGCTTTAGTGCTCAATACCAAGGTGATGAATTCGAAGCTTACTTAGCTCTTAAAGAAGCCAACAAAGCACCCTTCTCAGCTTTCATTCGGTTAGATTGCGCTACCATTTTAAGTGTATCTCCCGAACGTTTTTTACAGTTGTCTCAAGGAAAAGTGCAAAGTAAACCAATCAAAGGTACCATGCCGCGCAGTGGCGATAAAGTTCAAGACGCAAAGAATGCGGAATTATTGAGGCACTCAATTAAGGATAACGCTGAAAACCTGATGATTGTTGATTTGCTGCGTAATGACATCAGTAGAAGTTGCCAAGCAGGTTCCGTAAAAGTACCTAAATTATTTGATATTGAAAGCTTCCCTGCCGTACACCATTTAGTGAGTACCGTTGAAGGCACGCTTTCTCCTGAAAAACATGCCACAGATTTACTTCGCGGTGCTTTTCCTGGCGGCTCAATTACAGGAGCACCTAAAATACGCGCCATGGAAATAATTGAAGAGTTAGAGCCACATCGCCGTAGTGTTTACTGTGGTTCAATTGGTTACCTGTCTAATTGTGGCACTATGGATACCAACATAACCATTCGCACCCTAATATGTCAGCCAACTCAAAAACCTGCTAACACTTATCCAAATGAGACTAAGACAATTCATTGCTGGGCTGGTGGTGGGCTAGTCGCTGATTCAACCGCGGAAAGCGAATACCAAGAAACTTTTGATAAAGTAAATTGCATATTACCGGTATTATCAAAACTCAATCAGGTGTAGGCTTAACTTATAGCAATTGCCATTAACTCTTTTATAATAAAGCGATAAGTTGTACGCCTATGACCAAAAATGAATTTTTAACTCGCTTTAATTTATTACAATTGGCTGAGTCTGAGCATAATTACCAGCACCCTAGTCCGCTGAGATCGGCCGCGGTACTTATCGCTTTGGTTGAGTCTGATAATGGCGGAGGTTTGCAAGTATTATTAACCAAGCGGGCCAGTCATTTAAAACATCACCCATCACAAGTGAGTTTTCCTGGCGGTAAAGTAGAGCCTGAAGACAAATCACTTATCGATACAGCCCTAAGAGAAGCTTTTGAAGAGATTGGCTTACCACGTGCAGCGGTAACCGTAGTAGGGCAAATACCGCCTTATCAAACCATTAGCGGCTTTCAAGTAACTCCCATCATTGCCATTGTCGCCAGTTCACTAGTTTACCAAATAGATAAAAATGAAGTGGCTGAAATATTTCAAGTACCCCTACAGCATTTTTTAACCTCCACTGACCACCATGTTTTTGTTGCCCATAAAGGTGGTAAACAACACAATGTGCACTTTTTACCTTATAAACACTACAATATATGGGGTGCTACTGCAGTTATGCTCAAAGATTTAGTCGCCCATATAAACTAATTATCTGTAGCCTTTGTTCAATAAAAAAATCTGGTTAGTGCATTTAGTTCTTTTTTAGTCGAATATTTTGTTTCTTTATCTAATAACTTTCAGCTAGAATTACCACCAACAAAAAACAATCGACAATAATTTCATTATTCTTAAAAAAACTAGTTATTATTTGGAAAGTAACCTAAACCTCCATATTTTATATAGAACAATCTTGTTTGTCTCGAGCTTTTGCTTGAACACGCTAGGGTCTATAATTAAAGAATAGTGTCAATTAACCAATTGGGCTCCCCCACTTGGTACTAATATAAGCAGAGCAAAGGTAAAAGTATGATCAGTGTATTTGATATGTTTTCTATTGGCATAGGTCCATCAAGCTCACACACAGTAGGCCCGATGAAAGCAGCAAAACTGTTTGTTGATGAATTAGTTAAGCAAGAATTATTGACTAAAGTCGACAGAGCTAGATGTGAACTGTTTGGCTCATTAGGGCAAACAGGCATCGGTCACGGTACTGGTAAAGCGGTTATTTTAGGCTTCACCGGCCAAACACCAGAAGGTATTCCGGTAGAGTCAATAGAAACGACCTTAGCTGAAGTAGTCGCGAGTCAAAAGATATCACTTAATGGCACTCATGAAGTGGACTTCCCTAAAGATGACGCTATTGTCTATCACAGAAAAAAAACGCTGCCTGCTCATGCCAATGCCATGACTTTATATGCATATAAAGGTGATACTTTATTATTAGAGCAAACTTATTACTCTATAGGTGGTGGTTTTATTGTTGAAGCTTGTGACTTTGAACAAGAGAAAGATAAGGCCTTATCCCTACATAACAATATTAATCGTCCACATATTTTCAGCTCTGGTGATGAGTTATTAGCCTTAGCCTGCACTAAAGGTTTAAGTTTTAGTACCATCATGATGGAAAACGAAAAGTGCTTAAACGATGAAGCAACTATACGTACTAAATTAATTGAAATTTGGCATGCGATGAAAGCCAGTGTTGATCGCGGAATGAACACCGAAGGTATTTTACCTGGCGGCTTAAAAGTAGCTCGCCGTGCCCCGGGTCTTTATCGCTCTTTAATGGTCGAAAAATCTAATGATCCACTAACGGCAATGGACTGGGTTAACTTATTTGCCATGGCAGTAAATGAAGAAAATGCTGCCGGTAGCCGCGTAGTCACCGCACCAACAAACGGCGCGGCTGGTATTATTCCAGCAGTACTTTGTTACTACGATAAATTTGTAAAACCGGTTAGTGATGATGATTGTATTCGTTACTTATTAACCGCTGCAGCGATTGGTATTTTATATAAAACCAATGCTTCAATTTCTGGCGCGGAAGTAGGCTGTCAGGGTGAAGTGGGCGTAGCTTGTTCGATGGCCGCCGGTGCATTAACTGAAATTATGGGCGGCACTGCCGTACAAGTTGAAAATGCGGCTGAAATAGGTATGGAACATAACCTTGGTTTAACTTGTGACCCTGTTGGCGGCTTAGTTCAAGTTCCCTGTATTGAACGTAATGCTATGGGCTCAGTCAAAGCAATAAACGCATCACGCCTTGCCCTGCGCGGTACTGGCACACAAAAAGTTTCTTTAGATAAAGTCATCAAAACCATGTGGGAAACAGGTAATGATATGAAAACTAAATATAAAGAAACCTCACGTGGTGGTTTAGCGGTAAATATAATAGAGTGTTAATTTTTCGCTAACGGCTCGCTAATTTGACGTTAAATAGAGACTAGCTAAGCTAGCTGTTATTTACGAAAAACAGCTATTCATGTAAAAGCCCTAACAATAATATTGTTAGGGCTTTTTATTCATATCACAAAAATTAATTGCACAGGCATTCGTTAGCTTACAGTTCACTAAATACTAAAACTCACTTAATGAAAATCTATAGCTGAACTGTCACCTCCGCCGCCAGAATCCCCCCAGGTAATTACAGAGCCATCTAATTTAATAGCGACAAAAGCCCTTCTATTACTATAAATAATGTCTACATTGGTAAGATCTGTTTGCACTGCTGAGCTATCTCCACCCAAACCGGCAGTGCCCCATGCAACGACCGAACCGTCAAGCTTAATGACCGCAAAAGCACCATAAGTACCGCTGATAGTTTCTACATTGGTTAGCTGAGCTTGTACTGAGCTACTATCTCCGCCATAGCTGGCATCCCCCCAAGTAACCACTGAGCCATCATTTTTTACGGCGGCAAAGGCATAGGCTGATCCTAATACCATTTTTACGCCGTTAAGTTGTGCCTGAACCGTACTACTATCACTACCATAACTAGTATTGCCCCAGGTAACTACTGAGCCATCTAATTTCACTGCCGCAAATGCTCCATCTGTAGACGAAATAGCAACTACATTTGTCAATTGAGCTTGTACGCTGCTGCTATCCCCTCCCAAAGTGGAGCTACCCCAAGTGACCACTGAGCCATCAGGTTTTAATGCGGCAAAGGCATAATCAGTAGCAACAATTTCAGCCACATTGGTTAACTGTGCTTGCACAGTGCTACTATCACCACCCCACCAAGAATAGCCCCAAGTAACAACAGAGCCATCCGACTTTAATGCGGCAAAGGCACTAGAAGTACCGGTAATACTTTCTACATTGGTTAATTGTGCTTGGGCCGCAGAGCTATCACTGCCTTCACCAACTTCTCCCCAAGTAACCACAGTACCGCCAGCTTTAATTGCTGCAAAAGCACTACTAGTACCCGAAATTTTTTCTACACTCGTCAGTTGTGCTTGCACAGCTGAACTATCGGCCCCTTTAACTGCATCCCCCCAGGTAACCACTGAACCATCACCTTTAATGGCCGCAAAGGCGCGGTCGGTCGAGCCTATATCTATCACACCGCTAAGCTGAGCCTGTACCCCAGAGCTGTCTGCACCATAGTTACTATTGCCCCAAGTAACCACTGTCTTGTTGGTTTTTATTGCTGCAAATGCAGAGCTACTGCCAATCACTTTTTTAACACTTATAAAAACCGATAAACTAGCGTCATTGCTGCTAATAGCATTTAAATTTGCACTTATGGTACTAGTACCTGTGGTAACCCCCTCAGCTAAGCCGCTAACTATAGTTGCTACGCCGGTATCACTACTTAGCCAATTTACTGAAGCAGTAAGGTCAACAATACTTGAATCACTATAAGTACCCATCGCTGTATATTGCAGAGTATTACCATCAATAATCGTCGCGCTACTCGCGCTAATTTGAAGAGATGATAATATCGCCGCCGTTACCGTTAAGTCTGCAGTGTTACTTTGAATACTCAAATGATTGGCTGATATAGTACTTCCGCCGGTATTAACACCTACGCCAGTGCCTGCGACTATAGTTGCAATACCAGTATCGCTACTATTCCAGCTTACGATCGCAGTAATGTCGACAGTACTACCATCAGAAAAAGTACCCATCGCGACAAATTGCTGATCATTACCTTTAGCAATACTACTCATATTTGGAGTAAGGGTAATTTCTGTTAATACTTCATCATTAATGGTTAAACCCAGCACATTACTTACTACACCTGAGTGACTAGCGCTTACGGTGCTTGTGCCAACAGCTTTGCCAGCAGCTAAACCACCGGTAATGGTGACAATACTGGTATCACTACTTAACCAACTGACTTGCGTAGTAATATTTACGCTACTACCATCACTGTAATCACCTATGGCTTGGTATTGCTCTGTTAGCCCATTGGCAATACTTGAATTGTTTGAGCTAATATTGATGGCAACTAATGTTGCTGAGGTAATAGACAAGCTAGCAATATTACTCTCTACAGTATCTAAGCTGGCAGTGATACTGGTGTTTCCTAATGTGACACCTTGGGCATTTCCATCAACAACTGTCGAAATATTGATATCACTACTTAACCAACTAACAGCATTGGTAATATTGAGGGTGGTAAGATCACTATATATGCCAATAGCTTGATACTGCTGTTCAAATCCTATTGCAATAGTGCTATCAGCGGGCGTAACTTGAATAGCTGTTAATATTGCTGAAGTGACCGTAAGCACTGTTTCGTTACTATTAATGTCTAAGTGTTGCGCCGTGATAGTACTATCACCAACATTGTTCGCTAAAGCTGAACCGGCTAAAATAGTGGCAATCTCTATATCACTACTTAACCAAGTAGCCACATCGGTAATGTCTATTGTACTACCATCGGTATAAGTACCAAGTGCTAGATATTTAACCGTATTACCGAGCGGTACAACGTTGCTAGCTGGAGTTACTTGTATTTCAGTTAGTTGAACAGTTGTCACAGTTAATTCTGCAACATTACTGATTAATGATTCATAATAGGCACTAAAGCTGACTTCACCCTCTTTATTTGCCAGACCAAGACCAGCGCCATCAATACTTAGCACTGCACTATCACTCACTTGCCAAGTTACTTTCTCAGTTATATCACTAACAGTAGTATCGCTATAATTTGCCATCACAGTGAACTGAATACTGGTACCGAGAGGAGTTTGTGTTTTACTTGGCGTTACTTGAATTGAAGTGACGGTAGCTGAAGTAACAGTAAGCTCTGCTAAATTGCTGGACAAACCATCAAGAGTGGTTTGAACTGTTGATTCACCTTCGACACTTCCAACAAGGCTGCCCTCTTCATCCATGATGACAACATTTTCATCACCAATAAGCCAGTCAACCTGCTGGCTAATATCTTCAGTCGTATTGTCAGAGTAGATAGCCAGTGTTTGGTACTCTTGATGTTGACCTTTGGCAATACTCGATATCGCCGGAGTAAGTTGTAATTCAGTTATTACTGCTGAAGTAATGATAACTTGGCTGGTATTACTTTTGATATAAGCTGAATGCGCTCGAATAGTAGTAGTGCCGACATTACTCCCAACCGCTAGACCTGAGTTGCTAATCGTCGCAGTATCACTGTCACTACTTGTCCAGTCTACTTGATCTGAAATATCCTCTGAACTACCATCTCGGTAGATACCCGTAGCAATATATTGTTGGCTACTTCCTTTAGCAAGGGTGACTCCAAGACTACCACGTGAGTTCACTTCAGCGGGTGAGATTTGAATAACAGCGAGAGCTGAGGGACTGAAGTCAACACGATGACAGCCCAGCAATAACATGAAACAAGTAAAGTAAACAAATATATAGTAAAAATCCTTTAAAAACAGCTGCATAGTAAAGATTCTCGCTAAGGGTGACTTTAATAACTTCAAAATAAATATTAAATTACATCCTTATATCATTTCATTACTTCCTTATTACATCTGTATATATATCATACATTTTTGCTATATCATTATTTTTTTTATTCTAGTTTTCTAATTTTACAAAACATATATATAAATAGATCAGTTCATTTACATTATAACAGCCAAGCTAAAAAAGACCTGCAGCAAAAACTACGGGTATTTCATTATAGAATCGTCAAAATATCTTATTACCAAGCTACCTTTCGATAATCAATAATTGATAGTAACTAGTTAAAGGTTATACTGATAGCCAACAGAAACGGTTAACGGTTTACTGACCATACCGAGCTATGCATACGGGTAGCGATGTAAGATTCATAGAATAAATTATCAATACTAAACCGTACTTGCTGATTTTGAGCAACGTCGTAACTGGCAACGAAATCCTCCCCTCTCTGCACATCTCCCAAAAATTCTGTTTCAAAACGGTTACAGGTGCTTAGTGTTAGCTTGATACAGAACAAGAAAGCCAAAAATAACAGGCTTGAAATAAGTTACATGCGCAGGTATTAATTAATCATGGTGAATAAAGTACACAGTTAATGGCACTTTCGTGCAATTAACTTATCAGAGTATTATGTTGGCTAATCTGCGTTAACTTATATTTGTGACTATGATACTAATATGAAGTGAATATATAGGTTTATACCCAAACAACCTTAAGATGTAGGATTCAGCTGGAATTAGACACGCCTTTAAGCAAGACATTTTCTAATAAACCACATCCATGTTGCGCCCCTGTCGAAATCAATAACGATAGATAAGAAGTATCTAAACCAACAGTATGGGGCGAATGAACAACGAATTTTCATCGTCGCGTATGCAATTAAGGGAGTATCCATTAATTGCATACGCACCTTGATTATGAGTTGAACGCCGTCCTGAAACGTGCATTTTGAAGTAGTTTAGGAATACGAGTATCAACTAAACATAATTATTTGTACTATTGACAGAAAACAACATATTTATTTTCTAACGTTAGCAAGGCAAGCAACAATATGATTAAATTTTTTACACACCTTACTCTCCTTGTCATTAAAGTATTACTACTATTAACGTTAACAAGCTGTCATGACTACGAAAACGATCAAGTACCTCTTGTGGTTGAAGAACCTCCTGTGGTTGAAGAACCTCCTGTGGTTGAAGAACCCCCTGTGGTTGAAGACCCCCCCGTGGTTGAAGAACCTCCCGTGGTTGAAGAACCTCCCGTGGTTGAAGAGCCACCCGTGGTTGTAAATGTTGCCCCTATAGCCAGTGAAGTAATCATTACCCCACCAACTCAACCCAACAATAACATCAGTGCTAGTTATACCTACTTCGATGAGCATGATATTGAGGGTACGAGTTTATACTCATGGTTAATTGATGATATTGAACTCAATAATTCATTAAGCTTCACCCTGCCTAATGACAGTGAAGGGGGGAATTTAACTTTTTGTGTTACCCCCATTGCTGCAGCTGGGGAAGAAATTCAAGGCATTAAGGTTTGTACTGATATAACTATTACCGGAGAATATTCAAAGCCCTCTGCTGAATTGATAGTACTAACTGACTCAATTACTACAGGTATTGAAATATCTGCAAGTTATTCATTTATTGATGAAAATAACAGGCTTGAAGGTCAAAGTATTTTAAATTGGAAGATAGATGATAGCGACTTTAGTAGCGATGAACATATTACCTTAGCTGCAAGCCATCAAGGAAGTTTACTTTCTTTTTGCTTAACTCCTATAGCTATCTCTGGAGAAAATGCCACTGGTGATGTTGTTTGTAGTGAAGAAGAACTTATCAACGCTAAAGCAGGGACGGCGCCAACAATAGATAACTTGCTGTTAGTTAACTTTGCCAAGGCAGGTAATAACATGTCGGTATCCTATGACTACGTTGATGCTGACAACGACTTAGAAAACAACACAAGCATCAATTGGCTTATTGATAGTATCGAAGTAAGCAACAGTGATACCTATACACTTCCTGATGATAGTGCAGGCAAGGCATTATCTGTATGTGTCACACCTTCTAGCATAACGGGAATACCTACTGATGGAACGGCTCAATGCACTAACCAAATGATTGCAGATATTGTTATTACGGGTGAGTTAGAGTTGCATCAAATAATCTCTTTAGCCATTACGGGCTATAGCTATAACGGCGTAACTTGGCGGATATTACACCCAAGTTACTCGCCAGTAAGATCTACCGATGATACTTCTTTCACTATTACGGGTACTAGTCCAATAGAAGAAGCAAACTGGCTAGTAGGCCATGATCTTGAAGTTTGCATTGATACTATTGAGGCGGGCGAAATTTGTTTATTGGCTTCTGAGCAAGCAACCACTGATATATCTGGTGGTTTACCAACTGAGTTAGATGCTGATAATAAAATAACTAAACGCGTCATTTCACCAGTAAGCTTTATTGATTTAACCATATCAGGTGTCACAAAAAGATTACATCGACCATTAAACGTTACTGAATCAACATTATTAAATATTAGCTCTGCTGGTGCCGTGCCATTACATAATGGAGAATACACTGATGTAAATACTTCTATTGTTTGGGCAATTTACGATTGGCAAACGGCAACGGATAGCTGTGTAAACCAAAGTATGAACTTACCTGTTCAAGGGGTCAGCGATACTTCAGATGCCTTTGGCTTACACCAATTCTATAATCAAACGGCTATTAATTATTCACAGTTCCCAAACTCCTACATTACCAGAGCTATGGGTTGGCCTGGTATCTATTTTAGGTCATCCTCTTTTCATTCCGCCGGTAAGCATTATGATTATTACTTAGTCACCGGTAGTGATGACTTTATCAATGACAATACCGCTGAAGGCGCCTCATGTTTATCAACATTGCCTTAACTAAGCCTCAGCTAATCCATCACTAAAACATAAACCATAGCTATTAGTTACCTCAGAGGTAGTTAATAGCTATGACTCGTAAGCTTTCCCCGAATAAGTACAGGCTATTTCCTTTCATCGTTAATGTTTTTCTGGTTCAACCGAACTTGTTGGATAGCTAAATAGTACACGAGCCTTAGCCTTAAGACCTTTAGCATTAAAAGCCGTTTTAAACATATATAGCCACTGATGAAAACTAATATACAAGGGGTTATTGGATTCTATTTGGCCGATAATACCGTAGCGACACGGACCATTTTTTTCAGCATTTTCTTCCATATATGTACCAAACAATTTATCCCAAATAATTAATACTCCGGCAAAGTTCTTGTCTAAATACGCTTTATTAACGGAATGGTGCACCCGGTGATGTGAAGGGGTATTGAATATTTTTTCAAACCAACCGAGCTTATAAATAATTTCGGTATGAACAAAGAATTGATAAGCTAAGTTAAGCGCAACCACAGTGAAAACAGTATTGGGATCAAAACCGATAATTATCATCGGCAACCAAAAAATCCACATTCCTGCTAATGGATACATCAAGGATTGTCTAAAAGCGGTGGAGAAGTTCATTTTAGTTGAGCTATGATGCACTACATGGGCTGCCCATAACCAATGAATATGATGTGACGCTTTATGAAACCAATAGTAGAGAAAGTCTTGCAATAAAAAAGCGATACAAACGGTAGTGAAACTGAGTGAAATATCAAATACAGCAAACTGATGTAACCAATAAAAAAATGGCATCAACAGTAATAAAGCAATGGCATCAGAGCCTTGATGCATAAGTGCTAAAGCGGTATTTGCCATGCTGTCTTTAATATCATAAAGTTTGCGGTGTTTAACAAATTCATAAATAATAAAGCCGACAAAGATCGGGCTTAATGCTAATAAAATGATTTCAATACTCATGCTGGCTTCCCTGATGAAGAATCAGCTTTTGAAGCCTTCTCGACTAAACAGTTATCACTTGCAACGTTTTCGCTGGCAGCCTGGCTGTCGGAAAAGTATAGTGCTAATTTTTTCATCGAATTTTTGATATCTCGGCCAACAAAAAATTTCAACAAAAAGTCAGGTAACCATTTTGGTCCATTAAACTGAATCACATAATCAAGTTGTGTACTTTGATTGGCAATCCCCTCTGCAATTAACTGAGTTTCTGATAAGTGAATATCACCTTGATGCTCAGAAACAGGCCCTTTGCCAACGATGCGATAGCAAATATGCATATTACTGGCACTAATAATCTCCTCGTTAAAGACTATTTTTCCGATAGCTATTTGACGAATAGCGCCCTTGCCACCTAATAACTCGCCTTTATTTTGTGGTTTTATTAAGGTTATTTTGGCATTAAAAAATCGGTCTAGCTGTGCATGATCTAATAAAGCTTGGCTTACTTGCCCCAAAGGAGCAGCTACTTGTTGTTTCACTACAATGGTAATCATATGTCCCACCAAAAATATTCATACAGGTGTTTAATTAATTTTATTCAACCAGAGTTAGACTAAAACAACAAGTGTTTATTTTTTCTTCATTGTAAATACCTAAGATTACAAACAAATAAAAAGCCCCAACAAGTTTATTTGTTAGGGCTTAATTTTAATAAGTAAAACGAACCTTCAAGAAGTTAAGCTGCTTTATCTAATACCGGCTTAGCATCGTCAGTACTTACTTTAAGCCAAACTGTCTTTTTAGTTGGTCTAACAAAGTAACTAACCAGACCTATAAAGAAAATAACCAGTAACCAATAGAGTGTACTGTAATCAGTTTCTGCCGGCTCAGATTTAGCCTGCTCTTCCAGCTTTTGACCCGAAACTTGCTCAGTTGCTTGGCTTGCTTCTTCTGCGGGTGGCGGAACTTCTGGCTGTGCCAGCGTCTGTGCTAATGCCTCAGAGAGTGGCATCATACCAAAACCAACCGCTGCAGAATCCATATACTCATTAAATTTTACATTGTCAGTAGCAACATCAAACTGAGTAGCAAGTTCTGAGTAAGTTTCTACCATTTTCTTGATAGTTTCTTCATCTGCATCCCAGTAACCTTTACGAACGGCTTCAAGCATACGTTCAATAATTTGTGCTAAACTTTCAGCGTTATGCTCTTCAAAGAATTCGCGCATATCCATTTGGTATTTATCTTCAACATACACTTCGAAGAACTCCTGCCATTGGTCGTCACGTATCGCTTCAGGTGTCATCACTTCCCAGCCCCACATGTTGTTCATGCGATCAAGGATAACTGTAGCACCAGCATAACCAGAGTCTTGCATCGCTTTAATCCAACGTGGATGAAAATAACGACTACGCATTTCTTGGTTAACAAACTCAGCTAAGGTTTGTACTTTTAGCTGATCTTTTTTACGCAAGTTCGAAACATACATTTCCGGCGTTTTACCATCGAGATGCCGTACGGCTAGGCCGATACCACCAAAATATTGGAATGGGTCATCGTTAGTCATTAAAGCGTAGAGATTAGTTGAGCGTGAGAAAATTACCCCGTTAGTCCCTGAGAGAACTTTAGAATATAAGCCTTCCCCTTCACCTAGTGCATTACTAACACTTTCACTCCAACGTTTTTCATCCGCGCCATAAGCAAAACCCATACGACCTAGATAAAGATTCGCTAATTTATCATCGGTTTCCCAAGTATCAGAAGCTAAAGAACTGCCTGCTAAGCCAGTACCATAGTTGCCTGTTTCATTAGAAAAAATACGAATAGACGATAAATAGTCGGCATCTTCTTCTGACTTACCCTTTTCAAGTAGCTCTGTTTTTAAAGCGGTAGCATGGCGATAAACAAAGTTATTGTCTTCTTTCATTTTAGCCACTTTATCAATGGCTTTTGCTATCCATAACATCACATTAGGAAAAGCATCTCGATATAAACCTGTTGCAGAAATAACGACATCGATACGTGGGCGCTTTAAATCCTTATAGGGAATAACTTCTGTACCAATAACTTGTCCCTGATGATTCCACTTAGGTTTTAAACCAAGGGCATGAAGAATTTGCGCTTCTAAAGCGCCTTGATGACGCATTGTTTCAAGTGACCATAGTGAAAAGGCTAACTTTTCTGGGAATTTACCATGCTTAGCTACATAAGCATCAATGGTTTGATTCATCAAAATAACACCAGCATCGTAAGCTTCTTTTGAAGGTACTTTTGCTGGATTAAAACCAATTAGGTTACGACCGGTTGGCGTAGCTTCTGGGTTGCGAATAGGGTCGCCACCGTAACTGGTTGCAATATAGTTCGCATCAAGAGCAAGCATTAAGTTCTGTGTTTCCGCTATGGCTTGAAAGTTTTGCCAATAGGTTTTTGCCACTTCTAAATCAGCGGCTAACTTTTCATCTAAGTCTGTTAAAGACACAGGCTTACCTTTAGAAGAGCCGATAAAGGCTTTTAATAACTGAAAACCATCAAGCGCAGGTAAATTTTTAACATTACGCTGATCAAATTGCTCAGCCGCTGGCACTGTCATGTCATGCGCTTGCTCATATTCGGCAGCACGTTTGGTAAAATCATCTCCTAACATTTGCAACATAGTCGTAAATAAATGAGCATTTTTTGGCAAGTCCCCAAAAACATGCACACCTAATGGTTGGCTCATTTGTGCCAAGGCGTTTAAGTGGTCTTGTAATTTAGCAATATATTGATCAAAATCAGCTGCCATGGTCTCTGGCTCAATGGCTAAATCTTTTAACATATTTAGCTCTTGTGCTAGCACTATGATGCCAGCTTGAGTATTCGCTTTAGTTTTACCTTCAGATAACATTAAGTAATTATTAATTTTTTCACTTAAGGTTGCTACTTCAGTATATAAACCTGCTTTGGCAAAACCTGGCGTTAGGTGACTTATCATAGTCGCTCGACCACGACGTTTAGCCTGCATAGCTTCACCGACGTTATCAATAATATAAGGATAAAATACCGGTAAGTTTCCTAGGGCTAAACTTGGCGCATCATAAACTGATAAGCCACGCTCTTTTCCCGTTAACCATTCTTGACTGCCATGAGTACCCAAATGAATATAAGCATCTGCGCCGAAAGTTTCACGGGCAAATAAATAGATAGCAAGGTAGCTATGATTAATAGGTGCTTTAGTGCTGTGGTATAAGTTTGCATGTTCCTTGGCATCTTCACCACGTACGCCTTGTGGCATAACAATCATATTACCAAGATTCATTCTTGGAATAACAAACGAAGGTATTGTTTCGCCGTTAATTTTAGCTTGTCGTAACATGCCGCTTTCTTCTGGCTTGCCCCAACGTTCAATAATAGGTTTAGTGACATTTTCAGGTAGTGCATTAAACCAATTAAGGTAAGTGCTTAATGGCATGTATTCTGCTAAGTCTTGGGCTATTAATTGCTCTGCATCTTCGCCGGGCTTTCCGTGACGATAGTATGGACGTAATAATTTACCTGCTGACTCAATAATTTCTTTATGGCCTTTAACATCAACGTTATAGCCTTTTACTTTCATTGCTTTAGCAATATTTTCAATTGATGTTGGTACATCTAAAAAGGCGGCACCAATATTTTTTTCACCCGGCGGATAATTCCAAATAAAGGTCGCTACTTTTTTCTCACTATTTTTGATGTAGGCAAGGTTTGCATAATTAAAGGCGCGCTCAACTAAGGCATTTAATTGATAATCGATAGCAGTTTTAACGCCATTATTATTAGCAGCAATGATGGTTGGATCAGCACTACCAGTATCTTCTGGCATGACCAAGAAAAATGGCGTTAATGAAGGAGAAATACCTGCATTATCTTTTTCGAAACTTGCTTGGTCGCCTTCAGTATAATTAAGCGCATGTAATACTGGCACGCCAAGTTTTTCAAATTCGCTGCGACGTTTAGCGACAAAGTGCAATGAACGGTAGTTAATTAATAAATCAACACGGCTATCAAACCCCTTAGCACTGTCAACATTCTCTACACTTAAAAGATCGGTGAAGTTCATTGGCTGGTCTTCGCCTTCGAAGAAATACGCTAGCGCTTTTGCCCCTTTAGCTTCAAGACCTTTGATCAAAGCATCAACAATTTGTTGTTGCTCATAATCAATCACA
Organism: Colwellia psychrerythraea; assembly: GCF_000764185.1. GTDB lineage: Bacteria > Pseudomonadota > Gammaproteobacteria > Enterobacterales > Alteromonadaceae > Colwellia > Colwellia psychrerythraea_B. The sequence continues at coordinate 185,780 of NZ_JQEC01000011.1, forward strand.
CTGCGGTGAACACCAATCGCAATTACCGGTTGATTGTCGCTAATATTGAGTTGCTGAAAAAAAGCATCTTCATCTGCGCTAACTAAACCGGGGAAATCATAATGATACAATCCGACACTAGGTACAATGATTGGTGCTTTGGCACTAACTGAAGATAATCCTAAAAAATCATTGGCAAGATAAACCATCAAATTAGCATAGTTATCACGACCGGCATTATTATAATAACTGCCAATGTTTTTGGCTTGCACACTAGATAGCCCTTGGTTCATGCTAGTGTTAACTAAATCACCCATGGAGATAACTGGCACTGACGCAAATTTAGCGGGATAACCTTGGTATTTACCAAACATATATTTAGACAAGGCGGGATTAATGCCATCAAGCATAATTAAGCTGGCTTTCGACCAAGCCGCTTTAATGTCTTCGTCTGATTTACCTTTGCTTGAGTAATTAACTAACTCAAACGGTTGACCTTTAGCTAATAATTGTAATAAGTCACCTTTAGGTTTAGAGGCGTGCGAGGACATCATTAATAATATTTGAGGCCTATCTTGTAGCGTGCTCTGTGACTTACTTTCAGGTTTATTTTGCGCCTTGGCTTGCGATTCATTTTGCCCAGCAATACTAACATTAACCAAACACATCAGTGCTAAAGTCGTTAGTAAAGTAAGCTGATTTAAAATTTTTGTTATCATTATTTCTATAAGCTATTTAGGCTTAGCTCCTGTTTTATCTTTGCCACCTTCAGGTACGTAAACAAAACTGCCATCTGCCATAGTATAAGCAATGCCAGCACGCATGCCTTCACCCGAGCCCACTTCGCCAGTTGACTTGTATTGTTTAATTTCTTTGCCTTTTTTAACAATGATTTCCATATTTGGTTTACCGGCATTTTTAATTACCGTGACATCTTCACTGGAAAAAGTGCTCAAAGGGTTTTGCGCCAAAGCGATTAATAGAGCGGCGATGATCACCAAAAACACATCAACCAAGTTAACAGCGCTAAGAATAGGGTTTAGCTCTTCATCTTCATCAAGAAAGCGCATTATGCGTCGCCTCTAATTTTTCGGATGTTAATTAATTCAACCGCACACCAGCGTTTTTTCACTGAAGCAGGCCAAAAGGTTAACGATGAAATAACCATGCCCCAAATAACGGCGGCAAAGGCAATAATCAAACTTTCACTAATTCCTTGGATATTACCATCGGCTAATGCTTGCAGTGCTGGTCCCATAGGGATCATTGTGGCTATCAAACCAAGCATTGGCGCAATACGTGTCACTATGCGTAAGTTTTCTAATTGCTTCAGAGCAACCACCTCTAACTCATCTTCGCTGGCTTTAGGGTTTTCGATAAAGTAATTATGAATTGGGTAACCATTGTGTGTCGTTACTTGTGCACTCCCTATAGATGCCACTTGACGAATATAAGCTAATTTATTTTGTTTTCTAACCAAGTACTGCGAGAAAAATCGCCCTAAAGCATAAATAGCATAAACGGCTAACGTACAGATTAAAATAATAACGGGAGCCATCAATAACTCTGAAGTTTGCGCCATGGTCATTTCTAAAGATTGAATATTCACTGTGCTAATTACCTCATTAAAATTAAGCGGTGGAATTGTACATACACCCGATAAATTTATCAAATAATAATTATTCTTATTTAGGTTTACATTTGTATTTTCGTTATGTATGGTATGCACGAAATTAATAAGCAGCGCCTACTTCTTGCACAAAAACACTACTTTATAGTGGGCACTGGACCATATATTGCTTTTCCTGAAGCAAATTATTTACTTGATACCTTGACTTGATATCTTTATTTGGTCCCTAGGTATACCTCTTTCTTAATAGGAATTAAAAATGTTTATGCCCAAGCGCGCCCTCCTCGCCACTGCAATTTCAACTGCTCTTTTTATAGCTCCATCAAGTTATGGCGCAGATAATATCGATGATGCGGTAAATACAGATTTCGAAATAATCGTTGTCAGTGGTACTAAAACTGAAAAGCCTTTAAAAGATGTGGCAGGAAGCATATCGGTAATCACTGAACAAGATATTGAAAAGCAGCTGGTGACAGATATGAGCCAGTTATTTAAATATGACCCCAGTGTACAAGTGACTGGTAATACTGGCGGCGCACAAAATATTATCGTGCGTGGTATGGGCGGTGATAGGGTATTGATGATCAAAGACGGCATGCGTATGAACGAAGGTTATGGCGCTAATGGCCTAAATGACATTGTTGGCCGTGGCTTTATTGAAACCGATACCTTAAAACAAGTAGAAGTAGCTAAAGGTGCATCATCTTCACTTTATGGCTCTGATGCCTTAGGTGGTATTATTGTTTTCACTACCAAAGATGCTTCTGATTATTTAACCGATGGCGAAACCTTTGCAGGTAATGTAAAAGTTGGCTACACCGATGATGGTGAGCAAGGCAACATTGGTACTACCTTTGCCCTAGCGACTGGCGACTTTGAGCAGGTACTTAATCTAAGTTATCGTAACGGTGCAGAGTCACAAAACTATGCTGAGACTAAACCAGCATTAGACATTGAATCAAACAGTGTCTTCTACAAAGCTAAATACAATTTCAATGAAGATAGTTACCTAAGTTTTACTGCTGATGTTTGGCATCAAGATGTGACTGGCGATGTAGCTTACGGTTTATTAGGCTACTTTAGAGATCTTGACGGTTATACAATTGTTGATGAGAATAGTGAAAGTCAAAAGGATAACCAATCCTTTCAATTGCGCTTTCATAGTGAATCACCAACAGCTATTTATGACATGCTCAATGTTTCAGTGTATGCAAATAGTACTGAACAAGAAGATGTTGAATATGGTCAGTTAGACATTAACGCTAATTATGGTTATCCGCTTATTGAAATTCGCGATATGTGGAAAACATCAGTATACAAACAAGAAACCCAAGGATTTTTATCTAACGCTAGTTTAGCGCTTAATGAGACTCATACCATTGGTTATGGTTTAGACATTGAACAATCGACCTCAAGTAGAACGGAGTCAAAGCTCTACTCAGTAGAAGGTACACCTAAACCAGGTTATCCACAAGAAAGTGATAAATTCCCAGAAACTGATGTTTTTCGTGCAGGTTTCTTTATCAATGACGAGATTTCATTATTAGATAATAAGCTTATTATTACTCCAGGTGCTCGTTTTGATATATATGAAATGGACGCTAATGGCGCACTTAAAGAAGACGGCACCCCTTACGCAGATTTTGATGAAAACCATCTATCATTAAGCATTGGCGGCCTATATAAATTTACCGAGACTATTGCTGGTTTTGTCCAATATGGACAAGGTTTTAAAGTACCAGCTTATGACTTAGCGTACATCGAGCATGATAATTCAATGTACGGTTATAAGATTGTGCCTAGTGATGATTTAGCCCCTGAAGAAAGTGATAATTTTGAAATTGGTTTACGTGGTCATACTGGCGACTTCTTCTTTTCAACAGCCATATATTACAGCCAGTTTGATAACTTCTTAGCAACAGAAGTTATTGGCCATGAAACCGTTACTGACCCATATACGGGCCAAGATATGGTGGTAGCAATTAATCAATATCAAAATATTGATTCGGTAACGCTTAAAGGCATTGAAGCAGCGGTTCGTTATCACCTCAATGATAGTGTTTCTGTATTTGCTAATGCAGCATACCAAGATGGTAAAGATGATGCTACCGGTGATTACCTAACCAGCATTTCACCACTTTCAGGCATTACTGGTGTTAGTTATGAAGTTGACGCCTTATCAGCTGAGCTTATTCTTAATTGGGCTACCCGTATGGATAAAGTGAATGAAGGTAATGCCGAAGTTGCGGGTTATGGCACAGTCGATTTTTTAGCAAGTTACCAAGTTAGTGACGAATTTAGAGTTAATCTTGCCTTAACTAACTTAACTGACAAAGAGTATGTTAAATACTTAAACGGCGCTGGCCATAAAGATAATTCAACCCTAATGGATGTGACTGAAGCCGGCCGTGGTTTTGCCGTATCAATGCGTTATGATTTCTAAATGTATACACTAATAGTATCTCATTAATTATTGGTAGATTAGCAGTCAACCAATAGGTGAAGAATAGAATGACCATATAATGATATGGTCATTTTTATTTTAAAAAGATTACGACTCAAGTCAAGAATACTTGCTTGAAGGCTCACTCAACTTATTATGCTTACTTCAATAGCCTCTTTAGCTAATAGCCTAACAAATCATTTCACCGTTAACTTTTTACTGTTAACTTTTCAGCACAAAGCGCGTTAAATACGCCCACGGAAAAATATAGTCACTACGGACAGCTATGCGCTTTTACTTTAGGATGATAGTTATTCTAATCCAAAGACCTCCGGAAAGTGAGTGGTTCCAATGAGTGATACTAATGAAAGTAAGCAAGCGCACTGGGATACTATTTTTTCAGCAAAACAAGATGCTGAGTTAGGCTGGTTTGAAGATGATTGCAGCCAAACCCTAAGCTTTTTGAAGAATACTGCTATCTCTGCAAGCTCAACATTATTTTTAGCCGGTGCTGGTACCTCTAAGCTAGTGGATGAACTAATAAATACAGATGCCAACTTGATAATAAATGATATTAGCGCCAAGGCTTTAGAACAGTTATCTCAAAGACTTAATAATACTAAATGCCAATATTTACACCATGATTTAGGACATAGTTTCGATAAAGGCTTCGATAAAGGTTTTACTGTCGATGTCTGGATTGATCGCGCTGTTTTACACTTTTTACTCACTGAAAAGCAAATTACCCACTACTTTGAAAATCTTAAAAGTACGGTGAAATGTGGAGGTTATGTGCTATTGGCTGAATTCTCAAACGCTGGAGCAACACATTGCGCAGGATTAGCTGTGCACCGATACTCCGAGAATGAAATGCAAGTAAGATTGGGTGATAATTTTGAGCTTATCAATAGTAAGCAATATACTTTTGTTAATCCGTTCAAGCAAGAAAGACCTTATATATACGCACTCTTCAAACGTCGGCAGTAACAATAGGCCAATTGTTATCATAACTCTTATCACCTAACCTTATTTATTAAGTAAATAAGGTTAGGTTTTGTGTTACAACTAACAAGCTGGTGCATACTATTTAGCTGTTACACGGCAAATTAATACTTAATCACAACATAGCACTCATAACTTTCTACTTTAAGATCATTAATAGTTCGCCTTGCCCTAAATTTGTAGTTATGTTATTTCAAAGTTGATAATAAGTTTGTCAACTCCATCGGCTTACCCCATAAGAAGCTTTAAAAATAACAGTTACTAATCTAATTTATTTAAAATTACATTTGTTAGCAACATACCAACAACAAAGCAATGACAAGGATCAACAATTAACTTCTCCAGTAAATCATCTCAAAGCCCTCACTGTATTTACACAAAAATCACATCCTCGTTACCTTTTGTTACTCTTTGTTACACCGGACCCTGCCACTAAGTGTATACAATATAAAATATGTGCATATATATAGTGTGCACATAAAATTTTAGCATCACCAAAAAATAAATATAATAAATACATCTAAGGAAGAATAATGCGTATAACTAAGACATTTAAGCTATCAGCTCTCTCTGCAGCTATGCTATCGATTGCATCAAGCATGGCTACACCTGTTTTTGCCGCTGAAGAAGAAGAGGTTGAAAAAATCATGGTTACCGGTTCACGTATTGCACGTGCCGAAGTTTCCTCGACATCACCAATTACCGTAGTGACTAAAGCACAACTGACTAAATTAGGTATTACCGATGTAAGCTCGGCTTTACGCCGATTACCCGCGATTACAGGTAATAGCGCTAATAATCAAAGTAGCTCTGGTACAAACAATATTCAAACAGCAACATTACGTGGTATTGAAGCGACAAATACTTTAGTACTATTAAATGGGCGTCGTATAGTGGGCTCAGATGAAGACGGCCTAGTTGATCTATCATCAATCCCCTTTGAAGCCATCTCTCAAATTGAAGTATTAAAAGATGGCGCCTCAGCTATTTATGGCTCAGATGCGATTGCCGGTGTTATCAATATCATTACCCGTAGAAACTACGAAGGTTTTGAAGTAAATGCTCGTTATGGCGAATCGTCTGAAGGAGATGCCCAAGAACGTGAGCTTGGTTTAGTCATGGGTTTTAGTACGGACAAAGGTAGCATGATGATTGCTGCTTCAACCAGCAACAACTCTGGTTGGGAAGAAAAAGATCGTTACATGACCCAAGATACTGATCAATCGTATTTAGGTGGTGATGATACAAGCTCGGGCACAACACCATTTGCTCGTTTGTCTGGTTTTGGTTTAGATCCAAGTCAAACATGGACTGTACTCGATGCTAATAACCCAAGCCAAGTTACTGCATTTGACTATGACACCATGGGTTATAACTATCGTGCTGCACAATCGGGTGCCAATGATAACAAAACCACCAGTGTTTTTATTACTGGTGACTACGAGCTAGCTGAAGACTTGATGTTTTTTACTGAGTTATCTTTTCATGACGGTTTTGTCCAAGGTAACCAAGCCCCTCCTGGTACCGATACCGGTTGGTATGGCGACAATGTCGATACACCAAATGCTTTTAAACGCTACACTGACTCTGATGGCAATAACTATGGTGTTGGTGCAAACCAAAAATATAACCCGTTTGGAGAAGCAGGTAATGTGAGTCGTCGTTTCAGTGAGTACGGTTCACGTATCTATAAAACAGAGAGTACGATTCAACGTTATACGCTTGGTCTACAAGGCATAATTTTTAATGAATATGATTGGGAAGTAAACTTCTCTAGCCAATCTGCTGAATTGATTAGCCGAGGTGGTCCACAGCCATCACTTATCCAAATTGAGCGTGCTTTGTCTAATGAGTGTGAAACTACAGCCGATCCTAGTTGTGTTGCTTTAAATGTATTTGGTCCTGAAGGCTCAATCACCACAGAAATGTTAGACTTCATTAATACTACGGCGCCGGTAGTAACCAATAGAAATGATCTAATGTTTATGCAAGCACATATTTCAGGCCCGGTTATGGAATTACCTGCTGGTGATTTAATGTTCTCAACTGGTGCTGAGTATCGTGAAGATCAATTATCTTTAGAAGTTGACCAAGCACAGCGCACAGCAACATTTGATGTTTCATGGGGTGGTTCAAGTACTCCGGTAATCTCTCCAGTACGTGAAATTACGGAACTATATTTAGAGTTAGCAATTCCTGTATTAGATAACTTAGATTTTGAAGCCGCTGTTCGTTATAGTGATTATAGTGATATCAACGAAAGCACCACCAATCCAAAATTTGGAGTTATTTACCAACCATTTGATATGTTAAAGCTTCGTGCTAGTTACAGCACCGGTTTCCGCGCTCCAACCATGGCGCAGATGTACCAAGGTAGAACGTCAAATATCAATACTAATATGTATGATCCGTGTAACCCTAATAACGATGCGAACTTTAGTTCAACTAAACCAGAGTGTGTTGCTTTAGGTTTAGATCCTGCCCATAGTCAAAATGCTATTCAAAGCAATGACATTATTGGTGGTGGTAACCCAGACCTTAAGCCTGAAGAAGCTGAAAATATGACACTTGGTTTAGTCATAGAGCCTATTAATAACTTGTCGTTTACCCTTGATTACTTTGAAATTGAGCAAACCAATGTGGTTTTTGCTAGCTCTCGTTATGTTATTGACCAAAACTTGGCTGGTAACCCAAGCTATGCTGGTGATGTTTTACGAAGCAATAACGGCACAGGCTTTATTCAAACGATCAACTCACCTCAGAACAACATTGCCGCACGTAACATTTCAGGTTTTGACTTAAATGCTAATTACGCTTTTGAAACGGATATAGGTGATTGGCGTATAAACTTTGATACCACATTAATGGATAAGTTTGAGGTTCAAGATACTAGTGATTCTCCATTTAGAGATATTGTTGGTACTTACGATCCTGCCTTTGGTAGTATTCCTGAGTACAAGGCAAATATTCAACTTGATTGGTCAATGGGCAACTACCGAGCCACTTGGGATGCTAACTACAACTCAGAAATTGAAGCTGCTGAAGATGATGTTATGTCAGCGACAGTATTCCATAACATGCAAGTAGGTTACTTTATTGAAGGTATTGGTACTGATGTACATGTTGGGATGCAAAACATATTTGATAAAGAGCCACCTTTCTTAAAGGCTAACGGTACTGCTACCGATGATAACCTTTACTCATTCCGTGGTAGATTCTTCTACATGGGCGTGAAAAAAGAATTCTAATCATTTAAGCAATAGAAACATCGAATGCTTTATCAAAGCCACACTGAGTAATTGGTGTGGCTTTTTTGCTATTTTAATAGAGCAATGAGACTTATGTTTACTGTTTAAAAGTAAACAGCTGTTTAATCGTGGCATGACATTCATCCCCTCAAATTCAAGATAATCTCTAGTTAGCTAAAGAACCCTCTTGTAAAAGCTAAGTGCTCCCGCCCTTGTAAACTACAATTACGGACAAATATGACCTTTTATTGTAGGATATTAATTACTCTATAACAAAAGTTATCATGATAAATGAGTGCCAGTAATGAAAAGTAAACAAAAACATTGGGATGATATATTTTCAGCAAAACAAGATACTCAGCTAGGCTGGTATGAAGATGATTGTTCTCAAACCCTGAACTTTCTAAATAATATTTCGATCTCAGCAAATTCAACATTATTTTTAGCAGGTGCTGGTACTTCCAAACTGGTAGATGAACTTTTAAAAACAGATGCCTATTTGCTGGTAAATGATATTAGCGCCAAGGCACTTGAAACCTTATCTCAGAGGCTTAATGCTGCTCAGTGCCAATATTTACAACATGATTTAGGTGTGCCATTTAATAATCATGGTAATAAGTACTTTGATAAGAGTCTTGCTATCGATATCTGGATTGACCGTGCTGTTTTACACTTTTTACTCACTGAAGAGCAAATTAACCACTACTTTGCTAACCTTAAAAACTCGGTAAAATGTGGAGGGTATGTTTTGTTGGCTGAATTCTCAGATAGTGGAGCAACACAGTGCGCGGGATTAGTAGTGCATCAATATTCAGTGGCGGAAATGCAAACAAGACTCGGTGACAACTTTAAGCTTATTAGTAGCAAAGAATACAGCTTTATTAATCCCTTCAAGCAAGAAAGGCCCTATTTAAACGCGTTAGCTAAAACGACTATTCTGGATAAGCAGCATTTGCTCAATATATCGCTATTTAATCCGGTAAATTTTATTTTAAATAACCATAGGTTGATGTTTTTACTTAAACATCAAGTACTCATTATCTAGAGTTCAGGTTAAGTAAACTCAAGCAATAAAAAAGGCCAGCTGTTATCAGCTGACCTTTGTCGTTTTACTCTTTGTATTTAGTTGTCTCTTAAGTTCTGTCTTAAGCTATTTATTGAGTTACTACTCACAGCTTAATGATTACTTTTTAACACCTAGACTGCAAATGGATATTTAATCGCGTCATGGCACTCATAACCTTCTACTTTGAAATCATCCATAGTTACCCATGTTTCTAAATCTTCTAATGATTTAATTTCAGGGTTGATGATAAGTTTAGGTAGCGCCATCGGCTCACGTTTTAACTGAACATCTTGCATTAACGATAACTGGTCTTCATAAATATGGGCATTTACTATTTTATGATACGCCATACCTGCTTTTTTACCGGTGATTTGCGCCATAATAGCCAAAAAGAAGAATACTTGTACTTGATTAAAGTTAAGCCCTAACGGCACATCACATGAACGTTGAAAACTTGTTAAATGCAAAGTATCGCCCAACAATGAGAAATTATGGGTATGCATGCAAGGTCTTAAACAGCCCATATCAAATTCACCTGGATTGTAAAATGTCATAATTTCAGCACGATCATCAATACCATTTTTTAGGTTATCTACGATCTTCTTTAATTGGTCGATAGTACCACCGTCAGGCTTGGCCCAAGCACGAGCTTGCACACCATAAACGCGGCCCATATCATCCTCACCTTTTCGGTGTGAGTTATTAAGCCAAACTTCATTTAAGTTAGCATTAGCGTCCCATGTTTTAGTGCCTAATTTGCGAAAATCAGCTGCGTTATCATAACCACGGATATAACCAATAAACTCAGCAATTGCCGACTTAAAAAAACTTTTACGAGTGGTGATTAACGGGAATTGATTATCGCCAACGTTATATTCTAGATCAGCATTAATCACTGTTAAACAGCGTTTACCGGTGCGCTCATTTTCAACCCAAATACCTTGGCCGATAATTCGTTGACATAAATCTAAATATGCGCGCATTAGTTATTTCCTTTTGCTGTTTTTTTTGATGATGAGTTAGCTGACTTCTTCGATGAATTATCCCTGTTATGTGCCTGAGTTATAGCCGCCTTTTGTTGGGCTAAATGACCTAAATAAATCACCAATACCCCCACTAAAATCATTGGAATACTTAAAATTTGCCCTTTTGAAATAAAGGAGAAATACAAACCAAGGTGCGCATCTGGCTCACGGAAGAACTCAACAATACTTCTAAATACACCATAACCAATCAGAAAGGCGCCGGAAGCTAGACCCAAGCGATTAGTTTTACGTGTAATGATATATAAAATAGCAAACAGCACTACGCCCTCAAGGGCAAACTCATATAATTGCGAAGGATGACGTGGTACTTGTAATGAATCGGTTGGAAAAACCATTGCCCATGGCACATCCGTTTGACGTCCCCAAAGTTCAGCATTAATAAAGTTACCTAAACGACCCATACCTAAACCAATAGGTACTAGAGGTGCAACAAAATCGCCAACTTCTAAAAAAGATTTTTTGGTTTTTCGGGCAAAAATAAATATAGCTAAAATAACGCCCAGTAAGCCACCGTGAAATGACATGCCACCTTGCCATATCTCGAATAAATATAATGGGTCAGATAAAAAGTACTCAAACTGATAAAACAATACATAACCAACGCGGCCACCTAAGATAACCCCTAAAAAGCCATAAAACAATAAATCACTGACTTGCTCACGTGTCCATAAGCCGTTACTTCTATCAGCGGTTCTGTTTGCCATAAACATAGCTGCAAGAAAGCCAATTAAATACATAGTGCCATACCAACGTAATGAAACTGGGCCAATACTAAAGATGATCGGGTCTATTACTGGAAATTGTAAAAACTTATCTGTCATTGCTTATCCATGTTCTCAAAGTAGAAGGTTAAAAAGTAGAAAGTTAAAAGCTATTAGCTTATTAGCTTATTAGCTTATTAGCTTATTAGCTTATTAGCCGAGATTATACCCTGTTATGTCTAAAAGTTTACCTTAAAAGTACCACTGTAAATTTCATTAACCAAGCATCATTTTAATAGCCACACAGATCAAGAAAATAGCAAAGAATTTTTTTAAGGTTTTTACCGGTAATTTACTGGCATATTTAACCCCTAACGGCGCAAAAATTGACGAACTAATAACAATACCGAATAAAGCGGGTAAATAAAGATAGCCTAGGCTCCACTGTGGCAAGTTAGGTAAATTAAAACCGGTAATGATATAACCAAAGGAGCCAAACAAGGCCACCATCACTCCACAAGCCGTTGCTATACCGATACTATGACGTACAGACACGCCGAAATAACTCAACGTGGGTACTAGAATGGCTCCGCCTGCAATCCCCATTAAACTTGCAATAATGCCCGTTATAAAGCTAATAAATTGCAAAACATAAGTCGCGGGTAATGACCTTTGTTTTGAGGCATTAATTGAAAGTAACATGTAAACAGCCAGGAAAACCACGACTATGGAGAAAAATCCAGTTAATGTTTCACTCGAAAGAGAGTCGGCAATAAAAGCCCCTAACAAAGCTCCTGCTGCAACTAAGATCAATAATGGTTTTGCTAAAACCCATGGGATATTATTTTTTTTATGGTGCGCTACTGCGGCACTTGCCGAAGTAATAACTATCGCCCCTAAAGAGGTAGCAAGTGCCATAGGCATCACGATTTCGCTACTCACGCCAACCATAGGCAATAAGTACACCAGTGCCGGCACGATAATAAGGCCGCCACCTATACCTAAAAGACCAGCTAAAAAACCAACGATACTACCTAAGGCAATACACGAAATTAATACGGTTAAAATCATTCTTCTTTGCGGAAAATCCGCTCCTAAATATGGGGTAAATTATAACTATTGGTATGTTTTGAGTAAAAAACTATGCCTAAAACTGGCACCTATCACTAAACACTTAGAATTTATGCCTAAAGGTATGTAAAAAATTAATAACCTGCACGTATAAAGCCACCTAAACCTAAGGTTTCAAGTTGTTCATTTAAGTAACTATGTACTTTTTTTGCCGTTGTTAAGGTTAATGTTTTTTCTAAAATAATTTGTGCTTGTTCAAAGGTTATATGACGAATAACCCATTTAATACGCGGTATGTTATGACCATTCATACTAATTTTGTCAAACCCCATAGCTAAAAGCAAAATAGCTCCGGCGGGTTGCGAGGCAAGCTCTCCACATAAACTAATCGGGGTTAATTGTTTTGCTGATTGCTGCGCAAGATTATTCAAAGCATTTAATACCGCAGGATGAAAGGCGTCATATAAATTGGCTACTTGGCTATTATTTCGATCAACCGCTAATAAATACTGGGTTAAATCGTTGCTACCAACCGAGAAAAAATCAACTCGCTTAGCCAAGGCTTCCATTTGAAAAATAACAGAAGGTACTTCCAACATAATACCCACTTTAGGTCTTACTAATTTAGCAGAAACTGTCTGTGCCTTAACCTGAGCTTGTTGCACACTTAAGTGACCATCTTCGTTGCTAGCAGACATCAGTTCTTTAATTATATCTTGGGTTAATTCAGTTTTAAGCTCAAAAAACGCCTGATTAATTAACCTAAGGGCTTCATCAACTTCTTCAACTCCTGAGATCATAGGTAACATGATCTCTAAATTATTTAATCCTTGATTTGCACGAAGCATAGCACGTACTTGCACCAAGAATATTTCAGGGTGATCTAAGGTAATTCTAATACCGCGCCAACCAAGAAAAGGGTTATCTTCGTTAATAGGAAAGTAGGGTAATGATTTATCACCGCCAACATCAAGAGTACGCATGGTAACGCCATGTTTTGGGAAAGCTTGTAGTACTTTACGGTATAACAGTGTTTGTTCTTGCTCTGATGGAAAACAATGTCGGTTCATAAAAGGTATTTCAGTACGATATAAACCAATACCTAATGCTCCAAGTTGGGTGGAGTGTTCAAATCCTGCCGATAAACCGGCATTGAGTAAGACTTCAATAGCTCGACCATCTTGAGTAATACAAGGCAAGTGTACCACTGCCATAACTTTATCGGTGAGCGCCTTTTCTTGGCTCAATAAATATTGATATTCTTGTATTAAACCATCATCAGGGTTAATAAATAGCTCACCACTATAACCATCAAGTATCGCCTGTTGCTGGTGCAATTGACTTAACACATTCGCATTAACACCCATGATGGCTGGCAGACCTAACGAACGAGCTAAAATAGCTGCGTGAGAATTATTCGACCCCGATAAAGAAATGATGCCTAACAGGCCCTGATGTTGATATTGAGCTACCATTGATGCACTAACATCTTGTGCCAACAAAATAAATTCATTTGGCAACATCAGCTCTTCTTTTGCTTGTTGCTGAAGGTTTACTAATAACCGTGTACCTAAGTCTCGAATATCACTAGCTCGTTCACGAAAATAACTATCCTCAATGGCTTCAAATTGGCTAATGTAATGTTCAATCACTAATTTTAAGGCACTATCTGCACGCCAGCCCTGTGATATTTTAGCACCGACTTCTTGGCCTAAATTAGCTTGTTCTAATAACTGTTTATAAACATCAAAAATAGCGAGACTATCGTCATCAATAGACTCACTTAATAGCTTACTCAACGCATTGAATTCTAGACGGGTCTTGGTAACCGCTTGTTCAAAACGCAACAATTGCTTTTGTTTATCAATGGTTTTTTTTAATGATACCGCAGCGAGATCTGCTTGAGGTTGACATACAATGATTTCACTTAAGGCTATTCCGGGCGCACCAGGAATGCCATATAACTGTTTAACACCTTGATTTTGTTCTTGCTGCTGATTAAGCAAACTTTTAATTTCGGCATTAGCCACAGCGCTGGCTAGTTGCGCCGATAGTGTCACTAAGAAGGCCTCATCATTTTCGGTAAAGTGACGCGATTTCTTTTGCTGAATAGCTAAAATACCGAGTACTTTACGTTGATGAATAATGGGCGTGCCTAAAAAGGCATTAAATTCGTCTTCTTCAACTTCGGGTGCGTGAATAAAGTCTTGATGCTGTTGAGCATCAGCAATATTTAACGGCTCTTCGCGTTGTCCCACTAAGCCAACCAAACCTTCGGAGAAACCTATACTCGCTTGACCCTGCGAAGACTTAGCTAAACCGTCTGAAGCCATTAATACAAAGTGTTGTTGGTGATAATCCGCTAGATATATTGAACAGCAATCTGTTTTCATTGCTTTTTTTACACGATAGACCATACGTTCAAGCGCAGTTTGCAGTTCGGCCTCTTGACTAAACTCCAATACTATTCGACGTAGGGTTGCTAACATTTAATTCCTCTATAATTCGTGGTTACCGTAAAGTAAATATTTAGAAAAAAATAGCCCACAATAAAGTGGGCTATTAGGATTCTTAACGCGAATCTACAATCATAGTAATAATTAAGCTAGTTAACTAAGCGCGACGTTTACGACGCTCAGGTCGTCGCTCATACGTTAACGGTAAAGCAAAACTGACAAACTCTTTCATGACCTTGCGATAAACATCACGCTTAAAAGACACTACCTGCCTAACTGGATACCAATAACTTACCCATCGCCAATCATCAAATTCAGGATGCGGGCTATTGAGTAAATCAACTGAAGATTCAGCTGCAGTGAGTTTTAACAAAAACCACTTTTGCTTTTGTCCAATACAAACGGGTTTCGAGTCATGCCTAATATAACGTTTTGGTAATCTATATTTTAGCCAGTGTTTGGTTGAAGCAACAATTTTCACATGTTCCGGTTTTAAGCCAACTTCTTCATGTAACTCACGATACATGGTTTGTTCAGCCGACTCACCTTCATCAACCCCACCTTGTGGATATTGCCATGAATGTTGTCCAAACCGTCTTGCCCAAAATACTTGTCCCCTGTCATTAATTATTACTATGCCGACGTTGGCGCGATAGCCTTCGGCATCGATCACAGGAACTCCTGACAATATATAAAATTCTTGTATCAATTCAACCATATTAACGTCTGTGGGGCAAATGATTACTTTGATTTTTTTAGCTATTGATTAATAATAACCAGTAACCTTAGTAAGAAAATATTTCATGGTTAATTCTACTCACTTATGAACATACCCTGCTCTGAACAAGTATTAATGCAACGCGCGCAAAACTTAGCGGGCTTAACCTTAGGTGAAATTGCTGAACAAGCTGGCATTGCTGTACCAAAAGATTTAACGCGTAACAAAGGCTGGATAGGTTTGTTGTTAGAACATGTGCTAGGGGCCAGTGCTGGTTCAAGGCCCGAGCCAGATTTCCCTCACTTGGGTATTGAATTAAAGTCATTACCAATTAATGAACAAGCCAAACCCCTAGAGACCACCTTTGTCAGTGTTGCCCCTTTAACAGGCCTTGTTGGTATCAATTGGCATAATTGTTATGTGCGTAAAAAGCTTGCCCGAGTACTCTGGGTACCCGTGATTACACCTAAAGATGCTGCAATCAGTGAACGTTTAGTTGGTACTCCTTTTTTATGGTCACCTAATACCGCAGAAGAAGCACTATTAGCGCAAGACTGGCAAGAGCTTACCGATATGATTGTACTAGGTGAAGTGGAAAATATTCATGGTAAACATGGCCAAGTGATGCAGTTAAGACCCAAAGCCGCCAACAGCAAAGTAAAAACCCAAGCCTTTGATCGACACGGCAAGCCTTTTATGACCTTACCACGGGGATTTTACCTGAAGATAAACTTTACCCAAGCTTTATTGCACCGCTATTTACGGATTAACTAATGATAATTCAAACCGTCGAAGTTCTTCTTAATACTGAAGTTTAGTTTGGTGTTAACCAGAATGCAGCTAGATTTTAGTTAGAACTGAGTTAGATATTATTAACACTGATTTCTTGCGAGATAATAATCATTTTACCTGCTGGCAGTTCTTGCCATTGAGTATTCGCCGCTTCTAAGCAAACATATTCTTGCTCGCCACCATCGTGAACATCAGCCATGGTATTGGCAAGTTCAGTACCTGGATTCCATAATACCCACTGCTCGCAATTAGTACTTACGATATCAATTTTACGCTGCCAGTTATTATCAACAATGGTCATTTTTTCACAGCTATGATATTCACGGTCAATTTCGCCAATACAACTGACTGATAGCTGCTGCACACTTGTACTCGCAGTTAATTTGTCATGATAGTGAACACCTGTTAGTGCATCAATGCTGACATTTTTTGGATTACTGACAGCAAAGTAACTATGTAATGCCGTAGAATACTGAGCACCTTGGGGTGAAAGGTTAGTCATGGCTAATGTTTGTTTAAAGCTTTTACCGAAAAAGAGTGTTTGTGTTAATTTATAGGCATTGGGCCAAAGTGGGTGTTGCTTCTCACCTACTAAGACCAAAATAAGGGTGACACCACTTTCATCGGCTGTGAGTGCTTCAACACGCCAAGGTAATTGCCTGGCAAAACCGTGTTTGTCTGATTTATTACCCTGAGTTTGTTTATTGTTTTCACCAAACCACGGCCAACATAGAGGAATGCCACCACGAATGGCTTTACCAGCTTGGTAACTGGCTTTCTCACTCAGCCATAATACCTCTTGTTGATCTGCTGGTTTAAAGCTTAATACTTGCCCGCCAAATAAACTTACTTGCGCTTGACAATGATCATGAGTGATACTTATTCCATCAGGATAATCATTCTCTTTATCTGGGTTTAGTGTCAATGTGCTAACGTGAGTAAAATCGTTATCTAGTAATATTTTTGTCATGGAATACCGTTCTGTTATTGAGTCGCTTGGTTACTAAAAAATCAACGGCTAAGTGCTCTGTTGCTAAGTACTATGTTATTCAAATAAGTACTCTGTTATTTAATTATTTATCAATTAACCGTTGAGCAAGCATATTTAAAAAGAAAGTTTATAAGATGTCCTTTATGTTTGAAAGCCTAAAATATTACACTGATAGTTCATCTTTAAAAGTTTTTTCCTATTGATAAGAATACAGAAGACTTACCGCCCGATGCAAAACCAACACCAAAAACTGCCGGACCAAAACTGGTGTCTGTGCCTAAATAAATACTGCCAGAGTGAATTAAATCACTATATTTCACCGTTTCGTTAACTTGCCAAATATTACCGGCTTCAGCACTTACACCTAAGTAAATAGGCAAACCGCCCTCGGCAGGCATTTCACGACCTAAATCATATTGATAAACAATAGCAGCAAATACTTTATGAACACCAATAAGGGCATCTTCTTGATAACCTGATAGGTTTAAAAATCCACCTAACTCAGTAACATGCACGCTAAAATCTTCTTCATTTTCAACGGTAGCTAAAGAAGCAATACCAACAAAAGTATGATTTCTAATGCCAAAAGCGCCACGCCAATCAAGGTTCAATACTAGCGATTTATCTGTATCGGCAACGCTTAGTTGTGATGAATATTGATCATTGAGCCACTGCACTTTCATTGAAAATTTATTGCCCTGCGTGGGAAAGTTGATACTGTTTAGCGTGTCATAGCCAAATTTTACAAAACCACCATAGGAGTTGTAGTCAGACTCACCTCCAGCAAGCGCATCAAAAGAAAGGTTTCCCGTTTCGGCTATACCACCAACTTCCAT
Source organism: Colwellia psychrerythraea (assembly GCF_000764185.1). Classification (GTDB taxonomy): domain Bacteria; phylum Pseudomonadota; class Gammaproteobacteria; order Enterobacterales; family Alteromonadaceae; genus Colwellia; species Colwellia psychrerythraea_B. The sequence goes on from NZ_JQEC01000011.1 coordinate 203,759, forward strand.
AATGCCATTAAAAGAATAATTATAACCTAGCGCTAAAAGGCCACTGTAGTGATCATTGCTCAGTTCAGGACGAGTTTTGGTTTTTTCCCACTTGTCTTGAATGTAGGCCACTCTAGCACGACTGTAAAAATCGTGTGATTTAGTTAGTGGTTGATAGAATTCAGTAGCAAGTAAGGTTTCCCAACCCACTTTTACTTCATTTAACCAACGTCCGCCATTATCCGTAACATCGGTCATCATATAAGACATGTTAAGTGAGACAATAGCCCTGTTGGCAAAGTCAGTTTTTAGATTAAAGCCAAAATCGAAATAGTTTGGCCCCCAAGATTTTGCCTTTGTATGTAAGATTAAGACTCGTCCCTGCTCAGTATCATTAAACTCAACAGTGACTTGTTCAAATTTATCAAGGGCATAAACTCTATCAATGGCTAAATCTAATTCATTCTTGCTCAAGCCTTTACCTAACTCAACAGCCAAATGAAGCGCAATAATATCATTCTCTACTTTCGAGTTATTTTGAAATTTAATTTCAATTATTTTATTAGGTAACTCAGCAAACCATTTTTTAGCTTTGTTTTGTTTTTGTTGTTTATATACTTGATAGTTGTCATCACTGATTGCTAACTTCATTAATGCGGGTGCTTGTGCATTAGCCTCTTGCTCCCCTAAGTTTAATGCTTGGGGCATAACAGACCAATTCGTCGTACTTAACTCATCAATAGCCGGACGTAGCAACACATCTTTATCACTCAGCAATACTTTTTGCGCCAAACTAGTATTGTTAGTCAAAATGGTAGATAACTGATTTAGCACAGCAACCGTACTGGTTAGTTCACTTTGTCCTGCTAATGGCGAACCGATATCAACAGCAATAACAATATCTGCGCCCATTTTTTTAACCACATCTATTGGCATATTATTAGTGATGCCACCATCAACCAGCATTTTTCCATTAATTTCAACTGCAGCAACAATGCCAGGAACAGCAGCAGAAGCTTTCATCGCCTGATTAATGCTGCCAGAATCAAGAACTACCATTTGTGCAGTGGCAATATCCGAGGCAACTGCCCGAAAAGGAATGGCAAGTTCATCAAAACTATCAAAAGAGCTAACAGTATCGGTTGAACGCTGCAGTATTTGATAGGCACTTTGACCCAATAATAAACCGTGTGGTACTTTAAATTCACCGTCACTGTAACCTAATCTTATTGATAAATTGTATCTATCTCGGTGCTGTTTATTGACATAAGATAAAGCCTCTCTGGGAATAAAGTCTGAATAGCCATCAGACCAAGGCAGCCCAAGCATAATACGTTCAATTTCATCAACGTCATAACCTAAGGCGTACATGCCGCCGACATAGGCGCCGATACTAGTACCAACGATATAATCGATTGGAATATTGTTTTGCTCTAATACTTTAAGCACACCAATATGAGCAGTACCTTTAGCGCCGCCACCACTTAACACTAGGCCAACTTTGTCTCTGGAATTAGCAGAAAAAACAAAACTAATTAAGGTTAAAAAAAGCAGTATGATAAGAGAAAAACGCATAATAGTTACTTAGAAAAGAGTTAGTTAAGTTACAGCTGTATCACAATAATAATGATCAGTAATAAAATTACAAGTTTAATATCTTGGCTACATTTACAGCTAGCTTTGCAATTACGGGCCATATAGCACTTACCATAATTACTTATTTTATAATAATGACGATACAAATAAAAAACCCGCATTTAAGTTTCCTTAAAGTACGGGCTTTATTCACTATGCGGCGAGTGCCTATCAGAGCAATAACGGATCGAGATAATCAATAAATACCAGAAATGTTATCACCTACTGATTAGCCTTTACTTAGTATAGCCACGTGGCATGCTGCTATCTGTAGTATAGCGCTGACGTAAAACATCTTGGCGTGATCTTAACGACATGGCATTACCATTGATCCACATAAAATCTACCTTGGTGCTTATTTCAAAGGGGTCACTGCTCCATAAAACTAAGTCAGCATTTTTACCCACAACAATACGACCAGCATTCAAATGAAAACTATCAGCAACATTAGCAGTAACTGCAGCTAAAGCACTAGTTGGTGCTAGGCCATTGGCAATAGCAATGCCTGCATCAAAACGTAACTGATTAATGTTATAACTCTCACCACTATTACTGATAATTACCTTGATACCCGCTTTAGTTAATTTCGCAACATTATTGAGTGAATTATGTAATGAATCAAAACTGCTCGGTAAGTTATCAATAGCACTCATCATCACAGTGACATTCGCTTTTGCTATTTCATCGCTAACCAGTACAGCATCACTTGCACCAACAAGCACTAAATCAAGCTGATATTGCTCTTTTAATTTCAACAAAGCTAAAATATCTGTTGCTCTATCCACGTATGCCAATAATGGTTTTTCGCCTGATAATAAAGCATACATTACCTGTTCTGAGCGAGAAGGAGTTTTAGCTTCTTTGTCTTCTGTATTTTTTGATTTTTTCTTCTTAGTTTTAGCTTTTTCGATTTTGGCTAACGCTTTTTGGGCATCTTCAAGTTTATTGCTTAATGTTTGTAAGCTCATTGCTCTTGAGCCTTTACGTTTACTGCCAAGCTCGACAATCACAGCATTTTGCTGAGCAATAACACTGTCAAATTCACCTGATAAATTTACCGTAAAACTTTGACCCGTAAAAACGTTCTCGCCACCATGTGGCATAACTAAGCTACTGGTGATACCGCCCTTGCGAGCATAAGGGATCAACGTCGACTTAGGGTTAAACGCCAGACTGGCATCAAAGGTTATATCGGCTTTTTTATCAGAGCCATCGCGGGTAGCCGAGACTGCGCCCACTTCGACTAAACCCAGTAAGTTGCCTGAAGCAATAAAACCAGGCGTTAAAATACGTCCTTTCGCGTCAATCATAGTGTCTGCGCTAAGTGACTCTGGTACATCATCTTTGCTATAAACAGCAGTAATGATGCCATCATCAAAAACAACAGTTGCCTGTGATAAAATACCTTGCTCAGCCACTGTGTATACAGTGGCATTAGTTATTGCCACTGACTCAGCATGTACTTGGCTAGTAGTCACGGCAAGTGCGCCAAATAAAGCATAGCGCAATGAAGTAATTAATTGAGTGTTTTTCATTGGGGTTCCCTTATTTAGTAATTAGCTTGGTTGCTGACTTATTAATATGATTATCTAAATTCTGACCAAGTAAAAAGTCACTTTTCGCTTGGTATTTATCATCCAATCGGTCATAAACTTTTGCGCCATCAATAAACACTTGTTCAGCTTGGGCATAAACACTAAATGGGTTTGTATTCCAAACCACAACATCAGCATTTTTACCTGTTTCTAAACTGCCTACTTCATCATTGATACCTAAAGATTTAGCTGCATTAGCAGTAATCCACTTGATAGCATCTTCTTCTTTTAAAGCAAAGCCATTTTCATTGGCGCGATACATCACTTTTGCCGCTTCTTGGTTTAAACGCTGAATAGTGCTTGCAGAATCGGAATGAACTACTGCACAAGAATTTTTCACTGCATCAACAATGGCGGCATTTTCTTCAACCATGTCAAAGGCTTCCATTTTAAAGCCCCACCAATCTGGCCACATAGCCGCACAATTACCATTAGCTGCTAGTAAATCGGCAATTTTATAAGCTTCAATAGCATGATGAAAAGTACCTGAGTGGTAATTAAATTCATTACCAAGGTCTATCATTACAGCCATTTCTTCCGCTTTGTAACAATGGTTATGAATTAATATTTCACCGTCTAAAACGCCCATTAAGGTATCAAGCTCTAAATCGCGCTTTGGTGCTTTAGGGTTTTTACCTGCACTGTAATCCGCGTCATACTTATCCCATTCACGTTTGTACTCTGTGGCAGCAAGCCAAGCACTTCGGTAACCGGCAACATTACCCATACGAGTTGAAGGTAAAACTTTTCTGCTACCGTAAACGCGCTTAGGGTTCTCGCCACAGGCCATTTTCAAACCATAAGCAGCATCGACAAACTTCATGCCTTGCATGGTTACACTGGGTACATTACGTAAAGTAACACCGCGACCACCAAATAAATTAGCTGAACCAGGTAATATTTGTAAACTGGTTATACCGCCGGCACGCGCCGCTTCAAAACCAGGATCTTGTGGCCAAACACTGTGCTCTGACCAAACTTCTGAGGTATTAGGAGAAGTCATCTCATTACCATCTGAGTGTGATTCAACTTGCGGATTAGGATAAACACCTAAATGGGAGTGAACATCTATAATACCAGGCGTGATCCACTTACCTGACATATCAATAACCTTGGCGTTATCTGCAGATAAATCATTACCTACTTGGCTAACCTTGCCATTAACAAGTAAAATATCGGCATCATTTAAACGCTCACCTGTGCCCGTTAAAATAGTGGCATTGGTTAATAAAGTACTTTGAGCTGGCAATGCTTGGTAAGTACTTGGGTAAGGATTTTTATTGATAACAACTTTAGCATCTTGTTTTTCGTTGGGTAGACAGGCCGTTAAGCCGAGTGACAACATACTGGTAGCAAGTAGGGTATACGCAGTTTTTTTATCAGTAACTTTATTGGTAAAGTTACTGATAATTGAATTACGCGGTAATGATTTTTTAAGCATCTGAATTCCTGTAGCGAAACATAGTGGCCAATACCATAAATTTATTTCGATAAAACAACAAGGTTATGGCGATAAACAGTCAAATTTTTACGTTTAATTACAAGTAGTATTCAAATAACTTGCTATTGAGCGATCACCACTTTGCTTCTGCCGCTATTTTTTGCTTGATATAGTGATTTATCTGCATGGGCAACGAAGGTTTCGCCATTAATAAAAAAGTCACTTTACCACTGACTCACGCCGATACTCATTCATTGACCCCAAACTAACTCTGCCATAACTACCTATTATTGATTCCCTTACACTTGTCTAATATTCTACTTTTTCTGCGTCGAGTAATACTCGCCTAAGATCTTTGAATAGTATTGTTAGGTTATAGAATAATCTGAATGATAACCGTTGAAGAAAGGGCTATATTTTTGATGTTTTTCGATTAAATGTCGACCGCATCAACTTTTTTATTTTTGTATAGCGAAATGACAATAATATTCCAACCAGAAGAAAATAAAACAGTGGCGATAGCAGTTCAGACTTAACTGACCAATAAAAATGAACAGCAACCAAAATAATAATCAGATAACTTAGGTTATGTAATTTTTGCCATGACTTACCCATTTTTCGCCTAAGACTATTTAGGGAGGTAATAGCAAGCGTGGCTAATAAAACAAAGGCGATCATGCCAAAGGTGATATATGGCCGCTTAACAATTTCGTTAAAAAATAACGACCAAGCAAACTGTAAGTCAAAAGCTAAAAAATTAAAGACATGCATAAAAGCATAACTAAAAGCATACAAGCCCAATAAGCGTCTTACTTGCAATAAAAAACCTTGCTTAAAGCGCTTGGCGAGTGGCGTAACCGTTAATGTAAGTAATAACAAATTAAAGGCTCCAATTCCGGTAAAATGAATCACTCTCTGAACAGGATCAGCGCCAAGTAAGTCATAAAAAGCCAGATAGTATAAGTTAATTAAAGGCAAGAGAGCCGCTAAATGAATAACGGTTTTTAACATTAATACTTTATTTGAGGTGGTTAATCTTATATTCATTTAAAGCAGACCTAATAATACTTTCTTAAATTCATATTTTTATACAAATGAGCTACCTGCTCGCCATAGCCATTAAAGGCTAAGGTCTCAATTCTGTTTCGCGCAAACAAACCCCCTGACGTTATTCGCCTTTCACTCGCTTGGCTCCATCTCGGGTGGTCATGTTCAGGATTTACGTTAGCATAAAAGCCATATTCATTAGGCGCTAGCTTATACCAAGTGGTTATAGGCTGCTTACTTACCAGTTTAATTGATACAATTGACTTGATACTTTTAAAGCCATATTTCCAAGGTACCACTAAGCGTATTGGCGCACCGTTTTGCGGCGGTAAGGTTTTACCATATAATCCGACACTCATTAACGTCAAAGGGTTCATCGCTTCATCAATACGCAGTCCTTCAACATAAGGATAAGCGATACCACCACCTAAACGTCTATCATCTTGACCCGGCATTTGTTTAGGATCGTGCAATGTTTCAAAAACCACGTATTTAGCAGAAGAGTTAGGGGCTACTTTTTTTAATAAATCAGCTAAAGAAAAGCCAATCCAAGGTACCACCATAGACCAAGCCTCTACACAGCGCAGTCTATAAATTCGCTCTTCAAGAGCAAACATTGAGGTTAAATCATCATAATCTAAGGTAATCGGGTTATCACATTCACCTGAAATAGTCAGCTGCCATGGATTTACCTCAAAGTTTTGAGATAGCTCTGCAGGCTGATTTTTTTGTGCGCCAAATTCATAAAAATTGTTGTGCGTGGTCACTTTACTTTCAGGGGTAAGTATTAGTTTAGCGGTGTTTGCATCAGCGGTATATTTTAAGGGGATTGTTTTAAACTTAGTGGCTTCTTCTTTACTAAACCAACCAGCGTTCGCGTTGGCACTTGCGGTTGCGAACAAAGCACCAGCACCTAAAAATCCCATGCCCTTTAATAATTCACGTCGATTTAAAAAGACATTTTCAGGGGTTATTTCACTTTCTTTTAAATGGTAACTCTTGGGTGTTTTTATCAGCACAACTAAAACCTTATTAAATGATACAACTAGTAATAAGATAGGGTTTAGGGCAATTAAATTTCACATAAAAAAAGTGCGCCAAGAGAGGCACACTTTATAAGAATTACGATCAGTTTAATTTTACCTTAATAATGGTAAAATTAAACTGTATTGAAAGTTAACTAAACAAGCTCAATTAGGCTGCCTTAGTTAATGTTTGTAGATGGGCAACAACATCATTTGACTCATATAACCATTGAACTTGGCCATCTGCTTTTTCAATACGTAGACAAGGCACTTTACGTTTACCGCCTTCACGAATTAACTCTTGTTGAAAGTCATTTTTACCACTGATATTGCGTAATTCAATTTTTAAACCTTCACGTTTCATAGTACGGCGAACTTTTACACAAAATGGGCATGATGGTAATTGATACAAACTTAATGTTTGAGTTTTATCATCAATTTTAGCTTGTTCAGCTTCAGCACGTTTTGGTGAACGTGGTGAAAATATAAAGTTTAGTAATAAGATTAGTTGCCCTATGGGCCAACGGATAGCTTTCATCAACATAATAAAAATAACTCTTGTTAATAATGAAGACCTAAGGCTTTTGCTAACCGCTTGTTTACGTTAGCCAATAGTATAGGTACGAGTATTTAAGGTATATATACCCCACAATAGGCGAATATTCTAACATAGTAAGCCGATACTTATCAGCTTGTGCATATGTCTATTTTATCTACCACATTAAATCATCTGGAATTTGGTAATCCGCGTATGGATCATCTTCATCGGTTTCTTCTACTGTAACTTTATCGTTTTGTACAAGAATCATACTACTGTCAAGTTCTGCTACTTTAGCAGCCGTTTCACTAGTAACAAGATAGGTGCTTTCATTTAAGCCACACAATGCCAAACGGCCATTAACCAATGCTTTATGGGTAATGGAATTAAGCGCTAATTTTTTCACTTTATTATTAAAGGTATAGTTATAGTCACTTTCGCCCTTAACACCGGTTAATTGGTGGTGTTCAAGGATTTGTTTGATTCGTAAATTTTGCTCTTTTTTGGCTAGCTCAATCTTTTTGGCTTCATTTAGGGCGGTATCTTTAGCCAGTTTATCTGCTTTAGATATTGCTAAGTCTTGTTTTACTTGTTCTTGTAAACTTGCGCCATGCTCAACACCGCTACGCTGTTGTTTATTTTTCTTACGTTTATCAGAGTTTGCTTGACGAGTTTTTTGCTTGGTGGTTAATCCGGCTTTGAGCAATTGATCTTGAAGGGAGGCCATAGGTCGTCCGTACTGCTTTCGTACTGTTTAGTACTATTGCTGTAATTAAAGTGAATTGATATTGCAGCTATTCTACCCATATTTATGCTTGAGTGCTAATTAAGACTAATAATGATCTTGGATACTCATTTAAACCTGGTTATGGTGATACCTTACAAATAAATCGATGACGTTTTCGTTTTTTTCCCGCCAAGCGCTATTATGTGCTCCACATTAATTTATCACATTGTGATAAATTAATAACGAAGCTTATCGTAATAAAATCAGCTCACTCTTTGAAAGAAACAGCCTAAGCATTGTGTTTTAAATAGGCTAATTACAGTGAACAGTCTGGCATATAACTTACCATGATGTTTTAAACAAGCGTATGACACCTAATATATACTTAGGCAGTTCAATCAGATAAGGCTCGAGTTCCATTTCTGTTACTTTCATTTGCCATTAAGATACGTTACTGTACGGGTGCTCAATTATATAATATTTCATAATAAATATAATTTCACAAAACAGAAATAGGAAACAAGTATGTCTCAAGCAAGTGCACGCCACCTTTTAGTAGATACAGAAGAACAGTGTTTGGCATTAAAAGCGGAAATTGAAGCAGGTAAAGACTTTGCTGAAGTTGCTAAAGAACATTCGAACTGCCCATCAAATGCCCAAGGTGGCGATTTAGGTAGCTTTGGCCCTGGCCAAATGGTTCCTGAATTTGATAAAGTTGTTTTTTCAGCGCCTTTAAATACTGTGCAAGGCCCAGTGCAAACTCAGTTTGGCTATCACTTATTAGAAGTGACTGAACGTAGTTAAGCTCCTGCCAAATGAGCAGTGATTTAATCAAATGACTTTTAACAGTTCTGGTTGAATATAGATAACAAAAAAGCCGCAATTCATTGCGGCTTTTTTTATCTATTTACTGGAGGTTATCTAAAAAGTAACTACTTAGCTAATAGTTACTTAGCAAAGCGTACTAGCTAAACGTTGCCTGCATAATCCAGAAGAAGATTATAGATAAACCAGCACCTACCGGTAGAGTAATAACCCAAGATACAACAATGTTACGTACAACACCTAAGTTAATAGCAGCAATACCACGCGCCATACCCACACCTAGCACAGCACCTACTAAGGTTTGTGTAGTTGAAATAGGTAAGCCTGCACCGGAAGCGATGACTACAGTACTAGCAGCAGCTAATTCAGCCGCAAAACCACGACTAGGTGTTAAATGTGTAATACCTTGGCCGATAGTAGCAATAACTTTATGACCAAATAAGGCTAAACCCGCAACAATACCGAAACCACCTAATGGCAGTATCCACCAAGCAATTGCAGATTTAGCCGCAATTTCACCATCATGGTCAACAATACTAACAACCGCAGCTAAAGGGCCAATAGCATTGGCAACATCATTTGAACCATGGGCAAAAGCCATGGCACAGGCAGTAACTATCATTAGAATTGCAAATACTTTTTCAACATTGACATAATGCGCTTCTTTAGCAAGAGTCTCATCAAATTTTAAGCGATTAATAAAGACTTTACCTATAGCTGCAACGATAACAGCGACAATAGTTGCTAGGTAAAAACCACCCGCGCCTTTAATTTCAAAGTTAACAAAGCCAAGATCTACATTTTCTAAGCCAATATGCTTAAGGCCTTTTTTGATAGTAACCAGTGATAGAACAAAACCAGCAAGGAACATATAAGCAGGAACCCATCGTTTTGCTTGTTGTAATGGTTTGTCAGTATCAAAAATAAGTTTTTGTGCACTGTTAAAAATGATAAAAGCAATGATACCTGAGATAAGCGGTGTGATAATCCAACTGCCAACAATACCAACAACCTTGCCCCATTCAACCGCATCAGCACTTACGCCAACAGCAGCAAAACCAACAATAGCACCAACAATAGAGTGTGTAGTAGATACCGGCCAGCCTAGAGCTGAAGCAATTAATAACCAGGTAGCTGCAGCAAATAATGCTGAAATCATGCCATAAACAAGTAATTCAGGGCTATCAACAAAGTAACTGGCGTCAATAATGCCTTTACGTATAGTTGATGTTACTTCACCACCCGCAAGATAAGCACCAGCAAATTCAAAAACCATCGCAATTATAATGGCTTGTTTAATAGTTAATGCTTTTGAACCAACAGAGGTTCCCATAGCATTAGCAACATCATTAGCACCAATGCCCCATGCCATAAAGAAGCCAACAACGGCAGCAAGGATTACAAAAGTGCCGCCTGAGTTAAGTATAATTTCCATCAGTTAAGCCTTATTTTCTAGCAAGAAGAATTTCTAAACGTGCACCTACACGTTCAGCAAGGTCGGCTAAGTCACCAACCCAATCAATAATTTGATATAAGAACATTACATCAACTGGATTCAAATCCTTTTCAATCGCTAATAAGTTTTTACGCAAAGTAATTTGCAAACCATCGGTATCATCTTCGATAGCGTCTAACTGGTTGATCATTTTCTCAACCAAAACAACTTCACGGCCACGAAAGCCTGTTTCTAATAAATCATCTAATTCATTAATTGCTTCAGCAGCTTTTTCAGTCGCATCAATACAACGCTCTAGATAAACAGAAAACTCAGCTTGTAAGCTAATAGGTACTTCAAGCTTACGCCCTAAAACACGACCGGCGATATCTTTTGCCTTGTTGGCTATTTTGTCTTGCTGGGTAAGAAGTTCAAGTAAGTCAGCTCTATCAACTGGCATAAATAAGCCACCAGGAAGCTCTAGACGTAATTGACGTTTAAGGGTATCTGCATCTTGCTCTAACTTAGATAGTTTACGACGAATTTTTGCCGCTTCACTCCAGTCTTGCGCAGTACACGCATTAAAAAATGGGATAAGTTGTTTACTACATTTAACAACTATTTGAATATGTTTTTCTAACGGTTTAATTGGTGATTTTGCAAATACACCTATGATTGTATTTCTGGCCATAATTATGTTTTCCAGTCAGTATAACTCTCGTCATTGCTATTCGCCGCGGATAGTAACCCATTTAACTTCCAATGTTAAATGCTAATATGAGCTTATATTGTTGCCTACATTAACTAACCGCTACGGCTTGAATTTATTTTAACTAAACAGCAGTAAAGTATTTAGCTAATCGTTTGAATTTTATATATTTATTACTATCACTATTATTTAAAGTAACTTATAAATTTTTCATCTCTTCTGCTGTGGTATGACGAACAACCTTACCTTTTACAAAATAAATGATGTATTCACAGATGTTTTGACAGCGATCACCAATACGTTCCAGTGCTCTAGCAGACCAAATAACCGTCATCACTTGCGGTATAGAACGAGGGTCCTCCATCATGTAAGTCATCAATTGACGTATCAGCGCTTCATATTCACGGTTGATTTTATCATCCATTTGATGAATTTTAATAGCTGTATCACAATCCATACGTGTAAAGGCATCAAGGCTGGCCTGTAAAAACTCTAAAACTCGCCGACCTAGGTTATCTAGATTAACCAGTAAGTCTTTTTGTGAAGAAGAAAAATTTTCTAACGTAACTCGTGCTATTTTTTCAGCTTCATCGCCAATGCGCTCTAAGTCTGCAATCGTTTTTACAATAGCCATAATTAAACGTAAGTCACCTGCCGCGGGTTGGCGTTTAGCAATAATACGGGTACATTCGTCATCAATACTGACTTCATAAGCATTAACTTGGTAATCATTGCTCAATACTTGTTTAGCTAGCTCAACATCAACTTGTTCAACAGAAGCTAATGCATCCGATAGCTGTTTCTCAACTAAACCGCCCATATGCATGACATTATTAATAACACGTTCTAAATCTTCATTGAACTGGCCAGAAATATGACGGCCAATTTGTAAATTATCCATGGAATATCCTTTTATAGGTATGGTCTTGCATACTTTATTTATTGCTAGTGACTTACTAATGAATCACTAATAGATTACTACCTGAGATTTAACCGTAACGGCCGGTAATATAATCTTCAGTTTTCTTTTTCAACGGCGTAGTAAATAAAGTATTGGTATCGCTATATTCTATTAAATCCCCCATATACATAAATGCCGTTTGATCAGACACTCGTGCAGCTTGCTGCATATTATGGGTAACAATAACAACTGTAAATTGCTTTTTAAGATCATTGATTAATTCTTCAATGACCAAGGTCGAAATCGGGTCTAGTGCTGAAGTCGGCTCATCAAGTAGTAGCACCTCTGGTTGAATAGCAATGGCTCGAGCAATAACTAAACGCTGCTGTTGACCACCGGAAAGGCCTAAAGCGCTTTCATGTAATCTATCTTTGACTTCATTCCAAAGCGCAGCACTGCGCAATGATTTTTCTGCGGCATCATCCAATCTTCTACGGTTATTTTCGCCCATAATGCGTAAACCATAAACGACATTTTCATAAATAGTTTTAGGAAACGGATTAGGACGCTGGAATACCATACCTACTTTTCGTCTTAACTCAGCAACATCAACATGTTTGTCATAGATGTTATTGCCGTGTAGGTTAATTTCGCCACTGATATGACAATCATCAACTAAGTCGTTCATACGATTAATACAACGTAACAAGGTAGATTTACCACAACCACTTGGCCCAATAAACGCAGTAACCTGCCCTTTAGGAATCGACATGGTAATATTGTTTAGCGCTTGTTTTTTACCGTAGTATAAATTTAGTTCATTAATGTTTAAGGCAATTTGTTCAGGAGCTAAATTATTTAAGTCCAACTTTTTTGAAAATGATGGATCTGAGCCAGTAGCTAATGCTTTTGGGATAATAGAAATCATAATAGGTTTTTCTCTAATTATTTTTCATTGATCATTGTTTAGTAAAACAATAAGTCATTTCAAGTGACTCATTGTGAATTGTTCTTTTAGCTAATACCAAGTCCATTAAGTTAGTTCCCACTCAGAGCTTGCCAACGGTTTGAGAACAAATAGAATTTTTTGCATATAGTCACTCTATATGAAAGAAATTCTGTACAGTTATCGAATCGCTGGAACGCTCCCAAAGGGCGAGTTTAAAAGGCTTATATGCTACGTTATTGATTTTGATAAGGGAATACCATTATCTACAATCAATGCCTTACCTCTAAGCCTTTTAACTCTCGCTGAGTGGGAAGAAACTTATTGGAATTGGTATAATTAGTGCTCTAACATTTTATATTTTTCACGTAATTTATTACGGATTGAAACTGCCGTCATATTCAAAGCAACGATAATGCTTACTAAGAGCAAAGCAGTTGCAAACACTAACGGCCTTGCAGCTTCTACATTGGGACTTTGAAAACCAACATCATAGATATGAAAACCTAAATGCATGAACTTACGATCTAAATGTAAGAAGGGAAAGTTACCATCTAAGGGTAAATTAGGCGCCATCTTCACTACGCCGACCAACATTAACGGCGCAACTTCCCCTGCAGCTCGAGCAATGGCTAAAATAATACCTGTCATAATAGCAGGACTGGCGATGGGTAAAATAATACGCCATAAGGTTTCAGCCTTTGTTGCACCCAGAGCCAGTGAGCCGTAGCGCATCTCCAATGGAATACGTGATAAACCTTCTTCGGTAGAAACTATTACCACAGGTAAGGTCAATATTGCCAGTGTTAGCGCAGACCATAATACGCCAGGTGTGCCAAACGTTGGGCTAGGTAGGTTTTCTGAGTAAAACAATTGGTCCAGTGACCCGCCTACCATATAAACAAAGAAACCTAAACCAAATACACCATAAACGATAGACGGTACACCAGCCAAATTAATAACAGATATGCGTAACAGCTTAGTAAAAGAATTTTTACCTGCATACTCATGTAAGTAAATGGCAGCAATAACGCCAAAGGGTGAAACAATCACAGTCATCAACAGCACCATAAGCACAGTACCAAATATAGCAGGAAACACCCCGCCTTCGGTATTGGCTTCGCGCGGGTCTTCGATTAAAAAGGATCCTATCTGGCTAATAAATAATGCCGTTTTATCTATTAAACTAAGTTGATTATTAAAGGTCACTTTAAGAATGTATTCAAAGTTAATGGTAACAAGTTGGCCATCCATAGCACGCATCACGATATGGTCACGAGATATTTCTTCTCGGTAGCCTAGTAATTCTTGCTCAAGCTTGGCATAGCGTTGATTTAAACTAGTCACTTCACTATCAATTTTTGCTTGTCGCTCAGGCGTTAATTTATCTTGTAACTGATATTTACGCGCTTTTAATCGTAAACGTTCTAATTGATAGTTTATTGCGCCAATATCTGACTTTTGTAAATCATCAATTTGTTGTTGAAATTTATCAACTCGTATTAACAACTCATTTAATTGATTTTCGTCTACTTTCTTGCCATCAACAACAACACTGTCAATATAGCCGTAAAAGTTACCATGGGTACGGCGCTCAACGACTGCCAAGTCTTTCGGTGTCTGAGTTTTGGTAATGTTATGACTTAATATCCAACGAAAGTCTAGACTTACTAACTCTCGGTTACCTGTTTTGATCAACAAGCGCTCTAACACTTCTTGCTCTGGATCGAGGTCTAAATTTAAATGCGCTAATTGACCAACAGGTATTTGCTCTCTATCGTATATTTCGCCAATAACTACACTCTTAACGCCATTTTTATCAGTAAGATCAAATTGATAAAGTTCGCTCGGCCAAAAGTAGGATAAGCCGCGTGATGCAATAAGCCACAATAAACCTAACACTGAAATTAAACTAATACTTACGCCACCTGCTGAAAGCCATATCCAAGGTGAACCTGATTTAAACCACTTATTCATAAAGGAACTCTACAATTTGTTTATAGCTACACACTTCGTTGCTGTTTAGCTCAATTTAGTTGTCGAAAGTACTCATTGATAATTATCAACTCCGTGCTTACTTCTTTAAATTAAGCGATACAGCTTATAAGTGAGCAGCTATATAATTAATTTATTAAATCTGCATTATCTAAAATTAAAACCAAAATCATCACATTGAGCTGTATTTTTCACGTAATCGTTGTCGAACAAATTCTGCGAGTGTGTTGAAAATAAAGGTGAATATGAATAGAACAAACGCTGCTAAGAACAATATACGGTAATGGGAGCTATCCACTTCGGCCTCCGGCATTTCTACCGCAATGTTGGCCGCTAGTGTTCTCATGCCTTGAAAAATACTCCAATCTAATATGGGGGTATTACCCGTTGCCATCAAAACGATCATAGTTTCACCAACAGCCCGACCAAGCCCCATCATAACCGCGGAAAATATACCTGGACTTGCGGTCAACAGCACAACCCCTATTAATGTTTGCCATTGGGTGGCACCAAGCGCTAATGAACCACTGGTTAAATGTCCTGGAACACTAAAAATTGCATCTTCAGCCATAGTGAATATGGTCGGAATAACTGCAAAGCCCATAGCAATACCGACTACTAAGGCATTCCTTTGGTCAAAATTTATACCCAAGTCGTTAGTAAGGAATTGACGCATATCGCCATTAAAAAGAATAATCTCTAGCTGTGGTGATAAAGTAAAGGCCACATAGGTTGTCAATATTATCACTGGGATTAATAGCAGTGGTGCCAGGGTTTCAGGTAATTTATCTTTGACCTTATTGGGTAGTTTATGCCAGGAAAAAGCAGTTAACACTGTCGCCAATGGTAATAAAATAAACAATAGGAATATTGCTGGTAAATACTCTTCCATTAATGGTGCTAACCATAGTCCCGCTAAGAAGCCTAAGATAACTGTCGGTAGTGCTTCCATCATTTCTATAGTAGGTTTGACTTTTTTACGTAAGCGTGGCGTCATAAAATATGCTGTATATATTGCCGCACTTAAGGCAACTGGTACCGCAAATAACATCGCATAAAAAGCCGCTTTAATGGTGCCAAAAGAAATAGGCACTAAAGAAAATTTAGCTTCAAAATCATCCGATCCAGAGCTAGATTGCCAGATATAATCAGGCTCAGGATAACCTTCATACCAAACTTCTTGCCATAGCGCTTGCCAAGTAACCTCAGGGTGCTCGTTATGAACACTGAAAGTTTGTAAATTTCGCTTATTGGCATCGAGTGGGTCATTACCAATAATAATTAAACCATTGGCTCGCGGCGCTATAGCAAATGCTTCCGGCTGACTTAAAGCTAACTGTCCTTGCCATAAATCTGCCGAGCTAGTGGTATAAAAGACATTGAGCATGCCGCTTGTGGTCATGGTGTAAAAACTTTTTCTAAAGCGCTCAGTATAAATAGCGGTTATTGCGTTTGATGCTTTTTTTGCTCTATCATTAGTTGCCTTGTCATTATTAGTATCGCTATTACCGGTGGTAAAGGCTCTAATTTTCTTAAACTGACGGCCTGAATCTGTTGCAACTTCAAACCATTGACTGATTCCGCCACTACTATCACCCAGTAAAACAGAGCTACTACCAGAAAGCAGTGCCATAGAAGTAAGGTAAGTAGCCTCGTTATCTAATGTTGGGATAATTGTTGCTTTTAGACTAACTTCATCTTCATCAGTTAGCGAGTAAACACGCACTGTTGAGCCACTACGAATAAAGGCTAAACTTAAATCTGGAGTTACTTTTATTTCATCAATATCATCAGCTGGATAATCAATGAGTTGATGATTCGTTTCATAGTCAACATCATCACCGTCATTTGAAGAACTAAAATCATCATCAGCAATAAAGCTAGTTTTTATCAGACGTTTATCTTGAGTAAAAGCAACAAAGACAATTTTTTCATCATCCATTGCAAAGGCCAACTGAGAAAACGGCACTTGCTGTTCATCAATAATTAATGAACTTTGACCTAAAGGATAATTTACTTGTGGGATTATTTCACGAGTATCATTGGCATATTTAGCGTAAAAACTAGGTTGAAATAATAGAGTTTTACCACTGACAGTATGTAGTAATATGTTTGCAGTAAAAGAGTTAGCTACACTAGCGACTTTTTCTTGATGAAAGTCGTCACCAGTAAGTAGTAACTTTGAAAGTGAATTTTCACCAATAGAGAACTGATTACCCGCTTGGGGATCGCTGGCCTTTAAATGATAGAAATCGATATTACCTGTATCGGTAATTTGATAAGCCAACTCTTGTAACTCATCAACACCGGTAGTTAACACTTTTTCATTAGCTTTTAAGTCAAGATTAACTGTAACTTTTGGCTCAATTTGAGCAGACTCAAAAATAGGTTTAACAACGTATAACAAATATAAAAAAATTAGCACTAGGGTAAACAAAACGCTAATACCACCAAAGGTGATTAACCATTTTGCCAGTGAATTCTTAATGCCACGGCTTCGGTTTGAACTGATAAGATCTGCCACTTAAATTAACCTTATTATCAATAAACTAAAAACTAGCTTATCTAATATAGAGAAGATGATAAATTAACTGGGCAAAGTATAAGTCAGTTATGTGACATTTATATTACAGCTCTACTTTTCCAATAGGAATAAAAAAAGCAGTACCTCAACTAGGTACTGCTTTTGTAATTTAATAAAAGTGCTCGTGTGACTTTTATATTAAGTTTGACTATTGCTAGTTTATTAACTTAAGAAATTAATATACCAAGGCATAGCTTTATCTATACCCTGTTGAATTTTAAACTCTGGATCAAAGCCAATTAATGATTTTGCTTTAGAAATATCAGCTTGTGAATGCCTAACATCACCGGCTCTAAAATCTTGATAAGTTGGTGACTTATCATAATCAACGCCATTAGCTTTTAGTGCGACCTTTAAACTATCAAATAAAGTGTTCAAGCTTGTTCTATCACCTAAGGCAACATTGTACACTTGGTTCTTACCTGAATCATTCGCTGTTGCCGCTAAAATATTTGCTTGTACTGCATTTTCAACAAAACAAAAATCACGGCTGGTTTCACCATCACCGTTAATCAATAACTCTTGGTTCGCTATCATGGCAGCAGTCCACTTGGGGATTACCGCAGCATAAGCGCCATCAGGGTCTTGCCTTTTACCAAAAACATTAAAATAGCGTAGGCCGGTGCAGTTTAAACCGTAGGTTTTATGAAAAACATCAGCATAAAGCTCATTAACATACTTCGTTACCGCATAAGGGGATAGCGGTTTACCAATGGCATCTTCAACTTTAGGCAAAGCTGGATGGTCGCCATAAGTAGAGCTGGAAGCAGCATAAACAAAGCTTTTAACGTTAGTTTCTTTCGCCGCTGTTAACATTGTTAAAAAGCCAGTGATATTTGCTGAGTTGGTTAATAACGGATCAGCAATAGATCTTGGTACTGAGCCAAGCGCTGCTTGATGAAGAATATAATCAACACCAGCCTCATAATGGCTTAAGGCTTTATTACAATCACCAAGTTCTCTAATATCACCTTTAACGAAATGGAAACTTTTCCATTGTTCAGCTGATACTTGAGTTTTCACTTCATCTAAATTGTGTTGGTGACCTGTGGCAAAGTTATCTAAACCCACTACCTTTTGGTTTAGTAGCAGCAAGGTTTCTAAAAGGTTTGAGCCAATAAATCCGGCACAGCCTGTGATAAGCCAAGTTTTAGGTGCATTGATAAGCTCTTTCTTAATGGTTTGATACTTATTCATTTATTAAATAGTCCTTTTTAAAAAGCCCTCCTTCGCTGAAGAATCAGCTAAGGAGGGCTTAGGTTATATATAGGTTTAATGGGAGTAAAAAAATATTATAAGCGAATATCAGTTAACTCTTTATCTAGCATATATTTTAGATCATAAATTACATGTTCTTTATTCATCAAAGCTTTAATTTCATCAGCAGATAATGCTTTAAATTCGTTATGAGCTACTGCAAAGATTACAGCATCATAATGAGCTTGTTTAGGCACTGGAATTAAATCAATATCATATTCATGTTTTGCTTCTACAGGGTTTACCCAAGGGTCATAAACATCAACATTAATATCAAATTCGTCAAGTTCAGCGATGATATCAACAATTTTAGTATTACGAACATCCGGACAGTTCTCTTTAAAAGTTAAGCCCATCACTAAAACATTAGCACCATTAACAGGTAATTTCCTTTTGAGCATGGTTTTTACTAATTGTGAAACCACATACTCGCCCATAGAGTCATTAATACGACGACCGGCAAGAATAACTTCAGGGTTATAACCAATAGCTTGTGCTTTATGCGTTAGGTAATAGGGATCGACACCAATACAATGACCACCAACAAGACCCGGTCTAAACGGTAAGAAGTTCCACTTAGTACCTGCCGCTTTTAGTACTTCTTCGGTATCTATATTTAGCTTATTAAAAATGACTGCAAGTTCATTGATCAAAGCAATATTTAGATCACGTTGAGTATTTTCAATCACTTTTGCCGCCTCCGCTACTTGGATACTTGAAGCTTTATATGTGCCTGCGATAATAATTGATTTATAAAGGTCATCAATAAAATCTGCTATTTTAGGCGTAGAACCAGAGGTCACTTTTAATATATTGGTAACTCTATGTTCTTTATCCCCTGGATTAATGCGTTCAGGGCTATAACCGGCAAAAAAGTCTTGATTGAAAACCAAGCTGCAATGACGTTCAATTTCAGGTAAACACACTTCTTCAGTAGCTCCTGGGTAGACAGTGGATTCATAAATGACGATATCGCCTTTATTCATCACTTTTGCCAACATAGCACTCGCTTTTACTAACGGGGTTAAATCTGGCTGTTTGTGTTGATCAATAGGTGTTGGCACGGTAACAATATAAACATTACAGGCTTTTAAGTCATCAACTGTAGCAGAATAGGAAATAAACTGTGAATCAGCTAACTCTTCACTTGATACTTCTAAAGTAAAATCATGACCTTTTTTTAAGTCTGTTACACGCTTGGCATTGATATCAAATCCCAGTGTAGGATATTTTTTCCCAAACTCTACCGCTAAAGGTAAACCAACATAACCTAATCCTATAATGCCTAGTTTTACGTTTTCTAATGAGTGCAACATACCACGTCCATTTATTGTATTTTTAATTTATTTCAAATTACTACTGACATAAAGTCATCATTTAGATATTTGTTGAATTGCTTATCCAGTGACTTTAAAGTCATTGTTCAGTCAGCGATTTTTACAATTACCCTAGGCTAACTTCAAAAACTTTAGATTCATTTAGTTTAGCCAAGGTAATAATATAGTCACTAAATACCGCTGATGGCTGCAATTGCCACTGCGGAATTATAAATAATACTTGTTACGCTTGTCCATAAGGCTAAGTTATTCATGTACTCAGCATCAAGCGGCACAACGATGGTATCACCTGGTCTTAAGTTATCGCCAGCATCACTGCTAAACCAATTACCACTATCCATCATTTTAATACTGCCATTAGCGGCAATTATATAGATTCTGTCATCATCCGCACGCTTTTTACTGCCACCACTCTGCGCTAAGTAGTCTTTTGCTGATAAATTTACATCGTAAATATGTGATGAGGTCACTTGTACTTGGCCGACAACATTAATAGAATTTTTCATCGTTGGTACATAAAGTACATCGCCATTTTCAAGTAAAACATCGTAATTACTTTGATTGACCACTTTGGGTAGATCAAGCACTAAACGGCCTATCGGCTGAACATTCTCCATATCCGCTAACATTTTTTGCACATCGTCATAAGATTGCGAGTAATTTTGATCAGACATCGACTTAGAAGCCATTTCAGTTCGCAAATCAGCGGTTAATTTTAATAAATTTTGTTGCTCTATTTCGCGTAACTGTACACGAGTAAAAACAGAGCCCTCTTGATGAGCAAACTTAGTAAAACCTCCTGCCTTAATAATTAAGTCTGCTAGGCTTTCACCACGGCGTATAGTATATTTCCCTGGAAAGACAAACTCACCTCTAAGCTCAACAACATTATTTTCACTCCATGCTGGTATTTGATGAATATTGATTCTATCTTTTGAGCGTAATAAAATATTATCTTTTACATCACCGGCTAAAGCTGCACTTAAACTAACAGCCATAGAGGTTTGCTGCGCCATATGATTAACAATTTGGTTACGGGTCACTTCAGCGCGTACCACATAAGCCGACTCTGTTAAACCACCCGCTGCAGCAATTAAATCGTTCACTCGGGCATTTCTAGCCAGTGGGTAAACGCCGGGAAATTTCACTTCACCATCAGCTTCAACTAATTGAATCGGCTGTCCTGACTTACCTTGACGTTTTAGTTTTTCAATTATCGGCATTAACAAACGTTGACGAGAGAAAAGAGTTAACTCTCTAACATCGAGTTCATCTTCTAAATCACCACCGCTAAACTGAGCAATCGATTTTTCGACTAACTTAGCGGCGGCAGCAGCTTCATTATCAAGCTGTGCAATTTGATCTTTATCACCGTATTTTAGCCAGAATTGCTTTTGCTTAAATTTGGCTTTAGCGAGTTCCTGTTCTTTTTTAAAGAGGTTTTCTTGAGTAAAAGCCAGTGAATCTAAACTAATTTTACTATCTATCAATTTAATAACATTAGCAAAGACTAAAACTTTGTCATTACCTTGTAAGACAATATTATCTTTTGAATTTGGAGATGAAATAGCGTTAGCTAAGTCAAATTGTAATACTTCAATATTACGAGCAATGTCGATTTCACGAATAATAAGAGAATAATTAAGGTCAGCAGAATGTAATAAATGTGAGTCAATATTTGGGAAGATATCCGTTATACGCTGCCCTGTTTGCCATTGGTATTTACCTGGACGAGTGACTGCGCCAATAACCGTGATAGATTGCTCAAACATTTCTGCAGCTTTCATTACATGTACTGCATCGCCTGCTTGGGCTTGTTTAACTAAATCACTCACTTTTGTTAAATTAATATTCATTACAGTACGCAAGGCGTCTTGATTATAACGTTCAACACGGGTTGTTTTGGCAAATGCTGTTGGTAATAAACCTCCAGCCATAGCTAGAACATCGGCAAAGTTAGCATTTTCTGTTAATTCATAAATTGCTGGACGTCGTACTTCGCCTTCAACACTGATGGTATTACCTTTAGGCGCAATAAAAACTACATCGCCAGATTGCAATAATTCATCGCCACTGGAGTCACCATCAATCAATAGATCGTATAAGTCAAAGGTGCTTACTAGTTTACCCGCACGTTTCAATTGAATATTACGCAAGCTACCAATATCGCTAATACCACCGGCGGCGAAAATTGCATGGGTAATACTTGATAGAGAACTTAAAGTATAAGGACCTGGTTTAAAAGCATCACCTAAAACAAAAACACGCATTGAGCGCAACGAAGCTATACCAACAACTACATCAATACCAATCACTTTTTCTTTAATTCGTGCTGTAAGTAAACGTTTCATCTCATTAAAAGATAAACCAGAGACAGTAAACGGGCCATGTGATGGAAAGACAATTTGCCCTTCGCGGTTAACCGTTAATTCTAGTTCTTCTCTATCTTTACCAAATATTTGCACTGATATTTTATCGCCTGGGCCAATAATATATTCAGCAGGGATGGCGATATCCATCATAGGAGCAAAGGTTTGTGGGGCATTTGCAAAAACATCGTAACCAAAAGGTTTTAACTCATCATTGTCTTTATCTGTTAACTCTTCTTGAAAATCAGTTATCGGATTGCCTTCGGCGTCAAACTGAGTGCCACGTGGGAAGCTTTTAGTATTTCCCACCTGTTTACCGGACCCACCAGCCGACACATGCCCTTTAAGACTATTAATATCAACGCCCATTTGCTTGGCTAGTGCTTCTTGCTGTGCCGGAGGCAGTTTTTTGAACTGCTCAATTTGTGCAGTAGTCGGTTGGGCGTAAGCTAATGCTTTTGATGGAAAGTTTGCTAAGGTAAAAGCCAAAATTAGCATTGCCGTTACAAAGAGATTTTGGATATTTGTTTGGTGATTTTTAATATTGTGTTTTATAGCGGTTATCATTTTAGCAAAAATTCCTATTATAGAGCTTGTACAGTAATACACTTAAGTTAGGCAGCAATCTATCCATAAATTGATAGAGCCTTAGCTTAACCACTAAAATTAGTGACGACGAAGTTTACCAGCATATGAGTATGCAAACAATACGTTAGCGACTAGAGAGGTAAGTTATTGTACAGCGCAATTTGGTAAGTCTCAGGAAATATTTCTCTACAACCTCCAAAGCGAGATCATCATTGATTTATAGCAAAACTTGCCTTTATTTGTTCACACAGGTATAACACCCCTTTACTAAAAAACATTGTATACATATTTACATTTTAAATAGTTACAGTAAAAATTAATGCTAATGATCATAAAAATAAAATCTAGGATAATTATATGACTCAACCTAATGCGGGTACGCTGTTTGGCCACCCTAAAGGACTTTTCCTTTTATTTGGTACTGAAATGTGGGAGCGTTTCGGTTATTACGGTATGCGTGCCTTATTGGTATTGTATCTAATTGCCTCAACACAAGATGGCGGTTTTGGCTGGACTAACCAAGAAGCGTTAAGGTTATATGGTTTTTTCACCATGGCTGTTTATTTAACGCCGGTAATAGGTGGTTGGTTAGCCGATAACTATATTGGTCAACGTAAAGCTATTATTTGGGGCGGACTAATTTTCTCCTTAGGTTATTTTACCTTGGGCATTCCAAAGTCGATGATTGTCGGCATGGAAGAAACTGTATTTTATATCGGTTTAGCGCTTATTATTATTGGTAACGGCTTATTTAAAGCTAATGTTTCAAGTTTAGTCGGTGAGCTTTATGAAGATGGCGATCACAGACGTGACGGCGCTTTCACTATTTTCTATATGGGTATCAACTTAGGTGCTTTCTTAGCTCCTATTACTGTTGGTGTTCTTGGCGAAACCGTTAACTGGCATTACGGCTTTATCTTAGCCGGATGTGGTATGTTAATTGGTTTAACCTTACAGCTAAGCCTAGCGAATAAATATTTAGGTGATATCGGTGTCGAACCATCAGCTAAACGCACTAAAGGTGAGAAAAAAGCAGATGCACCGTTAACCCCTCAAGATATCGATCGCATGAAAGTTATTTTAATTATGAGCATGTTCTCGGTAATTTTCTGGGCGGGGTTTGAACAAGCTGGTGGTTTATTTACCATTTATGCGTCCGACTTCACCGACCGTACTATCTTTGGTTTTGAAATTGCAGCTTCATCATTTCAATCATTGAACGCGATGTTCATTATTATGTTAGCGCCTTTTGTTGCCTCTACTTGGGTTAAAATGGGCTCAAACGAGCCAACCTCACCGAAGAAGTTCGCTCTGGCGATGTTATTTTTAGCACTAGGTTTCTTCGTGATGTTATGGGCTACCATGGTTCAAGGCGGCGATGTTGCAGTGAAAGTAAGTATGTTGTTCTTAGTATTCGCTTACCTTTTCCATACCTTAGGTGAGTTATGTTTATCACCGATTGGTTTGTCTATGGTAACTAAATTAGCACCACTTAAATTTACCTCCCTATTGATGGGTATTTGGTTCTTCTTTACCGCTTTATCAAACTGGTTAGCTGCATTTATTGGCTCATTTGTTGGTGAAGGTGAAGAAATGGTAAATAATGCCGCGAATATCTTTATGGGTGTTGGTATTGGTGCTTTAATTACCGGTCTTATCATCTACCTTTCAGCAGGTAAATTAGTTGAATGGATGCATGGCGCTGAAGGTGAGAGCAGCCATGATTTAGAGAGTAAGATTGAAGAAGAAATTTCAGTGACAGGTACTCACGAAGGTATTTCTGAAACTCACAGATAATACGTAAGAGTTACAAGTTACAAGTTACAAGTTACAAGAATAGTATTAAGCTGGGTGAGTAATCACCCAGCTTTTTTTATTCCTATAAATAATAAAGAACGTATAAAGATAATTCCCTTATGAATGCACGCTCACAATTACGAAAAGAAATTAGACAACGCCGTAATACCTTATCAGCAACTGAACAGCATAATGCTGGGACAGCTCTAGCTACGAACTTATCTAGCCATACTAAAATCCAACAAGCTAATAACATTGCGATTTACTTAAGTAATGATGGTGAGCTTGATACAGAAACTTTTATTGACTGGTGCTGGCATGAGCAGAAGCAAGTTTACTTACCGGTAATGCACCCTTTTAGTCCAGGACATTTACTTTTTTTACGTTACCAACGAGATACCCTGTTAGTAAGTAATATCTATGGCATTTTAGAACCCAAATTAGATGTCACTAAAGTGTGTCCCTTGACCGATTTAGATATCATATGTACGCCGCTAGTAGCTTTTGATGAGACTGGCACCAGGTTAGGCATGGGAGGTGGTTTTTATGATCGAAGCCTTGCCCACTGGCAACAAACTAAGCTTTATCCACTAGGGCTGGCCCATGATTGTCAACTAGTTGAAGGTATCCCGATAGAAAATTGGGATATTCCCTTACCCGAAATCATCACACCAAGTAAAAATTATTCTTTTATTTAACGACTTCAGAATAGTGCTCAGGGCTAAAAAGTATTAAGAAAGTTAAATAAGCAAAAACCTCTAATTCAATGGCCATTTTAACTCAGTAAAAACCTGCTGCCATTGCCCATCGAACGGTGCTGATATTTTCACTCTTGTATTAGTAATCGGGTGATTAAACTCTAATGATTGTGCGTGCAGCATTAAACGCTTAAAACCAAAGTGATCAATAAAAAATGGATTTTGTTTATTATCGCCGTAGTTAATATCCCCTAAAACGGGGTGACGTAAATGGGCTAGGTGGCGACGAATTTGATGCCGTCTGCCAGTAACAGGCTGCACTTCAACTAAAGAATAACGCACGCTATCAAATTTACCGACTTTGATTGGCAAACTCGCCTGCCGCTGCACTTTATAATAACTTTGCGCTCCTTGGGCAGGTTTGTCACGGCTAACGTTTTTATCACCCAATTTATCCAGTTTTTCTTTTAAGGAATGGTCAATAAAACCAGTTGACTCTTTTAAGTGGCCACGTACCAAAGCATAATAAGTTTTTTTCATTGCTAAGTCACTGCCATCGACATTAGCATCGACATCGTCAATGGCTTTAGGCGCTTCAACTTGTTGTTGGACTTCGAAATCCAGTTCAGTTTTATTCTTAGGTTTAAGTGCTGCCTGACTAGATTTATTAGCAAAGGCTTCGCTTAGCATTCTGGCAGCTTCTTTAGTTAAAGCAAAAAGAAGTACCCCCGATGTTGGTCTGTCTAAGCGATGCACAGGATAAACATATTGCCCTATTTGATCGCGCACTAATTGCAAAGCAAAATAAATCTCATCTCTATCCATAAAACTGCGATGGACAAATAAGCCTGCGGGTTTATCAACCGCCACCATATATTCATCATGATATAAGATAGTCAGCACTGGTTTTGCTAACTCTTCATTCTGGTTTCCAGTAGAACGCTCAGTTACATCAAGAGGATTGATTTCAGTCACTTTTAGTTTCCTTGTCCCGTCATTACCTGATCTATTTTATGGATTACATTAAGCAAAGGTTTAGTATTGTCAACTAAGTGCTTATAAACCTGTTCAGCCATTGGACTTAGGCCAATTTTAGTTGGCAATGGTTGTCTTAGCTTAATCATCTGCATGATTTTAGGAATAAAGATAAATTGCAACCATTGCTCGAAAGTTAAAGTATCACAGCAAAAAGGTGCACTGCTAGCAAGCTCAGTTGTAGTAGGGATCTGTGTTTGCCAAAGGTCAAGTGATTTAAGCTCATTAGCTAACTCCTCAAGCAAAGTAACAATAGCTTCAATGTCTGTTTTCATCATCTGTTATTTATTTTATCTCACGCACTTAGTCTAGAGAACTTAAGACCAATTATTTAGGTCAAAAGTTTAGCCCAATAGTTTTACTATGTTAATGGTCTCATTATCCTTATAATAAGGCGCTATAACAAGCGACAATATTTTTGATTTTATGACTGACACACCGCCAGCAGCGAACATAGCTACCCTCTCAGAGTTACTTAAACTTTCAGGCTCTCAATATCGTCTTTATGATATAGGTCGACTTGTCACCAAGTTACCTAAAGAGCAGTTTGAAAAGGTTGAATTAAATCAGTTGCCCTACCCGACCCCCACTCAAGGGCAGGCTTGTATTGCGATAGCTTTTTGGCAAAAACAATCTGCACAACCTTATTTATGGCTATTAAAATTACCACTTGATGAGCGTGGCTTATTAAACCAAGGTGCAAGAAATCACTTTATCGCGATTATTGTCGAAGCTCTAGGTGATAATTTAACCCAAGAGACTTCTAAAAAACAAGAAGAATTACTGAGTAGTAACCCTTACCTATTTACACCTGCACAATATAAACTAGCAAGTTTAAACAGCAAAATAAAAGTTGATTTAAAACAAAAACCTAGTGAATATTTATCACCGTTTATACAATATCTTAACCAAGAGTCTGATTGGGAAAACTGGCAAGATGTTGGTGTACAAGGGATTACTGACTTTATTGCTCGAATAAATCAAGATAACCATAACGAATTACTCCTTAGTGCACTGGCTAAGCTACCAGAAGAAGTACTCTCCCCCGTTTGTAGTGCTCTTGAAAATGAACAATATAATGTTAACTTAATTGATGCATTGTTAAGTTTATTATCAAGCACTTTAGAAAGTTCACCAGTATCTCCGAAAGAGTTATCAAAGGCGACACTGTTATTAAGAGCATTAGCAGCCAATAGCCAACATATACATGTCAAAGTGGTGGTCACACGAATATTAAGTAAAAATAATGTCAGTAATGAGCTGTTAATTACCTTATCTGGTCGTTGTTGGTCGGCATTAGCTGATGAAACGACACTTATGTGTTACTTTGAACACTTATTAAAAAACAACGATATGGCAATGTTCTCCAGTATCTTTAAAGATCTGGTCAGTATTCCATTAATTAGGCCCATCGCTTTTGCTTGTATACGCAGTGCAAATCGCTCACCGGCATTAGCAGAAGCCATTGGACAGTTGTTTAGTCAAACTTAGGTATTATGTATGGAAAATATTTACTATTTATTAGTCTTTTGTTTATTTTGCTGGTATTTCGTTTACTTAAGGCAGGTATCTGAAGCCGCGAAACGTCATGTTTTTCGTTACTGTAAAGAAGGTGGCTTGCAGTTTATTTCACTCGCGAGACGCTCAAGCCGGGTAAAATTTACTAAGCAACATGGACTTTGCATCTATAGCACTTTTGATTTTGATTTTAGCGGCGATGGCGAGTCAAACAATCAAGGTTGTTTAACGTTATTTGGCTTAAAGCTTGAACAGATTAATTTACCCGCTTATCGAGTAAATTAATTTTTCTATATCAGCAATACCATTATAGCTTCACTGTCATACAGACCGTTTAGCTGTTATTTATTTAAAGCATAAGTTTAGTTGTAGAATAAGAATTTACTTATTCCATTTGTTGGAGATTTTTGTGCCATTTTTACATGCAGTTTTTTGTTTAAAAGGATTTGACGATCGCAATCGTTTTTTTGCCACCTCTGTGGTTGCTCTTTTAGGGTTTATCTTTTTTTCTGCAATATTTTCCAATTATGTCGTGGTAAGTTTTGCGACTTTATTAATATTAACCACGGTGCTCACTTACAGTACTAAGCGACGATTACATGACGCTAAGCTTAATAAAAATTGGCAATTAGTGCCAGGTGGCTTGCTCTTACTTACCGGCTTGCTGAGCTTAATAATTGAGAATAGTAGCAGTTATTATTTACTCATTTTACCCGCCCTAAGCACTGCGCTACTACTCACTTACCCAAGTAAAAATAATAAAGCAACTGGTAATTATATCCTTGGTTATTACGGTCCCGTTGATCTCAGTATTTATCAGCAAGAGACTATTGCGATGAAACCTCATAATCAACGTATCGAACCGACATTGTTGACTGATGATCCTAGCGAGAGCCTTTA
Source organism: Colwellia psychrerythraea (assembly GCF_000764185.1). GTDB lineage: Bacteria > Pseudomonadota > Gammaproteobacteria > Enterobacterales > Alteromonadaceae > Colwellia > Colwellia psychrerythraea_B. The sequence continues at coordinate 232,640 of NZ_JQEC01000011.1, forward strand.
TGCTAATGAAACTACTCTAGCGCAAAGCGCTACTGCAAACCACCAGTCTGATTATCAGACTGGTAACGATCAAACTAACAGTAAACAAGTGGATATCGGCGAGCTTATTCGCATAAAATTCCTAGGAAATCGTAAATTACAGTTAGGTATTTTTGCTAGTGTTGCACTAATTTTCATTGCCGTCTTGCTCAGTAGCCTAGTTAACACTATCAGTCAGCGAAATATTGATGTTCATGATATTGAATCAACTCAGCCACAAGTGCTAGCTAAGCAAACTTCAAATGATATTCTTGCCAACAAAAAATACTTACTGGCAATGCCAGATAATTTCAATTTATACTTATCTGAGTATCAAGGAATAATAATTCACTGGCAAGCCGACCAAGTTAGCACCGGTCAACTATGGTCACTTTCATCGGCGAAAGGCGATAAAAGCTGTCAGAGCATTAAATTTAATAAAGGTTCACCGTTACGTCCTCTATCTGTTTTAGTTGAAAATGGCAGTGAGTACTTCGCTAGCTTCTCTCCTCTTGATAGCCAAGAGCTAGTACAGGCGCTTGCTTTTCGCGGTAAATTTTCATTATGTGGTTATAGTTTTTCTCTTAAAGGCAGCCAAGCTGTATTGGGAAAACACAATCAATACGCTCCTTTCTTAGATAAAGACGCTTAACTATAAGCGCACCTAAAGAAAATCTTGGGTTAGCGAGAATCAGCAGCTAAAAAAAATCTGCTCAACTAAGTTGGACAGATTTTTTTAATATAGACGTGCCTACTTCACATATTTATTTCAATCAACTCTTACTGAGTAAAGCCTATACCCGCCTTTATCAAGTCAGTATAAATGCTTTTCATAGCATTGGTATTATCACTTAAAGGATTGATTTAGATCATTACTGCAAACAATATCCATTACTATATTGTGGTTAAGTGTACCAGTCAGTTATTATTTTTTTTATTTTTTTCATATCTAGATGTTTTTGACATGCTTGATTTACTCGCTCAATTGCTTGTTCCTCAAGTGCTTCAATACTTGGCGAGTCACTCACCTCATGACTAAGCCAAGTCATAAAGAGTTTTAAAGCTTTAGGTTGATCAAATAAACCATGTAAATAACACCCTGCAATTTGACCATCATCGCTTAATAAGCCTTGTTTCTCACCTTGAATATCAAGTAAATAACTCGTTTTAATGCCATCATTGATCAGTGTACTTTCTCCAGCATGAATTTCATAACCACCAATATCTGCGCGGTGCTGAGCAAGTTGCAATACGCCGGTAACATTAGTTAATGTTTTTTGCGCTTTTAGTACAGTCTGCATTGGAAAATAGCCTAAGCCATGACTTACGCCTGCTTGTCCTTCTAAGCCTTTTGGATCTTCAATCAGTTTACCCAACATTTGATAACCACCACAAATACCTATTACTTTGCCGCCATAACGCAGATGTTTTGCAATATCATCATGCCAACCACGTTGATATAAAAAGGCCAGATCACCACGAACATTTTTACTACCAGGTAAAATGATCAGATCGCATGCTGGAATAGTCACTTTTTCAGGGCTGTTTTCACCTTCAGCACCTTTAGCGAAAAGGAACTGACAATCAATATCGTTATGGTGGCGTAAAGCATCAAAATCAGTATGATTACTCATATGCGGGTAAACTAAAACGACAATTCGAATTCTCGCTGAGGACGATTTAGCTTCAGTAAATTCCTGTTTAGTCACTAATGCATCTTCAGAAGATATATCTAAACCGTGTAAATAAGGCAAAACCCCTAACACCGGTTTATTGGTTTTTTTCTCCAACCAGGTAAGTCCTGATTCAAGCAATTTAATGTCACCGCGAAAGCGATTAATGACAAAGCCAACCACTCTGTCTTGCTCTGATTGCGATAACAACATCAAGGTGCCAACCAATTGTGCAAAAACGCCACCTTTATCAATATCAGCAATAATCAAAACGGGACAATCAACGGCTTCGGCGAACCCCATATTGGCAATATCCCCCTCACGTAAATTTATTTCTGCTGGGCTTCCCGCACCTTCGACCACCACTAAATCATATTTTTTTATCAAACGTTTGTGTGAGCTAAGCACGGCTTGCATCGCCACTTTTTTATAATCTTGGTATTCATTGGCTTCCATATTAGACGATGTCTTATGGTTGAGCGCTTTGCCGTGCACGATAACTTGTGCGCCAGTATCACTATTAGGCTTCAGTAAAATAGGGTTAAAATCGACATCTAAAGGTAAACGCGCAGCTTTCGCTTGCAATGCTTGCGCTCGGCCTATTTCTCCTCCACACGGGGTAACGGCACTATTAAGCGCCATGTTCTGTGGTTTAAAAGGTGCCACTTTTATTTTTAAATCCGCAAATAAGCGGCAAAGGCCAGCCACTAGGGTCGTTTTCCCTGCATCTGACGTTGTTCCTTGTACCATCAAGGTTTTTCCTTGACCATCTTTGCCTGATCCTTTTAGTTCTGACTCAACAAAATTCTGAGCAAAGGGAGCGTTATTCTTTTTAATTTTCATTCTAAAAACCTTCGAGCAACGGCATAGCAATGCACATCACTTGTTGATGCAGTTGTTGGGCTGCTTGTCTGCTGTATTGATCCGGTAGTGTTTGTTGTTGGCTACTGTTTATATCTTGATAAGGCTGGCTAATGTTAATTCGAGTTAAGCTGCCATGGCCAATCTGTAATTTTTGGTGCCAACTGGCTTGCTGCCAATCGAGTTGCAGAATATGCGCTAAAATCATACGAATAACGCCGCCATGAGCGATAACTAAAATTCGTTGAGGTATTTTCAGTGCTTTTTTATCAGAGGAAATAACAATATGTTGTGCTATTAGTTCTTGCCAAGTTTTTATTACTCTATGGTGAAAATCAGCCAAAGCCTCTGCATTAGGTAACATTATCTCAGCAGGTGCCTGAAAAAAGGCTTCAAGCTGCGACCAGTGCAGCTCAATTCGCTGGTCGTTTATATCACTAATACCTGTAGCAATAGAGGGCTCATCACCAAAAGGAATGTCATCAAATGGCACTCCATCAAAGCAGCCGAAGTTCATTTCTTGTAAACCTAGTGAGATCTCTAACGGTATCTCACAGTGATGAGAAAACTCTTTTGCTAGATGCTGACAACGTATCAAAGGAGAACTAATAATACATTGATAGGCTTTACTTGTTTTTTGCTGGGCAACTAAACGTTCAAGCAAATGAACGTTTTCTGTAACGATAGGCTGGACATCAGTACGGCCATATAAAGCCGGTTTACCGGCGACTTTAACATGCCTTATTAGGTCAATTTCAATCATAAAATTCAATATTTATCCGTGATATAGCTAATATTTCAGTTTGATAAGCTATTTTCTACTCTGCATTATCTTTGTTAGCCATTGGTTTTAAAAGTAGCGGAATACCTGCCGTTACCAAGGTAACTTTATCGGCTACTTCTGCAACTTTCTGGTTTAACCAACCACAATAGTCAACATATAAACGGGTTGATTCGCCCATAGGCACCACACCTAAACCTATTTCATTACTAACGATAATAATATCGACATTTAGTGATAGCAAACTCACTATTAGTTTATCTATCTCGATTTGTAAGTGTTGACCTCGCTCAGCATTGCTTGCCTCGTGTACAGCATAAAGTTGATTGTTCAACCACAAAGTTAAGCAGTCCAATAAATAGACATTATTGTTATCAAGTTCAATCAGTTTTTCAGCAAGCGCTACTGGGCATTCAATTAATTGCCAACTATCACCTCTATCACTTTGATGTTTTATTATTCTATTATCCATCTCAGCATCAATGGCTGTTGCAGTAGCAAGGTAGACCGGTTTTTTATTGATATTTATCGCCAAGTCTAATACTTGTTGCTCCGCAAATCGCGACTTACCCGAGCGAGCCCCCCCTAATACAAAATGAATCATCCTACAACTCCCGATAAGATATCTTTATTGGCAAAGGAAACGAGTGTTAAATAAATCAGCAACTGAGAAATTTGTTGAGCCGCACCTAAACAATCACCAGTGAAGCCGCCTATCTTAGCCAAAAGCCATTGTTTAAATAGTCTGCGAAAGACAAATAAAATTAACACCAAGCAGAGGATAACTTCACTGCTATAAAATATTAATGGAGATATGCCAATCAAAAGTAAAATACTTAGCTCTGATGAAGACTGTGCTTGGGCTAAAGGTTTACTTTTACTGTGCTCAGAATCACAAACATAAGGCATGGATGAAATTAAACTGCCAGCAATAGCTCTAGATAAACATTCAGCTAATACAATAGCAAGAAGTAAGTGATTACTATCTTGTTTAGCTAGCTCGACTAACAATGTAAACTTTAACAACAAAGCTATTATTAAGGTCACTGCACCATAAGTGCCAATACGACTATCTTTCATTATGCTTAGCCGTTTTTCTATAGCAAATGCACCACCTATACCATCGGCCATGTCTGCTAAACCATCTTCATGAAAAGCGCCCGTCAATAACAAACTCACGCCCATCACTAACAAGATAGCGATATTGATGGGTACAAAGGCACTGAAACTGGCGTAACTTAACGCTAACAGCAAACCTATAACTAAGCCTACTAAGGAGAAATACTGGTTAGATCTACTGAGTAAGGCCTCTGAATAAAACATTGTTTTGGGCACTGGAATACGGGTAAAAAAACTTAATGCCAAATAAAATAAATTTAGCTGAGCTTTTAACTTTTCAAATAGCTGTTGTGTTAACTGCCCTGTTGACATCTCTTTTATCGGCTTAGTCAACGCTAACTCCAGCACTTTCGAAACTGGCCATATTATTATAAAAGCTTGCTGCGGCTTTTATCAGCGGTAAAGCGAGTGCTGCACCTGTGCCCTCACCAAGACGAAGACCTAAGTTCAATAATGGTTGGCTGCTAAGGTCAGTAAAAGTTTGAGCCGCCAGAAGTTCTTCAAGTAATATTTGGTGTGCTTTTTCTTGGGAGACATGGGAAAATATAAGGTAATTAGCAACCTCTTTATCTAAACGAAATGCAACGAGTGCGGCGACACTAACAATGAAACCATCAATAACGATAGGTGTACTTAAAGCTGCCGCAGATAAGATAGCAGCAACCATCTGCACGATTTCAAAACCGCCTAACTCTGCCAGTAAGTTTAAAACCTCATCTTGATTCAAACTCTCAGCTTGACGATCGGATAGATTAACTCGTTGTAATGCCCTTTCAATTAAGGCAACCTTTTTTGCCAATTGCTCATCTGTGATCCCTGTGCCACGACCAACACATTCACTGGCACTAAGAGAAGTGAGTGCAGACATTAAAGCTGCAGATGAGCTGGTATTGGCGATGCCCATTTCACCAAGTAATATTAACTCAACACCTTGCTTAACTTGGTCTTCAATAAGTTTATTTGTCTGTTCAAAGCCCTGTTTCAACTGTTCAAGTGTCATAGCAGCTTCAACTGAAAAGTTATTGGTTCCAGCTCCTAGTCGCTGTTGATAAAGCTTCACGACATTCAATTGATTATGCTTTGGTTGTGAAATTTCGCCCTGGCTTACTGGTTCTAATATGCCGCAATCAATCACATTAAGCGTTATATCATTGCTTTGACAAAAACAATTGATTGCCGCTCCACCTTGTAAAAAGTTGAGCACCATTTGTTTAGTGACTGCACTAGGCGCAATACTAAGGTTCTCTACATTGATGCCATGATCGCCAGCAAATACCAACATGCTTGGCTTTTTTATACTGATCTGGCATTTGCTTGAATCATTACTTGCACTAAATTGACTGAGTTCAGAGCTATCAGTACTAAGGCCTGAGCTTTTTTGATATCTTTGCTTAGTAATCAAAGCGAGTTGCAAAGCCAAAGGTTCAAGTGCCCCTAAAGCACCTAAGGGCTTAGTTTTGTTGTCAATATTACTTTGTATAAATTCTACTGCTTCTTTGTTTAAGGGGGCGATGGACATCATGAGTTTAATCTATGTATTTGTAATAAATGGAAAATTAATAACAATATTTTAAGCTATTTAACTCACTAAAAACATAACTCTTTTTACTATCATATACAGATAAATTCAGTTTAATATGATGATAATCACTATGAAATACAGCGCTTGCTTAGCTAGAAATAAGTAATAAAACTCTGTACCATCATAGCTAAGAGATTTTCAACTTAAAATTTTACGTCAGGCTGATATAGTTTTATGAAAATAGTTACAAAATATACCCTTATCTTTTCCAGCATTTTTTTGGCTGGCTGCGTTAATCAAAATACTAAAATATCCTCAAACATTATGCCCACAACGAACGCGTGCACTAAGCTCGAGTTATTAAAAACAGCTTATCATGATGACTTTTCTCAAATAAAAGAAATTAAAGTGGGTGGTCGGGTAAGTAATATGTGGAAAGCTAAATATCAGCTTTTTGGTGAAAACTGCCAAGTCTTTTCATGGGGAGGGGAGCAACATTCCTATTCTTGTAGGTTAGTAGCACCTAATGAAGATACCGGAAAAAGCTATTATCAAAATGCTAAACGAATTACTCAAGAATGTTTAGGTGATGAATGGCAATTGCAAGAAAGTAAGAGAAATCATGATGACGGCATGAAAGCAAGCTTTACCAACCACAATGCTAAACCTAGTGAGAAAGTAACATTTTCAACACATTTAGTCCCCACTTCAGGTTTATTTTCGACAACTTGGACCATTTATTATTATGTGGGTAATACTTCACAGCCTGGTAATAAACAATAATGACTTTCATTGCTTAAGCTAGCTGTAGTGAATATAAATTCACTACAGCTTCATCAAAGTGAAGAGTTAATATTAACTTAAATGAATATGTAAATATCAACTTGAGTGCTAGGTAAACCCGTCATTTTGAATATCGATTAATCATCTACGGGTTCAAAACCATCCAATGTTACCCCTGATAGCCCACCTGTACCCCCCTGCTCATTACTGCGTAATTTAATCATTAAGCGTAAATCATTCGGGGAATCAGCATGATGTAATGCATCGGCATAGGTGATCATGCCTTTTTGGTAGTGATTGAATAAAGCCTGATCGAACGTTTGCATGCCCAACTCATTAGATTTTTCCATAACCTCTTTAATGCTGCCTATATCACCTTTTTTGATGAGCTCACTAACATAAGGTGAGTTAAGTAAAATCTCAATGGCCGCAACACGGCTATGGCCATCTTGCGTTGGTACCAGTTGCTGAGCAATAATTCCGCGTAGGTTCAAAGCCAAATCAAATAACAATTTACCATGTTGATCCGCTGGTACTAAATGCATAATACGATCAATTGCTTGGTTGGCATTATTAGCATGCAGAGTCGCTATACATAAATGACCTGTTTCAGCAAAACTTAAGGCATGCTCCATAATCTCCTGATTACGGATTTCACCAATCAAGATAACATCTGGGGCTTGGCGTAATGAACTTTGCAACGCCGCATCAAAAGATTCAGTATCTAAACCAACCTCACGTTGGGTGATCATGCTTTTTCCGTGCTCATGAACAAATTCTACCGGATCTTCAATGGTAAGAATATGACCACTGGAATTTCGGTTACGATAGCCAATTAATGATGCCATCGATGTCGATTTACCGGTACCAGTACCACCGACAAACAGTACTAAACCACGCTTAGACATAATGACATCTTTCAGAATAGGTGGTAATCCTAAGTCATCGACGTCGGGTATATCTGTAACAATACGTCGGGCAACCATACCTGCCATATCACGTTGCCAAAAAGCTGAGATACGAAAACGACCAATACCTTCAATTTCAATAGCAAAGTTACATTCTTTTTCAGTATCAAATTGCTTCTTTTGCTTTTCATTCATGGCGTCATATACTAGCGACAACGACTCTTCAGCAGTTAATGCCCCATCATCTATCGGTTGCAAATCACCATTTATTTTAGCGCTTACGGGTAATTTGGCGGTAACGAACATATCAGAGGCATCTTGTTTTACCATCCGTTCTAATAATTCATGAAGTCTCATTTAATATCCTTTCTTTCATATTCAAGCAAAATGCTAACCATTAAAAGCCAGAGAACTGGTTTTTATCGACCGCTTTTTCCATGGCATTTTGTTTGGTAATGATGCCTCGATTAACAAGGTTTTGCAGACATTGATCCATAGTTTGCATGCCATGCTGCATACCCGTTTGTATTGCTGAGTACATTTGGGCAATTTTATCCTCACGAATAAGGTTACGAATAGCAGGCACTCCAATCATTATTTCATGAGCTGCAACACGACCACCACCCACTCTTTTAATGAGTGTTTGTGAGATCACTGCACGAAGTGACTCCGACAGCATAGAGCGAACCATAGATTTTTCTTCACCTGGAAATACATCAATAATACGGTCAATAGTTTTTGGCGCTGAGGTAGTATGTAAGGTGCCAAACACTAAATGGCCAGTTTCAGCTGCAGTCATCGCCAAACGAATCGTTTCTAAATCACGCATTTCACCAACAAGGATAACATCGGGGTCTTCACGTAGGGCCGAGCGCAATGCCGCAGAAAAGCTTAACGTATCACGATGTACTTCTCGTTGGTTGATAAGACACTTTTTAGTTTCATGAACAAATTCTATTGGATCTTCGATGGTGAGAATATGATCGTGTTTATTATCGTTAATATAATCAACCATGGCTGCTAAGGTGGTCGATTTACCCGACCCTGTTGGTCCCGTAACCAAAACTAAGCCACGTGGTGTGTCTGAAATCTCACGAAATATATCAGGACAACCTAAATCATCAAGTGAAAGTATTTTACTTGGGATAGTACGAAATACGGCAGCTGGGCCGCGATTTTGATTAAATGCATTTACCCTAAACCGTGCTAAATTAGGCACTTCAAAAGAGAAATCGACTTCTAAATTTTCTTCATACTCTTTACGCTGGCGATCATTCATAATGTCATACACAAGCGCATTAACATCTTTAGCATCAAAAGCTGGGATATTGAGTTTACGTACATCGCCGTCGACACGAATAGACGGCGGTGTGCCCGTTGATAAATGTAAATCTGATGCGTCATGCTGCACACTAAATGCTAGAAGTTCGGTAATATCCATAAAAGCCTCTTTTTATAGGATGATAAAAAATAATAATTTTATCTTTTATCGGTAATAATTTATTAGGTTATACTAACCAGAAAATAAGATAAGTTAAAACAGTTCACTATAATTTCCCATGATAAATATTAAAGATAATATTGATAAAATTAAAGCCCAAATTCAGCAGGCTTGCCAACAAAGTGCTCGATTAATTCCTGTTACTGAATTACCAAAGCCATTGTTAGAAAACTCATCACCCGTATCGCTTTTAGCTGTCAGTAAAACTAAACCTGCGACACTGATTGAACAGGCCTACTTAGCTGGACAAAAAGATTTTGGTGAAAATTATCTGCAAGAAGCGGTAGAAAAAATAACGCAGCTAGCACATTTACCTGAATTAACTTGGCACTTTATTGGTCCTATTCAATCAAATAAGACCAAACTAATTGCCAGTAATTTCTCTTGGGTTCATAGTGTTGATAGAGAGAAAATTGCGCTACGCCTGAATCAACATATCCAAGACGATGATTGCCACGATACTCCGCTAAACATTTGTTTACAAGTGAATATTAGCAATGAAGAGTCAAAGTCTGGTATTGATGTAAGTGAAGTTTTCACACTCGCTAAAGTCATCAATAACTGTGATAAACTTACCTTACGAGGTTTAATGGCTGTTCCTGAGAAAAATGCTAACAGTGCCTGTTATGAAAAGATGCAGCTGTTATTTGAACAATTAAAAAAACAATACCCTAGTGTCGATACGCTTTCTTTAGGCATGTCTAATGATTTAGAACAGGCTGTCGCCCACGGTTCCACTATGGTGAGAATCGGTACCGCCATTTTTGGATCTCGAACAAATAAAACTTAATTTTTAGGATCTTCTCTATGAAAAAAATTGCATTTATTGGTGCTGGTAATATGGCACGTGCGATTATAACTGGCTTAATCAGCTCTGGCGTTTCAGCACAAAACATAATGGTGGCTAATCCCTCAGCAGAAAAAAGGTTAAAATTAGCACAAGAATTTGGTGTTTTACAAACGGATGATAATAACAAGGCCAGCGAGTTTGCCGAAGTGATCGTGCTTTGTGTTAAACCACACTTTATTGCAGAGGTTTGCCAGAAAATAAGCCAAGCGATAAATATTTCCGGTAAACTTTTTATCTCAGTAGCTGCAGGAGCAACAGTTAAACAAATTCAACTTGCCTTATCATCAAGTAACGCTGTTAATACTCCCCCTGTCGTTCGTGTTATGCCAAATACCCCAGCGCAACTCGGCTTAGGAATGAGTGGTTTATTTGCCTCGAAAGAAGTAAGTATTGAACAAAAGGCCACTGCTGAGAAACTCATGACTGCGGTGGGGAAAATAATCTGGCTTGCCGCCGAGGGCAAGATTAATGATATTATCGCGGTTGCAGGCTCTGCACCCGCCTACTTTTTCTTGTTTATGGAAGCGATGGAAAAGCAAGCATTACAATTGGGATTTTCTGCCCAAGAAAGTCGCATATTAGTTCAGCAAACCGCCCTTGGTGCAGCGCAAATGGTCGAACAGAGTGATGATGCGATTAGTACGTTACGCGCTAATGTCACCTCAAAAAATGGCACAACACACGCTGCGATAGAGCAATTTAAGCTTGATGGTATCGAAGCAATGGTGAAAAACGCTATGCTTGCTGCAATAGCACGTGCAGAAGAAATGGCTAAATAATTCATTTCTATACAACATATTTAATTTATTAGAGGAAAACCAATGGAAGCAGTTATTTATTTGCTTAGATTCGCCTTCGACGCTTTGTTAATGATCTTAATCATACGTGTGTGGTTACAATGGGTTAAAGCTGATTTTTATAATCCCTTAAGCCAATTTATTGTTAAAGTGAGTAACCCTTTAGTGGTGCCACTACGTCGAATTATTCCTGGACTGGGTGGATTAGACTTAGCTACAGTGGTAATTGCCTATGTTGTAGCTACCTTAAAGTTTGTCACTTTGGCAGCTCTATCCGGAGAAAGCCTAGGAGTTTTAGCGTTTTACATTGGCCTATTAGTTTTATTAAAACAAGCTGGTTTCTTACTGTTTATAATTATGATCGTGATGGCTATTATGAGTTGGGTAGTACAAGGCTACAATGCTACTTTGATGGTTCTTAGCCAGTTAACAGACCCATTTTTACGTCCAATTCGTAAAATAATTCCAAATTTGGGCGGTTTAGATTTATCAATGTTGGTAGCTTTTTTAGCGATGAATGTGATTAATATCTTATTATCAAATTCACTACCATATTGGGGCGCTTTGTAAAATCGTACCTTGATATATTTTTCAGCGTTACTGACCTTTTTGGGCGGCTGTTCTATAATAAAAGAATATAATGGAACAGTTCCAAACCCTACGTGATTTTTTTGGAGAACAACATGAAAGCTTCAATCATCAAACTACTTATCGCACTTAGCCTTAGTTTGTTTGTGATGACCAGCGCTAGCGCTGAAAACATGAAAAAATTAGGCTCTATGAATGTTCATTACATGGCTATTGGCTCGACTTTTTTCACTCCAGAAATTGCCAAGGTTTATGGCATTACTCGTAGTAGATATAATGGTTTAATCAATATTTCTGTATTAGATAATAGCCAACAAGACAACCCAGCGAAAACGGTTAGCATTACCGGTAAAGCTAAAAACAACCTTGGACAATTTAAAGAGTTAGACTTTAAAGAAGTCAAAGAGGGTAATGCTATTTATTACCTTGCTCAGGTTAGCTATAACAATGAAGAAACACTTCATTTTGATATAATGATCAATGATGGCAAAGAAAAACAACAACTAAAGTTTTCCCAAATTTTTTATGTTGATTAGCTTCGCACCATTTCGTATAAAGAAGTGGCCACTTAGAATGTCATGAGCGATATTCGAGCAAACCAAAAGAGCTTATATAGCTCTTTTTTTTATCGTTAATTTTAGCCAAAGCCACCTCGCTAAGGTAGAATAGCGTCGATAGAAAGCCCATCATAAAAGTAGCATAAACCGTAATAACCACAGGTAGTCATCATGTCAAAAGTTGTATTAGCCACAGGAAATCAAGGCAAAGTTAAAGAGTTGTCGCACTTATTAAGTGAGCAAAATATTGAGATTGTGCCACAAAGTGAATTTGACGTGCCTGAAGTTGCTGAAACAGGCACTACCTTTGTCGAAAATGCCATTATTAAAGCCCGTCATGCCGCCAAAATCACAGGTTTACCTGCAATTGCCGATGATTCAGGCTTAGAAGTTGATGCCTTAAATGGTGCGCCCGGCGTATATTCCGCTCGCTACGCAGCAGATATAACCCAAGGTGAACTTACCGATGACGATAATACCAATAAGCTGCTTGCAGCATTAGCTAATACTCCAGATGAACAACGAACAGCTCGATTTCACTGTGTATTGGTTTATATGAAACATGAAAATGATCCAACACCACTTATTTGTCACGGTGTCTGGCAAGGGACTATTTCCAGAGACAAACAAGGCGAACAGGGCTTTGGGTACGATCCTATTTTTTGGCAAAACGATTTACAAATGTCTTCTGCGCAATTACCACGGGAAGTAAAAAACAAGTTAAGTCACCGCGGTCAAGCACTAGCTAAATTAGTTGAAAAACTTAGTAAAACTTCGAAGTAAACGTTATTTTGAGCCCAGTGCTTACTGTTAGGTATGTTAAATATGTTAGAAAACCAGCCTCTTTCCCTTTATATTCATATTCCATGGTGTGTGGAGAAGTGCCCCTATTGTGATTTCAATTCTCATGCTGTTAAAAGTTCGATTCCTGAGCAAGACTATGTAAGCGCATTAATTGCTGATTTAGATGCCGATATTACTCGCTTTCAATTAACCGAGCGCTCCTTACACTCAATTTTTATTGGTGGTGGCACACCCAGTTTATTTTCGGCACAATCGATTAAGAGCTTGTTACAACAAGTACTCAATCGCTTTGATCACAAAGACGATATAGAGATTACCCTAGAAGCGAATCCTGGTACGGTTGAAGCTGATAAGTTTATTGGTTTTTTCAATGCCGGAGTTAGTCGGCTTTCTATCGGCGTGCAAAGTTTTTCTTCTGATAAGTTAATTAAGCTTGGTCGAATCCATGATAGCAACCAAGCGAAAACCGCAGCAAAATTAGCAACTGAAAGTGGCGTGACAAGTTTTAATTTAGATCTCATGCACGGCTTACCTAACCAATCAATTGATAATGCCCTTGACGATCTAAAAACGGCCATCAGCCTAAACCCTAATCATATTTCTTGGTATCAGCTAACCATTGAGCCAAATACCATTTTTCACTCAAAACCACCTAAATTGCCTGTAGATGATATTTTATGGGAAATCCAAGACCAAGGAGTTAAGTTACTCAATGCCGCTGGTTACCAGCAATATGAAATTTCAGCGTACGCTAAATCTGGTTATCAATGTCAACATAATTTAAATTATTGGCAATATGGCGATTATCTTGGTATCGGCTGCGGCGCTCATGGCAAGATTACAGATAGTGAAACACAAAAAATTATGCGCACGGTTAAAGTGAAACATCCTAAGGGATATTTAGATGTGAACCGTGACTTTTTAGATCAATTGACAGAAGTTGATGAAAGTGATCGCCCTTTTGAATTTATGATGAACCAATTAAGGTTGCATAAATCATTTAGTGTCAAGCAATTCCAAACAAGTACCGGCCTAAAAATAAACGCCGTTTTACCTAAACTTGAAGAAGCTAAAAAAAAGAACCTTATGGCTTGTCAGGTGATAAATAATGAAGAACATTGGTTGGTTACTAAAACAGGACAAAGGTACTTAAATGATTTGTTGGAGTTATTCTTGTAATGAAATCATCAATAAGCTCAGAGCCAGCACTAGTCACTGAAGAGCAGGCTCTACTTGATATAACCTTCATGAAAAGAGCTATTGAGTTAGCACAACAAGCCGAGTTGCATGATGAAATACCAGTTGGTGCAGTAGTCGTTTATCAAGATAAAATCATTGGCGAGGGCTTTAATCAGTCCATCATGCTTAATGACCCTTCTAGTCATGCTGAAATGAATGCTATCAGAGCAGCAGGGGACTTCCTTAATAACTACCGACTACTTGATTGCACTCTATATGTAACTCTTGAGCCCTGCCCTATGTGTGCTGGTTTATTAGTGCATAGCCGAATAAAGCGTTTAGTCTATGCTTGTAGTGATCTTAAAACAGGCGCGGCAGGCAGTGCTTTTAATTTAGTGAACAGCCCACAACTGAATCACCAAATAGAAGTTCAATCAGGTAATTTACAAGAAGAGTGTAGCCAACTATTATCTTCTTTTTTTAAACGACGTAGAAAAGAAAAGAAACAAGCTAAACAAGCGGCTAAAAAAACCTCCCTTTAACAGCAAATAAAACCGGTAAACATTGTTACTAGAAATAGTAGCAAATTGATGGCGAATATTGAACGCTGTGCTAACTTATAAGTACTCTTCTTATTTAGTGATGTTAATTTTCTTCTTTTATTCATATTAAAAAATTAACAAATTAATAAGCTATTAACGCTGTACTTGGCTCATGGAAAGACTCCTATGTCGGCTTATTTGTCTAATAATCCCAAAGATACTCACGCTCTACAATTAACTAAACCAAACACGAATGCTGATTTTTTTGACAGTAACAAAAAAGTATTTTTAATCATAGTGTTAGTCTTGTGTTTATTACCTAGCCTACTCAACTTTATTGGACTCGATTTCTCTTCCAATATAACAGCACTGAACACCAATCAAGCTATCGAAGCTAATCACTTGTTTTATGCGCTTGCCGGAGCGCTTCACCACACATTATTAGAGTGGTCCGCAGTGATTCTAGCTGTACTGACTTTCATTCTGGCATTAGTGCATTATCGGATCCATAAAGATGTTGCTATCCCAATAATGGGCATGGCAATTTTTTGTGCTGGCTCAGTGGATGCTTTTCACACCTTAGCTGCCACCCGGATTATTTCAGCACAAGCTGCAAATACCGACTTCATTCCTTTTACTTGGGCTTTTTCACGAATATTCAATGCTTGTATTATGATCACCGGAACTCTGATATCTTTTATGCTTTATGCAAGGCAGCAAAAAGCTGACAAAGCTGACAAAGCTGACAAAGTACATAATATTGAATACGTACAAACAAAGAGTAAAAATGATTACCGAGCCATACTTATTATCGGACTTTGTTTTATCACTCTGGCTTATGTCTTAGTACACATCGCAGCTAATAGTACTAACCTACCGCAAACCATGTTTAGGAATGCCCTGATCACTCGCCCATATGACGTATTACCGTTAGGTTTATTTGTCTTTGCCGGCAGCTTATTCATCAATTTGTATAGACAATTCCCAACAATCGCCAAGTATGGCTTATTACTCAGTGTTATCCCTGAAGTCACTACCCAAATTCATATGGCATTTGGTTCAGTTGCCTTGTTCGACAACCACTTTAATATCGCCCATAGTTTGAAAATACTCGCTTATGGTTGCGCCTTTTTAGGTTTACTTTTTGATCTAAAAGCAACGTCAATAAATAAATCAGCGCCTGAATTAAGCCCTACCAGACAACCACTAATGAATTCCTGCCAAGATAAAACCGACAATACACAATTGCAAAGTGAGTTATTAGACGTGGGCCATGCTCGACATTCTATTAGTATGCAAGTACCTATTGCCGCTTTTATTTTAGTATTAAGTGTTGCCACTTTAGTGAGCTTTTTATTTTATTTTGAGACTGAGCGTTTGTTAACAGAACAGACAAGTAATGAAATAGCCATTGAAAGTAACCTAGTTGAGCCTATGATTGCACAACTTTACAGCCAAGCTAATTCTGACATTCTCTTTTTAAGCCGTACGCCTGGCGTACAAGGCGTTATTGACTCTCTTACTGAAAGTGATGAACTGCTGTGGAAAAGCCGCATTGAGCAAACATTCAGTGAATTCCTCATTAATAAATCATTTTATTATCAAATTCGCTATATAGGTATCGCCAATAACGGTCAGGAATTAATTAATGTCCGCAACGACAGTCAAAGTATAGTGATACCAAGCTCTCGTTTACAGCAAAAATCTACTAGGCCGTATTTTCAAGCCACTATTGATAAAGACCCCGGGCAGGTATATTTCTCTAAAATAGAGTTAGCTAAAAATTACGGTAGAATTGAGCAACCTCATAAGCCGGTATTACGAGTAGCAACGCCTATTTACCACCCCTCTACAGGAAATGTTTTTGGCCTTATTGTTATAAATATTAACTTTGGCGACTTTATTGCTCAACTAAAAACCAGAGAGTTGAGTCAATTATCTTTTTATTTAACCAATGAAGAAGGCGACTTTGTTTCACACCCTGACAATAGTAAAACTTTTGGTTTCAACCTAGACCATCGTTATTTAATACAAAATGAATTTCCTGAGTTACAAACAGTTTTTAGGCAAAAATTAACGGAACATCGAGTAGAGAGCCTCACTATTGATGAACATAAGTTTCTTGGTCATTATCAACAAGTAAATTTGAATCGCTTCGATAACATTCATCAACTCAATTTATTGGTACTAAAAGACAGCACAGAAATGGAGCAAACGTTAGCGGCTTACCGAATGCGTAGTTTATTATTAGGTAGTGCCTTGGCTTTAGTCGCGTTAGCAATAGCAACAGTTGCCGCTAGGAGGATTGCCACACCATTACAACAAATAACAGATAGTATAGAAAACTACGAAAAATCTAATACCTTAAGCACACTACCCATCGAAAGTAGCACCGAAATAGGTGTACTTGCTCGCAGTTTTAGTAATCTATTTACCAGAATGCAATTTGCTCTAGGTGAACAACAGCACTCTGCATTACTAGCAAAACAAAGTTCGGAACAAATAAAGGCTATTTTCTCCAGTGCCGCTGAAGGTTTCATCACCATGGATGAACAAGGCGGTATTATTACTTTTAACCAAGCTGCTCAAGAGATGTTTGGCTATAGTGAGACCGAAGCCCTTAATCAAAACATTCGTACTTTAATTCCAATACAGAAGAACTCAAAACACAGTGGCAACCTGAATAAAGATGAGGCAACTGGCATAGCTCATATTATGGGTGTAGGTAGAAAGCTCAAAGCTCAGAATAAATCAGGTGAAATTTTTTCTATTCATTTATCCATTTCAAAAGTTACCAGTGAACAAGGTATAGTCTTTACCGGTATTATTCGAGATATTTCAAAAGAAGAACTGCTTGAATTAGAGCAAGAGCAACACCAGCGCATTTTAATGGAGGTAAACGAAAGAGTCAGCCTAGCAACAGATGCTGCAGGTATTGGCATTTGGCAATATGAAATAGCCAATGAGAAGCTTACTTGGGATAAGTGGATGCATAAAATATATGAAACATCTACGGCCGACTTTACTAATAAGCTCGCAGATTGGCAAAATTCAGTGCATCCTGAGGATTTGGAATCAGCCAACCAAGCGGTTATTGATGCAATTGAAAAGAAAACAAATTTTGATTATGAATTTAGGATAATAACACCTGAAGGTGAAATTAAGCATATAAAAGCCATGGCTTTGGTGAAATTGGATAGTCAAGGCAATGCCGTACAGATGACGGGCGTTAACTTTGACATTACCGAGCGAAAAGTAGTTGAACAAGAGCATATTACGGCGAAAGAATTAGCTGAAGATACGGCTCGCCATAAAGCTGAGTTTCTTGCCAGTATGAGCCATGAAATACGAACGCCTATGAATGGAATTTTAGGTATGCTTGGTTTACTACTGAGAAATGATCTAAGTGAAGAGCAGATGCATAGAGTGGATCTAGCTAATTCTAGCGCAGAGGCCCTACTGAGTTTAATTAACGATATTTTAGACTTCTCTAAAGTAGAAGCAGGTAAACTCGATTTAGAAATCATAGACTTCGATTTAAGAAAACTGTTTGGCGAGTTCAGCGAGTCACTTGCTTTAAAAAGCCAAGAAAAAAATATTGAAATAATATTAGATAATAGAGGTATCCAACAAAGTCATGTCAAAGGAGATCCCGGCAGGATCAGACAGATTCTTAATAACTTAACCGGTAATGCCATTAAATTTACCGAGCAGGGTGAAATAGTCATCACGGCAAAATTAATAGAAGAAGAGCCCATCAATGACTCAAGGGCCAATCAGCTAATCTTGCACTGCAGTGTTAGTGATACAGGCATAGGAATCCCCCATGATAAGATATCAAATTTATTTCAATCATTTACTCAAGTTGATGCATCTACGACTAGGAAATACGGTGGCACAGGCCTAGGGCTTGCTATTTGTAAACAACTCTGTCAATTGATGCAAGGTGATATTAAGGTAACCAGTACTTTCGGTGCAGGGTCTACCTTCTCTTTTTCTATCAATTTGACAAAAAGTGAGCAAGCAAAGATTGTTTTACCTAATGTAGATATAACAAATATTGCTATGTTAGTCGTTGATGATAACGCGACTAACCGCCTAGTATTAAAAGCTCAATTAGAGCATTGGGGAGCAATTGTTTATGAAGCCGATAGCGGGACAGCAGCCTTAGAGCTCCTTGAAAGTAATGCGCTTAATAGTAATCAACCCAACATACAAATGGCTTTTTTTGATATGTACATGCCTCATATGGACGGTGCAGAATTGGCAAAAAATGTCAAAAGCAGTCAAGAGCTCAAAGATATTAAATTAGTCATGATGACTTCGATGGCATCCCGTGGCGACGCAAGTTACTTCGCTAGCTTAGGTTTTGCCGCTTACTTCCCCAAACCGGCTATAACCAAAGACTTATTTAAAACCTTAAATTTGTGTTTATCTGAAATGGGTACTCCTCCGCATGAATTACCCCTTATCACTCACCATTATTTAAAAGAGCTAGGACCTGCTGACGAAAAAAATTGCAATAAAGACATAAGCCAATGTCGATTATTACTAGTGGAAGATAACAGAATCAATCAAGATGTAGCTAAGCATATTTTAGCTGAGTTTGACATTATTCCTGATATTGCTGTTAATGGCTTAGAGGCATTAAGCCGCTTAAAATCTACAGAAGGTAATAACCCCTACGATATAGTATTGATGGACTGTCAAATGCCTGAAATGGATGGCTACCAAGCTACAGCAGCTATCAGGCAAGGAGAGGCTGGTAATGAAAATAAACGGATAACGATCATCGCTATGACAGCCAATGCGATGAAAGGAGATAGGGAAAAATGTCTAGCTTCGGGCATGACTGATTATTTAAGTAAACCCATCGAGCCAGTCAAACTTAAAGAAAAATTACTACAGTACACTGAGTTATCGACTTTAGGTGAAGCTATCCCCCCACCAGAAAAAAAACTTGTGCAAGTTACAACTATAGCTGCAGAAGAAGTTACTGCTGCTAGCGATATAACTTTACTTGTAGAAGACAATGAACAACCATCTATTTGGCAAAGAAGTGAATTTAGTAAACGTTTAAATAATAATGAGGATATTCAACATAAACTCATCGCATTATTTATTGAAGAAACGCCGAAACAACTGAGTGCTTTAGCAAGAAGTGTTAGCCAACAAAACAATAAAGAGCTCCATGAAATAAGTCATAAAATCCAAGGTATGTCGGCAAATTTAAATGCTGCTGCTTTACTCCAATATACCAAAGACTTTAATCAGTATGTAAAATATCCTCCACTTACTCAAGCTAAAACAGAGCAGTTATTTCAGTCCATGCAATTAGCTTATCAAGAACTTGAACATGAATTAAAAGATGTATTGCATGAAAAACTGATCAAAAGTTGAGTCAAATAATAAACAAGTAAAATGATTAAGTCCGGCTGAATCATTATTTACCACTACTTTATGCTGGATTTACTCTGAATTTATTCGCTTAAATTTGATATACCAAGTGTATTAAGGTAATAATAGGGGCGTAACGACAGCGACATAATAATACTAAAAAATAGCTAAAGGTTTTCACTACACATGATTCAACGTATTCTGCCCATTTATCATACGGGTTGGTTTTATCTACTGCTATTATTCTGGGGGTCGAGCTTTTGGTTAGTTGCTAATGGTGGTTTAAAGCAAATAAATCAACTAAATATTAACGCCCTAGCTAAAACGACTCAAAATCAGGTATTATCAAATAACTCTGCGTTCGAATCACCTGATATATTAACCCTATACTCCACCTTTGACGATTCACAGTTGGACACGATAGTATCACTTTTGTCAGATCACCAAGAAAGTCAAGTCACCTTACTTGGCGAGCCCTCAAGTCATTTTACTAGTCAACTTGAACGTTATTTATCAAAAAATCCTAGAAATAATAAAATCATCATAGCTTCTAAAAATAATTCATCCGAGCCGGCATTAAAATCACCATCGCCTATGTTATTCAGCGGCACTCTAGATTGGTTTAGGTATTCTTCGAAAAATGAGATAGAACAAGTAAGTTCAAAGCACTTAATTTATACACCCTTCATAATCAATCAGTCACAAAGTTTCTCTTTATTGTGGCAGCAACAAGGGGGCACCTACTTAACTTTACCTAGTGAAATATTAAAGCAATTGAGTAAAAACAATGAGCTTACTTTCAATAAAAATTGGCAATTAAACTTAGCTAACGAACAAAACACCCAAATTCCTCAAAAGCTAAAATTAGGTTTTTTTGGTGATATATTCACCTCTGGTGAGACTTACCAATATAGCCAAGTCCAGCAGACCCGCTTAAGTAAGTTTGATAAAAGTACTCTTCCATTAATTTCGGTTAAGCAGTTTTTTGAACTAGATTACAACTCACCAGATAAACAGAAAATAATTATCATTACTGATAATAAACTAAGTCAGCATGAATTGTTGCAGCCATTGCTTGATAAGTTGATCAAAGGTGATTATCTAACTCAAGATATAAGTACTATTTTATTATGTTGGGCTTTGACCGGCCTAGGTTTAACTTTGGTTTGGTTTATAAGTCAGCTGACCTTTAAGCAACAATTAATTGCTATCATAAGTTACTGTTTAGTTTTATTCATCATTCAATATTTAATGTTCAGACAGCAGCAATGGCTTGAGGTTTTCCAGCTCATATTTTTGTTAATGGGATCATGGCTATTATTTTTGGCTTACCATAAAGAATGTCATTTACTTTTAGCCGCGGTAAATGAGCAACTAGGTCAATTAGATAATAACTCTTTAACCATTGACGTGATGGGAAAACCTAAAAAAATCGCAACTAAAAAGAGTAATACCGCACAAAAGCCTGTCCATTCCCTATTAAGCCAAGCCCAAGAGAAAACAAAGCCCGCACAAGATATATCAAGTGCTACCATGACTAAAGGCGAATCAAGTATAATGGAGGGTTTTGAGCAAACATTAGTAATACTTGATAAACAAGTTCAGAGTAACAACTCAATAAAACACCACTTAACTGTTGATAACTTTGGCCGTTATCAAGTAGAGGGGATTTTAGGTAAAGGCGCGATGGGCATTGTTTATCAGGGTGTTGACCCTAAAATAAACCGCCATGTTGCTATAAAAACACTGCAGTTAAGCGACGACATTGATTCTCCAGAGTTTGGTGAAGCGAAGGAACGTTTCTTTAGAGAGGCACAAACAGCTGGCGGTTTAAGCCACGCCAACATAGTAACTATCTATGACGTTGGTGAAGAAAACAATCTAGGTTACATCGCCATGGATTTACTCACAGGTGCACCATTATCACTATTTACTCAGCCTGAACAAACATTACCAGTGCCATTAGTTTATCAATTATTAATCCAGATAACCGATGCATTAGATTATGCCCATAATCAAAATGTTGTGCATCGAGATATCAAACCAGCTAACATTATTTACGATGATGATTTACTCAAAGTTACGGTCACTGATTTTGGCATAGCCTATGTTAGTGATAATAGTAAAACACGTACCGGTATTATCATGGGTAGTCCCTATTATATGTCTCCGGAACAAATACTTGGCTTAAGAGTAGATGGCCGCAGTGATATTTTCAGTTTAGGTGTGACTTTCTATCAATTACTTTGTGGGCATTTACCTTTTGAAGGTGAATCTATTGCAACCGTTGCTTATCAAATAACTAAAGCAAAAGCAGTCGCTGTCAATCAGCTTAATAGCAAGTTACCAAGTAGTGCTCAGCGTATTTGTAGTAAAGCCATGCATAAAGATATAGAAAAACGTTACCAATCAATGGCGGAATTTAAATTAGCACTAACTAATGCGCTTAAAAGAGACTTTAAAGTCACGACAAATTAATAGAAAAAACAATGAGCAAATGCATTTCATGTTATGTTTCAGAATAAAATAAAGGTATTAACTGTTAACACTTATGAATTATCACATTAAATCCCTATGCCACCAGGGTGCAATTCGAAAAAATAATGAAGATGCCATAAGTTACGGCATTCATAAGGAGCTGGATGTTGCTTGGATGCTAATTGCTGACGGTATGGGTGGGCATAATGCTGGTGAAGTTGCTAGTAAGATGTTGGTTGACCATATAAAATCTGAGTGGCACAAAGTATCCATAACTCACCAAGCTAATTGGCAAACATGGATTTCAGAGCAGCTTAATGCTGCAAATATAGCAATCCTAAGCCAAGCACGGAAGACTATTGACCAACAAGGTATGGGTACTACGGGCGTATTAATGGTAATAGAAAATAATAACTGCCATCTTGGCTGGATTGGTGACTCACGGGCATATAGCTTAAAATATAGCAACTTAGTACAAGAAACCGTTGATCACACCATGCTACAAGAATTAGTTAATAAAGGTGCAATAAGCGCCGAAACAGCTAAAAACTCCAATACAAAAAATTTACTCTCGCAAGCTATTGGCGTCCGAGAAAAGATAACCGTTGAGACAAAAACTATTGTACTAAATAGTGGTGATACCGTTATGTTATCAACCGATGGTTTACATGATTATTTAACTGAGCAAGAAATTTGCAACTATTTATCACTATTTTCTGATAAAAAAGATGTTTGTCATGACATGGTGAGCCAAGCAATAACCCAAAATAGTAGAGATAACCTTACGGTAGGTTTAATCAACTTAAGCAATTAATTAGAAATAAATACAATAATAAAATATCACTAAATTAGGAGTTTTTATGGCTTATCTAGCCTTAAGTGTTGAAGATGTAATCATTAATAAATGGCCGTTAGTCGAAGGGGCTTTAGATATAGGGCGCGCTAGTGATAATGACATTCAAATTAATGATGCTGCTGTCAGCTCGAAACATGCTCGATTAATAACAGAGCTGGACCCTTTTATTGAAGGTCAATTGATTACTTATTTAGAAGATCTTGCCAGTACTAACGGTACTGAATTAAATGGCATAAAGGTTACCCGTGAGAAATTAAATCCTGACGACATAATCACCATAGGCTTCAATGAATTTCAGTTAATAGATAACCAATCAAATAAACTCGACGAGACTGCTATTATTATTGGCTAGCATACTAAAGCTTCATGGAATATTTTATCTTGAAAGCAGAAAATAATGTGACATGAACGTTAAGTAAATCATAATACCTACTACCCGATAAAAATCATGATGATTTGACACTAAATGGCACATTGGGTTTTAATCAATTTCAGTTAAATGATATACAGCCATCTAACTCCAATCGTTTTGCAGACCTCTGATCCAAGTAGACTCAGAATTGAGCTCTATGAGACTGCTATTATCTATTAATTTGACTGGTGGCCTGCGCTTCAACGAGTTCATTTATCGTTTGGTTAAAATGTGACTGTCTACGCGTGGTTACTTTATGATGCTGACGATTTAGCAGTTTTCTACGTTGATTACTTTTTAATGGTCTTTTCATTGTAAACTATTTCCAATGGTCTTTTTAAGGTTGTACTCACTATAGTCTGCAATAGTGACAGTTTTATGACATTGAAAATCAAATAATTTCGAATAAGTGTTAGGGTATACAGTTAACACTTATTGAACCGTTTCAATCTTAGCTTCACCTTCCTTTATAGTACTTTTGGGTTCTTGCACAGTGGGCAGATCCTTTAATGACTCATCCATTATCAACTCAGCTTTTAATAACTCACTTTCAGCCAATAAAGCTTGTGCCTTTTTTTGCTCTAACACCAATGCAATGGCCTGCTCTTTTGCTTTTTCGTCTAACCAACTTAAGGTATCGTAATAACGGCGAATATTGTCAACGTAATGCACTGGCTCCTCACCGCGCGCGTAACCATGTTTGGTATTTTTGTAATACTTCTTCTGTTGCAATAACGGTAAACGCGTTTTAACTTCGACCCAACGATCTGGATCGCCACCTTGGCGCTGTGTGATAATCCTGGCATCGTTTAAATGGCCAAAACCAATATTATATGAAGCTAAAGCAAACCAAGTACGATCAGGGCTTGGTATTCTATCAGGCATCATAGCAATCATACGTTTAAAGTATTTAGCGCCACCACGAATACTTTGCTCGGTATCTAAACGGCTTTTGATGCCCATTTGTTTCGCTGTCGCAAGAGTTAGCATCATCATACCGCGAACACCTGTGTAAGAACGCGCAGTGGGATTCCAGTGTGACTCTTGATAGCTAATAGCAGCCAATAAACGCCAATCTAGCTCTTGGGCGTACTTTTCAAATAGTGCTTGATATTTGGGTAACGTTTTTGCTACAGCTTTAATAAATGTTCGGGTTTCAACATAATTAAATTGTTCAATGTGGCCATAATACTTATCATCTAACGCCAGTAAAGTACCGTCGTGATGTACTTGACCAAAAAATTCAACCAAGCTTGCTAAGATATCGTCATGGCTATTTTTACTAATCATCCAAGCTAAAGGCTCTGGTTTCTTTATACTAAAACCAATACTTATTTCAGGGTAATAACTGCGATTTATTGCTAAGTTATTACTATCAATAACCGTATAATCGATTTCACCGCTGAGTACTTTAGCCATTAGCTCTTCGCTATCAAACTCAATGGTTTCTTGCCAAGTGAGCTCACTGTGCGTTTGTTTTAGCTTTTCCAGATTTTCCACATAACTAGAGCCCGTAGTAACCATTAACTTACCGGTTAAGTCAGCCACTTTTCTAGGCCGTACATTGCCTTGCTTATACACTAACTTCTGGCTAATCGTTTCATAACTCGGCGAAAAGCGAAAACGCTGTAGCCGTTTTTCAGTTTTGGATAAACCGGCTGCCAATAAATCAACTTCACCGGTATTTAATTTAATAAAAAGCTCATTAAGGCTATAACTTGGAATAATACGCAATTCAACATCGAGAGAATCTGCATATTTCTTGGCTAATTCATATTCGAAACCAGCAAAGCCATTTGCGGTGGTGTAATAGTTTGTCGGACCAAAAATAGTGCCTACATTGATATAACCTCTCGCCAAAATACGAGATAAGTCTGAAGAGTCATTTTTTTTATCACAGGCACTTAATAAGATAGTGACAAAAATCACCAATAGTAGAGAGCTAAAATCAATCACTAACTTACTCTTTAGTTTAGTAATTAACTTTGATTTCATTGAAAAAGGATAGTATTTATTCATGTCTTCAATTGTGTCGTGTATTGCCTCATTATCCAAGCACTTTTTACCTGACACTTGTGTTAAGTTATTACTTGACTTTTTACGTTAACAAAAGCGTTATTTTCAACTATAATACGCGCGAAATTTTCGGTTAGCTTTTACTGTGTAAGTTTAGCAATTAAAAGCCAATCAAAGCCCTACATAAAACTTGGTGATTACCCTATGACGATGTTGATTAAAAACCTTCGTGGCGCTCCAGCACTTTCAGATTTTCGAGTTAAAAAATTATTAGCTCAATGTGAACAGTTACAACTGCCTGTAAATGATATTTATGCTGAATTTGCCCATTTCGCACAACTTAATGAAGTGTTAAGTGATAGCGAAGAGAATGTTTTACAGCAATTGCTAACTTACGGTCCAACTATTGAAGAACATCAGCCAGCAGGCTTGTTTCTTCTAGTGACTCCTCGTCCGGGCACTATTTCTCCGTGGTCATCAAAATCTACCGATATAGCTCATAATTGTGGCTTAGCTAAAGTTATACGTTTAGAGCGTGGTATTGCTTATTACGTAACATTAGAAAATGATGCACAATTAACTACGGAGCAAGAAGTACAATTAAACGCATTATTACATGACCGTATGATGGAAAGTGTATTCAACGACTTTGCTCAGGCAAGCAAGTTATTTGCCAGTAATGAGCCAGGTGAATTAACCGCTATTGATATTGAAAATGGCGGTAAACAAGCACTTGTTAAAGCGAACGTAGAATTAGGTTTAGCCTTAGCAGATGATGAAGTAAATTACTTATTTGAAAACTTCACTAAGTTAGGTCGTAATCCACACGACATTGAGCTTTATATGTTTGCCCAAGCAAACTCAGAGCATTGTCGTCATAAAATATTCAACGCTGACTGGACTATTGACGGTGTTAAACAAGAGAAGTCTCTGTTTAAAATGATCCGTAATACTCACGAAGTTAATGGCGATTACGTGCTTAGCGCTTATAAAGATAACGCTGCGGTAATGGTCGGTAATAAAGGTGGTCGTTTCTTCCCTAACCCACAAACGAATGTTTACGGTTACAACCATGAAGATATTCAAATCTTGATGAAAGTTGAAACACATAACCACCCTACTGCGATTTCTCCATACCCTGGCGCTGCAACAGGCTCTGGTGGTGAGATTCGTGATGAAGGTGCTACCGGTATCGGCTCTAAACCTAAAGCGGGTTTAGTGGGGTTCTCTGTATCTAACTTACGTATTCCAGAGTTTGTTCAACCTTGGGAAACAGACTTTGGCAAGCCAAGTCGCATCGTTACTGCTTTTGACATCATGATGGAAGGTCCATTAGGTGGTGCTGCATTTAACAATGAATTTGGTCGTCCAGCTATTTTAGGTTACTTCCGTACGTATGAAGAAGAAGTTAACTCGTTTAACGGTAAAGAAGTACGTGGTTACCACAAGCCAATTATGCTTGCTGGTGGTTTAGGTAACATCCGTGATGAACATGTACAAAAACGTGAAATAATCGTTGGCGCTAACCTTATCGCTTTAGGTGGTCCTGCAATGAACATTGGTTTAGGTGGCGGTGCTGCTTCATCAATGGCGTCAGGTCAATCAGCTGAAAGCTTAGACTTTGCTTCAGTACAACGTGAAAATCCAGAAATGGAACGTCGTTGTCAAGAAGTTATCGATAAGTGTTGGCAGCTAGGCGAAGAAAACCCAATTGCTTTCATCCATGATGTTGGTGCTGGTGGTTTATCAAATGCTTTCCCTGAGTTAGTTGCTGATGGCGGCCGTGGTGGTGTATTTGAACTTCGCAAAGTACCTAATGACGAACGTAGCATGGCGCCACATGAAATCTGGTGTAACGAATCTCAAGAACGTTACGTTATTGCTGTATCTGACAAAAACTTAGCAGTTTTTGAGCAAATATGTGCTCGTGAACGTGCACCTTATGCTGTTGTAGGCCGTGCCACTGAAGAATTACACTTAACCGTTACTGATGAACATTTCGCTGGTGATGAAAAACTCAATACGCCAATTGATTTACCGCTCGACGTATTATTAGGTAAAACACCTAAGATTTATAAAGACGTTAAAACTGCAACCGCTGAAGGTGACTCTTTAGATTTAAGCACAGTGACACTAACTGATGCTGCAGATAGAATTTTAAGTCTACCGACTGTTGCAGAAAAAACCTTCCTAATTACCATTGGCGATCGAAGCGTAACAGGTATGGTTAACCGCGATCAAATGGTTGGACCTTGGCAAGTACCTGTAGCCGATTGTGGTGTTACCGCCTCAGCACTTGATTCATACCACGGCGAAGCAATGTCATTAGGTGAACGTACGCCAGTTGCTTTATTAAACTTTGGCGCTTCTGCTCGTTTAGCCGTGGCAGAATCACTAACGAACATTGCTGGTACTGATATTGGTGATCTGAATCGTATTAAGCTTTCAGCTAACTGGATGTCTCCAGCAGGTCATCCTGGTGAAGATGCAGGTCTTTACGAAGCTGTTAAAGCTATCGGTGAAGAGCTTTGTCCAGCCCTTGGTTTAACTATCCCTGTTGGCAAAGACTCTATGTCAATGAAAACTAAATGGGACGAGAACGGTACAGAAAAGTCTGTTACCTCTCCAATGTCTTTAATTATTACTGCTTTTGGGGCTGTTGAAGATATCCGTAAAACGGTTACTCCTGAGCTTCGTACTGATAAAGGTGATACACGTTTAGTTGCTATTGATTTATCGAAAGGTAAAAAACGTTTAGGTGGTTCATGTTTAGCACAAGTTTACAAACAGCTTGGTAATGAGACTCCTGATGTTGATAATGCTGAAACCTTAAAAGGTTTCTTCAACGCAATGCAAACTCTTGTACGTGCAGAGAAAGTCATTGCCTATCATGATATTTCAGATGGTGGTTTATTCACTACTGTTACTGAAATGGCTTTTGCTGGTCACACCGGTGTTGATATTGATATCAGCAAGCTAGTTACTACAAATGAAGAAAGTGGCGCAAGTGATGATTTAGCAACATTATTTAATGAAGAGCTTGGTGGCGTTATTCAAATTCGTGAGAGCGATGTTGATGCTATTCATGCTGTATTTGCTGAACATGGTGTTTTAGATTGCTGTACTGACATTGGTCGTTTAAACAATGAAGATACTATTCGCTTTACTCGTGACGGTGAAGTAGTACTAGAAAATTCTCGTACCTACTACCGTACTGTATGGGCACAAACGACTTATAGAATGCAGTCACTTCGTGATAACCCAGAGTGTGCGCAACAAGAGCATGATGTTAAATTTGATACTGAAGATCCAGGTTTAAACACTGAATTAACTTTCGATATCAACGAAGACATTGTTGCTGATCTTATTATTAGAGATGCTGTAAAAGACGCAGAAAACAGTGCCGATGGTATAGCTAACCCACGTGTTGCTATTTTACGTGAGCAAGGTGTTAACTCTCATGTTGAGATGGCTGCTGCATTTGATAGAGCCGGCTTTGTAGCCATTGACGTGCATATGTCTGATATTTTATCTGGCCGTACTGATTTAGCAGACTTTAACGGCTTAGTTGCTTGTGGTGGTTTCTCTTACGGTGATGTATTAGGTGCTGGTGAAGGTTGGGCAAAATCTATCTTATTTAATGACAATGCTCGTGAAATGTTTAAAACATTCTTCGAACGTGAAACGACATTCACTTTAGGTGTTTGTAACGGTTGTCAGATGTTGTCTAACCTAAAAGCTATCATTCCTGGCGCTGAGCATTGGCCGCACTTTGTACAAAACAAATCTGAGCGTTTTGAAGCACGTTTCTCATTAGTTGAAATTCAACAGAGTCCTTCAGTATTGTTTAAAGGCATGGAAGGCTCTCGTATGCCAATAGCTGTATCACATGGTGAAGGTCATGCTGAATTTAGCTCTGATGAAGCTATTGATGCTGCTAACAACTCAGGTACTGTATCTATGCGTTTTATAAATAACTACGGTGACGTAACTGAAACATACCCAGCTAACCCTAACGGTTCAGTTGATGGTATAACTGCATTAACTACTACGGATGGTCGTGTTACTATTATGATGCCACATCCTGAACGTGTATTTAGAACAGTTGCTAACTCTTGGCATCCTGATAGCTGGGGTGAAGATTCACCTTGGGTGCGCATGTTCCGTAACGCCCGTGCTTTTATAGGTTAATTTTATTGCTAGTTGTCCAAGGCTCTTCATCAGAAATACTCATTGACTAACGTCAACCCCGTGTTTCTTCTTTGAACCTTGAACTGCTAACTGAAAAATAAACAATAAAATAAAACCGGAAAATGTCTGTTAAAAGATCTTCCGGTTTTTTATTGATTTTTTTTCAATGTTAAAATATTGTAAAGAAACTCCGTTAAAAAATATAAGCAATAAAGGATATATTCCCTATGCAACAGCATGACAGCTCTCCACTTTCTGATTACATCGAATACCCTGTAGACGAAATGCTTTCAAGATCTCAAGCATTTTACCTTGATATTAAACGTCGTCATACTATTCGTAGTTTTAGTGATCGTGAGGTCCCTAAGGAAATTATTGAAAATTGCATCAAGGCTGCTGCAACAGCTCCAAGTGGAGCAAATCACCAACCTTGGCATTTTGTTGCAGTACATAGCAGCGAAATAAAAAAACAAATTCGTGAACAGGCTGAGTTTCATGAACGCGGATTTTATGAAGGCCGCGCAGGAGAAGAATGGCTTGGCGCACTAAAAGCACTAGGCACTGATGCAGACAAACCCTATTTAGAGCACGCACCGTGGCTAATCGCTATTTTTAGCCAAAAAAAAGGGGGGGTAAATTCAGAAGATAGTAATACTAACTATTATGTGCATGAATCTGTAGGCATTGCGACAGGTTTTTTAATAAATGCCTTACATACATCAGGCTTGGTGACATTAACTCATACACCGAAACCTATGTCATTTCTAAGTAAAGTATGTAATCGACCTGAAAATGACCGTGCTTATATGCTACTTATTGCGGGATATCCAAGTGAAGATGCAACGGTTCCCCACCACGCCCAGGTGAAAAAGAGCCTAGAAGATATCGCTACTTTTTTATAACAGTTTTGGTTTTCTATTTTATATCTAGAAAGCCAAAATTTATGAAAGCTTAAACAAAATCTAACGAAATATCTGTACAACCTTTTAGGCACCTTACACCCGTTTCTTCTTCCTGCTCTGGGGTATAGAGCATTATTGGTTGCTTACAGGTTTTGCACTGTACTGTTCTTCCAGCCATCACTTGTTTAATAAGTTTCTTTTGCTCAAAAAAAGAGTCCTTACTCGCTTTTTGTAAAGCCGCAAATTGCTTAAGATCTATGCTCATATACTTCCTAAATTAGCCGACAAAATAAACACCATCAAATTGGCCTTTTAACGGTGCCGCGCTTGACTCTAACAGCTCTTGATAACTGCTAATATTCTCATAGGTCACCGGCATTTGTGGGTAAGCGGTAATTTCCCAAGGTAAATTGGGGTGCGCTTCGGAGGGAGTGAAAGACAGTTTCTGATTGTTTTCTAATAATAGCTGACCAAACTTAAGGGCTAGCTCCTGCTCAGGAAATAAAACTGAGAACTCTATTTCTCGCTCAGTTGTTAAATCTTCACCACTTTCTTGCATCTGCCAAAGGGTATTGCCAATTTCGTCTTCAGGGAAAAGTACTAAGTCACGAGTCATATTAGTGTCCATTATTAAATTTTTAGTGTTTATTTTTATCAATGAGTCATTTTAGCTTTGCTACGACAATAAACCTAGTAAAATAGATCTACCGTCCTTTTTAATCCTTTGAAATATGCAAAAAGATCAAATAAGCTCTTTAGTGGAGAGTAAAAACCTCAGTAATCACCAACAATTTGAATGGCATATCCAGGTCAACAATGAAGCTAATTGTACTGTGTTATCCCTACTTGAAGAACATAACCAGTCTCAAACAATAGTGCTTTCAAAGGCAGACATAAAAAAAGCGATTAGCAAAGGCGCATTATGGTTAACGCCAGCTAAAAATAAAAAACAAACGCTACGATTGCGCCGCGTTAAAAAAAAATTGACCGTAGGTGATGAACTGCATTTTTATTACAATAGCGAAGTACTCTCTGCAGCTATTCCACAGGCTCAATTAATTGAAGATTTAGTTGATTACAGTGTTTGGTATAAACCGTACGGTATGTTATCGCAAGGCTCTAAGTGGAGTGATCATTGCACCATTGGTCGTTTCGCTCAACAAAACTTACCAAATGAACGCCCTGCTTTTATCGTGCATCGATTAGATAGAGCAGCGACAGGTTTAATGCTTATCGCGCACAGTAAAAAAGCTGCCCGAGCATTATCAAATATGTTTGAACATCACCAGCTTGAAAAACATTACCAAATCATTGTCCATGGCGATCATAATAAAAGGCCGCAGCCCGAGGTTATCGACAGCGAAGTTAACGGCAAGAGTGCTCGAAGTACCTTTACTTGTTTATCTTATGATAGCGAGTCGAATCGTTCACTTATCAAAGTAAAAATAGACAGCGGCAGAAAACATCAAATACGCATCCATGCCGCTAGCATAGGCATGCCTGTAGTGGGTGATAGATTGCACGGGATAGCTGATGAAAATGAACAAAATAATTTACAATTATGCGCAGTGAGTTTACGTTTTGTTTGTCCGTTATCATCAGGAAATAACCAAGAACAACATAAACAACAACGTTTCTTTGAGTTGCCAGAAACATTAAAGCCTCAGTTGTAACATACGTTAGAAATGAGGCTTTAAATTTATAATTTTACTCTGTAAAAGCTAAATAATAACTTATATACAGTAATAAAAGTCACTATCTTCAAGTAATGATAAGCTGTCGCCCACTAAATCTTTAGTCGCTATGGCTTTAATAAGTTCAAAACCTTGTTGACGCTGTTCTAACGTCAATGCTTGGTATGGTAAGCGGAAGTTTTTAGGCACAGCATCAGTCATCATCAGCGCTGTGTTAATGGCAATAGGGTTTGGCTCACAAAATAACCATTGCATCAAACCTTGTAAACTATGATTTAGCTTAGCTGTCTCGGTTAAGTCGCTAACAGAGTGTTTTTTCTCCATTAATTGGCGCATTAAACCTGGGATGATATTAGAAGTAACTGAAATAACACCATGGGAGCCATGTTTATGACGACCGACATAACATTCATCGTCATTACCTGACCAACAAGCAATACCTTGCTTCTCGTAATGGGCAATACGGTCGTTACCGCCACATTCTTTAACGCCAATAAAGTTTTTATGTTTAGACAAGGGCTCAATAATTTCAGGTGTTAAATCCTGTCCAGTTCTACCCGGTACGTTATAAATGAAAGCAGGACCTATATCGAGTACCTTTTTAAAGTGCTCAGTAACGCCTTTAAATGAAGTACGGCCATAATAAGGGTTAATTTGTAATGCTGCATCCATACCAATAGCAAAACCGTTTTCAGTGGCTTTTATTGCTTCGCGAGTATTATTGCTGCCAGTGTTACCAACAATAATCAGCTTATCGCTAAAATTGTTCACACAATGAGCAATTAACATTAAATGCTCTTCCCAGCTAAGTAAGTGACCTTCACCGGTAGTACCACCAACCACAATACCATGTACACCGGCAGCGATTTGTTGTTCTATCAGTGCATCATAAGTTTTTAAACAAACCTCACCTTTTTCAGTGTAAGGAGTTTTTATTGCGGTAATTAAACTTGCTGCTAGTAAACGCTTCATTAACTATCTCTAATTCTTTTGTTTAACTTAATGCTTAACTCACGTTAAGTATTAAGTATGTATGGTAAATCAGTAAATTCTTGCCATTATTCTAACAATGACCGAGGTCATCAACAACCCGTCTCATGATATATTCTTCATTCGTTAACCTATGTTGATAATGAAATATTTTATGATCTAGTGCTAGTACTTTATATGCTTGATAATTATCATCATTATTTAAATCTGCTGCATAAAGCTCTTCATTTATAAGTTCATTTTTAGTCAAGGTAAAATGAATATCGCCAACAAGGCCCCAATCCCCCAGTTCAGTAATTTCCTCTGTTACCT
Source organism: Colwellia psychrerythraea (assembly GCF_000764185.1). Lineage (GTDB taxonomy): Bacteria > Pseudomonadota > Gammaproteobacteria > Enterobacterales > Alteromonadaceae > Colwellia > Colwellia psychrerythraea_B. Next base: position 266,371 of record NZ_JQEC01000011.1, read on the forward strand.
GACCCTTATCGTCCATTGTTATAAAGGTAAATTCAAAACTTCCATCACTACTAAGCTGAGCGTACTCAACGGTTTCATGGCCATGTTCATCAAAATCATTTCGATACCAACGACCAAAAAGTAATGCTCGGGCATAACTGGTTTGACTCACTATTTGTTTTCCTTAGATTTTGGCATGTGGAATATATTTTTAAGTTATTAGTTAGTCATAAAAAAACCACAAGCCATATTAATTTAGCTTGTGGTTATTTTAATGTAAAAAATGGCGATATGAAAAGTTATTCTATTAATTAAGCCTATTCATCCATTTATATTCTTAGTAAGCAAGACAAGTCACTATTCACTTTTTAACACATTAATACTGCCATTAACGCTATCCAAATTAATGTGACCATCACCGTTACCAAGCTGCCCTCGTAAGTTATGACCAGAGAAACCATTCTTTTTTGCTGTTAAAGCAAAAGCATTGTTAATGCTGCCATGCATAGTGTCAGCTGTAATATCAGCATTGATATGATCTGGTAGGAACAACTTGATACTACCATTAACGGTTTCAACTTCAATATCGTTAATATTATTCGCTGCTTTGTCATATAAAACGTCGACACTGCCATTAACTGAGCTGATATTACTATTACCACGTAAACCAGTAGCACTGATATTACCATTAACAACTTGTGCTTCTACGTTTCCAGCAATATTTTTAATCACTAAATTACCGTTTATAAGTTCAATTGAGGATAAGTTTGCATCTACTGGCAACCATACTTGGTAATCAACTTTAGCTGATTGTTTATTTTGACGGTAGCTATTCTCTTTGTAATCGGTACTTACCGTTACTTTCTGTCCCTGTTGAGTCATATTAATACTTACATCATCGCGAGATTGTTGTGTTAATGCGGTTACGCTAGCCAATATTTTTACCTTATTCTTTGACCAACTATTAATAGTCACTGCGCCATTAATGTTACTCAAGTTAAAATCACTTTGACTTGATATTATAAATGTTTTCTCTATCTCCTCATTTATTTTTGCTGAAGCTTGCAAGCTCAACAAAATAAGTGAAGTTAAAACTACTGACATTAACGAACTATTTTTAATTACTTTACTCATTGATTGTTCCCTCTGTACTTATAAAAATTGATGCCACAAAAAAATTAGATGTAAGTTGAGATAAAAAGGTTTAAATTTATCGATAAATAATTACATTTAGGAAGCAATACATGTCAGCCCCAAAAGTACAGTTATTATTAACAGGTAATGAATTAATGACTGGTGATATTGTTGACAGTAACTCAGCGATGATGGCACAAATGCTAAAAGATCTTGGTCTTGAGGTTAACCGTAAAGTAACCGTGGCAGATGATTTAGCGCTACTAGTAAGTGAAATTACTTACATGGCGAGTACCAGTGACATATTAATCATTAACGGCGGTTTAGGCCCTACAGTAGATGATTTAACCGCAAAAGCTTTAGCTCTCGCTATAGATGAACAACTTAGCCAGCACCCTCAAGCATTAACTCATTTAACTAACTGGTGTCAACAAAGAGGCACAGAATTAAACGCACCCAATCTAAAACAAGCCATATTACCTAAAAACTGCCAAGTAATAGCTAACCGGACCGGCAGCGCCGTCGGTTTTTCAGTGCGCTTTAAAGATTGTGACATTTATTGTACTCCTGGCGTTCCTCATGAATTAAAAACAATGCTGAAGGAACAAATAACACCGACTATAACTAAAAGCCTACCAAGTGACTTGGTCACCGAGGTAACTCGTCTACAGGTATTTGGTTTGGGAGAGTCAAGTTTACAAAAGTTAATTGATGAACAATTACCAACATGGCCAGTAGAAATAGAACTAGGTTTTCGTGCCGGTATGCCATTGCTTGAAGTTAAACTGACTACAAATACCCATAAAGGCCTAGAGTTAAAAGCACTTTGGCTGAAAAAACTCGCTGACGTACTTGGCGAGCACTTAATCGCTGAAATTACAGGCAAGCCGAAATCATTAGCTGAGCACCTGCTCAATACCCTTCAACTACAAGGGTTAAAAATAACTACGGCTGAATCATGTACTGGCGGGCTAATTGCTAGTAAATTAACCGAAGTAAGCGGTTCATCATTAAGTTTTGAGGCCGGTTTTGTCACTTATAGTAACGAAATGAAAACGGCTATGCTTGATGTCCCTACCAATATTATTGAGCAGAATGGTGCGGTAAGTGAAGCTGTAGTTATCGCCATGGCAAAAGGGGCAATAATAAAATCCAATGCGGACCTTGTTATTGCTGTTTCTGGTGTTGCTGGTCCTAACGGTGGAACTGACGATAAACCTGTTGGTACCGTGTGGATTGCTTGGGGCCGACTTAATAACATCAAAACTCTGTGTTTATTATTGCCCTATAATAGACTGCAATTTCAACACTTTGTCACAGCTATAGGCTTAGACTTACTGCGTCGACTGCTACAAAACCTAACGTCAACACCAAATTATGTCATTGAAAGGGCATTTCAGCCTCGCCAACGTTTCAAGGATAAAGCACAAAACATTAACAACATTATCGACTAGAATAATATTACCAGCAGATAATTCATGCCTTAGTCATTGCTTAGTTTAGTAAAAATTTATATATTAAGACTAATAATAAAGATAAATAAGAAATGCATATCAGGAGCCTATTTTGATAGAGAAAAATTTTATAACCAGCGGCCGTAATACAGTCATCCACAAAGTAAAAAAATTCGACTTACTTATTATCAATGGTGATAAGGCAGTGGTTATTGTCAGCCACCGTGGTATAGGTATTTATAAGGGAGAAATCCCGGCGAAACGCTCAATTGCTAAAAAAGCTTATCAAGACATTGTTGATATTTCATCTGCGGATCTATTTGGTGAAGAGAAAACGTTATTATTTGTACAAGCACTTGATGGTATTGAATATAAGGTTGATTATTCAAAACAAGGTACTAATAGCTTTATTAAAATTCATCAAAACCACTACATGTAGGTTCATTATATAAAGCCAGTTTTATTCAGATATCACATAATAATTATATAACAAAAGAACAGCATCTACCCGTTATTTGGCTCAGCAGTACTTAACGGTTAGGGGAGCCCCCGTAATGACCAAAGCCAGTTTAGTTTGCAACAAGAAAGACAATATCGATTTAGTTTTAGAGCCGATTAAAGGTGGCGATACTATTTCCGCTTTGACTATCAAAGAGCTTATTGCAGCATCAGAGTTTACGAAACTTAAAATTAGTAACAGTAATGTCAAAAATGCCGTTGCCGAGTTAAATGATGTGCTCAAACCTCTACAAGATAAAAAAACCGGTAGAACTATACGTTACCAAATACTGGAACGTGTAGATGCAACAATCAATATAACAATAGAATCAGATGAAATGGGTGCTAAAGCTGAAATTACCAGCGCTCAAGGCGGTAAACACCTATCAGCGAAAGCTATTTTAAACGCAGCCCAAGAGGCTGGTGTTAAAAAAGGCTTTAGTAAAGAGCATTTAATACAACTTGCTCAGCTTGCTGCAAAAGAAGCTCCTAACAGCCAGGTTGATTTGCAAATTGCCACAGGGAAAATAGCCGTTAATGGTAAAGATGCCATCATCAAGCCACTGGTCGAAAGTGCACAAGCCCGTATCCTCAAACCTAAGAAACGTGAAGATGGCAGCGTCGACATGCGCGATCTCGGCGATATTATCTGTGTAAAAGTAGGTGATCCACTCGTGAAAAAAGTTCCTTTAACGCAAGGTGTGCAAGGTTATACTGTAACAGCCACACCTTTATCACCAGAGCCTGGCAATGATATCGAGCTAGTCGCTGGTGAAGGAACCAATATAAGTCCACAAAATATTAATATTTTGGTTTCTGAAAAAGTTGGTTTACCTAAGCTCATCAACAACGGCATGGAAGTTGATGAAGTTTATAAGATAAAAGATGTTACCGTTGCCACAGGTAATATCAACTTTACTGGTAGCGTAATTATTGACGGGGATGTCACCGAAGGCATGAAAGTCACGGCTTCAGGTGATATTACCGTCGGCGGTTTTGTCGAATCTGCAACCTTAGAAGCAGGTGGTGACATTACTATTTCAGGTGGCATTATTGGCCGAAAGCATGATACTGAAAAAATGCAAATCACTGATATTACTATGAGTGTCAATATTAATGCCAAAGGCAGCATTTATGCAAAATATGGTCAATATGCTCAAATAACTTGTGGCCAAGATGTTCGTATTGAAAACCAATTATTGCATAGTACTCTAGATGTTAATGGTCGATTGTGGATAGGAAAAGATGACAAAGCGAGCGGCAAACTTATTGGTGGTTATACTAAAGCAGGCAGTTCAGTAAACGCCGGCATAATTGGCGCTACTGCTGGTAGTAACACCATAGTTAATTTTGAGCATAAAATTATAAAATTTAAAGATGAAATTCATGAAACTGAAACTTTACTTAAGATAGAGTCTGATAAAACCAATGAATTAAAAACAGCGATAAAGAAATTAAAAAGTCTTCCTAAAGAAAAAGCAAAACCTGAATTACTCGCAAAAATAATGCCTACTTATCAATTTCATGCCAAACGTATGGGTGAGATACTCAATGATAAAAGCGCGCTTGAAGCTAGTTTACAAGATTATATGACCAGTGTTTATATTGAAGCTACAGAGAAGCTTTACCACGGTGTTGAGCTAATTGTTGGTGACTTTAATGACAGATCTCGTCGTGAATACGGCCCAAGTAAAATGATTTATCGTGAGCGAAAAATACTTATTGACCCGATAGTAAACACCTAATAGTTATGACTTACCTTTCAACGTTTAAATATTGCGGCTTCCTACTCGCTAGCCTGCCTTTGTGCCAGCAAGCGTACGCTCAACAATGCTCTATTAACCTAAACTATGGCGTTATTATCGATCCTAAACATATTCGTATTGTTGATAAAGGTCAAACCCAGGTACAAATCAACCATAGCGAACAACTTTTTATTCGCGGACGAGAAATCGCCTTATCTATTGAACAGCAGCAACTATTAAGTAAGTTCAGTGCAGGTATCCGACAGCAAGTCCCTGAAATAGTATCTATTGCTATTGAAGGTGTCGATATTGGGCTAAAAGCTGTTAACGAAGTTGTTGCAGGCTTAACCGGTGAAAACAGTGCTTCACAACAAAAAGTACAAGCTAAGTTTGATGAGTTAAAGTGGCGGATACGTGCACGTTTTAACCAAAGTGCCAATAATTATTATATAGCCCCACAAGACTTAAATGATTTTGATGAAATGTTTGCAGGTGAGTTTGAACAAGAAATTGAAGCAATGATTTCAACGTCTATTGGTACAATATTAGCTGCAGTAGGCCAATCGATTTTGTCAGACGATAGTAATAGTGAATACGGTGGTGAAACGCGGATAACTACCTTTGATAAGCGATTCTCAAACATTAGCAAAGGTTTAGAGTTAGAAGTCAGTGAAAGAGCAAAAGCGTTAGATAAAAAAGCAGCTATATTTTGCCAACAACTGATTCAATTAGATGCAGTAGAAGCGCAGCTTCATCTAGCAATACCAGCATTAAAAGATTATAACCTTATCGAAACATCGAACTAGTACAATAGCTATACACCCACCCCATAAATTTCAATTAACCTAGCTATTTCCAACTGTTAAATCTTTGCAAATAAAAACCCCAAGATACTTAGCAAAGTAGCTTGGGTTTCATTAATACGGTGATAAATTAGCGAATATTACATGTTCGGATAGTTTGGCCCACCCGTTCCCTCAGGCGTAACCCAAGTAATATTCTGACTAGGGTCTTTAATATCACAGGTTTTACAGTGAATACAGTTTTGCGCATTAATAACAAACTTATCACCTTCTTCGGTTTTCTCAACTTCATACACTCCAGCAGGACAATAAAGTTGTGCTGGCTCATTGTATTTAGTTAAATTTACCTTGATGGGAATATCGGCATCTTTAAGTTTTAAATGACAAGGCTGTTCTTCTTCATGGTTAGTATTTGATAAAAATACTGAAGAGAGCTTATCAAAACTTAATTTATTATCCGGTTTAGCGTAATTAATAACAGGCATATCAGCGGCAGGTTTTAATTGAGCGTAGTCTAAACTGTCATCTTTAAAGTTAAACGGCAATTTACCGGCGAAAAAGTTTTGATCTAGAGTGTTATAAGCCCCACCTAACATGGTGCCAAATTTATGCATCGCCGGACCAAAGTTTCGAGTATTGTACAGCTCCCCATATAACCAAGAATCTTTATATAACTGGGTGAAGTTAGTTAAGTCTTGTTTACCTTCTGTCGCAACAGCATCACCACTTATCAATGCTTGTGCAATCGCTTCAGCTGCAATCATGCCCGATTTCATTGCTGTGTGATTGCCTTTAATCTTAGCAAAGTTAATGGTACCTGCATCACAACCAACAAGTAGTGCGCCGGGCATAGTCATTTTAGGTAATGAATTAAAACCGCCTTTAGCCATAGCACGTGCGCCATAAGAAACACGTTTACCGCCTGCTAAGTATTGGCTAATTTTAGGGTGGTGTTTGTAACGTTGGAATTCATCAAAAGGACTTAAGTGTGGGTTGCTATAACTTAAATCGACAATTAAACCGACAAAGACTTGATTGTTTTCCGCATGATAAAGATAACCACCACCGTTGGTATTTTTATCTAATGGCCAACCAGCAGTATGTACCACTAGTCCTTCTTGGTGTTTATCAGGGTCAATATCCCAAATTTCTTTAAAACCTAAACCATAATGTTGTGGCGAGCTATCTTTATCTAAGGCAAATTTTTCAATTAACTCTTTACCTAGATGACCACGACAACCTTCAGCAAAAACAGTGTATTTAGCACGTAACTCCATACCTGGCATAAACGAATCTTTTTCTTTACCTTCAGCATCTAAGCCCATATCACCGGTAGTAATACCGCCAACACTACCGTCATCATTATAAATAACACTTTGTGCAGGAAAACCAGGGAAAATTTCAACGCCTAACTGCTCAGCCTGCTCTGCTAACCAACGACAAACATTGCCCATGCTAACAATATAGTTGCCATCATTGTGCATGGTTTTTGGTACGGCAAAGCTCGGTAATTTAATGCCTGAACTATCATTATTTAATAGGTAAATATCATCACCGGTAACTTTAGTCGTTAACGGTGCATTGCGTTCTTGCCAATCAGGAAATAACTCATTTAAAGACCTTGGTTCAAACACCGCACCAGAAAGAATATGAGCTCCGACTTCTGAGCCTTTCTCAACAACGCAGACCATTAGTTCTTGCTGTTTTTCTTGTGCTAGTTGCATCAATCGACAAGCCGTTGATAAACCAGCAGGCCCAGCTCCAACAATGACTACGTCAAATTCCATCGATTCGCGTTCCATAAGATCTCCCAGTGTGATTATATTTATATTTATATTTATTTTATAAAAGTTTATACTGTAATTCAAACGTGCGTTTGATATTCAAACAAGTGTTTGATAGTATCTTATAACAGATGCCCAAGCAAGACACTGTTATGAGCATTTATCTAGATTGTATCTTAGTTTAAAAGTTTTAACCAAGATTACGTTGACGTTGACGTAAACCAAGGGTATCTTTTAGCTATTATTGTAAATTAACAAACCTTTTCAGAGGCTGCGATGAAAGTACTAGTTCCGATTAAACGTGTTATTGACTATAACGTCAAAGTTCGAGTAAAACCCGATCATTCCAATGTAGATCTTGCCAATACAAAAATGGCGATAAACCCTTTTTGTGAAATTGCCATTGAAGAAGCTGTGCGTTTAAAAGAAGCTGGTACAGCAACAGAAGTAATTGCTATTTCAGTCGGTGATAAATCTTGCCAAGAGCAGTTACGTACTGCCCTAGCGCTAGGTGCGGATCGTGCTATACAAATTGAAACTGATGAAAGTTTAGATGCATTAAACATAGCTAAATTATTACAAAAAGTGGTTGAAGAAGAGCAACCACAACTTGTTATTTTAGGTAAGCAATCTATTGACAGTGATAACAACCAAACAGGCCAAATGCTTGCTGCATTAACAGGTATGCCACAAGGTACTTTTGCTTCAGTGGTAAAAGTAGAAGGCGATAAAGTTAATGTTACTCGTGAAGTAGATGGCGGTTTGCAAACAGTTGCGCTAAATTTACCCGCTATTGTAACGACAGATTTACGTTTGAATGAACCTCGTTATGCTTCATTGCCCAATATTATGAAAGCTAAACGTAAACCATTAGTGGTAAAACCAGCAGCAGATTTTGGTATCGATTTAACTGCGCGCACTAAATTATTAAAAGTTACCCCACCAGCAGAGCGTAAAGCAGGCATTGTGGTAGAAAGCATTGATGAATTAGTTGAAAAATTGAAAAATGAAGCCAAGGTGATCTCATGAGTATTTTAGTAATTGTTGAACACGACAACAGCTCGTTAAAAGCTGAGACCCTTAAAACAGTAAACGCTGCACAAAAAATTGGTAGTGATATTACCTTATTAGTTGCTGGTTTTAATTGTCAAAATGTTGTTGAAGCAGCGACAAAAGTTAATGGCGTAAGCAAAGTATTAGTAGCTGACAATGCTGCTTATGAACATCAACTTGCTGAAAATGTTAGCTTATTAGTGACTGAATTAGCTTCTGATTACGAACATATCTTAGCTACAGCCTTAACAACCGGCAAAAACTTTATGCCGAGAGTTGCCGCTTTATTAGATGTTGCGCAAATTTCTGACATCATAGCTGTTGAAAGTAGCGACACTTTTGTTCGCCCTATCTATGCAGGTAACGCGATTTCAACAGTACAAAGTCTAGATAGCAAAAAGGTTATAACAGTACGTACTACCGGTTTTGACGCCGTGGCTACTGACGGCAATGCTGAAGTGGTTACTTTAAACACAGTTACCGATGCGGGTCTATCAAGTCATGTAAGTGACGAGTTGACTGTTTCTGAACGTCCAGATTTAGGCGCAGCGAGTGTAATAATCTCTGGTGGTCGCGGTATGCAAAATGGCGATAACTTCAAGTTACTTGACGGTATTGCTGACAAACTTGGCGCTGCTATTGGCGCATCACGAGCTGCTGTTGACGCTGGTTTTGTACCAAACGATATGCAAGTTGGTCAAACAGGTAAAATAGTTGCACCTGACTTATATATTGCTGTCGGTATTAGTGGTGCTATTCAGCATTTAGCTGGTATGAAAGACTCAAAAGTCATTGTTGCAATCAACAAAGACCCTGAAGCACCAATCTTCCAAGTTGCAGATTACGGTATTGTTGCTGACTTATTTGATGCTTTACCTGAGTTAGAAAGCAAACTATAAGATAAGTAAAAAACATTACTTTGTAGCCTTTATTTCAAATAGTGTTAAGCACAAAATAATGTTGATATAATAAAACCACGCTTATGCAAATAAGACGTGGTTTTATTTTATCTAAAATATGTTTAGTAATACCAAGTTGATTAAATTCTTTCCCACTCAGCGAGAATTAAAGGGTTTAGAGGCAAGGCATTGATTAAAGATAATGGTTATTCCCTTGTCAAAATCAATAACGCCGCATATAAACCCTTTAAACTCGTCCTATGGGAGCTTACTCAATGCCCACTAACATCGTTAAATTTATTTGGTTTAGAATGACTAGACCTAAACAAATCTGCCTTGTTAATGAACATTGAGTACAGCTCTGAGTTGAGGAGAAGTTTAATCAAATTGGTATTATCCCAATCTGAATAATAGTATTGAGTGAGTTATGAAAAATAGTTTATCTAGTTTAAGTGATTTAGCTGCTGCTTTTGGTAAAAAGCCAATTGAGCAAGGTAAGTCGGCGCCAACAAGTGATGATTCATTAGTCTATTCAACTGACAGTGGCCGCATTGACCAAAAAAAACAAAAAACAGTTACCCCAAGTGATGGTTTTGCTCGGGTTAGACGTGAAACTAAAGGCCGAAAAGGCAAAGGGGTTATTGTTATCAGTGGCTTAGGCTTAGATAGCAAAGCACTAAAAGAATTAGCAAAGAAATTAAAGAAAACCTGTGGCAGTGGCGGCTCAGTCGTTGGTGAAACCATTGAGGTTCAGGGCGATAAGCGTGACGTAATACAACAGGTTTTAGAAAAGGCAGGTTTTAATGTTAAATTTACCGGCGGTTAAACCTTCCCACCGACTTCTGCCTTAGCGCTTTTTATCGACTATGAATAGGTTAAAGCTCATAAGCTTTTCTACCCGATAAGGCATGAGATAGCGTATTGCCATCAACAAACTCCAACTCACCTCCTACAGGTACACCATGCGCTATTCTAGATATATTGACTTGGTATTGCTGAGCAAGTTCGGCAATAAAGTGTGCTGTAGCCTCCCCTTCTACCGTAGGGTTTGTTGCTAAGATAACCTCACTAAAGTGACCAGTAGCAAATTGCTTGGCTAATATATCTAAGCCTAAGTCATCTGGACCAATTCCATCAATGGGCGATAAGTGCCCCATCAGCACAAAATACTTACCAAAGAATTCACCTGTTTGCTCTATGGCAATAACATCACCCGGCGTTTCAACAATACATAAAGTAGTAGAAAGTTGCCGTTTTGGACTTTGACAAATTTCACATAAGGCTTCTTCGGTAAAATTACGACATTCTTGGCAATGGCCAATATCAGTCATCGCCTTTGCTAGAGTTTTGGCAAGTTTACTGCCGCCACGTCGGTTACGCTCAAGTAACTGAAAGGCCATGCGTTGTGCTGACTTTGCGCCAACACCAGGTAAACACTTTAGTGAATCAATTAACTCTTGCACAAGTGGACTAAATTTCATAAATAATGGCTTTTTTTAAATTTGAATTGGCTGACTTTTAAACAGAATAGCCTTATAAAAAAGTAATAATTAGTTAAACTACTTTTCAAAACATAAAACTAATTTTAATAAAATTAGTGGCTAAATAGTAGAGGCTTATCGAAAATATTTTAATATATAGCCGTACCATTCAAATAACGCCTATAGAAGATAATCGCTGCTGCCTTAATTGCAAGGGTAGCTGCCCAAACATCAATTTAAAGTGTCGACTAAAATAACTGTGGTCAGAAAATCCTGACTGATAAGCAACTTGAGCAATGGGTAGTTTAGTTTCAACCAATAATCGTCGAGCATTATCTAAACGGATTTGACGAATGAATTGCTTTGCCGTTTTAGCCAAGTATTTTTTAAAACGCCTTTCTAAGGCGCTAATAGATAAATGCGCCACCTCGGCAAGCTGCTCTATTGAAAGTTCATTATGAAAGTTTTCTCTGATGAACTGCACTGGAATTTTAATTCATCGATACCCGATAAGGTTTTCACTGTTTTTGTAAATGTCGAGTAATGCCATATGAACCAATAATGAGCTTTTTTTCATCAAACAATGGCCTTTTAGAGGTTGAAAACCAAGCCGATTCAGCTGATCTAATGATATTCATTTCTAAGCGATCAGTGACAGTTTCACCTGACATCACCTTTTGATCATCGACAATAAACTGCTTTGCTATATGGTTAGGCGATAAATCACTATCTGACTTACCTAAAACCTGCTCTAAATTGCTATAACCTAGATGTTCGACAAACATTTGATTAGCGTAAACCACCCTACTCAGAGTATCTTTTATCCAAAAGATAATATCAGGCAACAGATCAAACATAGTAAAAACTTGTTTAACGCTGACGCTGTTTGGGTGCCAACAAATCCCATGGTTATACAGGGTATTGAAGTAAACAATAAATTTACTCTAGCGCGATGAATAATCTTGACCGTACTACGCGAGTTTTTCTTGATACTAATACCGCATGGGAGAACTACACCCCGCTAGAAGTCACACAAGGTCGTCAAGCTAAGCCTGACTTTATCGGTTGGTCTGGACTTGCCCCTACCAACTATTTAATTAAACATACCATTGGACTTCCTATCAACGCACCAAAGAATGAAATAACTTGGCGTATTAACGAGATGGGTCGCCATGTCATTGAAGGTTTGCGCTTTAATGGTCAAGGAGAAGCAATGAATTCAGTGGATTTAATTGCTAATAAACGAGCAGAGTTAACGGATAATATTGATATCCAATGTCGACAAACTTTCACTCTGAATATTATTACCCAGTTAGCCAAGAAAAGTTATCAAGTAAATTGTCAAAGCAAGACAAACATAGTGTTTAAACATAACCTTTAAACATTGCCTGTAAACATAGGCACTACATGAGCTTTTCTTATTACTAACTAATAGGCTAACTAATTAGCCGACTAATTAATGAATAACTGATTATTTTATAGACAAATAAATATGAACGCTTACAATCAGCTGTGAACTAACAAACGGAATTGAGATAGCAGTATGCACAAACATAGATTAAGTTTCGCTGATATTAGCATTATCAGCGACAGCATTGCCGAAATAATTATCGATGAAGGTGTTGAGGTATCCATAGAAATGGTTGAAGAATATGATAACTTTCTTGCCTGTATTTTTAAAGGTAACTATGGGGTGTTAATCAATAAAATTAATAATTACTCTTATAGCCTAGGCGCACAATTTATCATGGGCTCTAGTGAAAATATAGTTGCCATTGCAGCAGTGAATTATAGCGAACAAGGTAAAAAATCCAGTAAAACGGTTGCCGATAGGCGCAGCATTGATCAATTGAATGTCAGAACTTTTTCAGGTCTAGATTTAGGCTGGCAAGATGCAGTAACTTGGCTGAATAAGGAGTTAGTTAAAACTAATATCACCTCCCCCCATCCACCGTAGCCGAGTAAACAGAATAAGTTTTGTCGATAACTAATACCTCTAAGTAATGCCGATAAATTATGCCGAGAAGTAAAGAGTAGTTATTTATAGGACTGACTATCGACAAGGCAGTAATGTTATTGAAAGCATGTTACTTTTATTTAAGTTAAAGCATTCGTTTAGATAGTCACATTACTTTAAAGAGTTTTACTGCGCTGAGCTGCTTTCGTATAGCAAGCTAGCAGCAATAGCAGGATGATCTGAAGGATAAACAGAGGTTTCTTTTGCCTTACCAGTCAGGTCTTTTACAAAAAGACAATCTATGCCGGCATTTTTGACTAAGGTCAGCTTAGATTTTGACTGCACTAATTCCCCCTCGCGACTATCACAATGAGCATTAAAGTCACCCAATAAGATTTTCGGGTATTGCTTCATAGTCCCAATGAACATTAACTATAAAATAGCGCTCATTCGCTTTTTCTATCAGCGCATACTCACCTGTTTTGGTAGCATTAGGGCCATCGGTTAAATCAAAACGGCCAGAGTCAATAAAGCGATTGCCCTGGCAATGGTTAATAAAAATTTGGAATTGACGCTGCCAACATTGACCAAGTGATTTTTTTAAAGTAACCGCACGCTGATAGTTAGTCGGTAGTTTATTATTAATATCACTTTCTTTAAGCTACCAATCGTCGACACCTTCTTGAATACCAAGAATATCAACCTTATTACCCTTAATTAACTCAGCGTAATCATCACTATGCGCAGGCATGGCTTTCCAGCCATAAATGTTAAGTGAAATCACTGTGCTAGCATCAGGCGCTTTATCAGCTATTTCAGCAAAGCTCTCTACGGAAAAACTTGATAATATAAATAATAAAATCAAAATGATTTAGCTTTCATAACTACTGTTAACCTATTGAGTGGGAGTGTTAATCTCATAAGATAATAACCACTGATAAAGATCATCGCCTGAATAAACTCGAGTCCAAGCATCATGACCTTTATCCTCATGAACAGTAAAACCCACCTTGTTATGACCAAGTTTTTCTAAGGTATCTAATCCGGTCCAATTAGCAATACTTTGCCCTAACCAAAAGCCGTGTAATTTATCTTGATAACCTGCTCTTGAGACAACAATATACTTGGAATTTCCAGTTCGACCCGACTATTTCTCTTTGCTAGAGTCACTGACAATCTTAGTATTATCGCCTTCTGCACACGCAGATAAAAAAGTCATCACTATCAAGTATAAAAATAGCTTTGCTAATTTCATCCACTTTCTTCAGTTAATATATATTGAGGTGAGATTTTTTCGGGTAACCATCTCAGCTATTAAGCCTTGCCTCTGAGGTATTGAGATAAATATTCTGACTAGGCTCGAATATGTTAAGCCAGAAGTTAAATTATTGTTGGTAATTAAAGCTTGCCTTAAGTTTGATTTGATCAAGCGAGGTGCCCAGCAATACTTCAAAATCACCGGATTCTGCTAGCCAATCATTACTATTAATATCCCAAAAAGATAAATCACGTTTATTCAGGAATATACTGATTAGTTTACTTTCACCTGGCGCTAAGAATACTTTGGCAAAACCTTTCAATTCTTTTGCTGGTCTATCAACACTGGATTCAACGTCATGTAGATATACTTGCACCACCTCGGCGCCAGCAACTTTACCGGTATTTTTAACCATTGCTGTCACGGTAATACCTTCATCCGCAGTAATACTTGCTGCCGATAAAGCAATATTGGTTAAGGCAAAGCTGGTATAAGAAAGGCCATGACCAAAGACAAAAGTTGGCTTAATATTTTGTTGCTCAAACCAACGATAGCCAATAAATACGCCTTCAGTATATAAACTTTCTTTGGCGTTATAATCATTCAAGGCTATTGGTGCAGTATCTTCTAAACGAGCCGGTAAAGTAATTGGCATTTTACCACTTGGATTAACAACACCAGTTAAAATATCCGCAAAGGCATGACCCGCTTCCATGCCTCCATACCAACCCCAGACAATAGCATTAGCTTGTTCAGCCCAAGGTATTTCCACCGCTGAGCCAGCCACTAGAAATACTACGGTTTTCTCATTGGCGACAATCAGCTTACTAATAATTTCGTCTTGTGAGTTAGGCAATTTCATATCAGGGCGATCAATTGACTCCCTGTCATCTCCATGGCTCAAACCGCCAAAATAGATAACTGCGTCGGCTTGTTGAGCTGCTGCAATATATTCCGCTTCACTAGCAAATAATTCGCCCGGCGCATTCCAGCCTAAAATAAAGTGTTGCTTGCCATCGTACTCAATTTCAAAGGTATAAGATTTACCGGCGATTAACTCAATATCATGAGTTAAGGCACTAAGTTCTTTTGATGTATTAGCACTCACTTGATGACTAATAACGATGTTATCATTTATTTTTAATTTAAAGTCACCTAGTGTTTCCACGTTTAATTGATGCAAACCTGACATTAAAGGTTTGATCTTTGCAACCATAGTGATGTGCTGATTTTTGCCGATATCTTTAGCGCTAAACTTTGAGTCAACAATCCAAGATTGTTCAATTAACTTATTACGTTTTGACTCAGCAAAGTATGAGATGTTCCATGCTGGTGTACCCGTCCAATGACGACTTTCAACATAATCACTGGCAATGGCAGCTAACTCACTGCTGCGCGCTCTCATCACAGTAATTTTAACCTGATCGCCAAAATGTGCTATTAAGCCTACTAACGGAGTCACTTCATATAAAGATTTTACTTCTGATGAGCCACCACCTTTGCCATGTTTTTTATCAGCATTAGGGCCCAGTACCAGTATATTTTTCAGTTGTTTTTTATCTAAGGGTAATATCGTTTTAGTGCCAACAATGTCATTTTTTAATAACACCACACCTTCGGTAGCAATTTTACGGGCGGCAGCTTGATGTGCTTTAATATTTCTAGCACCCGGTAAACGATTTTCATCATACATACCTATAGTGTGCTGCGCTCGTAAAATACGTCTAGCTTTTTCATCGGCGACAGATTCAGGGATTTTACCCGCTTGGATCATCTCTAGAAAAGGTTTAGCCAAGAAGTAGTCTTGATAATCAGCAACATCAGTGCCCATTTCTAAATCTAAACCATTAACAGCGGCATCATAGGTATTAATATCAACATGCCAATCGGTAAGTAAAACACCTTGATAGCCCCACTCGCCTTTTAGTATATCCATAACCAAGTGCTTGCTTTGATTAGCATTAGTACCATAGTATTGATTGTATGACCCCATCATACCAAGCACACCGCCCTCTTTAACCGCCGCTTCAAAGGCAGGTAAGTAGACTTCTCTTAAAGTGCGTTCATCTGGCTTGGCATTCACACCGGTGCGGTTTAACTCTTGCGTATTTAACGCATAGTGTTTAACCGTAGCGGCAACATCATTAGCTTGAATGGCTTTGATTTGCGGTACCACTAGTTTTGCCGCTAAAATGGGATCTTCGCCCATATATTCAAAGTTTCTACCGTATAAAGGCAATCGCGCTAAATTAACACCTGGGCCTAAGATAAAATCTTTTTTTCTATTCCGAGCTTCAGCACCTAAGACCTGACCGTGCAAACGAGCTATTTCAACATCCCAACTTGCCGCAACTGAGGTAAGGTGAGGTAAATAAGTCGAATGATCATCGGTCCAACCCGCTGATGCCCAGGTATGTCGCTCTATTTGATGACGAACACCGTGAGGACCGTCAGATAACCACATTTCAGGAATACCAACACGCTCAACGGCATTAATGTGGAATTTGCCACTGGCATGAGCCAAAGAGACTTTTTCTGGCAAGGTCATTTTTTCCAATAATGCTTCAACATCTTGCTCTACTGTCGCTAGGCGATCTTCCGCATGAGCCAGATTTTGCTTGGCTGCTGTACTAGCTTCCTTATTAGTAATGACGGTTTCATTGTCATGTATACAGCCACTAAGACCTAGCGTTAGGGTAAGTGCCGCAGAAACAAGCATAGTGTTTTTCAATCTATCTTTGATAAATATAGCTTTCATTAACTAACCTTTTTCAACTTCTTTATTTTTGTGGTGAGTAATAAATGTAAGCGCTTACATTTATTACTCTAACATAATATCTACCGATATTTTTAGCAAGTGAAATTATGGCTTCAAGTTTAAATCTTATTATTAGCAAATGTCTTTATGGCAGCTTACCAATTTGTTATTTAACAAATTTATTAAAGCTATAGCTATTGTGATATTTTTAATAAAATGCGGAATTAAAATGAAAGGTAATCGTTTTAGTTACCTAATCAGGGTCAATCTTTGGAAAACATCGGCGGTGATATAACCTAAATTTTTATTACCATTTACCGCTTTAATATCAACCGAGCCAATAAAATGTTCACGGGTTTTACTGCCATCGTTATCACAATAAGCCAACATGAAGCCGAGGTTTTTCCCCTCGGATAATTTTACTGGCTGTATCTTTTTATTTTGTATGCTTGTTTGCATTGGCACTTGCAATGAAAAACTATCGCCATAAGCTCGAACCGACAATTCCCAGATAACTTTATTTGGTGATTGTTCATTACGTCGCCAAACACTAGTTACATGATCATTTAACAAGATAAAATTATCAGAGCCATCGGCATTGTTTTCTCCAATATCAACCACCTGATTGTCAAGAGCAACATGATAAGCAAAAGCATTAAAATTAAACTGATGATTACCACCTGAACCATCTTCATCAATAAATATCTCTAAACAATCATCATCCCAATATAGATGACGCGGATCGGCGTGTTGATCGAATAAAATATCATCGGTGATTTCTACCAACAGATATAACTGTTGTTCATCCCACATTATTTTAAATCGACCAGAAAAATCCTCTTTGCTTGGCATACTGCCTAAGATTAACTGGTCTATTGGTTGCCAGCTTGCTAATTGCCAGCTAGCCTCATTGGCAATGCCGTCCATGGTCATTATTTCTTTTACTTTTTTAGCCTCAAGGGCGCGTTTATCAATCTCAACATCAATAACAGTAACAGTAACGGCAAATGCATTGGCATCCACTGTAGTTAACGTCACTATCACCACTAACACTGTTAGTAAATTTACCAATCTACTCATTGTTCCCTAGCTCCACTATTTCTTTAACTATGTTATTTATTTCGTTTGCTACCAGTAAAAAAGATCTATCGATATTTATAAAGCTAACATCTTGTTCACTCTGCATCGGTGCCTGCATCGCTAAAAATTGGCTATCAAGTAACTCAGTAGAAAAAAAGTGCCTTTCACGCTGAGCAATTCTTTTTTCGATAACGTTTCGGTCACCAACAAGATATAAAAAATGACATGCAAAAGGTAACTCTCTAAATAGATCTCGATGCACCGACTTTAAACCTGAGTAAGCAAGCGCAACTGACTTACCTTGCTGATGAAGTGAAGTTAAATGCGCGATGATAGTTGCAAGCCATGGCGCTCTCATCTCATCCGTTAAGGGCTTATTATCTGCCATATGCTTTTTGGCTTGAAGGCTATGAAAATCATCTGCATCAATAAAAACTAACGAAAGTTCATCGGACATTTTTTGGGCTAAGCTTGATTTACCCGTGCCGCTAACACCCATAACTATAAATAATCGCGGCACTTGTTTCGCTAAAGATTGGTTTTCTAAAGCTTGGTTACCTAAGTTACTCATGTAGCGGTACCGTCACCTGCAGTTGATAATTTTGTCCTTGCTGTAAGGTAGTTAATACATTGCCAGAGATAACTTGTTTATTGAGTAAAATTTCAATCGTACCTATCTCGCTGCTTTGCTCGATAGTGAAATCAATGATTGCTCGCCTAAATAGCCGTTGACCTGATAAATATTTCATCGCTGTGGGCAATTTTGGTGCTATATGCAAACCACTGGCACAACCCTTTAAGCCACACAGCTCCTCAACTAAACAACGATATAACCAAGAGATAGTACCGGTATTAAATAAATGACTCGAGCGACCGGCTTGTTTAGGGAATTGATGATAAGCACCGCGATAATAATTAGGCACATAAATTGGTAACTGCCCGGTTCTTTGGGAATTTTCAAGGGAGGGCAGCATTTTACTGAGCAAGTCAAAAGCTAAGTTATTTTGTCCCGCTTGATAAAGGGCGTAAATATAAAATATTGCCGCGTGATTATAGACAGAGCCATTTTCAGATACGCCTGGATGTTTTTGGGTAATACGACCAATATCTTCCACTATGGAGGTATAACTAGGCGCCAGCATCATCACCCCTTGCGGTGTTGTTAACTGTTTTGATATTGCCGAAATCATAGCTATTTGTTGTTGCTCATTTGCCGCGCCACTGAGCATGGCCCAACTCTGTGGATTAAGAAATATTTTGCCCTCTGCCTCTTCATCAGTTCCAAAAACACGACCATCATCGGTAATGCCACGGGCAAACCACTGCCCATGCCACAAGTGTTCATTTACCGCCTTATTAATGGCTTGGGCAGCAAAGCGATATTCATCATACTTTTGCCGGCTAATATTAATGTCGTATTCATTGCAAAGGTCACACCAACTAGTTAATGCGTAGGCCGTTGCTAATGATAGCCAACTAGATACTCCTTTACCTTGATAACCAACCATATTCATCGGATCACACCAATCGCCTTGCTCTATAAAACTTAAACCGCGATGATCGGTGGCATTAATAAGGTAATCTAAAGCTAACTCTATATGGCAGGTAAAAGATTGAGCTTGCTCTGAATCGGCAAAAGTTATCATTTCACTGAGTAAATTGACATCAGCAGTTTCGTTTAAATAAACCGATAGGCAGATAGGTAACCAAACCCCATGATCAGCATGGGGCACCTGATTAATATATTTAAGCTCTGCGTCTTGATGCAGCAAAACCCCTTCTGGCATAGCACCGCTAATGGCTTGCTGTGATACCGCTAAGATATAAGCTCGCCGAGTGGTATCGCTATCAATAAAAGCCATGCCCATATTATCTTGAATATAATTACGCGTTTGTGGGTCTGTACTTAAGCGATTAACATCGCCGTGATAAAACATCTGCCTTGGCAGCCAATGATTAACAAAATCATCAAAGCCATTATTTTCTTTACCATTAACACTGTTAATGGTTAAACAGGCTTTGCCTTGATTAAGGTAATCCCGATAACATTGCTCTGCTTGGCTTCTCTGCCTATGCCCCAAGTATTTTTCTTTAATTATCGCGATTTCGGCTTCATCTTTTGCCGGACCAAATAAAAATTGATAGGTTTTGCGCTCACTGGCTAATAACTGCTGCTGAAACTGCATTACTGCAACCGGAGTTTCATAACGTGCATCAACATTTTCTAAAAGCTCAGCTTGTAAGGCACTGGGATTATGCAAGCCACCCTCGCCTTCAAAGACCTTTTGATTGGCATGCCACGCCGTAGGAACAGTATCACTAAGAAAGAAAGTTTTATCTTTTAACTGCTTATTTTTAAAGTAGTCTTCTACTTTTTGATAAGGGGTTACACTATTTCCCACAATGGCATTTAACGCTTCATCATAAGTAGCTGACTGATTCATCCACGACATATAGCCAATAGTGAAATACGGGTAAACGCTAATATTTCTTAGCCGCTCAGTTAAGTTAAGCACCGAAAAAGACCAACATTCAACTAAATCATCTTTGGTTAAATTCACTTTGATATTTATCTGCAAGCCACTGTGTTCAATGGACCAAGCAATATCACTATTGCCAAGTTCAAAAGAGAACTTATCGAGTTCAACCCGCATTGGTTCATAAGGTAATGAAATTATTTCGCCACTATCTTCATCTTTAAGGTAAAAAAATCGTCCAGGATGATGACTAAAATAACTATGCTCGGGTTGTATAAAACTTTTAGCTTCCATGTTCGGCGCGTAAGAGTATTTAGCGGGCTCAGGCTGCATAAACTGTGCATTAACATAACCACGACAATTAACTTGTATGACCATGGCGCGGTTCCATAAAAAACCTGTCGCATTAGGCAATTCTGTAGGGCTGTTTAGTTTTATTTTACTATGACCATCAACAGCGTTACCTATAGAGAGTAAAGGCTGCTTAGCTAAAGGAGAATTAGGCATTAACGGCTCCTGTTTGCTCATCAGTATCATTAGGGTTTTCTTGCTTGGTTGGGTTTTGCAGTGCGATTTCTTCCCGTGCTTTTATTTCCTGAGTAAGTAATTCACCTTGCAACTTTTTCAACTGCTGATCATCTAACGGATAAAAATAAATAACTGGCACTGCAATGGCGGCAAAAATAGCCGGAAGCAAGGTCATTAATAACACTATACCTTGCTCCGATGCACCAGTTTGCACCTGGTTGGCAATATAACCTAAAGAAGCCAGCGTCCAGCCAATCATAGCGCCCGCAAGGGCACCACCCAATTTTTGTGCAAATGCTGCAGCTGAAAATATCATCGCTGTGGCCCGTCTGCCAGTACGCCATTGCGAGAAATCGGCGGTGTCGGCATACATAGAAAAAACTAACGGTGATTTTGGCCCCAATGCTAAACCAATTAGTATTTGCAGGACAAACATCAAAGTAATGTTGTCCTTTGGCACAAAGTAGAAAATGAGTGATAGCGCTGCGACAATAGTCATTAATATCATCAACAAGCGGCGCTTATCAATGAACTTGGTCAATAAAGGCGTAGACGCTGCGCCAACGGCTAAAGCAATCATGTAGGCCATAGCAAAGCTGCCAATTAAATCTGGACGTTCAACATAATATTTAAAATAGAAAGTTCCGCTGCTGCCTCTTAATGAGATAGTCATCATGATGATAAGTGCTAGGACAAAAAGAATCTTCCAAGGTTTATTCTGGGTTAAATCTTTTAAATCTTGTAATACCGGTGTTTTTTGCTGTGCTGGCGGCGATATACGCTCAGTGGTAGACAAGAAAGTTATTACAAAGAGTACCGCAGCAACTAAACCATAAGTAAGCATAGTAAGTTGCCAACCAAGTGCTTCATCACCCTGCCCTAAGTAATTTACTAACTCAGGCGTCATATAAGCAACAAGACTACCACCTGAAAAAGCGCCAATAAAGCGAAAGCTGGTTAAGGTTGTTCTTTGCTGACTGTCACCCGTAACCACACCGAGTAAGGCACCGTAGGGCACATTTATAAAGGTGTACGCCAACATCATAAAGATGTAAGAGCCATAAGCCCAAATCAGTTTATTGCCATCACTGACATCAGGCACGGTAAAAGTAAGTACCCCTGCGGCAATCATAGGGATAATACCCCAGAGTAAATAGGGCCTGAATTTACCAAAACGGGTATTAGTTCTATCAGCAATTGCACCCATAAGTGGGTCAGAGAAGGCATCAATAAGTCGAGTCACCAGCATCATGGTACCGACGGCGGCCGCTGAAAGACCAAAAACATCGGTATAAAAGATAAAGAGAAATACATCAAAGACACGCCAATAAAAGTTTGAGGCAACATCGCCGCAGGCATAACCTACTTTTTCGCCTAAGCTCAGGGCAGAATTCGGGCCAGAGTTTAGGCCTAAATTCTGTTGATGCTGTTTTATATTTTTTATCATTATTAGGCTCACTGTTATTACCAAAATTACATTCACACGTGAAAAACACCAAGGTACTAATTACAATTTCATTAGCTTAGACGTCAATAAATGTAAGCGCTTACAAATATACTGGCATTTGTATTATTATCAATGATAATTTTTAACATCTAATGGTAAAGCAATGTAACTCCCTTTTGTAACAGTAACTTACGACAAACAAATAAAGCACGCACCTGTATGCTATTTGTACATTTAGTGTATAAACTTTAATTTACTTTGAAATATTTATTGACCTATTTTTGTTATTAACTTACCGTCCATGTAAGCGCTTACATAGATACATTCAATTACAGCTTGTCATTTATTACCGATTTGTTATATTTTTCTGTATAAAAATGTAAGCGCTTAACCAATACATATAATTATAAAGTGATCCACTAAACTGGGGATATAACATGATTCAGAAAACATTTACTAAAACAAGAATTGCAACAAGCTTATCATTGATACTCGGGGCAACAGCGCTACCTGCAGTATCAGCAGAAGAAGTATCAGAAAAAGCAGACGTTGAAGTTATCGAAGTAACTGGTATGCGTTCAAGCATTAAAGAGTCAACACGTTTAAAGCGTGATGCTACGGGTGTCGTCGATGCCATCTCTGCTGAGGATATAGGTAAGTTCCCTGATACTAACTTAGCGGAATCTTTACAACGTATCACAGGTGTTTCAATTGACCGTTCAAATGGTGAGGGTAGCCGAGTAACAGTTCGTGGATTTGGTCCTCAGTATAATATGGTTACCTTGAATGGCCGCCTTATGGCTTCATCTACTTTACCTGACGGTGGTGGCGCTTCTGATAACAGAGCTTTCGATTTCCAAAATCTTGCTTCTGATGCTGTTAAATCGGTAGAAATATACAAAACAGCTAATGCTGCTGCTGCAAGTGGCGGTATTGGTGCAACCATTAACATTAATACAGCTAAACCACTTGATAACCCAGGTTTTATTGCCAGCATCGGTGGTAAAGCCATGATGGACACCTCCGTAAGAGATGGTGTTGGTGATTACAGTGACCAAGTAACACCTGAACTTTCTGGCTTATTAAGCTGGACGGATGAAGATGAGATGTTTGGTGCTTCAATCACCGCTAGTTTCTCTCAACGTGATAGTAGCTCAACGTCTGCTAACATTGATCAATGGCGTAACGGTGTATATGACGGTACTGTACCTGATATGGTGCCGGCTACCTCTCCTGGCGCTCCTACGCAATTAAATAATGCTCCAGGTATCGGTGAAGATTTTGCATTACCTTCAAGTATTTCTTACCGTTTATGGGATAGACAGCGTGAACGTACTAATGCGCAATTAACCTTGCAATATCGCCCTATAGAGACTATTACCGCGACTTTTGATTATACCTATTCTAAGTTAGAGCAAGAGCAACAAGGTACTGAACTATCAATTTGGATGTCTGATTATAAAAGTGATATCACTTTTACTGATGGTTTAAACCCTTCACCTTTACACTATGCTGAGGATAAAAGAGAGCAAGCACCGCGTGATATTGCAACAAAACAAAAATATCGTAACTCAATCACCGAAGATGACGCTATTGGCTTGAACTTAGTTTGGGAAGTTAATGATGATTTAACCTTAGCCTTTGATTATAACGATTCTTCTTCTGAGTCGTCACCATTATCAAGCTATGGCAATGATGTCACTTTCGGTATTGGTTCAAACATTTTAGCACAACAAGGTGGTTACTTCGGTACCTCTGGCCTTCCAGACATAATGGTTGGGTTTGATGATTGTGACGCTCGCATTGGTTTAAACTGTAACAATGCATTTGACGTCAGCGATGTGGGTACCTCTATTTATCAAAAGTCACATGCTTACAATACCAATGATATTACTCAAATTCGTATCGACGGAACTTGGGCGTTTGAAGACGGTACAATCGATTTTGGTATTGAATCAAGAGAAATGGATAACCACTCAACTCAATCAAGTACTAACCAATCCATGGGTGATTGGGGTGTAAACAACCCTGGTGAAATTCCTGCCTCGATGTTAGATGCTATTGATTTTAATGATTCATTAGACGATTACAAAGTAGCAGGTTGGACACAGGCATTCCGCGGCGACACTATAGCCCTAGCCGATTGGGCCGCGCCTGTGTATGGCTTAGATTTAGCACGTGATACAGCCCTTGCAACTGACCGACGTATTCAAGAAGATGTTACTGCGGCTTACGTAAAAGCCTCTTACTCGGGTCACATCTCGGATCTGCCTTATAACGTCTCTGTAGGTCTACGTTATGAAGATACTAAATCTACTTCAACGGCTAATATCGCTCAACCAACCGCGGTACGCTGGGTAAGCAATAATGACTTTACCGTAGATCAAGGCGCCTTTGTCGATGCTGAAATGCGTAGTGAGTCAAATTCTTATAGTCACTTTTTACCTAATATTGATTTTGATATTGACTTAACAGAGAGCGTGAAAGCACGTGCATCATTTAGTCAAACCATTGCTCGGCCTACCTACGGCCAATTAAGTAATGCTGTAAGCATTACTGGCGGCCCTGGCGCACCAACAGTACTTAATGAACTAAATGGCTCGGCAAGTAGTGGTAGAGCATCACTGGTACCATTAGAATCAACTAACATTGATATTTCAATGGAATGGTATTTTGCCGATACAAGTTATGTTTCTGCAGGTTATTTCAGAAAAGATGTTGATAAATTTATTGGTAATGCACCGGTTGTCAGTGATTATTATGGTTTAAGAGATCCAAGTGCCGGCCCAAGAGCTTTACAAGCGATTAATGATTTAAATGCCGCTGGTATTAACGTTAACGAAACAACCTTATTCTCACAAGTTGCGGCGACTCAGTTAGGTGAAACAATTTATGCTAACGGTCATACCGATAACGACTATGAAAAATTAGTAGATGTTTATGCTAACAGCGACGATCCATTAATGAATTTTTTATCACAATCACCCACGAACAACAAAAGTGCGGTTATCGATGGTATGGAATTCGCGGTGCAGCATTTCTTTGGCGATAGTGGTTTTGGTTTTCAAGCGAACTATACCCTTGTTAATGGTGATATAGAGTTTGATTTAACAGCTACGGATACCCAGTTTGCTTTACTTGGTTTAAGTGACACGGCTAACTTGGTGTTGTTATACGAAATGGAAGACTTCTCAGCACGTATTGCTTATAACTGGCGTGATGAATTCTTGAACAATGCGGCAGTTTATTCAAATGAGCCTGAGTTTACTGAAGAGTATTCACAAATTGATTTCAGTGTTGGTTATCAAGTGACCGAGCAGTTCTCAATGTCATTCGCAGGTATTAACATTACTGGTGAAGACCCGCGTAAACATGGTCGAACAGCTAACCAGCTTACTTATGCCGAAGAATGGGATGCACGTTATGAATTAGGCCTTCGTTACACTTTCTAAGTTATACGAGATCAGTTTTTAACGAATAACTAAAAATTAAGCGTTACCGATTAATAAGCCGCTAAGCCTAAAAATTTGGCGGTTTATTTTTATTTAGTATATAAATACTCAGCTCCTAGAAGAACAAGAAAAAGCTAAATGATTTTTTATAAAGTGATCTTTCTGCCAGATCCTTTTATAAAAAATTACTTAAAACTGTTAAAACTAGTGCTATCTAAAATAAATAAAAACCTTTATTAAGTAACATTCATCTATAGGATTTTCCATGGCTAATCACGACATTCTCGATAATAAAAACCACAAATACATTAAAGTTATCACCCATTTTGACGATGAATTTTCAGAAAACATTAACAGTGCCTTGATATTCCCTAACGAAATTAAAGCAGCACAACGTGACTACCCTATTCTATTTATTAAAAACCCTGAAACAGGTCAATTTCAAAGTGTGGTATTACTTGGTTTAGTTGCTGGTGAGAACCAATATATTAATAACGGTTGGCAAGCCAGCTATATCCCGGCGATGATTAAAAAAGGCCCTTTCATTATTGGTTTTGAAGAAAAAGAAGAAAACGGCGAAAATGTTAGACAGCCAATAGTCGCCATTGATATGGACAACCCTCGAGTAAACAAAAAAAGTGGTGAGCCAATATTTTTAGAAGATGGTCAGGCTAGTCCTTACCTCCAGCAAGTAAACCAATCATTAAAAACACTGCATGAAGGTTCACAACTAAACCAAGAAATGTTGGCCGCTTTCTTGAAAAATGATTTAATTGAACCTGTTGCTTTAAATATTGAATTAAACAATGGTGAAAAAATTTCTCTGCAAGGCAATTATACCCTAAACGAAGAAAAGCTTTCCCAGCTTAGTGGTGATGCCCTGACTGAACTGCATAGCTCTGGCCTGTTAAGAGTAGCCTATTTCATTACTGCCTCTTTGGACAATATTCAACGCTTAGTCGATTTAAAAAATAAGCAATAGTTTGCCTGTTAATGACAACCCATGTTTTGAGGTTTAAATGAATAATCAAAAAATCACTAAAATAGTTGTTGCTGGTGGCGGAACTGCCGGTTGGATGTCAGCAGCTTCATTGTCAAAGTTGTTAGGTAAATCCTTTGATATCACCTTAGTAGAGTCAGACGGAATTGCTACTGTCGGTGTTGGTGAAGCAGCAATCCCGACTCTAACCGCATTTCATCGTCTACTGGGGATCAATGAACAAGCCTTCATGAAAGCAACGCATGCAACGTTCAAATTAGGTATTAACTTTGAAAACTGGAAAAAGGGCGATGATGAATATATGCATGGTTTTGGCCGTGTAGGAAAAGAATGTTGGGCTGGAGAGTTTCAGCATTTTTGGTTACACGGCAAACAAAACAACATTGAATTCGCCTTTGATCATTACTCTCCTGAAATTCAAGCAGCTAAAGCTGAAAAATTCGCCCTTTCTAAAAAGGGCTTAAATTATTCCTATCATTTAGACGCTACTCTCTATGCAAAGTTTTTACGCACTTTTGCCGAGGATCATGGTGTTAAACGCATAGAAGGTAAAATTATCGACGTAGCCAAAGATAGTAAAACGGGTGAAATTAAATCACTACAACTTGCCAATGGCAATGTTATTGAAGGTCAGTTATTTATAGATTGTACTGGTTTTGTTGGTTTACTCATCGAAAAAGCCTTACATACTGGTTATGAAGATTGGTCACACTGGTTGCCCTGTGACAGTGCTGTAGCCGTACAAACAAAGTCGGTATCAGCACCCTTGCCTTACACCCGTTCTATCGCCCGTGAAAGCGGCTGGCAATGGCGTATTCCATTACAACATAGAGTAGGTAATGGTTTAGTGTTTTGCAGTAAGTACTTAGCTGATGATGATGCCAAAACCTTTTTGATAG
Source organism: Colwellia psychrerythraea (assembly GCF_000764185.1). Classification (GTDB taxonomy): domain Bacteria; phylum Pseudomonadota; class Gammaproteobacteria; order Enterobacterales; family Alteromonadaceae; genus Colwellia; species Colwellia psychrerythraea_B. Next base: position 294,057 of record NZ_JQEC01000011.1, read on the forward strand.
ATAACATTGAAGGCGAGCCAATTAACCAACCAAGAGTGATTAAGTTTAAGACTGGCCGTAGAAGGAAAGGCTGGAATAAAAACTGTGTTGCTTTAGGTTTATCTAGCGGCTTCTTAGAGCCATTGGAATCAACCAGTATTCATTTGATCATGTCAGGTGTTTTACGCCTAATTCGACTATTTCCTTTCGAAGGGATAAGCCCTTCTGCTGTTAACGAATATAATCAACAACTCACCAGTGAACTTGAACATATTCGAGACTTTATTATTTTACATTACCATGCAACCCAGAGAGCTGACACACCGTTTTGGCAGTACTGCAAAGGTATGGAAATACCTGATTCACTTAAACAAAGATTAGATTTATTCAAAGAGACTGGCCGGATTTTCACCTCTGAAGGCGAATTATTCCGTGTTGATTCATGGGCACAAGTCATGTTGGGGCAAGGTGTTTATCCTGAACAATATCATCAAATTGCCGCGATTATGAAGCCACACGAACTCGATAAATTCTTAAGCGATATAAGACAGACAATTGATAAGGCAGTCGCAGACCTACCTTCACATCAAATTTTCTTAGACCAATATTGTCGTTCAAACCACTAGCGTATGGATAAAGAAGAATTGATAGCGTAGAAGTTTTACTTGCCATGGCCTTGGTAGTACTTACTTAAGTATCACCAAGACTATGACAATACCTCTATTATTTATCAGAATATTGCTCACTACCTTCATTAAAATAGCTAAATCTTATGCATACCATATTGTTTAATTTTATTAATCAACTCTCTATTACTGGGTAATGCCGATAAGTACTTTTTAGTAAGCTGGACATTTTCACTAAAGAACTGATGCGCCATTTCTTCATTGACGAACTTGCGCGACACTTCACTTTCTTGTGTTTCAAAGCCCATGCCATAGAGCACATATTGCCAACTTGAAGAAGGAAAAACCTCTTCAACATGGTGGAAGTCTTGCGGCCCTGGTGGCTGATGCTCCCATAAGGTTAATAACTCTTGCAGACTTTCAGGGATCGTTTCAGCATTACAATTATCTCGCCAATAAGCAGAGTCGGATCTTTTAGTTAAAATATAGTGCAGCTTTAAAAATTCTATAATGCGCTGCCAACGATAGAGGAATTGTCTATTATAACGTTTGGCGACTATGTCCATGGTTTCGCGTGTTGCTGGCATTTCACGACTTATTTTTGCTGCCGCTAGCTCAACTAAAACTAAGGCAGAAGCTTCAAGTGGCTCTAAAAACCCAGAAGCCATGCCGATAGCGACACAGTTTTTATGCCAAAACTTTTCTCTATGTCCGGGATTAAAGCTAATTTTTCTTATGTTAAGTTTATCTGTTTCAGCTTTGCCAATAGAAGATTCAATATAAGCGCGTAGCTCTACTTCAGCATCTTTTTCATTGGTATGGTCGCTTGAGTAAACATAACCTACCCCTCTTCTTGAAGGTAAACCTATATCCCAAATCCAGCCTGAGCTTTGCGCTGTTGATATAGTATGCGAAGCAATGTCACTATTTTCGTCAGGATAAGGCACTTGTACTGCTAAGGCAGTATCATTAAACAAAATATGCTTTTTGCTAATAAAAGGCACCTTAAAGTGTTTACCTAATAATATTGAAGAAAAACCTGAGCAGTCGATAAATAAATCGCCAGTAATATCACCGTGCTCTTTTGTTAGAACTGAGTCAATATCACCATTGTCAGCTGAGTTTATTTCAGCTACATGGTCAACAACATGTTTAACGCCTAGTTTTTCAATACAGTGTTTTCGCAAAAACTGACCTAATTTAACCGCATTAAGATGATAAGCATAATTTGCTATGCCGGCATATTCAGGTGTTGAAATGAGTTTAGGTGCGCGGCCTTGTTCACAGATATGCCCTTGATAACTGACAGCATCAGCAAATGAAATTTCGCCTCTATGTTTCTGCCAAGGGAATACTAGGTCTGTTTTGGTATAACCTTGAGGTAAGACCAACGGGTGATAATAATAGTCGTCTTCAGCGCCGGTAACCCACTTGGAAAATTTGGCCCCCTGTTTAAAAGAGGCTTCACATTCTCTAAACAGATCAGTTTCATTTATGCCAATTTTATCTAAGGTTTCTCGCATGGTTGGCCAAGTTCCCTCACCCACACCAACAGTATTAACTTCAGGCGACTCGATTAAAGTTACTTGCAAACCCGATGCAGACTTTGAATTATGCTCTGCGGCAATCACACCTGCGGTTAACCAACCTGCGGTGCCTCCACCTACGATAACAATATTTTTAATGACTTTACTCATGGCTCCCCCGCATAAAAGATATTAGTCAGTTTTGGCAACTATAGGTCGCCAGTTAAGCACTATCAGGAATAATTTCACATCCAAAAATTTTAACGTGAACACACCTTACGATTTAACTATAAAAGGAGCAAATATTTCATCCATTGTCACCCCCTTGATTGTTTGCCACTCCTCTACTTCAATGGCTTATAAAATAAATAAGCCATTGACAAATGTAAGCGCTTCCACATCAGTATTTAAAACTAATTATTTTAATTAAGCAAGGCATTTATCGATTAAGGATTGCGTAGTTAGCAGACAAAATTAGTACCTGCTTAATTAATGCAAACTTACAGCGTTCAGCTGACTTGGTCAGCAATTTCAAATTGGTTGCCGTTGATCAATCAAATAAAAACCTTCGTTTATATAAGGTGAAAATATATACCAATAAATTACTGAGTAGTTTGCAGTCCGTATTAAAAGAGAAGCAATGCACCTTATCCTTGATATGTGCTGACGATATTACTCTTTGGGGCGATCCCAGTGTTTTAACACAAATAATAACCAACTTGGTAATGAACTCTATTATCCATGGTTTTGAAAGCAGCAACACCAGAAATATTACTATCGAAATGACCTCCTCTGGGCAATTTTTACTGTTAAATTATATTGACTCGGGTAGTGGTATAAAAGACGAAGACAGAGAAAAAATATTTGAACCATTTTTCACTACTAAGCGTAATAAAGGCAATAGTGGCTTAGGCATGCATATTGTTTCAACCTGGTAACACAATCATTAAAAGGCACTATTGATTGTGTTAGTGAGTTAGGAAATGGCGCACAGTTTATTTTGAAGTTCCCTTTTGATACTAGGGGGAGCTCTACTTAACTGCTGCTAGTCATTTAGGTTAAGGTTTATACATGCACGGTAATCAATCGAAATTATTTTGCTTGGCCTTATTAGTCATTATTAGAGAGGAGTCAACATGAGAATATAGTTCAGGGTTAGCAATAATAAATTGTTCAATCGCTTTTGAGAAGACTTGTTGCTGAGCAGCCTGTTTGATTTTAAACATTTCATCTGCAGTAAAAATAAGTTTACTGTTTTTACTAAAACCAAAACAGAGTTGCCTCGAAGTATTATAGCTATAAGGGTTTACCTTAATTTTATCATCTATATTCCCTAATTCATTTTGAATACTTTGTAATATTGGCGCAGACGTAACGATTACATCAATACGTTTGAGCAGTAACATTTTCAAGCCCGTTGCAATATCCTTTATTATCACCTTACTAATGTCTTGCGCAAACTCAAGCTCTTTAAAGTACTTAGTATGTTTTGTTATACCAACCACATGCTTTTCTAAATCACCAAAACTAACAATATCCGCCGTATCGATACGACTAACAAATATATAACTATCATCCTCTTGATAAGGTACAAAATGAGCAAATGTTCGCCTCGCTGGATCATCCACTAGACCGGCTAAAACATCAACTTGTCCTAACTCTAACATGCGCAAACAACGAGCAAAATTGGGCCCTGGTATATACTCAACATCATGACCAAGCAATGTTGCTAAGACTTCTAATACTGCAATACTTTCCCCTTTAGGTTCACCTGTAAGGATCTGTAAAGGGGGATAATGATCAATACAAACCTTCATCGTCGCAGCCGAAGCATACATAGCCGAGAAAAAAAGTACAAAACAGACTACTTTAAGAGTATTCATCACTTAATTATAGTCAGCTTAGCTTTTGATAAGCAGGATTTAACATTTTGAGAAATCACGATACTTCCAGCACCAATATTGATGACGGATAAGTATTATTGAACGAGCGAGGTAGTTGTTGGTTGATTTTATTACTCCATCAAGCTGACTATCTGTTTGATGAGGCAATGAAATAAATGAGACTAATAAAAATCAGCTAAATATTAGCAATACATATTCAGCTGACTTAATTACTACACCGACATAATGATTACTGACAAGAAATAGTCGCTTGCTCGAGGTTACCAGGTCGAATATAGACATTTGTGAAATCTATGTTTAATGGTGCTGCTGTCTGCAATGAAAATGGACTAAGAATGTTACTCAAATCAGCGCCACTTTTTACAAAACAGTTTAAGTCAATATTCAAAGTGTGCCATTGATTAACCGCTAATAATGACAGTTGCTTTGTTATATTAACTTTACCTTGGCACTGCTCTCCACAAAGCATTGCTAAATAAATGGCCTGTTGCTCTGCTAAGTTTTGCTTTTCCGTCAAACGCACAGTTAGCTCTAGGGTCGAATTCGCTTTGCCATAGGGTGATAGGTCAGTGGTAGAACTACTGGTAAAAGCAAGCAGGCCCTTTTCAGAACCATTAAATAATACTCTTCTAGCATCTTCTTGCACATCTCTATCGATAGTACGCAAATACAGCGCTTTATTTTCAATGATACTACTGGTCATACTGCTGGTAGTGTGGCTATCAGAAATCATCATTTTCCATGGTGATTTTACCGAGCTTTCAAACAAGGTAATACTGGCTAAACTTGCCGTGGTGTTCTCAGTAATAACGTTTAAATCATCTGTTAAGACATTTGGCTCACCATAGTTTAAACCAAAACCGTAAGGCAACAATGGCTGATAATTCTCATCAAAACGATTGACCTGAGCTTGATTAGCACTTGCCGGCCAAGAGTAGGATAACTTACCGGTAAAATCATAGTTTAATTCACCGTTTTCTTTACTAAAAAGTACATCAGCGACAGCCACACCTTCTGAGCCAGGTAGCCATACCGCGACAAACGCATCAGAGGCATTCAGCTCAGCATTAACCCACAATGGACGACCACTAATAAACAGAGAAACGACCTTAATACCATCGGCTTTAAGACGCTTTAACAAGGCAAGGTCTTGTTTAACACCTTGTTGGTATTCTAGGTTTTCAATATCACCAACGCCTTCGGCATAAGGCTCTTCACCAAAAACCACAATAGCGACATCAGGCTTATTTTTATAATGTCCATCAACATTTAGCTCAACTTTACCACCTTGTGCTTTCACCTTTTGTTCAATACCCTGATAAATAGAGCTGCCACCCGGAAAATCGTCATTGAAGTTATTAGTGCCCTGCCAAGTTATCGTCCAACCACCCGATTGCTTGCCAATATTATCAGCACCATCGCCAGCCACTAGAATATTTTGCTTGGCTGACAAAGGTAAGACATTGCCTTTATTTTTAAGTAAAACTAACGACTCTCTTACAGCTTGTCGGGCAACTTCTCTGTGCTCAATAGCGCCAATTAAATGTGTTTCTCCTGATAAAGCTCTATTTACTGGGCTGGGTTTATCAAAAAGGCCAGCTCTGAACTTAACCCGTAGAATTCTACTGACGGCATCATCAATACGTGTTTGTGAAATTTCACCACTGTTAACTTGTGCAATAGTATTTTCATACAGCGGCTGCCATGCATCCGTTGGCACCATAAAAATATCTAAACCGGCATTTACAGCTTGTGCACAACTTTCATTTGAACAGCCTTTGACTTGTCCATGACCATTCCAGTCACCAACAACAAAACCATCAAAGCCCATTGTGCCTTTCAATACATCGGTTAATAAGTACTTATTGCCATGAACTTTACTGCCGTGCCAACTATTGAAAGAGGCCATCACCGATTGTGCGCCAGCCGTTAAACTACCAACGTAACCTTGACCATGAATATCGAGTAACGCTTGCTCTGATGAAACATTGTTGCCTTGGTCATCACCGCCCAGGGTGCCACCGTCGCCAATAAAATGCTTTACTGTGCTGATAACACGTTTATCACCGAGAAAGTCTTTATCTGCCGCACCCTGCAAACCTTTTACTATGGCAGCAGAGTATTCTCTGACAATCTCAGGATCTTCAGAGTAACCTTCATACGTTCTGCCCCAACGATCATCTCGCACAACAGCAACGGTTGGAGCAAAAACCCAGTCAATGCCAGTGACCATCACTTCAGTTGCCGTGATCGCAGCAATTTTTTCTATCAACTCAGGATTATTTGTTGCCCCTAAAGCAATATTATGAGGAAACAAAGTAGCACCAATAACATTATTATGTCCGTGCACCGCATCTGTGCCCCACATAGTAGGAATACGGTTACCATCTAAACTGTCATCGATTGATGCTTGGTACATAGCTTCCGCTAGGTTAACCCAATCACTTGGCGTGGCATGTTTATCATTATTTGGAAAAGCGCCACCGCCATTTAGGTATGAGCCAAAGCCATATTTACGCATATCTTCTACCGTGATATCGCGTATTTCTGGTTGGATCATTTGTGCTACTTTTTGCTCAAGGGTCATTGTCGCCAGTAAAGCTGCAACTTTTGCTTCAATGTCGGCATCCGCTTTAACCGCTATATTAAGTTTTGGCCAAATGCCAATATTGGTTGATGATACGGCTGGTTGTGATGATGTAGCTACAGCCTCTTGCTTATTGCCATTACAGCCATTACAACCAACAAGTACAGAGGTTATAGCCAAGCAAAGTATGCTGATTTTAAGCTTATTACCTTTAAACGTTTGGCTTTTTAGCCGAGCCATAATTAAATTATTTTTTATCATAGTGTTACTTCTTATTCATGTTATTAGCTAAAAGACTAGTGATGACCAGCTCTTATTTGGCAATTGCTTTTACTTTACTACCTGATAGACCATAATAAGCAATAAAGAAATAGCAAAATATAGGTAAGATAAACGCCGGCTGCACACCAACACTGTCAGCTAGCAGTCCTTGAACAAGTGGAATAATTGCCCCGCCAACAATAGCTAAACATAAAATACCTGAAGCTTGACTGGTATGTTTACCTAAACCTTGAATAGCTAAACTAAAAATTGTTGGGAACATAATTGAGTTGCATAAACCAACCAGTAAAATTGCCACCATGGCAAGAGTGCCAGATGAGAATACCGCCACTAAAATCAAGATAACGGCCAGTGCTGCGTTAAAACATAGCGCTTTACCTGCAGCAATTTTTTGCATAACGGCGGCACCGATAAAACGACCAACCATGGCGCCCCCCCAATAATAGGCGATATATTTTGCCGCTTGCGACTCTTCTAGACCGGCAATATTAGGATCAGCAAAGAAGCTAACTAAAAAGCTACCGATAGAGACTTCAGCACCCACATAAACGAAAATACCAACAGCGCCGAGTACTAAATGACGATATTGCCACGCACTACCATCATCTTGAGCTTTTTCATCTTCTTCAACTGGAGATAAGTTAGGTAATTTTAACCAAGCAAAAATAGCGGCAAGCCCCAATAACATGGCAGCTAGAAAAACATATGGCATTTGTACTGCTTCTGCTGACGCTTGGGCAGATAGTGCATCCGCCGCTTCATTTAAAATCAACAAGGCGCCAAAAAATGGCGCTACAGTAGTACCTAAGGCATTAAAAGCTTGTGTCATGGTTAAACGAGATGAAGCCGTTTTAGCATCGCCTAACATACTGACGTATGGATTAGCTGATACTTGCAACAAGGTAATACCACTGGCCAATATAAATAATGCCATTAAAAAAACCTGGTAACTGTGCATGCTTGCTGCGGGATAAAAGCATAAACAACCAATGGCTGCTATCACTAGTCCTAAAACAATACCTTTTTGATAACCTAGCCTTTTTACTATTGCGCCTGCGGGCAGTGAAACTAAGAAGTAGGCGCCAAAAAAACAAAACTGTACCAACATTGCCTGGCTATAAGATAAATCAAATACACCTTTTAAATGCGGGATCAAAATATCATTTAAACAGGTAATAAAGCCCCACATAAAAAATAACGAGGTTAATGACGTTAGTGCAAAAGCAAAGTTATTGTTTTGCGGCGCATCGCTCACCTGATTGAAAGTACCTGAATTTGAATGCATTGCCATAATTTCCTCTTCTGTATGTGTGTGTTGTTTTAATTATTTTACTCACCATTGACGAATCAGCCGCCAAGTAAAAACGGCTAAATAAAGAAAGATAAACCAATATTTTCAAAAGTTTAATTTGATTGAAATTAAAACAGAGTGAAAGTGGTTGACCTAACTCTTATAAAGCTCTAATCTAAATGTAAGCGCTTACATTGAGCATTAAAGAACATCTAGTTACTTTTTTCAACCTTTTTTATAAGTGCTTATATAAAAATAAATTAAGATAATCGCCAAACTCAGTTGGCTTAAAGACATAGGTATAAAGTTAATGACTGTCAAACTTACTCTACCCGCTCAATCTAAAATGTTATCTCAAGATTTCATTTATGGTGTAGCAACCGCTTCATTTCAGATAGAGGGCGGAGAAAATAATCGCCTACCATGTATCTGGGACACATTTTGTGATACTGCAGGTAAAGTTGCTGATGGTTCAAATGGCTTAATTGCCTGCGATCATTACAATCTTTGGCAACAAGATATTGAATTAATTGAATCGTTAGGCGTTGATGCTTATAGATTATCTATTTCTTGGCCACGAGTTATCACCGAGTCCGGAGAGTTAAATCAACAAGGTGTTGATTTCTACCTTGATATTTTAAACGAATTACAACGCCGTAACATTAAAGCTTTTGTCACGCTTTATCATTGGGATCTACCACAACACCTTGAAGACGAAGGTGGCTGGTTAAATAGAGCAACGGCTTATAAGTTTAGAGATTATGCAGATTTAATTTCAAAAGCTTTTGGCGATAGGGTTTATTCCTATGCTACGCTCAACGAACCTTTTTGCAGTGCTTTTTTAGGCTATGAAGCCGGTATTCATGCTCCGGGTATTGTCGGTAAAGAGTTTGGTAAGAAGGCTGCACACCATCTATTACTTGCCCATGGTTTAGCTATGCAAGTACTGGAAAAAAACAGCCCAAATAGCAAAAATGGTATAGTGCTCAACTTTACGCCTTGTTACCCTGAATCTGATTCAGAAGCTGATATAAAGGCATCAGATTTTGCTGATGATTATTTTAATCAATGGTATATCAAGCCATTATTTGACGGTGAATATCCAGAGATAATGTCACAGCTACCCGCAGAACATCACCCTGAAGTACTTGAGGGGGATATGGAAATAATTACTCACGCAATAGATTTTTTAGGGGTTAACTTCTACACCCGCTCTATTTACCGCGCAAATAGTGACGAGCACTTTTTTCAAATAGATGCTCCAGAGCCTAGAACCGACATAGGTTGGGAGATTTATCCAAAAGCTTTTACTGAGTTATTGGTATCACTCAATGAAAAATACTCACTTCCCGCTATCTACATCACTGAAAATGGCGCGGCAATGGCTGATAAACTAGTTGATGGTGCTGTAAATGATATAGGCAGGATTGATTATTACCAAAACCACCTTAATGCAGTAAATGACGCTATTGAACAAGGTGTACAAGTTAATGGCTATTTTGCTTGGAGTTTAATGGACAATTTTGAATGGGCGGAAGGTTATTTAAAACGCTTTGGCATAGTTCACGTCGATTACGATACTCAGGTAAGAACAATTAAAGCCAGCGGACTTGCCTATAATGACTTAATAACAAATAGATAAACCGACTTTTATGCCTAAAGTGGTTCGCAGTTAAAGGATAAAAAGCAAATGAGTAAAATTCCCTTTTATGAAAAAGTAGGTTACGCCACAGGCGATGCTGCCGCTAATTTAGTTTGGCGCGGTGCTTTAGCCTACTTAGCGGTGTTTTATACCGACACTTTTGGTTTAACGGCTGCTGCCGCCGCCATGTTATTTTTAGTGGTACGTTTATCTGATGGCGTTACCGATATCATTATGGGCATGATTGCCGATCGTACTAATACCCGCTGGGGTAAGTTTCGCCCCTGGATATTATGGTCAACGCCCGTTTTAGCTTTATTTATGGTGTTATGTTTCACCACCCCTGATTTATCTGATAGCAATAAACTCATCTACGCTTATGTTACCTATATTGGCTTAACCCTCGCCTATACTGTGAATAATGTGCCCTACTCCGCTTTGATGGGTGTAATGACACCAAGCGACACTGAGCGCACTAGTTTATCGGGCTTTCGCTTTGCTGGCGCTTTTGCTGGTGGTCTACTAGTGATGGGCTTTTTACCTGACTTGGTTGCCTATTTTGGTGACGGTAATGATGCCTTAGGCTATCAATATAGTATGTACATGTTTGCCGGTATTTTAATTGCCCTTATGGTAATAACATTTGCCACCACCAAAGAACGGGTAACGACGGTCGTTGATGAATCAAGCAATTTAAAAACAGAGCTATTGGATTTAAGTAAGAACTTACCTTTTATCATCTTGCCTTTATTAGCGATGAGCTTATTTTTCTATTATCGCGATATTTATAGTGGCATATTCTTTGTCATCATCATGACTTCTATGTGGATACTGATTAAACGTTTAATCAAAAATACGCCTGAGGATATGAGTGGCACGCAACGTGATATGGTTGATCTACTAACCAATAAACCTTGGTTGATACTTTTAGGTATTGGTTTTTTAACCATGATGTTTAACGGCATAAAATACGGCACAATTGCTTATTATTTCAAATATCAAGTAGGCGATGAACTGATGATTGGTAAGTACTTCATCGCACTATTACTGGTGTCTATTTTAGGCGCCTTATGTACAGGTTTTTTATCCAAAAAATTGGGTAAGCGCAAGTTGTTTATTGTCGCACTTATACTTAGTGGTTTATTAACTGCCGCTTTTTATTGGGTACCTCAGGGCAATATCACTGCGATTTTCATCTTAGGTTGTAGTGCTGAATTCTTTGCTGCCATGATGCCAACGTTATTTTTTACTATGTTAGGGGATTCTGCAGATTTTTCTGAATGGAAAAATGGTCGCCGGGCAACTGGCCTTATCTACTCTGCGGGAACCTTTGTACAAAAAACCGGTGGTGGTTTTGCTGGCGCACTGGTATTGGTCGTGCTTGCTAGCTATGGTTATGATGGTATGGACAAAGCCACTATCGAAGCCACTTTGCCCGGCATGCAATTACTAATGAGTTGGATACCCGCCGCCTTTGCTTTTGCCGGTGCAGCGTTAATGATGTTATACCCATTAAGCTGTAAACAAAATCAACAAATAGGTGATGAATTAATACAACGTAGAGCAGATTTAGTCGCAGCTTAGTCATAGCAGTTTGGTATCGCTAACGATAATGAGTTAAAACATAAATAGCTAAATTATAATAATAAAAAAAGAGAGTTTACTATCTATGATCAGTGTTAGAGAAAAAATAGCCTATGGCTTAGGCGATACCGCCAGTAACATTATTTTTCAAACGGTAATGATGTTTTTATTACTTTTTTATACTGATGTTATGGGACTATCACCGGCAGCTGTTGGTACCATGTTTCTTTTAGTTAGAATTATCGATGCGGTTACTGACCCGCTAATGGGTAACCTTGCTGACAATACTAAAACCAAATGGGGCCAGTTTAGACCCTACCTTCTATGGCTTGCTTTCCCCTTTGCCATTATCAGCATATTGGCTTTTACCACGCCGGATTTACCCGACGATACTAAAATAATTTATGCTTTTGTCACTTATACCTTATTAATGATTGCCTATACGGCCATTAACATCCCTTATTGTGCACTCGGTGGTGTCATAACCGCCGATGCAAAAGAGCGAGTTACCGTACAATCTTACCGCTTTGTTTTTGGCATGTTAGGGGGGGTAATTGTCGCTGCAGCCACGTTACCCATGGTGGAGTTTTTTGGCAATGGTGATAGCGCCAAAGGCTATCAGATGACCATGATAGCAATGAGTTCACTGGGCTTAATATTGTTTTTGTTATGTTTTTTAGGCACTAAAGAACGAGTAAAACCGCCAGAGAACCAACAATCCTCAATGAAAGAAAACCTGCAATCTTTATGGCAAAACGATCAATGGCGTATTTTATGTATGGCCGCATTATTTTTGCTAACCGGGCAAGTGTTACGCTTTACCCTAGCCGTTTATTATGTGAAATACTTTCTTGGTCGTGAAGACTTAATTACTTCCTTCTTAACGTTAGGCGTTATCGCCAGTATGATTGGTTGTGCAGTAGCTCAACCGCTAGCAAAGCGGGTTTGTAAGATCAAGGCTTATATCGCGCTACAAGTAATCTCAGCAAGCATATGTTTATTTAGTTTTTTCATTGGCGAAGAACAAATAGTTTTAGCCTATATTGCCTTTATTGCGTGGAAGTTCTTTTTAGATATGGCGACGCCCCTGTTATGGGCGAAAATGGCTGACACCATAGATTATGGCCATAAAAAAACAGGTATTCGTATTACTGGCATGGTTTACTCTGGTGTAATCTTTTTCATTAAAATGGGCGTAGCTATTGGCGGAGCGCTAGCTGGTTGGTTATTAGCATTTTATAACTACCAGGCCGATGTTGCTCAAACAGAAGCCACAAAACAGGGTATATTATTATCCTTTACAGTTTTACCGGCGTTAGGCTCATTTGCAGTGGCTTGGGTAATGCGGAAATACACCTTAACAGAACAGAAAGTAGTTGAAATCCAAGCACAATTAAGTACTACTACTAGTTAACATATCGGCAAACATGTTAGAATTTTATCGTTACAATTCAAAGTATTTACCACTACATTGCGCAACTTAGGAATAACATGGCGACTATATACGAAGTTTCAAAACTGGCGGGGGTTTCTTTAGCAACTGTTTCTCGGGTGATAAATAAAAACTCTCGAGTCAGCGATAAAACACGCCAAAAAGTTCAGGATGCCATGACGGAGTTAGGCTATCGCCCTAATTCTATTGCGCAATCGTTAGCGTCCAATAGAAGCAATAGTGTTGGCATATTAGTTTCAGAACTACATGGCCCTTTCTTTGGTCAGATGATGGCAGGCATCGAGGCTGAATTGAGAGCAGCTGGTAAGCATGTCATTATTACCACCGGTCACAGTGAAGAAGATAAAGAAAAAGACGGCATAGAGTTTCTGATCAGCCGAAATTGTGATGCCATTATCTTACACGTCGAGGCTGTGACTGATGCTTACCTGATTGATTTATGCAAAGGTAAAATGCCGGTATATTTCATGAGTCGATTAGTTGAAGGTTTAAATGAAAACTGCATTAGCTTAGATAATGAATTAGGTGGCTACTTAGCAACCCAGTCAGTATTAGAGCAAGGCCACTCAGCTATTGCGTATATCGCGGGACCACAATTTAAAGCCGATTCAAAAGACAGATTAGCGGGTCATAAAAGAGCACTTGCCGAGAATGATATAGCTTTTAGTGACACGCTATATTTTGAGGGGGACTTTAAAGAAACCGGTGGTAGTGACGGCTTAAAATGTTTCATTGATAGTAACCAGCAGTTTAGCGCTTTAATTTGTGCCAATGATGAGATGGCTTCTGGTGCAATAACTTATGCCAGAGAGCAAGGACTATCCCTACCTAAAGATCTATCAATAATCGGCTTTGATAATATTATTTTTGCACGACATACCTATCCCAAGCTTACCACCATAGATAACCCGGTAAATTTAATGGGCCATATGGCGGCAAAATTAGTATTAAAAAACATTTATAAACAAAAGAATATGTCAATTATCCATTCTTTTGAGCCGACACTTATTACCAGAGATTCCGTTATTAACAAAAACTAGCCTATTTGCTAACGCAGTTGAAAAATAAATACCTTTGAACGAGAAGTAACACAAAAGATGATGAACTCAGAAGATACTCAAGTTATTAATCTGGTTGCTGATATTGGCGGCACAAATATCAGATTAGCGATTACCGAAAATAATAACATCACAGAAATCCTTAGCTATGAATGTGCACAATTCCCAAGATTGATTGACGTAATTCGCCAGTACCTAGCAGAAAAGCAACTGACTAATGCCAGTATCAATGCTTGTCTTGCCATAGCTTGTCCCGCTGATGATGATTTAATTTCGATGACCAATTTACCTTGGCAGTTCTCTCAAAAAGAACTTAAAGCAGAGTTAAAACTTAACAAATTAATGCTAATCAATGATTACACAGCTATTGCGATGGCAATTCCCATGTTAACAGATGGACAAAAAGTAAAGATTGGTGGCGGCGAACCTATAGCGAATAAACCTATTGCAGTTTGTGGACCAGGAACAGGCTTAGGCGTGGCTAACATAATTCCTGTCGATAACAATTGGCATTGCTTAAGCGGCGAAGGCGGTCATATTGATTTTGCCCCTGTTGATGAGCTTGATATTCAAATATTGCAGTACTTAAAAACGTTTAAGAAAAGAGTATCTTACGAACAACTGCTATCGGGCTATGGCTTAGAGCAAATATATCAGGCGTTAGTGGTTATCAAAAGTGAAGACTCACCAGCCGCCTCTGAAACTAAATTAACGGCGAAAGATATTAGCGCGCAGGCTATAAATGGCAACTGCCCATTGTGTCAGCAAGCCTTGGCTCAATTTTGTAAAGTGCTGGGTAGTTTTGCTGGTAATCTCGCTTTAACAACAGCCTCTCTTGGTGGCGTATATATTGCTGGTGGTATTGTGCCTCGCTTTATTGACTATGTTAAAAACAGTGGCTTTAGAGAAAGGTTTGAAATGAAGGGTCGTATGTCTCATTTAAACCAACAAACACCTACTTATGTTATTACTGAAAGCCAACCGGGCTTAATCGGTGCTGCGGCTTACCTTAACCAAGTCTGCAAATAACTCAACAGGCATTACCTTTTAGAAACAAAAAAGCTCAAGCAATGCTTGAGCTTTTTTATATGCGCTATAAATAGCAGCTTAGAAAGGCATTTTCATCCCTGGTGGTAATTGCATACCGCCAGTTACTGAACCCATTTTATCTTTATTTTGCTCTTCAACACGACGCACTGCATCATTTACAGCTGCAGCAAGTAAATCTTCAATCATGTCTTTATCATCGTCCATTAAGCTTTCATCAAGCTCAACACGACGAACGCTGTGGCTGCCTGTCATCGTTACTTTAACCATGCCAGCACCAGCTTCACCAACAACTTCCATTTTTGCCAGCTCTTCTTGAGCTTTAGCCATTTTGGCCTGCATTTGTTGGGCTTGCTTCATTAAATTGCCCATTCCGCCTTTCATCATGATATTCTCCAGTTTTCTTAGGTTGACTATTTTATAAATTATTCTTTCATTTTACCCTAAAGCAAACAAATTTTGAATATTAGCGTGGTGAAATACTCTCTTCATTTAAAGTTGCCTGAAAAGTATCTTGCAGCGCAATCACCACTGTATCTTCTTTCAATAAGGTTTTCACATATTCAAGACGCTTGTCATTAATTTGCACTTGAATTTGATAAGGATCTGCTATCGTTTCTTCGACAATATCGAGTGTGACCGTTACAGGCCTAGAAAGAAACTCACTAATATAGCTCTGTAATTGTTGAAGAGCTACGTCAGTACTTAAATGTCGGGTAGCCTGATCTAGTTTAAGGATCAAATTATCATCAGTGGATTTTTCACTAATCGTTGCGTGTATTGCTAATTGACGGATCCGTGCAGTAAGCTGCATTGAATCAATCATATGCGCCCATTTATCAACTTGATTCGCTTTGGTAACGACTGTTGGATCAATATTGTCTTGGTGAAACGGTTCTACTGGCTCAGGTGCTATTAGCAAACTTTCAGTTACTGCCTCTGGCGTTTCAACACTTACCTTAGCGCTGTTTTTACTACTCTCTGTATTATTAGAGTGACGCAGAGCTGCGTCACGGGGCTTTTTTGCTTGCTTCTCCAACTCTTTTTTCCGACTACGCAACATATTACGTGTAGCAAGCACTGAGGCGACAGGACTATTAATACTTAGCTGCCCTTCTAGCCCATGATCTACACTAACCGCTGGGGCTTGTTGCTCGTTGCTGCTTGGCAGTACCGGAGCTTGCTGTAAAAGAACTGACTGAGAAGTAACGTCCTCTTGAGGAGGCTGTGGTGGTGGCGCTTGTTTTAATTGCTCACTGTCACTTTGCACCATTTCAGCAGCTTGTTGCTCAATAGCAAACATTTGCTGATTTAACTCTGCATTTGGAGCATCAGTGTTTAGAGCTGGCTCATCAACAATAGCTTTTCTAATATCTTGGCTAATACCTTGAGTGATACCTTGAGTAATAGGCTCAAGTTCAACTTGTGGTTGTATTTCAACTTCAGTAGCAATTGACTCAACAGTTTTTATTTTATCTTTCAGGCTATCATTTGAATATGTTTCAACAGGTTTAACAAAACTGACCTCATCGAAGTTAACTGAAGTTACTTGTTCACTATTGGCCAGTTCAGCATTGTCAGCGTTAGAGCATTTAACAAGCTGTGATTTGTTCATTGGCTTAAACGCCAATAGTCGCAATAACGTCATATCAAAAGCGGCTTGTTCATCAAAAGCGTACGGTAAATCTTTTCGGCCATTGAGGCTTATTTGATAATAAAGCTGAACATCTTCTGCGGACATGGATTGGCTAAATTTTTTCAATAAGGCGAATAAGTCTGCGGGCAAATCAAAGTGCTGGTCAACAATTTGCAGTAAAGCTATTTGATGAAATAGTTGAATTAATTCGGCAAATAAGCGGCTATAACTTGGTGCATAAGAAGCTATTTCTTGAGATAAAGTCATTAGACATTGACTGTCTTGCTTAAGTAAAGCGATAACAACTTGGTAAACCCAATTTTGATCGATCCCACCAAGCATTTGCTGAATATTAATTAAACTAATATTACCTTGCCCTTGGGCAATGGCTTGATCTGTTAAACTTAACGAATCACGCATACTACCACGAGCAGCTTTAGCCAGTAAGGTTAAACAACCTTGTTCATGACTAACTTGCTCGTGAGATAAAATTTCAGCGAGCTTTTCTTCAATTTGCTTAACCGTTAAGGCTTTTAAATGAAACTGTAAACAACGAGATAAAACAGTAACAGGCAGTTTCTGTGGATCTGTAGTCGCTAAAATAAATTTAACGTGCTCTGGCGGCTCTTCAAGCGTTTTTAATAAGGCATTAAAACTATGACGAGATAACATATGAACTTCATCTATCAGGTATACTTTAAAACGTCCCCTGCTCGGTGCATATTGTACATTATCAAGAATTTCACGAGTATCATCCACTTTCGTTTTAGAAGCGGCATCTATCTCTAAAAGATCAACGAAGCGACCTTGATCAATGTCAATACAAGCATCACACTTGCCGCAAGGTTTATCTGTAATACCTAATTCACAGTTTAAGCTCTTAGCAAAAATTCGTGCAATAGTCGTTTTACCTACCCCACGTGTACCAGTAAATAGGTAAGCATGATGCAAACGTTTTTGCGATAAAGCATTGGCAAGCACATTGACCACATGCTCTTGTCCCATTAACTCCTGAAAGTTCTTAGGACGCCATTTTCTTGCTAAAACTTGATAGCTCATATTAAATTACTTTTTGATTCTGAAAAAAATTACTCGCCTTGATACTGAATCAAAGAGTAAGCCGTAATATTAAGGTCAGTTAGACGCTTTTCTCCACCTAGATCAGGCAAAGAGATAACAAAGCCTGCATCTTGTACCTTAGCACCAAGACGTCTTATTAATTTGGTAGTTGCTTCAATTGTGCCACCCGTTGCTAATAAATCATCAATGATCAGTACATTATCTTCTGGAGTTAGTGCATCTTGATGAATTTCTAAGACATCTTCCCCATACTCTAATTGATAAGCTTGTGCGTAAGTATCACGAGGTAACTTGCCAGGTTTTCTTACTGGGACAAAGCCAATATCAAGTGCAAGCGCCAAAGGTGCACCAAAAAGGAAACCTCGAGCCTCAGTACCAACTACTTTAGTAAAACCTTTACCTTTATATTCAGCGGCTAAGAGTTCAATTGTTAAAGAGAATGCTCTGGCATCTGCTAACAAACTGGTGACATCGCGAAACATAATGCCTTTTGAAGGGTAATCTGGCACAGTTTTTATCGCATCGATTAACTGCTGTTGTTGGGTATTATTCATGATGGTAGATCAGAAAACCATAGATTGGCTCTCTGTAATAGTTATAAATAGATAAACAAATCATAAAGCAATTGTGGCAATTTATATAGCGATAAAGTGCCCACTTGCATAATATTATGAATTAACTTGTAAGCTCTCACAGTCGAATTTTTCATCGGTAAACTGTGTAATCAAATTAAGCAGTTGCGTTTTATCTATCGGCTTGTCAATAACACTATCAAAAAGAGGAAACTCGGCTAAAGTTTTAAGCGTTTGGCTACCTTGGGTAGTCATAAAGATAATTTTTGTATTAGCCAGTTCAGGGTTGTTTTTAAGATTCTTAGTCAGCTGTAAACCATTCATCAATGGCATTAAATGATCGATAATAAAGAGCTGATAGTTACCTTGCTGAGCCTTACTTAATGCATCTAGTCCGTTGATTGCTTTATCAACAGTATGGCCATTCGAAATAAGTAGATCTGTGAGCATATCTTGAACAGTTTTTTTATCATCAACAACTAATATATTCATATACAATTTTTAAACAATAAGAGTTAATTTGGCGCGGATCTTACCCTATAACTATTGCAGTATATAGGGGTATCTTAGATCAATTATGAAACAGAATGATTCCAACGAAACAATATATCAGTACTAATGTACAACTTTATTGCCAAATGACATCGTTATTTTGACAATTTAAGGCGTTGACGCTTTGTGGTCGTAGTGCTGTTTGGATTAACATAAACATTACTTGCATTAGGTCTTGCCCCTTCTACCCAAGGCGATGAAGGTGCGGGTTTAGCTGTTTTTTTCTTAGCATAAGTCTTTTTATCATAACCCGCTTTGGCGTTACTTACCGTTGACTTGGCAGTCCCCTGTGCTGAACTTGCTATTTTACCTGTCCTTTCAACATGAAATTTTTTATCAATAGCCTGAAGAAGATTACGTAAAACTTGGTCTTTACATTCACGATAGTGCTTATGGTCGACTTTTCTGGAAAAGGCACTTAATTCCGCCTTACCAAGGTTAAAACCTACCTCTTCTAATAATGAGATGATTTGTTCAGCTTGCAGGTTCAAGGCAATTTTGAGTTTTGTTAAAATAATATTATTGGATAAACGTTTTTCTGGCACAGCTTGAGGCCCAGGTTTTTTACCTCTTTTTTCATTGATAAAGCCATTTAAAAATATAGCCAATTTAGTATCAAATAGGGCAACAAAATCGCTATCGTCATCCTTTTTCAGCCATTGACTTATTTGCTCACGGTTAACTTCCTCACCTGCCGAGGCAAAGATAGCCACCATCTGTTTATCATTAAAGTTAAAGGTATAACGCAAGCGGCGTAAAATATCATTATTATTCACGGTAAAATCCAAAGCATAAACATAAGTCAGTTATTATACACGCTAAGGCAGCTGGCTTACATAACTGTTAGTGAAATACTTCTCGGCTGAAGTGAAGGTGTTTTCCTGAGCTCATTATTGCTTTAAAGTCTTCTTGGCTTACTCGAAGTAAAGTCTCATGGTCTCCAGCTTCGAGATATACCTCTGCCAATTGATCTAACTCTCGCTCACAAACCATGCTTAAATGATAAGCTTCTGCGGCCGGTGGAACTGCGCCATGATTACAATCAGAGAACACTTGATAGACCTCTTGCTCTTTCATTAACCTAAAACAGCCATGTAAATTTTTATTAAGTGCAGACAAACTGATTTTATGGGCCGCAGGAAGTATTGCCATTAACTTTTTGTCTTCATGGTTCTTCAATAGCACAGCTTTAGCTATCTGTTTTAACGATATATTAGCCGTAATAGCACTACAAATTGAGCTGTTGCTATGAAAGTGTTCAATCTCTTGATATGGAATGCTTTTTTCTATTAAGTAACGTGTGAGTCTAGTTGAAGTGTTCATATATACCTCAGATACGTATAAGCCCTTATTACAGTATAGTCATATATGATTATATTTACTTAGGAAGAGAGCACTTACAAACGGGGGCTGATAACAACAAAAAACGGGCATCAGCCCGTCTTAATATGTTCATTACACATTTGTTAATAAATTAACCACCACACTTTTTACTTTTCTCTTTTGATTTTCCTTCGCCGCACTTACCTTCGCCACATTTTCCTTTTTTTGCCGCTTTCACTTTACCTTCGCCGCACTTTCCTTCACCACATTTTCCTTTTTTTGCTGCTTTCACTTTTCCTTCGCCGCACTTACCTTCGCCACATTTACCTTTTTTGGCATCTTTCATTTTTCCTTCACCGCACTTACCTTCACCACATTTACCTTTTTTGGCGTCTTTAGATTTACCTTCGCCACATTTACCGTCAGTGTGATCACCTACAATTGTCACTAGCTCAGTACTAGCAAAAGGGTTTGTTTCTGCTTTTACTACATTACTAGTAAATACACTAAAAACGATTAAGCCCAATAGAGCTACTAATGTTGAAGATCTTTTAACTATATTCATGATTTGTTTCCTTTAACTTTGTTTATATTGAAGTAATCTTATTATTTTTAAGATTTAGTTATATGACTTTTTAAATAGACCTGAAAACAGCAATAAAAATTTCATGCATCGTGAATTTTTGACAATAAAAAACCAGCGATATCAAAAAAGATATGCTGGTTTTTTAATGACGTTTTATTTAATCAACTATAACTAAATGGTAACGTTTTTTCTTTTAGCTGTGTCAACAATAAAGCTTTTCCAACCTCTAGCCGATTTACGTGACTTTGGATCTTTTATTGCTTTTTGAATAGCTGCATAGGCTTGCTTATACTTTTCAAGATAGAAATAAGATTCAGCAATACTCATATGAATGCGACCTTGGTTAGATACACCAAGCTCAATAGCTTTATTTAAGGCAACAATAGCTTTAGCAAATTGCTCATCTTGTTTCAACAACATACCTTGCTTGCGATAGTGTTTCGCACTGCTTGTCATTTTGGCTAATTCACCATAATAACTTGCTGCTTTATCAATATGCTGTGCAGAATGCCAAGCGTTAGCTAAGGTGGAGATATTTTTATCGTCACGCTTAACTAAACCTGATGCAATATGCTTTTCTAACAATTTAGCTGCTTTATAAGGCGTTTCAGATTGAGCATATAAACTTGCTAATGTCTTAATCTGAGACTCTTTATCCAAATAACCAAGCTTGTAGGCTAAGTCAAGTGTCTGAGTCGCTTTATCGTAATCCTCAACTAATAAATAAAACATTGGTAGTTGTGTCCACCATTGTTTATTTTCAGGAAAAAGCTGTATTACAGTTTCTAACACCTCAACCGCTTCTTTATACTTTTTATTTTCATAATAAGAAGTAATCTTTAAGATATACGGGTTTTGATTTGGCTTATCACCAAAAGCTGCAATAGCCTTGTTAGCAGGTTCAATTACCTTATCTAATTGCTTTAACGAATAATACGCATTAGCAATTTTGATATAGACTTGACCATCACTTTTACCAGTGAAATCCATCCAAGCATAATAAGCTTTTAAGGCACCTTCATAGTCCTTGGTTTGCATTTGCATGTCACCCAATAACTTTAAAGATTCCCCATGATCTACTTCATTAAGTAGATCTGGCTCTATTGCTTTTTTAAGATAATCAATAGTATTTTGCTCATTGTCACCTAAGGTCGCATACATAACAGCAAGCATGCGGTTAACATAAGCTTTGTCATATGCTTTAGATGCATCTATGTCTAACAAAATAGCAATAGCACCTTTAAGATCATCAGCACTATAAGCTTCAAAAGCTTTTTGCACTTTCTTACCGACACGAGGACCTACAAGATGAGTCTTACGCTTCTTTTTCTTCTCTACTTTCTCGGCGCCAGCAGCTTCTGCATAATTTGCAAAAGGAGCTTGTGCCACAAGTAGTGAAGCAACGACAACAAGAGAAGTTGATAATTTTTTAAATTTTAAGTTTTTAAACATAACTATTCAGCTCCCATTTTGAAATCAAGTTGGACCGTTAGACCTGGACGTCGTTGAGCTTTACCATCAACAATTTTCGGCTTGTATTTCCACTTTCTAAGCGCACGTCGAGCTTCTTTGTCAAAAACACGCTTAGGTTGAGCTTCTAATACTTTAACATCTTCAACACCACCCACTTCATTGATAGTAAATGAAAGAATAACATAACCTTCTTTACCATCTCGAGCAGCTTGAATCGGATACTTAGGTTCGATACGTACGATCGGTGTTGCATCGCCATCTCGCCCTAAACCAGCACCTGGAGCAGATAACCCCGTTGATGCACCAGACATTTGAACACCTGGCATATTAAAGTTTAAACCACCAGTATTATTGCTGGTTTCAGGCTCCGGTGTTTGCTGCTTCGGCGGCGCTTTTGGCGGCGGAGGAGGCGGCGGTGGTACACGTCGACGCTGTTCGGCTGCAGACTTTGGCGGCGTAGTATTTACTTCTACGATAATATTTTCTTGTTGATCTTCCTTATTTCTATCACCACTAGAAACAAGAAAGGCCATAAAAGCAAATAAGCCAAAGGTAACTACAGCGCCTAGTAGTATTGATACTAAAAAGCGAACCATATGTCTTACCCCTTCGCAGCCGCGATAGAAATTCGGTCTATACCAGCCTCTTTAATTGCATCCATTACTTTAACAACTACGCCATGTTTAGCGTCTTTGTCAGCTTGAATGATTACAACATCGGTAGGTTGTTCAGCAAGTAACTTTTCAATTCTTGCACCAACTCGCTCAATGTCTACTCGACCCTTATCTAACCAAATTTCACCATTATCTTTTATTGCAACAAAGATATTGGCATTTTTTTGCTTAGTTTGGTTCGCCGCTTTTGGTTTATTTACTTCAATACCAGCTTCTTTAACAAATGAAGTGGTTACGATGAAGAAGATCAGCATGATAAATACGATGTCGAGCATCGGTGTCATATCAATTACTGCTTCTTCGTCTTCACGAATACGTTTACGTGCCATGAATATATCTCTCTAGTGATGAGGTAAACTGTCAACCAGTTTAGCCTTTGCTAGTTTAACTTTAGCGTCTAATCTTGAACTAAAGAACACACCTGATAACGCTGCTACCATACCGGCCATAGTCGGAATAGTTGCTTGCGATATACCAGCGGCCATTAGACGCGGATTACCAGTACCTTGTTGAGCCATGACTTCAAATACGCCAATCATACCAGTTACTGTTCCCAGTAAGCCAATAAGAGGACACATTGCCACTAAAGTTCTAATGGTAATCATACGCTTTTCAAGTAACTCGTCTGCTTCGGAGATCCAAGTCTCTCTAATTCGATGTGCATACCAAGAGGTAGTATCTACTCTGGCATCCCATTTTGCGATGATATCATCACGCATTTTAGGATAAACACCAGTTAAGAACCAAAAACGCTCTATCATCAGTATCCACATTAAAAAGAGTGCGAAGGCAACAGCGTAAAGTACGTTACCGCCAGTCGCAACAAAACCCCTGACAGATTCCCAAAGCTCTATCAGGAATAACATTATTTAGACCCCTTCTCTGCGATAGCAGCAATTAAACCAGCACTTTGCTCATCTAATTTTTGTAATACAGACTTACTCTTACCAGCAACAATTGAGTGGATTAAGATAAGTGGTAATGCACAAATCAAACCTAAAGCGGTAGTTACAAGTGCAAGAGAGATATTACCTGCCATGATTTTCGGGTCACCAGTACCAAACAACATGATTGTTTGGAAAGTCATAATCATACCGATTACTGTACCTAATAGACCCATAAGCGGAGCAATAGCAGCAAACATTTTGATTAGGTTAACACCACGGTCTACTTTTGGCGTTTCACGGAGTATCGCTTCATCAAGTTTTAACTCTAACGTTTCAGCATCTGCTGATTGGTTGTCGTAGAAAACTTTAAGTAAACGACCTAGCGGGTTGTTTTCATTTGGTTTATCAAGGTTCTTCTCTTGAGCCTTAATTTTGCTGCTCATGCCACCTAAAACGATTAAACGTTCAAGGGCAATTAATAAACCAACAAAGAATAATACTGTAATAGCATAACCAACTTCTTTACCTTCATGGAAGAATTGGTCAATTGTTTTCTTACGTGTTTCTAAAGATAAGATAGCACCACGAGAAGGATCAACATAAACAGGAACATAACCTGAAGTTTCAGCTGAGAAATCAACCGCTGTTCCGCTAATATGACCTGCAGGTTGCTTAGGTAAAGGTTGAACTTGACCTACTTCATCGTTATATCTTAAGTAACCGTTAGCTGAAACTAGGTTAAAGGTACCGATACGGGTAATCTGTTCAGTAGATTTAGTGCCATCAAGGTTGGTTACATCAACAGTAAACTTCGAAATTTTACCAGACTCAGTCATTTCAGTTTGCAGGGCAAACCATAACTCTTCTAAATCAGCAATGCTTGGAATCTCTTTTGCGTTAGCAATGCGGTTTAGCGCCTCACCACGATTAGGGAATTCGGCACTTACAATTGAAGTACTGATTTGACCAAATGCGTTAGCTGCTGCGGCACGTGAAACACCAAACATTTCACCTAAAGTACCTGTTGCATTATCTAACTCAACTGTTTTATTAGTTATAGTCATATCATTAGCAGCATAAGCTTTAGTTAAACGTTTATTACGCGCATTTTGAGCAGCTAGTTCATTTTTAGCTTTAGTTAATAAAGCAGACTTATCAGCTCTAGCAGATAAAAATTCAGCTTCACGCTTTTTATCAAGCTTAGCTTCTGAAACACGGTCAGCTTTTACTTGCTTTAATAAATCATCTAATTGATTTGCTTGGGTTGTAGCAACAAAACCAGTCGTTAGAGTGGCTGCTAGCAATACAAAATTAAAAACTTTTTTCATTATTTCGCTCCTGCTGCAAATACTGGTAATTTAGCTAAATCCATTGGGATTTGTTTACGTGCCATTTGAATTGCACTAGAGATAGGTTTTATGTATTCATCACCTAATTCTTCCCATGCACGTGTTTCATTGTTCCATAACCAAGAATGCTTAGCATCTAGTGATTGTGCAACAAAAGCAATACGACCCATGTGAACGAAATCAGCAGTTAAAGTACGACCACCTAAATCAATCTCACCCTGGTATGCATCAAAAACAGAACCATAACCGGCTTCTATTTCATACGCTTCAAGAACTAAGCGAAACTGCTCTGAAGTAGTAACGTTTGAATCGTCCATAACAGCACGAAGGTTAGCTACACGTTCATTACGACGTTCAATATTCATTGGAACATCTAGTTTGATGAATGTATCAAGAGTATCAACCATTTTGTACATCAATGGTACAACGCCTTGTTTAAATTCATCAATACTGTCAATTTGTTTCTGTAAAGAAGCAATTCTGACTACTTGATCGTCAACCATACGTTGAACATGGTCGTTATAACCACGTAACACGTCAGCTTCATCAACTGTATTACGATATTCGCCAAGAAGATCTTGCGTTTGCTCGTAAATGCTGTTGACTTTAGCTTGTGATTTAGCTGATTGCTTGAAGATTTTAGCTTCAGCTTTTTGTAGGTCTGTTAATGCATCAGCAGCAGCGATATTACTACCTGCTAGTGCTAGTGCGCCAACCATCGCTGTTGCGATAAGGCTTTTCTTACTTACTTTGGACATAGTTCCCAACCATTGCTATTTTTAATCTAGATAACAAATTTTTTTGTTACCGCGAATATAAAAGTCTGTCGTTATTTTAAATGTAACTTTTTATGAATACAACTGAGCAATAATCCCAAATGACAGCTAGGCTGTCAAGGTGAGACTTTAAAGACGATGTATTAAGTTTTAACGTTAATAAATCAATAACGTTAAAACATATCGTTTTGCTAACAAAATTACTCACGTTACCAAGATAAAGTGAGGGACAAAAATTTTGCAGAGGTATGTTTTACTAACATCTTCGTAGTAAGTCAAATTTATTTGCGTTTATTGGTGAATAAAAATACACTTTGCATTTTCACTGTTCGGTTTAATACATAAGTTCAATAATTCCTCATAAATATTAAAAAAGTCAAAGAACACCCTAAGTAAAATTACATTATCTGTTAATCACCCCATTATTGATTGACGGGCGCTCTATCCTTCAGTTTAGGGGTTAGATTATGCGGACTTATTTTATATGGGTGTATTTTATCTTGTTCCATCGCTATAAAACGTCAAAATATTTAATATATAATGTAGCTAGTAGGCTTCAATTTTCAACTATGACATTGGCTAATAAACTTTTACAATGGCTGTATTTCATCCACTAAGTTAAAAACACCTAACCTTTAATCTATCTTACTATGGACAATACATTTAGTTTTGGAGAATTCATTAGATCTTAGGATGATCTATTTTTAGAAAATAAGAGCCTATTGTTATAGTTTGCATCGGGGTATCAAAGAACATCATTTCAAATAGAGAAATATCTCATGTAATCAAGCAATAAAATCATACTTAAAGAATTAAAGTACGATTCTGACTGTTTTGAGGATGGTATTAGCCATCATTAGGAAAGTTACAAACCTCTTACAAGTACTATTTCATTAAGAGTAATTAAGACTAAAAATTAATTTTATTAATGGGAATTCAGTACCTTAGACATTCGCAGTTAATACCTTCATTATTTAAAGCCGCTCTACAATCAACAAGATGAAATCAATCATCAACTAATGCATCAAACAGTGGTTGTAAATAATCTTGGTAGTTATGCCAAACCTTAACAGAGCTTGTATACATGGGTTTGCGTACCTGTACTGCACTAGCAGTGGTAACAATAGATGTACTTTCATTAAACCTGAGACATTCGCTCTGCCAATCTAAATCACAAGCAGAAATCAGCTTTTTAATTTCAATCTCAGGATTATTAACCAGCGATTCATAATGTACATCGTAAATTGAGCCTGGAAAAACATCATGCCAATGTCTCATCAAAAGACGGTACAAGTTGTGAAATTGTCCTAATGTTTTTAAATTGTAGGCAAAGCGATAATTATCCGAGGTAAAATTTTTCTTAAATATGGAAAGACAATTATCCTTGGGATCACGAACACAATGAATTACTTTTGCATTAGGCAATACTATTTTTATCAAACCAATCAGTAACATATTGAAGGGTAATTTGTCGGTTATATAAGTCGAGTCGTTACACAATTGCTCTATCTGTTTGAGATATGCATGACCTACATTTTCTAGTTGTAGTTTTGAATAGGTGTTTAGTGGCGCAAACAAAAAATCTGTTTTCTCTGTTAGAAAGTTATTTGTGCCTAGCTTGAAAAAGTAATCTAACTCTCCTGCGCCATGTACTTTATTATGTGTTGATAATATTTTTTCTACTAAGCTCGTTCCTGAACGTGGCATACCGACTATAAAAATAGGCCTAGCTGAATTCTCTGGAGATAACTGTAGGTTTTTTATTGCCTCTTTATTAAAGGTTTTCATTATGTTTTTTATAAAACTCTCATCTGATTCAACGGTATAGTTATATCGGTTATGTCGGAGCGAGTTCCCTTGATCTAAATACCTAAAAGATCGTGAAAAATCATTAACATCTTCATAGGCTT
The DNA here is from genome assembly GCF_000764185.1 of Colwellia psychrerythraea. Classification (GTDB taxonomy): domain Bacteria; phylum Pseudomonadota; class Gammaproteobacteria; order Enterobacterales; family Alteromonadaceae; genus Colwellia; species Colwellia psychrerythraea_B. The sequence continues at coordinate 321,854 of NZ_JQEC01000011.1, forward strand.
TAGATAAAGCAAAAGATAGCTGTATTTTGTTTTCTGTTGGTAGATTATCCCGCTTTATCTGTTCCTGCATTGAAACAATATGAGCATCTTTTGCATCAGTATAATGATGAATAGAAGCGTAGGTAAAGTGCGCCTGTGAATAAGAGGGTTGTATGGTATATGCTTTTTGATAACAGGAAGATGCCTGTGTCAATTTACCTTTAGACTTCAGTAGATTCCCCAATTCGTAATGTGCTTTAACATTTTGTGGGTTTTCAATAATTAATTGCTCATATAAACTTTGAGCTTGGCTTAACTCCCTCTTCTCAATCAAGATTTGACCAAGGTATTCTCTTGCTTGTAGCAAGCTTGGCTTAAGTTCAACTGCCGTTCGGCAAGCCTGTTCACTTTCTGCTAATTTATTTAGCGGCCTTAGTGACATGCTCAAACTCAGGTATGCCATGGCAAATTTGGGGTTTTCAACAATAACCTTGTCATAGTACTTTATTGCATTGATAAAATTTCGTTCAAATTTGCAAATATCACCAAGCCCCATCAAAGCACCAACAAAGTTTGGTGCAATTTTTAGAGCATGTGACCAGAGTTGATGTGCTTCGTTTATTCTATTTGACATGGCACATATAAGTGCTAAATGAGAGTACACTTCTGGTAATCGTATATTTTGAGCGATTAACTCTCTATAACCCAATTCTGCTTGTTTATAGTCTCTATTTGCCTGAGCAAGCTCAGCCCTAGTTAAACATTCGCGCTGGTGGCTGGTAATCATTACATTCACTGAGTTAATCATTTTTTTATGGTTCATCGTTTATCAGTAGCTTTTACGTTTAACTAAAGGTTCATTGCTGAAATCTAGCACAGTTTGATTAAATTAATGTTAATTTCTTTAAGCTCTGTTGATAATTTATCCACCTACCAGAAGAGCTTTTATACAAAGGTTGTCTAACCTGCCAGACGCTGGCAGTCTTGACTTGATTTTCGATCTGATGGAATTTTAAGCAACGTTCTTCCCAGGGTAGTTCCATAAATGATAGCAAGTTCTTGATATATGTTTCGGGCTCATCTATAAGTTCATCATAGTTAAATTCATAAATATCATCACAAAATAAAAGCTTCCAATGACTCATTAACCTTTCTTGCTGCTGATAAAAATGAATAGTATTTTCAAGCTTAGTTGCATAGGACATTGATGCACCGAGGCGTAGAAAGAACACAGATAGACAATTGTCTAACATACCGCGCCGTGTCCAAATGATTTTAGCTTGGGGCATTAAGGTCTTTATAACCCCTAAATACAAGAAATTATCCGGACGCTTATCCGTTAACTGACAACCAGCTTCTCTAAACTGGTTGATTTCTTTAAGGTATGCATCCAACATTTGTGTCTTATTTGTCTCTATATTTTCTCTGACATAATGTGGATAGTTTGGATAATTATTGACGATAGTACGATGAAAAAACTCTTGTTCCCCCCCTATACTTACTTGTGAATGAGCAGCAAGGATTTGCTCACATAAAGTGGATCCAGAGCGGAACATACCACAGATAAAAATGGGTGATTGATTAGTAACACAAGGATTAACATCATTATCTACTTCATCTGCTGGCTTTTTTATCGCTTCAAACCAAGCGTTATCAAATGTATTAATAATTGCACTAATATACTCCTCATGTAATTTTTGACTATATTGAGGTAACGTTTGTTGATCAAGACGATTTGCTTGTTGATAAAAATCAAATGCTAAAGAATATTCACCACAGTCATCGTGTGACTTTCCTAATGCATAGCCAATATTAATCTTCTGGGTATCAAGGACATTTGTTGAATTAAATACACTCTCCATTCGAGATATTAAACCATCACCTTTATCTTTCACTTTATAAATATCAGCTTGCCTCGCAAGCGCATCATAATTCTTTGGGTTTTTACTAAAAGCGGATTGAAAGCTAGCTAACGCTTTTTCTTTATCACCTAATTGCTCGTATAAATTCGCTAAATTGTAGCGTAATGCGTCTTGGTTTGGGTATTTAGCAATCGCGCTATTTAATGTATCTATTGCTTTTTCAGCTTCAGATAAATGCTCGCTATAAATCGTTGCTAAATTTAAATAAACTTCATGTTGGTCATTAATCCCGATTTCCAATACCTTATTATAATATGCTACCGAGTCTTCAAACTTACCTGCCAACTTTAAATAGTACGCACAATTAAACAATGCCGTAGCATTGTTGCTTTCTTGCTTCTTCGCTAATTCTAAATATAAAGCGCTAACATCAAGCCATCTTTTTTGATGACAATAGAGTTCAATTAACGGATTTAAGTATTGTTCTGAAGAATCAGATATTTTCAACAATGCTTTTAAGTGTACTTCTGCTAACGCAATATCTTTCAGGTTAAAAGCAAGCTTAACCATAACTTGGTGAGCTTGGAGGTTTTCGGGGTTAGCCAGAAGTAATTGAGCTAAAATTTCTTGACCTGCAGAAATTTCATTTTTGTTTAATAGCCTAATGGCTTGATTAACTGTTAATTCAACGTTCATTATCTTTTTTCATAATGTTATTACTATTAATAGTAATAACATTAATAGTTTTCAAATGGCAAATAAAAAACGGCTAACTTTTCAGTTAGCCGTTTTTAGTTTTGTTAACCTACTAGTTTAGACTAGAAGTTTAAAGAAACCGACATGTGAATGTAACGACCAAGTTGGTCATAAAATGCACCTGGGTCCATTGTGTTACCAGTCATTGGTGGCTCTCTATCTAAAACGTTGTTCACACCAAGACGTGTTACTAAGTTTTCATTAACAGTATAACGTACTGATAAATCAATATAGCTTTCAGAGCCAAGGTCTTCACGAACTAATAAATCATTGCCCGCTTTTGGAACACCACTATCATCAAGCTTCCAGTCATCATTGCTAACTGAGCTGTTGTAGCGCCATTTAGCATTGAATCCCCAGTCATCTAAGTCGTAATTAACATTAACAACATGTCTCCAACTTGGTTGTGGGAAACATTTAGCACTGATAGAACCTGCACAGTCATAGATTGCGTCAGGATCACCTGGTAATGGCTCATATTCTTTAGTTAACATTTGAGTACCCATAAATGTTGCGCTGAAAGAATTACCAAATAAGTCAGTGTTATAACCAGCAGTTACATCAATACCTTCCCATGCACGACTTGCAAGGTTGATATTTGTTGCAGTGATAAAACCTTGCTGACCTGTCCAAAGACTACCGGCATTGTTACGTGTAATATTATCACAGTAAGCAGCATCACCTGAATTGGCACATTGCTCTAATGTTACATCTTCATCAATCGTTCCAATCACTTCTTCAATATCAATTGTCCAGTAATCAATGGAGAAATCGATTTCATCGGTGATTTGACCAACAAGTCCTAATGTTAAAGTATCTGCAATTTCAGGTGATAAATCAGGGTTACCACCATAAAGGCCGTTATATTGTCCTGCTGGGCTTTTTACTACATTACCGTATTGAGCTGCTGTAACACCGGTATTAGCACACTGTTCTTGTGAAAATTCAGGAGTTGCAGTCGCACATGGATCAGTACCAGTCCATAAACCTAAACCTTGGTTGGCGAACATTTCACCAATATTTGGCGCACGAGCCGCGCGGTTATAGCTGGCACGAACTTTCCAATCATCCATTGGCGTCCAATCAAATGCGATCTTATACGTTGGTTCATCACCTGTAGTACTGTAATCAGAGTAACGGTAACCAACTTCCATAATTAAAGACTCAGCAAATTCTGCGTCTTCAACTAATGGAATACTTGCTTCACCATAAAGCTCACGAACTGAGTAACCACCTGAAAGCGCATGTGTTGGGCCACCTTGGCCTAATAACAAACCTTTGTCGTAAACTTCATCTACAACACGCTCATAGTCTTCTTTTCTGTACTCAGTACCAATTACCACAGCGATTGGTGTATCTGCAAATGGTGAAGTTACATCTATTTCACCAGTAACATAAGCACTAAAGATAAATTGATCAGAATACTGCGCTTGAGCGGCAACACCTGTTAATGTAGAAGCTGCATCAGGCGTTATACCCTGGTAAGCAAATACTTCATAAGGAACACAATCTGTAGTATCAGCACAACTTTCACCGTTAGCACTTAATGCTGTAGTAATACGTGGTGCGAAGAAATCATTAATGTACTGTGTGCCTACAGTGGTAGAACCTACTTGGATTGAAGTATCGTAAGTCCAATTATCGTTAATTTCACCTTCAGAACCTAATACAATGCGGAATGAGTCATGCTGAATAATACTTGCACGCGCACCACCTTCAACATTACGTTTACCAATGTAAGTTGAGAATTCCTCGCCTGGCATAATACCAAATGCGTCAGTCATGTATTGACGTTGAGCATCACTAATTAGCGGGCTATCATAATCGATATTATATTCTTCATTGAAGAATGTACCTGATTCAGCGATTTGACCTTTAGTTTGGTCACGCATATACATGAATTCCATGTATGGTTGTACATGGTCATTAATTTCATAGTTTACAAATGAACCAAGTGAGAACCTTTCATCTGGACGCATGAAGAAGTTAACTGGATTATAGTTATATACGTTACCTACAGACGGTGTAAAGTTGCTATCTGGTGTTAATGTTAGGTATTCATAGTTATCCCAATCAAAATGACCATCAGCACCAACAGGGCTTAAGTAAAAGTTAGGTACTACTGCGTTACCAGAACCACCACACCCTGTCCCTGTTGCGTTAAGTGCACAAGAGGTATAATCACGTGTACCAAACTTCATTTCATCATTGCGTTTCCATGTAGCATATGATGTTGCATGGCCTTTACCATCGGCAAAATCACCACCCATAGTAATTTCTAAACCGTAGTTTTTACCTTCGATGTCAGATTGACCTGTCTCATATTCAAAGTCTCTTTTATCCATCAAACCCTGAATGTACTTGTTATCGTTGTTGTGCTGATAACCACCAGCAATAACATCTATTCGGATACCTTCAAAGTCAGTATCCATTACAAAGTTAACAACACCAGCAATAGCATCTGAACCGTATACAGAAGCACCACCACCAGTCATTACTTCAACACGTTTAACAAGAGCGCCAGGAATGCTGTTAACATCTGCAGAACCTGATGAACCACCACCTGGTTGCATACGACGACCGTTAACTAGTACTAGTGTACGGTGAGAGCCTAAACCACGTAGGTCTAAACCACCACGACCAGTAGCACCGTTAGCTTCAAAAGCTGTAGATGATGCTTCAATTTGCGGTAACGTGTTTAACATATCTTCAACACGGGTAAAACCAGAAACTTTGATGTCTTCTGCACTTGTTACCGACATAGGGCTTGAAGTTTCCATGTCAGCACGTTTAATACGTGAACCGGTAACTTGAATTTTCTCTACTTCATCAGCGCCTTCTTCGGCTGCAAAAGTTGGGGCCGAAATTGCTGCTGCAGCGCCAGCACCAAACATCATCGCTAAACGGATGGCTTTAGCTACTTTACTATTGTTATACATGTTTACTCCCTGGATCACATTGGTGATTTGGTTGTTTATTTGTTTGTTTGTTTTTATTTTAAAAGACTCAAAGCTATGCTGCCTTGTTCATCTTTTTCAAGTCATAGACCTGATCTGTCGGTTAAGATAGTAAACGGGAATAACAGGAATCGTCAACACCAATTGCAACCAAATACTAATCTTTTTAACATATGGACACATTCGGACACACTTTCGCAGTAGCAAACAAACCTAACAAGAACACGCTACACCATTGTTTTTATTAAAAAAACCAGCCAGCACAATTAGATATATAATATACATTTTTTATTTGAAAATATTATGTAAAAAACACCATAAATCCATTAACAGTATCGTTACATTTGCTTTTTTCAATACACTTTACAACAACTTAAGTAAACATGTAATTTATCAGAAATAGATAGCTCAATAAACAAACAGCATTTTTTTTTATTTTTTAACCAAAAAAATCAATGAATTAGACTAATAAAAACACAGCTTGTACAATTATAGTTACGAATTATCGATTTATCTAAAATGACAATTTTCACTTCTCACTGCTGATGCTAGTTTACATAAGCCTTCGATACTGTTTAGGTTTTCTCTGCAATGCGTTATAATTCCCCCTCAGACAACATACTGCTCATTATATGCACAACAACCGACATATTATTGCTATTCAACGTTTATCAACACTGCTTGAACACTTGTCTTTGCAATCTAAAAATATCGATCAAGCGAATCGAAAGCATAAATCACATCGTCTTGTTGAAAACAACAACCTCTTCTCACAGCACTTATTTTCAACTGAAAGTGATCAATTTTCACTTTATGCTGATGAAATAAAAAAAAGATTAGATGAATTCTCCAGGTTATATCGTCTAAGTACGGATAATGCGACTAAAGCTGAATTTGCCAAATCATCATTACAACAAATAGAGCAGCAAATATCAGCATTGATGAATGCTATTCAGTCAAATCAAACCATGCATCAAGCAGCTCAAGTAAGTTTTAATGCAAGAAAAAAGGTCCGAATCAATTCGGCTAAAGCGGCCCAACTTAAGCAAAATGACAATTATAATAAAATGACAAAATCAGTATTACTGACCAGTCACCAACTGTATCAACAGCTCAATGAGCACCACGAATTTGAAAGGCGGCTTATGGCGATGATAACTGAACGAGAGCAACAACGTATTCAATCTAGACATGCCAACACGGATAAGCTTTCACACGAGGTACTGGCTTTACATCAACGCCTAGGTCGTTGCCGAAAAGCTATTTCTTCAATTGAGCAAAACATCAAGCGAGCGGAGAAAAATAACCTTAGATAACAATGAAATATTCACTTTATATATTAGCATTTTGTTATAACTCAGGTTACTCTCTGTATAAGGTTTTACTGCCGTAATCACTTATCAAGAGGTTTTATGAAAATTTCAGATGATATCCATAACTATTATGAAAAGTTAGTTATGCAACACTTTGCTGCGGCAAAGTTCGATGACAAATATGATGTAGATTTCATTGCTGATTTAACCTGCGTGGTATTAAATCAATTACCAACTCGTTATATCCGTCATGAAGTAGATATGGCTTTCTACTTACCTCCCTCAGAGCGTTTCGATATGGAAAGCAAGGTGAAAAAAGCTATCGCTAAAGCCCTGGCATTTATGGATGTAAACCGAACAAGTTAATATTATTCAGTAAGGATTGGCTGATAGCCAAATCAGCCATGTAAAAAATAATATTTAACACAAAGTTTAATGGGGTCTGTATCATTTTTTAAAGAATCAACATTGAATGAGCACTGCTGGGCAAGATATATATCTTAATAGCGAATTGGTTAATTTATGTTCTGCATTCAAACAGTGGCATCCTCTATATCAATGTTTCAGCATTCAGCAATGGTTGAATTTAAATATAACTCCAAAGCAGAATAAAACTTACGACGACTAAACCTAAAGTTGCTTTATTCATCAGCCAATTACGTTGTAGTTGTTGCTAAATAGACTTTATATAACTAACCTATTTACATAAAAGTTTTAGCCATTCCCCTAATGAGTCAATCTCAAGATAAAAGGTACAACAGCTCTAATAAAGTCATTTTTATTACCCAATAAGCATTACTTTATCTGCTCAGCCATTTCTACATTCAATGCTGGCATAAGAATACAATATATAAATATTTCTTTGATAGGTGCGCTATTCCCAGCAACGAAGTCGCTTGCGAAGGTGTTCACCTGTTTAAGAATAAACATCCTTAATTTTTGATAATTAGGCCAACCTGCTTCACTTTCACCATAAAATGACCATAAACTACGCCAGTCATACTTAAGTTGATCAGTTATTTCTTTTAATAATTTTATATCGCTACCCCTATTCGTTTTTACAGTCAAAGCATCATTAAATACATCATTAATTAAGCCATCCATTTCACCAGGAGTCATCACTAAAGGGGTATTAAATTTTTCTGTGTGAATAGTCGTTCTGTGATGCAAATCATATGCTAAGAAATGAGCTTTAAAGTCTGCTGAAGCATTTACATCAAAAGGTACATAAGAGTTTTCAAGTAATTTCCAAAAACGACTTGAGCCAGCAATATCTATGACAAGGTGCACACGTAATGTGTTGCCACCGTTGTGTACTCGGTGGTATTTCCATGAGTCAAAAATCCATGCCTGACCTACCTCCATATTGACATGTTTATCCTCACAGTAAAAAAGCACATTTTCATCTGTAATGATGGGAATATGGATTCTTACGCGCTTATACCAATGATAATTAGTATCACTGTGAATAGGGACTTCACAACCAGGAGCTAACCTCATTAAGCGTGATCGGCCAATTATTTCACCAAATGAGGCTATAACTTGCTTATGATAAGGCAAATCATTTAATGACTGCGTAACTTGCATAGGGCCATTAAAGTCATTATTTATTTCACCATTAACTGAAACCAACGGTATTGAAGCGTTACCTTTAAATCTGTCTGGGTGTTCAATCCATTGACATTCATCCAATGCTAAAACTTCTTTTTGTAATTGCTTTACATCGAAAGCTAAGGGTAATTGATAAAACTCGTGAGGTAACTTCATTAATAACTCTTATTTAGATATCTCGATAGAGTATAACGAATGTAAATTTTCACGTCCGTTAAATAATCAATAGTTTCTAATTAATTACTGGTGTTTTGATATAAGCCAGAAGAGAATGAAAGTATAAATCAAGGCTCAGAATACTTGATTATGTTTCAGCCAAAATACATTTTTATTGTTTTGGTGACTACAATACTCCTGTTCATCAAAGCAGTTTTAACTAGCTTTCTGAGCTAAAGAGATGAAACACAAGCAGTATACTACTTTAACCTAACGGCATCTTACAGGGTCAATAGCGTCATTGTTACCCTCCCCCTTCAGATAGAGCCTTGGAGAACATTAGTGAGTAATTTTAAAGTTTTCTCACATCGAGTATATAAATTGTTATAGATTAATTTATTAAGGTAGTTACAAACAGTATATGTACATCGAATACAAAAGATATTTGTAGAAAAGACGTAACACTTGATATAGCGATCATTCCTGATGTGGAGTATTCATGAAGAGAGTAGAATTGGGTGGCAACCCAATCAGCCACACCTCGGCACATGAGTCGTCTGCTGCGGTTGCTTCCTTCCGGACCTGGCCGAGTTCACAGAGTATCATTGCGAGGGGACCGAAAGGGTCACCATAGAAGCTTTAACAACTAATTTGTTACTAAAGCGGCGCGAATTATCGCTAATCGTTTTAATAGATGCAAGCACAAGTTAGTAAAACCTTACTGACTGCCTATTTTTCAAGCTCCTCTACAATAAATTAACTCTGTTCATTCATTTTATAAGCTAACTTCTCATTAACTTCTAACAAAACAGATTTAATAATCAGCAGGTTTTCTTTACCGATGCGTAACAGCAGCTTATCACTATCATCTAATGCTTCTAGTTGAGGATCATTATATTTGTACATAACACTGGTACGAGTAATGTCCAATGCTGATTTAGGTAACTCCATATCCAGCACTCGTGTTATCGCGTCTTGTAATGCAAAGGTAAAGTCTTCGTCATAACCTAACTCGCTATATGCTTCATCAATTAGTGGTTTAGCTTCAAAGTAGCCGTTAACTAAGGTACTACTGTCTAAAGAACGTAATAAATCGACATATAAATCAAATCGTTTACTTGTTTCGCTATTCCATTGCCAAACATTCTGTTCACCATCAAGGTTAACTGCTTGCTCATCCACAGAAAACTTTACTTTAGGCTGAACAAAAGGACTGTGTTCGTAAGCTAATAGACCTTGAGCAAAGTTATCAGTAAAAACAACAAAACGTCGAATAATATCTTCAGTTATTAACAATGATAACAACTCGTTTCGCCAAGTAAATTCAGGTAACTTTCCCTGCACCCAGCTATCACTTTCATCTAATACTGGTAGAGGGGCAATAACAACAGGCTCAACAACGACTTCTTCAATTGCTAGTTCGCTTTCTTCAATAACAAGTACTTCAGGTGATACCTCAGCGACCTTATTCCCCTCCTCCACAACCTCTATTGATTTAGTAACTAGCTCTAATGGTTCTTGTTTTAACAGCTCACTGGTGTCTATGGCACGTTTTTCAGTTTTTCCTCCTGAAAACTGCCACAAAGCGACAGCCACTAATACCAAGGTAACAATAAATATAATGAGTGGGCCTGATTTTTTTTCATTTTCGCCCTGCTCGACTGGCTGTGTTGCTTCTGAATTATCCATGGCTATCCAAAGTTATCTTTTATAAATGCTAAGTAAACTTTATTGCAACGCTTTTTGCTTTGTGATGCAACCATCAAAACGCATTTTTTTAATTTTTTGTGTTTTTATTTGTTTTCAAATATGAATAACTCAATAATAGCCCACGTTTAGTTAGAGCTACGAAGAGATAATTCACACTCAAAAAGAAACAAGGGAGGAAACCTCTACTGCGCGTCGGCTTGGTTCTCAGGCAGTGCTTTGATAAAAGCAGGTAACTTATTACAATTTTCAACAACTTGGTTTATTAGTGGGTAAGCTTGCATATCAACATTAAATCGATGAGCATTGTATACTTGCGCAACTAAACAAATATCTGCGACAGTAACCGAGTCTGCAAAGCAATACTGCCCAGCACTCGTCTTTAACTGCATTTCTATTGCACTAAAACCGATAGACATCCAATGTTCAAGCCATAGCTGTTTCGCCTCATCAGCGACTTTTAATGAGCTAGTCAGATATTGTTGTACTCGTAAGTTATTAAGGGGGTGAACCTCACAAGCAATATCTAAAGCTAAAGCTTGTACTTTTGCCCTAGTTTTTACATCATTAGGGTATAAAGTTTGTTTTGTATTACTCTGTTCAAGGTAGTCAATAATAGCTAAAGATTGGTTTAATGAAAAATCACCGTCCACTAACGTTGGCACTAAGTGGTTGGGGTTAAGCTCACTATAATCCTTACTATGTTGTTCACCGCCATTTTTAACCAAATGCACTGAGATAGATTCAAAGTTAACCTCTTTTAAATGCAGCGCAATTCGTACTCTGTATGCAGCAGTAGAGCGCCAGTATCCATAAAGTTTCATAGTATTCCTTATACCAATAAATATGTGTTCATTCTAAATGGACTAAATATTCCATTAACATCGTTACTTTCAATCCTAATAGTCAACTATTACTCAATTAAGCGCCTTGTTTTTGAAGATTTAAGCTCATTAATACTTGATCACTAACTTATTAGTGTTGGTCTTATTCTAGTAATTATAATTTAAAAAAAATGCTAATTACCTGTCCAAGTTAACTTCTCTAGTTAGCTTTAGGGCTGATAATTAGCATTTACTGTTTATTTTTTATTTGTCGTTCAGAGGTGTTAGCTTACAACTAACTACTTTGCTTTATATTCAACAACTTTTTGATCAATAGCGCCAAAAATACTCGCGCCCTCACTGTCAAACATTTCAATGCGTACAGTATCACCAAAACTCATAAATGGCGTAGATGGCTTACCATCGGCAATTATTTCTAACATACGAATTTCTGCTAAGCAGCTTGAGCCTGCAGAGCGGTCATAGTTTGAAATAGTACCCGATCCAATAACACAGCCCGCTGATAAGGGACGTGTTTTAGCCGCATGAGCAACAATAGTTGGAAAATCAAAAGTCATATCGACGCCACAGTTTGGCTGACCAAATAAGTTTTCATTTAAATGAGTAGTTAACGGTAAATGTAATTTTTTACCATCCCATGCATCACCTAATTCATCCGGCGTTATTGCAACTGGAGAGAATGCGCTTGAAGGCTTAGAGGCGAAAAAGCCAAAACCTTTAGCTAATTCACCAGGAATCAAGTTACGTAGTGATACATCATTTACTAACATTAACAACTTGATATGGCTTGCCGCTTGCTCTGGAGAACTTCCCATAGGAACATCATCAGTGATAACAGCAACTTCTGACTCAAAATCGATACCAAATTCTTCACTGGCAATTGAAATATCATCACGTGGACCAATAAACGCATCTGAGCCGCCTTGATACATCAAAGGATCAGTCCAGAATGTTGCTGGCATTTCAGCATTTCTAGCCTTACGTACTAATTCAACATGGTTAACATATGCGCTACCATCAGCCCATTGATAAGCACGAGGTAATGGTGATTCACACTCACTTTGTTCAAAAGCTAAAGTATCAGAGATTTCGTTGTTATTTAACGATTGATAAACCTCAGCTAATTTTGGTGAAATCTCACTCCAGTTATCAATAGCAGCTTGTAAAGTTGCGGCAATATCATTTACCAGAACCGCTTTATCAAGTGCGCGACTAACAACGACTAGTTGGCCATCGCGAGTATTATTTTTAAGTGTTGCTAATTTCATTGTTAAACCTTTTTAATTATAACTGTAATATTGATCGATATATTTAAAGTATGGTACGAATTTTATCTCCGACAGCCAAGTTATCACGGCAGCTTAGCTAAAACAGTACGGAATAATTTCTTTACGGCAATTATTACACTGCTATGTCTGAAGCTTTAGCCTACAAACTTACTTATATTGTTATATTTTCACTGTTTTTTTATTAATATCGTATTCACGTAATTTATTTGCAATCGCGGTATGGCTGAGGCCAAGTTTTTTAGCTAGCTGTCTAGTACTTGGATAAGCAGGATAAAGTTTACGTAAAAGATCAGCTTCGAATTTTTTTACTGCGGCATCTAATGTGCCTTCAAACTCTTGCTCTAAATAACCGTGTTCACGGGTATAGGCCGGTAGCGCCAAGTGACTAGTTTCAATTTCCTCCCCCTCAAGCAATGAAGCTGCACGGGTAAGTACGTTTTCTAGTTGACGAATATTGCCTGGCCATGGGTAGTGCTCAATAAAATCACGACAATCTTCGCTAATTTTTAAATGATTACGACCGATTTGATGTGCGGCTTTAACAGTAAAAAACTCTGCTAAGGGTAAAATATCACTACGACGCTCTCTTAGAGCTGGTAATGTTAACCCAAAAACATTTAGTCTATAGTAAAGGTCTTCTCTAAACTCACCGATTGAAACAAGATTTAACAAATCCTTGTTGGTTGAGCTAATGATACGGACATTGACAGTAACTTCTTGCTCTGAATCGACGCGCCTAAAACTACCGTTTTGAATGACCCTTAATAACTTACTCTGTAGCTTAGCTGACATTTCGCCAATTTCATCAAGGAAAACTGTACCACCATCTGCCAACTCAAAAATGCCACGTTTACTTGACTCATGTTCTTTTTCACCAACACCAAATAATTCTGACTCTGCTACATCATCAGGTAAGGCTGCACAATTTAAGGTCATAAAAGCATGTTCTGCACGCTCACTAGCACCATGACAAGCTCTAGCAAGTAGCTCTTTACCTGTACCAGTTTCGCCCATGATTAAAATTGAGGAGTCCAGAGATGACATACGCTTAGCTTCACGTATTACTTTTCGCATCGCACTTGAGCTTGCCTGAATGCCGGTAAAGGTGTTTTCATTAGGCTGTTTGAATGCATTCATTTGTTGGCCAAGCCGTGCTTCAGATTTCAAAATCAAGACAGCACCAGCAAGTACGCGACTGTCTTCTTCACCGGCAACATGAATTGGCATAATATCAGCAACAAAATCATCGCCTTGGAACTTCAAACGTCGAGTTTGCGCCAAAACATCATTAGCATCTAACCAGCGATTAAAATTAAAACCTTTTAACCATAAGCTAACATGCTGACCAATTAATGATTCTTCACCTTCACCAATAATGTTTGAGACGATGGTATTTACAATACGGATATTGCCTTTTCTATCAATGGATATAAAAGGATCGGGGAAAGTTTTGATTAAAGTAGACAGCTCGTTTCTTTCACGTTCAGATGGCATGTAAGGGGCTGTTTTAACATCTCCCACCCCTTCAATCAAACGCAATTGTGGCATAAAAGTTTGTAAATCTGAAAATTCTAAATCAGGTATATTAATAAAAATACGCCCTGGCTGCATCAGTTCAATACCACGCACATTAATGCCATGTTCGACAAATATACCTAATACTTTTTCTCCCATGCCAACACGGTCATGACAAGTAATTTCTAAACGCATTCAAAGCCCTTACTCTAAAATTTAACAAGTAGAATTTAACAAAAGGCTATTGTAAACTAATTTTTACGATAATAAAGCACAACATTGACCAAGTTGTATTTTGATTAATGTTGTTACTTTATTTTGTCACTACATTTCTCACGTAATAACTACACTATGTAGATTGATCCTGTAAGTGATTGTGTTAATGACATTAATTATTCGCCTAACTGATCCGTTTTAGCAGCACAAATAAAGTCATTTTTATGCAGTCCACCAATAGAGTGAGTCCACCAAGTGACCGTTACTTTACCCCATTCAAGTAAAACCGATGGGTGATGGAATTCACTTTCAGCCAACTCAGATACTTTATTGGCAAATGCCCAAGCTAACTTATAGTTTTTGAATTTGTATTCACGCTCGAGCATCATGACATTATCACGTACTTCAGGCACCCAATCGGGAATTAATGCGATTAGCTCTTTAAGCTCTTCATCACTTACTTTAGGCGCATCGACGTGGCAAGCTTCACATACTTGACTTGCTAATTTATTACTGGATTGTGCAGTCATCATTTATCCTTGTATTTTTATATTTATATTTATTTGAAATAATTTAAAGGGAGTAAATCTTTATTGTTGTGTCGATAAACCAAACCATTAACTGGCTTGTTTAGTCGGAAATTTAGCATCGTGTAAACCTAACATTTGCGCTTTAGCAACCAATTCCATGATATCTTCAACTTCAAACTTGCGAATTTCATCTAAATCAGAAACCTTAGTTAACATGTAATAAATTGGTTGCATTATATCTATTCGATAAGGCGTTCTTAAAACATCTAAGACATTAAATGGCTGACGTTCAGCCTTAGCACTGTTCATTGCGTACTCGGTTTCCCCTGGTGAAGACAATACACCGCCACCATATATACGTAAGCCTTTTGGCGTATCTAGTAAACCAAATTCAATAGTAAACCAGTATAAGCGTGCTAAAAATACCCGTTGCTCTTTACTCGCATTTAAGCCCATTTTTCCGTACGCTTCGGTGTAGTTTGCAAAAGACGGGTTGGTTAATAACGGGCAATGACCAAAGATTTCATGAAAAATATCTGGCTCTTGTAAATAATCCATTTCTTCACGACTACGAATAAAGGTAGCAACTGGGAATTTCTTTTCAGAAAGTAGTCTAAAAAATTCACCAAAACCGATTAACGCCGGCACTGGATAACATTCCCAGCCGGTTGTAGCCTTTAGCACCTTGCTCACGTCATCTAGTTGAGGGATGCGGTCTGTTGGTAAGTTTAATTTTTCTAAACCTTCATGATATTCATCACAAGCTTTACCTTTAATACATGCCAATTGACGAGCAAACAATTCCTGCCAAATAACATTCTCTTCTGCTGACCAATGTATAAAACCCTGCTCATCAGGTTCTCTTGAAATATACTTTGTGCCTTTTGCCATAGTGTTAACCTTTCTTCTTAAGCGACTTTTGCTATATTTTTTTGATGTAATTCTTTTTAGCGTTAAAACTTAACCTTATAACAAACGTTAAGTTCAACGGAACAATTTTAATTGTTACTGCATTCATATTAAGACATCAGGATAGATAAAATAAAGCAACAAGAAACGGCTAAAAAACCAACAAAACCATTTGTTGTACATGAAAGGTTACAGTAAAAATTACAACAGTGGTGATCTCATACCATTCCTCATAAATAAGTGGCCACCTAGAATGATATGGGCGACACTTGAACAAATAAAATATGTATAGATATAGTTACTACTATATCAAACAAGTGGTGTGTCGTTATCATGGTGTCCATACATTTCTGAAGGGCGAATACCTAATTCAAGGTAAAGGCTTAATAAGCGGCGTTATTGATTTAGACGAGGACTCTACATGGATGGTGTTCTTAGATAATTCACGTGGTACAGGAAGTACCTTATTAGATAATGCAGGAGCATATTATCCTGAGCTTATTCTCCTGAGTAACCATTCTATTCAATCAATGCCTTGCCCCTAAATTATCGCTAAGCGATCAATTTCTTATACGGATTGGTATTACTATTTATGTTTACCTGGACTGATCAGAGATTTAATTTGTTGAGCTATTTTTTTACGAACATGGGTTAATTTTGGCTTTTGTTCAAAAGGTATTGGACGACATAACTCCATCGTTTTAGCCCCTAGCCTTGCTGTGAGCATGCCTGCCCCTACCCCCTGTGCGAATCGCGCCGATAACTTGCCCATTAACTCAGCGCCAAGCATGTCACTACCAAGATCTGCCACCAACTCACTAGCACCTGCATAAGCCATATTTACAAATATTTGTTTTATTAGCGTTATTCGACTCCAATAACCCAGTTTTAAGCCATATAAGCCTGCTATTTTGTTTATCATGCGTAAATTACGCGATAACATAATCAACATATCAATGAGTGCTACCGGACTTAAGGCAACCAAGACAACCGCCTCAGTAGAGAACTTTGCCACCTCATTTAGTGCTTTTTCATCAACTTTAGTTAACACCAAACGTGAATAAAGTAGCACTAACTCACTAGAACTATGTTCTCCAGCATAAGCATCATGCCAAACTTGTTGCTCTGTTGGACAATCAAACACCAAATCACAAGGCAGATTTTCGCTAATATGGTCACAAAAATCCTTACCACGTTGATTAGAAGACTCAGTTAACTGTTCAGCATCTATCAATAACAGCTCTTTTGCTTGCTGTTTCATTTTCTGACGACTTTTAAACTGCTTCAGACCGATAAACTCATGCCATAGAGCATTACCAGTGACTAACATTAATGAGCCGAGCAGAAGTGCATAAAGGCTAGTAATTATTGGGGCTTGTTCAAAACCTGAGACAAAGAAATCAAACGCTTCGATAGTGAGTAGCGTTATAAATAAAACCGTAATTATTCGCCATAACCATGAATACTTTGTGCCTTGAATGCGAGTAGAATCTTGCTGTAACTTTTCGGAATCAAGTTCTATCTCTCTCACCTCATCAACAGCTAGCGGTAAATACTCCTCATTAGTAAAAACTAGCTGTTCGGAGACATTGTTACTGCTGACTTTAAAATGATTATCACTTTGCTCAACTAAGCTGTCATGTTCACTAAACAATATTTGCTGCTGCAAGTTTTCACTGGCTATATTTTTTTTATCTTCATTATTTGTCATATCATTTTATCTGCTAGTAAAAACTGTAAGACTTGATCCATACGAACATGTGGTAAACATTGCTGTTTATTAAGTCCATTTAAAGGGGCGAACGCTATAAAATTAAAGGTGTTAGATTGCCAATAATCATCCTTAGGTAACTGACTGGGGACCGCACCAGGAAATAGCGTAACCTTTTGGCCAAATACACTTGCTGACTCGGCTGTATTAAGGGCAGTTAAACGTTGACCTTGGATAACGGGCACATCTACACCCTTATGTTTACTGAGTCCTGAATTGGTCGCTTTAACAGCAGCTATGGCTAAGGTTTTAATTTGCACTGCTTCATAACTTAAATGATGTTTATTTTGATGAATCAATTGGTTTAACAATGACACCATAGGTGCGTGTTGCTCTGGTGTGACATGATCAGCTTTGGTAGCACCAAAAAGCAGCTTGTCTATTTTAGGGAAGAATAAACGAGAAAATAGCCCTGACTTACCATAACTATAACTTTGCAAAATCATCGACATAGCGAGTTCTAAATCGGCAAAACTCTCTTTGCCATTATTCAAAGGCGTTAAACAATCAGCCAGTACTATTTGCCGGTCAAAGCGAAGGAAATGCTGCTGATAAAACTTCCGCACCACATGCTCTTTATATTCAAGATAACGAGATCGTAACATACCAATAAAACTATCATCAGGGGCATTTTGATAGTCATTAGCATCTAGGTTTTCTAATCCTGGAAAAGGGAAAAACTCTAAGATTGGCGCCCCCGCTAACTCACCTGGTAATATAAACCGTCCTGGCTGTATAACCGATAAACCTAACTCATGCCGAAAAGTATGTAAAAGCGCAGTATACTCTTGGGTGAGTTCTGCTAATAGCTCTTCACTAGTACTAGAAAATGGATCAATTATGGCTAATTTAGCCAGAAAACTTTCACTGTGCTTAGCCCTTGGCCTACGAGTCATTAGGTCATGTGTTTGCTGTGACCACTCTTGATATGTTTGTTTAAGCATAGGTAAATCAAGTAACCATTCCCCTGGATAATCTGTAATATCTACGGTCAAGGTTGCCATATCAGTGGCATATTTTAGTATTGAATTTTTTGGCTGATAGCGAATTGCTAAACGTAACTCACTGATACCATGGGTAGGCTCTGGCCAGCTTGGCGGCTCAGATGTTAACGCAGAAATTGCGGCATCATAATCAAACCTTGGAACATGAAAGTGTTGTTGCGGCACCCGTTTAGCTGCAATGAAATTGCCATTATGCACAGGGTCGAAGAAACTAAGCTTAGTGCCATTCCCTTCATTAATTAATTGATTCACCAATGAAGTTATAAATGCCGTTTTACCACTGCGACTTAGCCCTGTAACAGCTAAAGTAACATGCTGATCTAAAGTTCGACTGAGTAGTTCATTAGCCTTATGTTTTAGCTTATCTAAGCCACGTTTTTTTAAAAATGATTTACTTATTAATGCCATAACAAATTGGTAACTTGTAGATTCAAATCTGATTTTAAAAGTAATTTGATAATAAAGTCTTTTAAATAAAATTACACTCTATTGATGACTTTCCATTAGAAAAATTAACACCCCAGTGCTGAGCAAGGAAACATTACCGGGGAAAAGATAAAAGCTGCCAACTGACAGATTTTATCTTTTATTAGGCAACGGTTAGCGATTAAAGCTTATTAATTTCCCTAGAAACGGTAAACTCAGCCGAAGTGACATATTGCTCCATCGCTTGTACTTTTTTCTCTAGAGCACGAAACTTACGGCGAATATCATGAAGTGCCTGCTTAGGTGGCTCACCTGCTTGCCAAATTCGTGCTTTTACCTTGATTGACTCATTGCTTACATTAGTCTTATGCCTTGCTTCTT
This sequence comes from Colwellia psychrerythraea, assembly GCF_000764185.1. Classification (GTDB taxonomy): domain Bacteria; phylum Pseudomonadota; class Gammaproteobacteria; order Enterobacterales; family Alteromonadaceae; genus Colwellia; species Colwellia psychrerythraea_B. The sequence goes on from NZ_JQEC01000011.1 coordinate 341,081, forward strand.
TATGACTACTCGCATAACGACTGTCATGTGCTTCATTGCTTCTCTTACCTGTGCTCCGTGGAGATTTGTCCAAAATAAACCAACCAGCGATATAAGCTAAGATAAGAAAAGGCATACCAAAAAGCACGCCTGATACCACTAATATTCTTACCAACCAGGTTTCCCAACCGAAATAATCCGCTATGCCTGCACAAACCCCGGCAATTTTACCCTGCTCGGCGTTACGATATAACTCACCTCTTTTTCGATTCATAGTTTGGCTCTCCAGTTTGGGGTCTCCGCGTCTAAAATCGCTTCAAGAGTTTGTATCCTATCAGCCATGGTATCAGCAACTTCTGATAAATCTGATAATTGAATATACTCTTCTTGGCTCAACCCTTGGCTTACTTGTTTTTTACTACGGTAATGCAACACTAACCATATAGGGGCAACAATAATCATAAATATAATGACAGGTGCCATGATAACTTCTTCCACAATACTTCTCCTTTATCCTATTCTACCGATAGCTTTTTATGTTTTTAATCTTGCTTGTTATGCTTCTGAATTAGGCTATTTTTTATTATTTTTCATCTTAGCTTTTAACTGCGCTAATTCATCATCAACTTTTTCATCCGTCGCCAGCTCAGCAATCTCATCAGCTAACGATTTACCACCTAAGTCATAAGATTCAACTTCTGCTTCAATATCGTCAATTTTACGTTCGTAATGATCAAAGCGGTTTAACGCATCATTCACTCGTGTGCTGTGAATATTTTCTTTTACTTTTAAACGAGAGCTTGCTGATTTTTCGCGAATAAGGATCGCCTTTTGACGTGTTTTAGCATCTGTCAGCTTATCTTGTAATTGCGATATTTCATCTTGCAACTTGCGGATATGTTCATCAGTGTGAGTTAATTCATCTAATAACGCCGCAGCACTTTCACTGCTTTTTTTCTTTTCCATTAAGGCTGCACGCGCTAAATCTTCACGATCTTTACTTAAAGCCAGCTCTGCTTTTTCTTGCCATTGTTGGGCGTCTTTTTCAAGACGAGTCACTTGACGGGTTAATTCTTTTTTGTCTGCTAGTGTTTTTGCCGAGCTAGAGCGCACTTCAACTAAGGTATCTTCCATTTCTTGAATGATTAACCGTACCATCTTGGTTGGGTCTTCGGCTTTATCTAATAAATTATTAATATTAGAGTTAATAATATCTGTGAATCTTGAAAAAATACCCATAACAACTTCCTCAACTAATGGCTAAATGATGCCAAACTGTATTTGCTTTTACTTGGACTAAGCATTAACTTAGCGCGTATTTATGCTTTAACTACACTTTTAATATATTCATTTTTTGCGCCAACTTTTAATATTATGATAAGAGATTGTTTTAAAAGAGTTATTATTTATTTAAAAAAGTCTTTCAACCATTCAAGTAATAAAATACACTATTTGTTAGTGAAATAAACCAACCTTTGAGTTTACTATGGCGCGTTTTAACCAACAAGATAACCTACTTGGCCAATCAAATAGCTTTTTAGAAGTACTCGAGCAAATATCTCAAATTGCTCCTTTAAGTAAACCCGTACTTATTATTGGCGAGCGTGGTACAGGCAAAGAGCTTGTCGCGGCCCGATTACACTATCTATCTAAGCGCTGGGATCAAAGCTATCTAAAGCTTAATTGTGCTGCTTTAAATGAAAACTTACTTGAAACAGAATTGTTTGGTTACGATAGTGGCGCATTTACCGGCGCTAATAAACGTCACGAAGGACGGTTTGAGCGTGCTGATAAAGGCACACTTTTTTTAGATGAAATAGCCAATACCTCTGGTCTTATTCAAGAAAAATTATTACGAGTCGTTGAATATGGCGAATTTGAACGTGTGGGTGGCTCAAAAACCATTTATAGTGATGTTCGTTTAGTGGCGGCCACTAATGAAGATTTACCGACATTGGCAGCATCGGGTCAGTTCAGAGCCGATTTATTAGACAGATTAGCTTTTGATGTTATTACCCTACCACCATTAAGAGAACGTTTAGATGATATTTTAATGTTGGCGGAAAATTTTGCTATTAATATGGCGCGCGAGCTCGAATTTGAACTGTTTAGTGGTTTTACCGAGAAAGCGAAACGCAGTCTACTTACCTACCATTGGCCTGGTAATATTCGAGAGTTAAAAAATGTGGTTGAACGCAGTGTTTATCGTTGTAACAATCCGCATTTACCCGTTCATGAGTTAATTATTGATCCATTCGAGTCGCCCTTTAGACCAAATCAACGAATTCAAACTAATGATAGAATCAGCGAACTCAATAAAAATAGCTTAACTGCTAGTGACAGTGCCCTTAGTGAAACAGCAACAGTGGTCGCATCGGCCATAGACAGTATTAAAACCGCAGCCAAAATAACTACGCAGCAATTCCCTCAGTCTTTAAAGGCATTATCACAAGATTATGAAATAGAATTAATACAGTCGGCCTTGGCGCATTGTCAATTTAATCAAAAGAAAACCGCTGACGCACTCGAATTAACGTATCATCAACTAAGGGGTTACCTAAAAAAATATAACTTGCTTGATGGCAGTATTAACGATGAACTATAGACCTGTATATCTTCTAGTAGTAATCACTATTGTTAGCTTATTAGTAGGCTGTGATGAGGGCGATAAACTTTCTTTAAGTGAACGAAGCGTTATCTATTGCTCAGAAGGCTCTCCAGAAACATTTAACCCACAATTGAGTACTTCAGGCACAACCACTGACGCTATTTCTAAACAACTTTATAATAGCCTTATAGTTTATAAAGGAAAAGATAATACCTTAGGTCCCTCTCTAGCAAAGGACTGGCATGTAACTCGTGATGGTAAAATGATCACCTTTTATTTACGCCAAGATGTGCAGTTTCATCAAACGGGTTATTTTTCACCAACAAGGTTATTTAATGCTGATGATGTTTTATTCAGCTTTAATCGTATTTTAGATAAAGAACATAGTTTTCATCAAGTATCTGGTGGCCAGTACCCTTTTTTTCAAAGTATAAAGTTTTCACAGCTGGTAAATAAAGTTGAGAAAATAAATGACTTCACCGTTCGTTTTGTTTTAAAACGGAACGATAGCTCCTTTTTAGCAAACCTAGCCACTGATTACGCTGCTATTTTATCAGCTGAATATGGAGAAAAATTACTCGATGCACATACCCAGCATGAGATTGACATATTCCCTATTGGTACCGGCCCATTTAAGTTAAAGGATTATCGAGTTGGCTCACTAATTCGCTTCTACCGTCATGATTTCTATTGGCAAGAAAAGGCTAAAATAGAACAACTTGTTTTTGATATTTCTCCCAGTAAAACCAGTCGTTTAACTAAATTGCTAGCAAAAGAATGTGATGTCAGTAGTTACCCTATTGCTCATGAAAAGATTGCTGAAAGAAACGATTTAGAATTGAGATCTATTACCTCCCTCAATGTAGGCTACTTTGGCTTTAATACCAAAAAAGCACCTTTTGATAATAAATTAGTGCGCCAAGCTATTAGCCTAGCAATTAACAAACAAGCCTTAATAGATACGGTTTACCGCTCTCAAGCTGCTAGAGCAAGATCAATACTTCCTGAAACCTCGTGGGCTTATGACCCTAATACCCCTGAACTTGGCTATGATCCAGTACGGGCAAAGTCGCTACTAGAAGTAGCCGGTTATGCGCAAGGTTTTACTATGGATATATGGGCAATGCCATTGCAAAGAGCTTACAATCCAAATGCAATTACCATGGCAAAACTAATCCAAGCCGATTTAAAGAAAATTGGCGTAAAAGTGAAGATTGTTAGTTATGAATGGAGTACTTTTCTACGCCGTTTATCCTTAGGTGAGCATCAGAGTTTCCTATTAGGTTGGAACGCTGACAATCCCGAGCCCGATAATTTTTTCACACCAATGCTCAGTTGCTCCGCTAGTGAAAAAGGCAATAATCGCACCTTTTGGTGTAACAAAAAATTTGACCTTTTGCTGCAAAAAGCCCTAAAAACAACCAATATGAATAAAAGAAAAGTTTATTATTCTCAAGCGATGGAAATAATAAATGAAGAAATGCCGTTATTGCCTATTGCTCACTCCAAACGATTTCAGGCTCGCGGCATAAATGTTGAGGGTGATATATTGTCAACCTTTGGTGGTATTAGCTTTTATCAAGTTTCCAAAAAAGATCTCAGCAGTAACCCCTCCCCTTTAGACAAACCAAAGCATAGTAAAAAGGTGAGTAAGTAATATGCTGACTTTTACCTTACGACGCATAAGTCTATTTATTTTTACTATGCTGGTATTAACTTTATTATCATTTAGCTTAAGTTTTTTGTTCCCCGGTGATACGGTAATCAATCATTCAGGGCAGACTAATGCCACAGCAGCTGAACTAGTAGAGCTTAAAGCAAGCTATCAAATGGATAAAAATATTGTCAAGCAATATGGTGCTTATTTAGGCCATATTCTTAATGGTGATTTTGGTCAATCCATGGCCAGCCAATCTCCCATTAATAATGAAATTATAGAATTACTACCTGCAACAATAGAGCTTAGCTTAGTGGCTTTGCTTATTGCTATGTTAGTTGGTATTCCTTTAGGTTTTATTGCCGCCATTAATCATAATAAAGCCAGTGACAATGCAATATTATCTTTTGCAATGATTGGTTATTCTATTCCGGTCTTTTGGCTAGGATTGTTGGCAATTCTTGTTTTTTCTATCACTTTGGGCTGGTTGCCATCAGCAGGACAAATAAGTCTACTCTTTGAAATTGAATTTGTTACCGGCATCCAATTTATTGATATTTTGTTAAGTGATAGTCCCTATAAATGGCAAGCATTTAGTAATGCCAGTGCTCATATAATTCTACCTGCATGTGTCATAGCCTTAGCACCGGCAACCATTTTTATCCGCTTATCTCGTGCAGCGATGATCGAAGTATTAGCCGCCAGTTATATCAGAGCAGCTCGCGCTAAAGGTTTAACCTTTCAACAAATCATATTTCGACACGCCATACGTAATGCACTGATTAAAATAATACGACATGTAGGTTTGCAATTTGCCAACTTGGTCACTATCGCTATGGTTACTGAAGTCATTTTCAGTTGGCCAGGCATAGGTCGCTGGCTGATAGAAAGTATATTCCAGCGAGATTACACTGCTATACAAAGTGGTTTATTAGTGCTGTCATGTTTTATCTTCATTATTCATATACTGACAGACTTTATTTATGCGGCGCTCAACCCATTAGCACGAGGAAATAAGCATGGCGCGTGAAAAAATATACCTTGAAGAAGTTTTTCCCTCGCCTTTTATGCAGCTGTGGGGGATTTTTCGTAAAACACCTGTCGCCATGGTAGGTTTCTGCTGTTTTATCTTTCTTATATTGTTAGCTATTTTCGCGCCAATTATAGCTCCCTACTCTCCAGTAGACGGTAATTTGCAGATGATATTATTACCTCCGGCTTGGCATGTTGATGGCAATGTTAGCTACCTTTTAGGTACCGATGAACTTGGCCGAGATATGTTATCAAGGCTAATGTATGGTACATCTCTGACTTTTGGTTTAAGTTTTATAGTGGTGATTTTCTCACTGGTTATCGGCGTAGTTATAGGCTCGTTATCAGCATTAACTCACGGCATTAAATCTAGCTTTTTAAATCACTTCCTTGATGTTGTACTCTCAATCCCCTCATTATTACTTGCCATAATTATTGTTGCGATATTAGGTCCTGGCATCAGTAATACTGTATGGGCAATCGCCATCGTTTTTATTCCGCAATTTATTCACATTACCCGTTATGCGGTAAAAGAAGAGTTTAGAAAAGACTATGTACTAGCGTCACGCCTTGATGGCGCCAGTAATTTCCGTATTTTGTATTACTCGGTATTTCCTAATATTGTTGAGCGCTTAATGAGTCAAGCGACCTTAGCGCAATCGGCAGCGATATTAGATATTGCTACCTTAGGTTTTTTAGGGCTCGGTGCACAAATCCCCTTACCTGAATGGGGCGCAATATTAGCAAATGGACTTGAGCGCTTCTATATAGCGCCTTGGACAGTTTATTTACCCGGCTTAGCAATCTTATTCGCCGTCGTTGCCACTAACTTAGTGGGCGAAGGAATCCGCCATGCGCTCAAATTACGCAAGGAAAGCTAATGGTATACCCTCAAATAGTGACAATATCTAGCATAACGACAACGACAGATTTCATATCAGTAACAAACAATGTCGCTTTACATTATCTGACATTAAATATTCAGTCTAAAAAGAGCGCTTAGAAGAGCTTATGAATTTACTCGACATTAGAAATTTATCCATAGAGCTAGATACCCCCAATGGCCGAGTATTAGCAGTAGACAGAGTAAGTTTATCAATCAAAGAAGGTGAGGTACGCGGTTTAGTAGGCGAATCTGGCTCAGGTAAGTCACTCTTAGCTCAAGCTATTATCGGTGTATTGGAAGATAAATGGCATGTTCATGCTGATCGATTTCACTGGCGCGGTATCGACTTACTGAGATTAACGATTGATGAGCGTAAAGCATTATTATGCCGTGATATCGCGATGATATTCCAAGAGCCAATGAGTTGCTTAGACCCCACGACTTTGATAGGTGAGCAATTAAGTGAAGCCATTGATACTTCACAACTATCTGGTTATTTTTGGCAGCGTAACAAACAACGTAAAGCCGCAGTGATTAAGTTGCTGCATAAAGTCGGCATTAAAAATCATAGTCAATGTATTAGTAGTTATCCTCATCAGCTCACCGAAGCAATTTGCCAACGCGTCATGATAGCAATAGCGCTCGCTGGCCGTCCAATATTACTGATTGCCGATGAGCCGACAGCAGCGATGGAAAGTACTAATCAGGGGCAGATTTTTAGATTATTAGCCAACTTGAACCAATTAAAAAACATGTCGATTTTATTAATCAGTCATGATTTAGAAAACCTTACCCACTGGACCAACACCATTACGGTGATGTATAGCGGTCAATTCGTCGAAGCAGGCACGACAGAACAAATATTTAATAAGCCTATGCATCCATACACCCGCGCTCTAGTTGATAGTAGTACTAAAGCCAATTTACAATTACCGACTAAATCTCGACTAATGACGCTACCTGGTAGCATCCCTATCTTACAACATTTACCTATAGGGTGTCGGTTAGGTCCTCGATGTCCTCGAGCCCAGCAAATGTGTGTCTCAGCACCAAAGGTAAGTAATTTTCATGGTCATAAAGTTAGTTGTCATTTCCCTATCCTTCGTGAAACAGTAAAAAAAGAAGTCATGAAAAACAACGCTGTAAAAGGAAGAAACTAGAGTGAGTATTTTATTTGATGTTAGAGATATATCCAAATCGTTCAAGCTTAAAGGTCACTGGTTTCACAAACGCAAATTCAATGCATTATCACCATTATCCTTCACCATTGAAGCAAAAAAAACGTTAGCTATAGTTGGGGAAACAGGTTCGGGCAAGTCAACGTTAGCGAAGATATTAGTTGGCGCAGAAAAACCCTCCGCAGGTAAGATATACCTAAACGGTCAATTACTGCAAAACCAACGTTTTAAAGAAAGGTGTCAACATGTCAGGATGATATTTCAAGACTCTGGCACCACCTTAAACCCAAGTTTAACCATACAAGAGTTACTCGACGAGCCATTGACCCTAAACACTGATTTAGATGAAAAGCAACGTCGTCAGCTTATTCGTACCACTTTGCAGAAGGTTGGCTTGCTTGGCGATCATATGAATTTTTATCCCCATATGTTTTCAGGAGGACAAAAGCAGCGCATATCTCTCGCTCGGGCGATAATATTGCAACCGCAAGTAATAATCCTAGACGAGGCCTTGGCAGCGCTTGATCCCTCTCTTCGGTCACAAATGGTTAATTTATTGCTCGATTTACAGCAACAGATGGGGTTAGCTTATATCTTGATTTCTCATAATTTGGGTATTGTTCGCCATTTTAGTGACGATGTCATGGTGATGTCCCATGGCGAGGTCGTTGAATCTGGTAAAACTATCGAAGTAATGCGTGATCCACAACATAAGGTGACAAAAAAATTAATGATGAGCCAAAACTTCCAGCTGAAATAAAACCAATGAGTATACTTTTAGTTAGCACACCTATTTAACCCTTATTATTTAACCTACTCCCCCCTGTAATTGCAAATAAAAAGGCCAATAGTAGGAACTACTATTGGCCTTTTTAGCCACTATAAGCGACTAATGGAACTCTCTATTTTAAAATAGGTAAGTTCTTAGTAAATAGCTACTGGCTCAGTAACTTGTTTACGGGTGATTTTAGCACCTACCTTTAACGAGTTAACAAAACTTTGATAAGCAGATTGTGCTAACTGAGAAGTTTGTTGCTGGGCTAAGTTAGGGTTAGCTGCTGTCTCACTTACGCCTACAGCGGTTACTTCAACTAGCGCTAGGTCACCATTGCTTAAAGCTACTGTTGAAGCGGAAACAACACCGTTAACCGGATGTGGTAACACAAAAGCCGCACGACTAATACTTTGATCAACTTCAGGACTATAACGGGCAACATTAGCCTTATTAACAAAACTTGCATTAAGCGCTGTTAGTTGAGTAGAAATATCCGTGCCTGTATTAAAGTCAGCTAATAAAGCATCAACGGTTTGTTGGGCTTGCTCGGTTGATTTTTGATTCACTAAGATATCTTTAATTTGTGCTTCAACTTCCAATAACGGCTTAACATTAGCTTCTTGGAATGTATTAAGGCGTAGTACTAAGGCAATATCATCATTCACTTCAATAAGGTCTGAGTTCATGTTGTCTTGTAAAACCATCTCAGAAAAAGCCGCCTCAATAACTTTTGCTTGATCAAAAGGTGCACTATTACCATTACGCGATAACCAAGGAGAAGTCTGTATGGTAACATTTACCTCACTCGCAGCATCTTCAAGGCTATCAGGGAATTCAAAGCTGATGCGTGCCATTTCTTGCTGCAAGGCAAAAAATTTGTCTTGTGCTTGCTCATTACTTAACTTAGTACGTAGTTCTGCTTGTACATCAGCAAAACCTTGGATTGCTTCGGCTTTATAATCAGTTAGTTTTAATACATGGTAACCAAAGCTCGTCTTAACTAATGGAGTAATATCACCAATATTAATCAATGCTAATGCAGCTTCATCAAAACTTTCCTCCATAACACCTGGCTCTAACCATTCTAGATCGCCACCGTTTTCACCACTGAAAGTATCATTAGAAACTTCAATAGCAACCACGGCGAAATCTTCACCTTGCTCAAGACGCGTTAAAATAGCTTGTGCTTGGGTTTTAGCTGCAGCTTCATCATCAGCAAATTCAATTAAGATATGAGAAATACGGCGCTGCTCTGCTTCAGTAAAGCTAGATAAGTTATCTTGGTAATGTTTAGTTAACTCTTCATCAGTAACATTAATACCTTTAGCGATGTCAGCTACATTTAAGCTAATGTAATCTATTTTCACTTGCTCTTTATTTTCAAAACGAGCTTGATTAGCAAGGTAATAGTTATTTACTTCCTCATCGGTTAACTCAATGGCTGCTTTAAACTGCTGTGCTGAGATGGTGGCAAATCGAATATCTCGAGTTTGATTCTGTAATGCTGTTTGCAGTTTTTCTTGATAAGGTAAACTAAACTCTGTGGCAACTAACGCTTGGCTTAACTGACGGCGAGTCATTTCAACACGTAAATAATCACGGAAACTTGATGATTGGAAAAAACCAGCTTGATTGATAATGGCTAAATAACGGTTATTATCAAAAACACCATCAACTTGAAATTCAGGCATCTTACGGATAGTTTCTTTTAAGCGAGCATCTGAAACACGAATAGCTAACGCTTTGCTGTTTTGATCAATAAGCTTTTCATTAATTAGATTGTCTAAGACACCTTGGCGAAAGTTTGCCATATAATTGGCATCATTTGATAAGGTATCAAACATTTCACCAAATTGTTGCGCCATACGGCCACGCTGTGTTTGATAAGCTTTATTAAATGCTTGTTGACTAATGGCTTCACCATTAACTGTAGCTACTGAAGTATCAACAGAATTGGTATAACTGCCAACACCTGCGACAGCGAAGGTTAGGATAATCAAACCAAGAATAATTTTGGCAGTCAGTCCTTGCGATTTTTCACGAATATCTTCTAACATCTCTTTCTCTTTTTTTATGCCTAAAACATCTAGGCTTAGGTATTTTAATACCAAATGCATCACTTGGTATTAATTAAAGTTGCTCGCGATTTTAGCAGAAGATAATAACAAGTGCATTAATTTATTGACCACTTAGCGAGAATTAAAAGGCTTAGAGGCAAGGCATTGATTGAAGAGAATAGTTATTCCCTTCTCAAAGTCAATAACGCCGCATGTAAGAATTTCAAACTCGCCCTTCGGAGTTTATTCGCAAACTTATAGCGGCACAAAATGAATAAAACATAGAATAACTATGTTTAAGTAATTTTGTTTGCTCTAAGCTCTCTAATATAGCTCTAAGCTGACCAATTAATTAGTGCAATTGGTATAAGCATTGCTTGAAGTACAACCTAGGTAAAATGCAAATTTAATATTCTATTAATTAGAATACTTCTATTTTCATCTAGCCTAAAAGCAAAAAACCACCTAAAAAGGTGGTTTCTAATACGCGGTATAACTTAGTCTAGTGACTAATTATGCGTTACATGCGTCTTTTAATGCTTTACCAGCTTTGAAAGATGGGATTTTAGCAGCAGCGATTTGGATAGTAGCACCCGTTTGTGGGTTGCGACCAGTACGAGCAGCACGGTCACGTACTGAGAAAGTACCAAAACCAACAAGAGCAACTTGTTCGCCATCTTTTAATTCATCAGTTACAGCGCCAATAAATGAATCTAATGCACGACCCGCAGCAGCTTTTGAAATGTCTGCACCAGCAGCAATCTTCTCGATTAGTTGAGATTTATTCACAGTGTATACCCCTTCAATTGTTATTATACAACGCTCTCCTTTTTATAAGTTTCATCAATCAAAAAATTATTTTCATTCGATGACTTGAAGCGTTGTGTGTAGAAATTATATTGCTCTCTAGCTCCCTTCAAATCATCTATATAACATAGAGGACAAGGGGTCTAGCGATAAAAGCGTAGTTAACTTACCATAGTTTCAGCGTTTGCAAAGCGATTATTACGTTTTTTTGCTATTTTTTTAGATTTTTTGGCCTTTTTTGATATAAATCATCAAAAAAGGCCAAGCTTTAAGCAAATTATTTTTCAACTTTCCATTGTTCTACTGGCTGTTCAAGCGCAAGAGCAAGTACTTCATCTATCCATTTTACTGGGTGGATAGACAATTCAGCCTTAACATTGTCAGGAATTTCCTGTAAATCACGTTCGTTTTCATGGGGTATAATTACAGTTTTTATACCACCACGATGCGCAGCAAGTAACTTCTCTTTAAGACCACCGATTGCTAACACTTCACCACGTAGAGTAATTTCACCTGTCATAGCAACTTCAGCTTTGACCGGATTACCTGTAAGGCTTGAAACTAATGCTGTACACATGCCAACACCGGCACTAGGACCATCTTTTGGTGTTGCCCCTTCAGGCACATGAACATGGATATCACGTTTTTCATAAAAATCTTCATTAATACGAAGTTTCTCGGTGCGACTACGTACAACCGTCATGGCCGCTTGAATAGATTCTTGCATAACATCACCTAATGAACCGGTATAGGTCAGCTTACCTTTACCTGGTACAGAGGCTGTTTCTATAGTGAGTAGCTCACCGCCAACTTGAGTCCATGCTAAACCAGTTACCAAGCCGACGCGATTTTCCGAGTCAGCCTTGCCATAATCAAATCGTTGTACGCCTAAAAATTCATTTAGATTATCTTGATTAATGGTGACTTTCTTTAACTTTTTATCCAGTAAAATAGCCTTTACCGCTTTACGGCACAGTTTCGATATTTCGCGCTCTAGACTACGTACACCCGCTTCACGTGTGTAATAACGAATAATGCCAACAATAGCACTATCATCAATGTCAATTTCTTTAGCTTTCAAGCCATTTCGCTCAATTTGTTTGTTGAGTAAATGATTTTTAGCAATATTAAGTTTTTCATCTTCCGTATAGCCCGACAAACGAATAACTTCCATACGATCTAACAAGGGACCAGGAATATCCATACTATTAGAAGTAGCAACAAACATCACATCAGACAAGTCATAATCAACTTCTAAATAATGATCATTAAAAGTGGTATTTTGCTCTGGGTCTAATACTTCAAGTAATGCCGAGGCTGGATCGCCGCGCATATCAGACGCCATTTTGTCAATTTCATCCAATAAGAATAGCGGGTTTTTAACACCTACTTTTGATATTTTCTGGATTAATTTACCCGGTAGCGAGCCAATATAAGTACGGCGATGACCACGAATTTCAGCTTCATCACGAACGCCACCTAACGCCATACGCACATATTTTCGACCGGTAGCTTTAGCAATAGACTGACCTAGCGAAGTTTTACCAACACCTGGAGGTCCTACTAAACAAAGAATTGGCCCTTTTAATTGACTTACTCTTTGTTGTACCGCTAAATACTCTAAAATGCGCTCTTTAACCTTATCTAAACCAAAATGATCTTTATCTAATACCTCCTGAGCTAAGGTAAGGTTACGCTTTAATTTACTGCGCTTTTTCCACGGCACGTTTATCATGCAATCGATATAGCTGCGCACAACAGTTGCTTCTGCCGACATGGGCGACATCATTTTAAGCTTTTGCAATTCAGCAACCGTTTTGTCTTTCGCTTCTTTTGGCATTTGTGCTTCTTCAATGCGCTTCGCCATTTGCTCAAGCTCATCTGGTGCATCATCACCTTCGTTAAGCTCTTTTTGAATGGCTTTCATTTGCTCATTCAAGTAATAATCGCGCTGACTTTTTTCCATCTGTTTTTTAACACGGGTACGAATTTTCTTTTCAACTTGTAATAAGTCAATTTCGCCTTCCATTAAAGCCATCAAATGCTCTAAACGAACATTAACATCAAGAATCTCTAAAACCTTTTGCTTGTCAGCCAGCTTAAGAGGCATATGAGCGGCCATAGTATCAGCAAGCTGCTCGGCTTCATCGATACCCGATACCGAAGTGAGTACTTCTGGTGGGATTTTTTTATTAAGTTTTACATAACCTTCAAATTGAGAAATAGCCGAACGGATTAGAACATCAATATCATCGCCAAGCTCAGATTTTGGCTTAACATATTCAATTTCCGCGCTAAAATACTCTTCAGTCTCAACGAACTTATTTATTGTGGCACGCTGTGCACCTTCAACTAATACTTTAACAGTACCATCGGGTAACTTTAACATTTGCAATATAGTAGCAACCGTACCTGTGCTGTATACGTCTTCAGCTTTAGGATCGTCGATGGCAGCATCTTTTTGCGCAACAAGAAATACTTGCTTATCATTTTCCATCGCTAAATCTAGACAACGAATTGATTTTTCACGGCCAACAAAAAGGGGGATAACCATTTGCGGGTAAACAACAACATCTCTTAAGGCTAAAACGGGGATCTCAACGACACCAGATAATTCTTTACTCATTGGCTACTCTTCTTGGGAATTGTTTTAATTAATAAAATAGTTTAAAGCTATAGAATCTATATGGGGCTAGGCTGTTAACTTTCAACAATAGATAAAAAATAAAGCGCTAAACAACTAGATTTTTATGAATAAGATCAAAAAAGCCTGATGTAGTAAGTAATTATCTATAAAAATAATTACTTACTACATCAGGCTATATTTTTTACTTAAGCAAACTACAGGCGTTTAAAGTTACTCGGAGGCAGCTTTATCTTGCTTACTGTCATAAATAACAATCGGCTTACTCTCACCTTTAATGGTGTTTTCATCTACAACAATTTTACTGACATTTTCCATGGATGGTAATTCATACATAGTTTCGAGTAAAACAGCTTCAACGATTGAGCGTAAACCACGAGCACCAGTTTTTCTGTTCATAGCTTTACGTGCAATAGCGTGTAAAGCATCAGCTCTGAACTCTAGCTCGACATTTTCCATATCAAATAATGCGGTAAACTGCTTAGTTAGTGCATTTTTAGGCTCTTGCAATATTTGAATAAGCGCTTCTTCATCGAGTTCTCGTAATGTTGCCAAAACGGGCAAACGACCAATAAACTCAGGAATCAAACCATACTTAACTAAATCTTGCGGCTCAACATCAGCTAAGCGATCTGTTAACGATACCTCTTGGTCTTTGCCACGAACTTCTGCGCCAAAACCAATACCGGTGCCAGTATGACAACGCTGCTCAACAACTTTATCTAAACCAGCAAAAGCACCACCACAAATGAACAGTATTTTAGAAGTATCAACTTGCAAAAATTCTTGTTGTGGATGTTTACGACCACCTTGAGGAGGTACGGAAGCAACGGTACCTTCAATAAGCTTTAATAAGGCTTGCTGAACACCTTCACCGGAAACATCACGGGTTATAGAAGGGTTATCTGACTTACGTGAAATCTTATCAATCTCATCAATGTAAACAATACCACGTTGAGCTTTGTCTACATCATAATCGCATTTTTGCAATAACTTTTGAATGATGTTCTCAACATCTTCACCGACATAACCCGCTTCAGTTAACGTAGTTGCATCAGCCATAGTGAATGGTACATCTAATAAGCGAGCTAATGTTTGCGCTAATAATGTTTTACCACTACCCGTTGGACCGATAAGCAAAATATTACTTTTACCAAGCTCTACACCATTATGATTATCACCATTTCGTAAACGTTTATAATGGTTATATACTGCAACCGCTAGTACTTTTTTCGCATGGTCTTGACCAATAACATAATCATCAAGACTTTCACGGATCTCTATAGGAGAAGGCAACGCTTCTTTATTTTCTTTTGGCGAAATTTCAGAAATCTCTTCGCGAATAATGTCATTACATAGTTCTACACATTCATCACAAACAAACACTGATGGGCCAGCAATTAATTTACGTACTTCATGTTGGCTTTTGCCACAAAATGAGCAGTAAAGTAATTTACCATTGTCGCCACCACTTTTAATATCGGTCATGCCCTACCTCTAAACTTTTAATACCAATAAATCCATTTATTACTCAATCTACACTGCTAAGTATACACCGAAATCCTATTTATCGTTACGTTGTTCTAATATGGAGTCAACTAAGCCGTATTCAACCGCTGCCTCTGCACTTAAGAAGTTATCTCTGTCTGTATCTTGAGAAAGCTGCTCTAAGGTTTTGCCCGTATGTTCAGCCATTAACGAGTTAAGCTTTTCTTTTATAAACAATATCTCTTTGGCATGAATTTCAAAATCTGAAGCTTGCCCTTGGAAACCACCTAGTGGTTGATGAATCATTACACGAGCGTTAGGTAAACAATAACGTTTACCTTTTTCACCACCTGATAATAAAAACGCCCCCATACTTGCCGCTTGGCCAATACAAACTGTGCTGATATTCGGTCTGATGAATTTCATCGTGTCATAAATCGCCATACCAGCAGTAACTGAACCACCGGGTGAATTTATATACAGAAAAATATCTTTATCTGGGCTTTCTGATTCTAAGAATAATAACTGCGCTATGATCAGGTTAGCCATATGATCTTCAACTTGTCCACAAAGGAAGATTACACGCTCTTTTAACAGCCTTGAATAGATATCGTATGAACGCTCACCTTTAGCTGTTTGCTCAACAACCATAGGCACTAACGCACTTTCAATACCGGTTGTACTACTTTGTGATGACACTTTTGATGATCTTTGTGATGTAATTTGAGAACCAATTTGAGAGTTAAACAAGAGTATACCTTCCCTTAATAGATAAAAATGGCCTGTATGTTGCCATACAAGCCATTAAATTTAAGCGATTGCTGAGTCTATTGTCAATGCAAAACTACGATAAACTTCAGCTTTACTTAATATTACTTAGCTTCTGGGTTCATTATTTCGTTAAAGCTAGCTTTTTTGTCCGAAACGTTGGCTTTTTCAACTAAAAGTTCAACCGCTTGTTCTTCTAGCGCTACGTTTTGCATTTGTTGCATTAGCTCTTGATTGTTTGCGTAGTATTCAATAACTTCTTTAGGATCTTCGTAAGCAGAAGCTGCTGAAGCAATCAATTCATTCACTTTAGTCTCATCAACTTTAAGCTCATTTATTTTGATTATTTCACCTAAAAGCAAACCAACTTTAACACGACGTTCTGCTTGTTCTGTGAACATATCAGCAGGAAGTTGTGGTAAGTTTTTCGGATCCATTTGACCTTTGAAACGTTGCATAGCTTGTTGACGTAAAACATCTACTTCTTGCGTTACTAACGCTGCAGGTAAGTCAACTTCATGACCAGCAAGTAAACCATCAATAACTTGTGTTTTAACTTTAGCTTTAACCGCTTGAGTTAATTCACGTGCCATGTTTTTACTTACTTCTGCACGTAAAGCTTCAACACCACCTTCTTCAATGCCGAAAAGTTTTGCAAACTCTTCATCTATTTCAGGTAGAATTGGACCTTCAGTTTTATGAATTACGATATCAAACTCAGCATCTTTACCTTTAAGGTTTTCAGCATGGTAATCGTCAGGGAAAGTTACTTTGATAGTTTCTTCATCACCCGCTTTCATACCGGTAACTTCTTTCTCAAAACCAGGGATCATACGACCAGCACCTAGTTCTAATTCAAAACCTTCAGCTTTTCCGCCTTCAAACTCTTCACCATCTACACGGCCAGTGAAATCAAGTGTTAGCTTATCGCCTTTTTTAGTTTTGCGTTTGTTTTCTTTCCACGTTTGATGTTGCTTTTGTAGCGTTACAAACATTTCATCTAAATCAGTATCTGTCACGTCTACTTGTGGACGTTCAACCGCGATTTTATCCAAATCTTTTAATTCTACTTCTGGGTAAACTTCAAAAGTTGCTTCAAACTCTAACGCTTTGCCGTCTTCATTGCTTTTAGCTACAAATGAAGGTCGACCCGCGGGGTTGATTTTTTCTGCAACAATTGCATCAACAAAGTTACGCTGCATAATTTCACCAGCAACTTCTTGACGTACTGATTTACCGTAGCGTTTTTGAATAACTGACGGTGGTACTTTACCTGGACGGAAACCGTTAATACGCTGTGTTTTACTAATTTGACGAAGACGATTCTTAACTTCTACATCTACTTTCTCGGCCGGAACAGAAATAGTCAGACGACGTTCCAAACCCTGTGTAGTCTCAACTGAAACTTGCATTTAAATACCTCAAAAACTTAGCGTATTACGCTTTTTATCGCATCAATCAATAGCCAACACCTTTGGTAATACCTACCAAATTTGTGACAAAATGATGCCCTGTTACAAAAATATGACGCCGAATTATAGCGAGGGCAAAAAAAAGTTGCAAGGAGTAAGTTTTAAGCAATAGACTTTTTTATGCATAATCGAAGGTACTAGGCTTTATGACACAAAGATATTTTTTAGAAAGAGTAACTTTAGGATTAAAACTGAGCGTTTATTAGTTTTATTTTTTTAAAAGGAATTTCAGAATTTTACTTTTTTGAATTAGAGAAAGTGGTCGGTGATGCAAGATTCGAACTTGCGACCCCTTGGACCCAAACCAAGTGCGCTACCAAGCTGCGCTAATCACCGACATATTCTCTGAGTATTCTATTAGCTGGAACTAGTAGAATTAAAGATGGGGTGGCTAAAGGGACTTGAACCCTCGACAACCGGAATCACAATCCGGGGCTCTACCAACTGAGCTATAGCCACCATAATACTTTTCCATACTTATCATTTATAGATAAGAATGGTGCGCCCTGCAGGATTCGAACCTGCGACCCACGCCTTAGAAGGGCGTTGCTCTATCCAGCTGAGCTAAGGGCGCACATTGCCTACAAAGGCATAACACTTTAGACCAGAAGTTAAAAGTGGTCGGTGATGCAAGATTCGAACTTGCGACCCCTTGGACCCAAACCAAGTGCGCTACCAAGCTGCGCTAATCACCGATTTATGCTGTATCAACAAGAAGTAAACTGCCTCGTTTCAACGGATGCGGATATTACCGAGTTGCTTACCCCCAGTCAAATCTTTTTTATAAATAAATAACTGTTCGGTTGTTTTTAACACAAGTCGTTTAATTCTTCTGCTAGCAACTATGCTTTGCCGGGTTAATTGACCGTATTATCAATTCCAATTTTTCAAGCATCAATACATAAAAATTTAGTCATTAAAATAGCGCTATTTATCATAGTGAATATTGCTTGATTTAACATCACCTACACAGAGTACCAGTTCACTATTTTTAGTGCCCAATCCCAAGGATTATATAAATAAATAGTACCCACCTAATGTATGGTTCCAATAAAATTATAATTTTATAACCTAGCTATGATGCCTGCAACAACTGACTATTGTATACAATCCATAGAAAGCGAATAGATAAATACTGTTTTAAGTAACCTTACTCATCCGGAGTTGATGTTAAGTAAAGTAAACCTACAATACACCTGCAGTTTGTGGCAAAATAGTCTCGTTTTTTTATTACATAAGCTAGGGCTAACAATAGAGTTATGACAGCATCATTGATCGATGGCAAAGTAATTGCCAAACAACTTAGAGATTCAGTTAAAGAAAAAGTTAGCTTACGTATTAGTAAAGGCCAAAGAGCACCTGGTTTAGCCGTTATTCTTGTTGGTTGTGATGCTGCTTCACAAGTTTATGTGGGTAGTAAGCGCAAAGCTTGTGAAGAAGTTGGATTTGTTTCCCGCTCTTATGACTTACCTGATACAACCTCAGAGCAAGAGCTATTGAGCTTAGTCAGTGAATTAAATAACGATGACACTATCGACGGTATTTTAGTGCAACTTCCTTTACCTGAAGCATTAAATGCCGACTTAATTATCGAACACATTAACCCACTAAAGGATGTTGATGGTTTTCACCCATCTAATGTCGGCAAACTGGTATTAAGACAACCAGGCCTTAGACCATGTACACCTAAGGGAATAATCACACTTGTTGAGTCAACGGGCGTTGATCCTAAAGGATTAGATGCACTTGTTATTGGCGCTTCAAATATTGTTGGCCGACCTATGGGGTTAGAGCTTTTGCTAGCCAAGTGTACGGTAACAACAACACATCGCTTTACTAAAGACCTAGAAGGTAAAGTGCGAAATGCAGATCTTATAGTAGTAGCTGTTGGCAAACCTGGCTTTATACCAGGAGAATGGATTAAAGATGGCGCTATAGTAATCGATGTTGGCATTAACCGTCTAGATAGTGGCAAATTGGTGGGTGATGTCGAATTTGATGTTGCTAAAGAGAAAGCTTCATTTATCACACCAGTACCTGGTGGCGTTGGCCCGATGACAGTTGCTAGCTTAATTGAAAACACTTTGATTGCATGTGAACAAGCAAATCATTAAGCGCTCGCTTTAAATCTAGCACATAAAACGTTGTCTGTGGTGATCAAAAAAGGGTGAACACTTTCTAGTGTTCACCCTTTTTATTACTTACTTCTGAGTATTTATAGATTAATGTTTAGAGCTTTATTTAAAAACATTAATCATGCTTTTAGCCTTTACGCCAAGTTGTTTTACCTGCACTATCTTCTAAAACGATATTCATGGCATTAAGTTTGTCACGAGCATCATCAGCTAGTGCCCAATCTTTATCTATACGTGCTTGGTTACGTTGTAAGATAAGCGCTTCAATTTGTGCAACTTCATCATTATCATTATCACCTTGCAAAAATACTGCGGGGTCAAGCTGTAACAAACCAATTATTTCGCCCAACGCTACTAACATTGAAGCCAAGTCACTGGCTAAGCTCTCATTATTTGTCGCTTTGGCAACATTTAGCTCTTTCGATATTTCAAATAAAACAGCTAATGCTTGTGGTGTATTAAAGTCATCATCCATTGCTTGGCAAAACTGCTTCACAAAGTTAGAGCTTTTATCAAGCACATAATCACTTTGAGTATTTACATCACGAAGCGATGTGTAAATTCGCTCAACCGATGATCTTGCTTGCGTTAAGTTATCGGTAGAATAGTTTAACTGACTGCGATAGTGACCGGTAGTTAAGAAAAATCGTACTGTTTCGGCATCATATTCAGTTAATACATCACGTATAGTGAAAAAATTGCCTAATGATTTCGACATTTTTTCTTGATCTACTTGTACCATACCGGTATGCATCCAATAGTTCACATACGGGGTATCAAGGGCACAACAACTCTGCGCGATTTCATTTTCATGGTGAGGAAAAGTTAAATCAGAGCCGCCGCCATGAATATCAAAATGATGACCGAGCTCTTTCGCGTTCATTGCTGAACACTCTATATGCCAACCTGGACGACCTTCCCCCCAAGGAGATGACCAACTAGGCTCTCCGGGTTTAGCCGATTTCCATAAAACAAAATCAAGCGGATTATTTTTATACTGATCAACCTCTACCCTTGAACCTGATTGTAATTGCTCAAGATTTTGACCACTTAGTTTACCGTAATCTGCATAACTAGAAACACTAAAAAGTACATCCCCCTGCCCGGTAGATTCAACGTTAGCACCGGCAACATAAGCATGCTCCTTAGCCACTAGGGTTTCAATCATAGCAATGATTTCACCCATGTGCGTGGTTACTCTTGGCTCTAAATCAGGCCTAGTCATATTAAGTGCATCAAAGTCTTGATGCATAGCGGCGATAGTACGCTCTGTTAATGCTTCAGGTGTTTCATTATTTTCGTTGGCGCGATTAATTATCTTATCTTCAACATCCGTGATGTTGCGCACATAATTTACATCGTAGCCAGAAAAGCGTAAGTAACGGGCAATATTATCAAAACTGATATAAGTACGGCCATGGCCTATATGGCATAAGTCATAAACGGTGCAACCACAAACATATAAGCCGACTTTACCTGGGTTAATTGGTGTAAAGGTTTCTTTTTGACGACTTAAAGTGTTGTAAATCTGCAACATGATATTTTATGATTCCTACTGAGTAATTTCTAATAAATAAGTGTTAGACCTGCTCTACTTCGAAATACATATGGAAGTAGATAGGCATAGATTGTACCTGAACAAATCTAAAGGATCATCAAGACTAATACCAAATACATCAATTAATTGACCACTTAGCGAGAATAAAAAGGCATATAGGCAAGGCTTTGATTGAAGAGAGTGGTTATTCCCTTGTCAAAATCAGTAACGCGGCATATATGCCTTTGCTTTCTTATTAGGGGACGCCTTTCGGAAGTTCATTACTGACCTGATAGCTGCTCAGAATTAATGAAATATAGAACGACTATGTTTAAGTAATTTCGTTTGTTCTCAGCTCATTAATGAAACTCTAAGTTGACCCGTTTATTGATGTAATTGGTATAATGCACTTTATAGCAAGTTAGCGTACAATTGCGGCAATTATTTTATCAGAACTTAACAAGAGACAACTATGATCGTATTAAAAACAAGCCTTGGCGATATTAAAATCGAATTAGACTTTGAAAATGCACCTGTTTCCGCAAAAAATTTCCAACAATATGTGGAAGAAGGTCATTACAATGGCACTATTTTTCACCGTGTAATTAAAGGTTTTATGGCACAAGGTGGTGGTTTTGCTCCTGGCTTAGAAGAAAAAGAATCTCGTGCAAGCATTAAAAACGAAGCAAATAATGGCGTAAGTAACAAACGTGGGACTTTAGCTATGGCACGTACTCAAGAGCCTCATTCAGCATCAGCACAATTTTTTATCAACTTATCTGATAATGACTTCTTAGATTTCACTGCTGAAAATGTACAAGGCTGGGGTTACTGTGTGTTTGGTGAAGTTGTTGAAGGCATGGACATCGTTGATAAAATGACTTTAGTTGAAACTGGCAACATGTACGGCCACGGTGATGTTCCAAAAGATGATATCGTTATTGAATCAGCTACGGTTGCCTAAGCTTTACCGCTTAACATAATTGAAAATATGATTAAAAGTAAAGATACTGCAATAACTTACCTTATTGCTGATTTGCACTTGTGTGAAAACAGGCCTGATATCAGCGCCTGTTTTTTACGTTTTCTGGAAAATGATGCTGTTAAAGCAGAGAAGCTTTATATCTTAGGTGATTTATTTGAAGCTTGGGTTGGTGATGATGATGATAACCCGTATCTTAAAACTATCGCCGATGCACTAACAAAATTAAGCCAAACAGGCACGAAAATTTATTATATTCATGGTAATAGAGACTTTTTACTAGGTAAAACTTACGCAAAAAAATCAAGTATGACACTCTTACCTGAAGTGGAGACTATTGATCTTTATGGACGACATGTTGTCATCATGCATGGCGATACCTTGTGTACTCGTGATATTGACTATCAGGTATTTAGAAAAAAATCTCGCTCTTGGTGGTGGCAAACAGCAGTTAAAAGTCTACCGTTATTTGTCCGTAAAAAGATGGCAGCAAATTATAGAAAAAGAAGTGCTGCTGCTACAGCAATTAAATCACAAGATATTATGGATGTTACCGACAGTGAAGTAACTGCATGCCTTGAGCAATACCAAAGCCAATTATTAATTCATGGTCATACCCATAGACCGGCGGTACATGAAATAATTGCCAATGGTAAAAGCGCTCAGCGTATAGTTTTAGGTGATTGGTATGAGCAAGGGGCATGGTTAAAAGTAACACCCGATGCTATTGAGTTACTCAATCAACCTTTAAATCAGTAACACTCAGCCCAAAAGATTTAGCACTTATCGATATCATGACAGGCACTCTCGTTGGCTATTATGTTATCGACTAGCGTTAAAGCTCACTTAATTGCTTAAATCGGCGAGCCTGAATGAAACTTAAAGTCTTCATCCGGACTAGAAATAAGCTCCGCTTCTACTTTAGCAAAGTAGGAAATACGCTCGCTAATATCTACGCCCTCACCGGCAACTTGTGCAGCTAAAGCCAAATAATCTTGATAATGACGTGCCTCAGAGCGTAATAAGGACACATAAAACTTATTTAACTCATCGTCTAAATGTGGTGCCAATTTAGCGAAACGCTCGCATGACCGAGCTTCAATGAATGCACCAATAATCAATTTATCAATTAACGCATTTGGCTCATAAGTGGTGACATGTTTGAGCATGCCTTTGGCGTAACGGCCTGCGGTAATACCATCAAACGGAATATCTCGTTTTACCATGATTTCTAACACTTGATAAAAATGGTGTAACTCTTCTTTAATTAACAACACCATTTTATCAATAAGATTTTGACTAAACGGCGATTGACCTTGAGCAGTGTTACTTTTAGGAAAAATAGCCTTAGAGATATTGTTTTTATTGGCAAGTGACGCTAAATCACCACGCTTTCGATATAAAAAATCTTCATACGGTTGAAACCATTCAAGTAATACCTTGTTACTTTCTTTATCTATCGCATATTTTCGAATAAGAAACATAGCGGTTTGCCCCGCCTTAAGCTCACAGGCAAGATGGTCTCGTAAAATTATAGGTAAATTTTCTTTTTTCTTCGCTTCATCTATCCAAGCATCAGGAGTTTCACATGTTAAAAAATTCAATATAGGGATTAGTAATTGCTCTGCTTCGGTCATCTGTTTATCTCAGCTCTCAATAGCCAGTTAATTCGTTTGGAGGAATAAGGTTTATTGCGCTATTTTAAAAGTCTATTTCTTGAGATACTAGCAAAATATGTTTTTTACCTTACATAGATCAAACTTATGCCTTCTATTATAAAAAAAGCACTAACCTGTAAAAATTCAGCTAAAAACCTTGTTAAAAAACATGATCAATTGATACATAGCGAAAATATGAAAGTGACCTCACATGTTCAGCGGGAGTGTGAGGATTGGATAATTAATACAATAATGCTTGATAACCTTGATGTGCCGTTCAAATACAAACGCAAAAAACTTTATCGAAGCCTACAGGGACAAAGAGTTAATTTAACTTATTACCTTGAAAATGAAATGATTGCCGGCTTTAGTATTGAAGTCATGTCAGTAGTACGTATTAAGATTAGCTAACCAAATCAGCCCCCCTATCATTCCTTATCGCATAAAATTATTAAAAATACATTTAATAGAGCTTTATTGTTTATTTTTACAGCAACACTTGACGGGGCCCTTTATATATTTCATAAATAAAGGAGTAATAATAAGAGTACTGATGGTTTAATAAGTTTTGTTGTGTATTTTGACTTAAAAGTACTTTCCGAATACTTACGTGCGAGAGGAATGATTATGATACTAAATCACATATGGGGGCTATATGCCCACCCAAAAGAAGAGTGGCATGTTATTGAAAAACGTCATGAAAGCTTAAGTTATAGTTTAATGCACATTTTAACCATAGCGCTTATTCCTGCAATAAGTTGTTATTACGCTACAGCCTACATTGGCTGGACTATTGGTGTTGGTGACCCGATAAAAATAAGCGTTGAAAGTGCTCAAATTATGGCTATCGGCATGTATCTTGGTTTGATTTTTGGTGTATTCGCTTTAGCTTACCTTATTCAATGGATGGCAAAAACTTTTGATTCTAAGCCTGATTTTGTTCAAGCTCTTGAATTAGCTGCATATACCGCGACGCCATTATTGATGGTAGGTATTACCGCATTATTCCCTGTTTTATGGTTTGTCGCCTTAGCTGGCCTTGCTGCCGTAGTCTATTCAATCTATTTATTATATTCAGGCGTGCCCATTATGATGAATATTCCTGAGGAAAAGGGCTTTATATATTCGAGTTCAGTAGTAACATGTGGGCTAGTTTTATTAGTAGGCTTAATGGCGTTTACCGCAATGATGTGGACTATGGGTTTTGGACCTGAATTCGTCTCTTAACATTCGCTAACTTAGCAGTTTAAATAAAAAAGCCTTATTTCTCTAATAGATAATAAGGCTTTAATTTAATAGCAATACAGGCTTAATAACTTAAACTATTAATCTCTATATTTAAGAAAATAGAAAACTACTCTGCACCTTCATTATGCATATCAATTATAGAATCAGCATTTTTATCTGATTCTTCTTTAGTAGTATTATTACGTAAAGCATCTAATCTTTCTAAATAATCTTGGTTAATATCATTAGTGACATAGTTACCGTCAAACACTGATGTATCAAATGACTTAATGTCTGGATTACCAGCACCTACAGCAGTAATTAAGTCCTCAATAGATTGATAGATTAACTTATCAGCACCAATGAGGTCACAAATATCATCCAACTCTCGACCATGAGCAATTAACTCATTGGCACTTGGCATATCTATACCATAAACGTTAGGGAACCTTACCTCTGGCGCAGCTGAAGCAAAATAAACTTTCTTTGCTCCGGCGGCACGTGCCATATCAATGATTTGCTCAGAGGTAGTGCCTCGAACAATAGAATCATCAACCAATAAAACATTCTTACCCTTGAACTCAGTACCAATAGCGTTAAGCTTTTGTCGCACAGATTTTTTACGTTGTTCTTGTCCCGGCATAATAAAGGTTCTACCAATATAACGGTTTTTAACGAAACCTTGGCGATATGGTAAATCAAGATGATGCGCTATTTGCAAAGCAATATCACAAGATGTTTCAGGAATAGGTATAACAACATCAATATCAATGTCCTGCCACTCAACAGCTATTTTCTCACCTAGCTTAGTACCCATTTCTACACGAGAAGCGTACACCGACATTTTATCCATTGTTGAATCAGGACGAGCAAAATAAACAAATTCAAAAATACATGGACTATAAACAGGGCTTTCAGCACATTGCTGGCTATGAATTTGGCCTTTTTCTGAAAAGAAAATAGTTTCACCTGGCGCAACATCACGGACAAATTCAAAATTACATGCATCAAGCGCCACTGATTCAGAGGCAACCATATATTCAATACCTTGCTCGGTTTCACGCTTACCAAACACTAAAGGTCTGATGCCATTAGGGTCACGAAAAGCAATCATGCCATGACCAACAATTAAAGCGACAGTTGCATAAGCACCACGAACACGTTTATGAAGCTTGGCTACTGCGGTAAAAATATCATCAGGGGTAAGCGCAATATTTTCACTTTGTTGTAATTCATGAGCCAAAATATTCAGTAACACTTCAGAATCTGATGTGGTATTAACATGGCGACGAGCTTCATTAAATAACCATGCTCTTAATTCTTCAGCATTAGTTAAGTTACCATTATGCGCTAATGACAAACCAAATGGCGAGTTTGCATAAAATGGTTGAGCTTCTGAAGAGCTAGAAGTTCCCGCTGTAGGATAGCGAATATGTCCAATACCAATATTACCTTGCAAGCGAAGCATATGACGGGTGTGAAAAACATCTTTCACCAAGCCATTGCCTTTACGTAACCTGAAAGTATTATTATGAATAGTTACAATACCTGCAGCATCTTGACCACGATGCTGAAGTACTGTTAATCCGTCATAAATATACTGACTAACAGCGGTTTTACCTACTATACCAACAATGCCACACATGAATTTTTCTCCACAAAAAAAATATTTTCAATAGTTATATGATCTACATGGGGTAAGCCACTACATAAATATTGAGTTATAAGGCATCAAAATAATGCCTTATAAGTTATTGCACACGGAATTACTCCGTATAGACTTAGCTATTAGTTACAACAACTAAGTTAAAAAACTTGATGAGCCTTTAAGGTACTCAAAGAACCATTCAACAACGAGAGTAAACTCTGGAATTAATTGAGAGCTTTGCCACCACTGTGTTTTTGCTGCACCAGTAAAAGCATCAACAAAAAATAACAAAGCGCTAATAATAAGTACGCCACGAAGCGCGCCAAAGACTAAACCTAATATACGATCAGTACCTGAGAGCCCGGTTTTACTAACCAATTGCCCAATGAGATAATTAACCAAAGCACCAAGTACTAAAGTTGTAATGAAAAGAATGGCAATGGCTGCAGCATTTCGCAAGAATTGATCAGAAATATTTGTTAAAAGGTTGGCGAGGTTGGCGTAAAAGGTACTAGCAATAAAGAAAGCGCTGATCCAAATAACTAGAGATACCGCTTCTTTTGCAAAGCCCCGCACCAAACTAACTAGTGTTGATATGCCTATGATGGCCAAAATGGCGTAATCTATCCAAACCATAACTTGAGTGTCTCGTTGAGTTTCTCTAAATTAGAGGCGCACATTCTACCAGAAGCCACCAAATAATACCTAATCATTTATAAAAGCGTATTACTTATTAGGTTCAAAGTACGCGACTTTGCCTTGAATATTTGTAAGCTTTTTCAAGGCAGGAAGTTTTTTAATCATGGCTGATTTTATTAGTTCAGGTCCTATAATGACTTTAGTTAACGTACCCTGCTTGGTTTTGATTGGTTTAGTGAAAGCGATATAACCTTTTGATTTCAACTTTTTTAATAACTGGGCAACATTGTCTTTGTCTTTAAAACTGCCTAGGTGAATCACCCAGGCCTCTTTAGCAATTGCTTTTTCAGGTAAGTTTGCAACTGACTTCTTCGCTATTCTAACTGGCGGCTTCACAATAGCTTTAGTGCTTGGTACTTTAACTTTTATCTTCTCGGTTTGTTGGCTTGAACCTTGAGGCAAGTTTTCCGTTGCTATATCGTCAATAGCTGTTTCATTTGAAATTGGCGTGACCTTTTGATGTACTAACTTATCTTCAGGGAAAGGCTTGTTTGTCAACTTACCTGAAAACACTTCGGCTTGTGGAATAGCTTCAAAATCAGCTTGGTGTGACTGTTTTTCACCATCCAGTACATCTGGTAGGAAAATGATAACCACGGCTGCGACAATGATAGTACCGACAAGACGATTTTGAAACGGTGTAGACAAGAGACACTCCTAATTAATACAACTTTACCTATTCGGGAAAACTTATATGTCAAAATTAATACGGCACAGTTAATACAATATAAGTCACACTTAAAAATCACTCTCAAGCTAACAAGTAATTAGCTGAGATCTGATTTTCGCAACAGTAAAAAAAGAGCCAAAAACAAGAATTAAGTCACTTGAACTCGCCTGCTCGCTCGCCATTTTAAATGCCTCATCGACATTGTCAAAACAATTAATTGCTTCAGTAAATTCTGCTAACTTACTTTGCATTGCTTCTTTAGTTGCAGCCCTTGGCACGCTTAGTGCTCCGGCATACCAAAAATCAATATCATCTTTTAGTGATAATAAACTAGCGCTGATATCTTTATCGCCCAGCATTGCAACCACAGCAAATACCTTTTGATAGTTATGTTGTGCTTTTAACTGCTTAATATGATTTGCTAAGTAACGTGTTGCTTGCGGGTTATGGCCGACATCAAGAATAACATCGCATTGGTTTACATGTTCAATTAACTCGGTTCGCCCTGCCACCTTTGTTATTGAAATAACTCGATTGACAAAATCACTAGTAAGCGTTAATTCGAGCTTTTCTAAGACCATTAAAGCTGTTGCAACATTATCTTGCGGAATGAAGGGAGCTTTAAGCCCCTTCAACCTAGTTTTTGTTGTTTGCCATTGCCATTGTCGTTGAGTACTTTCATTTTTAATGACAAACTCACTTTCACGTAAAAATAACCGCCCACCATGATGAGCATGTAAAGTTCCAGCGTGTGTTAACACCGACTTAGGTATATTGGCATCACCAATGACAATATCTTGCCCTTTTCGCATGATGCCTGCTTTTTCAAAGCCAATAGTCTCTTTGTCATTACCTAAAAAATCTTGGTGGTCTAGATCAACTGTGGTGACTACAGCTATATCAGCATCAATAAGATTGGTAGCATCTAAGCGACCTCCTAAACCCACTTCCAGTATGATAAAGGCAGGCTTTACATGCATTAACACCAACAGCGCTGCTAACGTCGTATATTCATAATAACTCAGGGATATTTCTGCACGAGCATGTTCAATAGCTTTAAAAGCATCAATCAATGGCTGATCATCAATATCCTGTTTATTGATTCGTAAACGTTCATTAAAGCGCTCAATATGCGGAGATGAGTAAACGGCAACACCTTGCTCCAAGCCATGAGTTTGGGAGTTGAGTAAGGAATTTTCTATAAAAGCACAGGTAGTGCCTTTACCGTTTGTGCCTGCAACCGTAATAACTTTAGCAAAACTTAGATCAATAGCTAAACGCTGGGCCACTTTGCCTATTCGAGCTAAACCAAGCTCTATCTCGCTACTGTGCAAGTTTTCTAAATAATAAAGCCACTGATCTAGATTAGTAAAATCTTGATAGTGGCTTGAATTTGATTTTGACATTTATTCTATCAACTAAAAGTTTGAGTTAAATAGACAATAACTGCTATTGCTTAGTGCTGCTTACGAAACGACGCTGGCATGTCCCATAAACTTACCTAGCATTCTCGCTATTGTAGTTTTCATTTCACGGCGATCGATGATCATATCAATAGCACCTTTTTCTAATAAAAACTCACTACGTTGGAAACCTTCAGGTAATTTTTCTCTTACTGTTTGCTCAATAACACGAGGTCCTGCAAAGCCAATTAATGCTTTAGGCTCAGCAATATTGATATCACCTAACATAGCAAGACTTGCTGATACACCACCCATAGTTGGATCGGTTAAAACTGACACGTATGGAAGACCTTTTTCGCTCATTTTAGCTAATGCTGCACTGGTTTTTGCCATTTGCATTAATGAGAAAAGAGCTTCCTGCATGCGGGCACCACCACTAGCAGAAAAACAGATAAACGGTATATTATGTTCTAAACAGTACTCAACACCTTTAACAAAACGAGCGCCAACTACAGAAGCCATTGAACCACCTAAAAATGCAAATTCAAAAGCGGCTGCAACAACAGGCATACCATTAATCTCACCTTTCATAACAACTAAGGCGTCTTTTTCACCGGTATTTTTTCTAGCTGCGCTAAGGCGATCTTTGTATCGTTTCGAATCTTTAAACTTTAAGATATCTTGTGCTTCAAATTCTTCACCTAATTCCATACGGTTATCTTGGTCAAGAAAGCTATCGATACGCTTACGTGCACTAATACGCATATGGTGGTCACATTTAGGACACACGGAGATTTGTCGCTCTAACTCAGCTTTATAAAGTACGGCATTACATGAAGTACATTTACTCCAGACACCTTCGGGAATATTACTTTTTTGCGTCGTTTTTGCTTTTGGGAGAATTTTTTCTATCCAGCTCATAATTTTATTTTTGCCTGTTGCAACGAAATATCTGTCGGTTTTTGATGGAAATTCCCCACCAAATTCTATTTTAATTTAATACTAATTCTAAACCGCATATTAGACCATAGTATAACCCATAGAATATAGGAAAAACTGGTCTGCTCAGTAAAAAATCAACAAAATACAATTTTTTATCTATAAAAACAATGGCCCTAAACGACTTTTAGGTAGGTCAAAGTGTTCTGGATAATCAACATCAACAAAATATAACCCTTCTGGTGGTGCTGTTACTCCTGCGAGGCAGCGATTTTTAGCTAACAGCACTTCTTTCATCCAATAAGTCGTCTCCTGTGATTGCCCTACACGCATTAAACTACCAACAATATTTCTTACCATATGATGCAAAAATGCATTGGCTTTGATATCGACTACAAGGTAATCACCCTGTCGAGTGATCCGGCAATGCTTTATGGTTCGCACGGCTGAGTGAGATTGGCAATGTACGGTTCGAAAAGAAGTAAAGTCATGCTGTCCGATAAGGAAGTCAGCACCTTGCTGCATGAGTTTTTCATCTAATGGATAGTGACAATGGCTGATGCCATGGCTTAATATTGCTGAACGTAAT
Organism: Colwellia psychrerythraea; assembly: GCF_000764185.1. Lineage (GTDB taxonomy): Bacteria > Pseudomonadota > Gammaproteobacteria > Enterobacterales > Alteromonadaceae > Colwellia > Colwellia psychrerythraea_B. The sequence continues at coordinate 371,919 of NZ_JQEC01000011.1, forward strand.
CGCTTATTATAAATGATATAACGGTAATTTCGAGCGGTTGCACTAAAGCGGGCATGAAATTCATCATCAACTTTTTTAACCCAAGCTACGGCAACATCACTCGGTAAGTGGGTATTTACACCTAAAGTCCAGGCTACATCTTTTCGTATCTTTAAAGTATCAAAATGAATAACTTGGTTAGTTGCATTAACCCCAGTATCAGTTCGTCCAGCGCACACAACTTCAATCGGTTCATTGGCAATTATAGATAATGCTTTTTCAACTTTTTCTTGTACTGTTATGGCATTATTTTGACGTTGCCAGCCACAATAATTCTTACCATCATACTCAATACCTAACGCATAACGCATGCGAACCTGCCTTTTCTAGTGAGGAGATTATTTTCGCTGCACATTATCCTTTATTTTATGCAGTTAGGCTATTGCTTGTTATTTTATTATCACCCATTAAGTTACCCTATAACTTATCCTATAACTTATTCTATAAAGTATTTAATAGCGCCTGAGCTTCATTTTTTTGAGCTGTATCGCCCTTTAAAATGACTTCTTTCAAAATCACTTGAGCATTTTCTTCATCACTCATTTCTATATACATTTTTGCCAAATCTAATTTACTCGAAATGGAGCCACCCTCATCAACATCAACACCGCTATCACTCTCAGCAAACTGGCCTAAACCAACATCAATATTGGCTTTATCATAAGGCTCTGATTCATCTACTTCGTTTAAAGTCTCAGATAGCAGTTCATCTACGGATACATAATCTTGTGCTGAATTTTGGTCCTCTTCTACGCTAAGGCTTTCTTCGCTAAAGCTATCATCAATTAAATCATCACCAATATCATTCAAGCTGAGTTCAACCTCATCTGACTCAGTTAAACTTGTTGCTGACTCTTCTTCTATATTTGCCAATAGCTCATCAAAATCAACGTTATCTAACTCTTCAATTACTTCTAACGCATCAAGCTCTTCAATATTTTCGGCTTCAGTTGAATCAACAGTTTCAGCTAATAGCTCAGCCAAAACATCTTCGTCGGTAAAGTCTGGTGACAATTCAATTGACTCTAAAGAGCTTTCCTCTGATTGTTTTGTTTCTTCATCAAGTGATTCATCTGCTAATAATTGGCTTAAATCCGCTTCTGAGTACCCCGCAACTACTTGCTCATCAACACCTTCATTATTACCTACATTCATAGCGTCACTAGCAGTTTCATCAATTGGGGTAGCAGTTAGGCTATCACCAATATCTTCTCTCTCATTTGGCTGCTCAGCTTGGGAAGCTTCATCCTTACTAACGGTATCAGCAATAAGTGCATCTATATCCAGTTCATCATCTAGCTCATTACTTTCGCTACTAGTTAATTCTTCTACGGGTAATCCAGCTTGACTTTCTTTAGCGATAATATCGCTAAAGTCAGCAGTAAGAAATGGTGTGACATATTCAGCAGTAAATTCAGCTATTTTAGCTTCGTTTTCTGCTATTTGCTTTTGAATATTTAAATCTTCCGCGCTTATCGAGCTTTCATTATCAGATAGCTTCTCATCAGGTTTTGTATCTTCTGGTGAGCTTGCCATTACAGCTTGTTGCGGCACAGGCGCATTTCCTGACATTGATTCAAGCAGTGCATCAATGTCATCTGGGTCTGTTACATCAACAGCCTCTGCAACTTTTTCTTCCGCTGGCGTTTCATTTACCGAACCATTCACTGAATCAAGTAGTGCATCAATGTCATCTGGGTCAGTTACATCAACAGGCTCTACAATTTTTTCTGCCGCTGCTGGATCATTTACCGAGTCATTCACCGAATCAAGTAGTGCATCAATATCATCAGGGTCAGTTACATCAACAGGCTCTACAATTTTTTCTTCCGCTGGTGTTTCATTTACCGAGTCATTCACCGAATCAAGTAGTGCATCAATATCATCAGGGTCAGTTACATCAACGGGCTCTGCAACTTTTTCTTCCGCAGGCGGTTCATTTACCGAATCATTCACTGAATCAAGCAGTGCATCAATATCATCTGGGTCAGTTACATCAACACGCTCTACAACTTTTTCTTCCGCTGGTGCATCATTCACCGAGTCAAGCAGTGCATCAATGTCATCGGGGTCAGTTACATCAGTAGTGTCTTCTACTTCGGGCTTAGCAGTTGATTCTGAAACTGCATCGAGCAAGGCATCAATGTCATCGGGGTCTGTTACATCGGCAGTGTCTTCTACTTCTGGCTTAGCAGCTGGTTCTGAAACTGCATCGAGCAAGGCATCTATGTCATCTGGGTCTGTTACATCCGCAGTGTCTTCTACTTCTGGCTTAGCAGCTGATTCTGAAACTGCATCGAGCAAGGCATCAATGTCATCTGGGTCTGTTACATCGGCAGTGTCTTCTACTTCTGGCTTAGCAGCTGATTCTGAAACTGCATCGAGCAAGGCATCAATGTCATCTGGGTCTGTTACATCGGCAGTGTCTTCTACTTCAGGCTTAGCAGCTGATTCTGAAACAGCATCGAGCAAGGCATCAATGTCATCAGGGTCTGTTACATCGGCAGTGTCTTCTACTTCTGGTTCAGCAGCTGATTCTGAAACAGCATCGAGCAAAGCATCAATGTCATCTGGGTCTGTTACATCGGCAGTGTCTTCTACTTCTGGCTCAGCAGCTGAATCTGAAACAGCATCGAGCAAGGCATCAATGTCATCTGGGTCTGTTACATCAGCAGCTTCAACTGATGTTTCATCCTCATCAAGATCGCCTAAACCACCAAGTAAATCATTTAAATCATCTTGATTTAATTCTCCGCCTTCAAGCACCTCACTTTCAGGTTCTTCATCTAAGCCTGAGAGCAGCGAATCTAAATCACTTTGATCTAACTCACCGCCTTCAAGGTTTTCAGTATCACTTTCATCATCTAGCAGGATATCTTCAAGATCATCGAGATCATCTAAACTGTCGTCATCATCTAAATGGATAGCGTCAACATCAAGTAACTCATCACTATCATTTTCAATAAGATCTATAGAAAGATCATCATCTAAGTTCAATTCATCATCAAGTGACAAGTCGAGTTCATCATCGAGTGATAATTCATCATCCAAGTTCAGTTCATCATCCAAGTTCAGTTCATCACTGAGTGATAACTCCTCATCAAGAGAAAGTTCATCGGCAACAGCTTCTTTTTTAACTGAGGGGGATTTCTTTTTATTATCTAACTCATTGAAAAACACTTCATCCGAAGCTTGTTGTTTGCGTTTAAACAAGAACACTAATAAAACAAGAAATAACAATGCAGGTAGCGTTCCCATGGCTATTTTAAACCATAAGCTTGAAGTAATATCTTGCTCAGCTAGTTCGGCAAGTTGCTGTTCTAATAATAACTGTTTTTCCCTCGCTTCTGCTTTCTCTAATAATGCTTGTTGCAGTTTGATCATATCGTCCATTTGCAACTTAATTTCTTTGCCTTTAGCCACTTCATCTTGCATAACACCAAGCTTGTCATTAAAAGAACTTAGCCGCTTACGTAAATCATCATTTTCTTTTAAAATAGCTTGCAAACCATCTATTGAGTCTGAGATATCATTCTGAATGTTTGCTAAACGCTTCTGCTGCTCACCATCAATCTTTTGCAGCTGATCATTAATTTCAGTTTTTACTGTCTCTAGATCTTTTTTCTTAATACTCGGCTCTGTTGACACAACCTGTTTAGTCACTTTAGGCTGAGTTTTTTGCCAAACTTTAGCATCACTTTGTGATTTTTGTTTCGCACTCTCGGTGTTTATCGCCATCATATTATTAAAGGATGGGATTTTTAAATATTGCCCTTCAACCAAGTGATTAATATTACTATCAACAAAAGCTTGTGGGTTATCTTGATATAACGCCTGCATTACTTGATAAACACTTAAGCGTGTATCAGGACGAATTCTAGTGGCAATGTTCCACAAGGTATCCTTAGAGGTGATTGGCCCATAGCGATCATAAGGAAAAACATCACTACTTTTAGGTCCTCGCATGCGAATGCCACGTTCCTCTTCTGCATTAACAGGGAAGTGAACGGTGAGTATGCCAATAATAATTACCTGCCATAGGCACAGGCGCAATAATTTTTGCATGGGGATATTCCTAATTTGACTTATTTAACTTATTTAACTTATTTAACTTATTTTAAGTAATGGCGCTGATTATTATATTTGTGCGCCAAAAAAATATCGCATTACTTTCTTTTTATAAGATAAAGCGTCTCAAAAAGATGAAATGCAATCTTTATTCCAAAAAATCATTAACTAACAAGATAATAGCAAATTCATTCAATAAGTCTTCTATTTTTGTAACTCTTAGGTAAATCAATACTGTGTTTTTGAATACCCGCTATATATTAATATTTAATTAGCTAAGTTTGGTTAAGCTTGCCGTACTGTAACAAGATTTAATTAGCTCTTTGGCTGAATTTAAACATTTTCAAACAATTAAATATAAAGCAAAAACAAAAAAACTCGTTAAGAAACTTATTGCTAAGGTTATTAACGAGTTTTTAAATAACTAAGTTAGTTATTAAATTAAGTACTAAAACTTTTTACTTTTATCAGCAAAGACTAGCTTAAATGATCTTTTACTAATAATTCTGCTATTTGCACGCTATTTGTTGCCGCACCTTTACGGACATTATCGGCAACAATCCACATATTTATGCCGCAATTATGGCTGATATCTTCACGAATACGACCAACGTAAGTATCGTCTTTACCACTAGCATCACCAATTTGAGTTGGGAAGTCTTCATCATTACGACAAACAACCACACCAGGGGCTTGCTCTAATAAGTCTTTAACTTCTTCAGCTGAAATAGGTGAATTAGTTTCAATGTGCAACGATTCGCCATGACCAAAGAATACAGGAACACGAACTGCAGTAGGATTAACTAGTACATTTTCATCTCCTAAAATCTTTTTCGTTTCCCAAACCATTTTCATTTCTTCTTTGGTGTAACCATTTTCTAAGAATACATCGATTTGTGGAATAACATTAAAGGCGATTTGACGAGAGAAGTTTTTAGTCTCCACTGGCTTACCACTTAATAAGGCAGCCGTTTGCTTAGCTAATTCATCCATAGCTTCTTTACCACCACCAGAAACTGACTGGTAGGTACAAACGTTTACTCGACTAATACCCACAGCATCATAAATAGGCTTTAATGCCACCATCATTTGAATGGTTGAACAATTAGGATTAGCGATGATATTGCGATTACGGTAATCAGCTAGTGCTTCTGGATTTACTTCAGGCACAACAAGAGGAATATCTGCGTCATAACGAAACTCTGAAGTATTATCAATAACAATACAACCAGCTTCACCCGCTATAGGGGCAAACTTAGCTGAAATGTCACCACCGGCTGAAAAGAAACCAATTTGTGCTTGGCTCCAGTCAAAATGGTCGGCATCAAGTACTTCAATACTTTCGCCATTGAACTCAATGATCTCACCAGCAGAGCGAGCACTTGCTAATGGGTAAAGTTTATTAATTGGGAAATCTCTTTCTTCTAAGATTTCCATTATTGTTTTACCAACTAATCCTGTTGCGCCAAGTATGCATACATCAAATTTCTGTGCCATGATCCTCTCTCTTCTAGTTGGACGATTTACTAAAACCTAAGCGATGTGGCACATCACTTTTGGCATTGGGTGACAAGGTAATCGTAACGGCAGAAAATTCCCTGCGAACGGGGTAATTCTTCCGTAAACTGTCAAATCCTTGTACAAATAATTGTTGACGAAATATTGCATCGTCTCGTCTGACATCGTAAACCATTTTAACTAACTGGTTTAGTAGTATTTGACTAAAACCTTGATTAATTTCAATTGCAGGGATACTTGCCGACGGTAAGAAGTTTTTTAGCTTATATTTTACTGCTATTTTTAACTGTTTACATAATGCCTGATAGAGCATTTCACTGCCACGAGCTTTTCCTTCTAAGCTATAACCGGCAATGTGTGCCGTGGCTATTTCTGTATAAGGAATTAATGCTTCAAGAACCTCAGGTTCACCTTGCCAAACATCGAGCACAACTTTTAAGCCATGACCTGACTGTTTAAGGGCCAATAAAGCATGATTATCAATGACATCGCCTCGGCAAGCACTGATTAAAATTTGATCCTGACGAAGTTCTGCTAAATTTTCTTCATTTAAGAGTTTATTTGTTGGATATTTGCCATCAACAATTTTAGGTACATGTAATGAAATCACATCACAGGCTAAAACCTCAGCCAATGAAACATAACTGCGTTTATCTGTTGCTGTTGTACTGTTATTTTGTACTTTTCCTTCGACTTGCTTTTCTTCAAGTAATGGGTCGCATATTTTATATTCTATGCCTAGAGCGGTTAATTTTTCACTTAAACGAGAGCCAGTATTACCACCACCGACTATACCTACGGTTAACGATGATAAGTTGAGTAGGTAACGCTCAGCTAAAACCACTAAAGCACTTAATACATATTCAGCAACTGAAATGGCATTACAGCCTGGTGCTGAATGAAAACTTATCTTTCTTTTGGCTAAATAGTCTAAATCAATATGATCTGTGCCAATGGTTGCACTACCAACAAAGGATAATTTTTCATTCAAATGAAGTAATTGCTCATTAACCTGAGTGATCGAACGCACCAATAGCACATCAGCATCAGCAACTTGCTCTGCGGACAATGTCCGTCCCGAAAAAGGAACCAACTCTCCCTTCGCATTACCATTAGTTATTTTATTAAAATGACAGAGTTCACTAAAAAACTCTTTGGCAAAGGGCATGTTCTCATCAAAATATATTTTCATTGATTCTAACTAACTGCTTAAGGTATTAAAGGACGTAATTATACGCTTATTTAACTATTAAGTACTAGGTGAAGACAAGCAGATTCATCTAGTACTAGCTATTTCTGAAACTAAAAAACCACATTAAGTATTTACTTAATGTGGTTTTTTTTACATGACTTAGTAACTATGTCTAAGGCATCTGCCTAACTGAACAAGATAAGGTTATTTATATTTTTTCATTACTAAAGTGGCATTAGTACCACCAAAACCGAAGCTGTTAGACATAACAAGGTCTAATTCAACATCACGTTTTTCAGTAACAATATCTAGGCCCTGTGCTTTTTCATCTAAATTATCAACATTAATTGACGGGGCAACAAAGCTATTTTCCATCATCAAAATTGAATAGATAGCTTCGTGAACACCTGCAGCGCCAAGTGCATGACCTGTCATTGCTTTGGTCGCGCTAATCGCTGGTGAATCGTCACCAAATAATTCTTGAATAGCGCCTAACTCTTTAACATCGCCAACTGGCGTTGAAGTGCCATGGGTATTTAAGTAATCAATTTTACCTTCAACACCTTGCATGGCTTGTTGCATACAGCGCACTGCGCCTTCGCCACTTGGCGCTACCATGTCGTAACCATCAGATGTTGCACCGTAGCCAACAAGCTCAGCATAGATATGTGCGCCACGAGCAAGTGCATGTTCTAATTCTTCTACAACAACCATACCGCCGCCGCCAGAAATAACAAAACCATCACGGTCAGCATCATAAGTACGTGAAGCGAGTTCAGGTGTATCATTACGACCCGCTGACAATGCGCCCATGCCATCAAACATCATAGCAAGTGACCAATGAACTTCTTCACCGCCACCAGCAAAAACGATATCTTGCTTGCCAAGTTGAATAAGTTCCATTGCATTACCAATACAGTGAGCACTAGTTGCACAAGCAGAACTAATTGAATAGTTAACACCTTTAATTTTAAAAGGGGTTGCTAAACAAGCTGACACTGTACTGCCCATCGTTTTAGGTACCGCATAAGGACCAACACGACGAATACCACGGCTACGTAAAGTGTCTGTTGAAGCAACAATATTCTCTGATGATGCGCCGCCTGAGCCAGCAACAATACCAGTACGAACATTTGAAATTTGCTCTTCAGTAAGCTTGGCATCTTTAACAGCTTGATCCATAGCAATGTAGGCATAACCTGCCGCATCACCCATAAAACGTACTGCTTTACGGTCAATGTGATCTTTAATCTCTACTGTTGGCTTACCCCAAACATTACTCTTCAAACCTTGCTCTGCAAAACTTTCAGAATGAGTGATACCTGACTTACCAGCTTTTAATGAGGCTAGTACTTCATCAGCATTATTACCAATACTTGAGACAATACCTAGACCTGTTATTACGACACGTTTCATTTAACTAACCATCTATAATTATAAAATTTTGCGCTATTATACTCGTAATAGCCGTTGAACTGGTAGTACTAGTTGCTTGTCACAACAAAAACCAGCGTACACTTGTACACTATAATATGATATCCATTCTAATTTATCTATGACATTTTAACTTAACAATCGTTATTTTCTGCTCGATATCAATATATCGGATAAAACATATAAGGTAAACTAACCTTAAACATGCACTAAAACCATCATTTAAGCAAAAGAATTTTTCATGAAAAAACGAGATAAAACAAATGCCCGCGGTATATTATCCTATCTAGAAGATGGTAGCCCTTATTGCCAGCGTTTTGATGATGTTTATTTTGATAGCGAGTCTGGTTACCAGCAAAATGATTTTATTTTTATTCAAAAAAGTCACATAAAACTACGTTTACAAGCAGCAGAAAAAACTTTCACCGTAGCTGAAACCGGCTTTGGTACCGGCTTAAATTTTCTATTAACCTTACAGGCGTACCAAAAATCGCAACTAGCCTCACCGACACCACTTGCTCCCTTGCATTTCATTAGTGTTGAAAAATATCCACTATCAAAAGAGCAGCTAGTTCAATCTTTATCCCTATTACCGCAATTAGAGCACTTAGCTTTAACACTCATCAATAGTTACCCTGAAGGTGCTGTTGAGCAATTTGAACAAGAGTTTCAAGCAACGTTTTTAAATGGCCAAGTGCGTTTAACACTTATATTTGATGATGCTGCTTTAGCTTACTCTTCTTTGAAATGCTCAAAACAGGGCTTAGTCGATGCTTGGTATCTAGATGGCTTTACTCCACAAAAAAATCCTGACATGTGGAGCAACGATTTATTCACCCAAATTGGCCGATTGTCAAAAGAACAAGCGACACTCACTACGCCAACAGTAACCGAGGTTGTTAAAAGACAGCTAGGCGATATCGGTTTTCGCCTTGAGCAGCAATTAGTACCCGATAAACACCAAATCATGCTTGTCGCTGTCATGCAAAGTAACCCGTTAACAAATAAAGGTTACCAATTAAGACCCGCCATTATAAAGCCTAAACATGTCACTATTATTGGCGGCGGTATCGCATCTGCGTGCTTAGCATATTCACTCACTAAGCAAGGGGTAGAAGTTACCTTGTATTGTAAAGATGCCTCACTTGCTCAAGGTGGTTCAAGTAATGCTATTGGCGCTTTATATCCTTTATTGCACCAGCAAAAAGATGATATCAGCGCTTTTTATCAGCAAGCTTTTTGGCGCGCGAAAGCGCTCTATACAGAAATATCTGAGCAAGGCCATTCATTCGACCATCAATGGTGTGGTTTATTAGAAGTATCTTATAAAGCAGCATTAACGAATAGACAATTAACATTTGAAAAAATGAATACTTGGCCTAAAGCTCTTATCCATGGTGTCGATGCTAAACAAGCCAGTGAACTTGCCAATATAGAATTACCTTATGGTGGACTTTTTATGCCTAACGCCGGCTGGATATCACCGCAAGACTTAGTTAAGAAAATGTTTAATGCGGCTAAAACAAGTAACCGCTTAACAATAGTGACCGATACCCATATTACTAAGATACGACAGATTACTAGCACTGTAGATGAAAGCAGCACATCATGGTGTTTATCGAGTAAGCAAGGAGAATTTAACGCCAGTGTTTTGGTCATCTGCGGCGGTGCAGATTCGATTGAAATTGAGCAACTAAAAGCTCTACCGCTGACGGCTACCCGCGGTCAAATCACCAGTATGACCACAAATAGCAAGATAAATAAGCTAGCTACCGTTATATGTCATAAGGGCTACTTAACCCCAGAAAATAAAGGCATCCACTGTATAGGTGCTACCTTTCAGAAAAACGATACCAATATCACCCCAAATAAGGCTGATGATAACTATAATTTAACTATGTTAGATAAGTGTTTACCCGAGTTATCAGCGACAATTAATTGGCAAGAACAAGATATTTCTACCAGTAAAGCAAGGTTACGCTGTATGTCGCAAGACCACCTACCCTTAGTTGGCGCAGTGCCCAATATCAGCGAACATATAAAAGCTTACCCACATTTGGCCAAAGATAAAAATTGGAAATACATTCAGCCTGCACCCTGCATTGAAAACCTCTATGTATTACTTGGGCTTGGTGCCCGCGGTTTGTGCTCAGCGCCGTTAGCCGCCGATATTTTAACAGCCGAGTTATGTAACATTCCCTACCCTATGGATAACCAAATGTTATTTAATTTAAGCCCTAACCGCTTTATCATCAGAGATATAATTAAAAGAAAACTAGCCAATGAAACTGGCTAGCTTAGCCTGACTTAGTTTGAGCCCAGTTTGAGCCCAGTTTGAGCCCAGTTTGAGCGTAGCTTTCTCTTCTTCATTTAGATGGCAATTATAGAGCTATTTTCTTTTGAGTATCCAACCAAAAGTTAGTCACTATGGCATGATCTTGCGGGGAGAGTTCTGTTTTTGCTTGACTGATCTTTTGGTTAACCCCATCAATTAGCGCAACAGAAATAGCTTGGTTCTCGTCGCCAAATTCGGTTGCTACTAAAGATAAAAAACCGCGTAGATAACCACTGGCAAATAGAGTATCACTGTCGATATCTTTTTCGAATAAATCATCTAAATATTGATAAAAATCGGCAACGCTAGTTAACGTCTGAGCTGGAGTATTTGAATTAGCTGGCATATAAATCACTTTGAAAATGTTAAGTTAGTTTTTAAAATATTATTGTGGGCTAGCAAGTGGGTAAAGGACTTGGTCTTTATAGCCTGTTGTTATCGGCATAAATCCGGCAAGCTGCTGATCTAGCTCGCTATCACCGGTATCGCTAATTAAGGGCTTATTTTCCAAAGCCGATAATTTAGCTTTTGTGGCAATAATCATTATATTATCGCAGCCACCTGGCTGCGCTAAAATAGTACGAATGACACGGGGGCTTAATTGCTGATTACCACGACCAAAAACATGCCCTTGCCCGCCTATTAAGGTAATAACAAGCTTGCTTATGCCTTGAAAATCAGTAATTGCTTTATATAGCTGCTCTTCAGTTACATCTGCTGCTGTAAGAGATTGCTCGCTAACAATATCAACACCGAGCAAGGTATTATCAAGGTTCAATTCTGTCATTAAAAAAGCAGTCGTAGAGCCCGAGCCGATGATAAATTGCCTTTCATCATAATTGTTCATTTCTTCGATAACATTGGCAGCAATATCTTGCAGCACAAATTCATCACTTTCTTTACCGCCTGATTTAACCGCTTGCACATAGCGCAATTCACTGGGGATTTTCATCTCGCTATACCGTTTTGCTTTTACTATTCCTTGTCTAAAGAGGCTTTCGTCTATATCCATAACATCACCGGTAGTTAATGTAACAAGCTCTTTAGTCACCATTAATTCAATAATTCGACCAGCGGCTTTAGGCGTAATAGCATAAACTCCAGAATGAATTTTACACCCTGCAGGTATGCCTAATACCGGTACTTGCTGATATTCATCGTCAGTAGCAACAATATTAGCAATATCTCGCGCCGTACCATCACCACCAGCAAACAAAATAATATCTACGCCATTTGTCAATAAAGCTTGTGCTGCTAACTTGCTATCATCGCTTAGCGTATATTTTTGCTTGGCTTGATAAGACACTTCAACATTGAATCCTAATTCACGAGCACACTGCTCACCCATTTGATCATTAGCAGTATAAATTACAATTTCATCTTGATAAGGTAGTAGTATTTCAAGAGCCATTTTTGCTCGGGCATTAGCTTGCGGTATTGCTCCTAATGCTAAAGCATGCTTTTCCATACCATCACTGCCTTTAAGGGCAACACTACCACCGATTCCCGCAATAGGATTAATTATAAAACCGAGTTTAAATTTGTTCATGACTTATCTCCGTTTATTACTACAGCGTAAAGCGCTGAGGGACTAGCGGTAATGGCGTTTGATAAAAATCAGCCAACGCAGTTATAAATTTTTGTGCCTCTTTGGGAAAGCCAGTAGTTAAATAAACTTCCACTTGTTGATAAACAGCCTGTTTAAAAACCGCACGGTCAGTAGTGCCAGTGCCTGATAAGTTATCTATTGATACATCAAACTTTTTTCCTACCGCAGCACAAAACGCCCATTCTATTGCTTGTGGCTTTATTTCTACTTGTTCAAATTTAAGTTGTTGTGCCTGGTCGCGCCCATCAGGAATATACCAATAACCAAAGTCTTCCAATAAACGCCTAGCTGAGCCAGCTAAACACCAATGGGCAACTTCATGTAAAGCACTGGCATAAAAGCCATGAGCAAAAATTATGCGATGATAGTTGCATATTTCATTTTTTGGAGCATAGAGTGGCTCATCACTACCTTTAATCAGCTGAGTATTCATACTGGTACTAAAAGTATGATTAAAAATATGAATTAAATCTTGATATTGGTATGACATACACAGCGCAGGTAAAAATGAAAAACGTATTCTAACTAAAACCCTTAGTGCTTGCACTGGCTATTTTTATAGAAACTGCCAAAGGTTTCAATACTCAAGGTCAAATCATATTAACGCCACATCGAGCTAACCATGTATTTGTTTACAACTAAAATCTTTAACGTAATTAGCTATGCTCTTAAATGTTATATTTATGTAAATATAGATAGCTTATTGTCAATGTATCATGGTATTAATTAACAGTAGTGTCAGTTTTTAAAAAGATACTAATTATCATCAAGGAAGATATAATGTATGCGCTTAATTAATAAAGATAAACTCAAGGCATTTTTTTTAATAAGTGGTGGCGAAAATAATATCATCACAGAAAATTTTCATCCATCCATTCATCATTTTACTGGCTTAGTTCAAACCTGTAACATTGATACAACGGTAGATAAAACAGTGCCTGACATTGCCCAAAGCAAAAGTTATAATTTAATTTTTATTGATTTATATAACTGTACTTGGGGTGATGAAATTCCCTTAGCGATACAGAAAATAGTACATAACGCACGCACTGTTTTTTTTAATGCTCAAAAAGATAAATACGATGAAAAAAAATTGTTATTATTAGGGCTTGAAGGCATTTTTTATCTGAATGAGCGTCTTGAAATTATTTTGAGAGGCATCACAAAATTGCAACAAAATGAGCGATGGTTCAAACGCGAAACAATGAACAGCGCATTAAATGAATTACTTATTAAAAAACACAACTCAAACTTACTTTCGGCACGTCCTCTTCAATGCCCGATAAACCTACCTAGCCTGACTCGACGTGAAAACACTATTATAGGTTTAGTATCATGTGGGGCAAAAAATCAAGAGATTGCTGAGCAGCTCCATATCAGTCCTAATACAGTAAAAACCCACTTGTACAGTATTTTTCGAAAAACCAGTTCCCGCAATCGTATAGAGTTGATTAGTTGGACACAGAGTTATGCTGCAAGTATTAACTAATCTGAACTCTGGATAATATTGAGAAAATGCTGCTTATCCAGACTTCAGGTTAACTAAGCAATAAAAAAGCCAGTACTTAATCACTGGCTTTTTTATATTTGATTCACTGCCTAAAGATAAATTAGCTATTAGTGCGCCAAACTTTTCGCTTAATACCTTTTTTAACCAATTCCGTGATCGCCTTTTCTATCGCTTGTTGCACACAAACATGCATCGGCTCATTATCACTAAAACCGCCTTCGACTTCAGCTAAACGTTTAAAACTAACATAACGGAAAAATCCAGCACGTACTTCTTGACTCAACACCTTTTTATTTGTTGATACCGAGACTAAAACTTGCCCTGTACGTACATCAACTGCACGCATATAAACCGTAATTTGATCTTCACGATAAAGTTCAGAAGCGCCAATACCAAAATACTCAGCACCAAAGCCACCGGTTTTAGTATTAGAGTCATAACTAATAATACCACCCTCAAGTAGTATTTTCGCGGTAGTTAGTGGCGGTAACTCGATATGTTCAGTGGCTTTGTTGGCTTTGTTTGCCGCACGGGTAATTTTTCGTTCAGTTAATACGTTTTGTAAACCTTCCCGTTCAACCGGTAAAAACCAATCAGAATCGCTTAATGCTTGCATCAAAATAGACGTTGCCCCTTGCGTTACCGCTGTAGAAAACGAACTAACATTGGCTTGTGGTTTATATTGTCCTGTTTGGTCTCGATAAGCGTAAACCGAAACAGGTATTGCACCTTTAGGTTTAGGTAAAGCCCTAAGCTCTTTAAAACTTTCTAATGGCATCATTTTTGTCGCTAAAGACTTATCTGGAGGAATAAGGCGACTGGTAGACTCAAGAACACTACAAGCCGACAATAGGCTGAATAATGCGACTACTAGAATCATTTTCATGGGGTTATCCAAACTTAGGTATTTCAATTATGGTCACTTTATCTGTCAATAAGTCAGTAACTTCTATGGTGATACTGTCACTATTAGACGATAAAATATCAATTTGATAATCGCCACTAATAAAGGTGCTATCTTCATCATTATTTATTACCGCACTTTCTCCTAATACCGTATCTTTATATTTACTGACTATATCGCTAAGTGTTGCACGTTCAAGTGCGTCAGATACTTTTTCCTCAAAGCTTTTTCTACTTTGCGGCGCCTTATGTTTATTTTGCCCTTGTGCTTTTCCTAACAGATAACTGCCATTTAATGGGCTGCCACCGAAACTTGGGTTAACTGGTTTATAAACCAATTCAGAGCCTGATACATAACTACTTACGCTAATACTAATAACTAACGCTAAAATTATTTTTTTCATTATTACTACCTTTATAATTTCATTAATGACTACCAACCATCTCCAGCCATATCAAGACTCTCTTGGCGATATTGAGACCTTTTCATAGCATCAATTAATATAAATATCGCTTGTTCTACCTTTTCTTTAACCGGTGTTTGCCTGCGTCCAAAATGAGTAGCATAAATAGCTTGTCCATTAAGTTTTAATGTAAGCCTAGTGCCTGCTCTTGGTACTAGTTGCTCTATTATTTGAACATTGATGCCTTGGGTATTTGGAATATCTCGCCATAACTGGCTGAATTCATAATAAAAATCATGACCTAAACGGCTCTTGGTATTATCAAGCAGCAAACCACCAATTTCGACTTCGTTATTAGCATGAGATAAAATAGTAAATAGCATGGCAAGTGTTACCAGCCATATACGGATATATTTAGTCATATTATGATAGATAAAAAGGGGCCGTAAGCCCCTTATTCAATTGTCTCTAAAGAAATTACTGCTGCACGATTACTGCAGTATTCCAATCACCCAGTTGGGTAATAGAAACTACACCAGAATCACTGATAAATGAGCCCTCAACAATATTGCCATTACCTATTTGGCTTATATTAAATTCGATATTGTTACCACCAATAAGCATAGTTTCACCACCCTCACCAGTGATTAAGTTTTCATCTCCTATTTGCTCGATACCAATTTGATGATTGCTACCTTCAACTAAAATATCTAACGAGTTCAGTTCACCTGTTTGAGCAATATCAATGGTATTTGCATTACTATCAATAATCGTACTTAACATAACTACAGCGTCATTAGCAAAACCTGTTTGAGAGATTTCAATATCATTTTCGCTGGTAAGTAACTCATTATTCTCAGCTGAAGCTTGCACTACAACAACATTTTCAGAGCCTGACTGCATCACGTCAATGTCGTTATCATCACCATTAAAATTGATCACATGACTTTCGTTTAAGTCACCGACTTGCACAGAGCTATATTCGTTATTCATACCAATAGTGGCAATATAACTAATGTTGCTATCGCCTACCTGGATGAAATTAAAGTCATTTTCATCACCAATAGCATCAAAGCTAGCACTGTTACCATTACCGTTTTGCATCACATCAACGGAGTTAGACATCCCTGTATATATCGCAGACTCAACGATGTTATTGTTACCTTCTTGGTCGATAGAAATTTCATTTTCATCGCCCTCAATTGAATCGATAGTAATCATATTCCGATCACCTTCTTGCTCAATCGATAACTCATTGCCATCACCTTCAATCGAAGAGATAGTTGTAACACTCCAAAAACCATCTTGAGTCACTTCAATAGCATTGTCGTCACCGGCAATACTCGTTAAGTAGCTCTCATTCCATTCACCATCTTGGACAATTTCAATAGTATTATTAGCACCCGTTATTTCTGAGTTAATTGCCCAATGACCGCCTTCACCTTGATCGA
This sequence comes from Colwellia psychrerythraea, assembly GCF_000764185.1. Lineage (GTDB taxonomy): Bacteria > Pseudomonadota > Gammaproteobacteria > Enterobacterales > Alteromonadaceae > Colwellia > Colwellia psychrerythraea_B. Next base: position 388,382 of record NZ_JQEC01000011.1, read on the forward strand.
TAACAACTTCATTACCGTTACCTGCTATTTCATTGATAGCACGATTACCAAAGCCTAAATACCCCGTACCTAGCTGAGTCACTTCAACACTGTTTTCATCACCTGTAACGTTATTTTCAGTTTCGTTAATTTCACCATCTTGTTCAACGTACAATAAATTATTGTTACCTGTATATGTACCAACGGCTATGTTGTTAGCACCAACTTGTATAATTTCCGCAACATTACCTTCACCTATGACAGTAAAGCCTGTGCCGTTTACATCACCGTCTTGGAAAATAGACGTTTCATTACCTAAAGTAGCCCCGTCGCTAGAAGTTTGTGACAACAAAATCACATTACCTAAAGCATTGACCATCAGATCTGATTGAATAACAACTTCAGCTTTTTCTACTTTCGTTTCTTCAGCCGCGAAAGCAGTTTGATTTAGGCCCAGTGCAATAAGTACAGCACAAGTGACTATTGATTTATTAATTTTCACAATATATCCCTATTTTCTTGTTTTATGTGAGTAAACAATTAACCCACAAAGATTATTATTAATGAATAAGCAGTTCTTCGTCTTAGCTGCTAGTGATGTTGTAGTATTTCCATAGTATTTTTCAAAACAATAACTCATCGTTATTATTAAAAAACAAGTAGCATGATTAAAATGATTTTGTACTGTTCTTTAACGATAAAGTCCTTATCTATCTTATTTCGCTAAATGTACTTATATAGATAAGTAACATCTAATTTAACTATTACCTCTCGGCATAACTTGGGTTTACTTGAAGCACTAAACAATCAAAAACAAGCATTTCATATAGATTAGATAAACAAACCTACAAAACCCAAAAATAAGAACAATTAACTTTAGTACGTTGCATTAAAAACTCTACAATATTTTCTTAACAATAGAAATCACCCTATTTTTGTATTCAATAAATTTGTTTTAAAACAAAGAAATAATAAAAAACAAAGGATGTACAACATAATTACCGATCAAAAAGTAATAAAAAAGGACTAGTTAAGACACTCTAATCACCTATATAAAAAAGTAGTAAAAAAGTAGTAAAAAACATAAAAAAAACAACTTTAAGTCATGAAAAAGTCGTGTTTATTACCTTTCTATAGTTATCTCCCTGTTTTTGTGATTAAAGTAGATGCGTTGCGTAAATCCATAGTAAGTAGAAAAGTTAAAATAAAGGAATTTATCCTAGTAGTAATGACTAGGCTGAAAATAATTTAAACATAATATTTAATGAAAAATGGAGCAAAAAATGAAAGCAAAATTATCAGCGCTAACATTAGCGTTAATACCTGTATTGGCGAATGCATCAATAGAGCTAAGTTCAATGCAAAAGCCAACCTATAAAGCAGACTCTATAATTGTTGTATACAAAGATGGGGCTTCTAAACTTGACCGACGCGCTGCGCGTAGCATTGTTAGCGCTAAAATTTCTGATTTAAATAATGATGAAATTGATGATAAATATCGAAACTTGAAAAACGGTCGCATAGCTAAATTCACCCTCGACAGTATTTCAGTTAAAAGTGCCCTTGAAAAACTTAACAAAAATCCAGCTATTTTATATGCTGAACCTGATTATATTGTCAGTGCAAGTCTGACACCTGACGATAGCAGTTTCTCAGCTCTTTGGGGCATGAACAACACAGGCCAAACCGGTGGTCTTGATGATGCTGATATCGATGCACCTGAAGCATGGGATATTTCAACAGGTAGTCATGATGTCATTGTTGGTGTTATTGATACTGGTGTTGATCACACTCACCCTGATTTAATGGCAAACATCTGGACTAACTCGGCAGAAATACCTGGCGACGGTATTGATAATGATGGCAATGGTTTTATCGATGATATTCATGGTATCAATGCTATTACCGGTATTGGCGATCCTATGGATGATCAAGGACACGGTAGTCATGTTTCCGGTACGATAGGAGCAACGGGCAACAATGGTTTAGGTGTTGTTGGTGTTAACCACAACGTTTCAATTATCGGTTGTAAATTCCTTGATTCATCTGGCTCTGGTAGCCTTTCTGATGCATTAACTTGTATTGATTACTTTGTTGATTTAAAAAACAATGGCGTAAATGTTCGTGCAACTAACAATAGTTGGGGCGGCGGTGGTTTTAGCCAAGCACTTTCTGACGCAATTACTTCATCTGAACAAGCTAATATTCTATTTGTTGCAGCTGCAGGTAACAGTGCTTCTGACAATGATGCACAAGCAAGCTACCCTTCAGGCTACCCACATGACTCGGTATTGTCTGTAGCGAGTACAACTCACACGGACAGTATGTCTAGTTTTTCACAATGGGGCTTAACTACGGTTGACCTAGGTGCTCCAGGCTCAGACATTTTATCGACAGTACCCGGTGGTGGTTATGCGACATATTCAGGTACCTCAATGGCTACACCGCACGTTACCGGCGCTGCTGCATTAGCATGGTCAGTGAACCCTGAACTAAGCGCTATTGAAATGAAAGAACTATTGATGAGCTCAGGTGATGACAACGCCGCCCTTGCTGGAAAAACAGCATCAGGTAAACGCTTAAACGTTAAAAATGCCCTAGACAATGCTGATCCAACGCCAGGATTCACCCTTACGCCAACACCAACCTCAAGCACTGTTGTTGCCGGTGAAATGGCGACTTATAGTTTTAATGTCGGCTCAATAGCAGACTGGAATGGACAAGTAGGATTAACATTAGTTGACTCTTTAGGTGGAGCGGCACTGTCAACAGATACCGCAGCGCCAGGTACAACATTTGAACTAACTGTACCAACCACGGCGGAAACACAATGGGGCGAATATACCTTTACGGTAACAGGAACTAGTGATGATTTAGTTAAAGAATCTACCGTACGTTTAATGGTTAACCCTCAAGGTTTAAATGAGTTTACTTACTCTAATGACACTGTTGTTAATATCCCTGATAACGATAATACAGGTATTACTTCAACCATTAACATTGCCGATGATATTACCGTCTTTGCCTCTGACATTTACGTAAATATCACCCACACTTGGATAGGTGATTTAACCGTAATGTTAACTTCTCCTACAGGTACCTCAGCAGCATTACACAGTGGATCAGGTGGCAGCAGCGATAACATCGATAGTACATTTAGCTCAGCAGCGTTCAATGGCGAAGTAGCCACAGGCGACTGGATATTAAGTGTTACTGATAATGCCGCCGGTGATAGTGGCTCATTAAACAACTGGGCAATTACCATTACAGGTATTGGTGAAGCATTGCCAAGTGCACCAGACGTTAGCTTTAGTTATGAGGCGGAGCAATTAACAGCAACATTTACTGATAACAGCTCTGATAGAAATGACGACATGGTCAGCTGGGACTGGAGCTTTGGCGACGGTACAATGTCGAGTGAACAAAACCCTGTACATGCTTTCTCAGCAACTGGTAATTATGAAGTTACCCTTACCGTAACGGATGCAGAAGGTTTAAGCAGTAGCGAAACGATGATGGTAGGTGTGTCATCAACAACGATAGAAGCGGCAGTTAAGCGTGCATATAAATCTCGTTTAGGTCGATTACGCGTTGATATTACTTGGGACGGTACTTCAGCTGATATGGTTGATATCTTCCGCAATGGTATAAAAATTGATACCGTTGAAAATGCAGGTATATATCGTGACCGTGAACGTCGCATAGATGGCAACCAATTCATTTACCAAATATGTGATGCAACATCAGCTTGCTCAAATGAAGTAACTGTTAACTTCTAAGCTTTATTTGATAATGACTCTGGTTAACATTAACCACTAACAAAAATCCCTAACAATTAAATGTTAGGGATTTTTTATATTCAAAGATAAATTAGCTTTTCATTTAGCTACTTAAAACATTTATATAGCACTAACAATCATCTTCGATGTTATCTTTGCCTTTAGTGCGTTCTATACTATCCAGCTTATGATGAATGGCCGATTTAATCATCATATAACCGCTGATCGGTGCTGTTAGCAATAGAAAAAGCGAGATAAGTATTTCTTTTACACTCAACCCTGCCTGTGTGGTACTAAAAAAGACCATAGCGGCAGTTAACAAGGACGCCATGCCAAGAGTAGTCGCTTTAGTTGGGCCATGAAGGCGCATAAAAAAATCAGGCATTTTTACTAAGCCAATAGAGCCAACCAGTACAAAAGACCCACCAATTAATAATAATATTGAAATAATCCATTCAATCATGAGCTAAATTCCTATTCTATTTTCTATTCAAATTTTCATTCGACTTTTTATTCGTCTATCTATTCGATAATATCGCCACGTAGCAAGTATTTACATACTGCAACTGTACTGACAAAACCTAACATAGCGATTAACAACGCAGCTTCAAAATATAATGCAGTGCCCATACTCATACCGTATAAGATGATCAAGGCAATAGTATTGATATACATAGTATCAAGAGCAAGTATCCTATCAGGTACAGAAGGACCGATTAATAGGCGCCATAAGTTTAACAATAACGATACACCTATCATGGCAAAGACAATTAAAATTACATTTTCTAGCATTTAAATATCTCCTTAAGAGGTGCTTCATAGCGTTGCTTAATAGTCTTAATTAAGGCCTGTTCATCAGTAAGATTTAATACGTGTATCAATAAATAAACTTGTTCAGGCTCTGCACCTTCAATCAAGTTCTCGCTCCAAGGGTATATCTCTGCACTGACTGTTCCAGGGGTTAATGACACCGTACTGGCCAAAATGGTAATTGGTGTACTGTGCGTTAAATCAAGCGGAACTTTCACGAAGCCAGGGGTTAATTTTCTTGTTGGGCCTAATATCAAAATAGCCACCTGAACATTCGCAGTAACAATGTCATATAACACCAAGAGTAAATGGCGTAACGCCAAACCGGGCTTTATAATTAATGGCTGCTTAGTTCTAAATGGACTAACTACCAAAGGAATGACTATGGCTAAAATAACAGCCAAAACAATATGTCCGGCTGATACGCTGTTATTTAGTAATAACCATACAATAAATAACAAAAGGCTCAAAACAGGCGTGGGTAACCATGTAAACCGTGCTTCTAAACGCATTATTGGCCTCCAGCAAGAATTATTTTAATATTGTTGTCAAAATCATGTAACTGGCTAGCAGCGCCAATTGCATATTCACTTAATGGTCCCGCAAAAATACTCATTAATGGCGCGCCACAAATAAGAATTAGCAATGCCATTAACTGTGCAGGGTGAACTCGCGCTTGCTCAGCACTTTGGGTGTGAGTGTCATGGTGATGCCAAAATACTGTACTACCTGCTTTAGACACTGCCAGCAATATAGCTAAACTTGCCAATAAATAGAGCGGCCAAAAAACAAAAGTATATTCAGCATTTAATGTTGCTTTAAGCAGCCACACTTTACCAATAAAGCCCGACAAGGGTGGCATGCCTATCACCGCAATTGCAGCAACTAAAAATAGAAAACCTAGTAATTTTGGCTGAGCCACTGGCGGACCTGCAGAAATGTGGTCTGCAACTTCACCACGCTGACGGCCAATTAAATCTGCCAATAGGAATAGTGCAGCCGTTACCAAGGTTGAATGGACTAAATAATAAATAGCTGCTGCGCTGGCTTCAATGGTCTGTACAGCAACTAATGTGACTAAAGTCCCCACAGAGACAATAACCAAGTTAGCGACTAACTTCCTTAAGTCTTTACTCGCTAAAACGCCCACCGCGCCCATCGCAATTGTTGCTAGTGCTAACCACCACAACCAACTTTGCGCCATATGAGTTAACTCACCCGCTTCATCACCAAAAATTAGTGTATAAACACGCATCATTGAGTAAACGCCAACTTTTGTCATAATTGCGAATAATGCCGCGACAACGGGCATCGCAGTTGCGTAAGTATTTGGTAACCATAGATGTAGTGGTAACAAGGCGCCTTTTAAAGCAAATACTACCAATAACAACAGCCCACCTATTTTGGCGAGGTAAACATCATCACCTTGTAAAAGTGCAACTTTCTGGGCCATATCAGCCATATTTAGTGTACCTAAGACACCATAGAGAACACCCAGGCCAATCAAAAATATCGCAGAACCAACAAGGTTCATAATTACATATTGTAAAGCTGCACGGGTGTTTCTTTTGTCTCCGCCGTGCATTAATAATGAATACGAGGCGATGAGCAATACTTCGAAAAATACAAATAGATTAAAAGCATCACCCGTTAAAAATGCACCATTCACACCTAAAATTAAAAAGTGTATTAGCGGATGAAAAAAGCTTCCTTTTTCATCATCTCCCGCACTGGCATATAAAGCGCAAACAAGTCCGAGTAATGTAGTTAAGCACACTAACAAGGTAGATAATGGATCAGCGACTAGCACAATACCAAAAGGCGCACTCCAATCTCCAATTGCATAAACTTGCGTGCCGTCTGCTTGAACTTTCAGTAATAGCGCCAATGAAACTAGAAAAGTGACGGTACTGAGCACTACAGAAGTAATTCTTCTACTGGTTTTATTATTGCAAAAAGGCGGCATTAATAAAATAACACCTGCCAACATAGGTAATAAGATCGGTAAAAAGCTCAAATTTTGCATCATATTTTGACCTTTTTATTTTTGTCTTTATTTTTATTGCTGCCTTTATTAGGAAGTTGTCCGTCTACATGGTCACTTCCTAAATCAACGCGCCCTCTGATAGCTAAAATAACCACAAAGGCAGTCATGGCAAAACCGATAACAATAGCGGTTAAGACTAGAGCTTGCGGCAGAGGATCTGCATATTCTGAACTGTAGCCAAGTACCGCTGCTTGGTTAAGGCTTAGCCGCCCAGATGAGAATAGAAATAAATTAACCGCATAAGAAAACATGGTTAAACCTAAGACAACAGGGAAAGTCCTAGAGCGTAATATTAAAAACACGCCACAAGACACTAAAATCCCAACACAGGATGCGTACAGTAACTCCATTAAATATTTACCTCTTTACTAGGAGCATTAGCTGGCTCACTTGCAGTTAATTGACCAAGACTTGCCAAAATCATTAAAGTAGAACCAACGACTGTAATATAAACACCTACATCAAATATCAACGCACTGGCGAGTTCAATTTCGCCAATAAGAGGAATATCAAAGTACTCAAACCAAGTTGTCATGAAAGGCCTGCCAAAGAACCAACTACCAACCCCAGTAAATAACGCAATAGCAATGCCTGATGCAATAATCTTACGATAATTTATCGTAATACGCTCAGCAATCCAGTTTGATCCATGGGCTATATACTGCAAGATAAAAGCGACAGCAGTCACTAAACCTGCAATAAATCCACCACCTGGCAGGTTATGGCCACGTAAAAATATATAAAACGATACCATTAATGCCAAAGGCAGTAATGATTGAGAGATACTAGCTAATAAAATAGGGTAACGCTCTTTCGCCCATGGTCGACCTTTGCTATCACTATCAGGAATATATAACGGTAAATTGACTAATAACTTGTAAATACCTAATGCGGCAATACCCAGCACACAAATTTCGCCTAATGTATCAAAACCACGGAAATCAACCAAAATAACATTAACAACATTAGTACCACCGCCACCAGTTTTAGCATTGGCTAAGAAAAAGTCTGAGATTGACTCAAGTGGCCGGGTAATTAATGCATAACAAATACTAGCGACAACAATGCCCAAAGCGCCTGATATGCCTAAATCACGTAAAACACGCATTGAGCTAGACTCTTTGGGTGAATGTTGAGGTAAGAAGAACAATGCCAGCATAAGTAGAATAATAGTGACTACTTCAACGGTTAATTGTGTCAAAGCTAAATCAGGTGCTGAGAATCGAGTAAACGCGACCGACACCATTAACCCCACTACCGAGAGCATCAATAACGATACCACACGTGTGCGATACCAAATAACAGTACTAATCGCACCCGCCATTAATAACGCGGCACCCATGGCATTATGCACATCAATCGGTGTCAGTTGTTTTTGCCCGCTTAATTGGCTCATTTCAAAGAGTGGCCAACCTGCTAAAAATAACACAACCATAAACATCAATACTAAGTAACGTTGTAAAGAGCCATTTTCTATGGCATGTACCTTGCGCTGACACCACTTTACCATCACATAAAGTGTGTTATCGAAAGCTTTTTTAGCATTCAATGTTGGCAATGAAGCTTGAAATTGATACAGGTAACGGCGTTGTGAATAAATCAATAAACCACCTGTTACAGCAATACCACTCATTAGTAGCGGTAGATTAAAACCATGCCATAACGCAACTTTAAACTCTGGTACATAACCACCGAGTACAGCAAAAGAAGCTGCTTTTAAAATATCGTCAATTATAAAGTTTGGAAATATCCCCACCATCAGACATAAAGCAACCAGTACTTCAATGGGCACTCGCATATAACGAGGTGGCTCACTTGGCTGTTTTGGTAAATCAACAGGCTCGCCATTAAAGAATACATCATGAATAAATCGAGCTGAATATGCCACAGCAAAAGCCCCTGCGATTGTAGCAAATACAGGAATAAGCCATGACATTGAACCGAGTAACTGTTGGTGTAGGGTCTCAGCAAAAAACATTTCCTTAGACAAGAAGCCGTTTAGTAATGGCACTCCTGCCATCGCCGCCGCCGCAACCATCGCAAGCGTTGCGGTATAAGGCATAAATCGCCACATACCATTGAGTTTTCTCATGTCACGTGTACCGGTTTCATGGTCAATAATACCGGTTGCCATAAATAATGAGGCTTTAAAAGTTGCGTGATTAATTATATGGAATATCGCCGCTACTGCCGCAAGTTTGGTATCTAAACCAAAGAGTAAAGTGATCAAACCTAAGTGACTAATAGTCGAATAGGCTAATAAACCTTTTAAGTCATGTTTAAATAGCGCTACATATGCGCCAAACAATAGTGTTGCCAGCCCTGTTAAACTGACCACAATAAACCATATATCAGTGCCCGCTAGAGCTGGATAAAAACGCGCTAATAAGAACACCCCTGCTTTCACCATAGTGGCCGAGTGCAAATAAGCACTTACTGGCGTTGGCGCGGCCATTGCGTGTGGTAACCAAAAATGAAAAGGAAATTGTGCTGACTTAGTGAAAGCGCCAAGCAGTATTAATATTAAAGTTACTTCGTACCAAGCATGTGCTTGAATAATATCTCTGCTGGCTAAAATAACATCTAAATTATAACTACCAACGATATTACCCAATAAAAGCAAACCACCTAATAATGCCAGGCCACCGCCACCGGTTATGGTTAATGCCATTATTGCGCCATTACGCGCTTCTGCTTTGTGCCACCAATAGCTAATTAACAAAAATGAGCTAATACTGGTTAGTTCCCAAAAAAACCACAGCTGAATGACATTGTTTGACATGACAATGCCAAGCATCGCCGTCATAAATAACATCAAATATGCGTAAAGCTTAGGCATAGAATCATTACTACTTAAGTAATAACGAGCATAAAATATAACTAATATACCTATGACTAAGATCATAAACACAAACAACAGCGCTAAGCCATCTAAGCGAAACGCAATGTCTATCCCGAGTAACGGAATCCAAGAAATAGTCTCACGAACAACGTCACCTGCGAACACCGCAGGCGCTAAGTCAATCGTCATGAATAATGCAATGATCGGCATTAACATAGTCAATGCAGTCGATTGATTACGTGATAATTTACCCGTCATTGAAGAAATAATACTGCCAAGTAAGGATAACAAGGGTATCCAAAGCAAAGTCATAGAGTAAACCTTTTTAATTTTTCTAACTAGAAGTAATGGGAATGAAGTACTACGTCATAATATGTCAAATTACCTAGCACTGGCAAACATTATCGATGTGATTATTTGTAACGACTTAATCACGACATAACACAAGAATATTAACTAAAGTCAAAAAATAATTCGGATAATTTAATAATTTACGTCAAAAATTCAAATAATAGCTTTATTTAACTAGTCTCACTACCTGAAATAAGTGTAGTATTTAGTTAATTAAGTGCTAATAATTTTACAGGTGACTAATGAAGAAGCTAGATAGCATCGATTTACAAGTATTAACCATACTCTATGCAGATGCAGACATTACCAATAAAGAGCTTGCTGCCCAAATTGGTATTGCTCCCTCGACTTGTTTAGAGCGAGTTAAGCGCTTAAAACAAAGCGGTGTAATTAAAGGTGCCTTTATTGATGTTAATTTAAAAACTATCGGCGGTAATATCGAAGCGATTGCAGCAATTCGCCTACAACCCTACTCTGAAGAAATCGTTAATTCATTACGTGATGATTTATTAATGTATCCAGAGATATTAAATTTATATCACATGGGTGGCAGCTATGATTATTACATCCATATGTCGGTAAAAGATAGCGAGCATTTACGTCAATTTGTTTTCAAAAATATTACTTCTCGAGAAGAAGTTACCACGGTAGAAACATCATTGGTATTTGATCATAGTCGTAGTGGCGTTCTACCCAATTTTGACGAGTAACGCAGACCAAATCCATTAAGTTATTGATGCAAGCTAAAAGCACTAAAAAGTGCTTTTAGCCAATAATTTAAAATCTTGCTGATATAATTAAAGAGCTGGAAACTGCACTAGGGTCGATAGTGATGCCTTGGTCGGCGCTAAAGCTTTTATAATCCCCCGCTTCACGTATACCAAGTACTAAATCTAAAGCAATTACGTCCCAGCTATAACCAACACCACCGTTCAGTTGCAACCCAGAAAAACCTTGTTTAAAGCCGGTAGTTTTCCAGTTTTCATTAAATACACCACCACCGATATATGCTTTAAAGCCGGTAGTTGCTAATCCGGTTCCAAAATAAGCAACAATATCAAAGCCCTTATCTTCAATAGCGGAAAAACTATCATGTTCAAGTGAATAATATTGACCTCTAACAGCAAAACTGTCATTGAAGGAGTACATCGCTGAAATCCCAAAGCCGCTTAATTCATCATCTTGATAATAGTTATTATCATCGGCAATAACTAATGAATACACCCCTACACCAAGGGTAACTTGCTTGAAGTCTTCAGAAAGAACAGGTCCTTCGGCTTGAACATTCATTGATGACGCTAGTAAAAAACCAGCAATGCTGGTTGATATAAATTTTTTCATGGTAAATTCCTTTTTAAAGAGGTTCACAGAGAGGCGATACTGTATAGAATTCCCATGCTATTTGAAAGTATAATATAACATAATCAATAACTTATTTTAAATCACCCTCTAATTTGTCACTCGAAGTAAATATAAAACATAAAAAATCCCGCGGTTATTGTTTAATAACGCGGGATTTTCATGATTTCTAAATAACGAGCTAGCTGTTAGCTTTTAAGGTCATCAAAAAACTTCTTCACACCATCAAAGAAACCAGTTTCTTTAGGGCTATGTTTTTTACTACTACTCGCCATTTTCTCTTCTAATTGACGTAATAGATCAGCTTGATCACCTGATAAGTTTACTGGTGTTTCAATAACGACTTTACACATTAAATCACCCGTAGAAGAACTACGTACCGATTTAACGCCTTTACCACGTAAGCGGAACATTTTACCTGTTTGTGTTTCTTTAGGTACTTTAAGCTTAACTTTACCGCCAAGTGTTGGTACTTCAATTTCACCACCTAAAGCAGCAGTAACGAAACTAATTGGTACTTCACAATATAAATGGTTTTCATCACGTACAAATATACCATGATCACGTACATTTACTTGTACGTATAAATCACCTGCTGGTGCACCATGCTCTCCGGCTTCACCTTCACCCGATAAACGAATTCTATCGCCGGTATCAACACCTGCTGGAATTTTCACGGATAAGGTTTTATTTTTCTCAACACGGCCTTGACCGCGACATGAAGTACACTTGTCGCTAATAACTTTACCGTTACCGCTACAAGTAGGACAGGTTTGCTGTACGGCAAATAAACCTTGACGCATTTGTACTTGGCCATGGCCATGACAAGTACTACAGGTTTTAGCTGAAGTACCAGGTTTAGCACCTGAGCCATCACAAGGATCACAACTTACATAAGTTGGTACTTTAATCTCTAAGCTTTTGCCCTTAACAGCATCTTCCAGTGATAAATCTACGTTATAACGTAAATCTGAGCCTCGTTGCTGACGTTGGCGACCACGACCACCGCCGCCGCCGCCAAAGATATCACCGAATATATCGCCGAAGTCTTGGCCAAAACCGCCACCACCGCCGCCGAAACCACCACGACCACCGCCACCACCTTGTTCAAAAGCAGCATGACCATATTGGTCGTAAGCAGCACGCTTTTGCTCGTCATTAAGGATTTCATAAGCCTCTTTAACTTCTTTAAACGTTTCTTCTTTAGCCTTATCCCCTTGAGTACGATCTGGGTGATACTTCATTGCTAACTTTTTATAAGCTTTTTTGACTTCTTTTGCAGTGGCGTCTTGGCTAACACCTAGCGTTTCATAATAATCACGTTTCGACATAAATATATTTCTTTACTTCAAGTTGATAATACCAAGGTTATTAAATTATTTCTCGCTCAGCAAGATGGTTATTTAACCTCGGTACAGGACTGATTTTCTTCATTTTTTTAAAGTGTTTCTCTTCAAAAAAAATCAAGAAAACCAGCACTAATTTTAAAATTAATATCTGATTTTATATACACAAAAAGCGCCGAGTAATCTCGACGCTTTATTTTCTGCAGCAAGTACAGATGACATAGTTTAACTCTTTTGAGCGCTAAGATTAAGTTAAATTGCTTTAGTTCAAGAAGAAGGCACGGAGCGTATGACTATACGTGAGTACCTTCGACGTGAAAATTAAGCGATTTAACGACAGCTTAACGATTCAAAAAACTATTACTTATCGTCTTTAACTTCTTCAAATTCTGCGTCAACTACGTCATCTGCAGGAGCGCCAGCATCAGCTGCTTGTTCAGCACCTTCAGGAGCGCCTTGAGCTTGTTGCTTAGCTTGAGCAATTTCCATTAACTTAGCTGAAGCTTCCATTAGCGCTTGAGTTTTAGCATCAATCGCTTCTTTGTCTTCGCCTTTAACTGCTTCTTCAAGCTCAGTTAATGCTGCTTCAATTTTTTCTTTATCTTCAGCTGGTAACTCTTCGCCTGCTTCTTCAACTTGCTTGCGAGTAGCGTGAACCATACCATCAGCTTGGTTACGCGCAGTAACTAACTCTTCAAATTTAGCATCAGCATCAGCATTTGCTTCAGCGTCACGTACCATTTGCTCTACTTCTTCATCAGATAAACCAGAAGAAGCTTTGATAGTGATTTTTTGCTCTTTACCGGTATTTTTATCTTTAGCTGTAACATGCAAGATACCATCAGCATCAATATCGAAAGTTACTTCGATTTGTGGCGTACCACGTGGTGCTGCATCAATACCTTCAAGGTTAAATTGACCTAAAGATTTGTTAGCAGAGGCTTGCTTACGCTCACCTTGACAAACATGAACAGTAACAGCAGATTGATTATCATCAGCTGTAGAGAACGTTTGTGATTGCTTAGTTGGGATAGTAGTATTTTTCTCGATAACAGCAGTCATTACGCCACCCATCGTCTCAATACCTAATGATAATGGCGTAACATCTAAAAGAAGAACGTCAGTTACATCACCAGAAAGAACACCCGCTTGAATCGCTGCACCAGAAGCTACTGCTTCATCAGGGTTAACATCTTTACGTGGCTCTTTACCGAAGAAATCAGTAACAGCAGCCTGAACCATAGGCATACGTGATTGACCACCAACTAAGATAACATCATCAATGTCACTTACTGATAAGTCTGCATCTTTAAGGGCTACTTTAAGTGGCTCTAGTGTTGCTTTAACCATATCTTCAACAAGAGATTCTAACTTAGCACGCGTAACTTTAATGTTCATGTGCTTAGGACCAGAAGCGTCAGCTGTGATGTAAGGTAAGTTCACATCAGTTTGTTGTGCTGAAGAAAGTTCACATTTCGCTTTTTCTGCTGCTTCTTTAAGACGTTGCATTGCAAGAGGATCAGACGTTAAGTCCATGCCTTGGTCTTTTTTGAATTCAGCTACAAGATAGTTGATTAAACGGTTATCGAAATCTTCACCACCTAAATGAGTATCACCATTGGTCGCTAGTACTTCAAAAGTGTGCTCGCCATCCATTTCATCAATTTCAATGATTGAAATATCGAATGTACCACCACCTAAATCGTATACCGCAACAACTCTATCGCCTTTCGCTTTGTCCATGCCGTAAGCAAGTGCAGCTGCAGTAGGTTCGTTGATAATACGTTTAACTTCAAGGCCAGCAATACGGCCAGCATCTTTAGTTGCTTGACGTTGTGAATCGTTAAAGTAAGCAGGAACAGTAATTACTGCTTCAGTAACTGTTTCACCTAAAAAGTCTTCAGCAGTCTTTTTCATTTTCTTAAGAACTTCAGCTGAAACTTGTGGTGGCGCAATTTTTTCGCCTTTAACTTCAACCCAAGCATCACCGTTATCGGCTTTAACAATACCAAATGGCATAATGTCAATGTCACGTTGTGTTTCTTTATCTTCGAAACGACGACCGATTAAACGTTTTATTGCATATAAAGTATTTTCTGGGTTAGTCACTGATTGACGTTTAGCAGGTTGACCTACTAATGTTTCGCCTTCAGCGGTATAACCAATGATTGAAGGAGTTGTACGATCGCCTTCAGCATTCTCAATAACACGTACACTGTCGCCATCTAATACAGCAACACATGAGTTAGTTGTTCCTAGGTCAATACCAATAATTTTGCCCATCTTGGGAGCTCCTATTCATTATCCTTTGCTAACAAAAAGCAAAGTAATATTAATTAAATTGTTTGTTGAATAGTAAGTGGGGTCGACAAAGTGCTTTTCAACTATTCACACGGAATAAATTAAAAAAACTTTATTTTTTTATTGAAATTGAGCAAGAAAATGCTCAATCAGGCCAAGATTCCTATCAGCTCTCACCAATAGCTCATTTTTAGCTTATATGAAGATACAAGTAATTAAATTTTAGTAATTTCTTTGAGTGCTAAATCAAGACGAGGATCGGCCTTATTTGAACTAGAAGTTTTAAATATTATTTCATTCTGTCGATTTATGAAAAAAGTTGTCGGCGTACCACTAACATCGTAAAGCTTGGCAACTTCCTCCCCCATTACAGCTGTAAGAAATGAATAACCCCTGCTATTAATTTCATCTTGAGGCAAAGCCCCTTCATCTTCATTAAAACTAATTGAGATAAGTTCGACACCCTGCGCCTGATATTTTTTTTGTAATTCGACTAAGGTTGGTTGTAGTTTTTTACAATAAGGACACCAAGTAGCCCAAAAGTGAAGAATTACCGGCTTGTTTTTATATTGGGCTAGACTAATCAGCTCACCGCGTTGAGTTTTTAACTGCCATGGTTTTGCTTGTTCATTGGCTTGCAGACTAAGACTTGTAACAGCCATAAAGCTTATTAGTAGATAAGAAGCCCTTCTAAGGAGTTGATTCATTTTAAATATTATCGCGTAAAGAAATTATATTATAAAAGACCTACTATTCCTGAATATATTTCAGCGTTAACTAAATAAAGATGGTACATAAAAAAGACATAAAAAAAGCAAAGGTGGAAGCCTTTGCTTTTTAATTCAATTAACCTTAGCTGTGTTACAACAATTTGTTCAAGCGATTACTTAAAACTATTGTTATAAATACGCTCTAAGCTATAGCATCAACACTTGGTGCAGCTTTAGATACCATCACCATAGCTGGACGAATTAAGCGGCCATTTAGCTCATAACCTTTTTGCATAACCGCAATAACAGTATTTGGTGCTACGTCAGGTACTTCTTGCATAGACATAGCTTGATGAAGTTCAGGGTTAAAAGGCTGGTCTTGTGGATCGACCGCTTTTACACCAAACTTTTCTAATGATGAAATTAAACCTTGCAAGGTTAATTCAACACCTTCAATAATGCTTTTATTACTTTCATCGTCTTTATCGATGTTTTGTAGAGCTCGCTCTAGGTTATCAACGCTAGTTAACATTTCACCAGCAAATTTTTCTAAAGCGAACTTACGCGCTTTTTCAACATCTTGAGCAGCACGACGACGAATATTATCAACCTCTGCTTTAGCACGGATAACTGAATCTTTTTGATCAACAACAGTAGATTGTGCCGCCGCTAACGATAACTCTAACTCGTTAATCTTTTCTTGTTCTGGGCTGATAGCTTCTACAGCGTGCTCATGCTGCTCTTCTACTTGCTCTTCTGCTTGTTTTACAATTTCATCTGCTAATTGTTCAGCACTTAACTCTTCTTCGTTTTTTGACTCTGTTGTCATGGTATAAACCTCAATTTGTATAACTAATGCAAACATTATGGGGGCTGTGGAAAAGGATTCAAGCGCGATTTAATACATTTTATAAAAAAGTGAACTTTACAAGTGATTAAATTCCAGCGAAACTGCCCTTATACCTAGCAAACTAAGTAAATAATCGTTATGGCTCAACTCTATAAAACCATTGGCCTTATTGGCAAACCAAAACATGATGGCGCCAGTGCCACAATAAAAACATTGCATGACTACTTAGTAGCCAATAAATATAAAGTTATTATTGAACATTCAGTGGCACAATCCCTCGATATAAACAACATGATAATTGGCACACTTACCGATATTGGTGAGCAAGCAGATTTAGCTATTGTTGTAGGTGGTGATGGTTACATGTTAGGCGCGGCACGTGTATTGGCTTGTTTTAACATTGGTGTAATCGGGGTAAACCGCGGTAACTTAGGCTTTTTAACCGATCTATCCCCTGATGAAATAATCGAGCCTTTAGAGCAAATATTGGCAGGCAAGTCTCGCAGTGAGCAACGTTTTATTATCGAAGCTGAAGTTTATCGCCATGGAAAACTTAAAAGCTCTAACAGTGCTGTTAATGAAGCCGTTTTACATGCAGGTAAAGTGGCCAGCATGATCGAGTTTGAAGTGTATATTGATGGCAGCTTTATGTTTAGCCAGCGCTCTGATGGGCTAATTATCTCAACACCAACGGGCTCTACAGCCTACTCTATGTCTGCTGGCGGCCCCATTTTAACACCTAACCTCAATGCACTTTCTCTTGTGCCTATGTTCCCGCATACGCTAACAAGTAGGCCAATCGTTGTTGATGGCAACAGTGAAATAAAACTAATACTCGCTAACGATAATCATGAAAATCTACAAGTTAGCTGTGATGGTCACGTTATTTTATCAGTCATGCCCGGCGATGAAGTGATTATCAAAAAGAGTGAGTGCAGTATTCGCTTGATTCACCCACTGGATCACGACTATTTTAATGTATTACGAAATAAATTAAGTTGGGGTAATAAATTATACTAAACCCTGTCATATCCCTAATATGACTTTAGTCTTAATACCTATCAAAACATGTGATTTCCTGTTTATTTTAAAGAGGAAGTCACATACTTTACCAAAAGCACACTCCCAAAACTTTACAGGCTCCCTTTCCCGTCTAGGTCACAGGTTCAACTTAGCTTAATCAGGCGACTCAACGTTTACCATTAACTCATAACCTTACTTTAGAAGATATTAAGCATGTATACCAACCATATAACCCCGTGTTAAACCGCTTTAAATTCACAACGATATTCCTGTTTACAGTCATCTTGATTCAGCTGAGAATTAATACCGCCTACAAGCTAAATTTATTACCTAAGCTTTTGAAAAATTTTGCTAAAGCTGATTAGTACGCTTTTATTCATCCACAGTGAAAATAGTTGACTTTTTATACAACCTTATAATATAAAACACTGTGAACTGAAATGTAGTGCTTACAATACGGGTTGAATATAAAACACAGTAAAAAGTGTAATTCAAGCACTTCATAAAATATTAAATAATATGGTAAGCAGAATTTTTACAAGGGAAGGGAATAAAAATGAAAATAATAAATTTTGTCAAAAAAGCAATGTTTTGTACTTCAATAGTATTTATTACAACAGCTAACGCAGCAGCTGATAAAGTACCAGAGCCTTTTAGGGGAGACACCCCTGGATCGACTTATGAAATAAGCTATAACGACCTTGACGCATTATTGCATTCATCAGTTTTAGCTACGGGAAGATCAAATCGCTCAAAAGCTAAAACCAGCAAACCGCCAACAGGCACCCGCCTAAAAGTAAATATCAATAAGTTAACAGCAACGGAAGCAAACCGCTTCATATTTGAATCATATAAAGAAGAAGAACATAAAGTACTCTTTACTAAAATTCGACAAAGCCTTGAGAAGGTGCCTTCTGAGGTGGAACTTAAACATTTCAGCAAAGAAGAACAGCTTGCCTATTGGCTTAATTTATACAACGTCACCATTCTTGAGCAAATTGTTAAGATATATCCGGCAAGAAAATTAGAAGACTTCCTTATAAGTGATGAGTCTGTTCTTGACGAAAAATTACTCAACGTTGCTGGCGTAGAATTAAGCTTGAATGATATTCAGCATAAAATTTTGAAAGAAAAATTTGATGCTGATCCTTTAATTATCTACGGTCTTTACCAAGGTGTTATCGGTGGCCCAAATATTAGGAAAAGTGCCTATACTGGAAAAAATGTCTATAAATCCTTAACGTCAAATGCAGATGAATTCGTTAACTCCAATCGTGGTACCTACAGCGTAGATAAAAAAACCTTTCGGGTTTCAAGTTTATATGAAAGAAATGAGGAATATTTCCCAGACTTTAAAACTGACCTAAAAAAGCACCTGCTCACGCATTTAAGTGGCTCAATGAGATATAAGCTGGAAGATTCTAGAAGAATAAAAGCCAATATCAATAACTGGCGAGTTGCCGATTTATATGGCACCACTCGCAGTTTCGGTGGTGGTATTTCAAATAGTAGTGCAGCACTAATCGGCGCATATACACCAACAGCTGGAAAAAGTGATGGAACGACTCCTCTTGGAGCCATTAATCCTGGTTTGATTACTAGTTTTGTGCAGAGTAAAAATGTGAGTTTTGGACGTTTTTCACAAGAGCAAGCAATAAAACTAAAAGCACTAAATCAAAAGCGTATGGATAACCTTGAAGGCACTGGTACCGTTACCCTAACGGAAATGGATGACCAGACTGAAGAGCAGAAAAAGAATTGATATTGATGCCTTATAAAAAGCCCAAAATTTAAGTTGTATTGACATAGTTAATTTAATAAAACTATCTCACTCTACCTTGAATTAGCTTTTTTGTTTTACTGGGTATCTACAAGATTGTATTACCGAAAAACGTCAGTAATACAATCTTTTTTTGTATAGGTATTACTTTCAACAGTTCAACAAAGTCATTATTTTATTCTCAAAGACATTGGTTTAACTGTTTAGATATTACCCTCGAATCTATAAAGCCAGGTCATCACTCCACTCAAACAAAAGCTTTACCTGGGCTCTAAGATATCTAAATTCCCTCATGCTATTTTAAGTACTATTGCACTGGTTTCATTAACAAAAAATTTAATAACAGTGTCATTTAGATGAACTAGCGTTCTTCAAACAATAAGAAAAACAGACATCGCTTACCTAGCTGAAGCTATTTATTCGTGCTGACTTAAACTTTCAAATAAATTTATATTGACAAAAAACAAACAAATAAGCTTGAATAAAACCCCGTTACTGTATAAATTAACAGGTACTGGTTTTATATTCATGCTTATTGCTTAAGGTTAACTATGCTGCTGCAACTTAACATTCAAAATTTTGCCATTGTCCGCTCTCTCGATATTGACTGGCAACCAGGTATGACCACAATTACTGGTGAAACAGGCGCAGGTAAATCAATTGCCATTGATGGCCTGGGTTTATGTTTAGGTGATAGAGCAACGACCAATGTTGTGAGACCAAACTGTAAAAAAGCGGACTTAGCTGCCACGTTTGAAACCAAGAAAAATAAACTAGCAAAAGCCTGGTTAAAACAACATGATCTTGTTGCAGAGCATGACAGTGAATGCATACTTCGCCGTGTTATTTCGGCTGAAGGCCGTTCGAAATCTTATATTAATGGTTGCCAAGTCCCGTTAGTGCAATTAAAAGAAATTGGTCAATTATTAATTAATATACACGGTCAGCATGATCATCAACTCATCGTTAAAGCCAACCAACAATGTCGTTTACTCGATAACTACGCTAATCATTCACCACTATTGAGTGCAGTAAAACATTACGCTCAACAATGGAACAAACTCAATAAAGAGTTAGAATTATTGCAGCAAAGTAAACAGCAACGCGAAGCAGAGCAACAACTAATTCAATACCAAGTAACTGAGCTTGACGAATTTTCTTTACAACCAGACGAGTTTTCTACTTTAGAGCAAGACTATAAAAGACACAGTAATGCGCAAGACCTGCTTGACTCAACTTTAAGTTCATTACAAAGCCTTTCACAAAATGATAATTTCAATATTTTAGATTCACTTAGAGAATGTAGCGAAAATATCAATTCCATCGCTCGCGTTGATAATCAATTAAATGACGTTGCCGCTATATTATCTGAGACACTGATTCAGTTAGATGAAGCCAATAACGACTTAAGCCACTATTATCAACAGTTAGAGTTAGACCCACAAAGCTATGCGATTATCGAAGAGCGGTACTCTACCGCCTTACTATTAGCCAAGAAACACCAGATTTCACCTGAAAACCTAGTCAACTTTCATAGTGAATTAAAACAACAACTCGCCTCAATTTCTGGTGATGAAACTAGAATTAATGTCATTATTGAGGAATTAGAGATCACCAAACAACACTTCCATGAAAGTGCTGAAGCCTTATCAAGATCGAGACAGAAATCAGCAAAAGGCCTCAGTAAACTTATCAGTAAAAGCATGCAAGAGCTTAATATGCCCCATGGCAAGTTCTATATTGCTGTGGAGAGTAATAAACAACAAGACAATCATAGAAATAATGGCAAAGAGATTATCAGTACCAATGGCATAGATCACATTAGCTTTCAGGTCAGTATCAATCCAGGTCAAGCACTTGACGCTATGCACAAGGTTGCCTCAGGTGGTGAACTGTCGCGTATCAGTTTAGCAATGCAGGTTATTTTAGCCGATAAAGTTATCACACCAACATTAATCTTCGATGAAGTAGATGTCGGTATTAGCGGACCGACGGCAGCCATGGTAGGTAAAAAACTGCAACAGTTATCTAAAAACACCCAAGTCATATGTGTTACTCATTTACCGCAAGTTGCCTGTAAGGGACATCAACAACTCTTTGTCAGTAAATCAACTGATGGCGAACTAACTGAAACACAAGTAAGTGAACTTAGTGAGGCTAATCGTGTCAAAGAAATTGCCCGCCTGTTAGCTGGAGATAAAATATCACAGCACAGCCTGGCAAATGCGCAAGAGCTATTAGCTAGCTAAGTTATTTACATGCCTTTGATTTTGTCAAAAATGGAATCCCTAGAAATAGGTCAACCGTTTATTTCATGCTAGTAATGAAAGTATAAATTTATCATTGATTAAATAAATAGCTTTGAATCCATGCTGGGCTTGGGTATTATCCCTGCTCACACTTTTAGCCTGTTTTTATTGAGCTACTTAAAGGTAAATTAATTTTATGTATTTTCGTGTTGCCATTCTTGTTACAGCCCTTACGTTATCTGCCTGTTCTAGCTGGGTATATCGCTATGATGTTCCACAAGGGAATTACCTTGAACAAAAAAGTATTGATAAATTGCAAGTGGGCATGACCAAAGAACAAGTTAAGTTTATTCTTGGTAGTGCAGTTGTTGTCGATGCTTTCAATGATGATACGTGGAGTTATGTCTACAAGTTAAAGTCTGGGCGAAATAAAGATTTTGATGTAAAGAAACAGTTTATAATTAACTTCTCTAATGACAAGTTAATTTCTGCTTCAGGGGATTATGAACTTTCTGATAAGTTTAATACCCCATTTAATGCGCCTGCGGTTCAAGCAACTCCAGCCAATAACAATAAATTCAGCACAGAAGCAACACCAGCAGTTGAAAATAAATCTGCTGAAAGTAGCGATAAAGTAAAAGGTTAATATTGGTTTATTACCTGCGAGTGAAATGTTTAAAGCTTTGAACTAAGGTGTTTGAACTTAATTAATTATTCAATTCGAATTTAATACATAAAAAAACGGCATCTATGCCGTTTTTTTATGTTTATCACTTGAGCAATACCTACGCCTTAGATGACTGCTAGCTAATTCTTTACATCAACTCTCAACGGATTAACTCGGCCACCGGTAGTTTTGTCTGCACGACCTTCTAATTTAGCTTTTTCTGCGCGGCGCTTACGAACATCCTTAGGGTCGGCTATTAATGGCCTATAGACCTCAATTCTATCCAGATCGTTTACCGTTTCAGATAATTTTACCGCCCTATTCCACACGCCAACTTTATTAATCTGTAAATCAATTTCAGGAAATAATGTTATAACGCCAGATTCAATAATAGCTTGCTCTACTGTACAAGCATCATCAACCAACAAGGTTAGTATTTTTTGTTTGTGCGGCACGCCATACACCACCTCTATCGTCACTTTATCTATGACTACACCTTCATTGATATTATCAAGGGCATTATTATCCGATGTCATAATTAAACATTAACTCCGTAAATTTCTTTAGCTCGTTGAGTAAACACTTGTACCAAACTATTACTAAAATGGCCGAATACTTTACCAAACGCCAGTGATACCAATTTATTTGAAAATTCGTAGTCTAACACTAAGCTAATTTTACAAGCATCATCTGATAACGGCGTTAACAGCCAATATCCCTCAAGCCTCTTAAAGGGACCATCAACAAGTGATAAATGAATTTTCTCATTCGAGATTAAGGTATTTTTAGTGGTGAACCATTTACTTAACCCCCCCTTGGAAACCAGTAACGCTGCCGTGACCGTTTTCTCATCCTGACCTATAACCTTACTATCATTACAATCAGGCAGAAACTTAGGGTAGGCAGGGATATCATTAATTAATTGATACATCTGTTCAACACTGTGCATTACTAGCGCACTACGACTTATGGTTGGCATTATTACTCCCATAGCACCCCATTCAATGGCCGACATGATAGCAAAAGCCGACAAAAAACGCACCATTGTGTAATATTTTATGCTAAAGGTGAATTTGTTATGTAAAAGCAGTTTAATCTCAGTATAATCACCGTGTTTGCTGCTTATTGCGGCAAAGGAATGGAAGATAAAGATGGCTAAGAAAAAATCTAAAAATAAATCTAACAGCAATACCATCGCTTTAAATAAAAAGGCTAGGCACAACTATGCCCTAACCGATAAATTTGAAGGTGGTATGAGCTTACAAGGTTGGGAAATTAAGAGCATCAGAAGCGGTAAAGTTAACATTTCTGATTGTTACGTGCATATAAAAGATCGAGAAGCCTATTTATTAGGTGCTGAAATAGCGCCCCTTAACTCTGCTTCTAGTCATGTGGTCTGTGATCCAAACCGCGATAGAAAACTATTACTTAACCGTAGAGAGCTAGAGAAGATCACTGCTGCTGTTGAACGTGATGGTTACTCATTGATTGCAACGGCCATGTACTGGAAAGCCTGTTGGGTAAAACTCGAATTTTATCTGGGTAAAGGTAAGAAAGATCATGATAAACGATCGGATATTAAAGACCGAGAGTGGGCTGTCGATAAAGGCCGTTTAATGAAAAATAAAAACCTGGACAGATAACCTATCTGGTAAAGGTTAGAAAAGTGGTTAAAAAATACCACGTTGTCTAATCAAGTTAAGCGCTGTATACTGTGTTTAAAGGCATATCGAACCTTTGTAAAAAAAAATAGAAAACTGTTAACCTTTGGGGCGGATCTAGGATTCGACAAGATTCATGAAACCCAAGGTGCATGCCCAGGGGCGGTTTGCCTGGTAAAAAGCCGTAAAAACTATAATTGCTAACGACGATACGTTCGCACTAGCCGCTTAGGCTAGCCATCGCCTTGAAATCTCTCCTATTGGTTAGAGGATCGATGGTCACCCCAAATAGGATAGCGAGGGAAGCACGCTTAAGGCTGAACCGCGAAATAGTATTAAGCTCACCATGACGAAGCCTGTCGCTTGGCGTCTAATTGGTTAAATAAATAAGCGACTAAGCATGTAGTACCGAGGATGTAGGCTTTTTGGACGGGGGTTCGATTCCCCCCCGCTCCACCAAATAAAGACCTTTTTAATCAACAAGTTATACCTAGTAACTTATTGGTTTGGCCACAAATAGTCCACCTTTTGTGATAAGAAACCGCTTAATTGCGGTTTTTTTATGCCTGAAATTTGGCTTGATCGGTAGGAATCTGTATTTTTCAGGTTAGCTAATCTAGTCTAATAATTGGAGTAATAACAAGGATGTAATTTATGGGTACAACCAAAAGTGCAATCAAAATTAAGAGAAATCTAGCTGTCCCCATAACTCTACTAACTATTCCTGTAACTATATTATTGTCTTGGCATAGCGAGAAGCAAGAGCAAAAGTACAAGGAGAGGTTTAAGGCTGTATTACAGGAAGTGGCTGCTAGCGATCCTTACACCTCAATAAATAAATATCGAGTAAATCATCTTCTTTAAAGGTCGCGTTCTACCACATTGCGGGCATTAGCATTTAATCAGTAGCGGTGATTTGGATTAGATTTTGTATCGATAACGCCACCTTAAGCGGTGAGTAATTGTTGGCTATAATATGAAGAGAAGCGGAACAGACTATTACAAATCTTACTTTAAACCTTGTTATAAATACGATTTATATAACTCATATACATAATCGTTTTATATTGATTGTTGCTAATTACACAATTAACAGAGTTCTCATCATCGAAATCACTCAGTTCTTACTTACGTTATATTTGTCCTGTGTGATTAGTAGTTTTTGTTAATATTGCTTTTTAACCCTTAATTTCGGGTGTTGGCAATGACTTATTCGTTTACAAAGTAGATGGGAGTATTTACCAGTCATTGACTTGCTTATCGGTTACTCTATATAAGTAGGTAGTAAACAGTGGTGTCATGATAAAAAAGATATAAAACACCTCATACTGGGCAGCAAGAAAGGTAAAATATTTTACTACCATTGCACCTTTTAACTCCGTAATTATTAGTTACGAAGTTCGTTAATTCAAAAGTGGATCATACCAAGGTCAGTTACTATTTAAGGAGCTAAATAGCTCAAGTGTTTTGAATGAATGAGTGTCTGTTGTCGAAATCCGTTCAATTATACTATCCAGGGCCCAAGAGGTGAGTGCATCTGGGCTTCTATTCATTAATATAATAATAGCGCCTTTGGTTTCAACATCAAAAAAGGCATAAGTAAAAGCCCCTGGATTAGAGCCACCATGCCCTATCATGCCATGTGATTCTTGCCAAAAAAAACGTTGACCTTGAGCAACGTCTTCAGGAAAAGCCAATTGAAACATTTGTTGATAGCTTGTATCTGACAATAATTTAATCTTTTCATTTCCATTATTTAATACCGCTTTAATCAACAAAGTTAAATCTTCAATACTACTTCTAATTCCTCCTGCTGGGTAATCAGGAAAGCCATAATGAGGAAATGCGGCTAAAGTTTTATATTCCGAGGGTGGATCAAACAGTTTACCAAGAACATAAGCCATCGTAAGACTTGACTCATCGGCACAAATTTTTATGTATGGAATACAAGCCTCTAGTTCGTAAGGAACAGCAATATCTTTCATCATTAATTGATTTAACTGCCATGCGGTATTTTTCATGCCTAGCGGCTCAAAAATCTCTCGATTACTAAAAGCATGCAGACTCATTTCAGACGTTGTTTCCAAGGCTAAACCAGCTAGAGAAGCACCTAAGTTATTATAGCGAAAGCTAGTACCAGGTTGAGCACTGTCATAAAAGTAGCCCTTGCCATAAGCATTACCTTTGATACTAAGACGTTGTTCAACATAGTCTCGAAGATTAACATTAGACTCTTCATTGTGGCCGAATGCTTCATAATCATAAGCATCATACAAGCCTGAGGAGTGGCTAGCTAAATGACGTAACGTGATTTTTTCATCCTCTAAATTAGGGTTATCTAACACAAAAGGTAAGTATTCATTAATATCATTGTCGATATTTATGAAACCTTTATCTTGTAGTCGTAATAAAGAGATACCAAGAATGGGCTTACTGATTGAAGCTAAATTAAAAGGTGTAGTAACCTTAACTGGCTCGTTTTTTTCAACATTCGCTAAACCAAAACCATCAAGTAAAACAACCTTGTTATTTTTGATTACTGAAATAGCTAAACCCGGAATAGATGCTTCTTCCATAACTGCTGTAATAAAATCCTCTACTGATATTTCATGCTGACTCACGTGTTTCTGTCTCGGTAACATACAAGAGACCAACGTGAACAGTAGTACAATCAAGGCTATTTTAATGAATGATTTTTTGATAAAAACTCTATATATTTCGTTTAAAAATTCATGTTATGTTGCATATTGTATAATATCAACACCGAGATGTAACAAGGGATTATTTTGCGTTAGGAATTATTGGCAATCAATTACGATAATTTATTTCTTCAAACCATAGATTAACAGCGAAGGTTATCTTGTTACCTTATCAATAATTAACTCCAAAAATATTGCCCTATGGTTTTCATAGCAATACCCCAAGCCTTTGATCTAATTAAAGTCTATTTTAATAATATCAATTAATTAGGTTTTATATCGATTGATTTTGGTTTATTACTGAGACTTCTCAGTAATATGAGACAGTTAATTCATTAGAAAAGATAGGGCAAATAATTGGAAGCTAATGTCAGCTTAGCGCACCAAGAAGTCATTAGCGGTGACCAATGGGCGCACTCGCTACCCGAAGAAGTGCAGAAGAAATTAGTGACTAGACACTACTAAAGACTAAAACAACCATATTGGCGCAAGGCCGCATAGTTTGGTGGATTCTCCCCCCGTAATACATGACGGGGGTTTTTCACCCCCTCCTCTTCCTCCTTGCTCAGGCTTCGCTGTCGCTCATCGTCGGTCGTTCAATCTACGACTGTGCAAAAAGGGAAATTGAGAGAGCAAAAAGAATCAATGGAGAATGGGATAGGGAGGCTCAGGCAATTACCTGACCTATATAAAGACACTAACCTAATAACTAGAGACTAAAGATTAGTAATTAGAGATTAACTGAAAAATCGCTACCCACCCCTGTATTTAACGCTCTCAGCGGAAATCCGGAAAAACTTTACCCCTGTATTACTAAATGGGAGTAAAATCTTTCATTTCCTCCCTCCGCTCTATTCCTCTTCCTCGTTGCTCAGGCTTCGCCCTCGTCCTCAGCACCACCTCACTATCTAACTTCCTTTCCATAGATTAAATAAAAACAATGGGAAACTTGGCGCAAATTGCACACTAAAAGTCACTGCGTGCAAAGTGTTAATTATTATTATTCTGTAAAATAACACGCACAAACAAGTGTAAAACTAATCAACTTAGCCCACAAAGGGCGCAGGAACAACAATGAAAACAGCAATATTAAGTTTAGCAGTGGCAATGGCGTTACCTTTAGCAGTTAAAGCAGAAGAGGTTAAGGTTCAGGCATATAATGATTTCTACATTGGTGTGGCTGCTGGTCAGGCAGAGGTTTCTATTAATGATGCTGGCAATGAGGATTTCGGTAAAACATTAAAGCTATTTGGTGGCTATATGTTCACCCCTAATTTAGGTATGGAAGTGTCATATACTGATGTCGGTGACGGTGTGTGGGTAGATTGGACTGATTGTGATAGTGATGGTTGCTATACAAAAACAAGAGAGTTTGCAGGTAACGTGTATACATTAAGCTTAGTGACAAAGTTTAAGCTGATAGGTGATGCACACTTCATTGGTAATTTAGGTTACCACAGCACTACAACTGACCTTTATACAGTAGTTGATTATGACTATGAGGATCATACGCTCATTAAGGAATCCAATAGTGAAGATGGTTTCTATGGTGCGATAGGCTTAGGTTATGACATCACTGAGTCATTAGCTGTGCAGGTCAAGTACGACATAATGTTTTTAGATGCCGCAGATGTTACTAACTTATCACTTGGTATTGTGTATAAATTTTAGCTGCAATGAAATAACCTTTATTAGCTAAACACAGCAAGCCTTTAGAATACTAAACCCGCCTAACTAGCGGTTTTTTTATTACCTAAAAGAAGGTAGGTGAGTGTAGCTTATTACTTAAAGTGACGAGCGTAACCGAAATTAAACCGCGGAGTAAGTGCGAAGGATGTAGCAGAGTTACCCTTATCCAAACCAATAAACCACTAGGCTTTAACGCGCTTATAGCACCAGCTTACTTATTACGACCTGAACTTAAATTGATTACGGGAATGAGGATAGCAAAAAAACCTAGCGCTCATTTATATTTGTCTGGTGGGTATCATCCACCTGCGTATACCAGTACAGCAGAGGCAACTATTGCAGCGAACTTAACTGTTGGATTAAAGAGCCCTGCATCACCGATAACAGTGCTAACCACTGGCTCTATCATTTAAGTTGCATCCTTATATTATTAATTATTTATGGTTCAGTTGAGGTGCTTAGATATTCCTTTTAGTGGTAATTAGTACAGGGGGGGTTATTAAACTAATAAACCATGTAAGCGCTGATGCAGTATTTAGCCATTGATTGGATGTAGTAACCGTTATTAATAAGGGCTACAGACGGTGGGGCGATTCCCCCCGCCCCACCAAATCAAGACCTTTTTGATCTATTAGTTATACCAAG
The DNA here is from genome assembly GCF_000764185.1 of Colwellia psychrerythraea. Classification (GTDB taxonomy): domain Bacteria; phylum Pseudomonadota; class Gammaproteobacteria; order Enterobacterales; family Alteromonadaceae; genus Colwellia; species Colwellia psychrerythraea_B. Next base: position 417,169 of record NZ_JQEC01000011.1, read on the forward strand.
TGACTTTTAGATTTGGCGATAGACAGAACACCGTCTATGATAAGAAACCGCTTAATTGTGGTTTTTTTATGTCTAAAATATACTGCAAACAAAAATAACCTTCAATTACATTAGAAGCAAATGGGCTACAAATACCACAAAGAGAACCCAATCAATTAGCTGAAAACAACCCTTATAAAGGGTGCTATTGTTGCCTATGCAGACATGAATTTTTGAAACACGTATATACTCGGTCCGCGTTTCAAATATAGCCCTTTGAATGGAAGCTGACTCTTATAAAGTAGTTCAATCATTTTTGCCATTGGCTTCTGCTGATTTAGTCCAGATTATAAATGCCTGTTTCAATTTGTTGATTAATTCAGGCTGCATTGATTTTTTACTTATTCCAAAATAAATATCACCTGTAATTACCTCTAACGGATGCTTTTTCAAATGAGCATACTTTGGAGATGAGGTCAGGTGATGATTCAAACTATTAGTCTCCTCAAAAAAACCTACAATACGACCTTTTCTAATAAGTTCAGAAATATCATTATGACTATGTATATCGATGAATTTACTTGAAAAGTTCTTATCTGAAATATACATTTGACTAAACAGCTCTCCAAGATAAGCATTAGCTGGCTTCCCATAATGGTAATCCCACTGGCTAATCGATGTCAAACTTGTAATCAAACCAGGAATTTTTTTTGTTGTTACAAGGGATAGTTTTTCTATTCTCAGCGGCCCAATATACGAGAGGAATGAGTTTCGTTTACTTAGCTTAGAAATATTTGACATAGCATCAATCATTCCAAGCTTGAGCATTCTTAGCCGTTCAGAAAAACTTCCTTCAACAAAGAGCACTTCACAACCGACAACTTTAGCCATAAACTTAAACTTTTCTACATCATTACCAGACCAGACTCCATTATCAGTTTTAAATGTAAAGGGAAGGCTCTCACTAACTCCAAATCTAATTTCACAGCAAAGCGCATTGCTACAAAGCACAAAGAAAATGCTGATAAAAACAATCCGAATTACCATCAGATTTACTTCTCCAAAGGAGTACTTATGGCCATAAGTATAGATGTAACGACACTTCCCGCAATGTATATAGGAAGTTACTTCGGCCAAATTTCGTATCTAATGTTCTAAGTATTGGATGATTTTGACTTACAAATAATTTTCGCTCACATTAGTATTTTATAAATATTGTTCGATATGACTGCTATAGAGCCAACTATAGAAGTTTGATATTAGTGACTATAACTTCTGCTAAGCGCACCAAGAAGAGATTAGAGGCTAAAGGTACTAGTATATATAACGCACACTTAAACACTGAGATAAAGCCTTACCTCCGTATTCCTAAACGGAAGTAAACTCTTTCATTTCCGCCAACCGCTCTATTCCTCTTTCTCGTTGCTCAGGCTTCGCCCTCGTCGTTCGCTCCCAAAACAAATACACCCAAAGTTCAAAATAAAATTCAGAGTACGGTTTCAAAGCGCTTCAAATTAAGCTCGCCCCTATGTCGCGATGCGGCGGCTACACATTAAATAATTAGCCGTGGCTTCCCTAATCAATTAATAACTTCTCTGTCACTATTACCTGCCTTCATGTTTGTTTTTTAGTCTTTTATTGCGTATTGATGTATGCCATAGTTGATAAATAGTTAATCAGAAGTTAACAATACGTTAATTTTAAGCGGGTACACACTTCATTATTAATGTGTATTTACCTCTTATTATCATTAGCAAGTGGTTATGATTGGCACTGTTTTCATGGTTCAGTAAATTAAATGTTATTAATCTAAAATAAGGAAGTTCATCATGGATAATACTCAATACCGTCAGTTTCTTAATAACCCTGTTACTTTTCTCAATGGTGGCCCGGTCAGCCGTCTAAGAATAAATGTAACCACCCCGGGTGTATCGTTTCGCAACAGCATAAAATCCACTGAAAACTTTAACGGCAGCGTGCCAACATCTTTTCAGTATTCAGACTCCCGAGTAACACCTATATCTCTTCGTTATGAAAATACCGGAATTGCACCTACTAGCGCATTATGGGCGCAAACAACTCGCCCCCCCGTCGGAAACTTTGTTAATGATCGCGCTTATTATTTACAATGGAGTGCAGATCAGGCTTATGCCATTGAATTAAAACATGAAGCACAACTGTTCTTTACCGCTCAGGTGGACGGTTGCGGCATTCTTGTTTTTGAAACGCCACAGAAACTCATTATTGTGCATCACAATATTCAAGTTGCAGCAGCAGGACAGAGTTTTCTGCAGTCTGTGTTTGAGTCACAAGGAAATTACCAAACTCGTGATAGGAATAATCGTTTTGATGCTCGGGCCCGAGCACTCCAGGAGCTTTCCGCGCACATCATTGCCAATAACCCTAGTATCACCGGTGGTACCTCGTTAGATGCCCGCCAATACATGTCAGCCGGCCACGCTGCTAGTGTATTTGGTATTAAGCGTGGCGGACGCTGGCGCATCTATGTTAATAGTAAAACCGGCGCTAATTACCGCACTAAGTTAATGTACGGCTAATGACAAAAATAGTAATAACAGGCTGGTAAAATAGCTAACCTAGATAAACCCATAACCGGTACCTAAAAATGCCAGTTATGGGAAGATACATCAGTTATTATGGCTGGCCTGATAAGTTATTAGTCAGCTTTTTTATTAAGATTTGAATTCCTTTTCTGTCAATTTCCCTCTTCTTGCTATATCAAAGGCCATAAGCTAATTTGGCCCGACGAGTCGCTTAGGTCTTTGTGCAAAAAATTCAATTGTACTGACAATTTGGTTAATCCCTTTTGAACCTCCGGCCATTAACGCGCCCATGGTGAACAACTCAAAAACGTCAAACATAATTATTTGCACCGTCGAGGCGTCATCGAAGTCGAACATACCTGTAAAAATTCTAATGCCAACTATGGCCATTAGAACACCCAAACTAAACCCTACCCAAGCAGTTTTTCGAGCGGTTTCTGCTTTATAAAAACTTAATTTAGAGATATCCAACTTTTCACCCGTAGCGAGGGATATGTCGTTTTCTATTTTAGCTCTACCAGGTGCTCTATATAAGATGACATATAGTTCGACCACTCTCTCAACAATTAAGGATAAGAATAGTAGCCTCAACAGTAGAAGAAAAAAATCTTTTGGCGTTTCAAAACCTACCCAAACAAGACCGTGACCAAAATCTAAAAAATGTGAAGCTGCTGACAATAGAACAATAATGAATATGCTCAACCAAAGTGACTTATGATACATATGCTTTACACCCCTTATTATATTTAAACTTTTTACCAAGTTTTACTTCCAATGAATTGAGAAGTAATTTAATTTCTTCATATTCCACACGCGCAATTAGTTGCTCTATACCCACAGCATAGTGTTGAAGTTTTGAAGCTCGTGCATCGTTGGCATTTGGCACAATCCAAGCAGAGAAGTATTTTTGATTGTTATGTTCACCAACTAATACCCTCCAAAAATAATCAGGCGTTCTAACACCGTGACTATTAACGAATAAATCATTCTTACTATCAGTCCCCCAAATTACGCCACCATAATTAACAACATCAAAGCTATCTCTGTAGCATTCAACTAACTCTTCAGTTCTTTTCCATGCACCACGATTCAACTGCAAAGTTTGCGGCAGCACATTTGCCATAAAATTTGCTTCCTTTAATGCTGTCTTGTCGAAATCAAAATGGTTAGCCGCGGCTAGTTGAGCTCGGTGGTATTTAGATTCAAAATCGTTGTAGTGACTGTAGGCTTCACGTGATAATTGCTGACAAGATTGAGCTAGGCTAGGGTCATCATAAAAAGAGTTGTATTTGGTTTTATTGCCCTTGTCTTCAGATGCCACATAGTAGAATGCAATTGAAGCTCGCTCCTTACAATCAACCCAGAGTTTGTAATGAGTATAATGCTGTTCAACTAGGGCTTGAGCATTGGTGATATAAAGTGCTGATATGAAAAAAAATAGCGTTAAAATACGCAACGTTACTTCCTTGTGGTTAATATTATTAAATTGTTAAATCTTTGTACTATTAACGTTTCAAAGAGTCAACAAAATACTGGTTGATGTTTACTAACTCGCCTTTTAACTTTATGTATTGGGCTCAAAAAGTAGATATTACCCATAATTTAACGTAGCGCTAAAAAGAAGCTAAACATACAAGCCATAATAATCTAATGGGAATATAGATAATTTATTTGAGTGACCCGTTAACAAAGACTGAAGCTGATTTATCCTAATTTTATTTCAATATATACGTTTATATATATGGATGTAGATATATTCCACTTCATGCTGCGAGTTAACAGTATAAAATGAATATATTGAGTAATATCGTTTGGCTATTCTTTAGATCTTGTTTAGCTGTAAATTAGCCTTTATCAAAATAACCTCCCCCTTACAATACGGGGAAACGGCCTTAAATCTATTTATGATTAAATTCAAAGACCGTTGAAAATTCCATATAAGCCGGGTAATCACACAGAGCTTTTATTGAGTGCCGCCCCAATCAAATTTAATGGCATCAGCAACTGTTGCCGAGCCCTCATCACCATCATGCTCTCGAGTAAGACTTACTTTGATAGTTTCTCCCTTTTGTACTTGCATAGCCGCAAGAGGTACCCATTGGCCACCTGTACTGTTTTGATCTTTAGTAGCAACTAAGCTGTTGGTTTCGGTTGAAATAACATATTCAGCCGAGCCATCTCGGTTATATAAAGAGCCGCTTGATTTGGTATTAGTCCACCAAGCATAGATATGGTATGTACCCGTTTGATCAACCGTTGTACTCCAGCTAGTGCTTTCACCTTCACTGTTAGTATATCGAGACTTACTAAGCCCTTTAGATGGGAAGTTATCTACTGCACCTGAGCTGCTCCAGTCATTAGTCTCATAGTAACCTTTATAGTCAAAATCAATTAACACAGTTGCCGGGGAGCAAGGGAAAGCAACAACATTGTCATTACAATAATAATTCGTCATAAAGGTATGAATGTTATCTGCCATATTATCGCTAAAATACTCTCGTTGGCTTTCTGAAAAACGAATATTACTACCTATCTCAAATTGAATAGCATCTAGGCCTAATAAGTTATGACTGCCATTATGTTTTAGGGTAGTACCACCACTTAAAGCACCTTCAGGCGCTGGATCGGAAATAGTCGGAATATGTGAATTCTCAGGTTCAACCGTAAAACCTTGCTGGGATAATAGACCAAAGAAGCCATTACCACCGACAACCGAATCCCAACCATGCTCAGCGACCAAGTTTTGCACCGAGAAACCATTTCGAGTGCCTCGAATAATTTTATCTGGTTGCTGTGCTTGTCCGTGAATATCTAATAATACTCCCTTACCAAACTTTTGCTTTATTTCCTTAATATATTCAATAACCTTACTTTGATAGCTATCGTAATAAAGTTTCGCCACTTGGCTCTCATAAGCTTGATGTACAGGGCGGTTAGCATCAATATATTTACGATGAAATTCAGCGGTGACTATGTAGGGAATACCACCATATTTTTGTTCATATTTAGTTTGAATATCTTGGGCTATACCTTTAGTCCAACTATCTTTTACGGTATTAAAATCTTCAACCGTAACCCCTTGCATATTCGTACCGGTTCTAATATTGACATTATCAGGCTGTGCACTGCCACCGTGCGGTGCCGTTATGAGTACAGGGATAGTCCCTTGAGTGAAAGAAACTAAATTTTCACTTTCAGCATAAACTTGAACACAAGTAATAGTCAGTACCAAGGAATAACAACATTTTAAAAGAGTATTTTTTTTTATCATTTTTTTTATCTCCAGTATGTTTTTGCTGCCTAAATAAAAGACAGGCCATAAATAAAAACATAGCGAAATAGAGCAAGCAATTAACAAACCTTACCAAGGTCATAGCTAAAGGTTATAGAGTGTCAAAAATAGGTTCCTGCTAAATATAATTGAAGAACAGCAAAATAACTTGATTTATGCTGATTGATATTTTGTCACTTTGCTAATAGCCACAGCTTGCACTCTTAGCTGGGTTTTATGAATTTAGCTGGCTATGTCAATTAAGAGTTACCTGATAAATTAAGCTGCAGGTAATACTCAAAATAATAGCTGATGCCAGACTTTAAGCAGTAACGAGTGATATTTGTTATAAGCAGATTAACGTTTGAAAAAATATATTTTAATGACTATACCTCTGATTCATTTTGTGCATAATATTCTCTTATTAAACTGCCAAATACCAAAACAATTAAATGAACAACAACACCACTGATTTAGAGAAAAAACTACAGGCATTATTACTTGCTGAGCAAGATAATTTCCTTCAGGGTAAAGTGGCAGATTATATACCTGCCTTAGCAAATGTTAAGCCTGAATTAATGGGCATATCAGTTGCAACCATAGATGGTCAGTTTTTTGGTGCCGGTGATTATCAACATCCTTTTTCAATTCAAAGCATTTCAAAAGTGTTTGGTTTGGTCATGGCAATGAATCGGATAGGAGATTCTATTTGGCAGCGAGTAAGAATGGAGCCTTCTGGCCAACCATTTAACTCAATAGTTCAACTAGAGTGGGAAAAAGGGATACCAAGAAATCCAGTTATTAATGCAGGAGCGTTATTGGTATCAGATGTCTTAACAAGCCATTTTTCAGCAAGTAAACTCGCCTTTTTAACTTTTGTTCGAAAGCTAGCAAACAATGAAAAAATACACATAGATAACCAAGTTTATTTATCAGAACTTAAGCATGGTAACCTTAATGCTGCATTAGCCTATTTGATGAAGAGCTTTGGCAATATAGAAGCTGAAATACCAGACGTATTAAGTCACTACTTTACCCAATGCTCAATATCAATGAGCTGCCAGCAATTGGCAACAAGTTTACTTTTTTTAGCCAATAAAGGTGTCGATCCTAGAACCCAAAAATCAATCTGCACTATACGTGACGCACATAAAGTAAATGCCATATTATCTACAAGTGGTATGTATGATCAATCCGGGGAGTTCGCCTTTTCTGTCGGCTTGCCAGCAAAAAGTGGGGTTGGTGGTGGAATTATTGCAATTGTGCCAGGTTATGGTGTTATTTGTGCTTGGAGCCCACCATTAAACAGTTATGGAAATTCAGTTGTCGGTATGAACCTAATGGCAGCGATTACAGAAGAGTTAGGTTTATCAATCTACCATTAGCTTAATCTACTATTAACTTAATCTGTTATTAATACTCAAAAACACCTTTAGCGGTAAATAGACAAGGCCTACTTAGCTGCGTTTTTTTGTGTCTAAAACTTAGTAAATATCCCTATTAATGAACTGCCAATCACTTATTAACCCGCATAAAACAATTAAAAAATAATTATTTCCTTATCCTTACTCTTGTAAATCACCTTGCACCACTAGCTTGTTAATTTAACTTGAATGAAATGTTAACAAGATGTTACAGTTTATTTGGTTTTAATCGCGCATTGGGTAGGAGAGGTACCAATGCCAACTCAAAAAATGTGAAAGGAACTTAAATGAAAACATTATTTACCACACTCGGGCTATGTCTTTTTGTTAGTAACTCTGTCGCTGCTAATGAAGTGCCCCCTACAAGCAACACCCCCGTAATTATTGCTGATCATAAATCGGCAGATGTAAACTTTAACCCTAACCAATCGACTCAGTTATCAATAAATGCCGAGAATACCGCTGAAAGAGTGCAAGAATTTGCCCTTGAAAGCGCTGGGGCAAGCTTTATTAAAGTGCACTTTAAGGTATTCAATATCCCTGATGGCGCCTATGTATTAGTAACTAGCCAAGATGGCAGTGAAAGTTATCGTTATGATAATGCAACAAACACACCCCGAACCTTTAATACTTTAAAAGGCGAAAATGGCACTGAACAATTTTCTGCAATGTCAGTCTTTGGTGAAAAAGCTGTAGTTAAGCTTGTGCTACCCGTGAATGTGCAATGGTTGCCTTCTCATCAGTTAGTAATTGATAGCTATAAAGCAGGTACTGAAAATGATCTGCCAACAAACGACTCTGAATTAATTAATAGCCTGCAAGTGCAAGGTAATATCGATATGTCATCAGATATTGGCATTGAATCAACGTGTGGTGTAAATGAGCGTAAAGATGTGCAATGTTGGGCATCAAGTAACCCGATTGAATATGAACGTACCCGCCCTGTTGCCCGTTTATTAATGGCCGGTAGTGGTTTATGTACTGGTTGGCGCGTTGGCTCAGGCAATCATTTATTCACTAACAACCATTGTTTAGATAACGAAGCAAGATTACAAGATACTGAAATATGGTTTAATTACCAACATACCTCTTGTGATGGCAGTACCTTAGACTCTGTGGTAAAGGTCACTGGTCAATCTCTGTTGAAAACTGATTACAACCTAGATTACTCACTATTTACTGTTAATAGCTTCGCTAGTATTGCTGGTTTTGGTTACTTTGGCCTTGATGTCAGAAGCCCAGCCCAAGGCGAGCTAATTTATATTCCTCAACATGGCTCAGGTAATCCGAAAGAATTATCTATTCAAAGCGATCAAAACAGTGGTGGGTTATGTCAAATAGATACAGCTTCTGCTAATGGTCGAGCTACAGGTACTGATACCGGTTATTTCTGTGACACTATTGGTGGCTCTTCAGGCTCACCTGTTCTAGCAAGTAGTTCAAATAACGTAATCGCCTTACATCACTTTGGTGGCTGTGAAAACCAAGGGGTAAGAATTGATAAAATATGGCCACAAGTAGCCAGTATTTTTGGTAATACAGTGCCTGTTGGTGATAACGGCGGTGGTGGCACTAATCAACCACCAGTGGCAATTATTTCGAAAAGTTGTACTGAACTAACTTGTACTTTTGATGGTGCTGGCTCTTCAGATACTGATGGCTCAATTACTGATTACCAATGGAGCTTTGGTGACGGTAGTTCAGCGTTTGGCGCTCAAGTGCAACATACTTTCAGCAGCAGTGGTACTTATAATGTTTCACTAACGGTAGCTGATAATGGTGGTGCAACAAATACAGACACGCTTTCGGTTGCTGTAAGCAGTGGCGGTAATGGCGGTTTAACATCAGGTGTTGCTGTAGCAAACCTTGCCGGCGCAAAAGATAATGAGCAAGTATTTTATATTGATACCACGCAAGCAAATACTCGTGTTGATGTACAAATAAATGGTGGCACAGGCGATGCTGATCTTTATGTTAAAAAAGGCACTATCCCTACCAAAAGTGATTATGACTGTCGCCCATTTGTTGGTGGCAATAATGAAAACTGTGATGTGCAATTAGCTAGTGCTGGCAGAGTGTACGTTAAGTTGATTGGCTACAGTGCTTATAGCGGTGTTACGCTTGTTGCTACTAATACAGTTTCTACGCCTAGTGATTTTCCAAAAGCGGGCTTAGCGGCAACAACAGGAAATTGGCTACAATACACTTACACTGCACAAACAGCTGAAACCGTAACGGTTAGCACAGCTGGTGGTAGTGGTGATGCCGATTTGTATACCAGTAAAACCGGTCAACCGACAACAAATAGTTATACTTGTCGCCCCTATAAAAGCGGCAATAATGAAACTTGTTCAGTGCAATTAGGTGCTGGTGAAACCGTCTACATTGGGTTAAAAGCTTATTCGAGCTTTTCAGGTGTTACGTTAAACGCACAGCCGTAAAGTGATTTTTTAAGTATAATGTGGCATTAATAGCACTGCATTAATGCCACATATTCAATAAGCATAGCTTTATTGGCCAATAACATACTCATAGACAATGCACTAGTTAAGCACAATGAAATTTTTAGCAACAATGTACGCAGAAGTTAGAATACTAGTCTTCAGTGATCCATGTTCTCTTTGATCTGGACATCCCCCAAAAACCTCCTTCGACTTTCCCCCTTCAAACACAATGCTGACTTACTCGATGCATTAAATATTAAAAATACTTGATAAGTATCGCGTCACAAATTTCTGACTTTATATTCGATTAAATCACCTATGCTTACATTACAGCTGATTAATAGATAACAACAATATGCTTTTACGGCGCTTAATAGAAAATATCAAGGAACAAAACTGGTTTGTTGTTTGGCTTGATGTATCTGTAGTGATGGTTGGTATTTTTCTTGGTATGCAGGTTACCAATTGGAATGAAGACAGAAAAGATGATGATTTGCGTAGAATTTACAATGAACGACTCATTGTTGATTTCAATAATGAACGAAGTGGTTCTGAAGCGAGAGTTGACTATTTTAACGGCACAAAAGAGTATGGGTACCAAGCACTGAACTACCTAAACCAACCCATTTCGGATCGAGTTCCAACAACAGATATTATTGTAGCATTTATGATGGCTAGTGGAAGATGGGAAAACTCAAGTAAACAAAACACTTACAACGAGTTAATAAACAGTGGCAGAATTCACTTGTTAGGTAATTTTAAGTTGAGAGATATAATAAACCAATACTACAGTGACAATACAATGAGAATGGTTGAATTTGCACGTATGAGTACATATTTTACAACGATTAGATCAATCATACACCCTGATGTCCAGGAAACCATCTTAAATAACTGCGAGAAGATTAAGGGAGTTCTTCAAGTAACCATAATTATTAAACGGGCATGTGACATTGAAATAAGCCCTATTATTGTATTAGAAACCATTAAAAAAATAGAAAACCACCCAAGGTTGAAATCAGAACTTATTTACTTAATATCACAATTAAGATACAACGATGTTATTTACTTAGAACAAATTTCATCTGCAACTTATTCACTTGAGCTGCTAAAAGGTGATGAATCAAATAACTGATAGTACTGCTTATATTTTCCCCTACGTCTTTAACTGTCCTCTGCCGTTTGGCTCAACTTCTTAGTTGGGGTCAATAAGTTTCAAGTGCTAGACCAAGCTAGTTAGCTATACAAAACCCCTAAACAACGTTAGGGATTTTTATTATCAATTACGCCAACTGTTTAGTTAGCACCCGTTGGTGGCGGTGGTGCATTTTCTTTATGCTCACCTGATACTTCTTCATGACCATGAGCTTGAGGCGTAGTGTAACTACCATCTCTTGCTTTATTTGAACGAATAGGCGGTGGCGGCGCTGCTCTTACAAAACTATTTTCATCAACCACAACCGTTTCTTGTTCACTATTTTTCTCACCAGTAACTATCACAGCTTTAGTTACGTTACTTGGCGAAGATGGCGGAGCCTTTACCTGAACACTCTCAGATATTACTTGTTGTTGAGCTTTTGCCGACTCTACATCGTCACCTAAAAAACTATAACTAAAGGCAACGGCGACACCTACGATTAAACCAGCCGTTAACATTGTTGTTTTATTCATTTCAAACTCATTAAATGTATATTGAATACAATAAAGGTAACATACCCTAAAAGGCAATAACAAGGTGGTATTGATCAAATTTAAATCGATTCGTTTGTTTTTAACCTAAAAAACGACTTCAATCATGAAAAACGTTAACTGAAAATTAATTAATTTAACATTTTTTTAATAAAAAAATCTGCGTTCACCTTAACTATTTATCCTTTATATACAGAGTATTACTCTTTTAAAAAAGCCATTTAACTAGCTTCCCCCCCAAATAACCTCTGTAAAAACACAAAAAAACTATGCTGATTTAGTGTACAAAAGATACTTTCTACAATATATTGCATACAATTATGTTTCATATTTGTTACATAAACATTTTTCATCGATACATCAATAACTGAGATATCGAGAAAAATGTCAGCAATGCAATGCTAGCGCTTTTCTAGCGAGAAGAGTCATAAAGGCTCAACTAAAGAGTAACTTCAAAAAGTAAAAATAAATAATAAAATAGGAGGGGGTTGCATAGCCTTACTCCATAAAAATGGGACGACACATGTCAAATTCTGTTAAAAATAAATTACTCGCTGTTGCTACAGTACTTGGTGCTTTAGCATCAACTACGGCCAGCGCTAACGCACCAGTTCAATGTGGTAGCACAACCACATCAGGCGGGGCACTAGCCATAAACCAAACACAATGTATATCGGGAAACGGTCTATATTTTTATATTGATGTTGATGCTGATAACACCGCATTAGAAATCAAAACGTCAGGTGGCACAGGTGAAGCTGACATCTTAGTTAGCGATTATAGCTGGGCAACAAGCTCTAACCACACTCAACGTACATATAACGCAGGTACTGAAGAAACTGTTGCTGTTACTGCACGCGCCGGCCGTTTATATGTCAGTGTTTTTGGTATTCATGACCAAGTCACTCTAGATGTAATAGATGTTAATGCCGGTGGTACCACTCCAAACCCAGATCCAGGCACAGGAAATCCAACACCATCTATGTGTGGCGGGCAAACACTAACGGGTTATACCTTAACATTAGAGTCACAAGAATGTATTTCAGGCAACGGTCAGTATTTTTACATCGACGTTGAAGCTGATAATACGCCACTAGTCATCGAAACTAAGAATGGCTCAGGTCAAGCTGACATTTATGTTAATACCGGTAACTGGGCAACTCGCAGTGGCAATATTGCTTCTTCTGTAAGTGATGGCACTAACGAAACATTAAAAATAACGGCTAATGCTGGTCGCTTATATATCAGTGTATTTGGGCTTAATCAGGAAGTGAGCTTTAAAGTTAGCGCTGATAACGGCACTACTCCTAACCCTGATCCAGATCCAGGTACAGGTACTGGTAATATTCCAACCTTACCAGCTAACCCTGGCATGTGTGGCGCTGAAACGCCGGTTGAAGGTAGAGTGAATTTCAACCAAGTTGAATGTATCAACACTATAGCGGGCACTTCGTCATATGCTATCCATGTACCAGCAGACAATATTAATGTTGTTGTTTCAACGGGTGGCGGCTCTGGTGAATTTGACTTGTTAACTAGCCAACAAGGTTGGGCTACCTCAACAAGTTACGATCATATATCAAACAATGTTGGTACTGACGAGTCAATTAGCTTTACTGCTAACAAAGGTTGGTTATACGTATCACTTGATGGTACTTCAGCTTCAGAAGTGAGCTTATTAGTAGCCATTGATCCAAAAGATATTCCTACTACGGGTGGTGGTTCAACCATTCCAGATGACGGTTTCCCAACAGATGCTACACGCTTTATTGGTTTAAACGGTGCGGCCTTAGTTGAGCGTATTGCTTTAACACACCCACAAAATGTTAGCCCTATTTATAACATGAGCGGACCTGATGCTACAGCATTGTTCTCTGAAGCAAACATGATAGCTATTGCTAATGCAATTAACTCTCGTGCTTCATCTTATACTGGTGAAGATACTACTGGTTTAGAAGCGCTATTCTACTTCTTCCGTGGTGCGTTTTATGTGGAATTTGCTCATCCAACAGATATCGTTGACTATACGCCAGCAGTAAAAGCAAGTATCAAAACTGCTTTGCGCACTTTCTTTAACAACGGCAGTTCTTGGCTTGCAAGTGAAAGTAATGGTGGGGTATTAAAAGAAGCATTAATCAATGTTGATTCAGCAGGTTTAGGTGCTGACTTTAACGATATCACTTTACGTGTATTGAACGAATATAATGCTGACTGGGCATCAAGCTTCAACATGAACGCTGCTGCTAACTCGATATTCACCACAATATTCCGCGCACAGTGGGATACAGATATGCGTGCATTGTACGCAACTGACCATGCGATACTAACAGCACTAAATAACTTCCAATCAAGCAAACGTCACCTAATTGGTACTGATGCTGATTACGTATTATATAATGCTACCCGTGAACTTTCTCGTTTATACCATATCCCTGAGATGGAAGCGCAAGTTAAAGTTTATGTGAAAAGTATGTTAGATAGCACAAGTAAGCTCGACAATACTAAGAAAATTTGGATAGGTGTTGCTAGCATGGCTGATTATTATGATCGTGCTGATTGTGGTTACTACAATATTTGTGGTTTTGCTTTTACCTTAGAACAAGAAACATTAGCCTTTAACTACAAATGTTCTGCTAGCTTAAAAATTCGAGCTCAACATATGTATAACGATCAAGCAGCGTGGATTTGTCAAGTATTAGGTAACCAAGAAACAAACTTCCATAATATCTTAGGTACTGGTTATGTACCGGTTGCTGACGATACTAATGAAGCATTAGAACTAGTTATTTTTGATTCTTCAGAGGAATATAGTACCTATGCAGGCTTATTCTTCAATATGGATACCAACAATGGTGGTATGTACTTAGAAGGTGCGCCAATCAATGCCAAAAACCAAGCACGTTTCATTGCTTATGAAGCTGCATGGATGAGACCTAACTTTCACGTTTGGAACTTACAGCATGAATACGTGCATTATTTAGATGGTCGTTTCGATTTGTATGGTGATTTCTCTCTAGGTATGTCAGTTAATACGGTTTGGTGGTCTGAAGGCTTAGGAGAGTACATTTCTTATGGCGACGGTTATGCAAGTGCAGTTACTTTGGGTAAAACTCAAGCAGTTGCCTTATCTGAAATCTTCAAAAATAACTATGGCTCTGGTCAAGATCGTGTTTATCGTTGGGGTTATTTAGCAGTACGTTTCATGTTTGAAAAGCACAGAAATGATGTTAATCAAATATTGAACTTAACACGTAGTGGTCAATACCCTGAATACCAAACATTTATCAATAATATTGGTACTTCATTCGATGCAGAATTTAATGACTGGTTAGTTAACGGCATCGTATTAGGTAACAGTAATATTGTTGAATTTGGTCCTAATGATACTGACTCAACTGCTTCTGGCACCGCTGGTAACTGGGCAGGTGAGCCGATTACAATCAGTACTGATTTTTCTCCATGTATTGTTAATGTTCCAGCAAACAAACATGATGTAAACAATAATACTGTGACTATGAATCAAGTTGTTGAATGTATTAATTCATCAGGTGGTGGTGCATCGTTTATTGTTCGTAACGACGGCAACTTAGCTACCCGCTTTGAATTAAGAACGACTGGCGGCTGGGGTAATGCAGACATAATGTATAAAGCTGGTGGCTGGCCTACGGCTCAAGACAACAACGGTTATGCTAATGGTGATGGTAACTTTGATAGTTTAATTGTTGAATTAGACCCTACTGCTTACTGGCACTATATTACCCTTAAAGGTGAATTTGGTGGCGTTAGATTGAGCATTAATGCGCAGTAATTACTTTTTTAATTACCCTTATTAACGGCGTAGTTTTAAAGCCAATACTAAGCAAGTAAATTAACAAAGTGTGCTTTTACTAGAAATATTTATTAAATGCACTTTCAAAAGGCCTTAAGATTTTATTATCTTAGGGCTTTTTTTTGATGTTAATAACATCAAAAAAATAGCGCTAGCCACTTTAATGGTTGATGACTCAAGGGCAACATTCACGGTCCTCGTTTGATTAACAACAATCAGTTAATCTTTTAAGCAACCTCTGTGCTAAATCCTAGAACTACTTTCCTGAGCTAGTGACCTGAATTAATACCTTAATTAATACCTTGAACTAATACCTCAAATTAATGCATTGAGTTAACTGCTTGAAATTAATTGAATACAATATATTGCAAGCCCTCTGCCTTTATGAGATATTTTATTTTTGTACAATAAATAGCAAAAATTATTTTAAAGGAGATATTGTTAGCTGGAGTTCGATTTAATACTAATAATAACTACCTAAAGGTAAGTCAATGTCAAAAAGTATCCGCTCAAAGTTTCTTCTTTATGTATCTGGTGGTGTTAGTTTAGCCCTAGTGCTAGCCGCTATATTTATCATTAGCCAAGTGAGTAACCGCACTGAGCAGCAAGTTAATAAAACCCTGCAGGCTGCAGTGCAACTAGAAGCAAATAAAATTCAAACCTTTGTTGATAAACAAGTTAGAGGTTTAGAAGGTTTTTTTCGCATCCCCTCACTTATTAGTTGGGTTGATAACCACAAAAGTTTTTTAACGGATAAATCCACCGCTGACTATCAACTTTTTTTACAAACTCTTAAAGGTGAATCTAGCTCTGATCCTTATACAAAATCAGTGTTCTTTGGCTCAGAGCACACAGGTGAATACCTTGATGAACATGGTGTATATAAACAAGGCGATTACGATGTTAGAACCAGGCAGTGGTATAAGGATTTAAAGCAGCAACAAAAATGGACCATGTCAGACGTTGAGCTACACCCTGCTGATAATTATATCTATACAGCAATTAACATCCCTATATTTAACTTTGACGGTGACTTTATTGGTGTCGGTGGTGCTGATATTTTGATTGATAGCATTGCCGAATTTGTCGATCAAGCCAAATATCAGGGCGAAGGCACCGCATTCCTGATGACTCAAGATGGCAAAGTTATCTATTTTCCGCTTAAAAATGGCAAAATAGCCCATAACCAAGTTATCGCTGAATTAGATGAACAACAAGGATATGCAGGTTTTGATAACTTGGCCAAGCTTGCCAAGAAAAATCTACAGGGTGTTTCTGAAATTAGCCTCAATGGCGAAGCTCAAATTGTTGCTTATCAGTCTATTCAAGATGATAAACCTCAAATGCATTGGGTAATTGGCCTTATGGTCGCAAAAGACACTGTTTATAGTCCTCTTTACAATACCATTAAACTCTCTATTTTTATTGTTATAGCCTTGATAGCCATCGTAAGTATTATTATTTCTCTAGTGGCAAAATCAGTTACTAAACCACTAACAGAGTTACATGATGCCATGATCAATGTTGCCAGCGGCCAAGGGGACTTAACAAAGCGAATTACTGTAAAAACAAATGATGAAATAGGTGAACTTGCCAATGCTTTCAACCAGTTTACCGAGCAAATCCATGACTTAGTTACCGATATTAGCCAGATGTCAGATAAACTTAACCACTCTATTCATAGTGTTGGTGAATTAACGAAAAAGTCATCTTTTAAAATAGCCGACTCTAGAAATGACGTTGCCAGCGCTAGTGGTAATATTGCCGAGATGAGCAGTGCTGCTAAAGAGATAAGCACAACAGCGCAATCTGCCGATGAACAAGTTACCGACGCTTGCCAGATAACTCAGCAGGGAAAATCACTTATTGGTTCAACCGTTACCATTATGCAAGAAGCTCAGCAACAAATACAACATACGGTGTCTGTTATTGCGCAGCTTAAAGAAGATAGCGAATCCATTAGTAATGTTGTTGAAGTTATTGAGAGCATAGCATCACAAACCAACCTTTTAGCTCTCAATGCTGCTATTGAAGCAGCACGTGCGGGGGAAAATGGCAGAGGTTTTGCAGTAGTGGCTGATGAAGTAAGAACACTGGCCAGTAGAACTCAACAGTCAACCGACAGTATTCAAAAAATGATAAACAACTTACAAACGAGTGCATCGACTGCAGAGCAAGTTATTTTGACTAACCAAACACAGTTTAGCCAAACTGTTCAGCAAGTTAATGAAGTTGATACAATTTTAACTAAGATAGACACTACCATTGATAGCGCCAGAGAGCTCAATGTTACCATTAACAAACTTACCGAACACCAAGATGTTTTGTCTGAGCAAATGACTTCTATTATGGGCAGTATTGATGAATTCGCCGAGTCTGCCACTACCGATTCATCAACAGTTAATGAGCACGTACTCACTATTGAGAGTAACTGTCAGTCTCTTGATAAATTAGTAAAGCGCTTTAAGATAGCTTAATCATAAGGGCCTTAATGATAAGGTTCATTTTTAACTCTTCATTAGCAGTGACTATTATTATGTATTGTCCTAAACCAAAAAGCAGCTATTAATAGCTGCTTTTTTTATGGTATTACTGTGCTGACTTTTAGGTGTTTAGCAATGCTCTTTTTGCAGTTAATTTTAAGACCAGCAATCTCACTAACAAGAGTACCAGAATAAAAGCAAAAGTTTGTGATAGCCAAGTAGGCAGCACTTCATGATGTTCACCTAACATAGGTGCTACTTCAATATTATAATGTTCTACTAAAAAGTCAGTGATAAAACCAAAGATTATTGCAACCCCAATAACGCCTGTTAGATATGAGACAACAGCGCGCTTACCCAGTTCACTTGCTACCACCCCTAAGGTGGCAATATTAGTAGCAGGCCCTGCTAACATAAAGACCAGCACAGCACCGGGTGAGACACCTGACAATAACAAACCTGCAGCAATAGGTGTTGAAGCTGTCGCACAAACGTACATTGGAATCGAAATTAAAATCACCACAACCATGGCTAATATGCCACTGCCCCACTGGCTGAAAAAGCTTAACGGCACATAAGTTTGCACAATGGCGGCAAACCCTAAACCTATCAATAGCCAGATTGCAGTATCACTTAACAGCTTGGTACAACTGAAAGCGATAGCTTGTTTTAATTTGGTAAAAAATGACGCCTCTTGATGTTCAGCTGTATTAATATCACAGCAGCTGTCTGCTGGTGCAGTTTCTGATTGTTCAATTTTTCCTGATGACTCTTTAACTTCCACTGCCGGTTTTGAGCAGCAACTTGTTTGTTCACTCTTATTCTCAACAAGAATAGTTTTTTTGAACTCTGAGCCAGTAGCACAACAAGATGAACCCTGCTCTTTTCCTACTGATTTACTGTCACAGCAAGACTGCTCATTTTTTTGTTTCTCATCTTGAACTCTATTTCTTCGTTCATCGCTATCACCTTCTTTATCTCGACCAACCAATACACCCGCGACTATGGCACTAGTTATGGCGGCAATAGGTCTGATAATAGCCATAAAAGGACCAAGTAAAACATACGATACCGAGATTGAGTCCACTCCAGTTTCAGGAGTAGAAACCAAAAATGCCGTGGTAGCACTTTTAGAGGCGCCGGAGCGCCTAAGCCCTAAAGCTGCGGGAATAACACCACATGAACACAGTGGCATAGGTGCACCGATAATGGCGGCCTTGATTGTGGTATATAAACCATCACTGCCTAAGTGTTTATTCAAAAACTCCTTTGGTAGGTAGACATTAATTATGCCGGCAATTAATAATCCCAACATTAACCATGGCGCTGAAAGTACGAATAAATCCCAAAAATTATTTATTAATTGCATCAACATTCTCCAAAGCAGATAAAATTGAACAGTGGATCGCTTGTTCTTCACCACCGCAACACGCATCAACCAACAATTCTAAAGAGCCTTTAAAACGATTTAACTCAGCTATTTTATTATTTACTTGATCCAGCTTATGCTGGGTAAATGATTTCACATCAGCACAACTATGCCTGGCTTTATCAACTTTAATAGATAATAAATCATTAATTTCATTCAAACTAAAACCAATACCTTTAGCACGAATGATAAATTGCATAATTTTTAATGCCTCTTCATTATAAAAACGATAACCATTGTCGCCACGACTTGTTGCACTTAATAACTTATGCTTTTCATAATATCGTAGGGTATCTGTGGATACCGATAATTTCTGTGCCAACTCACCAATTCTATACATGAGATATTCCTTACTTAACACGTAATAAGCGTCTTCTTATTGAATATTTTACACTATAAAGCTTAGAGTACACTCTAAGGTCAACTATTTTTTACTTATTTATTCAGGTCATAGAAATCTAGAAATACGGCTATTTATTGTCATTTTTAACAAAATAGTGCTTCATTGTTGCACTTTTATTGCATTTATAAATTCGCCAGCAGTACACTATTTTTTGTTGTCGGGTTATAATTAGCGCTTATCATTTTTTTAAAAAGGTTTCCTCGGCAATGGAAAAACGTTTTATTACCGCGCAAGAATTATTAGAAGATTCTTTTCGTGTAGCCTCTAAAGTTTTTGAAGATGGCTTTCGCCCGCAGTTTATCGTAGGCATTTGGCGTGGTGGTGCACCTATTGGTATCGCTGTGCAAGAGTACTTTGACTTTAAAGAAGTAGAAACGGATCATATTGCTGTTCGTACTTCATCTTATTACGGTATTAACCAGCAAAGTAAAGAAATCAAAGTACACGGTCTGCATTACATTATTGAAAATGCAAACGCTGATGATGGTTTATTAATTGTTGATGATGTTTTTGATTCTGGCCGTAGTATCGATGCCTTGATTAAGCAGTTGAAGCAGAACATGCGTAATAATATGCCACTAGATGTACGTGTTGCTTGCCCATGGTATAAACCACAAAATTCAAAAGTTGATTTTGCCCCTGATTATTACATTCATACTTCTGATGAATGGTTAGTTTTCCCACATGAATTATCGGGTTTAACTCCTGATGAAATCATCAATGGCAAAAAAGATTTAGTGAATATCCAAGATTTATTAGTGTAAATTTTATTTGTCTATCACTAAATAATGATTAAAAGCATGTCATCTGGACATGCTTTTTTTGTCCAAAAAACTGTATTAGACCGTACCCTCTTCAGTTACTTAAACCTTAGCTTAAGCTTTACTTAGCATTTCCTTGCAATACTTTGCCCAATTCACTTTTTCATTTCTATTATTTTCCCTTCACTCATGTCCGTAAGGTAAAAATAAAAACAATTAAACCTTGATCTATATCAATATAAGTTTAAACTTTCAGAAATTACTGAAACTTCAGAACATACAAATGATACTTACTTCAAAAATAGAATCCTTCGTTATGCATTGTGGCGAAATGGGCAGTCGTTGGGGCTTTAATCGCACCGTAGGTCAAATGTACGGCTTGTTGATTATTCATGAAGAAGCCCTAAGTGCGGTACAAATATCTGAAGCACTTAATATATCTCGTGGCAATGTCAGCATGGGCATTAAAGAGCTGCAATCTTGGCGTTTAGTACAGGTTCAACATAAACCTAAAGACAGAAAAGAGTATTACTCTCCTGCAGGCTCAATTTGGGAAATGGCCACGCGTGTATTTGAAGAGCGCCGTAAACGCGAAGTTGACCCTACCCTATCATTGCTACGCGATAATTTATTAGATGAGCCTGCTAATCAAAAAGAAGTGTTTGCTCAAAAGCAAATGAATGAAATTCATGACTTATTAGAAACCGTCACCCATTGGGCAGGTGAACTACAAAGCATGAGCCCAGATAACCTTAATACCCTGATGAAATTAGGTAGTGGTATTAGCAAGGTTATCAGCCTTAAAGATAAACTAATTAAATAATTATAAACGGTTAAGTGTCTGCTTAACCGTTTTTTATGTGTACTTAAAATAAATAAACTTATCAATTTACAATTATCAATTCACAGCCAGCCATTTACATTCCTGTAAGTAATAGGCTAACGGAGTCCATCATGCTTGAAACCTTAATGCTGTCACGCATTCAGTTTGCCGCTAATATCAGTTTTCATATTCTTTTCCCAACAATTACCATAGCGTTAAGTTGGTTTTTGTTTTTTTTCAAAGTGCGCTTCGATCTAACCGGCGATCCTGTGTGGATGCGCGCCTATCGATTTTGGGTGAAGATATTTGCCATCACCTTTGCCATAGGAGTAGTGACTGGCATTACTATGTCATTTCAGTTTGGTACTAACTGGCCAAAATTTATGGAAACTGTCGGTAATATTGCCGGCCCCTTATTGGGTTATGAAGTACTTACCGCTTTTTTTCTAGAAGCAGGTTTTCTCGGTATTATGTTGTTTGGCATAAAACGGGTTTCCGCTAGGGTACATACCTTATCGACCCTTATTGTTGCCATAGGTACAACGTTGTCTGCCTTTTGGATTTTGGCCTTGAACTCATGGATGCATACTCCACAAGGTCATGAAATGCGAGATGGCGTTGCTTTTCCGGTAGATTGGTTAGCTATTATTTTTAATCCGTCATTCCCATATCGTTTGTCACATATGGTTATTGCCTCAGGCTTAACTGCCGCGTTTTTAGTAGCTGGCATCAGTGCTTATAGGCTACTTAAAGGCGATGATAAACAAGCACCTAAACTCACCCTGAAAATAGCGTTATCTGTGGCAATGTTTTTAACACCCGTGCAAATTTTTCTGGGTGATATGCACGGTTTAAATACCTTAGAGCATCAGCCACAAAAAATCGCTGCCATGGAAGGTATTTGGCATACCGAAAAAGGTGCGCCGCTACTACTTTTCGCTATTCCTGATGAGAAACAAAGAACTAATCATTTTGAATTAGCGATACCCAAAATGGCCAGCTTCATTTTAACCCATGATCTTGATGGAGAAATAAAAGGTTTAAACGAATTTGAAGGTAATCATCCTCCGGTAGCACCTGTATTTTATGCTTTTCGTATTATGGTTGGTATGGGCATGTTGATGTTACTTATTTCTTGGGTTAGTCGCATTCAGTTGCTACGAAATAAACCCTTGCCGGGCTGGTTATTAAAAGCACTTGTAGCCATGAGCTTTTCTGGCTGGATCGCCACATTAGCCGGCTGGTATGTAACTGAAATAGGACGTCAACCTTGGTTAGTTACCGGTATTTTAACCGTAGAGGATGCCGCTACTGATATAGCCGTAGGCAATGTTGGTTTATCATTAGTTATGTATCTCATTTTATATGTGGTGATAATGACCGCCTATTTGCACACCATATTTACCATGGCAAACCGTGCTGTAGAAATTGAAGAAATCACCGATGATGAAAAAGTAAAACCGGTAATTAATACGCCGATAATACCTAAGGAGAGTAATCATGTTTGAAGCTAATTCTTTGGCAGTAATATTTGTTGGCTTGATGGGGCTTTCCATCTTGTTATACGCCATTTTAGATGGCTTTGATTTAGGTGTAGGTATATTGCTACCGTTATCACAAAAAGATGATAGCGATACAATGATTGCCTCAATAGGCCCTTTTTGGGATGCCAATGAAACCTGGCTGGTTTTAGCTATTGGCTTGTTATTAATTGCTTTTCCAGCAGCTCATAGCTACATTTTTAAAGAGCTATATTTACCAACTGCGGTTTTATTAATTAGTTTGGTATTACGCGGCGTGGCTTTTGATTTTAGAGCCAAAGCAGCATTTAGCCACAAACCTACATGGAACAAGGTATTTAAAGGCGGTTCATTGCTCGCCGCCATGAGCCAAGGTTATATGTTAGGCATGTATGTAATGAGCTTTGAAAACACTTTAGTAGCTTATGCCTTTAGTTTACTCAGCGCCTTGGGTGTAGCTGCCGCTTATGCTTACATTGGTGCATGTTGGCTTATTATGAAAACAGAAGGTGCTTTACAAGTTCAAGCGGTAGGTTGGGCAAAAAAGGCCGGAATTATTTGTTTTATTGGGGTGCTTGCTGTTTCTGCGGTAAACCCTTTAATTAACCCTGATGTATTTGCTAAATGGTTTGCTTGGCCCACGACCCTATACATATTACCTTTACCAATAATCTGTTTTGCCTTATTTGTTTATAGCCAAATGCAGTTGAAACTTTTACCTGCAGTAAATGATAAAGGCTGCTGGCGACCTTTTGTTTGCGCGGTAATAATTTTTACCCTGTGTTTCTTTGGTTTAGCCTTTAGCTTTTTCCCGTACATTGTGCCAGGTAAATTAACTATTTGGGAAACAGCATCAGCACCTGAATCGTTAAGCTTTCTATTATGGGGAGTGATCATAGTCGTTCCTGTGATATTCAGCTATACCGTTTTCTCGTATCGGGTATTCTGGGGTAAGGTACAAGAGTTGAGGTATCATTAACTAAGATAACGAAGCGACCTAATTAGAGAAAAAAAGCCCGTTTAGTTAGACTAAACGGGCTTTAATTAAGACTGTTTTTATAACAAATTTACTTAGTTTATCGCCAGTAACTCAACATCAAAAATTAATAATGCACCTGGACCTATTTTACCTGCTGGCCTATTACCGTAACCTAAACTTGATGGGATATAAAAACGAACATTATCGCCAACAACCATCAACTGAACACCTTCTGTCCAACCTTTAATGACTTGATTTAAACCAAAGCTAATTGGTTCCCCTCGATCTACTGAGCTATCAAATACAGTGCCATCAAGTAATGTACCATGGTAATGTACTTTAACTTTTGACAATGCACTTGGGTGCTCGCTACCGTTGCCTTGAGTCAAAATTTTATATTGTAAGTCTGAAGCGGTTTCTATTACCCCTTCTGCCTTTTTATTACTTTCTAAAAACTCATTGCCCAGTTTTATATTGATTTTGGCTGCTGCTTTATTGCCATTTTGTCGCACGATGAAGAAGACAAAAAGTCCGATAACTATGGCCAGCAATATAAATTTACTCATTGAATAACACCCTTAATAATTTGCCTACTTGAAAAAATGCATATTACTTAATTGCATACTTACATGCTAGCACTAAGTATTTAAGGCAATAAAAAAACCATCGGTAGCAGATAAGTTAACCTGTTACCGATGGTTTTTTATAATTCAGCCTCAGTTAAATAAGGAGGGCATAAGAGTGATGGTTAAAAGTCGTAGTATTAGAACTGATATTGCTCTGCCTTGGTTAATAGTTTTTTAGCTGTAAGTTTACTGTTAGCACAGGCGTTAATATCTTTTTTATTAAACACCAGTATTTGATCTTTGTAACCGCGGCTCTGTTTTTTTCCTGCGCCTTTAATTATCAAGCTGACATGTTCTTGACTTGGAATAGCCCTTAAGCCATTACCGTATAAACATAACGTTTCCACTAAAGCATTATTAACTGCACTGAAGTGTGCCGTTCTTGCGTTACTTTGAGCAACTTTCTGTTGCTCTCGCTGCTTATTTAATACTGCAACTTTTTTATCAAGGGAGGCTTTATTTTTACTTAAAGAGGCGCGTTCAACATCAAGTACTTTCAACTCTGCACTTAATTGCTTTTTAGCGTCTTTCTCCGCGCGCTGTAATTGGTATTCAATATCTTTACGTTGCCTAGCAATATCACGCATTTCATAAACAATTTCACGTTCCTCACTACGAAGCTCTCGAGCCCCTTCACGTTGTTGTTCAAATACCTCTATCACTCGTTCAAACTCATCATCATGATCTGAAAACTCAATAACAAAGTCGTCATTATCCGAGGTAACAACTCTCTCCCCTTTTGGTGCAACAGGAGGCATTCGAGATACCGGAGCTATCGGCGCTACCATTTGAAAAAATTGACGATGCGAAGAGCCGCCATGAGCCGAATTGACGGTAAAAATAGCACCTTGTCCTTGCAGATAAACACTATCTATTGAGCGAATCAAAGGCTGGCGTGAATTCTGTGGCGCTTTTGCCGATGACAACATGATGTCATTCATGATATTTAATTGTTTAGACAAGTTATCGTAGTTTTTATCGGCGCCTTGAGCACTAAACGCTAATAATAATGCTGAACCTATTAGTGCAACTTTCGTTTTCGCATAAGTTTTTAGTGTATTTGGTTTTATTGATACACTTGTTAATTTCATCATAAGTTTCCCCTTACTGGATAGTTCTGGTATTTAATTGATTTGCACATAATTATCTTATTAACAACTTAGCCTTGGTAATTTGTGGGCTTAGCCGAGTTTTTATTTATATTGCTACTTTGTTCTAGACCAATCTTTTGAAAACTAATTTCACGTTCAAGTTGCTGAAATTTAATTTTCTGTGTTAACTGTTCATCCTCACGCTGGGCATTAATAAAATTAATAAAGTCACTGATATCTTCTTTACGCTCTTTTCTCGAAGCGCCAATCACATAACTTGCTAAAGCCAGATTATTACTTTGTTGTTGCGTACTAATATCTGCTCGATAATTAGCTAACATTACTTGCTGTTCGGCAGCAAACTCTCGTAATTTAATATTTATTAAGGCTTCGATGTCAGCGTTGCTTTTACTTGTTGACTGATCTGATGATTGACTGGCTAACTGAATAGCTACTTTTTGTTGAACTTGTTGATCAATTAACGCCGTTACTTTTAGGTTGATTGCCTGTTGATCTAGTGTTTGTTCTTGCATAAAAGCCATAACAACCGTGATAGCAAATGCTGAGCACGCCATTGATAAAGCAGGAACACCAAACCACATACCCCAGTTAATGGATTTTCTAACGGTATTTTTTTTGTCCGCTTCAAAATGTTGTTCAAATGCTTGTGCTCGGTGCCATTCAGGCACCTCATGCTCGACTTCAAAACTTGCTTGATGGGCAATGTTTTCGCTAAATAATGCTCTATCATGCTCACCCATCCGAGCCTTAACTGATTTTGACTCAGACATACTCCACCTCTACCTTACTGATTGGATCATCTGCTAACTGCAGTTTTAATTTATCTAATGCACTGTATAATTGTGACTTTGCCGTATTCGTTGAGATGCCAAGCTGCTGACTGATATCTTCAAAAGTGCACTGCTGAAAAAACTTTAATTCCACCACCAATTTTTGCTTTACTGGTAAATGCTGCATTGCCTGTAATAACGCACTACTTTGTTGTTTTAAAAACAACTCTTTTTCTAGGCATAACGCTTGCTCATCTTCTTGTTCTGGTACATCATTAATTGATTGCATAGGCCGCTTACGTCGATAAAATTCAAGACAGCGATAATGGGCAATCCTGAAGAGCCAATTTTTAAAGGGACATTCGCCTCTAAATTTTGATAAATTTCGAAATAACGCAATAAAAATATCTTGCATTAAGTCCATGGCATCAGCCGGGTTATTCACCATACGTAAAGCGTAGTTATAGAGATTTTTCTCATAACGTTTTACCAGTGTTAACCAGGCAGATTTTTTACCTTTTAGCGCTTGCGCTATGAGCGTTTCATCGCTTCTTTCAAACACAAAGGCTCCTATTTATATTTTTTATTAACATTTTACTTAAGTCTTACTCACTAATATAAGCGGTATTGTTATTTGGTTAATTATAAAGTAGCGCGGTTAGGTAAAATAGTTTGGAATTAATTGAATTAAAATTTATCAGAGCTAATAGGGATGATATTAAGGTATTACTCACTAAAACAATTCAGAAAAAGTTATAGTTTAATCAATTACATACAAAGAACCCTTATCTAAAAATAGCAGTAAAGGGCTTTAACATTATTATTAAGTATCTGGCATAAGCTAAACATTAGTTAGACATTAGCCAAAAAACTACATCTTCAACAACACACGATCTGTGATATCACCGTTAAGAAAATCGTCGAATATCTCATTGATATCTTCAAGATACTTTTCAATGGTAATGGTCTTAACTTTCCGCGGCTGGCAAAATCTAAGCACTCCACTAAATCTTTACGTGTGCCAACAATGGAGCCAATAACACTGACACCATTTAAAACAGTATCAAAATGGGTAAAGGCAAATATTCAGCAGACATGAATTTTAACTAATACTTCTCGACTAGCTATTGATGGCTTGTCCAGCTGTCTAATTTCAAGTTTCCCTTTAAATTGACATTAACGGCTGCTTTCATAGATGAACTCCCTTTCAATACTGATGCTTAGTAAATAATGCATTGTTAAATGCTTGTTTAATAAAACAACGGCATAGGTCAATAAAGGAGCAGAAAATGAAAGTCACTTTCGATATACCTTGGTTTAAAGAGATTATGTGAAGAAAAGCAAAATAAATAGAATAAAAACATTAACAAACAAGGAGAAATATGAGTAAAATAGTAACCGTCATTGCAATGTCTCTATAGTTTAACTGGATAAAACTGCGGCCTCCTAAGCCGCTGCTCTGGGTTCGAGTCCCGGTGGAGACGCCAGCAGAAGTTCCCCTCCCCCTAAAGTTATTTGAACAATCTATTTAACCTAATCTCTGGATAATGAGTGCTTGATGTCTAAGTAAAAATAGCAATTACGACTATTACAAAAGAAACTTATCGGATTAAATAGTGATATACGCTATCAATGTTTCAATTTATGCGATTATCAAGAAAAAATGTTTATGAATAACAGGTTATTTACTAAAGCGGTAAAAAGAAAAAACCCCAGCACTGATATAAATTCAGCAGTGGAGTTTCAATTTTCCATAACAATTAAATGATTGCCTTGTAGCTATTCCTCTAATTGCGATATCTCTACATCCATGTCATCAGCGACTGAGTTACCACTCAGTATTGCACCAACAGCCATGATTAATACGGCAAAAATCACGGTCGTTAGTTTAAATCCTCGCGAGGATGAATTATTCATTGTTTTACCTTTGTCACTGCCTGCTCGATTTATTATTTATTTGTACTATTTATGAACAGGTGCCAAGACACTAAACCATTAACTTTTTCTTTACAAGTAATTTTTTAGTGAAATAACAAAACAATTTAACTAAGTATATCAAATGTTAAGCCTTGCTGTTGCTCTTGCTCTTCGATTGATGAAACACTTACTCTTATTGAAGCACTTAATACACCAGCGCCAGAGCTTAACGTTGTGAAACTGGTATCACCTTTCAACAACTGACTGTACTTATTTGCCATGGCCATTGATGTGCTATTGGTTGATACATGATCATTATTTTGCAGCTCAATGGTGGCACTAGTATCATTCATTAATGTGCTACTTTGAGCTGATAGCGTAAAAAACAAACTCGCATCAACTAATTTATGGGTATGCAATTTAATAGATAACCGCAAGGCATCAGTTTTCAATAAATGATGTGCACTTTCAAGCAAGGCATTGAGTAGTTTTTGTATATAAAGCTCATCACTGTTGAGGTAATGCGGTACACTCTCATCAATAAGAAAGAAAATTGATTTACCTTCATATGCATTGCTTGCTTTAAGTACAGACTCAGTTCGCTGTAAAAAACCATAGAAATCAAAACAATCTGCTTTAGCGATAATTTTTCCTGATTCAATATCAGATAAATCCATCATGGTATCTAACAAAAGCGCTACATTACTGCCCGCGTGACTTATCCCGGTTATTTCTTTGTTATTGATACCTTTTTTCTTCAATTGCTCAACATGTGCTTTTATCGCCAACAATGGCAAACGCAACTCTTTGTTTAAAGTCTGTAAAAATTGACTTTTAGCTGAACTTTTTTGCTCTGAACTTTCTTTGGATAAAATAAGTGCTCTGGTCTTTATGTTTACTTGCTGCCCCAGCTCACTTGAGTAGGCCGCCATCATCAAAACCAGCATTTGGAATAATACTGCGCCAAGTGTGCCACCAACAAGTACCGCCCATGCTTGCCAGCTTTTAGCCTGACTAAACCAAGGTTGCTTTTCAGCTATACTGATCTGCCATAATCGAGAATACACCTCAATAATAATAGTCTCAGAATAACGATTAGCCGTAGGTGGAGCCTGACCAAATAATGTAAAAGGTTCATTATTGGAGACATCTTGAATAAAGAAATTTACCTCTTGTTCTTTTTTTTCGGCTAGTCTCTGAAAGAAATGTTCAAATTGCACCACTGCCATCACAAAGCCCAGTAATTTATCTTTTTTAATCAGCGATATTTTCTTTTGCCCAGAACTATTAATGAACTTATTGCTGCCTCGTGTGAGAAAAGTTGCATGACTAAATAACATAGCGGGCTTAGCCTGTTCATCTTGTACTAAAGTGATTGGTGCGCTGGCAGTTACCCCCTTACTATTAGCAACTTTCTGCATAGACAATACATGCTTGGGGTTGCTATAAACATCTAAACCTAATGCGGCCTGATTACCATGTCGTGGGTATATATAGTATAAGGGGGCATATTGGTTTCGAGCTTCTGCCAATGCTATTGCCCCATTAGCTCGTCGCTCTTTAATTTGAAAGTCTTGTCGCAGTATTTTTGAACTTTGTTGTTCAAAGCTTTTTCGTTGGGCGAAAGGTATTATCGGCGCCCACTCTAACGCCCTGACACTAGTGCCTTGTTTAAAGACACTTTCACTAAACACGTTAAACTCCGCTAACGACACATAATCACTGGCTTTAAAAAAAGCCGAAAGGCTATTAACTTGCTCAGCTACACCGTCAACTTCAGCGATGAGCAAACGTTCAATTTCCATTTTAGATTGTTTAAAAAGCGCTTCTCTGTAGCTCTGTTGTTCATACTGAGAAGTTTTAAACAATAACAAAATAGCCATACTTCCTAAAACAGAGGTCAAACCAACAAAAAGTCGCTTAGTTAATTTGAGCTGTTCAGCATTTCTAGCCAGTAACAACAAGGGGATAAAAAATACCGCCACCAGCATACTCGCCGACCAAGTGTTAACAAAGGTATAAAAAAAAGTCCCCTGAATTACCTGATTATCCAGCATGGCTATAACCAATACTGAACTAGCAGATACTAAACTAGCAATGGGTCCTATACGAAGTAAGAAGAAGAATAAATGTTTTCTTGAGGTTAACCACTTTTTATAATGTATAAAGCGAAAGACAAGCTGCTTAGTCCAGAAGCCTTGTAATAGAATGGCCAGTAAGGCAATAACCATCACCGCTAAATTGGCATCTAACTGAAAGTAATAACCAAGAATGAATGCTGATATTGGGCTAATGACCAAAATGGCAATAAGCGGCGTAATTCCCCAAATAAGCAACAAGCCACTAAACAACGCCGCAGCAGGACCAACAAAATTGACTAACGATTGTGGATTGATCATCCAAGTCGCGCCAAAGGTAACCATGAGAAATAAAATGGCAGAAATTAAAAAACGCGTTAAGTAAAGTTGAATCATAGAGTTTTATTCAAGATATACAGAGTTAATCCGTTAATAAAGTGTAAATATTTACGTAAGCTTTTAACCGATACTAGCATTATACCCATGTTATACCAATTCCATAAAATTATTGCCCACTTGTGCTGGCTCAAATATTCCAAGTCAGCGTTGCTCTCAATCACAATAGCCAGCTATTGCTCAATCAAGCGCCTTGCCCTGATTTATTTTCTCTACGCCCAACAAGATCACAAACTTAATGGCAATGGTATTACTTGAAAACGCAGGGCTCAGCAAGAATTAGAAACACACTTTTGGGCAATAGATTGATTGAATAGATAGTTATTCAGGAGATCCTGCCCTCCCTTCCCTAAATTTAAAAGAGGTGCCTTGAACATGAACCGCTCAGACATCCTAAAATACTAAATTCTGCGTTAAATTGACTTGCAATATACCAGTTGTTGACGCGTAAATTTGCTTTGAATTAAGAGAAAATATCAAGCCATAAGCAACAAAAAAGACTTTAGTCTTTTAATTTCAACATATTAACTATCGCTTAAGCCGAGTTCAGGTTAAATATTATCCGAATAATTAAATATGATATAAAATAATATAAAAAATTGCATAATATAATTTGCGCTACGTGCTTTGGTAAGCGAAAATACGCGCAATTTTTATTCTTTCAAGACTATAAGATCTGGAGCTATATATGTCATCGCGTCAAGAGCTAGCAAATGCTATCCGTGTATTAAGTATGGATGCCGTACAAAAAGCAAAATCAGGACACCCTGGTGCCCCTATGGGTATGGCAGATATTGCCGAAGTATTATGGCGTGATTTTTTAAAGCACAATCCAAACGACCCTAACTGGGCTGACCGTGATCGCTTTATATTGTCAAACGGCCATGGCTCAATGCTTATTTATTCTTTATTGCATTTGTCAGGTTACGATTTATCTATTGATGATTTAAAAAGCTTCCGTCAATTACACTCTAAAACTCCAGGTCATCCAGAATATGGTTATACCCCAGGTGTTGAAACAACTACTGGCCCATTAGGCGCAGGTATTGCCAATGCTGTTGGTATGGCTATAGCAGAAAAGACTTTAGCTGCACAATTCAATCGTGCAGCCCATAACATTGTTGACCATTTCACATATTGCTTCTTGGGCGATGGCTGTTTAATGGAAGGTATCTCTCATGAGTCTTGTTCACTTGCCGGTACTTTAGGTTTAGGAAAGCTAATTGCTTTTTGGGATGACAACGGCATTTCAATTGATGGTGAAGTTGAAGGTTGGTTTACCGACAATACTCCTGCACGTTTCGAAGCATACGGTTGGCATGTTATTTGTGTTGATGGTCATGACGCTCAAGCAATTACTCACGCTATTGAAGCCGCTAAACTAGTCACTGACAAGCCTAGCATGATTTGTTGTAAAACTATCATCGGTTTTGGTTCACCAAATAAATCAGGCACACATAATTGTCACGGCGCGCCATTAGGTGACGAAGAAATTGCCGCGACACGTGAATTTTTAAACTGGGAACATGCACCTTTTGATATTCCAAGTGATGTATATTCACAATGGGATAGAAAAGAGAAAGGTCAAGCGAGCCAAGTTAACTGGACTGAAAAATTTGCCGCTTACCAAGCAGCATATCCAGAGTTAGCAAGCGAATATGAACGTCGTGTAATTAAAGGTGAATTACCTGCTGAATTTGAAGCAAAAGCTAACGCTTTTATTCAACAGTGTCACGAAAGTAGTGAGAACATTGCTTCACGTAAAGCATCACAAAATGCTATTGAAGCCTTTGGTGCGGTACTACCAGAAATGTTAGGTGGCTCAGCCGATTTAGCTGGCTCTAACTTAACATTATGGTCAGGCTCTAAAGGTATTGAAACAGATCCTGCCGGTAACTACATCTTCTACGGTGTACGTGAATTTGGTATGAGCAGCATCATGAACGGTATTTCCCTGCATGGCGGTTTTGTAAACTATGGCGCTACTTTCATGATGTTTATGGAATATGCACGTAATGCGGTACGTATGTCAGCATTAATGGGTATCCAAAATATTTTTGTATATACCCATGATTCAATTGGTCAAGGTGAAGATGGTCCAACGCATCAACCTATTGAGCAATTAACTAACTTAAGAACTACGCCTAACTTAACAACATGGCGCCCATGTGATGCAACTGAATCTGCTGTTGCTTGGAAAGCTGCGGTGCAAAGTCAAAAAGCGCCAACGGCATTGATTTTCTCACGTCAAGGTTTACCGGCAATGACTCGTACTCAAACGCAAGTTAGTGCTATTGAAAAAGGTGCTTATGTACTTGTAGATTGTGCAGGAACTCCTGATGTTATTTTAATGGCAACAGGCTCTGAAGTTTCTCTAGCAGTTAATGCTGCCACAGCCTTAACTGAGCAAGGTAGCAAAGTACGTGTTGTTTCTATGCCATCAACCAATGTATTTGATAAGCAAAGTAAAGAATACAAAGAGTCTATTTTACCAATGAATGTTACTAAACGTGTTGCGATAGAAGCTGCTCACGTTGATTTTTGGTCTAAATATGTTGGTCTAGCTGGCGCTGTTGTTGGTATGACAACATTTGGTGAGTCAGCTCCAGGTAATGTGTTACTTGAACACTTTGGTTTCACTGTAGATAACGTTGTAAATACAGTAAACCAGCTATAAATAACTAAAATATATCCAAGCAACATGAAGCATGAGTTTCAAGTCACTTAGGTATAAGTAAATATACCAGCCATGAGTATTTAACATTACTTATGGCTGGTACTTATAATCAATACCTCTAAATAGTTACCACATAAACTAGCGTTTCATTACCACTAAGTTACCGTTTAGGTTATCGTATAAACTCATCAGTAAAAATGTAGTAAAATTATGACAATCAGAATTGCCATCAATGGCTTTGGCCGTATCGGTCGCAGCGTAGTTAGAGCGCTATATGAAAATGGCAAAACAGACTTATTCACCCTAGTTTCAATTAATGAATTAGCTCCTTCTTCTGGCATAGCCCACCTATTAAAATATGATAGTACTCATGGTCGATTTCCTTTTGATGTCAGCCAAACCGACAATCAATTACTTATAGATGGCGATGAAATAGCCTTAACCCATATTGCCAATTTAAATAGCTTACCTTGGCAACAGCAAGATATAGATATAGTACTTGATTGTACGGGTAAATATGGCAGTCAAGCCGATGGTTTGAGCCATATTAATCGAGGTGCTAAAAAAGTATTATTCTCTCACCCAGGCAGCCAAGACATTGATGCCACCATAATTTATGGCATCAATCATCAAACATTAAGTTCAGATCATCGTATTGTTTCTAATGGCTCTTGTACTACTAACTGTATAGTGCCAGTGATTAAGGTTATTGATGAAGCATTTGGCGTAGAAAGTGGCAGTGTAACTACGATTCATTCATCAATGCATGATCAGCAAGTTATTGATGCTTATCATAAAGACTTACGCCTATCTCGTGCTGCTAGTCAATCAATTATACCTGTAGATACAAAGCTTGCCGCCGGTATTGAACGGATATTACCAAAATTTAAAGGTCGCTTTGAAGCTATCGCGGTACGTGTGCCTACAATCAATGTCACCGCCATGGATTTAACTTTAATAGTCAATAATGATGCCAGCATTAGTGATATCAACCAAGTTATACAAGCAGCAACTAAAGTTCATAACTTAATAGGTGTGCTCGATTATACCGAAGAGCCTTTGGTTTCGGTCGATTTTAACCACGATTCTCATTCTTGCATCGTAGATGGTAGCCAAACACGTGTTAGCCATAAACGTTTAATTAAAATGCTTATTTGGTGTGACAATGAATGGGGCTTTGCTAATCGCATGTTAGATACTGCGCAGGCAATGTTTCAGGCGAAAAACTAAAAAGAATTAAGATTAAAAACAGCTTTATATAAAGTATTTAAAAGCTACATTATCAAATATTACTTTTAAGCAATATTTTAAACCATATTTTAAACAATATTGAACATAATTCACTGACAGTGAAAACAGGAGACAACGATGTCTATTATCAAAATGGCTGATCTAACATTAGCTAACCAGCGCGTATTGATTCGTGAAGATTTAAATGTACCGATAGCCGATGGTAAAATCACTTCAGATGCACGTTTACGTGCCGCATTACCAACCTTAAAACGTGCCCTAGAAGCTGGTGCTAAAGTAATGGTTATGTCTCACTTAGGTCGTCCAACTGAAGGTCAGCCTGAAGAAGAGTTTTCACTTAAGCCAGTCACCGATTATTTAAGCGCAGCTTTAAACTATCCTGTTCGCTTAGTAACAGACTATTTAGACGGTGTTGAAGTAGCTAGTGGCGAACTAGTCGTTTTTGAAAACATTCGCTTTAATGTTGGCGAAAAGAAAAATGATGATGGTTTAGCTAAAAGATTAGCTGCTTTATGTGATGTATTTGTCATGGACGCTTTTGGTACTGCTCATCGCGCCCAAGCAAGTACTCATGGCGTAGCAAAATTTGCTGCTACCGCTTGTGCTGGTCCATTGCTTTCTGGTGAACTAGAAGCATTAGGTAAAGCGTTAGACAACCCAGCTAGACCACTAGTTGCAATTGTTGGTGGCTCAAAAGTATCAACTAAATTAACTGTACTTGACTCCTTAGCCGGAATAGTTGACCAACTTGTAGTTGGTGGTGGTATTGCCAACACCTTTATTGCCGCCGAAGGTCACAATGTCGGCAAGTCATTATATGAAGCGGACTTGGTTGCAGAAGCAACGCGTTTAACTAAAGAAGCACAAGCCAATAATGGTAGTATCCCTGTGCCTACTGATGTTGTTGTTGCTACTGAATTTTCACCAACAGCATCAGCTTCATTAAAACCTGTTAATGAAGTTAATAGCGACGAAATGATTTTTGATATCGGCCCAGAAACAGCAAAAGCATTAACTGAAATTATCGCTAACGCCGGCACCATTGTTTGGAATGGTCCTGTGGGCGTATTTGAGTTTGATCAGTTCGGTGAAGGTACTAAAGTAATAGCGCAAGCCATTGCTGATAGTTCAGCTTTTTCTATTGCTGGTGGTGGTGATACGTTAGCCGCTGTTGATAAATATGATATTGCCGATAAAATCTCTTATATTTCCACTGGTGGTGGTGCTTTCTTAGAGTTCTTAGAAGGCAAAAAATTACCTGCTGTTGAAATATTAGAGCAACGCGCAAAAGCATAATATTTTTTATTACTAAGCGCACTTAGTGATAGTACTTTCTAACAGTTAATAATAAAAATATAAACGAGCACCTAATTTCAGGTACTCGTTTTTTTATGTCCAAAGTAAAATTAAATTAAGGATTTAAAAGTAAAACAAAAGAAAACAGCAAGAGAAACGAAAGCTGAAAAAGTAAAAGTACACGCAAACGAAACAAATTCAAAATAAAAACGAAACACAAACGAAACATCCTGTTATACTAGTGTTGTAAACTTACAATCATTAACTTGATAAATGTACTAAAACAGCCTGAGATACAAAATAATATTGTAATATTCGTACAAAATACAGCTTTCATAACTATTACCGCTAAAAAGACAACTTTACTAAATTTATTCTGTAAGATAAGCGGTCTCTTTGCTATAATTCTGTTATCAAAATAAAAACTTTCAACCTCAGTAACAAAACTTATCTAGGAGTAAGTAAATGGCTTTAATTTCAATGCGCCAAATGCTCGATCATGCAGCAGAATTTGAATACGGTATTCCAGCATTTAACGTCAATAATTTAGAGCAAGTACGTGCAATTATGCTTGCGGCTAGTGATACTGATAGCCCTGTTATTATGCAAGCATCAGCTGGTGCTAGAAAATACGCTGGCGCGCCTTTCTTGCGCCATTTAATTCTAGCTGCTATTGAAGAATTTCCACATATCCCAGTGGTAATGCATCAAGATCACGGTACTTCTCCTACTATTTGTCAACGCTCTATCCAATTAGGTTTTTCATCAGTAATGATGGATGGCTCTTTAATGGATGATGGTAAAACACCAAGTAGTTATGAATACAATGTTGATGTTACTCGTCGCACTGTTGAAATGGCGCACGCTTGTGGTGTTTCAGTAGAAGGCGAATTAGGTTGTTTAGGCTCGCTTGAAACAGGTATGGCCGGTGAAGAAGACGGTGTTGGCGCTGAAGGAGTATTAACAAAAGATCAAATGTTAACAGACCCTGAAGAAGCTGCTGATTTTGTTAATAAAACCCAAGTTGATGCACTTGCCATAGCTTGTGGTACTTCTCATGGTGCTTATAAGTTTACTCGTCCACCAACAGACGATATCTTAGCCATTGACCGTATTAAAGCGATTCACCAACGTATCCCACAAACTCACTTAGTAATGCACGGCTCTTCATCAGTTCCACAAGAATGGTTAGCTGTTATTAACGAATTTGGCGGTAAGATTCCTGAAACTTATGGTGTACCTGTTGAGCAAATTCAACAAGGCATTAAACATGGTGTTCGTAAAATCAATATAGATACTGATTTACGTCTTGCTGCTACCGGCGCTGTTCGTCGCTTTTTAGCGCAGAACCCAAGTGAATTTGATCCACGTAAATTTTTACAAGTATCAACTAATGCAATGTACGATATTTGTAAAGCGCGTTATGAATCTTTCAATACTGTTGGTAATGCTAGTAAAATCAAGCCAATAAGCCTTGACAACATGTTTGACCGTTACCAAAGTGGTGAGTTAAAAGCTATCATTAAGTAATACGACTAGTACAAAGTAGTTACAGAAAAAGGGCTTCGGCCCTTTTTTTATGCTCGAAAAAAATATACTACTTAGGTATAATCAGCATTCATTATCAGCTGTTCCACCTTGTAAGTAGTATTAATTAAGATGTTTTCTCGCTTTATCCTTCTTCCCTTATTTGCCTTTTATTGCACTGTCCCTGTAATTTCATATGCGCAAGCACAACCAGAAGAGTCTAACTCTGCTGACGCCTCTGACATTTTATTTAGTTTAGAAAAGGCAGATGATTCACAGCAGCCTTCTTCTGGTACTTTGTTTACCGCCTCTGCTCAGCTTGGTTTTCTCTATTTAACAGGTAACACCCGCAGTGCCGATATAAAAACGGGTCTAGACTTACGTTTTGAAAGAGGCCTTTGGCGCAGTTTTTTTGTTTTTGATTTATTGGTTAAAAAAACCGAAATTGAAAATGAAATGAGTACTAATAAAGAGAATAAAAATTTTGAAACCACTGATCAAAAGTGGAGCATTTCCTCGCAAACTAACTATACCCTTGATGCAGCTAGACAAAACTACATCTATGGTAGTGTCTTTTATGAAGAAAATCGCTTTTCTGGCTTTGACTCACAAGCTTCAATATCTACGGGTTGGGGTCGTCGCTGGTTTGAAAGTAAAGAAGCCAGTTTTGATGCTGATATAGGACCCGGTTTTAAAAGGGATGTTACCCAAGTAACCCCAGAGGAAATGGCTGATGGCAAGACAAGTCAAACACAAGACACATTCATTTTGCAGGCTCAAGCGCTTTATATAAGGCACATAAATGAGCACATAGAGTTTAAACAGCTGTTCGTTGTTAAACATGCTATTGAAGTGGGACAAAACAGTATTTACAAAGCCGAAAGCTCAATCACCAGTAAATTAATTGATTCACTACAACTAAAAGTAAACTTTATAATAGATTACAACTCAAAGGTAGACGATGATAAAGCTAATTTAAATACCGAAACCTCTGTGGTACTTATTTATAGTTTTTAGTAAGTATTCCTAACTTAGCAACAAGACAGTATTAGCTTACTGGCCCGAATGAGTATAATACCAGTTCTATTAAGTTTGTGATCTTGTTTTGCGTAGGAAAATAAATCGAGCGTCTTAGAGTATTTTAATCAGCACAAGTGGGCAATAATTTAATGGAATTGGTATAACTTAAACTTATCTAAATCGTCAGATAAAAGTTCAACACTTTTTTTATCAATCATATAAGTAAAGGTACAACTACCAACTTCACTAAATTCATAACAGACACTTAGAAAGGCCTTTCCCTGTTTGGAGTTATATAAGCCAAACTTAAAAGTAACACCATTCATCCACTCTGATACATACTCGTTTATCGGCTTTATGGTTAAGTAACTATCTGGTGTAGTTTGAGCCTGCCAGTGACGATACTTATTAATAGCAAACTCAACCTCATCAACTTCAGACTCATTTATCCATAAAGGGTAAATCACCGTTGAACTCCCTTGCCCCGAATTGAAAGCTAAGCTATTTCCCTCGGCAGAATACAGTAAGGTATTACCTGAAACTAAACCTGTTTGAGCCACTTTTAAGTTGGCTTTTTTCTTAAGGTGATTATCTGTATTTGTACTGTACTCAGAAAACCTTACCTGTGTATCTGCTAGATTCTCAGTATAAGCACCAATTGAACCACAACCCGTTAACAATAAGGCTAATATGACTATGAACGGTTTCATTTTATGCTGACTATTTTTATTATTTAAAGCCCGTTGAGATAAAAATATTGCCATTAACCTCTACTAAGCGCTGATCTGAAAGTCCATTCTACCTACGATTTTCCTACTAAATGTTGAGATTCGTAAACTTGCCGTTAAGAACTGTAATTGGATAGAAGCCAATCTGACAGTAAGTACACGGCACGCTCTAACAAATAATGCTCACAATTCCCAATATCAGTACATTGCAATCCTGATACTGGGATTGATTTACAATTTAACTAATGTACAACTTCCTAATCACTTGTTATCTATATGAAAAAATAGTGGCATATAAGTGGCAAGACATAGTTCAAGATAGACTTAATGAATTTTTAACTCATGATTTAAGCAAGCAACAGTGAAGGGATTATTATGAATTCAACTACAGCACCTTTTAACAAAATGGCACTAGCGTTAGTACTTTCGGTAAGTGGCATGTTACTAAGCTTGTCAGGGCTAGCCTTAGCAACTGATAACGTTAAATATGAACAGCGTACAATTAAAGTTGAAAATAAAGTTATCGAGGTTAAAGAGGTAACATCATTGGTGCAGAGACCATAATTAAAGTGTTATCTCATAGCCAATACCGTGCTGAGAGTTTAGACGAACTGACCCTCTCAAACATCAATAAATACTCGATGTGAAAAGGTAAAGAGTTTTATCTTTTCACATCGCTTTGACAACGCAAAATATTGTCTTAAATTAAGTCACTGCTTTGCGCCAAGTACATCATAAAGGATGTACTGTGAGTTACAGCTAAAAGTAATCTACCTACTCCGACTACAACTAAAATAAAAATCCACTCAATCTCATTTGCTTGCCTTGCGCCTTTAACCAAAATATCGGCAATATAATTTCTCTTCAAAATAATAAGGTTTCTACATGGCTCAGCCGTTACCAGATAAATTCATCATGTCGATGAACCGCGTTTCGAAAATTGTTCCGCCGAAACGCACAAGCTAAGAAGTTAAAATGCACTGGACTGTTCCCCCCTTTTACCTCATTGATTTTCAAAATAAATCGACAAATAGTTCAATTAAATCAAGTTACAACCATTAGGTATTCTGATATATTCATCAAGTATTTTACTCTCAAAAATCTAATGAATATTATTCAAGGAAGGATAAACTGTTGTCTATTCACATCTCCATTTTTAAAGCATTACTATTATCATGTTTAGTTATCGGTCTTACTGCCTGTGGTGGAGGTGGTGAAGAAAATAGTGATGCTGAAACTCCCCCTAAAAACACCATTTCATTAGAGCTGCCAGCTGATCAAACTGTCACTGAGTATGACTCAGTTACCTTGGCGGCTGTATTAATAGATGGAAGTAACAGTATTAATAGTTTTAACTGGCGGCAAAAATCAGGCATCACGCTTGACTTACCCGTACCGAGTGCGGGTGATAGTCATGCGCAATTAACTTTTATTACACCCAATGTTCAAAAAGATGAACTAGTAACATTTGAATTTATATTGGTTCATGGACAAAATGAAACTATCAAAGAAACGACCATTACCATAAAGGCTGCAGATGACGATATTGCAGACATGGTATTTGAAGATGAAAATTTTTCAGCTTGTGTAGTTAATCAAGCTGAAAATAAAGACTGGAAACTTGCTAGAGAATTTACTTCCCTCTCATGTATTAATCAGGATATTAGCTCTGCTGCTGAAATAGAGTATTTTATAAACTTAACTTCACTCACCATCTCTAACCAAAAATCACCTGAAGAACTAGTAGTTAACGCAAATACTGTCAAAGAAATACCGGACACCAATAATAAGCTAGAAAATATAGATATCAGTAAACTAACAAAATTAGAAATACTTAATTTAAGTTACAACAAACTAACCAGTATTGATCTAAGTAATCAACTCAGTTTAAGAAGCTTAGCATTAGACAATAATTTAATTACTGAAGTCGATTTAAGTGCGCTAAGCAATTTATGGTCTTTGCATGTAGAAGAGAATCCTATAAATGAAGAAACCATAGAACAACTCATCATTTTATTAAAAGAAAGTGACATAACAGTTTCTTTTCCAAACCAACTACCTCAAGTAACTGTACCTACTTTAGATTCTATAATTGAGTACTCATCTGTTCAACTAGTAGCTATTGCCGAAGATGTTGATGGTTTTATATCAAGTTATACGTGGCGACAAGTTTCAGGCATTGACCTTGGCCTTGACTTATCGTTAGAAGATAAGAACTGGGTAAGTTTTACAGCGCCAAATACCAATGAAGATTTAGAGCTAATATTTGAATTAGTGGTCAAAGATGATAAAGGTGAAGCTACAACAAAGCAGTTTAGCCTCACTATACAAGCATCACCTTATGATCTATCAGATATAGCTTTTGAAGATGAGTCATTTAAAAAGTGTATTTTGGAACAGGCTGAATTTAAAGGCTACCTATTTTCCACTGACTTTATAGAACTAACTTGTCCCAATATGGAGATTTCATCCGTAAAAGGGATAGAACTTTTTACTAACTTGACAAAATTAGACCTTTTTTACAACCCAATCACAAGTATCAATTTAACTTCCCTAACAAAACTGACTAAGTTAAGTCTTTTTGGTTACAGACTAACCAATTTAGACTTAACTGCTCAAACGCAGCTAATAAGTTTAGGTATTAGAAATTATCAACTTACCAGTTTAGATTTATCTGCTCAAACGAAGCTAATAAGTTTAGATATTACAAATAGTCAACTAACCGATTTAGACTTATCTGCGCAAACAAAGTTAATAAGTTTAGATATTACAAATAACCAACTGGCCAATTTAGACTTATCTGCGCAAACAAAGTTAATAAGTTTAGATATTACAAATAACCAACTGGCCAATTTAGACTTATCTGCTCAAGAAAATTTAAAGAATTTATACGCTAATGGAAATGAACTGACCAATATAGTATTCCCTGAAGATCCACAGGTCTCAGTGCTCGCTTTAGTCGATAACCAATTCACCACCATTGACTTAACACTTTTAACAGAACTAACGTCTTTAGACCTAAGTGTACTAGGTAAATATAATGTCCAATTTAACACCATTGAAAGTATGGATTTAAGTAAAAATATCAAACTCACAGATTTAACCATTGTTGGACAAGATTTATCTTCTATCGATTTAAGTACAAACCTAAACCTAAACAGTTTAAAGCTTTCTCTCAATAAGCTAAGCGATATTGACTTAAACACTAATATTAAGCTAGAAACCTTAGAGATAAGAAGTAATTTACTTCAAGCTATTGATCTTACTCATGCAACTCTGTTGGAAGTAGTTACGCTAGAAGTATATTCACTTGCTAAACTTGATTTGAGTTCACAAAACAAGCTAAAAACCTTAGTAATATGGAACAGTAACTTGCAATTTTTAGATGTTACCAATAACCACGAACTCACCACCCTCCATGTCTTCAATAGCCCAATATACAGTTTATTTTTGAGTGAGCAACCAAGCTTAACATCATTGAGTCTAGGAGCTACCAGTCTTACTTGGTTAAATTTAAGTAAGCAAAGTAACCTTCATTCAATCTATTTATCAAACAGTTACCTTGATACGTTAGATTTAAATGCTCAAAAAGAGCTACGGATTTTAAAGCTGTTATCTAATGAATCACTGACAGGTGTAGATTTAACTGCACAGACTGAGCTAAGTTCTCTATTTTTATCGGCAAACAGTAATAAAAACTACCCCTTATTAGATATGAACTTAGGCCTCCTCACCAAGTTAGAAAACTTATTTCTACGAGATGGAGCGCTATCAAGCATAGATTTATCAGCCCTGATAGAATTAACAGAATTAACTTTGATCCATAATCGGCTGCTAAACATTGACTTAAATAGTCAATCAAAACTAATAAGATTAAATCTTAAAGATAACCTTTTAACCACAATAGATATTTCAAGTTTAAGTTTATTAAAATCACTAGGTATTACGAATAATCCGCTTGATGATATCACCAAACAATATTTAGACAGTTTGAATGGCGTTAATGGTTTAAGTATTTCTCATTAACGCTAACCTAAGCAAAGTCTAAATATGAAAGGAGCTTGATAACAAACAAGCTCCTTTTAACTTTCTCACTTTCCTGTCGAAAGTTAAATAAATTCATTTCAATAAAAAACAAGTTTACTTTGCTAATCACCTAATGTTTAACCTAAAATAACCGCAATTATAATTCTCTTCATATAAAAAGGTATCTACATGGCTCAGCCGTTACCAGATAAGTTCATCATGTCGATGAACCGCGTTTCGAAAATTGTTCCGCCGAAACGCACCATTTTAAAAGACATCTCCCTATCTTTTTTCCCTGGCGCTAAAATTGGTGTATTGGGTTTAAACGGCTCAGGTAAGTCTAGCCTGCTTCGTATTATGGCGGGTGTTGATAAAGAATTTGAAGGTGATGCTGTTGCATTAGCCGGTACTAAAATTGGTTATTTACCACAAGAGCCTCAACTTGATGAAAATCAAACAGTACGCGAAGCGGTTGAAGAAGCCGTTGCGACAGTTAAAAACGCCATGGCACGTTTAGACCAAGTCTATAACGAGTATGCTGAAGAGGGTGCTGATTTTGATAAACTAGCTAAAGAGCAAGGCGAGTTAGAAGATATAATCAACGCGAATGATGGTCATAATATCGATAACGTATTGGAACGTGCTGCTGATGCATTACGTTTACCTGAGTGGGATCAAAAAATTGCTGTACTAAGTGGTGGTGAACGTCGTCGTGTTGCACTCTGTCGCTTATTGCTTGAAAAACCAGATATGTTATTACTGGATGAGCCAACTAACCATTTAGATGCTGAATCGGTTGCATGGTTAGAGCGTTTTTTACATGACTATCCTGGTACTGTAGTAGCAATCACCCATGATAGGTATTTCTTAGATAATGTTGCTGGTTGGATATTAGAGCTTGATAGAGGACATGGTATTCCTTATGAAGGTAATTATACCAATTGGCTTGAGCAAAAAGATGCCCGTCTTGAGCGTGAAGGTAAAACAGAAAATGCATTACAAAAAACCATCAAGCAAGAGCTAGAATGGGTACGTTCAAACCCTAAAGCGCGCCAATCAAAAAGCAAAGCCCGTATGGCACGCTTTGAAGAGCTGAATAGTCAAGATCATCAAAAACGTAATGAAACCAACGAACTTTACATTCCACCTGGGCCACGTTTAGGTGATAAAGTATTAGATGTTAATAACTTAACCAAATCATTTGGCGATAGAGTGCTCATTGATGACTTAAGCTTTAGCGTACCTAAAGGCGCTATTGT
Source organism: Colwellia psychrerythraea (assembly GCF_000764185.1). Taxonomy (GTDB): domain Bacteria; phylum Pseudomonadota; class Gammaproteobacteria; order Enterobacterales; family Alteromonadaceae; genus Colwellia; species Colwellia psychrerythraea_B. The sequence goes on from NZ_JQEC01000011.1 coordinate 461,450, forward strand.
TGGTATTATCGGGCCAAACGGCGCGGGTAAATCGACACTATTTAAAATGATGTCTGGCGCTGAAAAACCAGACTCTGGTGAAGTAGTATTGGGCGATACAGTTAAGCTTGCCAGTGTTGATCAGTTCCGTGATGACATGGATGACAGCAAAACGGTTTACCAAGAAATTTCTCAAGGCCATGACATTTTGCAAATTGGTAACTTTGAAATTCCAAGTCGTGCTTATTGTTCACGCTTTAACTTTAAAGGTAACGATCAACAAAAGATCATTGGTGAGTTATCTGGTGGAGAACGTAACCGTGTGCATTTAGCTAAGCTAGTGCAAACAGGTGGTAACGTATTACTGCTCGATGAACCAACCAACGATTTAGATGTTGAGACCTTACGTGCACTTGAAGAAGCGATATTAGAGTTCCCTGGTTGTGCCATGGTTATTTCCCATGACCGTTGGTTCTTAGATCGCATTGCAACTCATATTCTAGATTACCGTGATGAAGGTCAAATTAACTTCTATGAGGGCAACTTTACTGATTATGAAGCTTGGTTGAAAAAAACCTTGGGACCTGCAGCAACAGAGCCACATAGAATTAAATACAAAAAAATAGGTTAATTACTAAATTAAAGTAGTCATTGCGAACGCCTGAGTAACTTTGCTATGTTCAGTTAATGATTTAACCGTTAAATATCTAGATAAAGCCAGTTAAAATTTTGATTTTAACTGGCTTTTTTGTGTTCGGTAACTTTTTACTTTTCAATAAAATAGGGCTATGCTAAATACACTCGCAACAAAAATGTTCAAGCTAAAGTGGAAGATAGACATGGAAAATAGACGACAATTTACTCGCATTTTATTTTCAATAAAAGCGGAGATAGAAATTGAAGAACAGACATACCCTGTATCTATCCATGATATTTCTCTTAATGGTGCTTTAGTTACCGCAATAGACAGTAAAGAATCATTAAAAGGTAAACTTGGTACTCTGCACTTTTTACTGTCAGACAATGAGTCAGAAGTTACAATGAACATTGCTGTTGTCCACGTTGAAAAAAACGAAACTGGTTTGCAGTGTAATGCTATCGACATAGACAGTGTTACTCATCTACGCCGTTTGGTAGAACTAAACCTTGGCGATAGCGAGCAGCTTAATAAAGAGCTCGATCAGTTATCACGTATATAAGTTAAAAAATTTTCCTTAGCAACCCAAATGACCTTTTAGGAGTCTTAATGAATCATCTAGTAATCTCTTGTATTGGCCCTGATCAAACTGGCCTAGTAGATACCTTATCCAAAATAATCTCAAAAAATCAAGGCAACTGGCAAGTCAGTAGCCTACATCGTTTATCCGGTTTTTTTGCCGGTGTTATTGAAGTAGCCGTGGCAAGTGAACATTCTGAAGGCTTAGTTAATGAGCTAAAAAACATTAATGGTTTAAGTTGTCAAATTGAAGTAGCAGAGCCAAACTTACCCGAAATTGTTAGTAATTTAGTGTTAGAAATTACCGCCAATGATAGACCCGGTATAGTACAAGATGTTTCGTCTGTGATTCACCATCAAAGTGGCAACTTAATCAAATTAGTGAGTTCACAAGATAGTGCAGCCTATAGCGGCCAAGATATTTTCAAAGCTAAGGTACAAATTGCTATTGCTGATAAATCAATTGATGACCTTATCTATGCCTTAGAACAAATTGCTGATGACTTGATGGTAGATGTTTCCCGCTAGTAGCAATTAACAATAGTGCTGAACATATAAAAAACGAGTGCTTAGGCACTCGTTTTTTATATTACTTCACTACGCCTACATTGAGGAAATAGCGCGGCACACTAGGTGATATCATATAGAAATTTAGACCTTTAAGATAAGGTTTCCAAAAACTTAGCTGCTTTATTGATATCTCGACTTCGCTTCATATCCGGTAAGCTTTTCAAAAAAGTTTCACCATAGGGCTTATTCACTAACCTATCATCACAAATAACCATTACCCCGCGATCACTAACATCACGGATAAGTCGGCCTACCCCTTGCTTTAAGGCGATGACGGCCTGTGGTAATTGGATTTGACTAAAAGGCTCACCGCCTTGTCGTCTAATATCTTCACAGCGAGCCTGTAGTAAAGGGTCGTCCGGCGAAGCAAAAGGTAATTTATCGATAATCACACAAGTAAGCTTATCACCTCGAACATCAATACCTTCCCAAAAACTTGCCGTGGCCAGTAATACTGCATTATCTTGCTCTATAAACTGTTCGAGTAATTTTCGTTTAGCCATTTGTCCTTGTACTAATAATGGGTTATCAATACTTTCCGCCAATGTTTCAGCAACCTGATGCATAACTCGATAACTAGTAAAAAGCATAAAACAGGCGCCTTTACTGGCTTTAATTAATGGCTCTGCCAGCTCAGCCAATTTTAAAGCACGATTTTTATCATTAGCTTGCGGTAAATAGCGAGGCACAACAAGTTGTGATTGCGCCTGATAATCAAAAGGACTATCAAGCATTAACTGTTTAGCACTTTGCAAACCTAAATGTTGAGCAAAGTGCGAAAAGCTATTATCTACAGCCAAAGTTGCTGAGGTAAAAATCCAGCCTGCGCCTGATTCTTTAACAACGGCACTAAACTTATCACTCACGGTTAACGGGGTTTGATGCAAGACCACACTGCGCGGCGTTGTTTCATACCAAAAACTCATGCCATAAGCTTCTACATTGGCCATTACCTCATACTGGGCAAGCAGGTTAACCGCGCGATCAAAACAATTATCTATCGCTTCGTTTCTTGACACACAAAGCTTTATTACTTGATAAAGAAAATCTAAATCAATTTTTAAATTGGCAAATTTTTGCTGAAATTGCGTTTGCTTATGCTTCTCTCGCCAGTTGCCTCGCTCGGGATCATAATTAAATAACAAACGAAATTCTTGGCAGGTCTTTTGTAGCTTTTCAGCAGCCAAACCTAACTGTTTAACATCAGTTAAACTACTACGATGTACTTGTAATACGTCGGTGCACAAATCTACTAGTTGTTTACTAGAAAATGCCTCACCAAAATATTCACTGGCGATATCACCTATTTGATGAGCTTCATCAAAAATCATTACCTGCGCTTTAGGAATTAGCTCACCAAAACCGGTATCTTTTAAAGCCATATCAGCAAAAAACAGGTGGTGATTCACCACGATAATATCGGCATCACTGGCTTTTTGCCGGGCTCGAACTAAATGACAAGCCTCATAGTCTGGGCAATCTCTCGCCAAACAATTATCCAAAGTACTAGTGACAAATGGAAAGATAGTTGAGTCTTCACTGACATTAACTAATTCGCCAATATCACCACTTTGTGTGCCATTGGCCCAGGTTTTAATTTTGACTAGGTCTTGCAGCATTTGTGCATCGAGTTGGCCGCGACTATCTTGATATTGCCCTAAACGGTAGTTACATAAATAGTTTGCCCGACCTTTTAATAAAGCAACTTGTGCATTACTCGCTAACGCCTTTTTGATCAGAGGAATATCTTTATGAAAGAGCTGCTCTTGCAAGTTCTTGGTACCCGTTGAAACTACAATTTTTTTAGTTTTTTTTGGGTTTAGCGCTAAAAAAGCGGGAATTAAATAAGCAAAGGTTTTTCCTGTTCCCGTACCTGCTTCAACAATAAGTGATGACTGCTCATCAATAGCATGGGCAACATCTAGTGCCATGTCTGTTTGCGCTTGGCGAGGTGAAAAACCGGTGATGGCTTTGGCTAAAACACCATCATTGGCGAAAGCTTTGCTAACACTAGAAATTGAACTACTGATTGAGGCGGTCATGAATAAAACTAACTATCGGCAACTTGGCTTAATAACATTTTAAACCTGTTATCAAACGAATAGGAATAGCTAAGAATTATACCTATATTACTTATCTTTACTAGCGCTTTGCTCAATGCTTCGCTACATCAGATGTTATAAAGGTGTTTATTAGATAATGCCTTCATTTAAGGCAGTTATTACCGCACGGGTTCTATCACGGGTATTTAGCTTGGCTAAAATATTCGAAACATGATTTTTTACCGTACCATCGGCTAGAAAAATACTCGCTGCAATTTCCTTATTAGAAAATCCTCCTGCCATTAGTTTTAAAATTTGGCGTTCTTTCTCAGATAATTTTTCTAATACCGGAGAAACATCAAAATCTTTATTAATTTGTTTCATTACTACTGGCTCAGCCACGAAACCACCTTTTGCAAGAGTCTTTACCGCATTAACCAGTTTTTCAAGTGAAACATCTTTCAGTAAAAAACCATTAGCGCCAGCTTGTAAACTTTGCATGAACAATTCGCTATCATCAAACGTAGTTAACATTAAAATGGGTAAGGTATTACCTTGTGATCTTAATATTTTCACTAACTCAATACCCGATAGTTTTGGCATACGAATATCAAGTAAAAGTACATCGGGTTGCTGTTCATTGAGCTTTAGCTGTGCTTGCTCACCATCTTCTGCCTGCCAAATAATATTAATGTCATCACTTAAGGTTAACAGCCCCGCAATGCCCTGTCGTACAAGCTGTTGATCATCAACTAACGCCACATTAATAATATTGTTTTCGGTATGCTTTTCTAAATTACTTGCAAACTTGTCTACTTGATCAGTCATAACTATCTTCCACTTGAATTTTTAAAGTACAACCTGTCGATGTTTGGATTAACTCAACTAAGCCGTTAAAGTCTGCTAAGCGCTCTTGCATCCCCGCTAAACCACTACCCGACTGCTTATCTCTTTGATTGTCTGGTTGATTAACTAGTTGATTGTCTGGTTGATTAACTAGTTGATTATCCTCTTTATCAGACTCCATACTAGATAATACATTCGCCGATTTCACTGAGCCATTATCAAGTAAATAAAGACTTAGCTGCTGCTCAGTTTTTATGGCTGATAGAGTGAATGTATTCGCTTTACCATGACGTATGGCATTACTCACCCCTTCTTGTAAACAAAACATCAACTGTTGCTTCAAAGATAAGGCATTAATCTTAGGCGCAGACTCCACCTTAAGCTGACAACCTGGTAATTGTTCAATAAGCGCAGACAGCTTATCTACCAGGTCAAACTGCTCTTCGGTGCGCATTTCTTTGACTACTTCACGTACGTCTGACAGTAAGGTTTTTGCATGAGCAAGGTTTTGCCCTAATAAAGGTTTAAATTCTTCAGGTACTTTATGTCGGCTTACTTCAAGGTTCAACGCTAAAGCGGTTAACTGATGGCCAATAACATCATGTAAATCACGCGAAATTCTTAAACGTTCTTTACGTTGTGATGATTCTTTTAGCATAAAACGTGTCGCCAGTAATTCTTGGTTAATAGCGCTAAGTTCTTCTTTAGCTTTGACTTCTCTTAAGTTACTTTCTATGGCTGAAAAACCAAAAACTTGCAGCATAAGATAAATAATTACATGGAAAAGCGTATTAAGCATATTACCATCGAATTTAAGTAGAAAGTGCGCCGCCGTAATAGAAATCATAATGTACATGGCTTGACGCCGGCTAAACCTTGATGGTAATTGCGTAGCGATAAGCACTAATAAAATAGGGGCTATATCGTATTTGTCAAATTTGATCAATATCAATACTACAACCACTTGGCACAGCAATATTAACTTATCGCGTCTTGGAAAGTCTGCCGCCTTAGAGGAAACTATAATGGCAAAAGATAAATAAAAACTTAAAAAGGCAGTTAACTTTAAAAATAGCTCCGCACCTACAGGTAAGTTATTCAAAGAAAGGAAACAAATAATAGACCAAGTCAAAAAACCAGAAAAATGTAATAGCCAATCTTTATATAAATGTTCTGGAATAAAGGACTTAAACATAATTGATTACCGTAATTTTTAGGGATAAAACACTGTAGCAATGCTAAAGCGTTTTAATTTGTTAGGGGCTATGAGCATGATATTAAAATAATTCTATTTCAATTTCTGTTTTTTCTTCAACAGTAAATTTAGCATCTTGGTATTTGGGACTACCAAATCGACCAACATTATTACTAAAACCATAACCCTCTTTTGGAATACCAATAAAATTAAAATCTAGCTTTTGATTACTGTTTTCATCTTGATAAATTTTAATAGCATACTCACCTTCCGGTATATCTTTAAAGATAACTTGCTCGTTTTCGTTATCCGCTTTCACCCTTGAGCCAAAGCTGGATTTCCCTTGGCTAAACGCTTCTGTTCCTGAGTAAAGGCCAACCATGATATGCCCCTTACCCTGATTTACTTCACTAATATTTACAGTTAAGTCTGCTGCAATAACTTGCTGGCTCATCATGGCGATTAATGATAACGAGCTTATTGCTGCTAGTACTAAACTGCTTACTGAGAAACGGATCATTTTTTTAATGAACATAATGTTTTCCTTATTTTTTGATTGTGAATTAATAATTAATCGATGGCTAATTTATATTTTAACTTGAGTCATGTTCTTCAAGAGCGACTCAGCTGATACTATTTGCTAAGCCAAATTGTTTCGACAAAGTAATGATATGAGATGTCGGCTTTAGGGTCAGGTGCCAAAAGTCACATTTTAATCAGATTGTTTTCATGACTTTTGGCATGATTGAAAAATATAAGTTAAGTTTTATAAACTTAGCCTAATTTAATTGTCTCTTAACGCTACAGTAACAGGTAAAGACATGGCTTTTATCGCTGGCAGAATGCCACCTAATAAACCGATACTTATAGAAAACAGTAATGTTTGCATCATTAAGCCAACAGTTAGCTCAAAATTAAACAACATTTGACTCAAGTTATTGGCATCTTGGGTTGAGGCGGTCCAACCATCAAAAATAAAGTACAAAGGAAGAATACCCAAGAGTCCACCGACTAGAGCAATAAGCAAAGCTTCGAAAAGAATAGAAAAGCAGATAGCAACGCCACTAAAACCTATTGCTTTATGAGTCGCTATCTCTTTACTACGGCTAGCGATAGTGGCGTACATGGTATTGAGCGCGGCAACCATAGCGCCAAGTGCCATAATAAACGCCACAGGAAAGCCAACCCAACGTATTAATCGAGTTAAATCTTCTGCTTGGCTGGCAAAGAATTGCTTTTCATACATGATGCGTAAGTTTAAGCGTGGATCATCTTGCCACTCTTTGTTAAGCGCTGTGATATCAGTATTCTTTTTCAATGCCAATCGAACTGACTGTATAGTATTACCACGTTGGTAGTCACTTTGTATCATGCCAATGTCAGCCCATAACTCAGACTCAAAAACGCTGTTATTATCACTAAATATGCCACTAACAAACCATTGAGCACCACCAAGGGTGATGGTAGAACCAACGGTTAACTCAGGTATTTTTCGAGCTATTGCTTGTCCGATAATAACTTGTCGGATACCAGTTTTAAACTTTACCCCAGCAGCCATTTTAAAGTGAGGACGAAAGCGATAAGTACCTTTACTAATGCCTCTTAGTGCTAGTTTTTCAATATGCGTCTCACCGGCTTTATCAAGGTATAACATTTGGGCATTAACAAACATTTCCGCTGAAACCATTGCTTGGTTATCATTATTTTTAAGTACTTGAGCATGGTTTGCTAGAATATTAACTTCTGCAGGGAACATGACACTTTGTAATTCTGATATTGCGCCTGCACGCATTACGATTAAGGTATCATCAAGGCCCGTTTTCTCTAAGGTTTTAACCATACCTTGCGTCATAGCAAGCACAGATAAAATTACCGCTGCAACACAGGCAATGCTCAATATACTCACTGATGACGCAATAGCTCGATGTGGAAAGCTTTTTAAGTTTATTGTTGCTAAGCCCATCGCTTGTTTAACTTTTGCTAGACTACGATTAATTAATTGAACCATTATGCTTTTGCTCCTAAGGTCTTACTTATGGTTAAACGATTAAGCGTTAAAGCGGGTAGTAAACTACACAGGGTTGCTGCAGTAAGTACCAGTAAAGCTACACTGAGGTAATGACTGTTATCAATGGCTATACCGGGAAGGAAGTTAGCAAACAATTGGCTAAGCCAAACTAAACATAACAGTGCAAACATGCAACCAAACAAGGCGCCAAGTGCCAGTATAAAAAATGACTCTAGATACACTTGAGCAATCAAAAATAGACTAGAAAAACCAAGAGCTTTCATCATGGCACTTTCATTCAAACGTTCTCTATTACTTTGCACCATGGTATTGCACACTATCAGTAACAAGGTAAAAAACACCGCAATAACGACTAACTTTATAACCATTGCCATATCTACAAATTGCTGTACCCGCTCTTTAATGAAAACTTGTTCGGTTGTTGTTCTTGTCGCGCCATTAGAGTTAACAAACAATTTATCTATCCGTTGACTCACTTCATCTACATCAGCTTGCTCTGTTACTTTAGGTGTTAACCAACTCACCGTGTTTCTCGCATAAGCACGAGCTTTATCAAAATAACTATGCTGAAAGAATATTTGTTTTTCTCCACTCGCACCATCAGCACTTTGATAGATGGCAGCAACAGTAAATGGCCAGGTAAAAGAACCTTCTCTATTCATCCAAATAGAAGAATTTAGCGGCACTCTATCGCCAACTTTCCAGTCGTATTTATTAGCGATTGCTTGCCCTACTACAAGCCCTGTTCGTGTTTTTTTCCACTGTTCAAGTTGTAACTTCGAGATGTAATATTCATCGAACATTTCAAAGTAACTGTTATGGTCAACAGCTAAAACTGCGAGTTGATTGGTTTCGTCTTTAAAAAAACCGCCAAACCAAGAGGCATAACTAACACTTTCTACGCCAGCAATGACGGCAATTTTTTGCTGATAATTAATAGGTAAAGACCTAGCCAGGGATATTTTATGACTGGTAAGTAGCCTTAATTGATTATTACTGCTGACATTACTCGTTAGCGCATGATTAATTCCGGCTAAAATTGAGAATAAAAAAAAGGCAATCATTACCGATATACAGGTCAAGCTAAAACGTGTTTTCTTACGAAAACTATTAACCCAAACTAACTGAAATATATTCATGAGTTAACCTCGACCGCAGACAATTGGTTTTGTTTACTGTCATGTATGTACTTCTCTAAATTAATTACTCTGCTGGCATATTCGCTCGCCCTTAAATCATGAGTCACCATGACTATAGTTTTGCCAAAATATTTATTAAGCGTGGTTAGTAATGTCAAAATCTCATCAGCCGTTTTTCTATCTAAATTTCCAGTAGGCTCATCACACAAAATTATTTTAGGATCACTGACAATTGCTCGCGCAATAGCAACTCGTTGCTCTTGACCACCAGATAGTTCTTTAGGTAAATGCTTAGCGCGTTCCTCCATACCAACTAAACGTAGCGCTAAGCTTGCGTGTTGCTTTCTTTGTTTGCTATTTAGAGCCGTTAATAACAAAGGCAATTCAACATTGCCTTGCGCGGTTAATACCGGTAATAAATGATGTGATTGAAAAACAAAGCCAATATTTTCAGCGCGCCATGTTGATAACTTCCCCTCCGATAAGGTATCAATTCGCTGATTATCAATAATTACACTGCCTGAAGTTGGTAAATCTAATCCGCCAATTAAGTTCAGTAAGGTACTCTTACCTAATCCTGATGGTCCCATTAACGCGACAAATTCACCTTTTGCTATCGATAAATTAAAATTGTCGTGCACAACAACCTTGTTGCTGCCTTTTTGGTAGCTTTTATTTATGTTGATTAATTCAATAGCTACTTTTTTTTGATTATTGTTTTGCATGATATTTCCCTAAATATTTATGACTTATTGACTAACTCTCACTGATTTTTTAATACGTTATCCAATAAGGTATTCAAGATAGCGTTAGTTAATCTCTATACTTTCCAATCAACCGCCTAAGAAGCTCACCTTTACCCCCATATCTGGTAATATTTTTCTGTCTTGAGTATGTAGCTTTACGCGCACTTTAATACTGGCTTTTTGTCTATCGGCGGTGGGAATAACAGCAATGACTTCACTGGGTATTTGCCAATTTGGATAGGCGTCTAACGTTGCGATAGCTTTTTGATTGGGGTGAACTCGATTGATAAAACTTTCCGCAACTTCTACTTCTATTTCTAATGAACTCATATCTACAATGGTGCCAACACCTGTGCGGATAAAACCTCCACCGGAAGAGCCTGAAGAAATTAGTTCTCCTACTTGGGCATTTTTACTGATGACTACACCATTAAATGGCGCACGTATCTTGTGTTGTTCTAATTGATATTGAGCTAAGGCAACTTTATGTTTGCTCTGCTCAATTAAGGCTTTTTTATTAATAAGTTGTGCTGCAACTTTTTCAGTAGTAAAGCGTGTATCATCAAGAAATTGCTCACTAATAAGCGTCTTATTAAAGAGAATGAGGTGACGCTCTAGGCGCTTTAACTCATGCTGATGAACTATGAGAAGTTCGGTAAATCTAGCTTTATTAGCCGTTAGATCTGCTTGTGCGAGTTGGTAAGATATTCTGGCTTGTTTATCGTCAAGTTCGGCTATTATTTGATCACGTTGAACACGTTGACCTTCTTCAATATTTAACTTATTTAACTTGCCAGTTACTCGTGATGATACAGTAGCAATACGCCTAGCAACGATATGACCACTAGCATCAAGTACTGAGCTTTGAGTAATAACTTGTGTGATTCTTTTAGGATGACTGTCGACACTAATTTTTTTAGCTGTGTCAGTAACAAGAGTTCTAACCGAATTTTTTTGCAGGCCACCTCTGCTGTCAGTTTGATTTGTTGGCAGATATGCCGCTTGAATAACAAAACCACTGCAAAAGACTAAGACCAGCAGCATAAAAGCGAATGCCGCCTTTATTTTTTGTCTAGAAGAATAGTTATTAGAGGAATTAATACCTCGGTCAATGGTCAGTTGTTCAATTTCTAAGTTGCGGGACATTACATTCTCCTAATAAGTTAGGAGAATAATAAATACTTTAGACTTAGCTAAACAGTGCCAAAAGTAATGCTTTTAAGTGAGTTTATTAGTGACTTTTGATCTTCAAACTATCAAGCGTATAAATCGAGGTGATTAGGTTTATCGTTTTTCTGCTTAGTTTGCTTAGATTCTACAGCCTCTTTTTCAGTTTGCTGCTGAGTACTTTGTTGATGATCTTGTATTTCTTTATAGTTTTCTTGCTGTGCCTGTTTCTCTTGCTCACTTTCTTGCTTAGCATTCTGCTGACTGGAGTGGTATTGATCGTCTTCACTAGTAAAATAATACTCATGGTTTTCAAGATGGTCAGGGTCTTGACTCAGTTTACTGTTAGCCGCCTCTTTCAACAGCGCTTTAACCTTTAAGCTTGCCGGCTTAATGGGTACGGCGACTACACGTGTTAGCTGAGTAGTAAAAATTTCCATCTATAAATCCTACAATTGTTTCAGTTAACTTGTTATTGATTAAGCTGCTAACGATACCTTTTTATCGACTATCTGCTAATAAGCTTTAATCAAATGACTAACAAATTAAATCAACTAAAATACAACCTCCCTATAACTAGTTTAGCTAACCTGTACTCTGGATAATGAGTACTTTATGTTTAAGTAAAAACAATAACTTACGATTATTTAAAATAAATTTATTGAGCCTTTGATTGCTTAGCTTTAAAATCTACCTCACTAGCCTTGATAAAAAATGACAATACAGGTTTTTTAATTTGGCTAATAACATTGCCTAATACAACACATAATAAACCTACAGTTGAAAATACTGTCCATTGATAACTTTCGAATATGCTTGAAATAATTAAAGCCACTATGGGGGTAATAACCAATAAATATGCCGCATTATTTGCCCCTATTCTATCAACCAATAATAAGTAAACGGTAAAACCAATAACAGATGCTGGTATTGCTAAGTAGGCAAGGCTTGCCACATAACGAGTATTAAATACAATCTCAAAACTAAGCTCTTTAAATAAAACAATGATTAATAAAGCAATACAGCCATAAACCATCGCATAGCTTGTTGCCGTAAAAGGCTGGATTTTATTTTGAGTATTACGAATACTGATCATGTTGCCAATTGAGAAACACCAAGTACCAGCCAGAGCATAGAACATCCCCAAAAACACTTCTTCAGACCAACTTGTTGTTAATAAGTCGCCTGCAAATAAACTAGTGATACCGGTTAAACCGACCGCCACACCTAAGTAGAAGTTATTATTGACTTTAGTTCGATAAAGTATACGACCATGAATAGCATTTAAAATAGGAGCAGTAGCCATGATAACCGCAGTTAAACCACTAGCAATATAAAGTGTAGAACTATAAAAAAATAGAAAGTTACAACAAAATAAACATAAACCTTGCAGTGCAAAGTACTTTTGATCTTTCATACTGACGGATTGTAATTTATGAAATAATTTTCCGATGACAAACATCACCACGGCAGCAAAGAGAAATCGATAAAAAATAGAAACTTCCATGGCTACGCTGCCATGCTGCCATTTGATTGCGATCCAAGAAAACCCCCAAACAAAAATCATTAATACATATAAAAAAGCCGTCATATTTCACTAACCCAAACCCAAATTGAGCATTCATGATTAACTTTTATAACAGAGAGTTCTGTCACAATCTTTAGCAAACTAACACAATATTGCGGTTATTTCTGTTAGGCGACTTGAGCCCATTATCGTTAACCGTTAGTGTTAGTGCATGAACTCTGTTATTAAAAAAACTACTATTAATAATCCTATCAGTAAAAAAGTTATCAGCTTTGAGCATTCAAAAAAGATTTGTGTAAGAGAAAAGTCATTAACACATAGTTTAACATGGGCACATTACCGTAATGAAAATGAGCAACTATCTTATGTAAATAATAAGCAACATACGCTAAGCATGTACTTAACGGGTGGTTACAATACTTTTAGAACCGATATTAATGCCAATAAAGGTGCGCCAGGTAAGTTTTGCTTAATGCCTAAAGGTGCTGATAGTCAATGGCAAGTAGGTGATACACAAGAGTTTATGCACCTGTATTTTGATGATACTTATATCAAACGCTTAGCTTTAAGAGTATTTGATATAGACCCCCGTACAATTGACTTACCAGAGCTCACCTTTACTCAGGATTTAGGATTAGAGGCCTTATTTCGGCATAGTGTGGCAAGTGCTAACTGGCATATCAACGATATGCAGTTAGCGATGGAGCAAGTAACAGATACTATTTTAATTTCTATGTTGCAAAACATGGGCAATAAACAAATAAAATCACCATTAACAGGCGGTTTGTCTCCTAAAACTTGTTTTCTCGTTTGTGACTTCATACATGCAAACTATCAAAGACAAATATACTTATCTGAATTAGCTGATTTAGTTCAATTAAGCGAATTTCATTTTTGCAGAATGTTCAAAGAAAGTCTGGCACAAACACCACAAGAATATCTTACTCACATCAGGATAGAACATGTTAAACATGCCTTAATACATTCTAAATTGAAATTGGCAGACATTGCGCTTAATGTTGGTTTCTCGAACCAGAGTCATATGGGTAGGTACTTTAAAAAGCTAATAGGTGTATCTCCAAGAGAATTCCGCAGACTTGGATAACCGTTTCCCCCTAGGAATCTAGGTTTGCACGGAAATTTATTTTCCAACAAAAAGTAACGTAGATCAGCATAATAAGTAATTGTTCAATTAAATAACTGCGCGCCCTATGGCAAGAGCAACATAAACACTCTATGGAAAGAGAAAATTATTATAAGTCCATGGCTTTAATGAGAGCGGCTAGATTATTTACTTGCGGGATGGTATTGAGCGTTTAACAAACATTAACTGATTTACCAGTATCACTGCAGTGCCATAACTTCGGTAAAATTAGATATAACAAATCGTAATTAAAAATAATTATTTATTACTTGCAGCCATCGTCATTAAGCAGTAGTGTAAATAACATCAAAACAAATTATTAATCTTCTGCTAATTTCATAGTACATATAATTAACAGAAAACGACTTACTAAAAGAGAATTTAAAAAATGATTATTAACCTGAATCGCCGACATCATCACCATCACTACGATTAGCCCGTTCAGGTTTACTTTATAAGTAAGCCACTGAAGGGCAATTGGCCTTTCAGTGGTTTAAAAAAAGCATAATACACTCTCTTAATAGAAGTAACTGTAATTGCTAAACCCCCGAAAGAGTCACGACTCTCTCGGGGGTTTTTCGCATTTTAGCGAACAAGAAATTGTATATACATGACAAACTTTAAGATTAAAAACGATAGGAATTAACATTATGAGCACATCAGAGCCACGTTTACGCATCGCCATGCAAAAGTCAGGTCGCCTAAGTGATGACACCCAGAAACTACTTAAGCTTTGTGGGTTAAAGTTAAATTTGAGCGATAGAAGGTTATTAGCGCACGTAAGCAATATGCCTATTGATATCATGCGTGTTCGCAGTAGCGATATTCCTGGTTTAGTTATGGACGGTGTTTGTGACTTAGGCATTGTTGGTGATAATACTCTTGAAGAAGAAGAGTTAGATCGTCAATTAAAAGGCAATAAGTCTGAGTACATTCGCACTACCACATTAGATTTTGGCGGTTGTCGATTTTCTATAGCAATGCCTGAAGAGTTTGAATACACCGGTTTAGACTGTTTAAACGGCTTACGTTTTGCGACAACATACCCACAGTTATTAAATCGTTTTGCTAAAGCTAATGGCATTAACGTTGAGTTTTGTTTATTAAAAGGCTCGGTTGAAGTAGCACCTAGGGTTGGCTTAGCGGATGGTATTTGTGACTTAGTTTCTACTGGCGCAACGCTTGAAGCTAACGGCTTAAAAGAAGTGGCTGAAGTTTTCCGTTCAAAAGCGTCATTGATCCAACGAGCAGATTCATTAGGTGCAGAAAAACAAGCTATTTTAGATACGTTATTACCACGTATTCACGGTGTAATTAAAGCAAAAGAAAGCAAATACATCATGTTGCACGCACCCAAAGATAAAGTAGCCGAAGTCAGCAAGTTAATGCCAGGCACAGAAACCCCCACTGTTTTACCCCTTGCAGGACGTGACGATATGGTTGCTGTACACGTAGTGGCAACAGAAACATTCTTTTGGGAAACCATGGAACAATTGAAAGCCTTGGGTTGTCACTCTATCCTAGTTATGCCAATAGAGAAAATGATGGGCTAAATTCACTTACCTCATTGCTAGTAGGCGCAAGTTCAGCATCAAAAGTACTCACTGACTAAAGTCAGCTCCGTGCTACTTCTTTGCTCTTACATCTACTAGCTACGGTCTAAGAGAATTACATTGAATATTGAGAATATTAATACCGAGAAAGAATTATGATTAATCAACTAATCAATTGGCAGGAATTGTCAGAGCAGCAAAAAAAATCTGCGCTTGCCCGACCTGCAATAGCAGATAGCGCTTTATTATCAACGCAAGTTGCTAACATCTTATCGCAAGTTAAAAGCCAAGGTGACAAAGCAATATTTGCTTTAACCGAGCAATTTGATGGTATAGCGCTAGACACTTTAAAGGTGAGCCAAGAACAAGTTGCGCAAGCCAAGTTAGCCTTATCAGCTAAGCGTTTAAAAGCAATCAACACCGCATATCAACAAATTAGGGCATTTCATAGCGCACAACAGCCAACGGATATAACGGTTGAAACGACCCCTGGCGTTAAGTGCACATTGAAAACTGAAGCAATTGAAAGTGTCGGTTTATATATTCCGGCTGGTTCAGCGCCATTGCCTTCAACTGTATTGATGTTAGGTATTCCTGCTCAGCTTACTGGGTGTCAGCGCACAGCACTTGTTTGTCCACCAGATAAAAATGGCCAATTAGCTAATGAAGTATTAGTAGCGGCTGATCTTTGTGGTATTAGTGAAATATACACAGTCGGTGGTGCCCAAGCCATTGCTGCTCTTGCTTATGGTACGCAAACTATTGCACCGGTAAATAAAGTCTTTGGTCCTGGTAATCGCTATGTTACTGAAGCAAAAACCCAACTATCACAACAAGTTGCTGGTTTTGCTATTGATATGCCTGCAGGTCCTTCTGAAGTACTAGTTATTGCAGATAAACAAGCAAATCCGGCATTTATTGCCGCTGATTTATTATCACAAGCCGAGCACGGCGTCGACAGTCAAGTAATACTGCTAAGTGATAATGAGTCTTTAATCTCGCAAGTGTCCGCCGAGCTTGAAAAACAAGTTGCGGTATTGTCTCGACGTGAAATTGCCGAAAAAGCCTTAACTCAGTCTCGGTTAATTTTAACCAAAGACTTAACTCAAGCTGTGCAAGTATCAAATGAATACGGACCAGAGCACTTGATCATTCAAACTGAAGATGCACCAACGTTACTAAATAGCTTACGAAATGCAGGTTCAATTTTTGTCGGTGCCTACACCCCAGAATCTGCAGGTGATTATGCCAGCGGCACTAACCACGTTTTACCGACTTATGGTTATTCAAAAGTGATATCAAGCTTATCACTGGCTGATTTTTCTCGTCGCTATACAGTACAAGAAATAACTAAATCAGGTTTGACCAGTTTAGCTGAGTGTATTATTGAGCTAACCGATGCCGAAGGTTTAGATGCACACCAACGTGCTGTTACTATTCGCTTAGAGGAAGGGGTTTAAGCATGAGTGAACAAGCTTTAACTACCGCCGAACAATTAGCTCGGCAAGAATTAATCGCTATGGTGCCTTATCAGTCGGCTCGACGTCTATTTTCTAGCGCTGATGCCCAAGAAGATAAGATATGGCTGAACGCAAATGAAGCACCGGGCAACGGTCAATATCAGTTATCGGCGACAAATATCAATCGCTATCCTGATTTTCAGCCCGATAGCTTAATCTCCGCCTATAGCGAATATTCAGGCTTAACAAAAGATAAAGTTTTGGCAACTCGAGGTGCCGATGAAGGCATAGAGCTTATCATTCGCAGTTTTTGTAAAGCATACCAAGACAGTATTTTAATATGTCCACCAACTTATGGTATGTACGCCATTAGTGCCGAAAATCACGGTGCAGCTGTTGTTAAAGTACCGCTTCACTCTGCTGATTTAACCCTAGATTTAGACGGATTAAAGCAGCAAGTTGGCAAGGTGAAAGTTGTCTTTTTATGTTCACCGGGCAATCCAACAGGTAACTTATTACCACAAGAACAAATTATTGCTGCGATAAAGCTTTTTAAAGGTAGTGCCATGGTGGTGGTTGATGAAGCTTATATAGAATTCAGCCCTGAATATTCTTGCGCCAAGCTGTTAAGCGATTTTGATAATGTCATTGTGCTAAGAACCTTATCTAAAGCTTTTGCTTTAGCTGGTCTGCGTTGTGGCTTTACCTTAGCAAACAATGACGTTATTACTTTGCTAAGTAAGGTTATTGCCCCCTACCCTATTTCTGCACCCGTTGCACAAATCGCTAGCCAAGTATTGACTAACGATTTAGCCATAATGCAAACCAGAGTAAAGCAAACTAATGTATTTCGTGAGCAATTAAGTACTTGGCTTAGCCAACAAAACTGGTGCAGTCATGTATTTACCAGTGATGCAAATTTTGTATTGTTTCGTTGTACTAGCAACGAGGATAAAGCCCGAGTATTTAATTTGTTACTTGAAAACAACATATTGATTCGAGATCAGTCTAAACAACAACAGCTTGAAAACTGTCTTCGTATTAGCGTTGGCAGTGAAACAGAATTAACACAGCTAAAGAAATTGTTAGAGACACTATAAGTAAATTAAGCGCTGCACTGTCGCTAGCGAAATGAACATAATGAAGAGCATTTTATGAGTAATACCCAAGAGAAAATTTTATTTATCGACCGTGATGGCACTTTGGTTGAAGAGCCGATTATCGATAAGCAACTTGATAGCCTAGAAAAACTTATCTTTGAACCTAATGTCATTGCCGAGTTACTTAAACTACAAAGCAAAGGTTTTAAGCTAGTGATGGTTTCTAACCAAGATGGTTTAGGTACAACAAGTTTCCCACAAAGCGATTTTGATTTACCTCATAACAAAATGATGAATATATTCAGCTCTCAAGGTATACATTTTCAAGACGTATTACTTTGCCCTCATTTTGATGAAGACAACTGTAGTTGTCGTAAACCCAAGCTTGGTTTAGTAAGTGATTACTTACAACAAGGTCGTGTAGATTTTACCAATTCATATGTTATAGGCGATAGAGAAACCGATATGGGACTTGCCGCCAACATGGGTATTGTTGGTATCAAATATAACCCTGACACTTTAAATTGGGTGCAAGTTAGCGAACAAATTATTAACCAGTTAGAGCAGCCAAGAATAGCAACTGTAACTCGTACAACCAAAGAAACGGACATCACTGTAACGGTTAATTTAGATAACGCTGGCAGTAGTAAAATAGATACAGGTTTAGGTTTTTTTGACCACATGTTAGATCAAATAGCAACGCACGGTGGTTTTAACTTGGATTGTAAAGTGAGTGGTGATTATCACATTGATGACCATCACAGTGTTGAAGATACAGCACTTGCATTAGGCCAGGCCTTACGCCAAGCCTTAGGTAATAAACGCGGAATTAATCGCTTTGGTTTCGTAATACCAATGGATGAATGTCGAGCTGAGTGTGCAATCGACCTTTCAGGCCGCCCTTGGTTAGAATTTGATGCAGAGTTTACCAGTGATAAAGTTGGTACTATGTCTACACAAATGGTCGGACACTTTTTTCGTTCATTAGCCGACTCAATGTTAATTACCTTGCACTTGTCTACGAGTAAAGGAAATTGCCACCACCAAGTAGAAAGTCTATTCAAAGTGTTTGGTCGTGCTTTAGGTCAGGCTATAAAAGTTGATGGTGATGCTATGCCAAGCTCAAAAGGCACTTTGTAATGTTAGAAATGATGACAAAGAAAAAAACAGCTGGACTGAACGTTATTGTTGATACTGGTTGTGCAAATTTAGCGTCAGTTAAATTTGCCGTTGAACGCTTAGGTTATCAAGTAACCGTCAGTGATGATGTAGAGCTAATTCAGCAAGCTGATAAAGTAATATTGCCTGGTGTTGGCAGTGCTAAGCACGCTATGGCTAATATTAAAGCTAAAAATTTGGTGACTGTATTACAAAACCTCACTCAGCCAGTACTTGGCTTTTGTTTGGGTATGCAGTTAATGACAGAGTCTTCAACCGAAGGTAAACAAACTTCAACTGAGGGTGGTAATTCTGAGGACGTTTATTGCTTAAAGCTAATACCCACCAAAGTAGAGCCATTAAAAGCACATGAAAATCGCCTGCCGCACATGGGTTGGAATACATTAACCCATGTAAGTAACCATCCAATATTTAACGATATTGCTGTAGGTGATTATTTTTATTTTGTTCATAGCTTTGCTGCACCGGTAAGTAAATACACTATTGCCAGTTGTGAATACGGTAGTACTTTCTCAGCGGCTATTGCCAAAGACAATTTTATTGGCTGTCAATTCCACCCTGAACGTTCAAGCACTTTAGGCAGTAAAATAATCCTAAATTTTCTAGAATTAGATTCTACAGAACTTAATCAGGAGCAAGTAAAGTTATGATGATCCCAGCAATTGACTTGATTAATGGCCAAGTGGTGCGTTTGTATCAAGGCGACTATAACCAAAAAACCAACTATGAATACACTGTGCAAGAACGTCAACAGGCTTATGCTGAGTCAGGCGCTACTGTTATGCACTTTGTTGATTTAGATGGCGCAAAAGACAGTACCAAGCGTCAACTTGAAACATTAAAAACTGTTGTTAAACATCCTTCAATGATCATCCAAGTGGGTGGCGGCATACGTTGTGAAGATGATGTAAAGCAGCTATTAGCATTAGGCGCAGACCGTGTTGTTATTGGCAGTTTAGCTATCAAGCAACCAGAGCTAGTAACTGAGTGGCTTAGAACTTACGGCTGTGAAAAGATAGTTTTAGCACTTGATATTAAAATTGATGCGCAGGGTAATAAAACTCTACCAACCCATGGCTGGATTGAAGATAGTGGCGTAAATCTAGAAGACTTACTAGCTCAATATCAAGATGCTGGTATTAAGCACGTATTGTGCACCGACATTAGTAAAGACGGTACCTTAACCGGCACTAATGTTGATTTATATGCAGAAGTTTGTGCCAAGTATCCAGAGATTGATTGGCAAGCATCGGGCGGTATTGGCAGCTTAGACGATATTAAAGCGTTAATTCCAACCGGTGTCAGTGGCGTTATATTAGGTCGTTCACTACTTGAAGGTAAGTTTACCCTTGAAGAAGCTATTGCCTGCTGGCCAAAAGTGGAGAAAGCGAATGTTAGCTAGAAGAATAATCCCTTGTTTAGACGTACGAGATGGCAAAGTCGTCAAAGGGGTGCAGTTTAGAAATCACGAAATTATTGGCGATATAGTTCCTCTTGCACAAAAATATGCAGAAGCAGGTGCTGATGAGCTGGTCTTTTACGATATTACCGCAAGCTCAGATGGCCGAGTGGTCGACAAAAGCTGGGTAAGTCGCATTGCCGAAGTTATTGATATTCCCTTCTGTGTCGCTGGTGGTATTAAAAGTGAAGCAGATGCTAAAGAAATACTAATGATGGGCGCAGATAAAATTAGCATCAACTCCCCTGCCCTGAGAGATCCTGAACTTATTACTCGTCTAGCCGATGTTTTTGGCCAACAGTGCATTGTGGTTGGTATTGATAGCTTTTATAACAAAGATGCTAATAATGGCAAAGGCGAATACCAGGTTTACCAATTTACCGGCGACGAAAAGCGTACTCAGCAAACAGGCTGGACTACCTTTGACTGGATTAAAAAAGTAGTCAGCCTAGGCGCAGGTGAAATAGTGTTAAATTGCATGAACCAAGATGGTGTACGTCAAGGTTACGATATAGAGCAGTTAAAACAAGCCAGAGCCGCATGTAAGGTACCCTTAATCGCCTCAGGTGGTGCGGGTACAATGGAGCATTTTAGTGATGTCTACCAACAAGCCGATGTTGACGGAGCACTAGCCGCATCCGTTTTTCATAAAGGTGTTATTGCGATTAAAGATTTGAAAAGTTATTTAAAAGACCAAAATATTGAGGTGAGACCATGTTAATAAATAAAGACAACATTAATGAGTTAGCGTGGCAGAAAATGCATAACCTTATTCCTGCCATTATTCAACATGCCGCAACGGGTGCAGTATTAATGCAAGGCTATATGAATCAAGCTTCATTAGCAGCAACACTTGAAACAGGTAAAGCCACTTTTTTCAGCCGTTCTAAACAAGCATTGTGGGTTAAAGGCGAAACTTCTGGCAATTACCTAGAAGTGCAGCAAGTACTAACTGATTGTGATAACGACAGTTTACTTATTGCTTGCCTACCTATTGGCCCAAGTTGCCACCTAGGTACTGAGTCTTGCTTCCCTGAACAAAAACTAACTCAACAAAACTTTCTCAGCCAGCTTGAACAAGTTATTGATAGTCGGAAAAATGATGATCCAAAAGAGAGTTATACCGCGCACTTATTCTCTCGTGGCACCACTAAAATGGCGCAAAAAGTGGGTGAAGAAGGGGTTGAAGTTGCACTTGCTGCTGTGGCTGAAACTAAAGAGGACTTGTTAGGTGAATGCGCTGACTTATTCTATCACACTTTAGTATTACTTGCTGATCAAAAAATAGAACTCAATGAAGTCATGGCAGTATTGCAAGAGCGCCATAACAAATAGTCTGCCCCTATTTTGAACGTTTAAACTACTTTGCTAAATAACAACATCCTTGTTATCGTTAATACAACAAGGATGCTTTAAATTAACAACTTTAATGTAGTTAGCTCATAATTAGGCGGCGTTCTTTATGACAATTTACTCTTATGGCTTTCATCGAAAGTCATTCTCCAAGACACTATTCATCGTTATTCTTTTTTGCATTACACAATATGCGTATGCTAGAAAAAGCAGTGTACTTATCTACATTCGTGATGATGTTTATATCGATTATCAGCAGTTTGTTGTTGATAGAGATGTCAGTTCAATAGATAATTTTTCTGGAAAAAATATCCGTCGTGATGTTGTGGACATGATAATCGCGCAACAAGCACTTAAACTTGGTGGTTTTAAACACCGTTTCAGTTATGCCCCTGGTAAAGTGAATTTTCGTAATACCCAAATGTTACAAAATGGCCAGCTATTGATTAGTTTTGATTCCTACTGGCGACAAGATGCCCTGCCACTAGCTAATAAGGTTTATATCTCTGATGAAGTGATAAGAAATGGTGAGTATATTGCTGGAATATATACTAGCCCTGATAATGCTAAAACCTTGGCTATTAAGACATTAAGTGATCTTACTGAGCTAACATCAGTCTCAACACCTAAATGGCGCACTGATTGGCAAACACTGCAACAGCTGCCCCTTAAAACGCTTACTCGAGAAGATTCTTGGTTATCTATGGTACGTATGGTGAATATTCAATGGATAGACTTTATCTTAATGCCTTTTAATTCAACTCCCGATCAAAGCTTTGTTA
The DNA here is from genome assembly GCF_000764185.1 of Colwellia psychrerythraea. Lineage (GTDB taxonomy): Bacteria > Pseudomonadota > Gammaproteobacteria > Enterobacterales > Alteromonadaceae > Colwellia > Colwellia psychrerythraea_B. The sequence continues at coordinate 483,937 of NZ_JQEC01000011.1, forward strand.
TGGATAAAGTTCACTTAATACCTGTTAAAAATATTGGTGTAGTACTAAAAGACTCCCGTCATTTTGTCATCAGTAAAGCACACCCAATGGGCGAGGAAGCTTATATAGCGATAAATAAAGGCTTGAAAATTATGAGACAGCGCGGAGCTATTGTAAAAGCGTATCAACAAGCTGGTTTTTTTGTGGATACGACTAAAGTCACAATTATTAACCATGAATTATAATCGATTTCAAAGCATACATGTAGTAACATGCAGTTCATTAAAACGGGTCTATTAATTATTGAAACTTAACGTTTTCACTTAATATTTATCTGACTTGTCTCAAACACCATATGAAGTATCCACAAAGGAATGGTAATGTTTAAGCGTAGAGCGATAAAAAAATACGGAAATCAACTTTTACCTAAGTTGCAAAAGCGTTATGGTCAGCAAACTTTTTATAGTGCTAGCCAAGTTAGAGCTACGGTATATCAATGTAATTTTAATCCTACTTACTTACCGCTCGGCTATCTGCTTTTTCTAGAGTCTTGCACCTTAAGCGAGATAATCACGACTGAATTTCCTGAATTGTGCATGCTAAAATATAAACAAGACATTAGAGGTTATCTTGATGACCGTAAATATTATGGCTATTTAAAGCTATTGAATATCTAATTGATAGTGACCATTATGACAAAAAAAACAACATGGCAAAGTAAAAGGTTTTCAGAGTTATCGTTAAACCAATTATATGATGTATTAAAATTACGTGTTGATATCTTTGTTGTAGAGCAAACCTGCTACTACCCCGATTTAGATGGTGAAAAAAATCTTTTAGATAGACACCCTCAAACTATTCACTTATTAGGTTATCAAGCAGAGCAACTGGTTGCTTACCTACGTATTTTACCCAAAGGTCAAAGCTATACAAACAATATAAGCATTGGCCGGGTTGTTATTGCCAAGCAAGCAAGAGGAGGCGGTTTAGGTCATGAGTTAATGACTGAAGCGTTATCACTTTGCCAGACAGTTTTTACTAACGAAGATATTAAGATATCTGCTCAACAGCATTTAAAACCGTACTACGAAAGCCACGGTTTCACTCAAGTATCTGAAATGTACTTGGAAGATGGTATTCCGCACATAGGCATGACAAAAGAAGCTGATTAAATCTGTTTTTATAAAAACAAAAAACTCGCCAAGGCGAGTTTTTTGTTAACTGAAATAAGTTTAAAGTAACTAGGTATTAAGCAAGTTGAGCTGATAATAACTGATTTACTTTTTCAACAGCTTGCGTACCATCAATGGTTAAATAACTACAGTTACCTGATTTGGCTTCTGTTTGATAGAAATCAACTAGAGGCTTAGTCTGCTCATGGTATATCTCTAATCGCTTACGTACGGTTGCTTCTTCATCATCAGGACGGATAGATAAATCATCGCCAGTCACATCATCTTTGCCTTCAACTTTTGGTGGGTTGTAAACAAGATGATATACACGACCTGAGCCAGAATGAACACGACGGCCTGCCATACGTTCAACAATCACTTCATCTGGCACATCAAATTCAAGAACGTGATCAACAGAGATACCATTTTCTTTCATTGCATCAGCTTGTGGGATAGTGCGCGGAAAACCATCAAGTAAGAAACCTGCTTTACAGTCCTCTAGAGCTACACGCTCTTTTACTAAGCCGATAATCAAATCATCAGAAACTAATTGTCCTGCATCCATTACGGCTTTAGCTTTATTGCCTAGCTCAGAGCCAGCTTTAATTGCAGCGCGTAACATATCGCCTGTAGAAATTTGTGGAATACCAAATTTAGCCATTAAGAATTGTGCTTGTGTGCCTTTACCAGCGCCCGGAGCACCTAATAAAACAATGCGCATATTATGTAACCTTAAATTGATGGTTGAAGTGTTAAAGTAAATATTACCTTTAGTCGATTGTTTCAATTTGCTTTGATCGAACAAAGGTAATATTTCTTAGCTTTACAATAAAGCCGGCAGACACTATACAAGCTAGCCTATGTGCAAACAAGTGGTGAAATGAGGATTGATCAAAAAAGGAGGTATTTCATGCATGAAATACCTCCTTTTTAAGACTAAAGTATTATTAAAAATTCATCTAATCAATAATTACTTAGTTAGACTCAACATTAACTTATTCAGACGAGCGACAAAGCTTGCAGGGTCTTTCAAACTACCACGTTCTGCTAACGTAGCTTGGTCAAACAATACTTCAACCCACTGGCCAAATTTTTCATCATCTTGTTCATCAGCAACATGCTTAATAAGCTCATGTTCACCATTGATTTCAAAGATAGGTAATGTGTCTGGAACTTCTTGGCCAACAGATGCCATCAGCTTAGCCATTTGGCTACTCATATCATCATCATCAGCTACTATACACGCAGGTGAATCAGTAAGACGTTGTGAAAGTTTAACTTCTTTAACTTTCCCTGCTAGACTATCTTTAATACGTTTAACAACTGAATCATATTCTTTTTCTAGCTTCTCTTGTGCTTCTTTGGTTTCAGCGTCATCCATATCACCAAGATCTAAACCACCACGAGTTACCGATTGTAGTTGCTTACCATCAAACTCTGTCAAATGGCTAACTAACCATTCATCAATACGATCTGACATCAATAATACTTCAATGCCTTTTTTACGAAATACTTCTAAATGCGGGCTATTTTTAGCCGCTTCAAAACTGTCTGCAACAACAAAGTAAACTTTGTCTTGGCCTTCTTTCATACGTTCAATATATGAAGCTAAAGATACATTCTGAGTAGCTGAATCTTCATTTGTAGAAGCGAAACGTAATAAACCAGCAACTTGCTCTTTATTTGCATGGTCTTCAGCTGGACCTTCTTTTAAAACTTGCCCAAACTCATCCCAGAAACCTTGATATTTATCAGCATCATTTTTGCCTAACTTCTCAAGCATTTTTAAGACACGTTTAGTACAACCTTTACGAATAGCTTGGGTAATCTTGTTATCCTGTAAAATTTCACGAGAAACGTTTAATGGCAGATCATTTGAGTCCAATAAACCTTTTACAAAGCGTAAATAGGTTGGCATAAATTGCTCGGCATCATCCATGATAAATACACGTTGGACAAACAACTTCAAACCATGTTGTTTTTCGCGGTTGTACATATCAAATGGTGCTTTACTCGGTACATATAAAAGTGAAGTGTACTCAGTTTTTCCTTCTACTTTATTATGCTCCCATAATAGTGGGTCACCAAAGTCATGAGATACGTGTTTATAGAACTCTTTATACTCGTCTTCACTAATTTCAGATTTCTCACGTGTCCATAAAGCTGTTGCTTTATTTACCGGCTCCCATAGAGCTGGAACAGCATCTTTAGCGTCGATAGCAGGAACAGTTACATTACCTTCATCATCTTTTACTTCAGCAACAGCTTCAACAGCTGGAATTTCAGCAGTCAACATTTCTACAGATACAGAGATATGATCTGAGTACTTTGTAACAATAGACTTTAAGCGCCAGTCATCAGCAAACTCTGACTCATCTTCTTTCAAATGAAGGATGATGTCGGTACCACGCGTTGTTTTTTCAATCTTAGCGGTAGTAAATTCACCTTCACCTGCACTTACCCACTCAACACCTTCATTTGCACTATCACCAGCTTTACGTGTACGAACAGTTACTTTATCAGCAACAATGAAAGCAGAATAAAAACCAACACCGAATTGACCAATTAGTTGCGAGTCAGATGCTTGATCACCAGATAACTGCGAGAAAAATTCAGCTGTTCCTGATTTAGCGATTGTACCTAAATGCTCAACAACATCATCGTGATTCATGCCTACACCATTATCTGAAATGGTTAAGGTATTATTTTCTTTATCACAGCTAATACGCACACGTAGCTCGCCGTCATTTTCATATAAGTCACTATCTGATAACGCTTTGAAACGTAACTTATCTGCAGCATCAGCAGCGTTTGATACAAGCTCACGTAAAAAGATTTCTTTATTAGAATAAAGCGAATGGATCATTAATTGAAGTATTTTTGCATTATCTGATGCAAACTGATGGTTTTCTACTTGATTGGCTTCAGACATCTGAAACATCTCCTGTCTATAAATAGGGAATTAAAATATTTGATAGGAATGATGTGGGGTTTAGGATAAGAAATTCAAGGGAAATAAAAACAATGTCTAGTATTAGTCAAAAATTAGCTTCATTTAGAGAAAATTTTATAATTAACTACTTATCAAGAACAAAAAATGAATATATGGTTAATGATGATATATTCAAAAATAACACTACAAATTAAGCTATAAATTGAAAAAATATAGAGAATGTAAAGATAGGATGCCGGAGTAGGGACACCTACTCCGGCTCAATATACTCGTGAGATACGATTGACAGATCAGTTAAAACACAAAGTATGTTGTTATTAATTAACCACTAGGGAGTGAGTTACAAATAAGAACAACTTAACAATAACCCATGGTGCGTACAAAACATACAGTCATTATCTACTAATATATTACCTTAGGGCATAGATAAGAGACAGCCCGTTAAATAGATATAAATTCAATAATCCAATATAAATATACAAAAGATATCGAGATGGTTAACTTACCATAATTTAATGAAACAAAAACGAATTACCAACGATGTGCTTGCAAGTGATGGGTGCCGGAGTAGAAGATCTACTCCGGGCTAATATACTTGTGCAGAACGATTGACAGATCAGATCCAATCACAAAGTATGTAGTTATTGATTTATTTACAGGGAGTGATTTACAAATCAATAACACATTAATTTTAACCAAACGGATGTATACTGTATACAAGGCAATTGTAATACAATATTAACAACCTATATACCTAGTATGTTTTGTCAGAAAGTATGTAGTAATATGAGATTATCAGTAACTAGTATCACCAAATATAAATACTTCAATTTAAGGAATACTAGACTGATTAGATCTTATTTGACTACATAATGTAGTCCATTCTAAGCTTCAACCAGAACAGTTTACATAGTAACGTGCCTCTATAAATTGTATTAACATACATAGATTGCCAACATTAAGCCAAGTAGCAGACATGTAACTATATCTCCGTAGTGCTTTAAGTGGATAAGAATGAATACCGTCAACTAGTGCCCCATAATATCTATCAAGGAACATTCAATATCTGGTAGCAAAAAACAGAATTCTTTCGAATTAGAAGTATAGCAACGAGTTACTCTCACATAAGGAGAAGAACACCCACACACTATAATCATCCGACACAACTGGATTTAACTTCTAAACACTACGGCAAGAAAATAAAGGGTCATGTGGTACCACATAATTTAGTTGGCAACTTATTCTCGCTTCAATGAGTAAATTTTTAAAATTCCAGATAGCAAAAAACCCGTAGCGTGGGCTACGGGTTTCTCAGTGCTACGTACAAATTTGAAGTCTAGCAATGTCCTACTCTCACATGGGCTTTACTGCGACATAAGTCACACTACCATCGGCGCAACTACGTTTCATTTTTGTAAACGTCAGATAGCAAAAAACCCGTCACTTTCGTAACGGGTTTCTCTAAATAGAAGTCTAGCAATGTCCTACTCTCACATGGGAACTCCCACACTACCATCGGCGCAACTGCGTTTCACTTCTGAGTTCGGAAAGGGATCAGGTGGGACCACAGCGCTA
>NZ_JQEC01000012.1 GCF_000764185.1 Colwellia psychrerythraea
GGCTCAGGCAACCCACTACGGTTAATTTTACCGTTTGGCATCAACGGCCACTCCGGAACAATCACAAACAAACTAGGTACCATATAATTTGGTAAATCATTCGCAATAGCTTCTTTAAGCGATGTGATAAAAGCACCATCAGTTAAAACGGTTGAATCTTCTTCTTTAACCTCGTTAGCGGTAGGTGTTGTTTGTATAACAGCAGTTCGCTTGACATAAGCCACCAACTGCTTCTCTCCCACCATCAACTCTTTAGCTAATACTAAAACGCTGTCAACTTCAGCCTGCTTATTTATATGAGATTCAATCTCACCAAGCTCTATTCTAAAACCGCGGATCTTAACTTGATCGTCTATGCGGTTAATATATTCTAAATTTCCATCCGGTAAATAACGCACCAAATCGCCAGTTTTATACAAACTCTTTGAACTATTGTGGTTGGCTTCATCATAATACGGATTATCAATAAAGCGCTCAGCGGTTAATTCTGGTTTATTAAGGTAACCTTTGGCGACACCTGCTCCTGATAAGTACAATTCACCTGCAACACCAAAAGGCGCTAATTCCAGCCCTTGTGTTAATACAAATGCCTGACTGTTTGCTATTACTCTCCCTATTCCTGGCTTATTATTTATGGCAGATGTAAAAGCCATAGAAGTTGAGTAAGTGGTATCTTCTGATGGACCATACAAATTATATACTTTTGTACAATCTGTATTATTCAATATTTCATTGACTATCTCAGTACTTAAAGGCTCTCCCGCAAGGTTGATGAGCTTAACACTGTCTGAAATAGACTTATTCTCCAGCAAAACTTTAATGGCTGACGGTACAGTATTAATTAAACTGGGCTCAATACGTTGTTCTATCAATGTAAACGCATCTTTAACCAAAATACACTGATAACCGAAACAAAGAGGCACAAATAACTCGAACACAGACAAGTCAAAATTTAAAGAAGTACTCGCCAACACTTTTGAAAGTTCATCAGGGGCAAAGGTTGAATTAGCCCAATGCAGCATAGCGTTAGTATTGCTATGTCTGATCGCTACCCCTTTAGGCTGCCCGGTTGAGCCTGACGTATAGATCACATAAGCTAAATGTGATGAGTTCAGCCCTAAAGCTTCTTTCTTTACATTATCTGTCTGATCTGTCGCAGAGGGATCATGCTCAAGAAGCTCACCGTCCAAACACACGGCTTGTCGCTCTCCTAACCCTACTTTTGCTAACAAGCTTTCCTGCGTCAACACCAAAGAAACATCAGCATCGCTGAGTATATAATTAAGGCGCGCCTCAGGATAACTTGGATCAAGAGGCACATAAGCGCCCCCAGATTTCAATATTCCTAGTATGCCGACGACCATATCTAGTGAGCGTTCTACGCATATTCCCACTAGGGTATCTGGTATAATATGATGCTGCTCTACCAAATAATTCGCTACTCGGTTCGCCTTCTGGTTGAGCGCCTGATAGGTGAGTTGTTCACCTTCAAAAACTAAAGCAATGTTATTCGGGGTCACTAAAGCCTGTGCTTCAAACAACTCATGAATACATTTATCTTCTGGAAAATACTGCTCAGTATCATTTATTTCACGAATGAGATAGTTTGTTTCTTGTACTGACAAAACAGGCAAATTTCTTATTTGCAGCGGTCCGGAAAGTTCTTTTTCATTCAATGTAGCTAATCCCGTTAGTAAACGAGATAGATGATCATTGAATTGAATTATATGAGCTTCATTAAAGATGGCTTTATCAAAAACCCACTCAAGATTTACACCATTTTCATTGAGACTGATACGAATATCCAAATCAAATTTGGCAGTAATGTGCTCTGCTGGCAACGGGGATAAGGTTACTCCCGGTAAAGTCAGCTGCTGCCTTTCTTTATTTTCCCCTAACCCATAATCCGTGTCTGTCGTCAGCATAATTTGAAATACGGGAGTATAAGCACTGCTGCGCGAAATATTTAATTTTTCAACCAAACGTTCAAATGGCACATCCTGATTCGATTGTGCATCTAAATGTACCTCACGTACATGGGCCAAATAATCGCTTAAGTCTTGATGATTGGTATCAAGCCTGAGGACTAAAGTATTGACAAAAAATCCTATTAGCGGCTCAAGCTCTGCCTGTAATCTGTTGGCAACAGGTGTGCCGATAACAATATCATGGCTATTGCTGTGGCGAGCTAAAACCAGCGCTAAAGCAGCATGTAATAACATAAATGGCGTTAGCTGATGCGCTTTTGCAATGTGCTGCAATGAACACGCAATATCTCCTGACAATTGTCCCGAGACTCGTGCCCCTGCATATTGCTTTTCTTCTGGTCTTGGTTCATCTAAGATCAGAGAGTGTATCGA
>NZ_JQEC01000013.1 GCF_000764185.1 Colwellia psychrerythraea
AGATATTTGTCCTTTTAGTATCATTTTAAGTTGTAGTTTATTTCGATTTTGATTTTGATAAGAAACATATTTTCTTCAATCAAATTCCTGTTGAGAATTTATTAACTATTAGATAAATGATAATAAATGATATTAAAAGTTGGACTCTAACTTTGAATTTTATTTGCTAATGGATATAGTCTTACCCTCCCTTAAAGACGGGTCATACACAATAAAACATTCAGCAAAGTTATACTCTGTTGTTATGTTATTACTAATCTATAGGAAAATATGATGAAACGTTCATTAATCGTTGCCATTATCATAGCAACCACAGGAATAGCTGCGGTATATTACCAAGATGAGTCCCCAATACTTATTGAGGGCGTAAAGTCATTGCCCACAGATAAAACAGTTACAGATCAAACAAATCGACAACAAAACGTTACCCCTGTAGGGTTATCCGCCGAGAAAACTGAACGTCCCCAACAAGAAAAAACACTTAAAAGGCAGCCAAAGAAAAGACAAAAATCACTTGTTGATAATGTCAATTTATCTGCTGAGCAAACAAAACAATATCAGGCGCTACAAATAGATTATAATCAGCAACGTAGGGTACTCGTCGAAAGTAAAAAAACGCTCTCTCCAGAAAATTATCGTCAACAATGGCAACAAGTAAAAATGAAATATAAGGAAAATTTAATCTCCTTGATGAGCGAAGAACAATTTATTAAATTTAATAAAAACATAGAAGCAAGCAAACATGTTCGTCAACGGCATAAAAATGAAAATACCAATCATAGCCATGAACGAAAAGCTCCTGAATCATCACAAAGAAGACAATTAAGTGAAGTCCGTGAAAATTAATAAATTTCCATCTTTTGACGCGATTTTTACTTTAAACAGGTAATCATACTGTCTCTCAAAAAAAGATTTTTTCCTGTAAATGATATTGACAAGAGTTACTGTCATTTTATTGAGTTTTAACGCACCTATAACAAAATCAATGTAATTGCCTATCATTAATACCCAACTAGGGTTTAGAATTAACAAGGACAGTCGCTTAAAAGTCAGGAGATAAACGCTCTGTAAGCCACATTAGCTCAACATTGCGTTGAGTTTATCGTTCTAAACAGCGTGTAGATTGAATTCTATTCAAATATCCGTAAATGTATATCTTAAATAAAGTAGTCGGATGATAACCAGGCCGTGCTTTATTTTTAGCTTTAACGCCTTTAAACCCTAGGAACTCCAAGTCCAATTCATCAACAAATACGCCAATAACTCTAACTGGATTTTCTTTCGATACAAAGTCATCAAGAATTTCTGGAAATAGTGTAGCTTGGGAGCCAGTTAAACCTTTAATATGACGAGACATAAAACCACTATATAATCAATTAACATAGTGAATATTGCATCAAATATAGATTGATGTAATAGCTTGTTTTAAGATTGATTGATCATAATGATTTAGTGTTTATTCAAAAAGCTGGTCAAAAAAGTTTTCACACAGCCTGTGGAAGTAATGATCATAACAGACGACCCCAAAGTGATGTTATATATATTTCTAGTGTAGTAATTTTTAACTAAATTAAAGATACTTATTACCACATAAATATGTGGTAATAATGACCTCGCTGATAGAATAAAATGCTGCAAGGTGAAAATATGAAGAATAATGACCATCAGTTAAAATTTAAGGGAGGAAGTAGAAGTGACACCCGCAATTAATAGCGCCCAAAAAAACAAGGTGACTTATCAGGTTCATGAGTACATACATGATGTCTCAAGTGAGTCGTTTGGTAATGAAGCGGCTCAAAAACTTGGCATATCAACAAACAGAGTTTTTAAGACCTTAGTGGTGAGTATTGATAATAAAGCGCTGGTAGTTGCAGTAATTCCGGTGTCAGCCATGTTAAGTATGAAATTAATAGCCAAAACATTTGGTGGTAAAAAAGCAAGCATGGCATTAAAAGTTGATGTTGAGCGTTCAACAGGTTATGTACTGGGTGGTGTTAGTCCGCTTGGACAAAAAAAGCACCTAAAAACCTTTATTGATGCATCGGCAAAGCAATTCCCGACGATTTATGTAAGCGCGGGTAAAAGAGGTTTAGAAATAGAGTTAAGTCCACAAGATTTACAGAAGTTAACCCAAGCCAAAATGGCTGGAATTTGTCAGTAAAGCTTAAAAGATACCGATAAAAAAAGCGATAGTGCTAAATAGCTACTACCGCTTTTTAAAGATTACCCACCAATACTAGTGTCTACTAGTATCCTAATTCATCATAGCGTTTAAAGTAATCTTATCGCTTGAATTCAGAGGTTTTGCTCCACTGCGGCCAAACACCTTCTTTAGATAATTCAAAACCAATTTCAAAGAACAATTGCATATCTTGAACCGCACCAGTTAAATCCCAATCATCGCGATATTCATCACAAAGACCGTGATAACATTTAGCCAAAATAGGGTTTAGCTTAGCTCTTAAGTCAGCTGTAGCTTGATCCGCTGGCGTTGAACCACCTTTTGCATACAACGCTGGAATACCAATATTGGCAAAAGCAAAATGATCTGAGCGGTAGTAAATACCCGCTGCAGGTCTTGGATCACCTGATATTACACGGTCTTGCTTAGCTGCAGCTTTAGTTAAAAAGCTATCAAGCTCAGATTGACCTAAACCATAAACGGCAACATCTTTACTTTTACCATTTACATTAAGTGCATCCATATTAATATTAGCAACCGTTTTAGCTGCTGGTATTACTGGGTTTGCGGCATAAAACTTAGAGCCAAGTAAACCCTGCTCTTCTGCCGTTACCGCTAAAAAGGTAACTGAACGTTCAAGAGGTTGTGGCAACTTTGCAAAGGCTTCAGCAACTTCAATTAATGCGGCAGTTCCGGTAGCATTATCATGTGCACCATTATAAATTTGATCGCCTTCTTTTGATAAATCAGTACCTAGGTGATCCCAGTGAGCAGAATACAAAATATGCTCATCTGCTTTTGTTTGACCTGGTAAAGTGGCAATGAAGTTATATGAAATTGAATTTTTGATAGTATTTTTTACGGTGATAGAGGCATCTAAATCACCCATATCAATGTTAAAACTACCTTGGGCAGCACGTTCTTTCATTTTAGTAAAATCGAGACCCGCTTTAGCGAATAATTCAGTAGCTACATCGCTGTTAATCCAGCCTTCGACCGCAACACGATCTTTATTCAAATCTTCTCGTTGAAAACTAAACTGAGGTCCAGTCCAAGAGTTTTTCACAACCGACCAACCGTAAGATGCTGGTGCAGTTTCATGAATGATAATTGCCCCTTCAGCGCCTTGACGACTTGCTTCTTCATACTTGTAAGTCCAACGACCGTAATAAGTCATGGCATTACCGGTAAATAGCTCTGGGTCTTGGGTAGCGAAACCAGGATCGTTCACTAAAATAACAACCGTTTTACCCTTAACATCAAGATCTTTATAATCATTCCAATTATATTCTGGTGCATTAACACCATAACCAACAAAAACAAGTTCAGAATTTTTAAGTTGTTCTAATTCACTAATTCGGGCGCTGCCCATAACCATATCAGTACCGTGTTGGTAGTTTTTACCTCCAATGGCCAATGTCATATCACTTGATGCTTCAATTGATACTAATGGCACTTCTTGTAAAAAACTATCACCATTACCAGGCTTAAAGCCAATTGCAGTAAACTGCTCAGTTAGGTATGCAAGCGTAAGCTTTTCACCTTCACTTGAAGGCGCACGACCACCAAATTCATCAGAAGATAATACTTTTACATGTTCAATTAATTGCGCAGTATTAATACTGTCGTAACTTGCGCTAATATCTTGGGCACTGTTTTTCGCCGTTGACTCGTCAGAGGTGGTTGCAACACAACCAACCAACACTGCAGCTGAGAGCAGTGATAATCCAATTTTTTTTATCATATTTATATACTTCTGTTGTAAAAAGATGGTCGGAGTATATGTGTTCTCAAAACAACTAACCAGTATCGATGTGTAAATCAACTTAACCTAAGGTAAGCTAAGTGTCATGGTCAGTTTCCACAAAGAAAAATGCAGCTGACTTACCGATGGATTTTAATTACTCGCTAGTTTACAGTAGCTAAATTACTTACTTGCCTATGCAATCAATTAGCTTGCCTATAATAATATAATGAAAAAAACCTTAAAAGAACTCTCTGAAATAGTCGCCAAAGCCAATGATTTGTTTTACGAGCGAAACAAAAACGTTGATACCTTAATGGGTATTATGGATAAGACATTACGTAAACAAGGCATGAACGCTGATGCGATAACCATAGATTGTATCGCCATGGATAAAAAAATAGTTTTAGTGCTTCATGATAGTAAGCCAAATTTTGTCGATCTTGCTTTAGGCAATAAAGCAGGTGAAATTCACTCCTCAACAGAGCACGCCATAAAAGACATCAATATCACCCAAATACTAGATTTACTGGAAGTGACTTTTATCTGTTAATAGCATTAAATAATTCTCGTTTATTTCCCTAAAACGGAGCAAATATAAATAACAGCAGCTTGTTTCGTTACAACTTTACCCGCTCAAGCGGACCTTACTTTTTTTGGAGTATTCGTAAGTGAAAACTATTGATTTATTTGTAGAACATTGGGCCAGTAAACACGTTATGACTCCAATAGACAGCCAAGATATCATCGAACTTGAAACAAAACTAAATGCAAGTTTACCGGAATCATATAAATACCTAATTTCTACTTACGGCTTAGTTCATACGCCAAACGTATTAACTAGAATTTGTGATTTAGGGGTCGATATTTCTGAAGTACAAGATTTTTTAAGCCTTGAAGATATATATTCACTATCAAAGCTTTATGAAATGAGTGGTATGCCAAAAGGACATATTTTATTTGCCTCTGATTGTAAGGGCAACATGTTCTGCTTCAAGTTTGAAGATTGTGTGAATGAAACAAAAGATGTGCCTGTATGGTTTTATAATCATGGTTTGTGCACAGTTAATAAAGCATCAAATTCATTTAGTGATTGGCTAGAACAATTTAATGCCTTGGAAAATAGCTAATAAGTAGAAAATTTAAGACTGTATTTAAGGACAAACGATGCAAAGTTATATCATGTTATTTAGAGGCGTTAATGTGAGCGGTAAAAATCTATTACCCATGAAGCCATTTGTATCGCTGCTTGAGGAAAATGGCTACCAAGCAGTATCCTCATATATTCAAAGTGGTAATATCATGTTAAAAAGTGCCCGTAATCCCAGTGATAATGTTAAAGCCATAGTTGCTAACCGTTATGGTTTCGCCCTAGAAGTATTTACTTTAAACGAAGCTGAATTTAGCTTAGCTAAAGCGAATAATCCCTATGCTGAATTTGAAGGTAAATTTGTCCATTTTTATTTTTGCCAAGACGCCATTGACCTAAATCAAGAAAAAGTAGCTAAATACTGTGCTGAGTCAGAGCAATACTTGGTAAAAGATAATGTTTTTTATTTACATGCGCCTAATGGCATTGGCCGATCGAAACTAGTAGCAAATATTGAACTTTGTTTAGGTCAAACAGCAACAGGTAGAAATCTAAATACGGTAAATAAAATTAGTACAATGTTCAGTGTAAATAAATAAACCTCTGCGCTAGCGCATTAAAACCCTGCACTGTCGTATAGCTGTCGTAAGATATGCGTACTAATACCGTAGTACATTCGTAAACTATTCCAAAGATATGATGGAGAATCTAGTTGTCTCCACACAACTCCAAAGAAGCCCAAGCATGGGTAAATAAAGGTCACTATGAAAATTAATGCACAATTAATTCTCGAATTAAGAAAGAGAAAGTCATGGTCTCAAGACGAGCTAGCAATAGCATCAGGTCTTAACCTGCGGACTATACAGCGAATAGAGAAAGAGGCCTCAGCTTCGTTGCAGTCTAAAAAGGCTTTAGCTTCAGCATTAGACATCGATACTTTAGATTTGGAATATAAGGAATTAATAACCATGAAACAATATGAATATAAAACACTTGAAATTGAAAACAAAGAAGGCTTTTTAACCGGTATAAAAAAACAAAAGATGCCAGACTTAGCCGAAATATTTAATGAACAAGGAAAAGAAGGTTGGCTTGTCATTCAAATATTAACGCCCGATTTGGCCCAAGGTATTTGGTCTGCTAAAACGGGAAAAATGGTCGCTTTACTGCAAAGAGAGGTTTTACAGTAATATCTAGTAGGTACTGAATAAAAACACGAAAAGGTAAAGTTTTGTCTTTTATGTTTTTGTTCAGCGATAAAGTTAAATTGTTAGTTTAGATAAATTGCATTAATTATGCTTAAATTCAAATGCAGAAATTAAACTCTCACAACAATCATTGTTAGCCTTTACGTGATATTCCAAAGTCTCCCTAAGTAAAGGCTAATTATTCTTCATCAATCAAACAAGTTATGAGATTAAATATCCGTTAATATGGCTATTCCTCGATGATAAATGAAGACGCCTGTTTTTAAATAGACAGTATTTCTGTTTCACATTTAATTACATCAATTTACATATTCTCGCAGAGGTAAGTCGATAAAATGAAAATTAAATATTTTAAAGTTACTTATATAATACTGATCCACCTTTTTTTAATTACAGTTTTAATAAAATATCCTTACTTATATAAAAATTTCAGCTTTACCGGTGAAACGCAAACTGAGCTTACTAAGCATTATTACCAAATGACCGCATTCCATAATAGAGCCGATAAAAACTTAACCGAAGAATATAATTTATTTATTGGTGATAGCTTGGTGCAAGGGTTAGCTGTTACATCTGTTGACAATATGTCTGTTAATTATGGGATAGGGAGCGATACAACTTTAGGTGTAATTAAAAGGTTACCTCTTTATAATTCAATCTATAAAGCCAGAAGCATCATATTGTCTATTGGCCACAATGACATAGGAATAAGGCCGATAAATGATATAATTAACAATTTTAAAAATATTATCGAATACCTGCCTTCTGATAAAAAAATTATTATTTGTGCAATTTTTTTAATAGATGAAAACATTAAACATGGTAAAATATCAAACTTAGAAATTAAAAAATTAAATAACGAAATTATAGCTCTAACCCAAAATTATGTTCATATAACTTACTTAGATATAAATCAACGTATTGCGCCAGATGGAAGTTTGTCTTCAAGTTTTCATCTCGGTGATGGCGTGCATTTAAATAAGAAGGGCTACGATATTTGGATTGAGGAATTAAAAATTGCATTACAATAAAACTCAGAAAAGGAAGCATAAATGAGAAGGATTGATTATCTTGATGGACACCGTGGTATAGCAATACTGTTAGTCGTTTTTTTTCATGCTTTTAGCCGATGGACTGAATTAGTTCCATACGGTGATACATATGCCCAATTTCCGTTGTTTAAATTTGGCTTTCTTGGTGTTCAACTTTTCTTTTTACTTTCAGGCTTTGTTATTTTAATGTCTCTTGAAAAGAGTAGCCATTTTAAAAGTTTTTTATATCGAAGGTGGTTAAGGTTATTCCCATGTATGTTAATTTGTTCAGTTATCATATTTATGACTAAGGATATCTTCTTCGAAAGGCCACAAGGAATACCATCAGCTAAAGATTTAATCCCTGGATTAACATTCATAGAACCCTATATCCTCAGTAAGTTAATAGGTAGTGTGAACAGTATCGAAGGGGCTTTTTGGTCTCTATATGTCGAATTTAAGTTCTATGCTATTGCCGCTTTTTTATATTTTTTAATAGGCAGCCGTAAACTGGTTGTAAGCTTATTTATACTCTTTATATTTAGCTTTACCGTAACTAATTTATCAAATTACACTGATAATTCTTTGATAGCTTACTCTTCATCGATTTCGCATCACTTATCTTTCGAATATTTTGGTTGGTTTGCCGCCGGCACTTCATTTTATATGTTTATAAAACATGATAATAAAAAGTGGTTTCTTCTTGGTCTATTAATGTGTACTACCAGCTCTTTAGTTACCGCTTTAGAAAGTAATAGTTTAGGTATTTTTGTTGCTATCATGGCTATTTCTACCTTATTTTCTTACTCTCTGGTAAATAGAAATATTCAAAAGCTATTAAGTAACAAATTTTTATTATTTTTTGGCTATATTAGTTATCCATTATACTTACTTCATGAAAATATGATGATATCACTTACGATACAGTTCAAAAGTTTATTACCAGAAAACATAAGCTTCCTGCTCCCTGTACTTGCAATTGTTTTTATATCTAGCGTTGCTTATATCATAGCTAAACACATTGAGAAGCCAGTTAAGACTGCAATTGCAGATAATTTATTAAGTCCTATATTTACAACGTTATCAAGAAGCCGGACATAGCTTGGATATCATCTATTCATCTAACGTCGGAACCTTGTAAAAGTGACTACTGACTGCTTTGAAGCTATTTTTAATACCGTCGGTATTTAGCCAGTAAATGAAAATATATATGGGAAAAACTTCAATCTATCAATGTACTAAGGCTTTCTGTAACAGTGATGTTTTTTGCTACTTTACTGCCCCCATAAGAATAAAAGGAACAACTATAGTAGTGCCCTTAAAAGCTAACTCAGGAAATATAACTTTATGAAATGTTCAGTATATATAGCAACAAGCGCTGATGGTTATATAGCAACCTCTGAAGGCGGTGTGGATTGGCTGCATACTGCTGGTAAAGCTGATGCTGACATGAAAGCCAATCCAGATATGGGCTTTGCTAAATTTATTAACTCTGTTGACTGTATGATTATGGGTCGTAAATGTATGCAGGTGATTTCGAGTTTTGATATCCCTGCTGAGCAATGGCCATATGGTGATATTAAGATTTATGCCTTAAGTAATACTTTGACTGAGCCGCCGACAAACTTAGTGGATAAAGTAGAGATTTACGCCGGTGATATTGAAAGCTTAGTAAATAAACTATCAGCGCAAGGGTTAAAACATGCCTACATTGATGGCGGCGCTACTATTACCTCGTTTATCAACTTAAAACTCATTAACGAAATGACCATTACTAGAGCTCCTTTATTGCTTGGCGCTGGCATTCCTCTGTTTGGCAAACTTGACCATAGCATTAAACTTGAAAATGCAGACTCTATAACCTTCCCTAATGATTTTATTCAAGTTAAATATGATGTTAATTACCTTTAAACGGCATTTTATTTAAAGCTAAATAAAAAATTATATAAAATAAATAATATGAAAAAAGTAATAACGACTCTTATCCCACTGTGCACTATTGCATTTTTTTGCTTTATTCTTTGGGTTATCTATTTAGCAAATACCGGACAACACAGTATATTTTTTCAAATCATCGCCGGTATGCCCTATGGCGATAAGCTCGGACACTTCTGTTTATTTGGAGTGTTAACACTCGCAACTAACCTTGCCTTTAAGTTTAAATCATTTAACTTCTATTCAATGCAGTTATTTTTAGGCACAATTCTGGTGTTTAGTTTTGTCGTCATTGAAGAGTTCAGCCAGTACTTTATTCCCAATAGAAGCTTTGATTTAATTGATTTATCAGCGGACTTTATTGGTATTGCATTTTTCACTTTTGTGACAAGTTATTTAAATAAAATTAAGTTAAGATCGAAAAGTTCCTTAGGGGATGACTTTAAGAATCAACTTTAATTAACTGTCTTTACTCACAGCAATAACTAACGGAGAAAAACATGCCTCATTGTATAATTGAGCATTCATCATCTATAGAAAGTAATACTTTAATCCCGCTAGTTTTTAACGCTAGTATGGAGTCATCACTATTTGAAAAAAATGGTAGTGATATTAAAGTGCGCGTGTTACCTGTCGAGCATTATCAGACGGGGGCTGTGCAAAGCGCGTCTTCACCAGCAGATTTTATTCACGTGACGATGAGAATACTGTCGGGCCGCAAAACTGAACAAAAATTAATGCTGTCAAAATTAGTACTCGAAAGTCTAACAACACTTGCTTTAAAAGGCTGTTCAACTTCGGTTGAAGTTGTAGATATTGATAGGGCTAGTTACTCGAAGATTATTTCTTAAAAACGCTTAAAGTGAAGATATGAAAAAGCCACCTAATTACTATCTCTACAGAAGTAAACTAAGTGGCTTTATTATTTGTAGCAAAGCGATTATGTCTATAGCAAAACTATTGCTTTGTTATCACCGCAGCAAAGTGGCCATAATAGAGCTTTTTACCGACTAAACGTTCTATTTCAGCTGAACTTGAATAAGTTGACCACATACTCTTACTTGCCTGTACTGCTTGAGTATTTGCCCAAGTGAGGTGCCAACAGACTTCCCCTAGATCTTCTTCGCTTTCTGCTGTACTTTTTTCTGTTCTTTCTGCAGGTGCTTCTTCAGAACTTTCTTTAGAGAGGTCTATTTTCGTTGATATTTGATGAGCAAGAATGTTGTCTTGCACTGCATTAATTTCAGCAAATAATGTTTCACTGACTTCAAGCAGGCGCTCAAGGTTGCTTTTAGCAACCTCAAATACGGCAATTTCAATACATTGGCTCATATCTATTCCCTGGAACTTAAAGATTTAGCTAATCTTCACTACGATAACTTGCTAACTCAGTAGTTAAACTAACACCTTGTAATTTCAATTGATTAACGCGTTGTAAATACGCTGCACCTTTAAGCATATGCAAAGCAACATCTACTGCGCCACGACGAGTATAATCTTCTAAATAAGTACCTTTTACCCAGCTATTAAATGCACCTAAACTTGGTCCAGCCCAAATTTGATAATCCATTTCACGGCCTTTTTCACCGGTATTTGACCAGCGCGAACTCAAACCTAAATACCAACGGAAAATTAGTGCCATTTTACGTTTAGGGCTTGATTTTGCACGTGCTAACATTTCAGGATCACGTTCAGTAAAAAAAGCTTCGGTGCCAGCCCAAACATCATCAAGGTTTGAACGGAAGATTTGTTTCTCAATTTTTAAACGCTCTGCCGCAGGAATATCTTCAATCGAGTCATGATTTACATATAACTCGTATAACTTTTTCGCACGCATAGCGAACATTGAACCACGTTTAACCACTTGTAATTTAACGCCCATTTCAAACATATCAGCCGCAGGTGCCATAGTAACGTCGGCCATTTCTACTTTTGATAATAATTCACGGGTATATTCTGACGCGCCAGCTTCAACACAGGCTTGGTTTACTGAGCCAAGCACTATGTAGGCTGCACCCATGTTAAAGGCTGCTAATCCGGCTTCAGGGGTTCCGATACCGCCACCTGCACCCACACGTAATGCGGGACTAAAATTATATTGTGCTTGTACTTCATCACGCAGCGCTATGATGGTTGGCAACAAGGTTAAAAAGGGACGATTATCAGTATGACCGCCTGAGTCTGCCTCAGCGGTAATATCATCAGCCATTGGAACAAGCTTTGATAGATCAGCCTGCTCTTGAGTAACTTTGCCTTGGGCTAATAATTTATCAATTAATTTTTGTGGTGCCGGCTCCATAAAGCGGCGCCCTACTTCGGTACGTGAAACTTTAGCAATAACCTTGTTGCCAATATGAACACTACCATCAGCATTTTTAGACAAACCAGCCAAACGATACCAAACAATATGCTCGGTTAACCCTAAGTAAGCTGAAGCCTCTACGGTTTTAACACCCAGCTTTAAAAAACGCTCAACCGCGCCGCGCTCTAATGCTTCTTCCGCCGGTGCATGAATTAAGTTTACTGCGTAAGGACCATTAGGTAATTCAGCTTGAATACGGCGGATAGCATCTTCTACGGCATCAGGTACAAGACCTGCAGCGCCAAATGAACATAGAAACCCTGCTTTACCTAAAGCAACGACCAATTCAACCGAGGCAATACCATTAGCCATAGCACCGCCATGGTAAGCGTATTTAACACCATGCTGTTTTTTATAAGCATCATCACCTAAATCTTCAGGGTTTAACTTTTGCGCAAAAGCTAGAACATCTGTTGCACCTGAAGTTGAAGTTACATTGGCGACACCATAATCGGTACCGTTGCCAGTGCTAGATTTTGCCACATATACTGGCTTTGATAAATCCATTAACGCTGACTTAATCTGCGTATTGTTACTGCTAACGTCATTCGCGTTAACTTTCCATGCCCAATCGATGGCATTAGTATTATTAAACTCTAAGTTTGACATGTTCTTTCCTGTTTATTCTTATATTTATCAGTGCTTTTTAATTTATAAAACTCACGATTAATTTTAACAAGTATTAATACCGTTAATAGTTAAGCTCGAAGTCAGTCGGCTATTTTTCAAAGAAGGAACACGGAATTGATAAGTATCAATGAGTATTTCTAATGAAGAAAAATTGCCTAATGACAATGAGATTGACCATTAATCAGCTTCGATGATGGAAAGAACAATATCTTTCACTTCGTATATTCTTAAGCCATCTTTCGATAAATTAGCATCGCCCACTAAACGCACTTCACCCTCTTTACGGATAATATCGGTGATGTGTACATCAAGTGACATTTGTTTGTTTAATGGCGTGATTTGGCCACGGTATTTCCACTTAACTAAGGTTGCTGGTGCGATGAACCTTGGGTTAGTAAAACCTTTGCCTAAATCATTTTTCAAGGCGTAGGTTTGCATTAATTCAATAATGGCTTCAACACCTAATGAGCCAGGCATTACCGGATCTTGATGGAAATGGTAACGGAAGAACCAATCAGTGGCATCAATAGTACGTTCACCATGCACATAAGCTACGCCTGCTTTACCACCACCTTCAACAATAGAAACGGTATCGATAAAGTTCATTTGACCACCCGCTAGTTTATAATGCGGTTTATTTGCTGGTGCTTGGTATAAAGCTAACTCTTTATTGGTTAAGTCAATCAGTTCAATGTCTGATTTCGGCGTATTGTTATCTTCAAACCACGGAAAAGTGACTCTGCCGTTGTCTATACCTAACTGATTAGTTAGTGCGTCTGCGCCAAAGTAACCAAATACTGCCGTGCCTTTATAAAATAAGTCATGGCTTTCCAGCGCCTGTGCTGCTTGACTTTCATCTTTAACGTATAACTCAAAGGTAAAACTTTGAATGATCATACCACCAGCCATGGTAGTGCTCATCAATACTGATTTATTAACGATAGTTTTACCGCGTAAATCAACTTGCTTGAGCAAGTCACCACTTCCATCTAGGTTACGGAAAAATAAATCTTTTTCTGGGTAAACTAAGGTAGTTCCCATATAACCAGAGATAAAGCCGTTCGGTTGTAAAGCAATCTCCATGATTAACGAATATGGCATCCAGTTATCAACGCTGTTTTTAGTAAAGTACCAAGCATCTTCTGGTACCTGATACTCAGCAATACAGCTTGATGATTTTTTCAAATCTAAACGTGTGCCTTGAACTTCAACCACCTGAGTAACTACTTGTAAGTCACCACATGGCGTGCGCGGTGGAATACGGCCTTGGTAAACATCAAAGTCGGGACCAAAACATTTTGAGATGTCGCCTGTTGCAAATTCAAACATGTGCCACGGGGTAAATGGTGCTTGGTTTGGCACACGGTTTTGTCCAGCTAGCATAGGCGCTTCAAAATGTTGGATCGGGGTAACGCCCTTTTCTTTTGGCGCGTTAAAGTCAGACATCACTTTCATTAACGGCCGTTCAATGTGTTTAAACGGGTTAATGCCACGCTCATCTAGCTCGCCACTTTCTATTGCTGGCGATTCTACAGTCGCTACTAACTCACTTACCAACTCTACATTTTCAGGCAAGGTCACTGGATATGCTGAGTTTTCATCTTGCTCAGTGATCATCATCGCCAAGTTTTTGAAATCAACTACCACTTTGCCATCTAGAAGAATATCTATATTAGCTTTAAGATATGGATATGGCTTCATGCCCATTTCAGTTACTTCCATGCGATAAGTCAGGGTATTATGTTGCGGCTGAACTTGGCCACGACAACGAACCGTTTGTGACTCACCTGGCATAGGTTGGAAACGCGCATTATTCATATTAGCATGCATGCCTAATGACAACATATAGAACATCGCCATTTGACCACAACCTTCACTCATTAATGAGCCTGCCATTACTTGGTCACCTTTAAAGTGACAAGGGAAATACCAATGTTCTGGATCTAAGTCTTTTTGACCTTCTAATAGACCTAAGCCCCAATGACCACCGTTAGCATCAACATTGATGATACGTTCAATCATTAAGAATTTTTCTGAGGAAAACTTTAATGACGGGTTACGACCTTGTTGATCGTAAGCACTACCAAAACAACCGGCAACATCGCCATTCACTAACTTCATCATGTCAGCGTAATCATATTGATCACGAGGACGGTTTAAAAATGGCGTAAATGAAGTTTTCACTGCATTAGTAAATTCAGCTTTGTCTTTGTCGTTATGGATAACACCTTTACCGTCTTTTAGTTCGTCGTCGGTAAAGAAACCCGCACAACCATTGCGCATGATTAATACTTTCTTATCACCAACATAACAATCGTAGTGGAAAAAGAATAATAACTGCTCGCCATTTTTAGCATAGCTGTCAATGTGGATTTCATAACGTAGCGTTTCGCCGCCAAAAGCCATTTCTTCAAGGAAAGTTAACTGACAATCTAGTAAACGATAAACACGGTCACCTTTGGCTTGGAAATCAATGCCTATATAAGAAATCAACAATAAATCACACTGCCCAGATTCAACCGAGACTGACCATGGGATTTGGCCATCAATTAAAAAGGGTGCATCAACAGGAATATCGTATTCTGTGCACATGTATGACTTTTTATATTCATTTACTGTTGCTTCAAGCTCAGTAACACGTGAAACCAATAAATAATCTGTGGTAGGTAAACGTACTCTGCGTGAATAGCTATCAATGATTTTGTATTCATCACCAAATACTTTAGCGATATCACCTTCAGCAAATTCAACTAAATCAGCAGTATCCCAAATAACATTTTCAGGCTGGCTAAAGCGCTCTTCAAGCTGTAATGGTGGATAGTCATAACCTGCAGGCCCCTTTATTTGGAAACCTGATTGTGCTGCCCAGTATTTGTTTGCCTCAACTAAATCATCCGTTTGTGCATTTGAACTAACAATCGAAAGCTCTGGCGTATGAGGTGCATGAGCAGCAATTATCGGTTGTTTTTCCGCGCTATAAGCAGGTAAGCCGGCACTAGCGTTAGCTTGCATTTCTATCAGTTTAGATAGCTGCTGCCCTGCTACTTGACGCGTAGTCAAAAATGCTTGATGAGTGGCGGATTCTTGAAAAATTTCTTTACTTGCTTGATGTTTAACATCAGCAGGTACTTGCCTTTTACTTTGGCTATGAATAGTCTTTTTCACTTGTACTCCAGTAACGACGGTTGGTCGTGTTTTGGCTTGAATAGATTGATTAGCATGCAGAGCGGTATTAGCTTGCTCTGATTCGGTTATTGATTCAGATAGGGGTGTGGCTAACAACTTAGGCGTTAAATTATCCACATTAACCGCTTGCTTAACGCATCCTAATGACTGTTGAGCAAATGCTTGTTTGATGCCTGCTATTTCAGCTGATTGCACTTTTTCGATAATGTCATCAAAAATCGCTTTGCCACCCAAGGTAATGGTTTTTATTAATTTAGGACGTTGCTTTCCTGCCGGTGCAGGAGCGGCTTGATGTGTTTTTTTGCTTGAAGAAAGTATCAGGTGAGCACAGCTTTCATCTTTACCTAAACCATTCACTGCAATGTGAGAAGCTATATAAGCCGTAGTATTGGTTTTAGCTGATCGCTCATCTAAAACGTTTCCATCCAACACGTTCTCATTTAAAAGCAGCGCAGACTTAACAATACTGGCAACACCTGAAGCATTAAAGGTATGACCAATATTGCTTTTAACCGAGCTAATAGTTTTACCTAAATAAAGCTTTGGTAGCGCTTGGTTTTCTGCCCTATTCTCGACAATAAAACCACTGGCATGTGCTTCAACACTATTGATATCTCCAGCTTTAAGCCCTGCTATTGCCAAAGCGTTCGTTGCCGCTTTAGTGATAGCATCTGCATCATTGCCGTTGACAAAACTAATGCTGTCGATAGTGGCATAAATACTTTGTTCACTCACCATAGATTCAGGTTTAACAACAAATGCTGCTGCGCCCTCGCCTATTAACCAGTGATTTTTATCAAGCACATTTGCCGAAGCTTGAGCATCAACAGAAACAGGGCCATAGTGCTGTCTTAGGGTAATATTCTCTATCGAGCCAGCTAAATCTACCGAAGCAATAATTACCGCATCAATATCTGATGTTTGGAATAAGTTTTCGGCTAATTCAACACAGCGATAAACAGAATTTTCTTCTGCCGACAAGGTAATAGCTGGGCCTGAAAAATCCCATAACGCTGAAATGCGCGAGGCCATAATATTACCAATAAACGAGGTATATTGATTTAACTGCGCGGCGTGCGCGACACCATCTTTGGCAATATTGGTTAACGTTTCACGTTGCTCATCACTTAAGCTTACGCCTTGTTGTAATAAGCTCTCTTCAATTTGTGTACTTAAATTAACGCGACCACGGTATTGATGAAGCTCTAATTCAATACCCATTGCCACTAATACTGCAACATTACTGCCTTCTTTAAGGCCAGCATCTTTAGCAGCATTATCCGCTACTTTCATCATCATCAATTGCTGTGGAATTAAACAGTCTTGCTCGTTTGGCGGTACTTTAAAGCGTAGAAAGTCAATATCAAATTCTTCAACATAACCGCCTACTGGCGCTTTAGCTAAAGATAAGGCATTCATTACTTCGGTATTCTTTTCAATGCCTTTCCAGCGCTTAGTTGGCAACTCTCTAAAGGTATTGCTATTACTCTGAATGAGCGTTTTAAAACTCGCTAAATCTTTAGCGGCACCAAAATGCGCGTCCATACCTATAATAGCTAAAGGCTCACGTGCTTTTGCGACGTTAGTTACCGTTGCTAGCGTCTGTGTTGGCTGTTGTAAAACTAAATGGGCATTAGAGCCGCCAAAACCAAAAACACTGACACCTGCAGTTCTTGGTTTGCTGTTAGCTTTAGTATTGGCGTTATTAGTTGAACCTACTGGCCAATCAATGGTATCCGTTGGCATTTGTGCGCCGCCTAAATAACCTTTTTTCGAGCTTAATGGCTCATTCAAATTTATTGTTGCGGGAATTTTAGCTTGATTAAGCGCCCAAATCGCTTTGGTCATGCCCGGCATGCCTGCAGCGGTAAGTAAGTGACCTAAGTTAGATTTTACTGAGCCAAGTAGTGGTTTATTGCCATTGCCCTTTCCTTCGGTACGAGGAAAGCGACTGAAAAAAGTATCCATTGAGCCTAGCTCAACGTTATCACCTTTGGGTGTGCCCGTGGCGTGACATTCAATGTAATCAACGTCACGTGGGTCAACGCCAGCATTTTCATAGGCACGTTCATAAACTAAAACCTGCCCTTTGGTATTTGGACTTAAAACAAACTCACCTTTACCATCATTAGATAAAGCGCCGCCTTTGATGATAGCGTGAATTTTATCACCATCACGTACCGCATCACTATGGCGTTTTAACACCATCATGCCTGCGCCTTCGCCGGCAAATAAACCTTGTGAATTTTTATCAAACGGGGCGTGAATATTGTTTGCTGGATAAGCTTGAAAGATTGAGAAACCCATATTTACAAACATAGGATCAGCGCCTGAGACAGCACCGGCTAACATCATATCAGCCTTACCCGTATGTAAATAATCACAAGCCAGTTTTACCGAATAACAACTCGATGCACAAGCAGCATCAAGGGCAAAATGTGTACCGCCTAAACCTGCAGCTTTAGCTAGCAATGCTGCTGGGTAACCTGCCACTAAGGCATTGTCGGCATGAACATTACTCTGAGCAATATCGGTATCAGAAAAGTGACTTAACTGAAAGTCTTTATTAACACCCGCTTTTAACGCATCATCAACCACTTGATGATAAAGCGGCATAAACAAGTGATTAGATGATTTAGTTGGAAAGGATAAATTTCCTAAAATAACACCACATTTTTCCAGTTTATCACTGCCCCAATAACCGGCATCGGTTAATGCTTGTTCAGTAACATAAAGCGCCCATTGGTTTAAATCATCTAATTGATTTAAATAATCGGTTGTTAAGCCGCTTTCCTTTTGAAGGTGGCTTTGAGCATCATTATTAACAAAAGCGCTGGCATCAAAATCGAAATCACGGATATAGCCACCATGAACACAGTAAAATTTATCGGTATCGCCTTTCTTTCCCGTGTACTTGGCAGGATCAACACCCATTTGTTCTTTAGTGGCTTTGCTGCGGCAATCTTCTTTGTTCAGTAACTGCTGCCAAAACTCTTCTGGTGCAGAAGATCCTGGGAATAAATTAGCAATACCTACTACGGCAATATTTTCCATACTTTCCTCTATGAAGAGTCTTAATACTCTTCGCTCTGCTTGAACTAAAACATTCAAGCAGCCTAATTTCGTCATACCCGAATTCTGTCTATCAAGTATCCTATTTTATTTATTCTTAATTATTCTGCACGATTATCGAGCCTTTAAATAAGGTCTTGATATCAAGTGTCACGCCATGACTGATCAACTTAGCCAAAGCTCTTAAATACGTTAACTCGTCACTGGTACCTTTGGCATTCACCGGTACAGCAACGCGTGGTTTACACTGCGCATCAGACTCTTGAACACCAGAGTCCAAAATTTTATCGGTCCAGCTACACAATGAACGACCAGGTCCCATTTCAATAAATACCCGAGCACCTTTATCATGCATGGTATTAATCAAACGAGGAAAATCTACTCGGTCACATAAACATTTAGCAACACTGTGGGCGATAGCCTTACTTAGCTGTGGCACAGGTAAATAACACGAACTTGAATACATCTTGGTTTTCAAACGTGGGTTAACTTCCATGGTGTATAACTCAACCATGTCTAGGTATTCTTTTTTGGCTGGCGCACTATGAATAGCATTGGCCATATTTAATGCCATGGCGCGTACACCAAGTTTTTTAATCACACGTAAACAATCTGCGGGATAACCTGCGAGTAATAAACTGTCAGGGGTATTAATAATGGTGCAATAAACTCGTTCTTCACCTTCACTAGCTTTGATAACCTCATCAAGTGTTGCTTTGATGGTGTAAGTTTCCCAAATCAGTTCATCCGCTGTATTATCAGTGGATTTAGGTAAGCCCCAATGCTCACGCAACGTTAATAAGTCACCACATAAACGTTCATTAAAGGTATCCGAATTGGCTAAACGTGCGCTCATTAAACCCGGCTGTTGCCAAGCGCCAAGCGCTGCATACATGCTGACTTCGCCCATACTATAACCCGTAGCATAATCGGCTTTAACTTTGAACACGTTTTCAAAAACTTTAGTAAAAACACAAGCGAAACCAACACCGGCTTCGGCGATATCGGCCAAGTTGCCACGTAAGTTTAAATCAAGTTGTTTTAATTCTTTAAAGCTTGGGCGAACAATCGTGCGCGGATTTAACAACTTATCTTTTAAACTAGCGCCAATATCATCCGCTAAATCGGCTACGTCTTGATGAATTTCAGGAAACAAATGAAATAAATCACGGCCTAAACCAACATAAGTTGCGCCAATGCCCGGGTATAAAAATGAAACATTGTTAGCGCCTTCACTTACAGTTAAATCGGTATTTACTGGATTGGAAGTAAAATAACTACCTTTTGGGGTACGCCATTCTTTATCTGTTTCAAATGCCGTTTCGATTCCTGACTGTGCCGATTGAATTTCTTTTAACAACTCTTCTTTAGATTCAGCTAACAACGCAATACTGTATCTACTTGTTGCTGATTGAGTTTGTTGATAGCAGCGTAGAGCAATATCAGTCAGGGATAGGCTGACATTGGAAATCTCAGAAGTTAGCTTATCTTCTATTTCTGCTAACCTTGCCAGTAAAGCTTGCTCTGAGTCAGCGGCCACTAAAATAATTTTCAATTCGCTGCAAGCAATAAAGCCATTGTGACGAATATCTTGGCTGGGATGTTTTTCACCGGCAACAATGACTTTGTTTTCTGCTAAGACCAGATGACAGTAGTCATTGTTAGCCGCCAAGCAACTATAAGCAGCAAGATGAGCGCTGCCATTTGGCTGTGGATACCAAGGTCGAGCCTCGGTAGCAAGGTAAAAACTTGAGTCTTGCCAGTTTTGTAGTTCACTTATTGATGGCTGCTGCCAATCACTAATGGCTGGAATATAACGTTGCTGCAAGGCAATAACGCTGCGTAGTAAACCGAATACTTGTGAAAAACCTTCGCCCTCACCCGTAACACTACGAGCACAAGAAACTGCCGTGGTTAGCTTTTCTTTATGAGAATAACTGGCAATTAAACCAGTAGACTCTACCATGGCAAGCTTACTATCCGCCAAGGCTGTCACTTCTAACAAACCAATATCAATAGCATTCACTTGAGCATTATCTAGTGCTAATGCAGTAACCTCGGTGACCTCAGTAAAATTAATGACTTCATCACCAACGGCAAAGCCTTTTAGCCATGAATAAACATAACTGTTATTACTTTGCGCAAAACTTACCGATGAAAATAACAAGGCGGCCATGCCATGACAGTGTTGATAACCAGTAAAGGTTTCATCAAAACTGTTAGTAGCTAATGTATCTGCGGCTAAGTCATTTTCAGCTAATTCATTTGAAGTAAAGCTTTTAGTTAAGTTAATGCCAACTAATGCCACTAAGGCATTTTGGCCAATAAGTTCATCAATCTGTAACATGGCCTTGGCTAATGAACTCACTACAACCACATTTTCAACATCGATTGTTGGCTTTGCTTGATTAGACCCGTTTTGAGCCAGCACGATAACCTTGATATCAGTGTATGGAACTTGGTTAGCAAGCGCCATTCGCTCAACGGCAGCTATACAGCTAAGTTCAAGAGTGCTTTCTAAAGCAGTAGTCTGCTCTTTACCCTTCCCTTTACCTAAATAAAGAGCTCGTTCCACACTATCAATATTATTTTGAACAGTATGTTGGTTTTCAAACTGAGCATCTAAACCAATAATGGCGCTGTTGAAGTTACCTTGCACCATTAAACACTCGCCTCATCGTTGCCCTTTTCAGACGTAACTTTGGGAAGAACTTTCGGTAAAAAAAGGTCATTTAAATTGGCACTGGCAGTAACTTTGGCTGATTTTATCTCACTCAACAATTGCATATTTTCATCAATCATTTGAATGTCAGCAACTAAAGAGCCGCGTTGTTTACCCTTGCCTGAGCTTTTCACCACGTTAAGTTGTAAGTAAAATCGCTCGCCTACGGCTACTTCACGGTATACCGTCCAGCTTTGCGTACTTGACGGTAAACTGCCTAAGCCAAGTTGTTTTTTCACCCATACCAACATCGCCTGATAGGCAATGTCATTAGCAAAAATGTTACTTTGGTTTTTACCAATGATATTGCCTCTGATATTACCTAAAGCTGGCACAGTGAAGTCACCTTGCTTAGCACTGGCGACTGTCGGTACTTGGCAGCTTAATAATAAGCCTTGCTCATTACACTCAAGTATTTCACTTATACCATGTAAGCTTGGACCATGAAATAAAGTGCCGTTAGTATAAAGTGCCGCAGCACATTCACCTGACTTTTCATCTAATTCGGGTACCACTAAGTTAATCTCAGTACTGGCTTTAAGTTTGTTTACTAACGTCAACTGAGCGCCGTAATGAAATATCAATTTACCATCAGCATTGGTACTTGAGATCTTAGTTTCGACCACCAAACGAGTGCCATCATCAAAGACTTCGGCGTTCATATCAATTTGATAATCACTCGCTTCATTACCATCAAAGATAATGCCTTTAAAAAGTTTGTAATTATCTAAACCTTGATAATGAAAACCGGTGTAGGCAGCTGTCGCCGCCTCACTCATCCAGGCAATAGCACACACTGTCGGTAATACTTGATCATCACCAATAGTGTGATCAGCTAGAAAGGCATTGTTAGTCGCTAAAAGTGTTTTACTAACACTTGTTGTTAAGCGACTAACTTGTGGCTTTTTTACAGATGCATCCTTAGAAAGGTCATTACCAACCAGGATTTGAGCACAACGGTTATTATCAGCGGCTAATTCACTCACCAACAACTTTGCACCGGCATCAAGAGGAATGATGTAAACACCGCGGTCGTTAAACATACGTTTAAGCTCTGGTGTTACCATGCCGCCATCCCAAGGTCCCCAGTTAAAACTTAATACTTGGGCACTTGGATTTAACGCTTTAAAGCGATATGCGGTTTTATTTAAAATATCATTAGCAATAGAGTAATCAGACTGACCAGGGTTGCCATAGAAACCAGCCGCTGATGAGAATAAAACTAGGTGTTTAATATTCTTTTCTTCGGTAGCAGCAAGTAGTGATAACAGACCATCAATTTTTGTGCTGTAAACCGCATTGAATTCTTCTAAGGTTTTTTGCTCGATAAACTTATCGGCTAACACGCCAGCGCCATGGATGATTCCTGTAACCGTGCCTAACTTAGCCACTAATGGAGCAACGGCTTCAGTTACACTTGCGCTGTTAGTCACATCAGCAGCAACGTAATGTGCTTGACCGCCAGCCGCTTTAATGGCGTTTAATGTTTGTGCGATTTCACGGTTAGCTAAGACTGGACGCACAAAATGCGTCACTTTCACTGGCGTAGGTTTATCACCTGCAGCAATCAATGCTTGCATCGCGGCTTTTTTCAATGCCACTTCTTCCGTAATACCTTGTGCCCAGCTTGGCTCGTTATCCTCAAATGATGAACGACCTAATAAGATAAATTTAGACTGATATTGTTTAGCAATTTCGATAACACAATGAGCGGTTACACCTTTTGCACCGCCGCTAACTAGAAATACCGAATTGCTATCAATAGCTTTGTCACTACTTGAGCTCGTTGCAAGCGCATAACTGTCGGTAGCAGCGCCGGTCAGCGTTAAACGAGAGCCTAGGTTATTACTAAGGTTGTCTGTATCGTGAGCAACTTCTATGGTTGCAGTATCGATATCAAGTAATTCATCATTGATGATAGTTGCAGCTTTATCGGCAGCTAACTTAGCTGATAAATCAACGATTCGACAGAAGACAGAGTCATTTCCCTTAGCTTGAGAAGAGTTCCATTCGTGATTAATAGTCTTAACTAAGCCAGCTAAACCCGCTTGTACTAAATCAGATTTTTTATCGGCTTTAACCTTATCATCAGCAAAACCTAGCGCGCCACCTTGACGTGTAACCACCACAAATGAAGCACGTGCTTTAGTTGCAGCTTTTACTTTAGACAATTTAGCTAAAACAAAGGCTAACATTAAGCCTTGTTTGGCCGCTTCAGGGTATTCGATAGCATCAACGGTTTGTTTGCTTTGCAGATAAATAACTGCATCAAGTTGCTCGCTGTTGTCGATGATGTCTTTAATTTGTGCTTCATCAAGTGTTTTTTCGCTTGTGCCAATCTCAATCACATTAACTGCTTTGGTAAAGGCTTTTTTCGAGCTACTAACCACCCAGTTAGGTTTTAATGCGGTGACCTGCCAACCTTGTTTAATAAGCTTGGCGCTTAAGGCAACCGCTGCGCCAGTACCGTCGTCAACGACTAAGGCATTGGCGCCACCATTACCGGTAACGTCTTGCACAATTTTATTAATTGAAGATAATGCGGTTAACTCCACGGTCGCACTAGGCGCACCTTGAAAGCTGGCACTAACTTCACTAGCTTTTTCAGCTACTGGCAGGCCGACTTTTGTTCCCGGTCCTTTAGGATCCGTTGGCTCTGTCGGTGACACTTTAGATTGCATATAGCTAACAATTTCGCCTAAAGTGCGTAGCTCTGCTAAATCTTCTGGATTTAATTCAGGAAGGTCAGGGATAGTTTCTTGTACCGCTCCTAGAATTTCAACACGCTTGATTGAGTCGATACCTAAATCGGCTTCCATATCCATGGCAAGTTCTAACATTTCAGTTGGGTAACCGGTTTTCTCGGCTACTACTGTCATCATCACACTTTGAATGTAATCTAAGTCAATTGTCGCCACTGATTCTGTTGCTGTAGTTTCAGTAACTGTATTTGCTGGAGCAACTTTAGATTGCATGTAACTAACGATTTCGCCTAGGGTGCGTAGCTCAGCTAAGTCTTCAGGGTTAAGCTCTGGTAAATCAGGGATGGTTTCTTGCACTGCTCCTAAGATTTCAACACGTTTAATTGAATCGATACCTAGGTCTGCTTCCATATCCATTTCAAGCTCTAACATTTCAGTTGGGTAACCAGTTTTCTCGGCTACTACTGTCATCATTACTGATTGGATGTGAGCTAAATCAATTGCTGGACCAGCTGCATTACCTGGTGCACTTTCATTCGCTGGCCCGTTTTCAACAACCGCTACAGGAGCAGCTGAGACTTTAGACTGCATATAATTAACAATTTCGCCTAGCGTTCTTAATTCAGCTAAATCTTCTGGGTTAAGCTC
>NZ_JQEC01000014.1 GCF_000764185.1 Colwellia psychrerythraea
CTTTACAACTTATTAGAGAGACTTTAGTATTCGCCTCGTTCTCAAGCAAGCATTGTTTTTACCTGCTTATTTGTTAACTTCAGGTGAGATGGCTGAGTGGTCGAAAGCACCGGTCTTGAAAACCGGCAAGGGTTTGTAGCCCTTCTAGAGTTCAAATCTCTATCTCACCGCCACATTTAGAAAAGGCGCTAATCGAAAGATTAGCGCCTTTTTGCTTTTCATAATCGGTAAAAAGGGTTTGTAGCGCAGCACCTATGTGTAGAGTCCAAATATCTAACTCACCGCCACATTCTAAGAAACCGCTAATCGCAAGATAAGCGGTTTTTTTTCGCCTTTGGTTTAGTGATGAGCATCAAGAGTGGGTTTGTAGAACAATACCTACAGTAGAGTTCAAGTCTCAATCTCACTGCCACATTTAGAAAAGGCGCTAATCGAAAGGTTAGCGCCTTTTTGCATTTGAAATTTTTACAACCGGCATAAGGTTTGTAGCGTAGCATCTATGTGTAGAGTTCAAATCTGGATTCACCGCCACATTCTAAGAAATCGCAACTATACCAAGTCGTGGTTTTTTTTCGTCTTGAGTTTAGTTGTGAAACAGATAAAAGGTTTGTAGCGCATTACCTACCGTAGGGTTCAAGTCTCTATCTCACCGCCACATTTAGAAAAGGCGCTAATCGAAAGGTTAACGGGCTTTTTGCTTTTCCAATTTTGTAAAGTACCACCACAGGTGCAATACATTACAGGTTACTTACAATTATTATTTTTTGTTTTTGCATCCCAATCATAAACATTACCTAATTTATCAATTTTAAAATGACAACATTCGTCAAATACCTGTTTAAGCAAACCTCTACTTTTTTGCACTCGTGACTTGAGTGTAGAGTAACTGATCCCTAATTGCTCAGCATATTGCTTTTGTGATTGATTATTTATATCAATAGCAGTTAATAAACTAGCGTGCTTATCTGGGAGCGCATTAATAAAAGGTGATATACAGTTTGATAAGTCAACCTTCCTCTCTTGAGATCCTTCAAAGGGCAACAAACCCTCAATTTTGATTACTTGAGCACGACCTTTTTTTCGATAGTAGTCAATGATGGTGTTATTGGCTATTTGAAATAACCAAGACTTAACACTTTTTTGTGTTTTTACTGCATTGAGGTTGTTAAAGGTTTTTATCAAAATGTCTTGTAATAAATCTTCAACATCAGCTTCATTTGAGATCTTCGCATGTAAAAATCGCTTTAGCGCTTCTCTGTATTCTAACCATATATCTTCAATATTCATTTTACTGACAATCTCCATTACTTGGACGAGGCTTTTCAATCTCCAAGCTTTCTTCATTAACTCTTTAAGGTGATTTTGCCTCCGTATTAGACGAGCGACAAGCTGAAAAGATGAAAAATAGTAAAGTTAATATATTTAACCATTTTTTCATTAAATTTTCGTCTTTTTGTAATGTTAGTCGTCTTATGGGTAAATAAACACATTGGAATTATTCATGAGTTACTTAAAAAACGAACAATTTAACCTATACCCTACAGTTAACAAAGTCAGTATCCATAAGCCAAGAGTATTAATGCTATATGGCTCTTTGCGTGGCACTTCATATAGTCGCTTAACTGCTGAAGAAGCAGGTCGTATCTTGAATACCATGGGAGCTGAAGTTAAGTTTTTTAATCCCAAAGGACTACCGTTATTTGATAACAATGACTCAGCTGCCCATCCTAAGGTAATAGAGCTGAGAGAATTAGTGCAGTGGTCTGAAGCACAAGTATGGTCATCTCCTGAGATTCACGGCAACATGTCAGGTGTAATGAAAACTCAAATCGATTGGATCCCTTTGTCACTTGGCGCAGTTAGGCCAACACAAGGAAAGGCTTTAGCTGTCATGCAAGTAACAGGTGGTTCACAAAGCTTTAACGCAATCAATAACATGAGGATATTAGGTCGCTGGATGAGAATGTTAACTATCCCTAATCAATCATCTGTGGCAAAAGCTTATTCTGAGTTCTATGAAAATGGCATAATGATACCGTCATCTTATAGAGACCGTATTGTTGATGTTATGGAAGAGCTAATGCGCTTTACCTATTTAACTAGAGATCAAAATGAATTCTTGCTCGACAGATATAGTGAGAGACGTGCCATACAAGAAAAATTGTTAGCCATGTAAGCTCATACCACTAACAATTATACCAAAGGTATTTTATTGAATAAAACCAGTAACCTATTCGTCCCAATTTACGGGGCGCATTAAAAAAAACCGCTAATTGAAAGATTCGCGGTTTTTTGTTTTCTGTAATTAAAAATAGTTAAACGATGGGTTTATAACGCCAAACTTGTTATTAGAATTCAAACTTGGATTCAACGTCACACTCTAAGAAATCAAATCGCAACTTTAACGAGTCGCAGTTTTTCTAAACGCTTAGAGCAAAAGGGGATAATTGCAGCGCATTATATTATATGTTTTGTCTTTATCATGTGAATAGTCGTCAAGGTATATCGAAATATCTATTCTAAATTGGAAGTTTAGGATTAAGCGAAGAATAAAATTGAAGTTGTTGGTTACTTTGTTAGAATAACATACTGTTACACTTTAGGTGTTGTCGTGAGTTAATAACATATTAATTTATTTGATTATTATGTTTACATGACTGCCTAAAACAGACTAATTAACATGTCATTGTCTGATAATTTTAACATAATAATAAAGGACCTATAAATGAGTAAAGGCAACGGAAAACTAGCTGAGAGCCATTACAGGAGCGAGAAAGCTTATTTAATAAAGCTCTTCACTACTCTATTTGTTATCTTTGCGATTACTTGTTTTAGTTTATATAGCTTTACCGATAATGTTAATACTAAGCTCACAGAGAAAGCAGCTATTAACAGTGCAGAAATTTATATCAAAGCACTTGAAGAGTTTAGAACTGTTTATACTTCAGAAGTTGTTAATACAGCGAAGCTTCAAGGGTTGGAGATCACTCACGATTACCATAATAAAAGCAATGCTATACCCTTACCAGCAACATTAAGTATGTTACTTGGGGAAAGAATGGGTGATGGTATTAATGGTACTAAAACAAGACTCTATAGTCCGTTTCCGTTTCCATGGCGAGAAGCAGAAGGAGGTCTTAAAGATACTTTTTCTCATGAAGCATGGGCTTTTTTGAAAAATTCGCCTCAGCAAAGTTATTCAAAATTTGAAGAAAATGAGCAAGGCCAGTTTTTACGATTTGCGAAAGCGGATCTAATGCGTGAGAGCTGTGTTAATTGTCATAACTCACATGAGTTTACCCCCAAAAATGATTGGAAGGTAGGGGATGTTCGTGGCATTTTGGAGGTTACCTTACCGCTAAGTAGTAGTACTGCTTATTCGAACGAAAGTTTATTAAATTTATTTTGGTTGTTAGTCGCGATTTCTTCGGTTGGTATTGCAACTATTAGTTTTTTCTCTGTAAGAGTACGCAGAGCAACACAGCGCCTTGCTGAAAACTCTTTAACAAAAGAGAGACAAAATTCATTAAACAACCTTTTTACCGGAGAACAAACCCTAGATGGCTTGGCAAATAAAATATTAAGTTTTTTAGCTCCGGAGATTCGTGCTAACCAAGCCGCTTTGTTTCTGTCCGATTCAAAAGATGAATATCACCTGATTGGCAGTTATGCCGTTGAATTGAATCAATTAAAACAAACAAGCTTTAAATTGGGGCAAGGACTTGTTGGACAGTGCGCCCAAGAAGGTGTTGCATTGACTGTTGATGCTATTCCTACTGATTATATGAAAGTATCATCGGGGTTGGGCGAAGCTTTACCCAAGGTCATTGGCTTAATTCCGATTAAATATAAAAGCAACGTTATTGCTGTTTTAGAATTTTCAAGCTTGGCTCATTTTGAAGAAGCAACCCACGAAATATTATTACCTTTGCTCGATATTATTGCGACAGCGTTACAAACATCGCAATCTAGAAGCAGTATTGATAACTTACTGAAAGTTAACCAAGAGCAAGTCTCAGAATTAAAAACTCAACAAGAAGAATTAACGTCAGCTAATCAGATATTAGAAGAGCAAACTTTACAATTACGCCAATCTGAAAATGAATTAAAAGCTTCAGAAGAAGAGCTGAAATTACAAAGTGATCAATTAAGAGCTAGTAATGAAGAGCTAGAAGAAAAACAAGAATCTTTACAGCGACAAACAACACAGTTAATAACATCTAAAAAAGAATTAGAAAAAAGTGCCGAGAACTTAAGCCAAGCGAGTAAATACAAATCTGAGTTTCTGGCAAATATGTCTCATGAATTGAGAACACCTTTAAATAGCATATTAATTTTATCAAAAATATTAACTGAAAATAAAGATGAAAACTTAACCCTAAAACAAGTAGAAGAAGTAGATATTATTCACCAAGGTGGTCAATCACTGTTAACGTTAATAAATGACATTATGGACTTGTCAAAAGTTGAAGCGGGGATGCTAGACATTAATATTGATGCGGTATCGCTTAACAATATCAGTCAACACTTAACAAATTTATTTAACCCAGTGGCTACAAATAAAGGTATTGATTTTACTATTACCATCGATGAAAAATTGCCTGAATTTATCCAAACAGATCATCAAAGGTTAGAGCAAATATTAAAAAACTTTTTATCCAATGCTTTCAAGTTTACCAAAGACGGTGAAGTTTGTTTATCTATAGAGCAGTTTTCAATTGGTACAAAGGGGCTTTCATCTATTTTAGATGGCTGTTCTGTTATTGCGTTCTCAGTAACAGATACAGGCATCGGCATCGCATTAGATAAACAAAAGGCGATATTTGAATCCTTTCAACAAGCAGATGGTGCAACAAATCGTGAATACGGTGGTACAGGGCTTGGGTTATCTATATCTCGAGAATTAACTCGTTTGTTAGGTGGTGAAATTAAATTAACCAGCCAGCAAGGTAAGGGTAGCTGTTTCACCTTGTATTTACCGCAAAACTTGTCAATAACTCAGCCAGTGTTAAATTCTAGTTTACCTATTGTAACGCCAGTAAAGGAAATTACTAATAATGATGCCCAAGAAAGTGGGGCAATAAAAGGTGTACCTCTTTGGTTATCAGATGATAGGCATATTTTTTCACTGGCTGATAGAACATTATTAATCATTGAAGATGATAAAGTATTTGCAAAAATACTTGTTGAATTAGTTAGAAGCATGGGCTTTAAAGCCATTGCGACTAACATGGGCAGGGAAGGTATCTTTTTAGCAAAAGACTTTTGCCCGAGTGGTATCCTTCTAGATTTAGGTTTGCCTGATATAGATGGCTTACAGGTATTAGAACAGCTAAAAAACAACTTAAAAACAAGGCATATACCTGTACATGTTTTATCTGCGAAAGATAAAAAAGTAGAGTCTTTAAACCTAGGTGCATTAAATTATTTAGATAAACCGACAGAAACTGCCACGATAACTTCTGTTTTACAAGACTCATTTGGTAAGTTAACCAAGGATGTTAAAAAAATTCTTCTCGTTGAAGATGACAATAATGCGCAAATAGCCGTAAAACATTTACTTGAAACACCTGACATTAATGTCACCTTTGCCGATACGGCAACAGAAGCATGTCAGTTACTTAGCCACCAACAATATGATTGTATTATCTTAGATTTAGGCTTACCTGATATCAGCGGCACAGAATTGGTGCAAACAATCAGAAGTCAGGAAAACTCGATAAACACACCTATCATTATTTATACGGGTCAAGAAATCACCAAAGAACAGCAGCAAGTGTTGGAGAAATTTTCACTTTCAATTGTTATCAAGGGCGCAGAATCTCCAGAACGACTTTTAGATGACGTTGCTATGTTTTTACATCAAGTTGAACATGGACTGTCGATAGAGCAACAAGAAACGTTGAAAATGCTCCATGATGAAAATGAAATGTTAAAAGGTAGACGAGTATTAGTAGTTGATGATGATTTACGTAATGTTTTTGCTATCACTCGCGTATTGGAAACCACCGGGTTAAAGATTACTCAAGCTGAAAATGGCCAAGCGGCACTTGATGCAATTGGCAGAGCAAAGCAACCATTTGAATTGATTTTAATGGATATGATGATGCCGATAATGGATGGTATCGAAGCAACACAAAAGATACGTGAAATGGCACTATATCAGTCAACACCAATTATTGCCTTGACTGCTAAGGCGATGCCAAGTGATAGGAGTAAATGTATAGAGGCAGGAGCATCAGAGTATTTAACCAAACCATTAGATATGGATAAATTACTGTCTATTTTACGTGTTTGGCTTTATCAGAGAAAATACTAACAATGACAGTGAAAGAGCCATCAAAAGCTATATTATCAGAGCTGAAGCTGTTATCTCAAGAAAACACAACAGCGTTAGAAGTTGACATGTTTTTGGACGCCATATATAAGCAGTATGGCTATGACTTTCGTCATTACGCAAGATCATCACTGTTAAGACGAATTGATCATTGCTTGGAAAGAGAAAAAAAACGCTATATCAGCGAGCTAATTCCCTGTGTCATTCATGATAGGTTCTTCTTTGATCGTTTTTTACAGGATATGTCAATTACGGTAACCTCCATGTTTCGTGACCCACATATGTTTAAGATGTTACGGGAAAAAATCATCCCTAAATTATCAACCTACCCCTCGATAAATATTTGGCATGTAGGTTGTGCAACAGGGGAAGAAGTCTATTCAACCGCAATAATATTGGATGAAGCTGGCTTGTTAAACCGAAGTCGCATATATGCGACAGATTATAATAACAATTCGTTAACAGTTGCTGAATCTGCAACGTATCCAATTGCTGGGATACGTCAGTTTTCAAAGAACTATCAAGACTCAGGTGGTTTATCTTCATTTGCTGACTATTATCATGCCGGCGCTGATTCTGTCGTATTCTCAAATAAATTACGCAATAAAATAACGTTTGCGCACCATAACCTAATGAAAGATGGGGTGTTTGCTGAAATGCATTTGATTTTATGTCGTAATGTACTGATATATTTTGACCAAACGTTACAAAACCAAGTGTTAACCACATTAGCTGATAGCTTGGTACATAGGGGGTTTTTAATGCTGGGCGACAAGGAGTCTTTGGACTTTTCTTCTGTCGCTCAGCTATTTGATAAACCTTTTAACAAACAACGAATATATCGCAAGAAGCTGCTTACTTAACCTGAACTCTGGATAATGAGTACATGATGTTTAAGTAAAAACAGCAACTTACGGCTGTTAAGAGAAGAACTTTCAAGATTAAGTAGATATATGCTCTATCAATGTTTCAATTTATTCAATTATCAAGGCAAAACGTTTATGAATAACGGGTTATTTATCGACGTTTTAACGCTGAGAATCGGATAAAGGGGAATATTGGGCAAGTGCTGCTTATCCAGAGCTCAGGTTACTTAAGCAAGTAGGTAAAAAATAGGTTAACTCTACTTTAACAGTAAACTACTTTCGTGATTTTGTTGTGCATTTACTGTAGTGGTAAGTAATAGATTAACCTGGTATTTCGATAAAGGTTTACTGTAATAATACCCTTGTACCTTATCTACGCCTAAAGCTAAAATATGCTCAAGCTGCGTTAGTTCTTCAACGCCTTCAGCAACGACTTCCATTTCACAAACGCGCGCTATGGTCATTACCGCCTGTATTAAAGCACTAGTTTTTTTACATTTAGTCACACGTTGAGTAAAACATTGATCAATCTTTATTACGTCAAATGGTATGTTTTGTAGGTAATTTAATGAAGAATAGCCAGTACCAAAATCATCTAAGGCAAGTTTAATACCCATAGACTTTAACGCATCAATGGTTCGCATTACCGATTCTGTATGTGTGAGTATGGCTGTTTCAGTTATTTCTAAAATTAAACGATTAAAGGGGAATTGATATTCAGAAATTATTTCTTCTAGAACATCTAAAAAATTGGGTGAGTTAAGTTGCTTCGCTGAAAGGTTAACCGAGACAGTTAAATGCGCTTTATCGGCTTGTAGATTCCATGAAGCGAGTAATTTACAACTTTCAATCAGTACAAATGCACCTATTTCGTGAATTAAGTGTGATTGTTCAGAAATAGGTATGAACACAGCAGGTGAAATAATCTCATCACCATAGCCTGATTCAGGCCATCTAACTAGTGATTCAACGCCAATAAACATCTTTTGCTTAATTGAATATTGTGGTTGAAAATGTAAATCGAGTGCATTGTCTTCAATTATATGGCGTAATTTATTCTGAATAAATGCTTGTTTTTCACGCTGTATAGACATTGATTCAACAAATCGTTGATAACGGTTACGGCCTGCTGATTTAGCTTCATAAAGCGCTATATCAGCCCATTTTAATAATGTCATTTTATCTATTTGGCCGCCTTTACTATGAGAAATACCAATACTTGTTTCAATAAAAATTTCTTTATCTTGAATGACAAATGGACTGGACATAATAGTAACTATTTTATTGGCAACCTGCTCAGCCGCGAGTTCACTGGTATCTTCTAAAAGAATGGCAAACTCATCGCCACCAAGTCTTGCGGAAATATCTGTCTCTCGCAACATATCGGTGATTCTCTTGGCGACATCTTGTAATAACTCATCACCAATATCGTGTCCTAAAGTGTCGTTGATTTGTTTAAAGTGATCTAGGTCAAGCATCAACAATATGACGCTGCCATTATTGCGCTTAGAACGATTAATGGCTCGTTCTAACTGATCATGAAAATAACTCCGATTAGCAAGTTTGGTAAGAGGATCATAGTTAGCTAATGTTGTTAACTTCTTCTCCATGTTAAGTCGGAGTGTTATATCTTGAAATAATACGATGGTCGAGGCATTTGGTGTATTTACCTCAGTTGAACATGTTAATTCAACCGGGCAGGGACATGCATCATTCGACGTTAAATAAATATTTTGTAGTTGAACCGCATTGTGTTTATCTAACCTATCTTGAATACTCTTAAATAGGTTCTCTTCAACGTTGGCGGTATTTTTAAAACAACGGTTAAAATGACTCTGGCATAGTTTTTCAGGAGTGGTATTTAGTAATTGAGCACTTTTAGAGTTAGCAAACTGAATAAAACCGCGATCGTCTAATTTTAAAACGCCTTGTCCTGCACATTCTAAAATGAGTTCACTTTCAGCTTTTAATTGTTCTGTTTTAACATGTAGTTGATTTAATTTAACAAATTGCTTCACCTTATTAATTAAAATAGTGGGCTCTATGGGTTTAGTCAGATAGTCAACTGCGCCAGATTGATAGGCTTTAATGATGTTTTGGGTATTTGAATGGTGGGCTGTTAACATAACAATAGGTGTATGTTTATGAGCTTCCGTTGAAGATATTAACTCAGCGACTTCATAGCCATCCATATTAGGCATATTAACGTCGAGTAAAATTAAAGCAAACTTATGATAAATGAGAAGTGCTAAAGTTTCTTCGCCGCTAGCGGCATGATAGATATCGATATTAGTTAATGGTTGAAGCAGCTTCTCTAAAACTACTCTATTAGCGTGATGATCATCAACAATGAGAATTTTACTTGCAATTAGATCCATTAATATTTTCCGGCACCCTTAAGATGTCTTATTTTTAGTTAAGTAAATAATAGACTAGGGTATTTGAAAGTTAATGAAAGCAATATAATTTCTGTTGAAATTAAGTGATTACATTTACAAAAGCCATGACGAATATTATCGACGTTTATAAGCTAGTTTAGCTTGTTTACAAAAAAACTCCATTTTTTTTATATGGTTAGGATAATGCATTGATTTAGAGGTTAATAATAAGCAACTGGTCGTGCTGTAACAATAAATTGCATGCATAGCTATAGAGTTAATTTATAGAACATTGCTTTAATTTTGTGCATTTCTATATGTCGTTAAGGTTTTAGTTTGCTTTTTCTCTTCGCTGCTTGTTCTAGTTAAAAGAATATCATGCCACAAACTGTAATTGAAGAGCTGGGGGAGGACGTTTTGAGCTGACTTTTTAACCAATAGAAGTGCTCTTTCCTGAAAAACTGTTTGCTCGGTGTCGATGGCATAGTTATAGCTAGTTCGATTATGGTCTTGATATTTTTGGCGATTGGTCAATGATGTATATTAGTTATTTCATATTAAAAATCTGAATATCGTGACAGGTAAAAGCAGTCAGTTAGGTGACAGTGCCAGCAATTTCGAATGGTTGCAAAATGTGATTAATAATGAGGCAACAAAATGTAATTAAAAACGAAATATGGCTATTTTTTTAGCAAACAAACCCAAATATCAAAATAGTGCTTTACAACTTATTAGAGAGACTTTAGTATTCGCCTCGTTCTCAAGCAAGCATTGTTTTTACCTGCTTATTTGTTAACTTCAGGTGAGATGGCTGAGTGGTCGAAAGCACCGGTCTTGAAAACCGGCAAGGGTTTGTAGCCCTTCTAGAGTTCAAATCTCTATCTCACCGCCACATTTAGAAAAGGCGCTAATCGAAAGATTAGCGCCTTTTTGCTTTTCATAATCGGTAAAAAGGGTTTGTAGCGCAGGACCAATGTGTAGAGTCCAAATATCTAACTCACCGCTACATTCTAAGAAACCGCTAATCGAAAGATAAGCGGTTTTTTTTCGTTTTTAGTTTAGTGATGAGCATCAATAGTGGGTTTGTAGCATAATACCTACAGTAGAGTTCAAATCATTATCTCACCGTCATATTAAAAAATAAAGCAAGCGCTTGATATTAAACGGTTTTTGTTTTTTTTAAGGTTTTTAAATCAGTCCAACAGGATTGACTGAGACAATGTACTTATTTCGCGGCACTAATTACACACATTTACCCGTATCTGTTTTTCAAAAGAGTTAAAAAACAGAAGCTTCCCCTTTGATATTAAAATATCATTACTTTCTTAATTCATTGATCTATTGAGGATTAAAACCACTCCTTAGCCGTTCAAAGTCTCCATACTCAATTCGTGCATGAGAACCTTTGCCTACACTTGATAAATACTATTACTTCTAGTGCTAATAAACTGATGATATACCCTTGTTATTTGTGATGTACAGATATAGTCGTTAACTAAAAATCTCACACTTGAGTTATCCACTACTTTTCCCCAAATGATAGAGCCGATATGTATATCACCATCATTTACATCAACTAAACACAAACTTTGACTACAGCATTCATTAGCTCGACCTTAACCATATAAACCATAAGGTGCTTTAAAAATATTAAGAAGTTTTCATCCAATAATGTTTAGTTCAAACTA
The DNA here is from genome assembly GCF_000764185.1 of Colwellia psychrerythraea. Classification (GTDB taxonomy): domain Bacteria; phylum Pseudomonadota; class Gammaproteobacteria; order Enterobacterales; family Alteromonadaceae; genus Colwellia; species Colwellia psychrerythraea_B. Next base: position 11,270 of record NZ_JQEC01000014.1, read on the forward strand.
GGTTGTTTTTAGGGCGTAAATGGTCTTTCTCATTTAAGTGTGATATTGTCATGGTAGAGAATTATTTTCGGTGTAACGCATTAATTTAACTGTATTTAATGTAATAATTGAGTTCAATTTAATGCTAATGAAATGACGAGTTTTTAAGAACAAGGATAGTAATTATTTCAACATTAGTTTTGTTGCCAGGAGCGGATGGGACAGGGGAGCTATTTACAGAGTTTCTGTCGTACTACGACGGTGACCATTTAGTTATTACTTTGCCTAAATCTGGCCCTCAAGACCACGCAACTTTAGCTAACGTTATAAATAAACAATTACCAACTGAAAACTATGTATTATTAGCTGAGTCTTTTGCTGGCGGCATTGTTCCAGAGCTACTTAAGTTAAATCCTACACATATGAAAGGCGTGATCTTTATCGCCAGTTTTTTAAGCTCTCCCCGTAAATTTTTAATAAAGTTAGCTAAGTTATTACCAATTAAAGCACTGGCTTCTGCGCCATTATCGGTCATTGCTCATAAGTTACTATTTTTTGGTCATGGATCATCAAAGGAGCTTTTATCTAAATTTGTAAAAGTGATTCATTCTATTTCTGAACAGGTACTAAAAAATAGATTAGAAGTTATGAGTAAGCAAAGGCTTCCAGAGATAACTTTTGATATTCCCTCAATATATATTCGAGCACTCTCTGATAGGCTTATATCACCAATGAAAAGTCATGAAGTTTCCAATGTTTTCAATAATATTGAGTTTCTAGAAATAGAAGGGCCTCATTTCATATTGCAAGCAAAGCCAAGAGAAGTTGCCTTACTGGTAAATAAACTCATTCAATCAGGGAAGATATAACAGTGTCGATTCCAAACATACTTTCCTACTACCGAGATTGTTACAAAGAAGATAGTGCAGACCTCAATTTATGGAACTTAAGCAAACTCAAAAAAGATGACTGCTTAATATTAGAGGGGCAAGATGACTTAGGCTCTGGCTTTCTTCCTCGTATGCCAATTCCAACAGAGTTTGCAGAGCAAATGATGAAGCGTGTTGAAGTATATCAGCGTGAACGTGTTTTGCTTTATGCGAGCTTTATTTTAGTAGGGAAGTTGGAAGTAAAAGGTGAAATGAAGCAGGTTGTTACCCCCTTATTGTTTAATGAAGCTTTTATTGAAAAAGAGCAAGAAAAAGAAAACAGCAACTACTACTTTTCCGTAAATGAACAAACGCCAGAAATAAATGAATCGTTAACTCAGTTATTAATGCCTGAAGGGAATGGCACGCCAGATCTTGAAGGTAATGTAAATATTCAATCCGCTTCGCTATGGATTTCATGGCTTAAAGATAGTCCGTTAGAATTAAATTGTCTTGAGTTGCTAAACTTCCCCAACCTCGCTAATTCAGATGAAATTAAAAAAGCACTAAGAAGAAAAACACCAACGCTTCTTCCTGCTTCTATGTTAGTTTTTATTGAGAGATCAACAAGTAGCCGTGGTGTACTTCATGAATTAGAAGAGATTATCGAGTCGAATAAACTATCTGCTCCTCTATCTGAACTGCTGTTACCGACAGAAAGCACTATATCAAGCGCTCAATTTAGACAGCCTCTTAAGTATGACTATTTACCTGGTTTACTGTCTACTCCACAAAAGAAGATCATTTCAATTGCAGCTAATGCTAATTTAGGTTGTGCCTCTGGTCCTCCAGGGACTGGTAAAAGCTATACAATAGCTGCAATCGCAGCAGAGCATATGGCACGAGGCGAATCAGTTCTCATCGTTGCCAATAATGACGCAGCTTTAGATGTAATTGCCGACAAGTTAGATGATGATTTTGGTCTAAGTGATGTATCTATTAGAGCGAGTCAGAAAGAGTTTCTTAAAAAATTAAAGGGTTATATTGCTGATCTTTTAGCGGGATATTTTTCTGAAGAATTAAATAAAGAACCAGCCGCATGTGAAACAGAGTTAAAAGCGATCAATAACTCATTAAACAAATTAGAAAAACGCTTTGTTAAATTCTGCCATAAAGCCATTGTAAGAGGGCAAAGATTAAAGGGGTTAGAGCAAAAAGACTCTCAATGGATGACGCGCATATATTTATCTTTGGCTCGCAATGGAATTGAACAACTAGCTAAACAGTGGACTTCTTTGGATGAAATTAATAGTAAGCATATTAGGCGAGAAGAACTTGCTGGTGCCTATTTAAGCGCATTAAAAAATAGAAATTTAAAAACCTTAGTAGAAAAGGAAAGAAAATCGTTACAAGCTTTTAATAAAGCTATACGTAGCCGTACTTCGAAAAGGCAATTTGAGCTATTTGATGATATTGAGTATTCGGCACTTCTTTCAGCATTTCCTGTTTGGTTGGTTAGCCTCAATACACTGTACCGAGTATTACCCTTAAAAGCAGAAATGTTCGATTTAGTCATCATTGATGAAGCAACGCAATGTAACATCAGTAGCTGTTTGCCAGCACTTTATCGAGCTAAAAGAGCAATGGTAGTTGGAGATACTAAGCAACTAAGACATTACTCTTTCTTGGCCAAAAGCAAAGAAGCACAGTTAACGACTAAAAATGATCTCACACCAGATAGTGAAGGGGTAGTCAGTTATCGTGACAATTCAATTTTGGATTTGACATTAAATGCGCTAACTAGTCATCAACAGTTGGCCTTTTTGGATGAGCATTTCAGAAGTAAACCTGAGCTTATTAATTTTAGTAATGAACACTTTTATCAAAGTAAGTTGAAGGTAATGCAGCATAGGCCATGTACAAGTAGTGGCCATCTTCATTTACAGAGGGTAGAGGGAACGAGGGATAAATCAGGTATTAACCATCTTGAAGCTAAACATGTAATAGAATCTATTAGAGACCAAATTAATGAAGATACTCAAGCTGGAATTAACCATAGCATAGGTGTTATCTCTCCTTTTAGGCATCAAGCAGAGCACATAGCTAAAGAAATTGAAGCCAGTTTCAGTGAATCTGAAATTATTAGTCATAAAATCCGCGTAGCAACCCCTTATGGTTTTCAGGGTGAAGAAAGAGACATTATGCTTATCTCTTTTGCAGTAGATAACGATTCTAAACGTGCTGCGGTATATCTGAACAAAGCTGATGTTTTTAACGTTATCATTACTAGGGCACGACAGAAGCAAATATTATTCCTATCGATAGATGAAGCTCAATTACCCGAGCATAACTTGTTACGTCGATATTTGGGGTCTATTAGTGAATTTGAAGCAACTCACGCAGTAACTTCTGAACTTGATGAATTTCAGCAAAGCGTAGTAAGTGAGTTAGATAAACTAACAATAGAAACATGGCCTGGTTATACAATAGCAGGCACCGAAGTTGATATTCTGTGTCGCTATAATAATCAGTATTTAGCAATAGACCTAATTGGATTTCCCGGCCCATGGGCGGACTACTTTGAATTAAACACTTATAAATTATTTAAACGTGCAGGTGTTGAAGTATTACCGATTAGCTATGGTTTGTGGGTAGTTGATAAAGAAGTTTGTATTGCAAAGATAGCGAAAAAACTAGGCTTAACTAAGAGTAAATCATCAGTAGGACGTAAAACATGAAGTTGATTGTTTTAGTGATCTTCATGCTATCCGTGCCTGTTTTGGCTAAAGATAGCACCTGCTATGGAACAACTTCAAAAGGGCGCTTAGAAAACGGTATCGAGTTACCAAGGTCTGGTGATAACTTTGTCGCTTACAGCACTATCGCAAGGCTAGCAGGCAGAACATACGTACATTCTCAAGTAGAAAGAATCATATTAAACGCCTACAAGTCTTTAGAAAAAGAGCAGCCCGATAAAATATTTAAGTATGCTGAAACGGGTTTCAAAGAAGGCGGCCAATTCAAACCACATAAAACTCACCGTAATGGTCTTTCCGTAGATTTTATGACACCAGTTATCGATGAGTCAGGTCAATCTGTTCACTTGCCTACTCATCCACTTAACAAATTTGGTTACGATATTGAATTTGATGGTAAAGGGCAATACGAAGAATACACTATTGATTATATTGCTTTAGCTGCTCATATTGTCGCTCTTCATAAAGAGGCTGTTACTCAAGGTGTAGATTTATGGCGAGTTATATTTGATCCTAAGTTGCAACCAGAGTTATTTAAAACCTCTTATGGGCCATACCTTAAAAAGCACATTCAGTTTTCAAAAAAGCGCTCATGGGTAAGACATGACGAACATTATCATGTGGACTTTGCTATTCCATGTAAGGAATTAAATTAATGACGAATGTAGTTATAGAGTCAATGGGATGAAAATTATGAGTCGTTTATTTTTAACACTTCTTATCTCTCTATCGTTTCAATCGATAGCAACAAAAGTTGATCCAAGAACATGGGCACAACTTTCATTATCTGCTGATTATATTGGAATAATTGAATGTACAAAAGCGGGTGGTATTGTTGCTGAATATCGGGTAATCCAAACTATAAAAGGTATTGAAAGTACTGGAGATTCAATCAGAGTTCGAATGGCTACAGATTATTGGGGCACGCATTTTCCGACGGCTTTAATTGGTGAAAAATATTTGATTACTGGCTTTAAAGGTAATGCACCTATTGGCCTTATCAGTACGTCATCAGGAGGAAGTGTTCCTCTTTGGGCTAGGCAGTTGCCTTATGATTATAGGCTACCACTAAGCTCAGGAATTATGGCTTTGTCACAGGAACGAAAGGGAGAGATTTTTTCTTTTAGCGAACATCACCTTCAATTTGATTGGGGAATGAATGAGGGGAGTGGAGCTGAGTTACTTGTAAAAAATATTCAAGATTTATTGGCATCAACACCAGAGCAACAGGATCTATTTATTCTAAAAGAGCTATATAAAAAATATGAAATTGATGGATACAAAAGCTATGTTGACGAACCTGCTATATTCAATAAGTATCAATGGCTAGAACAAGTAGAGGGTCACCAAGATGCCACTAAACTTGTAAACTATATCTGGAATATATCTGAGAGGTTGAATATTCTTGAGCAAGGACCTTATTCAGACGAAACAGCACAAGTGGTTTATGATTTGATTTCCTTACTTGATGAAGAGGAATATCAGCTTGAGTATTATAACTTCAGAAATCCTAAGGAAACGATTAATAATGAAAAAAATAAAGTTGTTAATCCCGTTGTAATTACAAATTTAGATATTCAACAAGAAGAACAAAACTTTCAAAAATATTTAAAGTCATCAAAATGGCAAGAAGCAGATTTGTGGTATGACGCTTTCGATGTATTGGCATTGAAGAAGCCAAAAATTATTGTTGATTACTTATTACAATATTCAGCTACAGGTAAAGAATGGCAGAATCGTGATGACGGATATTTATTGGCATCTCGCTTACTGATCAAAGGTAATCCTCTTTCAACTAATCTAATTAAATCGTTGAGAGGAGCTAAGTCCGACCAAGTTCGAGTAGCATCATTAGTATATTTAGCGCTTAACAACCCTTTAGTAGGGGTTGCTGAGCTAGAGAACCTGTTTAATTTGAAGGATGTTGAGCAACTGTCATCTGATATGAAACTTTGGCTCTCTTTTAATTTAGCAAGACATGGTCATAAGGGTGCTGTAGATGATTTTTTCGAGACAATAATGTTTTCATATGCTAATAGTTTTGATCGTTTGGCTAATGGGCATATGCGCTTCTTTTTATCCAATATGTTCAATCGAATGCAGGTTTTGTTATCAAATTCAGCAGCTATGTCTGGCGTTCGGAAACCGCCGTCATATTCAAGTAGCGTATTAGAATATAATTCCTCCCATAGCGACACTCTTACGCCGCTGGTTAATTGGTGGAAAAGCAATGCCTCCAAGGTAACCTTGTATGATGTATGGATGAGTGAGCTTCGTGATGTAGGTGTAGAGTAACAAAAGGCAAGTTTTTCCTTGCCAAATTGGTTAATTAAATAGCGTGAAAGTGAATTAATGCAAAGCTTGTAATAAAAATAGTAACTGAACCAGTGAAGAATTAATAGACATTATTGAACCAATTGAAAGTAGTAGGTTGGAACGTAGTTTTAAAACAGACCGTCAACACACTAAGCATATGCGAGAAATAGTTGAAGAAAAGCCTGACATTAAATCTTGCACAAAGTACTGTGCTGAGATGGTGTTACGTAAAGTCACCAAAGGCAAAAATCAAGGTAATAACTTTGGGGGTTGTAGTACGTTCCCAAGTACAGAAATATAGTTTAAGAAAATAGACGTAAATATACAATTCTAGTTTAATGCAAAAGTAAACTCAACAAGGGATCTTATGTGGGCATATGCGGATAACACGGTAAAAGTTGAGTTTGATGGAACAGAGTATGAACTGCTGACCAAAGATGAGACTTATGAAAGTGAAGAGGCTAGAAAATGGTGCTTAAAATATTGGAATTGGCATAGAAAAAACTATGGTAAGGAAACCACTGAAAAAATTGTGAGGGATTTATTTATATTTCGTTGCTTTCAATGTCAAAAGCCCGTTAGCGCAGCCATCATTCCAAAAAGTGACAGAAATGAAAATGGAGAGTCTGTAACATTTAAACGTACCTCTCATTTTAAGTGCTCGGTAAATAACTGCTATGGCGGTGGTAAAGCGGCAGCTGCAACTGAAGAGTTTAATGTAATAACAGATAAAACTGAGATTCCTGTAACAGAATTGAGGTTTCCTCCTGCTAAGGAAAAAGAAACTAGGCAATCAATGCCAAAATCCGAAAAATCAAAAAATACAAAATTAAATAAAAAAAATCGAAAAGAAAAGAAAACTTCGACGTCCATTGCACCAATCTGTGAGCAATTTTACAACTACTGTATAAATGATCTGCTAAGGAATAAATTCATATCTATTCCTTTCATATCAGATGAAATAGACTTGAGTTACAACTACTTGTTTGTAGATCTTCGTAATCCAGATAAGAACAGCGGACAAAAAACTGGGATTTACTTCGGCTCGCCAGATTACTGGATTGAATGTAAAGACTGCTACGTTGTTATACTAAAAAACACTGCAAATGGAATCGCTTTATTTATTAGGCTCACAAAGAGCGATAGTGCATTAAACGTAATAAAGGGTGTAGAGAAAGGAGGTTTGTTTTTTGTTCTTGGTAAACTATCCAAACTTCAAGGGCATACAATCATTACATCTGACTCAGATTTTTGGTGTCATGCTTTGAAATTACCAAATAATGATACCTATTTCAGTACTCAAGGGTTAACCAATACGTCTGAAAAACTAAAAAGTGAATCTCAGCTTGGCGATGATATTTTAAAAAGACTCATCAATTTAATAAATAAACCTAAAGATGAAGCTCAAACAAGTGAAAGTATCGATAACGAAGAACCACCCAAAGCTGTGAATATTAAAAAAGAATCACAGAGCACAACCAATACCCCTTCAGAAGTATTAATTATTTCAAAATCAATAAAACCACTGAGTAAATGGCAAAAACTGGGATTTAGTATTAGGCGTTGGTTTGATTTTTGACTTCTCCACCATTATTTATATAAAGAAAGTTCTTATCACGGTATCAACGGAAGAGACTTTTAAAATTACTAGCCTCGCAATCCAGGGCTATTTAAATCAGTTGAAAACCTTTATGTAATTTCATCTAATAATATTTGGTTCAAACTAGGTCAGTCTTTGCTCATTAATAGTCTTTAATAAGTAGGTGTGATATTGTCACTGTAGCGATTTTATTATGTTGTAACATATTAATTTAACTATATTTAATTATTATGTTCATCGTTGATTATTTCTTAAATGATATATATTAAGCGGACAGGAATAGTTACTATTTTATTACCAAAATAACGTTACAGTAAAAGGATATTTAAAAGTAATATGTACGATAGGATTGAAAAAAATTATAACAACGAAAACGATATCCATTCGGTCTTTGAAAAATATATTGATATCAAGCTGCCAAAAAAAATCACTCTCAAACTCGTTTTCAATTTCTTCAATAATGATTGGCAATTTTTAATTGGCAAAGCCTATATTGACGATCTACCTGTATCAAATGATTTAATTTATACAGACTTAGTTCTTCTCACCATGACTGTTGAAGTACCTAGTTTTGAAGAGTTTATTACCACACTTCAATCAGAAGGTATTTCATATAGTGATAAATACCCAGTTATAAAACCAGAGAATTTAAGTTGGAAAGAGCGATTAATACCTAAAACGCATTCAATTAAGCAACCAATTAGAAGCTTTGAAACAAGAATAGTTGAAAATTCTAATTGTTTTCAAGACAAGAAGTTATTCGCATACCAACAACCTTATAGCAGCTCCTCAATAGAATCAGTTAGAGACTTCATTGGTATGGAATCTTTTCAAAGTTCCAGTGATAGTCGGATTGGGAAACTTGTTATTGAAGTGCTTGATAAGAGAGGTAGCCTTCTTCTTGATGACAACCGTCTCCAGTTTACATCGTCTGTGCCAGCCTATATGACAGGTGAATTACAGTATCTAGAGAGAAGTGTATTAATCTCCTCTGATGATGAAAATAGTATTGATGTTGATTTAAATGAATTAAAAAGTATCGATATTTTTCTTTTAAATCAACAAAGTGAAGTACTGGATTTTATTACCACTTCACATTATGAATTTGTTTTCCCATTAATAAATAAAGAGTCTGAATCTGCGTTGGTTAAGCTCATCCAAACTGGTGAAAACGATACTGTAGAATTTAAACAGTTTATTGGTTTTGATAATAGTAAAAAGAGGGAAATTGATAAAACCGTATGTGCCTTTTCTAACAATGCGGGTGGTTTTCTATTTATTGGAGTTAATGATGGTGGAGTCATTACTGGTTTGGAAAGTAGAGAGTTTGGAAAACAATTTAAAAACAATATTGAAGAGTATGTAGAAAGGATTGCTAACTATTTAAAAGAAAGGTTGAGTATCAATAATTGCTTTAACGTGTCGTTTCAAACTATTTGCGGAGAGCAAGTAGTAGTTGTTGAAGTCTCGACTGCAAACGGTTGCAATCAAATAATTGCCGATAAGATCGTATATGTACGAAAAGGTGCCTCTTCAATGCAGGCAACACCAGAAGAAATCAATAATTTATGTGCAGCTCAAAAAGTTAGTGATAATGAATATTTTCCTTAAATAATATGCACTACCTTATTGATATTTACAGTAGTCGGCATCAGAGAAGTTACTATTAACACCTAATAACGGATTGTAATAAAATGGATTTATCAATTTACCTCAACATGATGTTCAGTGCCGCTTGGTATTTAATACCGATTTTCATATTTTCTGTCATCATAAGATCAGCATGGTTCAAAGGCGTATTGGGAGAATGGCAAGTTAACTTGCTCATTAAGTTTTTCTTAGACAAGAAAGATTACCACCTAATAAAAAATGTCACGCTGCCGACATTTACGGATGGTAAGGAGCAGGGGACAACTCAAATAGATCACATAATCGTATCCAAATATGGAATTTTTGTTCTTGAAACCAAAAATATGAAAGGTTGGATCTTTGGTAGTGCCAATCAAAAGCAATGGACACAACAAATCTTCAAGCACAAATCAAAATTTCAAAATCCACTTCATCAAAACTATAAACACATCAAAACGTTAGAAGTTTGTTTGAGAATAAAGAGTGATGCCATATTTTCAGTCATTATCTTTATTGGTGATAGTACCTTTAAAACGAAAATGCCTGAGAATGTTAGGTTTGCTCGTGGTGGCATTAATTTTATAAAAAGTAAAACTGATGTTATTTTCAATGCTGAAGAAGTAACAAACATTATTGAAAAAATTGAAAGCGGCAGGTTAGCGCGCGGCTTTAAAACTAATCGTGGACACGTAAAGCACGTTAAAGAAATTGTGAAAGAGAAAACTGACGGAAAATTATGCACTCAGTGCGGTTCAAACATGGTATTGCGCAAAGCCACCAAAGGCAAAAATGCAGGTAATGAATTTTGGGGATGCAGTACGTTTCCTATGTGTCGGAATGTAATTGAAAATTAGAGGGATATATGCACCTAAATAAGCTAGTAACAAAGGGTTTTCGATGTTTTGATGATGCTTTTACTGTTGAGTTTAATGCTGGATTGAATGTAATTGTAGGTGAGAATGGCGCAGGAAAAACCGCTATTATTAGTGCTATTAGACAGTTGTTTATTGATTCTGAATCTGGTCGTTATGCCGTCAGTGAGATCGATTTTCATCGTGCATTTAAAAAAGAATCAGTTGCTTCAGATGAGTTTACTATAAAGGCTCATTTTGATGAACTAGACGGTGATGAGAAAGTTGCATTCCTGCATTGGTGTGATGAAAAGGGTAAGGCGTCCTTAAACTTACAGGTTGAGAATAAAGAAATTAGAGGGCGTTATAAGCGTGCTTTATGGGGCGGTAAATCAAGAACAACAGCTTTTGAACCTGAAACGATAGATCTTATCCATTGTATTTATCTACCTCCTCTTAGAGATGCTGAGTCCAAACTAATTAATGGAAGACAATCACGTTTATCAAAACTTTTAAAGGCATTAAGTAAAAGAGAAATTGATAAACTACGAAAAAGTAAAAAACAGCACCCTTTAGAAAAAAAGATAATTGAGTTTAATCAAGAGTTAGCTGATAGTGATGATTTTGGAATTAAAGAGGCCAATAAATTAATTGTAGATAGCTTAAAAAAATCAATTGGAGAAAGCTTTGGGCAAAATACGCTTATACAATTTGCAGAATCTGATTACACAAGAATTGTAGAAGGTTTAAGGCTGTTATTTTTTCCAGACCTTACGGAACAAGAAAATAGTACATTCAGATCTTTGCAAGAAAACAGCCTAGGCTATAATAACCTTTTGTATATAGCCTCTATATTGGCTGAATTAACTATTGATGATGTTGCAGGAGAGATAAAAGAAAGTTATTTTAAATTACTCTTAATTGAAGAGCCAGAAGCGCATCTTCACCCTCAACTGCAAGTAAGACTACTTAAGTATATTTCAGATGTAGCAACGAGAAAAAGCGTTCAAGTTATCGTTACGACTCATTCTACTGTATTGGCATCTTCTGTTGATATTGACTCAATAATTCATTTATCAAATAGTCAGCCCCCAATAGCCACTCCATTAAGAAATTGTGACTTACCTGATAACAGTAAACAGTTCATTAACCGTTGGTTAGATGTAACTAAATCAAACTTACTGTTTGCAAGTGGCTTAATTTTAGTTGAAGGCATTGCAGAGCAAATGCTAATTCCTCTGTTGGCAAAGTCGATACTTAAAGACCAAATTAAAGGACGTTGTAGTCTTGAGGATGTAGGTGTTTCGGTCATAAACCTTAACGGGATATATTTTAAACATTTCATGAGATTGTATTGTAACCTAACTGATCAGGATAAAGAGGAGGATCAAGCAGGAGTAAATATTCCAATTCGGTGTGCTGGGCTAACAGATCTTGATCCTGCGAAAAGAAAAACGGAAAAAGATGCAAAAGGTGAAGAAATAACAACCACTATTAAACCTCATGATGGAGACATGCATGACGGGACAAATCATGCATTAAAACTGGTTGATACAATCAGTAAATCAGATTTTTCTAGACTTTTTGTGTGTGAGTATAAAACTCTTGAATATGATTTAGCAATGCAAGGGAATAACATACCTGTAATGGCTCAAGTTTTATACGACCTCTGGCCAAAAGAAGGTAAAGTAAAAAGAAGCCTGAAGCCATTGATTAAGGGGGATTGGACATGTAAGTCCCCTAAAGAAAAATCTGAAGCGGCACATCTTATATTAAAAAGAGTTGATGACGATGAAATTGGGAAAGGCCAATTTGCTCAGGTGTTAGCTGATAAAATCGCATGTTCAAAAGTGATTATAGATGTTCCAGAATATATCGCTGAAGCAATTCACTGGGCTTGCTCTACGGTAGCTAATGATGACTAATTTTACCTTAGAGCAAAAGGACTATATTAAATCAACGATTGATGGTCATGTCTATCTAGAAGCATGCCCAGGTAGTGGAAAAACAGAAGTTGTAGCTGCAAAAGTTGCTAAGGAAATATCTAATTGGAAAAAAGATCCTAGTGGTATAGGTGTATTATCTTTCTCTAATAGTGCGACTGATGAATTAAAAGATCGAATAGGTAAATTTAGCACTTCTAATTTAAAGTTTTATCCTCATTTTATAGGGACATTTGATAGCTTTATTTATAAATATATCGTGAGTCCTGTTGCTCACAAAATCACAAAATATGCTGGTACACATGATGATTATGCAATAAGGATTGTAGAAAGTACGTCAAGTATATTTATTCAAACTAAATATCAATATGCGGGTAGAGGTAAACTCAGGGCAAATCATTATAGTTACAATTCGGACAGTGATACTTTTAGTTTTCATACTGGCGAAAAAAGATATGATCAATCATTGGACGTAATTAAATTTAAACATTGGGAAAAAAAGGATTTGTTAGATACCAAAAAAAGGTTTCTAAAAGCTGGGTTTTCTACATACAACGATATTGAATTACTAGCCGTAGAAATATTAAATGACGTAGACTTGACTGGCTTTTCTAAAAATTTAACACTACGTTTCCCTGTAATAATTATTGATGAGTGCCAAGATTTAGGTGAAATTCAGCTTTCAATTTTACATAAACTCGACAAATTTGGGGTAAAGCTTCATTTTATTGGAGATCTTAATCAATCAATTTACGGGTTTAGAAACTGTGAACCAGATAATGTTTTAGAATTTACCAAAGAGCTAGGGTTTGAATTCTATCCTCTAACAAAAAATCATAGAAGTGTTCAGCCAATTGTTAATCTATGTAATACATTAGTTGCAGGAGAAAACGTGATAGGGCGCACTACAAGTGAAATTAATCATTGTGTTGTTTTAGAGTATTTAGAATGCCCAACAGAAGTTCTACCTACTTTTACTCGGCTTTCAAAGCCATATAATAATAGTGTAATTATTGCCAGAGGGCATTCAATGCTTAATAAATTTAATACCTCGGCTACTAAATTAAATGAAGTTCAGAAGTTGGCTCTAGCTATAAATTTATTTGATATAGATGATTTCGAACGATTAGAAAAATCAATAACATTGTTTTCTCAATACTTACGAACATTGATAAAAGAAAGTGTAAAGCCATTGAGTTTTAATTGTCCTGACTCAATTGATTCACCTTTAAGGTGGAGAAACTTCTTATTCAATGCATTAATTTTTCTAGTTGAAGATGATCTTAATGATTCGACTGTTTCTTGGAAAGTATGGACAGGGAAAACAAAGCTAAGGATAAAGGAAATTTTGAAACAATCATTTGTAGATGATGATATAGCAGTAGTTTTAAACTCATTATCAGACTGTAATATTCGATCGCCAAATGGATTAGGGCAAGAGGGGCTTGGGTTATCTTTAAAGATTGTAAACACGACAACTTGCTCTTTGAGAAAAGAAACTATACACCAAGTAAAAGGTGAGACGCATGATGTAAGTATGTTTGTTTCTAGTGCAGGAAAACAAGGTGGTGTCGGAGGAAACTGGAAAGAATGGCTAGATGATCCAACTACTGAGTCTGCAAGATTAGCATATGTCGCTTCTTCAAGACCAAAAGAACTTTTAATATGGGCTGTTAAAAAACTAAAACCGAAAGAAACGATCCAGCTTCAGGATATTGGTTTTTTGGTCATGCCATTAGATTAGTATATTATTGTTCTCTATTTCTTAATAAATTTACTTTAATGGCAGTTTTATTGAATAAAACCAGTGCCCATATTCGTCCCATTCTGCCCGGCACATTTAGAAAATGCGCTAATCGAAAGATTAGCGCCTTTTTGCTTTTCATAATCGGTAAAAAGGGTTTGTAGCGCAATACCCACGTCATAGAGTTCAAACCTTTATCTCACTGCCATATTAAGAATAACCCGCTAATTCGAAAGAATTAGCGTTTTTTTTCGTTTTGGCGTATTTCAAACTGAATAGGGTTTGTAGCGAAACACCCACAACATAGAGTTCAAATCTGGGTTCACCGCCACATTAAGATGAACCCGCTAATTCGAAAGAGTTAACTCGTTTTTGTTACAAGGGGATACACGCTCTCCGTTTTTCATTTAATAAGTAGAGAAATAAAATATTTATTTCGTTATGATATTGAAAACTATTAAGTTCTTCAACGGACATAAAACAGTTGGCTTTTGTCCGTTCTTTGTTATTTTCATACGTCAATTTTATTGACGTATGAAAATGTACACTAAATATGAATTGGAATTAAATTAATGGAAGTGTTTAAGACGACTGCAAAGGAAATCTATAGCAGGTTGAAAGAAAAAAGTATTCTGATGAGTGATATACCCCCCTTTATCTCAGATGAATTGATTTTCAATTTAGAAGATGAATTTATGCCGGAAGGCTTGAAAAACTGTAGAAAAGATTTTTGTCAAACTCTAAACTGCCAATCTAGATGTGGCTATCATTACTGGAATGAGCATGGTCTTATTACTAAGAGTTTGATGGAGGAACTAGCTTTATGGCTTGGAGAGGACGCTGAACTCTATGGAAAGGTTGGCTACATTCATGATATTGATTATTTGAGTTTTCCTCACGACAGAGGTAAAAAAGGTGATTTTCATCCAGTACCTTTGACAACCAAGTTAGTTGAAGAAAATATTCATCCAGAGATTGGTTTGGCAATATTAGATCATGCCCCGCATTTGAAAATAAATATCGAAAATAGAAGTATCTTATCTAGCTCATTAACAATATGTGAAGAGTTGGCCACTTTGTTGTCTATCAAAGATAATAGCGATTATTATTCACTTTTGTCAGAGGAAGCACAATCATTAGCAGAATCTCTTGATTTTACACCAAAAAACCTAATTGATATTTCTATGGACAAAAAACCTAGAGTTGCCGCGTCTCCACAAAAATGTATCAATGAACCATTGAGCGAATTATTAGGTAAGATAGAAGAATGAGTATTAAAAGCGAATTAATTGACGAGTTAAGAAATGCTATTGCTCATAATAAGCTCTTTATAATCACAGGTGCTGGTATTTCGACAGGAGTTACAAAGGAAGATGGTTCTAAGTTACCGACATGGGGGCAGCTAATTCAAAGTATTAGAGAGCGGGCTGAAAATGAGAAAATAGTATTTACAGATAGTGAAATAGAATTACTCGATCGACTTATACCAAGTGAATTTTTAGATGAAGTACATGGGGATGCATACATAGAAGCATCCCAAATAATTGAAAGTAAAATTAGTCAAAAAGAAAGATTTTCTGAGTGGATACGGGAAGAAACAACAGGGAAACAGGGATATTTTGGAGACTACCACAAATTCATAGAAAAGCTTAAGCCTAGAGGTATTGCTACTTTCAATTATGATCAATGTCATGAAAATGCTTATGACGCTGTAAATACCCCTTATGAGCCTGTTTTATATAATGAAGATATTAAACTTGTAAAACATTTAAATAGCGGCTTTAAAGATCGTACTATTATCTTAAAAGCTCATGGGTGCATATCTGAAAGCAAATCTATCGTTTTGACTAGTAGTTCTTACAATAGGCTTTTAAATGACTCCAGAGTATATAGGGCAACAATTCAACATATATTGTCAAGATTCACCATTTTAATTTTAGGTTTTTCACTACGCGATAGGGACTTCGATCAAATGCTGTCTACAATAGAGCAAGAGTTTGGTTCGAGTGTGCAAAGCCACATCGCTATTATGAAAAAAGATTGTAAGTCTGATAATCCTAATAAAGAGAAAGAGCGACAGGTCAATATTTCTAATTATGCAGTACTAGAATCTAGATATGGTTTAAAGATCCTTCCAACAGAAACACATAACGAATCAGAAGACATTATTAAGGGGTTGTATTCTGTAGCTGGGACTTGGATTAACGATCTTTCCTTGGAGATAATTTCTAGCGATAACATGATACGTAAAAATTCAAGAGAAAAGATTAAAGAATTGAGTGAAATTGGCCGACGCCAATTAAGTGCACTTATTACTCAGAGCATTAAGGATGGTGATCGGGGGTTAAGTGATAGATCGGAACAGCTTTATTTATTGGGCACTCTAAGAACCAATGAACTTAGTATACTAAAAATATTTTTAGCGGAGGTAGAAAATAAGTCCAAAGTCTCTGAAGTTTCAACTACTGTTGATGCTGAAATAGAATGTATAGCGCATTCTTTGGTGGCACTTCGATATTTCTCGGTAACTAATGGTGGAATATTTAAGGATTTAGAAAGGCGATTGATTGGAAAACCTTTACTTAATAGATTAGAAAAGTTAGATGAATACCTTGATAGAACTGACAAAAATCCTAGGTTAGTCAACTATGCAAAATCCGCTTTTTCTGAAATTATTGCTAGAAGCTAAACTTCAATAACGAACTAGATTATAAATTTGATTTTGTTAAAATTTGGTTTGTTTTAATTGTATATCACAAAATTGATGTGACTTTGTTATTACCAAATTCACAGCTCTACTGTTAAAAATTGAAATAAATTAATTTTTAACAGTAGAAATAATTTTCTACTTTCTTTAAAGCAAATACTTTTATTTAACGGGCTTTACTAGATATCTAATAAATTTGAAATATAGCCAAGCTAATATTGTATTTTATTTGCCTTTTTCAGTAATACAGACAGTGCTCTGTACCACAAGCGTACAACGGCCATAATAAAAATTAAGGCAGTCCAAGGTTGCCATCCTGGAAAGTATGTAATTTGTCCATCAAACCTATATTTATTTCCATCATTAAAAATTTCTGAAAACTTAGAAAATTTTGTGAGGGATTCAGTAGTACCTGCAGACCACCTAGTTGTACATTTGTTGTCCGTGCATGACTCTTTAAGATAAATAGTTCCTTTTAATGATTTTTGGTAACAATGTCCGAGTGAGAAGAGGGGAACGATAAAAATTAACAGTGCAGTCATTATTCTTGCTTTTTTCATTAATGAGTTATCCGATGGGAGATGCAATTCATACAATGAAGGAATTCGTAATAACCGCTTTTTATGATAATTTAAATTTAGAATGTGAAAGGTGTAAGCGTAAAAAAATGCACATAAGGGAATCAATACGAGCTGCCCGTATACTGAAGCAGCATAAGGACTCGTTTTTTTACTTAGGCTTGTGAGCGTTCCATAATGTGAACCCTGCACATACAAATAAAAACCTACAGCAATTGTCAGTGTAGTTATGCCTATTATTTTCCACGCTTTATTAGCTTTTACTATTGGATCATCGTTTGTATCCATCATATACCTGCTTGTTTGAAAACTTTATTTATATTCGATTCTAAATCTAACTCCCACTTATGTTTTTCATCTTTAATTAGGGACTCTAGCACTGGTTTTATTTGAAGTCTTAGCCCATCGCATACTAAATAAGTTGGTGGGATATCGATCGAAATATTAACATTAGTTTCATATTTATCAGACGTTACTTTAGGTGTTACTTTTATAACTGCTTTTGTAGTAAATGTACTATTACAACTAATCGTTATTTTTGTACCCAAAATGTCTTTCTTTATCTTACCTTTAATATCCGCATTGATAGGGAGTGAGAGGTTAAAATAGCTAGTGTTACTTGTAAGAATAGGCCTACCTAACCGATTTATTTTTATACTGTATGTCCCCATTTCCCATTTTTTGTCAGTTTGCTCGTGTAATAGGTATGGTAAATTTTTTTCAATAATCATTTCAGCAATATTTTCAATAATATTATCTGCTGAGTAGCAATTGCTTATGAAACTAATAGAGGTTAAAAAAATATAGGTTATTGTTTTCATTTTTTTGTCATAAATTGTTGATGTTGAATGTTAGGTGTAAATTTCAGGTAAAGCACAGTTAAGAGAATAGCTTAGTGAATCGGGTAATAAGAGTAAATACCTTTTATAATATATCCTTCATAGCATTTTATTGAATAAAGCCTGTGCCGATACTCGCCCCATTCTGCTCGCCATATTAGAATAACCCGCTAATTCGACAGAGTTAGCGGGTTTTTTAATCTTCTGTTTGAGCTTATTTAAGCTCATTGGCTTTTCGGTATTTACCTTGATAGTCAAACAGTCTGTCTTTAATACGCCAGTAGTATTTTTGTTTTCTGGCGATGACAAAATCTGGGCACGGTAATAGGTCAGCTAGCTTTAATGCTTGTTCTAGGTTAGTCACTTCAAACGACTCAGTTGAACCCAGTTGAACACTGATTTTAGCGCTAAGACGTTTAGAAAATATATCGTTGAACGCTTTAACCTGATTAGGCCTAGCAAAATCAAAAGACTCATTAAGCTCAGTGCCTTCCTCATCATGGTAAGTGATTTTTAACTTATCAGCTCCCTTATCACTGAGCTTGCCATTAACTCTGGTTAAATTAAGACCTGCACAGCGAATAATTTTTGAATCTTTAAGTTGTAGTGCTTTTTTTAACATATCATCGGGATCAACTAAGACCTCAAAGCACTGTAAACACGTTCGAGCCGCAATATCATTTTCACCACCACAGTGAGGGCACTCTTTGAAAACAAAACGATAGTCACATTGACTCTCTGTAGCTTGCTCTTCATTTGGAGTATCGACGAGGCCTTGGCATCGTCTGCCGTAGTGCTCAACTAAATAACCGTCATCATCACATATACCCCAAAATATATTGGGAAATTCACAACTTGGGCAAACAACTTGCACCGGCTGACTTTTACTATTCGGCTTTTTCTCACCGACTTCGGGATGGTAAAGATCAAAATTATTACCCGTATAGTCAATCACCAAGCAATCTTTTTTGTTATCACTTAAACGCAGACCACGCCCGATGATTTGCTGATAGAGACTAACCGATTGTGTTGGACGTAATATCGCAATCATATCGACATGGGGCGCATCAAAGCCAGTGGTTAATACTGAAACATTAACCAGGTATTTTATGTCTTTACGTTTGAATGCCTTAATTAACTTATCGCGCTCAGTGTTGTCGGTAGCGCCGGTAATTAACGCACTCATACTGGCGGGTAAATAACTAAAGACTTCCTTTGCATGCTCAACTGTAGCGGCAAAAACCATAATACCTTGTCGTTTATGGCCTAACTCAATGACCTGTTCAATAATGCTTTGAGTCACCCTTGGGTTTTTATTTAATAGATGATTAATATCCGTAGGACTATATTCGCCAGAAGCGTTTGTCCGCAGGCTACTAAAATCATAATGTTCTATGGTGGCATCGACTAAATTGGGCTCGGTTAAGTATTTGCGTTTAATTAAATAGCCTAGCGGTAGTTCATAAATACAGTGCTCAAAAGGCCGCTTTTCTTCACTTCGCATGAAACCACGATAATGCTTTTTATAAATCCAGCCCATACCTAAACGATAAGGGGTTGCGGTTAAACCCAATAATTTTACCTCGGGATTAACTTGCATCAATTTTTCAATGATTTGTTGATACTGATTACTATTGGACGGCTTGTTTGCGCTTTCTTGTGCCTGCTCTTTTACTTCGCCATTTGACGCGTCTTTAGCTTCGTTTTTGGCTACAGATTCAGCTTTATCTTTAGACATTTCTTTAGAAAAACCAGCGTTGGCCAAATTAACTCGATGACATTCATCGATAATAATTAAGGAGTAGGGCTCATTAAAGTCATCTAGATTGCGGGCTGCCGATTGTATGCTGGCGAACGTGACTTGGTGTTGAGTTTCTCTAAGTTTTAATCCCGCAGAATAAATACCGGCAGTAACACCATAGCTTTCATATTTTTGATGATTTTGCTCAACCAACTCTTTCACGTGAGTTAGCACAAGTATCTTTCGTTTTGCTAAGCGAGCAAGTTCGGCAATTACCAGGCTTTTACCTGAGCCTGTAGGTAAAACAATCACCGCAGATTCGTTGGTTTTTCGAAAGTGTTTGAGCACCGCAGAAACGGCATCTTGTTGATAATCTCTAAGTTGAAAAGCTGCCACGCAGTGCTGTTGCCTTATGGGTTTGAAAAACCGTTATGATAGCAAACCTAGCTTGATATAGTATCAAATGATAAAAAGCTTTTCTCTAATGATGCCTGTTGGTTTCAACAACTGAATTTAGTTAAATAAAGCCAATGGTTAATGTTTTATTTTATTTGTACTTTTTAATAAACTTAGATAGTGTTCTTTAAAAATCACTTTGAAGGTGGTTTTATTGAATAACACCTGTGGCCATATTCGTCCCATTTTGCCTGCCACATTCGTGAGCGACTCGCTAAACACACCTAACCCAGTTTTACATGCCAAGGTACATAGCTTTATCGTATTTTCATCGACATCGCCACTTAGCTGGGGTAGTCGAATCCATTAAACCATGTCAATATACATTCATTTTCAGAATACAGATTTACCGCAACTTCTAAAGCCGTTATTTGGGAAGTCATGGAAATGTATTTCATTACATTGTTGGCCAATAAATCTTAACAAATGATTTAAAAATATAAGGGTAAAATGAATAATAATTTTAAGAGCGTTAGTGTATGCATGTTTTTCATATTTTGTACTATTACAGCTCTATCCGGCTGTAAACAACGATCAGAACCAGAGTACTCTAAAACTATAACTAGCTGTATAGAAAGCGCAAGAAAGAAAAACTTAACTACTGGTACAGGCATTCAATTCACTGAAAATCACTTTAAAACATGCATAGATAAACAATTAGTAGGTAAAGATATTAGTGACACCTTGTTTAAAACTAAGGAGCTAAAAGCTTTTTTAGCCAATTCGAGTGAAAAACCTATATTTTTACAAGTTTTCTCACCGCTAGATGACCAATGCAGAAGAGAATTAAAGTATTTAAATAAAGTTGTAGAACAATATAAGGACGTAGTGCAATTTATTATTTTAGTTGAAATGCTCCCAGAACATAGTTTAATTGGAAGTAAAATGTCGACGAAGAAATGGACAGAAGAACTTGAATACCCATCATTTAACAGTAACATCAAAACATTATACTTTAATAAAGAAAGTCGTAACTATAGTGAAGAACGTTACGGAGCATTGATATCCGGAGTACGAAGCGTAGGTTATCCTACAACCTACTTTATATCTAAAGATAAATCATTGTTTGCATTAACTACCGCCGATGATCTAGTCTTAGAGTCCAATAAAATCCTTATGAATGACATGGGATTAAGTAATACAGCTTTGAGTAAAAAAAGCTTTTATAATCGTGTTCCCAAGCTGATTGAAAGTTTTGTTGAAGCGAACAAATAAGTAAGTTTGTTACAGCTAGTTTATTATTATAATAAACTAGCTGCTAAGCATAAATTCATTAAAAACAATAATAGCTTTACGCGCATAAAAATACTTAACGTTTAATTGTTGTTGCTCACAGAACTTTGACACTGAAAGACCACAGCTGACTTGCTGCTCTACTAGGTTTCTCCACTCATCGGAAGTTTTACGACTCATAGGTTGCTCCTTTATTATGTTGGAGCAAGTCTAGAAGGAATGCACATATAAGGATATGTGCGCTTGGCGAGACGTTCACATTACATTGATGATTTTATTAAATAAAACCAGTGCCTATACTCGTTCCATATTCCCACCACATTCTAAAAAACCGCTAATCGAAAGATTAGTGTTTTTTTCGTTTTGAATTTGATGCTTTCAATGGTTACGGGAATAAGAAGTGTTATATAATATTCGGCATATGCACTCATCATTGATTATTTAACGCGGACTTCACATGAATTTACAACAAGCTTTATTGGAAATAGGTAATGTACAAGACAGCGAATTACCTATTGCAGGTCTCGAATTTGTTAAAGCAAATTGGTCGGAATTTTATCCTGAATTAGAACGGCTGATAGATCAATTTATCGCAAATGATACCTCGTTAACCGACGATCAACAGGTCATTTTATATTTTGGTACTTTATTATTAGCGGAATTAAAATATTCTCCAGCGTTAGAAAAGTGTTTGCAGTTATTTGCACGTAGCGATACGTTTTTAACCCCTATTGAAGCGGTGTTTGGTGATGCACTCACTGAATTAACGCCGACCTTATTTTATAATGTGGTCGATGGTAATACACAAGCATTGTGTAATTATATTGTTGATGGTCATCAAGCTATGTATTGCAAAGCATCTGCTATTGAAGCTGTATTTGCTCAGTACGAAGCGGGTATTATTGATGAATTTGTATTAAGTGCACATGTAACTCGTTGGATAACTGTATTTTTGGCTTTACCGAGTTCAACCAATAGCTTTTTAATTAGTGCATTAGCCGATTCTTGCATTGAATATCAACTTGATAATTTTAAAGATCAGTTTATTGAACTATGTAAGAAAGACTTAGGTGACAAAGGCTTATTTGATGAAGACCGCTTTAAATATGACGAAGTAAAAGCATGGCAGAGGGCAGGTACGCCTAAGTTGATTGAGTCGGGCATGATTCAAACAGACTTTAATGTTGTTGATACCTTAAGTGCTTGGGCTGATGATGACTCAGAAGATGAAGAACTCGACAATATATCAAATGAAGGCTTTGATGACTTTGAATCGTTAATGGGGGAAGGCGGTTTATTGGCTAATATCCTCTACGACGAAAATACAATTTTAGAAAACAGTGTGCCCGTTAGTTCATTGCCTACGGCTGGCCGCAATGATCCTTGTCCGTGTGGCAGTGGCAAGAAATATAAGAAGTGTTGCTTACGGTAGGTCTGTAAACTGGGATATCCAATTGAGTGTTTATCAGTGAGACAACTTCATAATCAAAACTACATAGGTAAAATATGTGAATAAAATCCGCTAACCGAGAGATTGGCGGATTTTGGCTAAATCCCTTCAAGTTTTGAATAAGCGCTACAACAATTATTTAAAGCGGAACAAACTCTATAAATGAAAATATTTTTACTGACCCATGAACGTGAATTGCATAGAGCAACCAATACGGGCGCTCTTGCTTTAGAAGATGCTAATGAGATTGTTGAACGTATACTTTGGGAAAGAGTAAATCCTAATAAAGACCTTGTTAGAATAATAGAAAATAATGAGGCGGTTTTGTTATATTCGAAGGGTGATTCGTCACCGGCACTGTCATCGGAAATAATACCGACAACGGAAACTTTATCGGCCGTATTAAAGCTACTGTCACCGACTAGCATTGAAGAATATGAAAACATCATTATTATTGATAGCACGTGGCAGGAAGCCCAAAAGATTTTCAATCACAGCCCTTATTTAAAAAATGCTCCGCAATTTACCCTGAAAACGACAAATGATTCTTTATACAAACTTAGGGCCAACCAACCTAAAGGAGGTCTATGTACCATCGAATGTATAATCGAAGTGTTAAGACTGAAAGGGCAAGAAAAAATGGCAGCAGAATTATCATTAAAATTCGCCCAATTTAATGGCTAAAAACTTATTCCTGAATAACCTCTGCAATCACAGTATAATTGCAGCGATATTTTCAAAGGTATCAATTAACGGCATTTATTCAAAGGTAGTAAAATCGAGCATGGCAGAGCAAAAAAATACCCCCGAACTAACCATCATGCAAGTTCCCCTCATGGAAGACAATATTCCTGTTTCAACTTCGCCTGTTTCAAATAACAAGGGATCACTGGTTACTCAAGCAGAGAGTCATAAAAGCAGAGATGAAATAGATAAAACCTCGCCTAAAATTGTACTTGCTACGCTTAACGCTCGTTTTTTTCACACCAGCTTTGGTCTACGTTATCTTTATGCAAATTTAAAAGAATTACAGCAATATTGTGAAATTCAAGAGTTTATTATCCAAACGCGTGCCCTGGATATAGCAGAGCAAATATTAGCGTCAAATCCCGATATTATTGGTTTTGGTGTTTATATCTGGAATATCGTTGAAACAACCAATGTTGTTAATTTATTAAAAGTGATCGCACCAGACATAAAGATTGTTCTAGGCGGGCCAGAAGTCAGTTATGAAACAGAACAGCAACCGATTGTTGACTGTGCCGATTATGTATTAACGGGTGCAGCAGAGTTAAGTTTTTATCAACTGTGTAAAGACATACTCAATAAAACGCCACCCAATAAAAAAATTCTAAACTCTAAACCCGTTGCGTTAGAAGATTTAGCATTACCTTATGAGTATTATACTGATGAAGATTTAAAGCACCGTCTGCTTTATGTTGAAGCGTCGCGTGGTTGTCCCTTTAAGTGTGAATTTTGTTTATCTTCTTTAGACAAGTCATCTATGCCGTTTGAGTTAACAGCTTTTCTTGACGAAATGGAAATTCTCTATCAGCGTGGTGCGAGAAACTTTAAGTTTATCGATAGAACCTTTAATTTAAATATTAAAACCACCATGCAAATTATGCAGTTTTTCTTAGACAAAATGACTGACGACCTCTATTTGCATTTTGAAGTGGTACCTGACCATTTACCGAGAAAATTAAAAGAGTTGTTGGCTCAGTTTCCTGAGGGAAGTTTACAGTTTGAGATAGGTATTCAAACCTTTAATGTCGAAGTGCAAAAGAATATTAGCCGCAAACAAAATAACGAAAAATCAAAAGAAAATTTACTGTGGTTAAGAGATAATACTTCCGCCCATATTCATGCTGATCTTATTTTTGGTTTACCCGGTGAAACTTTTGACACCTTTAAAGATAGCTTCAATCAACTATATCATTGTCGTCCTCATGAGATTCAAATGGGTATTTTGAAACGGCTAAAAGGTAGTCCAATTATTCGCCATACCGAAGCATTCGACTTACGGTTTAATCCATTACCACCATTTGATATTTTAAGTACCGACAGGGTTAGCTTTACCACCATGCAACGTATTAACCGCTTTGCACGTTACTGGGATATGATTGGTAATTCAGGCCGTTTTAAATACTCATTACCCCATATGTTGTCTGATGAACCGTTTGATGATTTTATGGCAATCACCGAGTGGATTTTTAACAAAACAGGTCAAATACATAAAATTAACCTGAAAAAGCTTTTTGAACTAATCTCGCAAGCTGTAGAAGCGCTATTTCCTGAAAAACATCAACTTGTTATTGAAAAAATTGAAATTGACTATAAAGCAGCAAAATTGAAAAGCCTCTTCAGTGGACTCAATCTCTATGGCGTTGCTCAGGTGGAAACGGTAAGTAAAAATAAAGCATTAAAACGCCAACAACAGCATATGAGCTAATGATCATTTAATTGCATTTACTTTTACATGTGTTTATCCCATTAGGCCCGCCATACTTTAATAAATCGTAACTTAAACTAGTCGCAATTTTTAGTTTTCTCAACACTTTTATGTGAGGAGGGGCTTGTGGTTTGACTACCCTAGAACCTTTTAAACAAATAGCGGGGAGCTACCAGTATTGAGTGTATTAACTATGAAAAGCAGCCTTGAAAAATCGAAGTAAATTAATATTGAAATCTTGGGGTTTGATACAGCATTCAATCTGATCTTTATGTTTAGCCTGACTAAGATCAAGCTCTTCCATTGCAATAGCTTGATTAAGCCGAGTATTGTAAAACACTCGCACAAAAGGCAATAACGGCTGGCTTTTATTTAAGCGGCTAATCAGGCCAAGCTTGCCGCTAGTAAGTTTGATTAATGTACCTACTGGATAAATACCAAGGCAGTTTACAAACTGTTCAACCAAATCACTGTCAAAGCTACCCGGAGCATCTTTAATTAGAATTTTAAAGGCTTTGATTGGGTGCATACCTGCTTTATAAACTCGCTCTGCAGTCATCGCATCATAACTATCAACGATAGCTATCATACGACCAAATTGACTAATTTGTTGTTCGTTCAGCTGTTTTGGGTAGCCGTTACCATCAAGGCGTTCATGATGTTGTTGTACTAATTCAATCACGATCTTAGGTAAATCAGGACTTTCTTTCAACACTTCAACACCTAAATCAACATGAGTTTTCATCACTTCAAACTCTTGGCTAGTGAGTTTACCCGGTTTGTGTAGTATTACTGGCGAGACTAATACCTTACCAATATCATGTAAAAATGCACCGAGTGCCAGTTGTTCAATAATTTCACGGTCAAAGGCCAAGTGTTTAGCAAATATGCTCATCAAGATGGAGACATTGAGGGAATGTTCAACTAAATACTCATCTTTAATCCGTAGTCGTGTCATACAAGCTAACGCATCTTGATTTCGAAAGATGGACTCAACAATAGCATCTGTAGACTCCTTAGTTTCTAAGACATTGATGGTCTTGTGCACCGTAAGGCTTCTAAGTATTTTATGTTGTAAAATTTTTGCATCGTTATAGAGTTTACTGGCTTTTGCCATCTCTTGATCTAATGAAATACTCCCAATAGTATTTTTCGAAGTTGTTGGTACAACTTTGTCTTTTATTTCAGGTAGGATTCTATCAATTGTATCTGCTTGTTTTTGTCTGCTGGGATCAACGGTTAAATGGGTAATACCAGCTTTAATTAGTTTTTGGACATTTTCTTTAGAACTTATGTAACCTTCAGATTTTACGCTGACAGCTTTCCCCTTCGTACGCACAGACAATACATACATGCCTGGCTCAAGCTGATTGACTGTTATTTTCTGTGTAGAGCATTCAGGTTTTTGGGTCATAAAATAATACTCATAATATATTGAACATAAATTGCTACTGACAAACTTTAGTTAAGAAAAATAATCGACTACAAACAACGGTTATGCCTTTTATAATCATAGTAGAAGTCACAGGCATGTCATCTTTTCAAACTGTTTGTGAACCTTGCTTGTTTATTGAAGGAATATATTTCCATTTAATAACCCACTTACTGAGTTACTAAACGTAACATACTTGTGTTTGCTAAACCTTAAAGTAGTGAGTATAAATTTTAAAAGTAGCAATTTAGCGTAATATCTTGTAGACAAAGTGTTTTATTGATGTAGTCTAAAATAACAACTCAATGTAATAAGAAGAAAAAATGCAAAGATTAAAAGAATCTCAAGAAGCGTTAACTCTTATTTATAATGCTTATAATGATGTAGCAGAAAGTCCGCTTAAACCATTAAATGTTGATGATGAAGAGGAGTTAAAAAAACTACTTAATACAGTGATGAACCGAGAGTCAATATCACACATTCAAAACAAAAAAACGCTTAAAGAAAGTACCGAACTTCGTAGCGCTTTAGCTGATGTTCTATTATTACATGATAATTGTGATATCAAGGAAATTAAAGCGAATATGAAAAAAGCGACCTCATCAGCCGTATAATTAGTACATCACATTACTGTTAGGTTTTGTACTACAAAGCATTATTAATGGGTTTAGTTATATTAGCCATATTGATTTTAAAAAGTTTCTGACTATCAACATAAATCAGAAACTTTTTTGTGTGACGGTAAAATGTTTAGAAAATATATGAATATAAGTAACCTGCGCCTATCGCCATTGATAAAATTACGGTTAAAAATGCAATTATCATTTGGTTTTTGAATATAGATTTAAGCAATACAACCTCTGTTAAACTAGCGCCAGCACTGCCAATAATTAAGGCCATCACAGCGCCTAATCCCATACCTTTTGCAGCTAATGCCGCGCTTAATGGTATTACCGCTTCAGCTCGAATATATAGTGGAACTCCAATCACTGCTGCAATAGGAATCGCAAATGGATTGCTCTCACTCGCGACACTAGCAACGAACTCTGTTGGCA
Organism: Colwellia psychrerythraea; assembly: GCF_000764185.1. Lineage (GTDB taxonomy): Bacteria > Pseudomonadota > Gammaproteobacteria > Enterobacterales > Alteromonadaceae > Colwellia > Colwellia psychrerythraea_B. The sequence continues at coordinate 38,900 of NZ_JQEC01000014.1, forward strand.
TAAATCCATAAATCATAGAGCCTAATGCGATACCGCCTACTAAATAAGGTAATACTTTTTTAAAGTCTGACCAGGTAGTGCGCCAAATTCTCATCCATTTACTCACCGGCTTAGCATTTTTATCGCAGTTTTTTGCACAGCCTTTATTGTCAGGGGTAATGTAGGCTTCAGCTTTTATATATTTTTCAAAGCCTAACTTCTCTAATAAATAACCTGCTGCAATGGAAACACCCATGGCAATAGCAAAATAGAAGGCGGTAACTTTTAAACCAAAGGTAACGGCAAATAAGCCAATGATAATAGGGTTAAGCAATGGGCTAGCAAATAAGAAAACCATCATGGTACCAAAACCTGCTTTAGCTCTAAGTAAGCCTTTTAAAAATGGAATAGTTGAACAAGAGCAAAAGGGGGTAATGGCGCCAAGAAAACCAGCAATGATATAACCTTTGCCATTTTTACTACTTAATATACTTTGGATTTTATTGGGTGGAATGTATTCCTGAAGCACACCAACCATATAACTGATAACTAAAAAAAGTATCGTTAACTCTACTGCTAAAAAGGCAAACATGTTTAAGGTATCAAATACCATTTGTTGGCTAATATTCATTATATTACTCGATTGATTCTGTATTACTGGATTTGTCGAATTATAAAGATAAAAGTATCGGTGTCAATTTATTTCTAGTAATATCGAATTATAGGTATTATCAACCAATCTAGAGAGTCAGTTATGGACATAGAAGTTATTGCCAAAGCCCTAAAAGAATTAGGCCACCCAACTCGGTTAACCATATTTAAACGTTTAGTAAAGTCAGGAGAGCAGGGCATTGCAGTCGGTGTTGTTCAAGAAGAATTAAAGATACCGGGTTCAACATTATCGCACCACATCTCCAGCTTGGCTTCTGCTGGGCTGATTAAACAGCGTCGTGAAGGGCGAGTGCTGTATTGCGTTGTTGAATATGAAAAATTGCTATCGGTAATTGCATTTTTTCAAGATGAATGTTGCCTTGATGAACAATAGATTTTGTTGTTTATGGTGCGATTACCCGCTAAATGCACCTTCAAAATCAATTTGCTAACATGCCAATAATTCTGCTTTATTATCGGTGATTAAATTAATATCGGTATTTGTCTGTTATTGCGCTGTCAAGCTCAGCTATAACAGCGTAGGATCAACATACTTCAGATAATAATTAGCTTTGCACTTTTACCAATAGGGTTTAGGTGCACTAATACCAACTTAATCAAAATGGTATACATAAAAATATGCAACTAACTGCAAAACCATCACTTAATCACGCTTTACTTATTTCTATTTGCACACCGGACTTTAAAGGTGATGAGGCAACAGAATCACTGGCAGAGCTGGGGCGTTTAGTGACTACACTAGGCTTTAAAGTGGTTGGCACCCAGTCACAAAAACAGAGTTCGACTAAAAAAGTTAATGTACTCGGTTTAGGGAAATTGGCTGAAATAGCGCACCTCACCGGTAATAAAGGTGAAGTTAGTGTAGACGATGGTGAGGACATATTTGAAGAAACAGCTGAAGAACTCATGGATGAAACAGCATTTGCTGAGATTCCGTCAGACAACTTACCGTTTGCTTGTGCTGATGTGGTGGTATTTGATTGTGATTTAAGCCCATCACAACTACGTAATGTCGAGAATCAGTTAGGTGTAGAAGTGTTTGACCGCACCGGCATTATTATTGAAATATTTAGTCGCCATGCTCGTACCAAAACAGCGAAATTACAAGTTGAAATTGCGCGTCTTAATTATGTAGCGCCGCGACTTCGTGAATCATCATGTGGTGATAAAGAACGTCAAATGGGTAAAGGTGCTGGCGAAACTACCCTTGAGCTAAATCGCCGTGCTGTTCGCGACCAATTAGCAGAGCTTAAACGCGAATTGGTCAGTGTTCAAAATGAAATGAAAGGCCGACGTAGCCAACGTTCTGAGCTTTTTTGTGTCGCTTTGGTTGGTTATACCAATGCGGGCAAGTCATCATTAATGCGCTCGATTACCGGTAGTGATGTTGAAGGTGAAAACAAACTTTTTGCCACCCTTGATACCACGGTACGCGCCTTGTTTCCAATCACTCAGCCTAGAATACTAGTGTCTGATACTGTAGGTTTTATTAAAAAATTACCGCACGATTTAGTCGCCTCATTCCATTCCACTTTAGCTGAAGCACATGATGCATCATTATTGTTATATGTAGTGGATGCTTCCGATCCTTCTTTTCGTGCACAACTTGATGTGGTGCATGGCGTACTGGAAGAAGTTGGTGTTGAGAATAGCAAAAAACTATTGATACTGAATAAATCAGATCTACTGAGTGCTGAACAACAACAAGCCCTGATGGAAGAATTTCCAGAGGCAATGATGACATCTGCTCGGAATAAGGCTGACGTCAGTAAATTACATAAATATATCGTTAGTATTGCGCAAGACGAGATGATCGAAGAAGAGATTATTGTCCCTTACACGGCTAACGGCATCATAGGTGAAATTCGCTCAAAAATGAGTGTCACCAAGGAAGAGTATGAAAGTGAGCATATCAAGCTTACTGTTCGCTCAAATGCGATTGACTTAGCAAGATTGAAAAAGCGGATGTCGAGCTTATAAAGGGGCGATTGTTTATCTAGTTAAGTTTGTTAATTTTGTTCTTAATAATCTAACTCATTGTTTTTATCTAAATACCAAGCACTCATTATCCACAGTTCAGCTTAGTTAATTAAACTGGTATGATGTGTTGTTTTTAAAGCCATACTAAATTGCCTGTTAAACTTTCAATGACCTTTCGATGAACTTATTCCAAAACATTAAATCTTGGGATAAGTTGCAGTCAAATAGGTACTAACCGGTTATTTACAGGCTCTTCATGGATTATTTATAGGTAAATCATATGTTTAATAGTACCGAAAATTATATCGCATCAGACGATCTACGTTTAGCCGTAAACGCTGCAATCACCTTAGAAAAACCTTTATTGATTAAAGGTGAGCCCGGCACAGGTAAAACACAATTAGCTGAAGAGTTGGCTAAATCCCTTAATTGCAAACTGTTTCAATGGCACATTAAATCGACCACCAAAGCGCAGCAAGGTTTATACGAATACGATGCGGTATCACGTTTACGTGACAGTCAGTTAGGTGATGAGAAGGTAAACGATATAGGTAACTATATTGTTAAAGGTAAGTTATGGCAGGCGTTTGAAGAAGAACAAAGACCTATATTGCTTATCGATGAAATTGATAAAGCGGATATTGAATTTCCCAATGATTTATTACAAGAACTCGATAAAATGGAGTTTTTTGTCTATGAAACCCAACAGGTTATTAAAGCAAAACAAAGACCGATCATCATTATCACCTCAAACAATGAAAAAGAATTACCCGATGCCTTTTTAAGACGCTGCTTTTTCCATTACATCAAATTCCCAACAAAAGCTGAAATGCAGCAAATTATCGATGTGCATCATCCTCATGTTAAGCAAGATCTGTTAAAACAAACCTTAGAAGTTTTTTTTGAATTAAGAGAATTAAAAGGCATTAAGAAAAAACCTTCTACTTCTGAATTAATCGATTGGCTAAAACTGCTCATGGCTGACGATATTTCGCAAGAAGTCTTGATGGATAATAAATCTGATATTATTCCGTTATTTGGCGCCTTGTTAAAAAATGAACAAGACGTTTCGTTAATAGATCGTCTCGCCTTTATGAGCAGAAGAAACAGGTAATATAGCCGTGTTTATTGATTTTTTTCTCGCACTACAAAAGCACAAAGTTCCCTGTAGTTTACGTGAACTGTTAGATTTAATCGCAGTATTAAAAAAGGGAGTTGTTTTTGCTGATGTAGATGAGTTTTATAATCTCGCCAAAATTGTCATGGTTAAAGATGAAATACATTATGATAAGTATGATCGTGCCTTTGCTGAATATTTTAAAGGTATTGAGCAAATAGATGTATTTGACAAGCTTTTACCAGAAGATTGGTTAAGAAAAGAATTTGAAAAGCAGCTCAGCATTGAAGAAAAAGAAAAGCTTAAATCTTTAGGTGGCCTTGACGAATTAATGAAGGCGTTAAAAGAGCGACTTGAAGAACAGAAAAAACGTCACGCTGGCGGCAGTAAATGGGTTGGTACCGGCGGCACATCGCCATTTGGCGCTTATGGTTACAACCCCGAAGGTATTAGAGTAGGGCAGGATAAAAACCGTAACAATAGCGCAGTAAAAGTTTGGGATAAACGAGAGTTTAAAAACTTCGACCAAGACCAAGATCTGGGCTCTAGAAATATTAAATTAGCACTTAAGAAATTACGTAAATTTGCGCGTACTGGTGCTAGTGAAAAACTTGATATTAATACCACGATAAGCGCAACGGCGAAAAATGGCGGAATGCTCGATGTACATATGGAGCCAGAACGCCATAACGCGGTAAAAGTATTGATGTTCTTTGATATTGGTGGCTCTATGGATGAATACATTCATACCTGCGAAGAGTTGTTTTCAGCTGCGCACAGTGAATTTAAACATTTAGAATTCTTTTATTTTCATAACTGCGTTTACGAAAAGGTTTGGCGAGACAACCAAAGACGTCGCACCGAAACCATCGATATAGAAGAAATCATCAGAACTTTTGGCGCAGATTATAAAGTGATTTTTGTCGGTGATGCCACTATGGGACCCTATGAAATCACATACCCTGGCGGTAGTGTTGAACACTGGAATGAAAAACCAGGAGCTGACTATATGACTAGATTAACCAATCACTTTAGTAAAATAGCTTGGTTAAACCCACAGCCTGAAACCCAATGGTCTTATTATCACTCTATAGGGCTGATCAATGAATTGATTGACAGTAAAATGTTTCCATTAACCGTCGATGGTATAGGGCGAGCAATAAAAGAAGTAAGTTAAATAACCTGGACTCTGGATAAGTAGCATTTGCTCAACATTCCCCTTATCCAATTCTCAGCGTTAAAACGTTTATAAATAACCCGTTATTTATAAACGTTTTACCTTGATAATCGAATAAATTGAAACATTGATAGCGTAATCGCTATTTATTCCGGTAAGTTTTATCTAAACATCAAGTACTCATTATCCAGAGTTCAGGGTAAATAACATTACAGTCCCAATCAAAGGGATTGAATACTTGTTTGTAATTTGATTAACAATATAGAGTAGGGCTAAGAGTTTGCCCCGTTTTATATATTTTCCTAATTGAAATAATGTTAGCAAGAAGGTATTGATTAGATTAAAATACTGTTAACGTTTACCCGCTAAGTTTACTTTCTGTTAATTGACTTATCTTCACCATTAAAAATGGTTACAATTATTTATTTAACAGCTGACATCAAGCTCTTTAATGAGCATTGTTGATGAAGCTCTGCAGTATCTAAAGGGCAAACTTCTAAATTTCAATATGTTGTTAACACTTCAACAAGAGGTAATAGTAAAACTATGGATTATTTTGAACAGTTAGGTTTAAGCCGAAATGCAACGACCATAGAAATTAAAAAAGCCTACCGTAAACTCGCTAATAAATATCACCCCGATAAAAATAGTGGTAGTGAAGTTGAAGAAAAATTTCAATTAATTAAGACGGCTTACGATGCCATTTCAGATCCTAAAAAGCGTGCTTTGTATTTGAAAAGTAACTATACAGTGATCACTGATCCTCGAGAAGTAGCTGATTCTTTTTGGCACCAAGCATTGGGCTAAGTAATGAGTGATACCAAAACTTAGGTGTCACTTAATATTTTAATATCGAAATAAGACAAAAACACTGAATTCGAAAACACGCTATTAGGGAAATATTCTTGCAAATTGATAAAAAAATACCCGATTACTTAACCGATGACTTTTCTATGTATTTAGAGAATATGACCTCGTTAGCTGATCCCGAAAATCCTGACTTACTATCAACGTATTTAGATAATTTATTTGCCCCGTTAAATGCTACCCCGTTGTTATTTGCGGGCATGGTTGACCAATTAGCCATGGCAATAACCACAAAAATTAGAATAGATAGTAAAAATTTAGCCTTGCTCGACTTGAGCATCGAACCTACTTGGGCTGAAGTCAAAACATTTGTTGGCGTTCATGCGGATGCCAGAGCTTGCATAACTGAATTGATGAACCATGGGGAGCAGGATTTAAAAACGGCTGTTTTACTCATTCATTTCTATAATGGTTATGATGCAACCCCATTAAAAGCCGAAGTTGATGACTTTGAACAAGTCGATGATTATGCTTCAGAAGACTACGATGAGAATTACTAGTCTATAAACGTTAGTTTATAAGTATCACCTTTGAACAATAACTTTTTAAAGTACGCTTGCTTGTAAACCAGGCTTGAACGATTTAGATGCCCTAATGGATTAAATTAGTTCATCTAATGAACAGTATAAATACCTTTTAAGGAATAACCGTGACAACAAATGCATTAATTTTGGCAACCGACATTATCGAAATAGCACAACAAAGTGGTAGACGCGCAGGTACTTCTCTAGAGGCTATTGCTTCTGAGCAAGGTGATGAAGCAATGTTGGCTGTGTTAACCGAGATGGATATATTAACCGTTGCTAAAATTGTTAGAGAACATGATGCCACTATTCCTTCTATCGCTACCTGGTTAATGGATGCAGAGTCTATTAAGCAGTTATTAAATGTTGAACCGTCTTACTGGCAGAATATAGATGAAGACCATGTGTTTTGTGCACAAACAGAAGCACACAGTTTATTGTCACAAATTTTTCTTTCCTCTGATGATGAAGAAAAGCAACTCGAAGTATTAAAAGCTATTGTTGAAGATGACTTTGGCCTATTGTATTTATCGCTACCATTTGTTGGTCATGATTTTTCTGAAATGGAAGAAGACGAAGAGCAAACATCTGGCAGTATTGAAGAGCTGTTAATGAAAATTAAAACACTCGATGAAGAGGCCTACCGTGAAGTCATGGTGGTTAGTACTAATGGAAGCCTAGAAAATGTTGAAAAAGCATTAAAAGATAATGCCAATAAGCAAAGAGTTACTTCGGTCGAGATTGATACCGATGACATGTTTGCGCCACTTTAACGTTTCAAAGAAAATAATACAGCTTTATCAATAGTTTATTGATTGTTTTATATAGATAGGATTCATTAATGAAAATTGCAGAGTTAAGAAACCATCCGTTTCTACTTTTGGCATTAAAGGATGGAGAAAACGAAGGTTATTTTTCTCCCGAGTTAGTCCATAAAATCAAACACCAATTAGTCGATATGTCTTTGCGAATAGCTTCTGATAATTTATCGATAATTTATGCGGATCAAATTAGAAAGGGCTGTGAAATTGTTCTAGGCATTACCAACTTAGGTTTATTAGAGTTGTGTGATAACGATGCTGATAAAGCAAAAGAGCTGATTAAAACCCAAGGTATTGTTTATTGTTTTCGAGCCGGTTGGGCTAAATATGCACAACTGAAAAAAGTATCTGCCTCGTACTTTGAAGGTGTTTCGATCAGCAGCTATGCGCTTGGGATTAATGATACCTCTGATATCAGAGTAATGCATGCTAGTTTATTGAAGGAAAGCTACCAAAGTGCCAAGTTATTAGATGTTTATAAAAGTGTAGCAGCAAGTTATTGCGCTAACACATTACTGATTGAAGATGATGAAGATATATTAATGTTTGAATTGCAAAGGTTTCTTAATAGCGCCATTGCATTATTACTTATAGATTCGGATAAGAAGATGTTTACCAGCTCTTTATACCAAGAATTTAATACTTACCTTATTAGCACAAGCAAAGAGGTACTACTTGATAAGTTGGCCGCTTGTATTAAAAAGCTTACTGAGCAACTGTCGATACCGACTAGAAGTTATCTACAAGAAATAAAGTTATTAGATTTTACTGAATTTAAAAGCATCATTAATCAACAATCTGATACCGCTACTCTTATTCAAGAAATCTTAGAAATTCCTATTACCCTAGCTGCCGAATTACATGGTGACTTTGAAGGAGGTTATGATTTTCATGCCGACGATGAAGATGATATCGCTTATTTAAGACCTGACGAGCAGTAAAATTTAACCAATGAGTTGCATTAGTAAATTAGAGTAGTGAAGCTTTACAAAAGGGTATTGGGTTAATACCCTTACCGAAGCTTGGTAATTTATAACTTGAGCAAACTTTAGTTGGCGTAAATAATGGCTAGGGAATAATAAAAAGCATAAGTTGATGCTTTTTAATACAATCAGCAACAGTTGCTGCTTTATAAATATACATGTATGAGTTTATTTAACAATTTTTTCATTTAACGCTTTACAAGTAGAGCCGCAATACTTAAAATGCGCGCACTTTAGAGGAATAGTAAAACGTTTCTTAAAAGTAACTTGGTGAGATGGCTGAGTGGTCGAAAGCACCGGTCTTGAAAACCGGCAAGGGTTTGTAGCCCTTCTAGAGTTCAAATCTCTATCTCACCGCCACATTTAGAAAAAGCCGCTAACTGAAAAGTTAGCGGCTTTTTTGCTATAAAAAAATAGTATTTATCACTGCTTATAAAGTGATTGAGTATTGTAAATAATTAAGGAACCGCGTGTGACCATTACGGATAGAAATTCAAATAAAGCAAAATCATACACTATTAAGCGTATTGCTTTAGCCGTATCACTGGCCAGCGCGGCTTTATTCTCGAGTCAAGCTTTAGCGCAAGCTGAAGTATCCGATGATGAAAAACCTCAAGCTTCTGAAATAGTCAAAAACACTGAAAGTGATATTAAACTCAACCCTGATATTACCGTTGAAAACCTTGATGAAATTTATCGAGAAATGGCAACCAATACGATTTGGGAAAATACACCACAGCCCGCTGACTTTTATAATTCCCCTTTTCAAGTGTCAATATTTTCCGATGCAAATGGTGAAGACAGCGATAGGCTTTGGTCACAAACCAACTCAATTTTCGCTTATGGTTTTGGTGTTATCGGTTTAATCGCATTATTACCCGAAGACATATCTAATTGGGATAAAGAAGAAGGTATTTTCAGTAAGTGGTCTGACAATGTAAAAGGCGGCCCTGTCTGGGACAGAGACACAGGCATGTTAAACCTGATAGGACATCCATATTTTGGTGGTGTGTATTATCAAGTCGCGCGTAAATCAGGTTACCGTCAATGGGATGCCTTTATGTACGCGACTATTATGTCGACCTTCTATTGGGAATACGGTATTGAGGCTTTTGCTGAAGTTCCATCTATTCAAGATTTAGTTATTACCCCTGTGCTTGGTTGGGCATATGGTGAATGGGCATATAATACTGAAATGGATATCAGAGAAGAGGGCGGAGCAGTGTGGGGCTCAGACATGTTAGGAAGCACAGCCTTATTTTTCCTAGACCCCGTTGATAGTATGAGTGTTGGTATTAATAACCTTTTTGGTAAAGAAATTATAAAAGCGGGCACAGGTTTTGTCAGCTTTAACGAGATCCCTTACGGTGATACAGGCCAAACAGATACGCAAATAAACTTTAATGTTTCTTTGCAACTGGGTGACGGAGGAAGTTATTCTCAAAAGTCGTATAAAAGGTCATCACATAAAAGAGATCCTATTGATACGGGTATCATTGGCGTTAGTTATGGTGTTGGCAATGTCACATTGGATGATTTATGGGGTGTTGACGGTGGCACTACCACTGAATACAGTTTAGGTTTATATTTTACTCGTCAATTCTCAAGCAGATTAACCTATTCTAAAGGTAAATTAACGAATAACGTCAGTGCTGCGGACGATAATTATGAAAATTATAGCTTAGATAGCCAGTTCTACTTTAATGCCGAAAATGATATCAGACCCTACTTAACCGCTGGTTTTGGTGAAACTTTATGGAGAAGAGAAATTGACACTAAAAGGTTCCAAGTAAATGCTGGTGTTGGTGCCCATTACAAAATTAATAACAACTTTGCTTTGCAGTTAGATTGGCGCTTTTATCACAGCACTAATGCCAATACCTCTGATCATAATACCAGTTTACGTCTAATATATTTACTTGGTAATGGTGAGCGATAGCCGCTGAAAACCGGAGCGGATTACTATGTAAATTGTAATCAAATATGAATAGTTGGTTGCTCAAGTAGCAACTTTATACCATTTGTAATAGGCTGAATACATTCCTGACATTATGTGTAGTGGAGTGTTTATGAAAAGCTCATGTTATGGTTTATTCTTATGTTTACCGCTGTTGCTTGCTTGTCAAAGCAATGAAATACCCCAAGCTAATCAATACACTTCGCCAGTAAATTTATATTTAGATAGTCAGTTTCAATCCAATACCCCTATCATCATTGAAACAGAGCAAGAAGTGTTTCAACTCGATGATGAAATGCGCGCCATGGTGCAAACTAAACTAGTTAATAATTTTCCAGCCAACCAAAAGGCCCGTATCTTACTTAAGCATTTATTTAATGAAGAAAATATAGCATTAAGTTATGCCGGTAATGCTAACGTTACCGCCAGTCAGGCCTATCACAGCAAAGTAGCAAATTGCATGTCGCTCACTATTTTAGCCTATGCATTGGCCGATGAAGCAGGCATGAATATCAGCTTTCAACAGGTCGAAGTACCAGAATACTGGGTACGTAATGGACAGTACAGCTTGGTAACTGGACACGTTAACTTATTGGTAAAAGCAAGTGAAAATGTGACTCATCGAACCGTTTGGGGAGAAAGTGCCACACGAATAGACTTTGACCCCTTTGTTGCTAAAAAGCACTTCCCCTCTCATAAGATCGAAAAACACACTTTATTAGCCATGTTTTATAATAATAAAGGTGCGGAGGCAATGGTAAATGATAGCTATGTGCTGGCTTATCAATATCTCAAACAAGCGACATTAACAGATAATCAATTTTCTTCAAGTTGGGGCAACTTAGGTATTTTATATAAACTCACCGGTGAATATGGTATGGCCGAAAGTGCTTATCGTCATGCTTTTCGTTTAGATAGTAATAATTTGACTTCATTGGGTAATCTCGCTTTACTACTCAACAAACAAGGACGTTTTGATGAAGCTGAGCCAATAGAGGAGTTAATCCATAAGGCTAGGGTGAAAAACCCTTATTACCATGCATTATTGGCTAGTGAAGCTTATTTTAACAAGTCATATACACAAGCATTAATACATTTCAAAAAAGCCATTCAGCTTAATGATGAGCAACATGAATTTTATTTTGGCCTAGCTAAAACATATTACATGCAAAATGAACTGAATTTAGCGAAAAGAGCTATGACAAAAGCGATTGCTTTAACCAAAGCAAAAGATACACAAAGACAATATATTGCTAAACTTAATTTTCTTAAATTCGAACAGACAGCAAATAATTGAGCCCTCTAGTTGGTAACGCGATACTTATATTGACAAGCTGCCTTTACCTCTCATCGGCGTGGGGCGCAGATACCGCCTATGCTACGGTATTTAATGATGAAGCTAATCAATCGGTACTCGAACATTTAAAAACTTTATCTTCAGATGAATTTTCAGGTCGAAAATTTTCGAGTAAGACTATTATTCATAGTCAATCTTATTTGGTAGCTACCCTTGAAGAACTGGGGGTCTCTGCTTTTAAAAACAATTACCGTCATAGCTTCCAACAATCTGGATTGTTTCAAAATAAACAGGGCACTAATATTATTGGCTATGTGCCAGGTACTCTATATCGGGATCGATATATTGTGCTTAGTGCCCATTACGATCACTTAGGTATCAAACGAAATAAAATTTATAATGGTGCCGATGACAATGCTTCGGGTACTGCAGCATTGTTGCATTACGCAAAATTGCTAAAACAGGCGCCGTTAAAACACAGTATTATTTTATTATTTACCGATGGTGAGGAAGTTAATTTATTAGGCGCTAAAGCTTTTATTAATGATCAAGAAAGTTTACTGACTAATTTCAAGCTCAATATAAACCTAGATATGATAGCGGGTAGTAAACGCACTAAGAGGTTACGCTTCATTAGCAAGAATATGGATAAAATCTTACCTAGTCATAACTTGGCTCAATTTATTAATTTTCAGAGTTACTTGAAAGAAAATTCTAACGTAAATTTGACCGCTGGTTTTAAACGCTCTAGGGGGGTGGGGTCAAGTATAAATAGAACTAATTGGCTTATGGCGAGCGATCATGGCGTGTTTAATAAAGCGGGCATACCATTTATATATTTTGGCGTTGGTGTGCATAAAAACTATCACAGTGAGCGTGATGATTACGCCAACATAAACCATGATTTCTATTTATCTGCAGTAGATGTGATTTTTCAACAACTAAGCTTTTTGGATGGTGTTATTTCTGATAATACCTCACAATATTCCCATTAATATAATCCTTTGATAGCCCCTACGGATAAACGGCATTGCTATTAGCTTTAATAGTAACTTGATAGCGATTAACATTTAGATTTACCCTCTCCTAAATCAAATTAAATGCTAATAATCAACAAACTGGAATGAAACCTACAGATAACTGTTAATAAAATTGTTATTATTGCGCGGTGATAATAATTAGTTTATCTCTATATTGGAATAATAAAGGCGCATGATAAATATAAAAGCAGTAACAGTTGCGAGTAGTCAAAGCTGGAATTTACTTTTTCTGGCCTGGATATTGGCTACAAGTGGTACGTTAATCAGCTTGTTTTTCAGCGAGATTGTACAGTTACCCGTATGTGTATTGTGTTGGTATCAACGTATAGCGTTATACCCTTTAGTGATTATGATGCCTTTCGCATTATTTCCCTTGGACATTAATGTTATACGTTATGCGCAGCCGTTAGTTATCTTTGGTTGGTTTGTAGCACTATTTCATGTGTTAGTTGTTGCTAAAATAATTCCAGAAGCGGCGCAACCTTGTGTGCTTGGAATACCTTGCTCAGAAACACACTTTAATTTGCTCGGTTTTATCAATATTCCGGTAATGTCTTTATTAACATTTAGCCTTATTGGCCTTTTACTTTTTATCTCTAAAAAACAATTTACTCGGACACTTATTAGGAATAACCATGAACAATAAAACTCTTTTTATTAGCGTTGCGGCGTTTATCGGCATTATATTTATTGCTGCGGTTTCCATGTATAAAAGCCAACAGTCATCAACCATAGCTAATGGCCTATTACCAGCCTTGGAGCGTATTGGTGCGCCAGAAAAAGGCGGTAAACAAGCCAAGGTAACTATAGTTGAATTTTTCGATCCCGCTTGTGGTACTTGTAGCCAGTTTTACCCATTACTTAATAACTTAGTTAAAAAGTATCAAGGTAAAGTAAAAGTTGTTATGCGTTATGCGCCATTACACCAAGGCTCTGAAGATGTGGTTAAAATGCTTGAAGCTGCCCATTTACAAGGTAAGTTTTGGCCAGCGGTGGAGGTTTTGTTTGCTAATCAAGCACGTTGGGTTGAACATCACGTATCTAATCCGACAAGTGCTTTAGCGGGTATTAAAACGCTAACCCTTGACCATGAAAAACTTGATAGAGATTGGCACAGCGAAAAAGTAGCAAAAATAATCGCACAAGATATCCAAGACGGACAAACCTTAAAAGTACGAGCGACGCCACAATTTTTTGTTAATGGTAAACCTTTGCTAGTTTTTGGTTATGACCAGCTGGTTAATTTAGTTGAAGAGGCCGTCGAAGAAGCCTATTAGGTTAAGTTTATTTGTTCAAATGCATAAATCCTCTCGTTTATTAATTTATAACAACGAGAGGCTATTAATAGATACACGCTCAGTATCGGTCTAAAATTTACAGCCTAGAACTCAGCGGTTAAAAAGGGTAGGAATTCTTCTGATACTTTAGACAGACTTTTATTTTCAAGATACAAAGCGTTGACCGAAAAGGTCAGCGGCGGGTTGAAAGAAGCGATGGCGGTATTATCTGATAAGTTACCTTCAGCGGTAAAGCGGTCTACCACGCAAATCCCAGTACCTTGAGCAACAAGTCTAGCGGCAATAAAATAGGTTTGTACTTTTATTAACGCTTCTAGCGTGATGTTCTCTTGCCTCATTCTTTTCCATAACAAATCGGCTAATGGACCGCTATCACTTATATCGATATATTCAAACTCTTTGAGTTGGCTCAAGGTTAACTCTTTAGGGCAATCAGGAAAGCTTTCTTTGGGATAAACAATGACCATTTCTGATTGTGCCAACTCAATAGAGGTTACGCCAGGCATAATATTTGGCGCAAATAATATGGCTAAGTCGCATTTATGCTCTAACAATGTTTGCATTACCGCATCGTTATGCACAGTTTGTACATTAAAGTTAACTTGATGATGTATTTGGTGGTATTTAGCAATAGCGCTTGGAATAACATCAAAACCTAACGCGGGACTACCGGCGATGCTGATTTGGCCGTACTCTGATTTTTTTATATTCTCTGCAGTATTTTTTATCGAACGCATCTGTTGATATATTTTATCAACCTCATCAAAAAGCATTTCAGCTTCATCGGTAGGTATCAAACGACCTTTAACTCGTTTAAACAAGTCAAAACCAAGTTGCATCTCTGCATGAGACAATACCTTACTGACTGATGGCTGTGAAACATGCAAAATTTTTGCAGCATTAGTTATTGAGCCCGTGGTGTAAATGGCGTGAAAAATCTCAATATGTCTTAAGCGCATTTTTATCTCCTAAGTGAGTTGCATAATCTTAAATTCTAAGCAAAAAAGTAAACCGTTAATGTCCATAAACATGCAGCGATAGCTGCTGCAAATGTTGCCGGAACTAATTGAGATTTAACATGATCCATTAAATCACAACCTGTGGTCATGGCGCTAAGTATCGTGGTATCAGATATAGGTGAACATTGGTCACCAAAGACGCTACCGTTAAGTACGGTAGCAAAACATACCATCATAAATAATTCTGGATTAACAAGGCCTTGAGATTGACAAACAGCCCACGCCAAAGGCATAGCTAATGGAAAGGCGATTGCATAAGTGCCCCAACTAGTACCGGTAGAAAAGGCGATCACCATAGTAATTAACTGTAATATTAGCGGTAACAGCCAAAAGGGTAGCTGCTCACCAAGTAATGACACTAAGTACAAACCGCCACCTATTTCTTTGCTGATACTACCAATGATTACCGCTAACATTAATATCACCGAAGCGAGTACCACACCTTTCAAGCCATTACCAAAGCCGTCAACAACGTTAGTCAAGGACATGCCTTTTATTAGTGCAATGACAGCGGAGAGTATTAATGCTGCGCCAAATGCCCAGTTGATTTTAGGTGAGCCTAAATAGATAAAGGTAATAACGGCAATGAAAATCAAGGTGAATAAGGGCAGGATAAACTCTAATACGTGGGGATTATATCCCGAAGGAACATCACAGCTTTGTAGTTCCTTAGCACTTAATGGTCTTGCGCCTTTCGCGTCTAATTGACCTGTTGATATGGCTCTTTGACGCGCATCACGAATTCTTTTACCTGAAAATCGAGTGATGTTTAAACATAATAATAAGGTGCCTGTTACGGCAATAATGCCATAAAAACTAAAAGGGATACTGCTAAAAAAGAAGCTTAGTCGATCTGCTTCGGTAGCCAAAAAGGATACACCAGGTACAAATATTAATGCTTGTACATACGCTGGCCAGGCATTAAAAGCTATGACTAAGGCGATTGGTGAGGCTGTTGAGTCGACTATATAACTCATTTCTTCGTGGCTTACGTTAGCCTTATCGGCGAGGGGCCTAACGGTGGTGCCCACTAAAACAGTACTCATAGTGCCACCTTGAAAGAACAATATTCCTAACAGCCATGAAATAGTTTTTGCTGAGCGCGGACCTTTAACATAGTGCTCCGTCATATAGGTGGCAAAGGCTTGGGCAGCACCGGTTTTAGACCAAACACCTAACAAACCACCTAATAACCACAGATAAAGCAGCAACAGGCCGGCAGTACCTTCTTTAGCAAGGTTAGGAATGATAACAGCATCGGTTAAATTATATTGCCCTAGCATAATTGATCCAACAACTATGCCAGCTAAAAGTGAGGTAAGTGGCTCTCGGGTAAGTAAACATAAAGCGATAGTAATAAAAGCTGGTAATAAGGACCAAAGACCAAAGTGAAAGGCAGGTTTTAGTAGTTTTAATTGCTGGTCGCTATTTTCGATCCATTGCTGAGATAACTGTGGGTCATTGCTCGAATTATTTAAATTTTCTTGTCTCAGTGATGATTGTTGGTAGGGCACCACATCCGTAATAACAACCTCTTTACCTTTATATTTATACGCGGCGATACCAGAGTCTGTTTGGTAGGTATCAAAAGTATAAGATTGCTCTAGCCAGGTTTTTTTAACCGAACTATCGACATAAATAGCAAAAAACAACCCTAAGCTAATAACAACCAACGCTAGGAAATTATTTTTGCTCATTAATAGCTCCCTTTTTAGTCAAGCATAGCTTTAAGGTTCTTTTTGTAAAGTTCTGTCGGTGTTTAATCATTAGCAATGCCCTTGGCAGACTCGGTGAAAATAATAAAAGTAAAATAGAAACCAAGAGTCGACAATATTTTAATAAGTTGTCTTAGGTACACGCTTTATGTACACCTATAATGGACTCTTTGTTCTAAGGTATAACCTAAGGTTATAGGATAAACTTATCTAGATAAAGCTGATAAGGATATTATTTTATATTTTTCAACGAGCAGAATTAACATCAGTAAAATTAAGGTGTTACAAAAGGTAGGCTCAAATACAGTTGAATAACAAGCGCATTGGTAATATCTATAAAGAAAGCGCCAACTAGCGGCACCACTAAGAAAGCTTGTGGAGAGGGTCCGTGCCTTGCTACCAATGATTCCATATTGGCAACTGCGGTAGGTGTTGCACCTAAACCAAAGCCACAATGACCACCGGCGATAATGGCGGCATTATAATTTTTACCCATAACTCTAAAGGTAATAAAGTACGCAAACATCATTAACATAATGGTTTGCACTAAAATAATGAGGATCATCGGCAGGGCAAGGTTTGCTAATTCCCATACTTTTAATGACATCAGCGCCAAAGCCAAAAATATCGACAACGCCATGGTGCCCCATAAATCAATGCAAGCTCTACTAATGGTGTAGCGTTTAGATAACTCGGTTAAATTGGTTGCTAAGACACCAAATAAAAGTGGCATCAAAAAAGCAGGTAAAATGACATCATTACTTTTTAACTCTAAGTACACTACATGGCCAACCGTCATACATAGTAAAATAATGAACAAGGTTTCCATCATTTTTTTCGGGGTAACCAAATCATGATCTTCAGGGTTAAAGGTTATGGTATCATCAAGCTCTTCATGAAATTCATCTGCTTTAAGATTATAACGAGTAATGAGTCTTTTACTGACTGGACCGCCAACTAAGCCACCTAACACCAAACCCAATGTCGCTGCTGCCATTGCCAGTTCGAATACGCTGGAAGGCATGTTGTATTCACTAATGAATAAATCTGCATAAGTAGCGCCATTACCATGGCCGCCAGAAAGCGTAACTGAACCACCAATCAGGCCCATTAATGGGTCCATACCTGCACCAATGGCTAATGAAACACCTACCGCGTTTTGTACGAGTAAATATAAGGTTGCAACCCCTAGAAACAAGATAACTTTTGGGCCACCTTTAAGTAATAAAGAGTAACTTGCCCCTAAACCAACGGTAGTAAAAAACACCGTCATTAACGGGTTTTTAAAACTCATTTCAAAGTTAAAGTGAATATCAAAAAAGCTATGGGCGATGGCGGCTAATATTGAAAAGAGTATACCGCCAACAACGGGCTCTGGAATGTTATTGTTTCGTAAGAAAGCTACCTTGCTATTACAAAAATAACCTGAAAAAAGAATAATTAGCGCAACCACTAACGTTTCTAAAATGCCTATATTTATGTCCATGATTAAACTCACTTTATAGTTATGTGCCTACGCTAAGTCCGCTCAATAACTTATCGTTAACGAGTGACTTGCATTAGGCTGATTTAGTATGAGGATTTTTGCTGACGATGTGTTTTGCTAAAGTTAGAAGCACTTACATCTTGTTTAATACATCTTCTAGGGATTCTGGTTCACGTATGCACTTCATTGATAAGACATCATCAGCGCCGCTCACTGTATAAATAGCTACACGAGGTAAGCTATTGTAATCAAAGTGATTAGTGAAGTAGTAACCACCAGTATCATGTACCATGACATAATCGTTACTTTCTAATTTCGGTAACTGTTGATTACTACAAATCAAATCACCGGCAAAGCAGCAGGGGCCAGCAACATCTGTAGTAACTATTTCTGATGTTTGTGCATTTTTTTCTACGCCTTCAGAGGTAAAACCTGTAACTCTAATTGGCCATGATTTAGGTAAAAATGCTGTACGGGTAAGGATTTGTGCACCGGCATGGGTGGTGGCAATATGTCGACCACCCGAATTTTTAGTATATTCAACACGGGTAATAATAACACCATTTTTAGCAACAATAGCACGACCAAATTCAGTTTTTACTTGATACTTGCCAGTGAACAATAACGGTACTTCAGCTTTTAATAAGTCTGCATAATCTTTAAAGCTTGGTTTAATTACTTCCGAGCTAAAGTTAACCGGCAAACCGCCACCAATATCTAAGCGGGTTATTTGTTGATTACCAATCACAGCGTTTATTTCTTCAGCTAGTTCGGTGATAATATTGATGCCATGTGCCATTAAAGTTAATTCACAGCCTTGAGAGCCAGTGTGGGTATGAATACTGGTTAACCACGGACGTGCCTTATAAATCTCAATAAGGTCATTACGATTATCATTATCTACTAAAGCATAACCAAACTTTGAAGTGGCTGTCGCTGTACTTGTTGAACCTATTTTACCTGCACCAATTTGGGGATTAACGCGAAAGCCGATAACAGATTTACTGTTAGGAAACTCCTGCATTAGTGCATCAATACGTTCCAGCTCTTGTAAGTTATCAATATTAAGTGCGATGTCATTTGTTATACAGGTACGTAGATCCCGCAAGGTTTTTGCAGGCGAATCAAAGATAATGTTTTGCTCAGTAAAGCCAGCGGTGAGGGCGATTAATAGCTCTCCCGGGCTAGCAACTTCTGCACCCATACCATATTCACGTAGGGGCTCTAATACCTTAACTAAGGCGTTGGCTTTTACCGCAAAAGTATGAAAAAAGTTAGCCGGAAAAGCGTCATAAGCATCACTAACTGTTTTTTTCAAACCGTCTAAATCCATTACACCAATTGCCGTAGTATTTTGGTCGATAGCGCGTTCGTTGATAGCTGTTTTTATTATGTTTTGTTTTCTGTTCATATTGGTATCTTTTTGAATTAAGGAAATATGACACTGTTGGTATAACAGATGATTCTTTTCGATACATTTAAGATAATGTAACAATATGAAAATGGGTATTAGTTAATCTTTGTTAGGTGATAACTTAGGGTTATGTGTTCTTGCAGCCTTTGCTATCACTGCCTTTATGATGGAACAGTTAACTTGGCTAATATATTTTTCATTATAGGTTTTACGTTCTGTGCCGTAAGTTTCTATATATCACTCATCATTGTGTTTCTTTTCTCGAATATCATCGGATAGCTTCAATTGAATTGAAGCTATCCGATGACATCTTTTTATACCTATAGGATGATAACCATTAAATATTCTAATTAATTACCGTCAATTGTTTGCAAAATCAGCCACTGCTATTTTGTTAATTATCCATGCGCATGGGTAAATCCATTAAGACACAATTATAAAATACAAATTAATAGGATAAGTTGATGAAGTTACAACATAATGTACGAAATTTAACAACAGTGGTAGTTGCAAGTGTGACAAGCTTTTATAGTTTAGCTGCGGTAAAAGCTGACATGGTCATTCATAATGCAAAGGTTTATACAGTCGATTCGCAAGACTCTATAGCTCAAGCCATTGCGGTAAAAGGCAATAAAATAAATGACATTAGCATTAGTCTAGATATTAGCTTTAAGTTCTGTAATTGAACTTAAAGCTATATTTCCTTCAAAAGACTAAGAACGGTGTTCCTATTACAAGGTTGGGGCTACAGTATAACAAGTTTATTTTAGCTGCCATGAACTTAGCTATTTACATTAATATTCTTGCACTAATTGCTAATAAAATAACGCCTGTAATTTTGTCGACTATATGAACATTATTACGTAACTTTTCTAAGATATAGGACTGAGAGAAAAGCAGAGAAACCAAGCAATACCATATCGCATCGATACCTCCTACAGTCGATACCATAATGATTTGTTGTTCTAAGTTTGCATTAGCATCGATAAATTGGCTAAATAAAGCAATGAAAAACAGGGCTATTTTAGGGTTTAAAAACGCAATCATAAAGCCTTCCCAGGCACTTTGTATTAAAGTTACCGATATAGTTTCGTGGTTTAACTTACCTAACACCGATTTTGAAGTGAATGCCTTAAATGCAAGCCAAAGTAAAAAAGCGGCACCTGCATATTTAATGAGATTAAATAACCAAGGCGTTTCTTTAATAATAAGCGCCATGCCTAATACGGTTAATACCGCATAAAGCGCAATACCTGCTCCATGAAAGATACTGACAAAAAAACCATTCACTCGCCCACCAGATAAGGTATGTTTTAAAACAATAGCTAAACTTGGTCCTGGTGTCATTGCACCTAACAGGCAGATGGTGGCTAAAGACAGCCACGCTGATAAATCCATATACTTCTCACACTGATAAATTATGTTTGAATATTAACTTGCTTAAACTATAAATAAAAATCACATTACTTACTTTAAACTATTCCAAAAAGTCATAGTTCATGAGTATTAAGGATGAAATACTCATGAACTATTTCTTAAGAAGTTTCATTCCGTAGCTTATTGTTTTATTTAGGTGCGCTTTAAATAATTGGTAGCATAACTCTCTAAACCATTTATGTTCTGGGTCTAAGTTGTTTTTTGCATGCCACAAGATGTAATACTGATGGGGTTTAATATCTAACGGTAAAGGCTTAATTTCTAGGTCATGTAACTGTGAAAAATCAGCGGCAATGTGTAATGGTGTTGTTAAAATGGTATCTGTTTGCAGTAAAAGCTCTATCGCGGAGGTAAAAAAGGGCACGGAAGCAAAGACTTTTCTCTCTTTATTAAGTGCTGATAATGCTTCTTTAATTGGGCTATCTTTATCTCCACCGCCACTTATTACAATGTGTTGCGCATTTATATAATCTGAAATAGAAAATGAACCTGAGGCTTTAGGGTGGGATTTACGCATAACCATGACTAAATGGTCCTCAGCCATTTTTTTACCGTACAGGTTTTCTGGAATTGCATCCGCTATGGTAGAGACTAAATCTACAGGTCTTTGAGATAATTCATGTAACCAATTTTTTTGCCACAACTGGTATTCAATACTCACTTGTGGTGCACTTTTAACCATTTGAGCGCATATATCGGGTAATATAAATTGTGAAACATAATCACTTGAAGCTAATGTAAATCTACGTTGACATGATGCTATTTCTAATTCTTTAGGTAAATATAAATTATCTAAAGCTTGTATCAAACTCGGAAGTTGCTTTTTTAATGCTTCGCCCCTTTGGGTAAGGACAAAATAATTGGCTTCCCTTACTAAGATAGGATCATGAAAGGCATCACGTATTTGCGTTAATGTTTTACTCATCGCAGATTGTGTCACATTAAGCGCTTTTGCAGATTCCGTAAGATTACGAGTATGTAATAATGACAACAGTGCAGGTAACAACTTGTAGTTATTCAAAAGTAGCACCTTATTTTGTGGCGGTAAACCCAGCTAATCTTTTTCACGGTTAACTGGGATATATAAGATTACAGTTTTTTATAAATTATTTCATCAATAGAGTATTTTCCACCACCCTGAATTAATAAGCTTACAACTCCAGCTAAAAGTAGTAGTTGGAATTCGTAACCACCTTTACCAAACATGCCTGCATCTATATGTACAAAGTAAATGGCAACTAACATAACAATTACTAAACTACTTGCCGCAGCACGTGTAAAAAAACCCGTGATAAGCAATAAGCCACCTACAGTTTCAGCTAAACCAGCGGCAATAGCGAGTAAATAACTAGGCTCTAATCCCATACTACCTAGCCAACCAGCAAACCCGGCCGGGTTTCCTTCTGCGAATAATTTACCCCAACCATGACCAATAAATATAATGCCTAAAGTGAGCCTCAAAATAAACGGAGCAAGCGCATGGTTATTACTACAGAGTGATTTTTTTAAAATATTATTCATTATTCTACCTAAAGTTAAATATCCCTCATTATTCTATTTAATATTGGCTATGAATTGAAATACTTTTTAATACTTCTTTGTATGAAATAAATTCATGGCATTAGTGGCTATTCTTGTAGCTAAAGTAACGCTACTTGTTGTGTTGGAATAGATTGAATTAGTTTTATTGCTCTTAAGTTAATTCGCTTACTGATTTGTACTTCGGCGTTAGAACTAACTAATTGCAATAAATAACCTTTTGCAATGACATTATTCTTTGAGCTTTTATCGTAGATATATACATCCATACCTATGCTACTTTGTAGTCGGTTATAAAATAATTTAGGGTTTACTTCCTCCTCTAAACCTTCTGTCGGAAATGTATCTAAACAAGAGCATATTGTATTACCTAAAAGGCTAACTAAAGCGTTAAGTGTGATAGGACAAGATAATATTTTAACTAATAATTTCCATTTCTTTACTGCTGATGGTTCTTCATATGACGCAGTGCTATCTATGAGTAGTGGTCAAGTAGCGGCGTTAACTCTTGCCTTTTTTCTTTCATTGAATCGTAAATATGCACAGACTACATTTATACTAATAGATGATCCTACACAAAAAACAATGGGTAACATGGGGTTTCTAAGTTATTGTAATCTATGTCTTTATGTTTTACTATAACGCCCTTGTTAGGGCGTTAGGCATCAAGGATAGTCAGTGGAATATTGCAATATTAGAAACAATATATTTTTTTAGTTTTGATTTTACCTTTTATAGTTTCATCTTGTGCATCTCCAGAACTCATTAGGAAAACGACTTATTCATTAGAAGTCAAAGAATTCAATGGTATAAAACATTATAAAAACGGTAATTATGAAGAAGCATTTAATTTATTAAAAGAACCAGCAGCATGGGGATATAAAGGCTCACAATATGCAATTGCTTTTATGTTTCTAAAAGGACAATATCTTCAACAATCGACTTTATTAGGTATGGGATGGCTCGGAGTAGCAAAAGAAGCAAATGTTAAAGACTGGTCTAAACAATACGATGCTTTTTATTCTTCAGCTACCAAAGGGCAAAAATTGGAATTTGATAAAATAAAAGAAGTCTACATCAAGAAGTATGGCCTTATCGCACAAGATGTTACTTGCAGAAAATCACTTTCAGGAAAATCTAGAAGAGTTCGTATAGAATGTTATCATTATGAAGGGATTGGTGTCTTATATGATATTGATCTAGTTGAGTAATTTTGTTGCCTAACAAGAACTTCAAACGAAAAAAATACAGTTGGCTGTTTTCCGTTCAACATTTTAGCCAACAATTATTATCCCATTAACAAGGGCGTTAGGTGTAAATGGAATTATGCTAACACGTCACGAGTACACTAAAAGAGTTAAACAAA
Organism: Colwellia psychrerythraea; assembly: GCF_000764185.1. Taxonomy (GTDB): domain Bacteria; phylum Pseudomonadota; class Gammaproteobacteria; order Enterobacterales; family Alteromonadaceae; genus Colwellia; species Colwellia psychrerythraea_B. The sequence continues at coordinate 62,588 of NZ_JQEC01000014.1, forward strand.
AAAGATAAGTCTTACTAGGTTTACCTCTTTAGGAGAAATACATTTCAGCAATCAAAATATTCTTTACTTTACTGCTTATATTGCTCGTTTTCGCTTTAAGTATTATTGGTAATAATTCATCAAACTTATCTAATATCCCAGATGAGTTTATTGATGATTTTAAACTATTAAATGCTGATTTATCTCAAAATAAATATAATGAGTCATTAATTAAATTAGAGGCTTTAATTAAGCAGAATGAAAAATTGAATCAGCAAACTTTAATATGGATGTATGAAACACAGGCACAAATACACACTGATCAATATCACTTTCATTTCGCTATAGACTCATTAAAAAAAGCAAAAATAATAAATCAACAAAATAGCAAATATCAACAAAAGATAATTCATCTAACAAATTTAATTGAAAAGAATCAAACAGAGCGAAAACTCCATAAAACTTATCGCGATGCACGTAATACAGGTATTGCTAAATCCCTAAAAAACAAAGTGACAATTGCTTATTTTTATCTTGATGATAATCGTTGGAGTAAGTGGTCAAATAAAGCCAGAATAACGAATTCTAATAATTTAAAACAAGTGCTTACTTGGTATAAACAACAAGCTAAAAATTATGACATTGATGGATTAACTTTTAATACACGTTATTTTTTTTTACGGAGCCCTAAAGGTCTTGGGAAAGAATGGATCAGAAAAAGAGAGTTTTTTGATTATGCGTCAAAATTATTAGCTAACCAATTGGGTTTTCGTTCTCTCCATGATTTTGTTGATAGTATGCGACGTGAAAATCCAGATGACGCAGTAGCAATTGTATTTCATAGTAATGCTCAAGCACGTTCGTTTGCTGCTTCTTGTCCTAAAACTACAAACAGTAATTGTAAATTTGAATACGTGATGTTAACTGAAAAAATGAATAATTCTGCAAGCAGTTGGGCAACAACACAAACACAGTCGCATGAAATACTTCACTTATTTGGGGCTGCTGATTTATATAACATTGAAGGTGCGAAGAACTATGCAGTAACAGATGTTATGAATTATTACAGTAAAGAATTGAGATATGCTTCTATTTCACCATTAACAGCTTGGTCAATAGGCTGGAATGAACTACCCAAAACCCCATTTGTTGTAAATAAAAAAAAGGATTAATAATGGAAATAACGTCAATAGAACAAAACACCATATTTATGCTAATTAACTTAGGTTACGCCGTGATCAGTTTATTTGTTAGTGTAATTGCATTGGTTATTATTGATAAAGTGATTTTTAAACAAATTGATTTTATTGAAGAAATCAAAAAAGGGAACATCGCAGTTGCAATTTTTCAATCAATGATTTTATTGTTTATCGGCATAGTTGTTTCTGCCGCGATGACATAGAATATCTGCCGAACTTAATATAAGCGAGTATAAATCAGAGGTTACTAACATTTATGCTCACTATATTGACTATCACGTACTAGAAATAGCTAATTTAAACCTTCGCCTTGTGATTACTTTGCTTGTGCCGAGTTAAAAAATTATTGCTATGGGTACTATGAAGAGTTTAAATTAAATAATTCGGGCAATTACGATTATAGTGAAATGGCTTGCATGGCGTAAATTACACCTAAGCCATTTAAGCAGGACTTTGAATAGTTAGCTAGGTTCCGCTTGCTTCACATTTTAGCCAATTATTAAAAGCGTGTTAATGGGGCACTAGGTGGATGATTAGATGATCTTCCCTCGATAAAACGGACACCGAACCTAACTAAATATGAGGTGTCTCATGCCCATTTACAACAATCCAAGACAAAGTTGGAATTATTCAAACGACTTCAAAGTCAACACTGTTCAACTGAGTTTTGTTGTTACCGAGGAATATCTATTTTAACAAGGTAAGTAGACCTTCATAGTGACGATCCTCACTTCCACAATACTTACTGAAATCATGCCAATATAGCTTTACTTTTGTTACGAAAAACCATGACTAATAAACAAATAGCGCCACACATAATCATAATACTAGCCAGAACAGTAACATTGATTATCGTCATTTGACTAACGGCAAAAGTTATTGCAAAACCGCAACCAAATCGAACAAAACCTGCTAGTGCAACCACCTTACCATATTGGTGCTTAACCCCTTGTAACAATAGGCTCATTGAGCTTGATAATACAATGGCAATGCCCATAGTCACAGTGCCCATAAGTCCCGAAAATAATACGATGGCAACAATCGATACATCAACGTTGATAAGTGCGGCAATAAATTCTGCAGCATCTCCCGACAACAACATAACTGTAGCTGCACCAATGATCACCAGATAACCCCACTTAAGCATGGTATCTGTGCTGTATTTATTCAAAGCTACGGATAACAACGAGTTTGCAACTATCATCCATACAGCATTAAACGCAAAAAGCAGTGAAAATTGATATTCTGTTAGTTGCCAATGGCCCATAAATATCACTGGAGAACTTGCGATAAAAGCGAATAATGCAACAAAAGCAGAGGCATTGACTACTATATAGGGAAAATAATTAACATTCGTCAACATCTGTAGATAACCCATATTATCAACCTGCTGAGTCGATCTTAAGTTTGTTTTGTTGGTTTCGGGTAATGAGCTCAATACCCAAACAAATAGCATGAAAGCATAAATAGCCAGAAAATAAAAAATACTCTGCCAGCCATAAAATTCATTTAACATAGCGCCTATAGGAGGGGCTACTAGCGGTGCTATCCCGATGGTGGCGGAAATGATGGCAATGGTTTTCGTCAGTTCGGTTTTATCATAAACATCTCGGCATATTGCAAACGAGCTGACTGCACCTGCACAGGCCCCCATACCGAGTAAAAATCGCCCCAGCATTAACATTTCTACCGATGTTGAATTTGCGCACAACAATGCAGCACATCCAAAAAGGCCAATCCCGACTAATAACACTTTTCGTCGGCCAAAGTTGTCTGACAGTGGTCCATAAACAAGTTGACCCAGTGCAAATGTGGCAAAGAACAGTGCCAAGGTGATTTGCACCATTGCCATGTTCGTATCCAACTCATCGGCAATAGCTGGCATGGCTGGCAAATAGATATCAGTCGATAAAGCGGCTAAACATCCCATGGCTACTAACATGAGTATCAAGTATTGTTTTTTCATTGGTTAAACTCTCAAGTAAATAATTATTTAGCTTAACCAGCTTGATACTAAAAATATAATTGATATTATCTTCCTTATGTATAAGTAAAATTTATGGATGGAAAAGTGAGTATTTCTATTGAACTACTGCGTAACTTTAAAGAAGTAGCACGATGCGGCAATATTTCTCAAGCAGCTAATCATGTAGGGCTAACACAACCGGCTTTAAGCTCATCAATACGGAAATTAGAACATCAGCTTAAGGCGGAACTATTTCATCGTTCTAAGAAGGGGGTATCGCTGACCAGAGCAGGGAATATATTACTTAACCAAAGCGATTCGCTATTAAGAAACTGGGAAAGGATAACGAGTGCTATTGCTTGTGATAATAGTCAAATAAGTGGCCGATATTCCATGGGCATTCACCCAGCATTGTCCACGGTTACTTTGCCCAAATTTTTACCCAAGCTGATGCAAGAACACCCACTACTGACCTTTACGTTTTTTCATGGCAGTTCACATTTGATCACCGAGAAAATAATTAATTATGAACTGGATTTTGGCATCATCATCAACCCTATCAATCATCCTAGGTTAAGTTATGACAAGTTGTTTGAGGATCAGGTGGCGTTTTATCAGTCAAAAGGCCCTGAAATCGATACCGACAAAGGCATTGTGGTTTATGATGCCAGAATGTATCAATGTGAGCGCTTAATGGAACAGGCTCAGAGCCAAAAGCTATTTACGGATAACCGAATATTACATGTTGATGAATTACATGTTATTGCTTCATTAGTTACGGCAGGTATTGGTTATGGCATTTTGCCGAAACTGGTGGCAGACAGTCACTATAGTGACTCAATTGAAGCGGTCAAAGGATCGCCAGTTTATCTTGACCGGTGTTATTTAGTGAGACGAAAACAGCAGCTAACGTCTGCTGCAGCTGAGCATATAATTGAAGCAATCATTAATGAATTTTGCAGGTAAAACAGATCAATACTGTATTTTCAGTCTGCCAAAATAAGAAAACCAATACAATTAGAAAAATTGCATTGGTTTAATTAAAAAAATTCATCAATTCGCGATGGTTAATTTCAGTATTAAGGTAGTGCGTTATCTTTGGTAAATCGTTTCTCCATCAAACACTGTCATAAATATTTTTGTTTGATTGATAGTATTTGGTGCAATATCAAATATGTTTCTATCTAATACAACAAAATCTGCTAATTTACCCACTTCAATGCTACCGACTTTGTCTTCTTGTCTCATAACGTAAGCGCTATTTAGGGTATAAGCTTTAATAGCTTTCGTTAAGCTTAGTTCTTGTGGTGCTCTAGTTACCGCATTTTGTAAACCTAGGAATGGGTTGAACGGGCTAACATTCCAATCACTGCTTAACGTTATTCTTGCTCCTGCGGCGTCTAAAGATTTAATTGGTACAGCGTTATCAGATCTTACCGCACCAATTAATTCATCATTTTCATGCCAATGTTCAGGGTTAGTAAAGTTGCCAGCAACTTGTGCATCAGCTGTAACATTTAATTGTGCAAACCGTGGAATATCTGCAGGGTCAATTATTTCTACATGGGTAATTCTATGACGGCCTTTGGTAGTTGCTGAATTTTCTACCGCATTAAGTGCTTCTCTAATGCCGCGATCCCCAATGGCATGCATGTGAAAGTCAAAACCTGCTGGCTCTAATGCGGTTATATATTGTTCAATACGCTGTTGAGAAAAGTAGTTCAGGCCCTTATTTTCAGGCAGTCCAATTAAGTCAATATTGTACTTAGCCAACATTGCTGACGTGGCGTTAATAATGATGCCATCAGAATATAACTTAATTTGATTAAATTTTAATAAACTGTCAGCGTCATTAGTGTATAGCGCTTTCAAACTGGCTAGTTGTGTAGCATCGTCAGCAGTTGGATATGCCCAAAGACCTACGGAAACACGGGCAGTTAAGGCATCATTTTTTTGTGCTTTAAGCCAGGTGGTGTGATCATCTCTTTTCCAAAAGCTTCTTGCATCACTTATTGAGGTAATGCCATGTTTAGCTAGCTCAGGTAAGGTATATTCAATTAATCCATCATAGTCATTTTTTAAGCTTTGGGTCGTGGGCGCCATTGCTATATCCATAACAATATTGCCAGCATTATCAATTAAAATACCGTTTAACTCTCCGGTATTCTCATCGCGTAAAATCCTACCACCTGTAGGGTGTGGTGTGTCTTTGGTAAAACCAGCTAAGGCGAGGGCGGCGGAATTTACCCACATAGAATGTGATGTTTGTTCCATAATGATAACAGGGCGATCAGATACGGCTTCATCAATAATTGCTAAGGGTGAACGGGCAGATTCAAGTAAAGTAAAAATTGAATGGCCGTAACCTATTAACCAACCAGTGCCTGGATTTGCTTGTGATGCACTTTTGATGCTTTGGATAAAGTTTTCAGGGTTTGTCTCTTCAACACTGATAGCAAACTGGGTATTTTCTGAAGCCGATTCAATAGGGTGCATGTGAACATCATGAAAACCTGGCATCAACATTTTTCCAGATAAGTCGGTCACTTTAGTGGAAGAGTCCACATAAGCTTGAACGTCATCATTACTACCGACAAAAATAATTTTATTATCTTTTATCGCGACCGCATCAGCCCATTCTTGTTGATCGTTTACCGTATAAACTTTACCATTCTTAAATATTTGTGTTGCTATATCTGTCGTTGGAGTCGTTGGAGTCGTTGGATCAGTTGTTTTTGGCGGTGTAGTGGTATTATCAGTATTTGAGCTACCACAACCCCCAAGTAGTAAACTTGAAAGCATCAAGGTTATGATTGACGCTCTATTTTTATTTAAGTTTTTCATCTAGGTATTCCCCACAATAATTGTAATTCATTTTCTATTAATCACTTTAATCGATGTTAGGTAACCAAAAGGTAACGGGACAAGCATTGCCATGTGTTAATCTTAGACTCTACAGTGCTCATTAACACTCAGCTAAACTAAGACGAGCACTACAGATCATTCATTTTAAATTCCATCACAAGGTTGAGTTATGTTGATATTGTTAGTTGAAGATGAGTCTGACTTGGCTGAATTGACTATTGATTACCTTGAATCACTAAACATTGAATGCGACTATGCTTTTGATGGCGCTAATGCGTTAACGTTAATAGATACAAATCATTACGATGTTATTGTACTTGATGTGAATATGCCAAGAATGAACGGATTTTCTGTTTGTGAAAAGGTTAGGGCAGGTGGTAACCCTACGCCCATTATTTTTCTAACCGCTCACGATAATCTCGCAGATAAACTCAATGGCTTTTCCCTCGGCGCTGATGATTATCTAACTAAACCTTTTGAACTAGAAGAGTTAGCGGTAAGAATTCAAGTACAGGCGAATCGCGAGAATAAACCATTTCAAAAGAATATTTTCACCTTAAATACCTTATCGATAGATTACCAACAGCGCAGCGTAATACGTTCGGGACGATTAATAGCACTGTCGCCAACACAATGGCAATTATTAGTCTTGTTGGCTAAAAAGAGTCCTACTACTGTTGACCGTATTACCATAGAAAATGAGATCTGGCCTGATCAGCTGCCCAGTAAAGACATGTTGAAAACCTTAATATTTAGATTGCGAAATTTAGTAGACAGTCCTGATGAGCCTAAATTAGTTCATACTGTTCGTGGTGCAGGTATATCGTTAAAAGAGCTGTAAATAATAAAAAGCCATTAAGGAAAATAGTGGGTGAAACCTATATTAAGTCATTCAAAAAACTCATTACACCAATATTTAAATAAACGTTATTTAATGATATTAGTGTTGCTAATTACGTTATTTAGCGCACTCATTTTATTTATGCGCTCTAGTGCAATGGATGATACTACTGATTATTACATGCACTATGATGCGCAGGTGCTAAGTGAGTATTACCAGAAAACTGATGATGTTGCCGAGTTCGATCAAGGCCGTAAAGAATATTATTGGGGCATCAAAAACTTGCCTGAACAATATCGCCTATTGTTGAAGGTTAATGATGATCCCAGCAAGTTTATTTTAAATGAAACACAAATATTTCAAATGGCTGATAAATTTGTTTATATTTTGCCTTATTACTCACTTGAAAGAGAAGACATATTTTTTGTGCTGCATATGTTTGATTTACACAATGAGGCAATGTTTTATCAGTCATGGCAGAGCGCCTTTATCTTGTTAGTGACTTTACTTTTATTGTTGGTTATTTTTTATAGTTTGTATACCAATAGGCAGATAACTCGGCAAATGGCCGATTTTACCGATTGGGTTCAATCGATGAGTAATCTACGTTATGAAGATTTACAACAGAAAAAACCACCTGAATCCTTAAGTTTTGACGAACTTGTCAGCAGCGCTAATTATTTGCAATCGAGTTTATTAACCCAATATGACTTACAACAAAAAGAGCAAGTATTATTAACAAGAGAAAAACATTTTCTGAGCAGTTTAAGTCACGAGCTAAGAACCCCGATGGCAATTACAGCAGCAGCGCTGACGCTGTTGAATAAAAGCGATCAGATAATAGCGAAAGATAGAGAGAAACTAGCAAAGTTGCATAAAGCTCATCTAAATATGAAACAGTTGACCACTACCTTATTACAACTTTGGCGCGGACAACAACACTTGTCTAAAAGCGCATCTAAACACTCATATAACCATGCAGCTCAGAGTCAGAGAGCCAATGAATTGCAAAATAAGGTCTTTCTATTAGATGAGCTGGTTGAAAATTCAGTGGCTGTTTGTCAGCAACAATTTACCAGAAGAAACATTACCTTCTCGGTAAATATGCAGGGCAATACCAAGCTTTTTGGCCAACTTGAACTGGCTGATATATTAATTAATAATTTGTTACGAAATGCTTGCCAATACAGCATAGATGATAAGGTAAGACTAGATATTAATAACCATTGTTTGTTAGTGGAAAATGCCATTTCAGTTGATGAGGACTTAGAACTGGAATTAGATGTAGGTAACGATTTAGATATGCTTGATAAAACGATTAAAGCAGAGGCTACAGATGATAATTATGGTTATGGAATAGGGCTGTTTTTGGCTGAAACAATTTGCCAACAACAGGGCTGGCAATTAAAAACAACCTCAAAAACATCACTGTTTTCGGTACAAGTAACTTTTCATGATGCTCAAGATGAGCCTAGCTCAGGTTAAGTAGAACAATCAAATATACAACTTACCAACAAATAATAGCTATAGCTGCTGAATTTGGCTTAATCCAATTAACCTGACATCAATAGAAAGTTAGTAAGCTAGTGTCAGACTAACCCACCTCTCTACCTCCCATAGCTAACAATATATTTACACATGAAACGCAATGTTCACCACATGATATAGCCTAAGTATTTACCTGCTTATCACGAGGTTTTAGGAGTATAACTAAGCATTTCCACGAGTCGTTATTTGTCTGCTGGTTAAATGTAATTGGCTAAATAAAGTCATCAAGAAGAGCTGTCTGTAAGTAGAATACAACGTTTGGTTATACCTTAGTAAAACAAATGAATTTGCCTGTAAAAGCCCCACTAGCTACGATTTTATTTATATACCAAGTAGGTTCAGTTATTGACTACTTGGCGTAGCCCCTTTTTCCATAAGGAAAGAGCTTTTATAATAACAACTAAGGCAAACTATCGTGACTGTCGCTACTGATCTAGAATTATCTTGTTTAATTAATGAAAACTATCAAGAGGCAGATACCTCTGCTTTTGAGCGTTTTTCTCAGCAAATGTTTAACAGCTTACTCAGTGTTGATTTACAAATGTTATCAACTTTACAGCGTTATCAAACAGCCTTGTTATTATGGCAATCTTTTTCTTGTCGTAGTGCCCATGAAAATAAAGTTGTCATTGAGAATGGCACTCAACATGGTGTGTTAGTTGATGGCTCAGTAATACATATTATTACCGATGATAAAGCTTTTATTGTTGATTCTATTTCTGCGTTATTAATGTCACAGGGCTATAAAATAAATGTATTTTTACATCCTGTTGTTAATCGAAGTCAAATTTTAGAAGGCACTAACAAAGCGGTAGATGCAGTTCAAGACGAGTCGATTTTATACATAGAGCTTGCTAACCAATTAGAGCCAATAGTGATTGGTGAACTGGTCGAAACTATCCAGCAATTATTGGCTGATATTGCTAGAGTTACCCAAGATTGGCCGTTAATGATGGTTAAAAGTAAAGAAATAAATCATCAATCAACTAGTAGTAATGGTTTTGATACCAAAGGATTTTTATCATGGCTTTGTCAGGAACACTTTGTTTTTCTTGGTTATAATTATATCGGTATAAATGATATTGGTAACGCGATACCAAAAAGTGATTGTTTAGGCATCTTCAATGATGAGGTTAATGTCAGTAATGAGTCGTTAGCGCTTACCTGCGCAGAGTTCAGCCAGTTTATTGCCAAAGACAGCTCACTCAAGGTAAGTAAGTCATTAGTAAAGTCAACTATTCACCGCCATGATTACCTTGATTTAGTCAGTGTAAAGGAGTTTTCAAAACAAGGGCAGCTCATTGGCGTTCATCAATTTATTGGCCTATTTACCCAAGTTGCTAATAATCTACACCCAAATAAAATCCCTTATTTAAATGCTAAATTAGCACAAATTCTGCAACAGCTTTGTTTGAAGGTAGAGAGTCACGATTACCGTAATTTCATGCATATTCTCGCGGTGTTACCGAAAAGGGAATTATATGAAAGTAGCGATGAGCAGCTTTTGGGCCTAGCAAAGAACATACATAATCTAAATGTTAGAAGTAAATCAGGCGTATTTATCAGGGATAATGATTTTAATGAACAAGTATCGGTACTGGTATTTGTCTCTAAAGATGCCTTTTGTACTGATTTACGTGATGAGGTTGAAGATGAGTTGGCAGAGGTTTATCAAGGCGAAATTTTATCACGCCGGTCTATGCTCAATGATAATTACCTAGCGCAATGGCATTTTATTGTTAAAAAAGGCGAATGCCTTAAAGATGAAGTCGATATTAGTGCGTTGATAGCAAGTATTGAGTCTAAAACGCAAAGCTGGAACGAAAACTTAACCACCTTGATCTCGCAATTATGGCGGGGCCAGCAAGCAAGTTTGTTAGTTAAGAAATATAACAATGCTTTTTCTAAAAGCTATCGAGAACATTTTTCACCTAAACAAGCCATCAGAGCAATAAAAAATATTGAGTGTTTAAATACTGACAATGCTTATCAATTTCAAATTTATCGCTCAGCAGTAAGTAAAAGTGAGTTAACCCTAAATATATATACTCTAGAGCAAACCATTGCGTTAAGTGATTCTATTCCTATTTTAGAGCAGTTTGGTTTCAGGCCTGTAGATGAATTTAGTTTTCATGTCAGCTGCTCAAATAATGGTACTAGTAGCAAAGTTTATAGCTACACCCTTGAATATCCCAATGAAGGGGCAGATATTGATACCTTAAAAATAAACCTAGAACAGGCATTAGCGCAGGTTTGGGCAGGTAATATTGAAAGCGATGGTTATAACAAATTATTGCTTGCTGCCAACCTTAATATTAGACAAATTGTTGTTATTCGAGCCTATGGTAAATATTTACGTCAATTAGGCCTTGGTTACTCTGAAGACTACTTTCAGCAGGCCTTGATTACTTACCCTGATATTGTTCATGGTTTAATAAACTTATTTGAAAAACGCTTCGCTTTAACAGATCAAAGTATCAGCGAGCGTAAAGAAGCTACAGATGTTATTAAAGCTGATCTGCTGCAAAGTTTAACAACCGTTGCAAAAATTGACCACGATAGAATTTTACGTAATTTTATTGCTGCTATTTCTGCCACCGTTAGAACAAACTTTTATCAAACATCATCACTGGGTCAGCATAAAGCTTATTGCTCCTTTAAAATACGTAGTGGTGAAATTGATGATGCTCCACAACCTAGACCCTATGTAGAAACCTTTGTTTATTCGCCACAGGTTGAAGGGGTGCATTTAAGGTTTGGTCCTGTATCTCGCGGCGGTTTACGTTGGTCTGACAGACAGGAAGATTTCAGAACTGAAGTACTAGGTTTAGTTAAAGCCCAGCAAGTTAAAAATGTTGTCATAGTGCCGCAAGGTGCTAAGGGTGGTTTTGTTCCTAAAAAATTGCCAGCTAACGGCTCTCGTGAACAGGTTATTTCTGAGGCTATTAGTTGTTATAAGGTATTTATCTCTGCCTTATTAGATATAACAGACAATAATACCGCTAATGGCATCGTTAAACCCAAAGAAGTTATTTGTTTTGACGGCGATGATAGCTATCTAGTTGTTGCCGCAGATAAAGGAACAGCGACCTTTTCTGATATTGCTAACGAAATTGCCCAAGACTATGGCTTTTGGTTAGGTGATGCGTTTGCCTCGGGTGGTAGTGTTGGTTATGACCATAAAAAAATGGGTATTACAGCTAGAGGCGCGTGGGTGTCTGTACAGCGACATTTCAGCGAAATGGATATTGATGTTCAACAAGACGAAATCAGTGTTATTGGCATTGGTGATATGTCAGGCGATGTCTTTGGTAATGGCATGTTATCTTCCAAAACTATAAGACTGGTGGCGGCCTTTGACCATCGCGATATTTTTATTGATCCAAATCCTAATAGTGCCTTGAGTTATTTAGAACGTAGCCGGTTGTATCAGCTTGATCGCTCTTCATGGCAGGATTACGACAAAATATTGATCTCAAAGGGTGGTGGGGTGTTTAGCCGCTCAGTGAAACATATTCAATTAACAACACAAATAAAACAGCTGCTTAATATAAATAGTAAAGTGAAACAGCTGTCACCCAATGATTTGATTCGCCATATTTTACTCGCCCAGGCTGATTTATTATGGTTTGGCGGTATAGGAACCTATGTAAAAGCCAGCAGTGAAATTAATACTGAAATAGGGGATAAAGCTAACGATTTACTACGCGTAAATGGCAATGAGTTACAGTGTAAAGTGATCGGCGAGGGTGGTAACTTAGGTTGTAGCCAACTTGCCCGAATAGAATTTTCAAAAGCTGGCGGTAAAATTAACACCGATGCTGTTGATAACTCCGCAGGGGTAAATTGCTCTGATGCAGAAGTGAATATTAAAATATTACTCAATGGCATAGTAGCTAAAAAAGTCATGACTAAAGCGCAGCGTGATTCCTTGCTGGCATCTATGACAGATGAAGTTGGTCTTATGGTATTGCGCAATAATTATTATCAAGCACAAGCATTAAGTATTGATGAGGCGAATAGCCAATCTCACTTTGATAGTTTCACCCGTCTAAGCCAATACCTAGTGAATAGTGCTGGCTTGAATCGAGAACTAGAATACTTACCCGATGATGAAGAGCTGCAGGCGAGGAATATTGCCCAACAAGGATTAACACGGCCTGAGTTGGCCGTGTTAATGGCCTATTCAAAAATGGATGTTCATGATGCTTTATTAAAGGAGTCGCAATTAATCACTGACAGTTATTTTGAAAAATACTTATTATCGGCCTTTCCTGCAGTCTTGGCGAAAGACTATAACCAAGCCATTATTGACCACCCGTTAGCAAAACAAATTATTGCTACCAGTGTCGCTAATGAAATCTTTAACCGAGGTGGTATACATGCAGTGAGGGAGCAAACCGGAGCGACCATTGCCGAAATTGTTAAAGCATTTATCATCGCCAAAGAAGTGTTTGCCCTTGATGATATTTGGCAACAAATAGAAGCACTGCAGGGAAGTGTTTCAGCGCAGATTCAAATTAAGATGATGATAGAAGTACAGCGTTTTTATCGACTGATGGCAATTTGGTTTATTAATCATGTTAATGCACAAGAGAGCATCGCTACTATTGTACAGCGATACACTCCAGGCTTAAGTACCTTACAGCAGCTTAATGGCGACGATATTACTTTACCGTTTTCACCCGTGGATGAATCACTTTATCAACTTGAAAATGAAGCCCAAGGGCAGGCACTGGTTGATAAAATTCACCAATTAAAAGTCTCTAGCGTGGTTTTTTGTGACATTGTAAAAACAGCCTTTGAACTTGATTTACCTGTGACTGAAATTTTGCCTTGTTATAGTCAAGTGAGTAAGTTACTTGGACTTTCCTGGTTAATAGAACAAACAGAAAAGGTACCAGCGAAAAATCACTGGTCGAGGTTAGCTCGGTTTAGCTTACTACTCGATTTACTGGAAATCCGCGAAAAACTGGTGGTAAATGTGATTAATAGTTATCGAGATAAACCGACAGATACTGCCGTTGAACTTTGGTCAAATGATAAGAGCAACGAGTTAAATAGAATAAACAGTGTACTCGAAGATCTTAAAATTTCTGGCAATGTACATATCGACAAACTCTATTTTGCTAACCGTCAACTAAGGACTTTAATTGCTTAATTAACCTCTTTATCAATCGGTATCTATCACTTGCTTACTTTAAGCAGTGATAGATACCGTCTACTCTGCTATGGTTTCCTCTACGCGATTACCGTTTAATTCGAAAGTCATCAAATAGATTTACTTCTATTTGCTCAATCCTCAATAATCTATGATGTTTTAGCAACTTTTTCATCTAAAAAAATCCTTAATAATCCTAGATAAAATCGATGCTATAACCCAAGGTTATAGGGCAGCAATAAAGCGTTAATTGTTAACCTTGTAATTTAAGTTCATGGTTAAGGTGAATGAAACGTAACTAAATGATCAGGTAGCTAATAACCTGACAATTATAAAACAAGTTAAATTACAATGGTGGATGTCATGAAAGATAGATCAATATTTAAGTCGAAACTATCACATTTGAGTTTATGTGTACTAACTGCATTAAGTTCTCAAGTTGCCTTTGCTGCTGAAAAAGCAGAAATAAAAGAGGAAGAAGTCGAAAGGATTTCTGTCGTCGGTTCAAATATTAAACGTGCTGCTGATGTCAGTGCTTTACCTGTAACACTAATGACGGCATCTGATATTGAAAACTCCGCTGCTGTGTCAGGTGATGAATTACTTCGCTCTATCCCACAAATGGGCTCAGTTAATTTTGGTGAAACCACTGGTTCTTCTAATGTAAATGATGCCCGGGGTGATGTTGGCTCATTTAACCTTCGAGGTTTAGGCGCTGGTAATACTTTGGTATTGCTTAATGGTCGTCGCATGGTTAACCACCCAGGCACTCAATCTAAGTCAGGTGCTAATAAAGTACCAGTCAATACAGTTAACTCAAATACTTTACCTGTTTCAGGTTTGCGTTCATTAGAAGTTTTACGTGATGGCGCTGCTGCAATTTATGGCTCTGACGCTATTGCAGGTGTAGTTAACTATGCCCTTGACAGTGAATATGTTGGTAGTAAGGTAAGTCTTAGATATGGTCAATCACAAGGCACACCATTAAATGAAACAACCTTTAGTTATTTAGGTGGTTTAGAGTTAAATGATGGCCGTTCCAATTTAGTTGGCTCAGTTACTATCTATAACCGAAATGGCATGATGGCAACAGAACGTCCATATTCAGCAAGTCATGATAGACGTCAATATCCTGGTTTACCTGAAGAATTTGTTGGTGATAGTCAATTAGATAACCGCAGCAGTGATACCCCTTGGGGTGAGTTTAGTAGTTCTTCTTACGGAACATTTCACCTTCAACCAGAAAGTATGGGGGATTGTGATGCCGGTGGTGCAGGTGGAGCTTCTGCTGCGCTTGGTTTAGATGGTGTTTGTGTTGTTGGAGAAAGTGTTTCCGGTTCAGCTGGCTCTAAACCAGGTGGAGATGTGAAATTTGATCGTGGTACTACACGTCCATTATCTTCAGATGCACAAAGAGTTAACTTTTACACACATTTCACCCATCAAGTTAATGATGATGTTGAATTTTTTGCTGAAGGTATTTATTACCAAGCGGAACTTACCAATCAGTCAGAGCAAAATCACAACGGTAGTAAACATCGATTTAATATCGCAGCAGATGCCTTTTATAACCCTTTTGATGAACAAGTCACTTTAAAAAAATATCGTCCTACTGATATTGGGCCAAGAACCGTTACCGTTGATGATACTAGTTACAGAGTACTAGCAGGTTTTAAAGGTTACATGGGCGAATGGGATTGGGAAAGTGCAGCATTTTATAGTGCAGCTGAAACCAACGATGCCAGTACCCGTATTGATATAAATGCTTTTGAAAAAGCGGTGAACAGTACCGATGAAAGTACAGCATACAATGTCTTTGGTGGTGGTGATATTAACAATCCAAATACAATTGGAAATAGACCATTAGTTTCGACATCCATTACTGACCAGTTTTTAATTCAAGCTCACACTGATTCAACAACGAGTTTAGCATCAATCGATTTCAAGGCTTCGAATAGCGAGATCTTCGAAATGCCTGCTGGCGACGCTGGCCTTGCGCTAGGTGTTGAATACCGCTATGAAGATTACACCAGTGACCGCTCTAAGTATGTAGACGGTAGTTTACCTTTTACCGACTATAAAGGTGTAGTTAATGAAAGTTCATTATATGGCAGTAGTGCAACGACGGACGCCAGTGCTAGCCGTAGTGTTACTTCAGCATTTGCTGAGCTTATCTTGCCATTAATCGACAGTGGTGATCAGTATGCAGAAGTGCAACTTGCTGCACGTTATGAAAATTTTTCTGACGGTGGTGATGCATTAAAACCTAAAGTCGCATTGTTTTACAAACCTACAAATTGGCTTAGCATGAGAGCATCGTATGCGGGTGGTTTTAAAGTACCAGGCCTACAACAAAGTTCTGAAGAAGCAAGTATGCCACGTCGTAGCTCTAAGTATGACCCGGTATTAGATGACACTTATGCTGTGATTGATAATCGTCAAGGTAACTCTAATCTAGCACCAGAAGACAGTGTTAACACCTCTTTTGGAGTTATTTTTGAGCCACTTGAAAATTTAACATTTACTGTAGATTATTGGAATATAGAGCAAGAAAATTTGGTTTTCCTTGCTCCTTATGAAACCGTTTTAGCACACGATTATGTTTTACGTGTAGATGGTGGTACTGGTAATCCTAACGTTATTCGTGATGAAGAATTAGTCGCTAGCCAAGTAAATAATCGATATATCAATGCCTCAAGCCAAGAGTTGTCTGGTCTTGATTTTGGTGTAGTGTATGACTTTGAAACGTCAATTGGCGACTTTGAATTTAACGTAAATGCCGCCTATTTAACTAAATATGAAACATCAGTTGATACTCTATCTGCGACAGTACTTGAAGCGCAAAAAGATTTAGTTAAATATCCAAACCTTGAAGAAGTAGAAGTTGCCGGTGTTGGCGATCTAATCAAACAAGATGGTAATCCTGAATGGCGAGCTAAAAGTTCACTTAACTGGAGACTCAATGGTTGGGGCGCTGGTGTTAGCTTAAATTATGTTAGTGAGTTTATCGATACGAGTACAAACGCGACAATTGACGATGAAAAAGTATTTTTACCTATAGATAGTTTTACCACTGTTGATGTGTATGGCTCATATAAGGTATCAAATGATACACTTCTAGATGGTTCTTATATCAGAGTAGGTATTCGAAACATCGGTGATGAAGAGCCACCAGTAGCCGATAATTACTGGCATGGTTATTCAGGTGATTATCATTCAAACCGTGGTCGTTACATGTACATGAACTTAAGCAAAACTTTTTAATCGCAGCCTAGCTCGTTTAAAAACATCGATTACTCGTAGTATTTAAAGTAAGCGATAAATCCTATGGCTCGGTTAGTGAAAGCTAATCGAGCCATATTATTTTTAACCAACTAATAGTTTGAAAATTATGATTAAATTATTGAAAACTTCTCCGTTGTTATTACCATTATTCTTGTTTTCATGTTCATCACCTCATGTCATTGAAAAAGAAAGTTCTGCTGTTGCAAATACTGCTAAAGAGCAGTTAGTACAAACAAAGTTCAAATCTTCTGATCAAGCCGCTCAAGCTAATGCGGAAAAGCCTAGTAATACAGAAAATTTTATTAACCCGTCTTGCGCTATCGGTAAGGTAACATTAACCGCTGACTTTGCTGCTGCTCGCATGGATGAATGTAAAAAAGTGGCAGAAAATGAATTTGAAATCATTTTAGTGCCTGAAAATACCCCGATCAACTCAAGCCCTTGGTATGCATTTAAAGTACAGGCTGAGCAAAATACAGATATTAAAATCACCATGAGAGTTAGTGGTGATGAACACCGTTATCCTCCAAAAATTAGTCGAGACGGTAAAACATGGCAGCTGCAAGAGTATAAACTACGTGGTAAGCGTTTGATCATGGAAATGACAGCATCAGCTAAGCCGGTTACTATCGCTGCCCAAGAAATTATAAATAATGAATACTATGTAGATTGGGCAAAACAAATAACGAAAGAAAATACTTTTACCCACAGCATTTTAGGACAATCAACACAAGGGCGTCCTATCTATAAAATAGAGAGTCGAAATAAAAATGCTAACGAGTGGGTGGTTATTCTCGGTCGTCAACATCCGCCAGAAGTAACAGGTGCATTAGCACTGTTTCCATTTGTCGAAACACTGTTATCAAGCAGCGAACTTAGTAATTATTTCTTAAGAAAATACAACGTCTTAGTTATTCCCAATATCAACCCTGATGGTGTTGAGGCTGGTAATTGGCGCAGCAATGCTAATGGCTTCGATTTAAATCGTGACTGGGTAGATTTTACACAAGTAGAAACGAGTCTGATCAATGACTATTTACAGCAACTGGTTAGCCAGGGACAAAAAATACGTTTCGCGGTAGATTTTCACTCCACTAAAAGTGATATTTTTTACACCATGCCCGTTGATTACGGTGTAGAAAAAGCTTATTTTGTAATAAATTGGTTAGGTGAACTTGACCGTCAAATGCCTAATTTTGATGTAGTGTTGAGACCAGGTAACAACCCTGATTTAGGGGTTTCGAAACAGTACTTTTCTGATAAATTTGGTGTGCATGCTATTACCTATGAAATGGGCGACAATACCGATCGCACTAAGATAAAGAGAATTGCCTTTAAGTCAGCTAACATACTGATGATTAATATGTTATCAAACGTTGATCATGACAAACAATAGGACACGCTATGAGTATATTTGATGTAAAATTGCTTACTATGAAAGTGATTGCTAAAAAGTCACTTAATAAAAAAACAATCGCAATGGCAGTAAGTTTAGCGCTCTTAGCAGCTTGCTCTGATGAAAGTGCCGTTCAAGATGAAATGTTAAGTAAAACGGCAAGTGAATTACCGGGACAATGGGCAAGTAAAGTTGATCTGCTAATTACTAATGGCTCAGTTTACACCGGCGAAAATAATCAAGCTCAACAACTTGATGTCGCTATTTGCCAGAAAATAATTTGTGGTTTATACCCTAGTGGTGAGCACATTATTAAAGCGACAAAAACAATCGATGCCACAGGTAAAATTGTTAGCCCTGGTTTTATTGACCCACATACTCATTCTTTGTCTGAGCTGTTAAGTAACGATAAAAACCATAACTTAAATTACTTAACCCAAGGTGTTACCACGGTTATTAACGGTAATGATGGCGGCGGCCCCGTTGATATCGCCGCTATGTCGGCAAAGTTAACAAGCAACGGTATAGGCACAAATACCGCGTTATTAGTTGGTCATGGTAGTTTAAGAGAGCAGGTTATGGGTCGAGCTGAGCGTTATTCAACGCCAGAAGAGCTTAGTGAAATGTCGGCAATACTCACCACAGCGATGAAAGCTGGCGCTATTGGTTTATCAACCGGCTTATATTATGTGCCCGGTAGTTATGCTAATACCGATGAAGTAATCAGCCTAGCCAAAATAGCCAGTCATTACGGCGGCATTTATGACACCCACTTACGTGATGAAAGTACCTTCAACATAGGTTTTACTGCCGCGCTTGATGAAGCAATTAATATTGCTGATAAGGCCGATATTCACTTGCATTTAGCCCATATCAAAGCACTTGGCGTTGATGTTTGGGGACAAAGTGAACAAGCAATTGATAAAATTGAACAAGCTCAGAAGAATGGCACTTCAATATCAGCAGATCAATATCCATGGTTAGCCTCTGGTACCAAGTTGCGTAGTGCGGTTATGCCAAAATGGGTAATGGCTGACTCTACTACAGCTTTTCATCAACGGTTGAAACAAGCGAGTTTAGCTGAAAAACTGGCAAAAGAAGTTACCGAGAATATTCGTCGAAGGGGTGGACCAGACTCGCTGTATATTACTGAATTTATCGATACCACTTTGGTCAGTTTGAATTTGCTACAAGTCGCGGAGCTAAAAAACTTGTCTATTGTTGATACCGCTATTGCGTTAATACTGGAAGGTGATGTAAGAGTGGCATCTTTTAATATGTCACCGAAAGACGTTGAGCGCTTTATGGTACAGCCTTGGGTGGTTACTTCTTCCGATGGTACTGATGGCCATCCACGAAAATACGCCAGTTTCCCAAGAAAGTATCAAACTTATGTAGTCGAGAAAAAATTGCTCACCATAGCTGACTTTATTAATCGAAGCTCAGCGAAAACCGCCAAAATTCTTGGTCTAACCGAGCGTGGTATTTTAAAAGAAGGTTATAAAGCTGATATTATTGTTTTTGATCAACAAGAATTTGCGCCGAAAGCAAACTTTAACCAGTGGAATAAATATTCTGTCGGCGTAGAGCAGGTGATTGTTAACGGTACCTTGGTAATAGAAAATGAGAAGTTTATAAATGTTTTAGCGGGAGAATTTATTCAGTAAGCATAATGATCTAAATTGCTATCAGTTACGGCCGCCTTTTTAAGGCTGCCGTCAATTTTTTTGTTAATACTAAGACAACTTAAAGCCTATTACCAGGTTTTTGCTAGCTGACTGTTATAGCTGATCGTAAATCAGTAAAAACTCACATCATTTGTATCGAAAAAATCACAGCGTCGCTAAAATATAATCCCCGCTATTTCCAAATGCCTTACCCATAGCTTTTCTAATACGTTATCATCTCTCTATAACTACTTCTAAGTTACACTGTCAATATTCCTGTTGCGCCAGACATCTGTAAGCATCTTCATTCTCTAGAGCGAAAAACGATACCATGACCAGAAAAACATTAACTTTGAATGTAAAAAGAAAAAAAGTCGTCAAACAGGTCTGCAAACAAGCCGATGACATGGTGAAAGATGTTCCTCATGAGGACCCAACAAAGCGTTTTTTAAATGGCATTGCTATTAACCCTCATCAGTGTCTTCGCCTAGAGCTTGGCTCTGAGCAATTATCTACTCGATCAATGGATTTATTTACGCCTGTCGGTTTAGGGCAGCGGGGCTTAATTGTAGCTCCCCCAGGCTCAGGAAAAACCACCTTGTTAAAACATATATGCCAGTCAGTAGGTACCGCTTATCCAAAGGTAAAGCTTTATGCCTTACTTATTGATGAGCGCCCAGAGGAAGTCACTGACTTTAAGCGCAGTGTACCAGCCAAAGTCTATGCATCTTCTACGGATGAAACTTATGAACAACATGTGCGTGTTGCCAATGATCTTCTAAAAATCGCACGAAAAGAAGCAGGCCAAGGCCTTGATGTAATGATTGTTGTTGATTCTCTAACAAGGCTGACAAGAGTACATAATGCCAGCCAAAAGAGTAGCGGTCGTACAATGTCTGGAGGCATTGACGCTCGTGCTATGGAAATACCGCGAAAATTATTTGGCGCTGCGAGAAAAATTGAAAATGGTGGCTCGCTTACTATTCTAGCTACCGTGCTTGTTGATACTGGCAGCAGAATGGACCAAGTGATATTTGAGGAGTTTAAGGGCACTGGTAATATGGAAGTTGTTTTATCTCGTGAAGCAGCAAACCAGCGAATTTTTCCCGCACTGGATATCGCTAAAAGTAGCACACGCCGTGAGGAGCTTCTCTTAAATGCCAAGGAGCTCGATAAGGTAAGAATTTTACGACGGGCACTTACTGGTCTTAAACCTGCAGAAGGGGCGAGGAAGCTTGTTGAGTTACTTGAGCAATATCCAACCAATGTCGAATTGTTAAATCGTTAAACAATCCGCTTCCACTGCAAGCCTAATTGAAATTACGCCATCGGTTATGCCATCAAAACTATATCTTACTTAATTAGATTTTTCAGTAAGATTCAATTCACTTAATGTTAGCAATGACGGTAAACCGTGAATTTCAATCGATTCAGTTTTTTGCACTAATGTTTGTTAGTGCTAGTTAGTTAATTCCCAAGCCTTAATAAACAATGATGATATTTCATACAACAGCATAACTTTTTATTTATCTTGTAGTTACGATGTAATAAAGCTGTCATAATATTGAAACATAAATGTAACAACTCTGTAACGAGTGCAGGATCATCAAGGAATTAGCAGTGGATCGTTTGAATATAAAATGGAAATTAGGTTTATTAGCTATATTAGCTGCCATAGGTTTTCTAATATTGATAACTTATAATTATTTAGCTACAGATACCTTAGTAAAGTTCAATAATATCTCTCGTCATACCGTTCAACTTGAAGCTGAAATGCTAATGTTGAGGCGACATGAAAAAGACTTTATCGCCAGAAAAGATCTTAAATATTTAGCTAAATTTGAGCAGACATTCAGGGAGATAACACTTACCTTAACGCAAGTAGATCAGCAGCTCTTATCCGTTGATATTACTAATAACCAGATCACCGAGCTGAAAAGGGTGTTAACAGGTTACCGAAACAAATTTATCACCCTTGCTAAACAGCAACAAAGTGTAGGTCTTCATGCCAAAGATGGTTTGTATGGTTCATTAAGAAATGAAGTACACCAAATTGAAAACTTGCTGACAGAACGTGAACAGTTATCAGGTTCAACTTTGGATATTCACAGTCTGATGCGAACGATGTTGATGTTGCGCCGACATGAAAAAGACTTCATGTTAAGACGCGAGGTAAAATATAGTGACAAATTTAATAAACGTATAGAAGTTATGCGTAATAAATTGAATAACAGTGAAATCAATCAGAATTTTAAGCAAAAAACAAATGTAGCGTTAGATAATTATCAACAACAATTTAACAAGCTAGTGCAGGGCGAACAAAAGCTTGGTTTAACGAGTAAACAAGGCATATTTGGTGAAATGAGGGGAATTATCCATCAAAGTGAAACCTTGTTAAATGCCTTTAGCGAATTTGCCATTGAAAACATTGAACAGCACATAAACAAAAAACAGAGGAATGACATAGTTGTTGGGCTTTGTTTAATCCTACTGGTCCTGTTGGCATTAACTATTATCGCCAACGGTATTTCACGACGTATCACTGATTTATCAACCTTGATGACGTTAGCTGCAAGTACTAAAGACTTAAGCTTACGGGCGAATATTTCTGGTAGCGATGAAATTAGTGCCATGGCAAATATTTACAATGACATGATGGCAGAATTTGATGGCTTGATGATGGAAGTAAAAAACTCATCACTAGAGCTAGCACAAGCATCGAAAGACTTAAAAGTATCAAGTGAACATACCATAGCAGGTGTTAATCGTCAGTTAGGTGACAGCGAACTGGTTGTTACGGCCATGACCCAAGTCAGTGATTCAGTGGCTGAGGTTGCTTTTAATGCCCTCGAGGCTGCTACAGCATCTTCTTCAGCTGAAAAAGGTTCAAATAGCGGACATCAACTAGTTACTGAGAATAGAAAGAGCTTTATAAAATTAGTTGCAGACATAGAAAGTTCTGGCGAGATAATTCAAAAGCTAAGTAAAGAAAGTAATAATATTGAGGCCATGCTCAATGATATTCGTAGCATTGCTGATCAAACAAACTTACTTGCGCTTAATGCTGCCATTGAAGCGGCTAGAGCAGGAGAGCAAGGGCGTGGTTTTGCGGTTGTCGCTGATGAGGTAAGAACGCTTGCGCAACGCTCTGCTGAATCAACACTGGAAATAGAAAACGTGGTAACTCGCCTGCAATCTTTAGCAGCAGAAGCTGTTAGCGCAATGCAATTAGGCAAAAATCAAGCAGAAATAAGTGTTGAAAATACCAATAATGTCGAGCTTGCATTAAGTGACATAAAAAAATCTAGCGAAGCTGTTAATAACATGAATAGGCAAATAGCCTCTGCCGCTGAGCAACAATCCACGGTTGTACAAGAAATTAATTGTAGCTTGATGTCAATTGCTGAAATAGCAAGAGATACCGCTAACTTGTCTGAGACAATATCCGCATCTAGTGAACAATTACAACACTTGTCTGATCAACTAGGTCATCGTGTATTAAAGTTTACTCTGTCAAGTTAGTTTATTAAAAATCAATCCGTTAAGCCGTTGGTAATGCTAGCTAGGTTACAGCTTATTAAAGCAAGTTAACGACAAAGGTAGTAGATTTAGTCTAACTTAACGGATATTAACTGCACTTAAGAATAGTTAATTCAATGTTTTCATCTAATATTACTAGTGGATGAAACTAATTAAGCTATTAATGGCGCTGTTTAAAATCAATTCACCTAAGTATTTGTCAATAACCAGTGCACTGTGTGTGCTGGTGTTGTGTTTATTTTGTCAAAGCCAGCAAGTTTTGGCTAATGAGATAACCATTAAAGCTGCAGTTGCAGAAGAGTTCAAAGATGGCTTGCACAGTCAATATTTGAACTATATTGCTAAGCAATTAGCGATGAAAATAGACATAACAACCATGCCATTAGCTCGTCGTATACAGGAGGTTAAAAAAGGTAATGCTGATATTATTGTTGGTTTAGATTTCAGCGAAGCTCGCGCGGCGCAGCTAATATATATTTACCCAGCTTATGAAAAATTATCTTTTCGATTTTTTACCCTTAATGACAATGCCGATGAAATCCAGAGTTATGCAGACTTGACAGGAAAAGTCATTGGAGTGATTAGAAGTGCAAAACATCATGCAATTTTTGAACAAGATAATTTACTGAACAAATATGAATTAAGAAGCCTTGATAGTTGTATTAAGATGTTACTCCATGGCCGAATAGATATATTTATTCACTACGAAGAAAGCACTTCGGCCATGCTCATGGCGTTAGGAGTTAGTGACAAAATAACAAAAACTACTTATCAGCCTACACATAGTAACGAGCACTATATCGCTATTTCAAAGAAGTCACCATTAGCTGCTAAACAACGGCAACTAACAGCTGTTATTGAAAAAGCTATTCAACAGCAAGACTTCATTCAAATGCGGCTGCTTTATTATAAAAACAAGCGTTAACAGCATAAAAAACTACCATATTTAAATAATAAACATGGCTAAAATGGTTATTCGCAAATTAACCAAACCTAACTAGCGAATAACACATGCAGAATGTTTATTTAAGCAAAATTAGTTATGAACACTTATCTAGGTAATAAGGAGATAAAAAAGCTCATCTCCAAAGCTTTTTCTTTTAAGCTTTTAAAGCGCCCTGAAGCGCCGCCATGGCCCGCTTCCATATCAGTTTTAAATAACAATAAGTTATCATCAGTTTTAAATTCCCGCATTTTTGCTACCCATTTCATTGGTTCAAAATATTGTACTTGTGAATCATGGAGCCCTGTAGTTACAAGTATATTGGGGTAACTCTGAGCAATAATATTATCAATGGGTGAATAAGCTAAAATATCTTGATAGGCTTGCTCTTCGTTTGGATTGCCCCATTCATCATACTCGTTAGTCGTTAACGGAATGGTTTCATCGAGCATAGTGGTCAATACATCTAAGAAGGGCACATGCGCGCCAATACCTAAATACAGCTCAGGTGCTTGGTTTACCACGGCACCCATTAATAAACCACCGGCGCTACCGCCCGAGGCGAATATTTTATCTTTAGCACCGTAACCTTGGTTTATTAATGCCTTAGTTACATCAACGAAGTCATTAAATGTATTTTGTTTATGGGCTTTTTTACCGCTTTCGTACCATTGTCTGCCTAACATTTCTGAACCACGAATATGGGCGATAACGTAAACAAAACCCCGGTTGAGTAGGCTTAATGTTGTACTCGAAAAATCTGGATCAATAGTAATGCCATAAGCGCCATAACCGTATTGCAGTAGTGGGTTAGTGCCATCTTTTTTAAAAGTATCGCTGCGATAAACAATAGATACCGGAACTTCTACGCCATCACGTGCGGTAATAAATAAGCGCTCTGATTGATAGTCGTCTTTGCTAAAGTCACCTAATACTTGTTGCTCTTTAAGCAACTTGCGCTCACCGGTAGCTAAGTCAAACTCAAATAAAGAGCCCGGTGTGGTTAAACTTGAATAATATAATCTTGCGGTGGTACTTTTTGGCTCAGGATTATCACCAAGGCAAGCAAAATAGCAAGGATCATCAAAAGACAATGGGTATTGTTGACCTGCATTGTCACCTTGAGTGGTATGAACAATAAAACGAATCTGACCATGTTCACGTTCAGTAATCACAATAAAGTTATGAAATAATTCAATACCCTCTAATAACACATCTTTTCTGTGAGGGACCAATTCTTGCCAGTTATTGATATCATCAACTTTATCAACGGCAACTTTCATTAAGCGAAAGTTTTTAGCTTGATAGTTGCTGACAATATAAAAGTGTTCGCCCATTTTATCAGCGTGATATTCGTGTTCTTCTTGATAAGGTAAAAGCTCGACAAACTCGCCATTTGGCTCATCGGCACTAAGGAAAAAATAATGTGTGGATTCAGTGGCGTGTAAACAAATATAAATTTGTGAGTCATCTCTGCTTTTATCTAAACTCATATAAAAGCTATGGTCGTCTTCTTCATAAACCAAAACATCATCAGCTTGTGGCGTACCTAATTTATGACGATAAACTTGTGTACCTAATAAGGTTTCTAGATCTTTTTTTACATAAAATACCGTTTGATTGTCATTAGCCCAAACAATTTGTCCCTCAGTTTCAATGAGAACATCTGATAAATAAGCATCTTGTGCTGTGCTTATCTTATTTAAGTCTTTAAAATTGATGGTGTAAATGCGGCGACTATCAGTATCTTCCGATATTGACATTAACTCATCATTAGGGCTTATTGATAAATCACCTAAGTCATAAAACTCGTGATCTTTAGCGCGGTCATTAACATCTAATAATAACGTTTTGTTATCACCAGAAAAACTGGTGGCGCGGTAATAATTTGAATACTCTTGCTCACCATTAATTTCACTGTGATACCAATATTTTCCATCTTTAGCTGGCACAGTATTATCGTCTTTGACGATACGTGCTTTAAGCTCTTCAAAAAGTAATTCTTGCAGCGGTTTTTGCTCCGCCAACATGGCATCTGCATAACTGTTTTCATCATTAAGGTGTGTCAATATGGCTTCATCGCTACGCTGGTCATCACGCATCCAATAATAATTATCAACCCGTTGATGATCATGCATTGCCATTTTATGGGGGATCTTTTTAGCTATTGGCGCGACAATATTTTGTTTTAACACAGGTTTTGGTATTGATTTGATTGCAGATGAGGGCGTGTTTGAAGATATTGGCACTAAGTGCTCCTAGGTAAATGATGTGATATTTTATTAAGGTTATAACAAGATAAAAATGTTGAGGGGCAAGTTTATCGATATTTTAACAATTAAGTTAGTTAATTGTTTAAAAAGATAGAGGCTCAACACATAAAAATATTTTGTTGGCGCTTGAGTGATCTAAATTAATCAAGTTATTGCTAACAATTATTTTTCGGCAATCATTGACGTGGATTGCTAAACAGGGTTACCAGAGTGTAAAAAATATATGACGTCTGCATATTGATTCTGTTAGTGAAATAGCCCATTTACTTTTTATTAGAAATAAATGAACTATTTTTATTGTCTGGTTACATAAGGTGGACAATAACAAAAGGAGTTTAAAATGAAAAAATATAATGTAGCCATATTAGTTAGTATTTTGACAATGAGTTCATTACCGGTTTTAGCTGGAGATGTTCTACCCAAAGGTTGGTTTAAAGCTGGAAGCGCCTCCTCGTCCTACAAAATGGGCGTAGATGAGAGTTCTACTTTTGATGGCAGTAAATCTGCTTTTATTGAGAGTAATACTGCTAAATCAAAAGGGTTTGGGACATTAATGCAAACTTCTAGTGTTGAAGGCTATTTAGGGGAGCGTGTTCAATTAACTCTTTATATTAAAACACAAGATATTACTGGCTGGACAGGTGGTTGGTTTAGAATTGATGGTGGTCAAAAGGAACCATTAGCGTTCGATAATATGGAAAATAGACCAATTAAAGAAACTACGGAATGGGGAAAGTATACGATAGTTTTAGATGTACCCTCTAACGCTACAGAAATGGCCTTCGGTGTACTTCTATATGGAAATGGCAAAGTGTGGTTTGATAATTTAAGCTTCGAAATTGTAGATCGGAACACTCCTTTAACTGATATGTATGCAAAAAAAAGTCATAAAAAAATTAATAACTTGAGTTTTGAGAACGATTAATGAACTCAGTATTCAAAGGTAAGTTGGATAGTAATATAAAAGTTGAACCATTTAAAAATCAGGACTTGAGTAAGCCATCAGATAAGATACTCATTGATCAGTTTTTGAATGGTTCAAGGGGGTCTTATGAAGAAATTGTTCAACGATATAAAGAAAGAATTTTTGGATTTATTTATTTTCAGGTTAAACAACATAAACATGATGCAGAAGATTTAACTCAGGAAGTATTTATTGAGCTTTACAAAAAAGCAGCTCATTTTCGTAATGAATCTAAATTTTCGACATATTTATTTTCTATTGCAAAGAACATTGTACTTAATTACTTTCGATCAAGCTCTCGACGCTTTTCTTTATATAAGATTTTTCATAAGGGAGAAGAAGAAAAAGCTATTAATCTTCAAGAACAATATTTATTTGAGGTTGACCAAAAGCAGGTTGTACTTGCTCTAAATCGTCTACCTGTAGATGAAAGGCAAATAATTTATCTCTGTGACAAAGAAGATTTCAGTTATTTGCAAATCAGTGAAATTTTGAACATTAAAGTTGGCACGGTCCGATCTCGTTTAAGCACAGCCAGAAAGAAAGTTATTAGTTCCTTAAGAGAAGATAATCATGAAATGTGAAGATATTAAAATTGCTTTAAGTGAGTTTGTTGATAATGAACTAAACTTTAACAAACATAGCGCTATCAAAGAACATATTGATGGGTGTGAGCAGTGCTCTCGAGAAGTTGATAATCTTAGTACTCTAAAAAATCAATTGGCGAGGTTTGAATCATCATTAAGTAGTGACTTTGAATTTAAGCTACATCAGCGCATTAATAAAGTTAATCATAAAAGTAGATTTCATAAATTTTTACCTCTTGCCGCTTCAATTATACTGATTGTACCTTTAGTTCATTATTTAGCATTTATGACTGCGGTTACTATGCTCGATGGATCTATTCACGAACTTAAATATATAGGCAAAACGACATCAAGTGATGATGAACAATTTCATAAATGGACGCAATTAGATGATTCTAATAAAAAGTTGGCGTGCAGTGGTTCAGCAGCAGGAAGTGATTGCTTTGTCGAGATACCATACGTTCCAGGGGTATAAAAAACTAATCGAGCAATAGTGTTTTTACTATGTCTGCAGTAACAGTTCAGTACCGTTACAGGAGCATTATTATCATTTGCTTAACTGGCTTAAATCATTAGTACAGGTAACTTTAATGTTAAAGTTACTCCCATGGGTGCCTATTTCATCAAAATTGGCGACGGTAGGGTTGATGGCTACCGCTAAACAACCTAAGGCAAAAGTAAGGTTTAAATTACCTCAGGATACTTTAAAGTATTCTGAGGTAATTTATTCGTTTATTTTGTTTCTGGCAAGCCTATGATTTTTAAGGCTAATAATTGATTATTCAGCCATTGAGCTTATTTGAGTTCATGGGCTTTTCGGTATTTTCCTTCATAATCAAAAAGTCTGTTATTTATGCGCCAGTAATATTTTTGCTTTCTTGCAATAATAAAATATGGGCAAGGTAATATGTTAGCTAACTTCATTGCTTGTTGTAGCTTGTTCACTTCGAATGACTTTGTAGAGCCCGGTTGAAGACTAACTTTAACACTAAGGTGTTTAGAAAAAGTATCATTAAACACTTTGTGCTCATTATTATAATGCGACATGTGAAGAAAATACTTGTAAAATGAAGTGATTAGTTAGATTACAAAAAGGATTTTAGTGGTGTTTGAAAGTATTGCGATCTATTCAGGGTTAATTGCAACAATCTGGATCTTTATTGGTGTTTATGTAGCAAGTCGATTTTATGCTGGTTACAGTCATTCTAAACAATTTTGTAGTGAATTAGGTGCCACGGGTAGCCCAACCGAAAAATTGTCGCCCTTGATTAACAATTACCCTCTAGGCTTTCTATTTTGCTTTTTCGGTTGGTATTTGACGCAGCTGTCAAATGTTTCAATCTTAGTTAATGTTGCTGGTTGGTTAGTCATAGCTCATGGTATTGGTACTTGGGTAGCAGGTTATTTCCCAATGGACGCTGATCCATTTACAAAGACTCCAACTTTTAATTGTAAGGTACATTCTTGGGCAGGTTTTATCATGTTGCTTTCACTCGTTGTAGCACCAATATTAATAGCAATAAGCCCAACGACTGAACTTATCCCACTATATTTCCGCGTTTTTTCAGTAGCTTCTGTTATAGCTGCTGTTTACTATCTATTTGCTATGGCTAAAGCTGTAAAATCTAAAAGTAACCCCGGCATCCATCAACGTATTTCCTATGGTTTTCAGCTAATGTGGCTAAGTGTTTTTTCATTAGTGTTGGCCGTCGGTGCCTCTCTATTTTAGTAACTATCACTTAGGTGCATATTGCGGCGTTATATTTCACGGAGGATTTAAGTTGTTATTCCCTATTTTTGAGACAAATCGGGTTGTCGTTTCACCACCGGGTTCTAATGGTGTCACTTTATTATTAGCTCGGGCATCAAAACCGGAGCAAATTGATTTTGTTGGAAATCAAGCTGGTGGTCGAGTATTGCTTTTTGTAAATACAGATGACTTTTGGCGAGATTATAACCGAATGCTATCTGAAGGTGTAAAATTTATTAGAGAGCCAAAAGTTCAGGATTACGGCACTGTTGCCGTATTTGAAGATCTGTATGGTAATTTATGGGATTTACTTCAATTAGCGCCTAATCACCCAATGGCATCAAGAGTCCTATAACAAGCCAGTTATTGTGGCATTACGTCATAGTGACTCTACCTCAGGTATTTTATTATGATTTTTATTGGGCAAGCATCTACGTTAAGTAACGCTTCAGTTAAGGCTATTAGGCATTATGAGAGTCTAGGCTTATTACCTGATTTAGGCAGAGCTGGGTCTTATCGTGTATTTACTGAACGTGATATCAATATCATAAAGCTTATTAAGCAGGCTCAAGAAGTCGGCTTTAAATTGGCCGAACTTAAAAGCGTTTTATTATCAAAAGAAGCCTCTATAGCATGGGGGGAAATAGAAAATATGATGCGCCTAAAAGAGGTACAAATTGCTAAAGAAATTTCTATCTTAAATGAAAAACAAGTCAGATTAAGACAATACGCTACAGTTATTAGAGACTGCCTGAGCAAAGATCCCAATTGCTCCTAAACCTCTTGTTTAAGATTGTTGTTGACTCTCCACCATAGGGGAGAGTTTACACTGTCGCTGTTCTTTGTTTGATTGCAGACTTGGAACTAGACAACATGGAGGTAAATATGGAAAATTTGGTGCAACGTTTTTTTGTAATAGTGCTAGTTAGTTTAAGTGCTGTGGTACTTATTATCGCAAATAATCATGAATCTAATCTAGAAATTATTTTAGTATTAATATCCGTTATAACGGTAGGCTTAGCCTTTTTTTTAGAAAAAAAAACACCTTTTCGTAAAGCTTGGAATAAAAATATAGGGGATCTAAAAACGGATCTCAGTAGTGCGGCGACACTAGTTATATTAGTTGACCCGATTATTAAAATACTATTGCCATTGTTGGTTATTGCTGCGTATAAATGTTGGAATGTAGAGTACACACAAAGCTCATTGCCTTTCTATATTCAGGTCATTGTTGTGACCTTAGTTATTGAGTTTGGAAAATATTGGTCACATCGATTACACCACCTGCAGACTTCTTTGTGGTGGTTGCATGCAATGCACCATAGTAGCAAGCGATTGTACTTCATGAATAACCTTAGATTCCATCCTGTTAATTACCTTATTAACTCAGTTATTGGCTTTACTCCCGTTATGTTAATGGGGTTTTCGCCGAATGCTATTCTTGGTTATTTAGTTTTGACGCAGCCATTGGTTTTAATTCAACACGCTAATATTGATTTGAAAAGTGGCTGGTCAAATTATCTTTTTAGTACCAATGAAGCACATCGTTGGCATCACTCAATAACTTCGTCAGAAGCGAATAGCAATTACGGCAATGCTCTGCTGATTTGGGATCATGTATTTGGCACGTTCAGGGCTCCTGATGGCTTTACCAAAGAAAAGCGCGTGGGGTTATTTTCTTCTCGTTCATGTTACCCGGAAAATTCTAGTTATTGGCAGCAAATCAAGTCTATGTTTGTTCCACCCTGTTAACTTCGCCTGAATCACGCTTATTTCACCTTTATTTCACATAAAGATAAATACACTTTCATTTTACTTTCCAAAAAGACAAAAATATTATGAATAAGTATTACTTATCACTGATCTGCTTATGTGCAGTTTTTAACGTTGGTGCTGTGGATAATGCAGCAGAAAATACTACAACCGAGCTAGCATCGCTCAAACAAAAAATAAATTTTGCGATTATAAAAGTTGAAAATACTAACAAAGCGCTTTGGTCTTATAAAATTTCTCGTTATGAAAACGAGGAAGGGGACATATCAAGTAGTATTGAGCAACACTCCCCACAAGCAATTGAACCATGGTCTCTTAATCAAATTAATGGTCAAGCACCAACAAAAAAACAAATTAAAAAATTTGTTAAAAAGAAACAGGAGCAAAGCAGCACAGATAAAAAAGAAAAGAAGAGCATACAACTGCCGTTACGCAAGCTAATAAACTCAGAAAGTCTGTCTTTAGTATCCGTAAATGAGAAACATATTGTTATGGCATTTAACGTTAATATCAATAAACTTGGCAAAGATTCTAGAGGTAAGTTGCAAGGCAAGTTAGTCTATAACAAAGAGCAACAATTCATTGAAAAAATAACTATTTGGAATAACGCCGAATTTTCTCCTATGTTCACTGCCAGTATTACCGACTTAACCATAACTATCACTTTTCTACAGATTAATGGCGCAGTACTACTCAAGCAAAATGACATGAAGATGAAAGGCAGTTTTGCTTACTTTACCGAAATTAACGAAACCTCCCTAGATAGCTATTCAGATTATTTATATCAAGGCGTTCATCACATCACTCTAAACTAGGGATAACGGGAAAATAGCAGCTTTTATAATTTGATTACTACTCACAATAAGGTCATCTATGACTAAGAAACAACCCAAGCATATTCTATCAATTTGATAATTTAGAACTGCTCAACACTGACCGACCATCCCATATTCTGGCAATGTTTAGTCACTGCTTTAGTTAGGCCTAATGGGCCACAGACAAAGCAGTGCGGCTTCTTTATTTTTAGTGAATATCTATTATGACTCTTATTTTGTGTACTATTTTTGTTATGATTAAATTCATCTAAGTGGCTGAAGATTTTTGACCAATCAGGCCGTTGTTTATTAATTGAAATATTTTTTTGTTTATTAAAATACAACCAATCAGGCAAAGAAGATTCTTCTGACTGGGTAAGATAAATATGTATATGCCCACCTAAAATTGGCGATGTAATAAAAGGTTTTAACCAAGAGAGTAATGCACTATCTCTTAATACCCATATTAAATGAAATTGTTTAACTTGATGTTTGTTACTTAAAAATGCATGCATAAAACCAATAAATGGGGTGATGCCAATACCTCCTGCTATCATAACCCATCGATCATTTTTTGGCATATGAGCAGCAGGGCTGGCAAAAGGTCCTCTGATATCAACCTTAAGTCTCGCCTGATCTTCATTCAGACTTTCCGTCTGAGGTAACTCATTCATGTATAAATCATTACGCGTGGAGGAGGGATATTTTGCACTACCGAATCTGTCATATAATTTTTGGGTCCAATTGCCTTGAACCTTGATTTTTAATCTGATTACATCTTCATCACTTCGTTGCCCGGTTAAAGAAAAATCGTGCCACTCGTATCGTTTTATTCCAGGGATGCGTAATTGTAAATAATGTCCCGACTGTATTTTAAACCTAGATGGTCGAGGTAAGGTAAGTGTCATGACAGAGTCATTCACTTTGATTAATGTCGCTGTTTGATTGTAATAAATACGTACATAGTGCGAAAAGACATATTCGATTGCTAAAATGATACAAGGCAAGATCAACCAAGTGTAACGAGGGATATGAAGTAAGGCTAATAAGATCATTAAATAGCCTAGTTTATGTACCTGTTGAAAAACATGATGATAGCGTTTACGCATGACCCCAAGGGAGGTAACCCAAAGTGCAATCACCAACAGTAACATCACAATGCCGCATATATTTATACGAAATTGACGAGACCATAGCCCAGCCTGACTCAGAGAAGTTACCTCATCATAATGACTGAGGGCTAATGACGGAATGGCATAAGTCATGGTGGAAGAGGAACTATGACATTTAGTACAATCTTCTTTCATGATAGGGCGTATTTTATCGTGATACATCGATTCAGGCATGCCTAACGCTATCCAATCGATGACATCTTCAATACTTTCATCTTCGCTAACAAATTCATACATGGTGGTTTTCATAGAGCGAACTAAATCAGGTTCCTCACCTAATAAAGTTGCCATGAAGGGTGATTCTAAACTGTTAAAATACAGCAGGTAACAACTACCATGAATAAGCGAGGCCACGATCAATACATGGCCTAACCAACGGTGTATATTTTTTGCATGTGTTAAAGGTAACCAGCTTGTCCAGCGAGAACGCCATAGTGCGGCCAATCCGTGGCGCATAACGGGTAACCAGAGCAGGCTTAATATCAATAAAAGATCATAAGCAAAGGCTCTTGCTACTTGCAGGTAAATAGTGGTGGTATCATTAGAGTTATATTGAAAGCCAATCCAAAATTGCATTGCTAAAGCAAAGGTTAATAACATTAACCATGGCAGTGCTAGCCAAGTACAATAATGTTTTTTGAGCCAGCGATAAAAAACATACCCCCTAGAAATAATAGGTGGCTCAAATGTTGTGGCTGTTGATTTCATGGTTAATACTGGCTCGAGTTATTAAAAGGCTGGTTCAATAATTATTTGTCACAGTTACTGTTTAAATATGAGTTTGATAGACTTTTTATGATAAAGGTGGTTAATTTGGCTATTATCAAAAGCAGTTACTCCGAAGTAATAAGCTTTATGTAAATTATCAAATTGTACATCTTGTGTAGCACTGTCTTGGTGATGAGTAATACGTTTACGTTTGATCTCTAACTGCCAGTGATCATCAAACCAAATGCCTCGGGCAGTAACGTCTGCACGGGCTTGTTCAAATGGGGCAATGACAATGCCACCAATTCTATCTCCTGCTTTAAAGGTATCGACAAATGGCACCTTTTTACTGTCCAATATCCAGTCTGGACTTGGTTTTACCTCAGGACCATTCATCCAAGCAGGCATATTTGTTTTATTTTTATTGGCGTAATAACCTCCTGAGTGAGGGTTGTCTATATGTCGACCCCATTTATTATTAGTTTCATGTTCATTATCTACGTAACCATCATCCATTTGCTTTAACGAGTTGGTACGGGTAGCTTTCCAGTGCCATTCATCGATAGTTTCGCCATCATTTTTGGTGTAATGACGACCGGAAGAGGTGTCTTTGATACCCTCTAACATGCCTTCTTCCTGCATATGACAGGATTTATCACAACCTTTTTTGATAAAACCGCGCTCATTGATATCCCAATAAATAGCTAATTTATCTTCATAGTAGGTATTTTCATGTAAGGTATGGTCTAAATTAGACAGCTTAATCCAAGAGCCGTTTTGGCTTTTTTCCCAAGGAAAACGCGCTAAACTGATTGTCGGATCGTACCAACGGAACAGGAAATAGACATACTCGCTATCATATAAGCTACTTATTTCTATTGAGGTTTCTTTAAGTCCTAGATAGCCATTATTTGGTTCGTAAGGCAGCTCATTAAGCTTCACTGTTAATGGCTTAACCAAATTCCAGTGTGCATCTTTTTTTCCATCAATGTTAATGGGATTTGGGCTATGTTTGGCTTCAATAACCATACGAGCAGCAAAGCTTTGCTCACTTAGCAATAAAAATAATAGTGAGAATAATAATAAATTTTTCATGGTGTTATTACCTAAAGTAAATATTTGAGATGTTATTGTTGTTATCTAATGACATGTGAATATTAAAAATTGTACTTAAGACCTAATGCATAGTAGCTTTCGGTTTTATCAGCCTGCTCAGCATCGCGATCAGCAAAGTAAGTGAAAAATGTGGTACGTGAATTGAAGCTATGCTCCCAAGCGATAGAGAACTGGGTAGCGTCAGATAATTTCATCGAGCTATCACTACGAATAAATTGGGCATTAATTCGGTTTTTATTAAAAGCGTAAGATGTACTTATTCCATAGGCGTTGGCACTATTACTACCATCAGCCAATAGCACTGTATTTTCACTGGTTTTAGTATGTTGGAATAAAAGCCCTAATCGCAATTTCCTAACCGGCCAGGTAGCCACTAAACGTAATTGGTCCAACTGCTTAATATTGGAGTTTATCGCCGCGCTAAAAAACAGGTCGTTGTTTTTGTATTCAATAGATGAAGATATGCCATCGGCAGGACCATCTTGACTGCTATCATTGGTGTTTTCTCCGGGCACAATAGCTATAGTTGCTTTTATGGGACCCAATATTTTTTGACTGTCGTATTGCAAGACGTTATCTAAACGTTCCTCTCCGTCAATTATTTTGCCTAATTCGCCTTGTAAATCATTAAAGTAATCAAAGTTACCTTTAGCCTCTTTAAAAGGAATGGTGATTCTACCGGCAATAAATCGACCCCAGTCGGCTTGCACGCCTAAAAAAGTATCTCGTTGTGATAACGTTCGACCTTTTTTATCTCCATCGTCAGCTTCAACGCCAAATTCTATTTGGTATACGATTGACATATTTTCCGCAAAAACACTTCCTCCTTTAAAACCTAGGCGAGATGCATTATTGGCTAATTTCCAAACTTTTCCTGTTTGTTTATTATTCTCTAGCTGGTAAGAAAGATTTAATCTCCCATAAACATCAACATTGAATAAATCAGTTTCATTAGCTTGTACCGTCAAAATATGGCAAGTACTTGTTAATAAAATTCCGAGTTTATATATGTTTTTTTGCATTATTTTTATACTTCTAAATTAAAGAAGTGGCATAGTCTAAACACAAATTATATTGTATACAATAACGA
>NZ_JQEC01000015.1 GCF_000764185.1 Colwellia psychrerythraea
ATATGATGTACTTTTCCTTTTTAATAAATTACATTTATAGTCGATATAATTAGTAGAAATACAGAACTCTAATTTAAGTTACCTGACTAAATGGTTAACAACAATTTAAAAAAGTGTGTGACATATAACAATACTACTGGTAAAAAGTCGCATGAAAACACTCGCTAAAGTAATCATGAATATAATAACGAACATTGAGTACAGAGTATGACCAACGCAAATCAAGTTAAGAAAACCGGCAATATTCGCGCAAAAAGCCAAGTTAAAATCCTAACAGCAGCTAGAACCGAGTTTGTTTTACAGGGATATAGAGGTGCAACGGTACAATCTATAGCTGACCGTGCTGCCCTACCCAAAGCAAATATTCTTTATTATTTTAAAAATAAAGAAAATATTTATCATGCCGTGCTTGAGCATACTCTTGAGATGTGGGATGAAGGTATTGGCGATATAGAAGCTGATCAGGGACCAAAAGTCGCCATTGAAAAAATAATTGAAGCCAAAGTAAGGATGTCATTTAAACACCCTGAAGCTTCAAAAATTTACGCCATGGAGATAATTCAAGGTGCTCAACATTTAAAAGATTATGCCCGTACTTATCAACGTCAGTGGGTAAGAGAAAAGGCTAAATTATTTCAACAGTGGATAGATAAGGGTGAAATGGCCAATGTTGATCCCGTACACCTTATCTTTCTTATTTGGTCCGCCACCCAACATTATGCTGACTTTGAGACGCAAATTTTAACAATAATGAATCGTGCTGACTTCGAGGAAGATGATGTTGAGCAGGTTATCGCTTTTCTATGCGATATTATTCTACGTGGCTGCGGCTTAGATTAAGGTGCGACTATGAAGCAACTTTTCAGATTTTCCTTACTTGTATCGGGACTTTTTATAATGGCTAACGTGCAAGCAACGACATTAAGAATTGCGACCTTTAATGTTAGCATGGAGGCATTAAATTATAGTGAGCACAAACGTGGTGAAGCTGCCAACGTTTCAACAAACACACTCGCGAATGCTTTAGCCAGTGATCATCAACAAATAAAAAACATTGCCGAAATAATACAGAGAGTAAACCCTGATATTATTTTGCTTAATGAATTTGATTACCTTAACGATAACAATCAAGCTTTAAAGCACTTTATTAGTCATTATTTAAATAAAAGCCAACATGATCAAAAGGCTATTGAGTTCCCCTATTTTTACCAAGGCCCGGTTAACACTGGCATAAATTCAGGTTTAGATCTGGATGGTGACGGTGTAAAGGGTAAATTACCTGGTGATGGTTACGGTTATGGACATTTCCCTGGTCATTTTGGTATGGCGATATTATCAAAATACCCGATAGATATTGATAATATTCGCAGCTTTCAGCACTTCAAATGGCATGATATGCCCAATGCTCTTATGCCGATGGATCCCGCGACAAACAAACCTTGGTACAGTAAAGACGTTTGGCAAAAACTCAGGTTATCGTCAAAATCTCACTGGGACGTACCCGTTATGGTAAATGGTAAAGCTATTCATGTATTAGCAAGCCACCCAACACCGCCCGTTTTTGATGGCCCAGAAGATAGAAATGGTAAACGTAATCATGATGAAATACGTTTTTGGCAAGACTATATATCAGCAAATAAAGCTAGCTATATTTATGATGATAATGGCCAAACAGGCGGAATTAAAGCCAATCAAGCTTTTGTGTTGTTAGGCGATTTAAATGCCACGACAGTTGATGGCAATGCCATTAAAACAGGCATAGCTTCACTATTAAACAATCCTAAGATTCAAGATGTGATGCCACAGAGTCAAGCAGGAAAGCTGCACAAGCCTGATAATATCAATGCAAAAAATCATACTTCGAATTGGGGTATGAGAGTCGACTATGTATTAGCGTCTGTCTTGGGTTTAACAGTGAACGATTCCGGTATTTTTTGGCCTTTAGAAAATGAAGAGACTTACCGTTTGATCAAAGATAGAAAAGCTTCATCAGATCATCGCTTGGTTTGGCTTGAGCTAGAACTTGAAGTGAAAGATTAACATCAAAATAATAAGTACAAACCGCACCTAAAAGGAAAGTTCCTACACGAATATTCCTAGAACTAATACTCTTAAAATTAACAAAAAGCTAACATAATGAAAAAATTACTTACCACAATTGTTATCAGTTTAACGCTAAGCGCCTGTACTACTCATGAGACACCCGCTGGAATTTCATCAAACTCCTCTTTAACAACAAGTTCAATGAGCAAACCTAAAAATATTATTATGGTTGTTGGCGATGGCATGGGACCCGCTTACACTACCGCTTACCGTTATTTTAATGATAATCCCAAAACAGCTCTTATTGAAGAAACAGTATTTGACCGCCACCTTGTCGGTATGGCAAGTACCTACCCAGCAAGGGTGTCAGGTTATGTCACTGACTCGGCAGCAGCAGCAACGGCCTTAGCTACCGGTGTAAAAAGTTATAATGGCGCTATCGGCCTAGATGTTGATAAAAACCCCGTTGAAACTGTACTTGAGTGGGCTAAGAAACAAGGAAAGAAAACCGGTATTGTGGTGACTTCACAAATCAACCATGCCACACCTGCCTCTTATCTTGCCCATAATGAAAGTAGAAGAAATTATAACGCCATTGCTGATAGTTACATTGACGATGGTATTAAAGCCGATTTATACCTAGGTGGTGGTTGGCAGTATTATATTCGTGATGACCGAAACTTAGTAAATGAATTTAAAGCAGCAGGTTTTCATTACCTTGATGACTTTCAAAAATTAAACAAACTACCACAACAGGCACCTGTTTTAGGTTTGTTTGGTGATATTGCTCTGCCTTGGGCATTAGATGATACCGACAAACTTCGTCTATCAACTATGACTAAAGCTGCCACGAAGCACTTAGAAAGTTACCAGTCAGCAGGTACTCAATCTAAAGAAACTCAACCTAAAGAAAGCCAAGGTTACTTTCTACTCGTTGAAGCAAGTCAAGTTGATTGGGCGGGTCATAGTAATGATATTGCCTCAGCCATGGCTGAAATGACAGACCTTGCGAAAACCATGTTATATCTTGAGCACTATGTACAAAATAATCCTGATACTTTAGTTGTGCTTACCGCCGATCACAGCACCGGTGGCTTTACCATTGCAGCAAATGGTAAATACGAATGGAATCCTGAAGTGTTGCGTACGATGATCCATTCGCCAGAACACATTGCTAAGCAATTGGCAAAAAAAGAAATCACCACGAAATATGCTAGCGAATTACTTAACTTTGAACTTAGCCAAGTAGAAGTTAAACAATTACAACAAGCAAAAAAACAGGCATTCAAAGAACTTGCTACCTTTAATAAGTTAGATAAAAAGCAACAACTACAGCAAGAAACTAAACCTAATATTGACAATAGCCTTTATATTGCTGTTAAAAAGCTTATTGATCAACGTACTAATAGTGGTTGGACATCTGTTGGCCATACTGCTATCGATGTGCCTGTATTTGCTTTTGGTAAAGGTAGTGAGATATTTCACGGTAAAATAGATAATACCGATATTGCTAAAAAGATATTTTCCTTACTTGGTAAGTAGCAAGGTAAAAAGTAAGATTAATAACTTGGCGAATTACAAGTTATAAAAAAGCCGACAAGTGGCCACACGAGTCGGCTGAGATTATTAGTGACTATCAAGGTTGACAGTCACT
Organism: Colwellia psychrerythraea; assembly: GCF_000764185.1. Taxonomy (GTDB): domain Bacteria; phylum Pseudomonadota; class Gammaproteobacteria; order Enterobacterales; family Alteromonadaceae; genus Colwellia; species Colwellia psychrerythraea_B. The sequence goes on from NZ_JQEC01000015.1 coordinate 3,698, forward strand.
AATAATCAAAACTGCTTAATTTACATTGGCAATTATCGCTTCTTTTTTGTCATCAATAAAACGCACCGCCTCACCACTTTGTAAGCGCTCTCCGCCCCGAACAACAACACTATCATCAATAGATAAAGCGCCTGTTACCGAAATCCAGCTATCAATACCTTGACCAACCAATACCGAAACTTTTTGTGCTTTGTTATCGTCATCAATGGTCAATACGTACGTTTCTTTTTCTCTCAGTATCAATGCATCGCGCGGCACTAAAATAGCTTCTCTAGGGGCCTGCTTAGGTAAAGAAACCGTCACAGCAGTACCTGCTAGTATTGCTATGCCATCCGCATCAAGCCTGACATCAAAGGTACGCGAAGCTTGATCCCCCGCTTGACTCCATGTACGCACAGGTAACTCAAGCAAGGTTTGGTTCCATTTAACCATCACTTTGCTGCCTCGTTGTAAAAAAGGCGCAATAGCAATCGGCGCGGCGATTTTAACATCCAAATTTTTAGTATCGATTAACTGTACTAAAGGTCGGCCAATAGAGATTAGTTCACCAACATGAGCAAATCGTTGGCTGATATTGCCAGAAAAAGGTGCTTTAACCGTGGTTTTTTCCAAGGCCAATAACGTTTGTTCAACCGAAATATTTAACGCTGCTACTTCATTTATGGCAATAATAAGGTCTTTATTAACCCGTTCATATTCACTTAACGCTGAATTATTTTTTTCACGTAACTTTAAAAAACGAGCCTTTTGTCCGGTGAGGTAATCAACATTAGCTTGGTGTTGTTTACCTTGAGCTTTTAAACCCGCTAATTGTAATTTTAAATGGCGGTCATCTATTTTTGCTAACAACTGACCTTTTTCAACTTGACTACCAACATCTTCAATCCATAATAATTGTCCTGTTTGCTCGGCAGAAATAGGCGCATTTGTACGGCTAATAACATTGGCAGGTAACCAAATACTCGGTTTCACTTGCTCTTTTTTTACCGATTCAACACTCACTAGGTGCGCAGGTTCTTCAGGTGTTGCAGCATAGGCGCCTTGATGAAAACTGACCACAATAGCAGCGAACAACAAAGTGAATGAATATATCTTTACTATTTTATGCGTTAATTTATCGCCGTAACTATCGCTAAGACTCGTACCGTAGTTATTGCTTTGATTATCACTATTGATAATGCTCTGCTTATTAAATATTTCATTTTTCATAATAAATTCCTTAATCCTTTTCAGTATCTATGACGTTTTAACGTGAATTGTTGGTAGCTGTTGATGTTGCTTGGCTTGCTTCTCACCTAAGAAAAAATCGTGCTTAGATAGCCTTAACAAACATGGCAGTAATACTATGGTAAATATGGTACTAAACGCTAAGCCGCCGACAATAACCGCCGCTAGGCCGCGATAAATAACACTACCGGCACCGGGCATTAGTAATAGTGGCAACATGCCAAAAAAACTGGTTGCTGTACTCATAAAGATTGGTCGTAAACGTAACGTTAATGCTTGCTCAATAGCGTCTGAGCGTTCAAGACCATCTTCTTGACCAAGGCGAGTTTGATGAACCAGTAAAATAGCGTTATTAACCACTAAGCCCAGTAAAATAATAAAACCAATCATGGTCAGTAAATCAAGCGGTTGGAAAACACTGAGGTTAAGCAATTGCAATGCTAAAATACCGCCAACAGTTGCTAAAGGAATGGTGATAACCACCAATAAACTGTCTTTAATTGATTTAAATAAAGCGGCCATCAATAAGAATAAAATGACTAAAGCAAAAGCAAAGTTTTCCGCCATCACTCCGATAGCTTTCTCTAACTGATCGGCACTACCACCATATTGGATATTGCCACCTTCTGGCATAATATCGCGCAATTTAGGCTCTACTTGTGATTTTAATACCGAAATAGTTTCTTCCAGCGACCAGCCTTTGGGTGGGTTAACATTTAGCGTGATAGTACGCTGACCATCAATACGTGTTAAACGACTTGGCCCTACAGTGCGTTGTATATCTACCAAGCTAGATAATTGAGTTACGTTGCCATTACCTGTTACCACAGGAACATCACCTAGGTTATCGGGATCATCCCAACCATCGGCACGTAATATCATATTCAAGCGCTTACTGCCGTTAAAGTACTCTCCAACATATAAGCCATCACCTAATGTTCTGACCACTCGGCCAACATCACGGCGGTTCCAACCTTGCTCTAATATGTTGCGATCGTTAGGACTTAAGTTGATTTCTGGCTCTGACATAGCAAGACCTGGGTTAGCATTTACATTAGCCCCTTCAATGGCTGCTTTTATCCAATCCATGCCTTGACGTGCCACTTCTTGTAATGCTTGGGTATCTTTTGATTGCAGGTGCACCTGTACTTGTCTGCCACCGCCAAAGCCGCCAAATAAGTTACCTTGCCGAGCAAAAACTTGGGTATCTGGAAGATCGATTAATATTTCATTTTTAACAATCTCAAGTAGCTCATCAACTCGGTCTTGATCTTTTACTCGTACACCTAAACTACCGCCCCACGAACCACCAAAAATATAGTAATTTTTTAATGCGGGCTCTTTGGTACCATCCATATAGGGTTTTAAACGATCTACAATCGGCTGAATAACTTCTCTTTCAATGGTTTTAACATTTGAACCCGGTGGGAATTGCAAGTTAGCATCTATGGCATCACGCTTTACCGGCGGTAAATAATCAAGTTTTGGCATAGCAATTATCGTTATGACAACCGGTAATATTAATAAGCTAGCGGACAGTGATAAGCGCTTAGTACGATTACTGGTACTGTTCATAACAAAGCCCGTAATTCTCTGCCATAGCTTTTTATTGGGATCGTTAACTTCTTGCTGTTTCAAAAAATACTTAGATAAAACCGGTAGTAATACTACGGCAACAATAAGTGATACCGACACAGCGATGGCGATAGTTAAGGCTAAGTCGCCAAACAGTTGCCCTTCTATATCTTTTAAGAAAAACACCGGCAGGAATATCGCCACAGTGGTCGCGGTAGAGGCAAGCAAAGCGCCCCAAACCTGCCCTGCACCTTGCTCTGCACTGTCATGTTCATTGAGGCCTTTATCGCGCATACGTAATATATTTTCTAACACCACAATGGCAGCATCAAGCACCATGCCCACGGCAAAAGCTAAACCTGCTAATGAGATAACATTTAGTGAACGGCCAGTGATCTCTAAGACAATAAAGGTGCTTAACAAGCTCACCGGAATAGCGGTGGCAATAATTAACGTAGCGCGTATGCGGCGGATGAAAAACCACAATACCGATAGCGACAAGACAATGCCGGCGAATAAATTACTAGTAACAAGGTTAATAGCGCGGTAAATAAACACCGAAGCATCAAAAGATTGCACCATCACTAATTTTTTATCTGCCAATAGTTCAGTATTAAGTAGGGTTACTTCTGCTTTTACTCGGTTTAACGTTTCTAAAACATTGGCGCCATTTGCCCGATTAATGCGCATTGAAAAAGCTGGATTACCATTTTGTACCGCCATGCCTTGTCTGTCTGTATTGCCCACTTTCACCGTGGCAATATCACTTAAACGGATATTACGCCCGCCGCGAGACTCAAGCATTAATTGTGATAACTCATCAACACTGTATTTGCCGCTATAACGTAAAGTGTATTGACGTCTGCCAACATCAATAAAACCACCTGAAACATCATCACTGGCTGAAACTAAGGAAATTAAACGTGGTATTTCAATACCGTATTCAGCCGCTTTCACTGGATCATAGCGAATTTGCAGTTCTTCTCGGTTTCGCTCCGAAAAGGTTTCCACGCTAGCTACCCCCTCAATCGCTTCTAGGCGTGGTCTGATGACATCATTGGTAAAATCCATATATTTACTAATATCTTGGTCATTACCGGGTAACGCCTGCAAAAAGAAAAAAGTTAATGCTGGGGTATTTCCTCGACCGCCGCCAAGCATGACTCGAGGTGGCCTTGCATCTTGTGGTAAGTTAGCAACACGGGTCATGCGGCTAATTACTTCTATTAGCGTTTGCTCCATGTTGGTGCCAACACCAAAGGATAAATTAATGTACGCTCCCCCCCTATTGGCAAATGCCCTCATTGACTCTAACCCAGGAATACCACGTAAAACTTGCTCTTGCGGCTCAACAATCTCAGATTCAATCTCTTTAGGTGATGCAGCGCGCCAAGTGGTTTGAATACCAATTTGTGGACGTTCAATATCAGGAAATAACTGCACAGGTAATTTAAATAAACTGAGCATGCCGACAAGTAAGGTTAAGGCGACAACGACAGCGACCGCTGCTGGACTAGTTAAAGCGCTCTTGGTGAGTTTCATTGTTATTCCAAAGGTGGATTACATTAATTAACAATTAAGATACAAGGCTAAGGTAATAAAGAAAGTGAGCTTGCGGTTAATCGAGATAAAAACACGACCAATTACTAATGAGAAATGCTTTGAAATTACCTGAAATAATTAGACATACTTGCTTATAGCTTAGTTGTAAGTTGGTAATTATTTAGTAATAAGTGAATGTTGCTTTGTTGTTCTAAATGTTAAACGCTAAATATGCTCTTCATTTCTATATTTGTTTACTACTTAACCTGAACTCTGATAATTAGATAAAGGGGAATATTGAGCAAGAGCTGCTTATCCTGAGTTCAGATTACTTAAAATACTAACTTAAGCTAACTACAGATTAAGTCCGCGATAAGATATAATCGCCAACAATTCCTGTTCATACAAATTTTCTTATGATATTGCTAGTTTTAATCAGACGCTACCTACTCTTACTTACTTTTTTATTTCCCCTACAGGTGCTTGCTGAGGACAACGGCATTGGTGAGTCTGCAGCTAAACCTCATAAAAAAGCCTTTGAAACTTGTTTATTTAAAGCGATTAAAGCTGCCGATAAAACAGCTACCTTAGCGGAAATTGAAACATACTGTGAACAACAAATTGCCCGAAGCATTATTAACAAAAATAATGGTAAAACCCTTGAACTAGGGGTATTAGCCAATAGAGTTATCCGAGAGAAAAGAACGGCTGCCGATCCTTATGTACTTACGCCACATAAGATGAATTACATTTTACCTTTATCTATGGTCGATGAAATTAACCGTGAAGCTTATCAAGGATTTTCTGACTGGGCTGATGAATTAAAAGACGTCGAAGCAAAGTTTCAAATCAGTTTAAAAGTCCCGCTGCTTACTGACAGCCTATTTCGAGAAGGTGATCAAATATTTTTTGGCTTCACCTTACAATCATGGTGGCAAATCTACTCAGAAGAAATATCTAAGCCTTTTAGAGAAACTAATTATCAGCCAGAATTTTTCTATTTCACTCCTATAAGCTTTCACCCATTTGGCGGGAATTCGGCGTTAGTTGTTGGCGCTGAGCACCAATCTAACGGTCGCTCACAAATCTTGTCACGAGGCTGGAATAGAGTTTATGTTAATTACCTGTATGAAAAACGCAATTTTGCACTTTCTCTGCGCCCTTGGTATCGCATACCCGAAAGTGAAAAAAAATCACCTTCAGATGGTCAAGGTGATGATAATCCTGACATTTTAGATTATATGGGCTACTTCGAACTTGGCATGTTATATAAATATGACTCTGAATATGAGCTTTCTTTTATGGGTCGTAATAACTTTGCTACCCATAAAGGTTTTGTTGAGTTTGGTTTGACTTTTCCTTTATGGGGTAAGTTAAAAGGTTACGCGCAAATAAGTAGTGGTTACGGCGAAAGTTTAATTGACTATAACGTCAACCAAAAGCGTTTTGGCATAGGTATCGCTTTAACTAACTTGCTCTAACTGATTTGTTTGAAAATAAAAGTTAGTTGCCTGCTCTGCAGCTAGTTTAATTCATCAAATCACTAAAACGCATCGTTAGCAATACCCCGTCATTCATCGCAAGTTTATCTAGCTGCTCTGCTAGCGCTATCATCAGCAGAAAATGAAGCGCATATAAATACATAAAGCCACGTTGAAACAATGAATTGCAATAAAGTGATTCTATATTCTTAATACTTGAATTGTCTGACCAGTGAAGACATATTTACAGCTAATGTTGCTAACTTATTAGAAGCTTGCGAGGTTTGCAGCGCTGCATTAGTGGTATTCTCGGTATAATCAGAAATATCAATAATATTTTGATGAGCGCTACTAACACTATTTCCTTGCAGTTGAGAAGCCTCGTCATTTTCCATATTTTTAGTACTTACACTTTCAACTAAACCTTCAACTATTATGGCAGAATGTCAACAATGGGGAGCGGACCCCATAGTTTCCACAACGGAAAAACACCAATAAAAGCACACTTACACTAATGAAATTAAAAGGTATTTAATAATTAACTGAACAGTTGTACGACTCCAATCCAGAGCATATTCAACGAACAAATTATCAGAAGAAATCAGCCTTACTACGACGAAATGATGTAAGCGAATCCCCCACTTCAAATCGTTAAAATTACCACGTAATTACAACTTTATAACAAATTTATTACAACGCATTACTTTTACTGCTTGCATTTCATCCCGTAATCGCCTTATTATTGATCAGCTCTCGGGTGTTTCTGAGGACATTCCGAACAGTCTTTCATTTCATAGTCGTGAGCCATTAGAAAATAATAAAATAAAATAATAATTAGGAAGAATAAATTATGAATTGTAAAAACAATCCAATACTGGCGAATAAAAATAACGTAAGACTGTCTTTAACAGCTTCTGCGACGGCGGTTATGCTATCGCTAACTTTTTCTGCAAATGCATTTGAAGAAGTTCGTTCGTATACAATGTCACCGCCAAGCCAACAGCTTAGTCAGTTACAAGTGATTTCAACAAGCACCAATAACATGATGCAAAAGCAGCAGCGGAAATCTCAGATTCAGCAGCAACAAAGCAGCATGTCTACTGAATTGAGTAAGATTGGTGGTAAAATAACAGGCGGTCTTTCACTGTTAGCGCCAATTTCATTTGTAGAAATGACTCCCACTCAAGCACAAATAATGAGGGATAAAGGTTATACAGTAGCAGAGGATCATGTTGTTGAAATGATAGATGCTCTCCCAGCTGAGCAACAACAAGCCGATAATAAGCCTTGGGGTGTAGAAAAAATTAGATCTCACGAAGTATGGGCAGAAGGAGCCACTGGATCTAATATTAGTATTTGTATAATTGATGGTGGCATTGAAGCTAGCCATTCAGACTTTGGCAATAAGGTTATAGCACAAAATCCATGGGGGGGGCCTCTAAGTGCTGGCCTTCATGGAACTCATGTTGCTGGTACAGCAGGTGCCCTCGATAATAATGGCGGTGTGGTAGGTGTTGCTCCTGAAGCTAATCTTATCGACGCCGATGTGTTTAATGGTGCGTTCGTACAACAAAGTACGTTTATGGAAGCTGTAGAATGGTGTGTTGACCAAGGCTCTCGTGTTATTAATATGAGTTATGGCGACCCAACTGCGACTAACCCTAACTATGGAATGGTGCATCAAGCGGCATATGATGCGGGTACTATACTCATTGCAGCCGCTGGTAATGATAGCAATGGTAAGGATCCACTTTACCCAGCTGCATTTGATAGTGTAATTGCTGTAAATCAAAGTAATTCTAGCGACTCGTTGACGGGTGTTGGCCAAAATGGTGAGCTGACTGCTCCGGGACATGGCACATATTCAACCGTATTAAATAATGGTTATAAAACTTTGTCTGGTACATCTATGGCTTCACCTCATGTTGCGGGCGCCGCGGCATTATTGTTTAGTGCAAAGAATGACGCAACTCCGTCAGAAGTTAGAGAAGCGTTAGTTAATACCGCGGTAAATATTGGTAGTTCGAGTATGGCTGGTGCCGGAAGAATCGATGTTATGGAAGCATACCTCTATCTTACTGGCGGCCCTGGCAACCCAAGACCGGAAGCAGAGTTTAGTGAAAGCTGTACTGAGTTAAGCTGTGACTTTGATGCAAGTGCTAGTACTGATTCAAATGGTACAATTGAGAACTACAGTTGGGACTTTGGTGATGGTTCGACCGGTAGTGGCGTGAATCCTTCTCATAGTTATGCCATCGATGATAACTATACAGTAACGCTCACGGTTACGGATAATGAAGATGCAACAGGTACTACAGCACATAATGTTCGTGTTGGCGAGCCTGTTGATGAAAATCAATTGACTGACATAGATTCTCGTACAGTATCGACTATGCCTAAAGACGATTGGCTACGTTATTACTTTGATAATGACGGTAGTTACGACAGATTTACGGTAACGACGTCAGCAGATAATGGTGACCTAGACTTATATGTTTTATTTGAAGCAGAGCCAGACACAAATACACATGACTGTAAAGATGACTCTGCAGATAGTAATGAGACTTGTACCATCGAGAACATGCAGCAGGGACGATATCATATCGGCGTAAAAGCGTGGGCAGCAACGAATAACATAACGGTGAACTTCCACGCAGAAAATGATGACCCTATTGACCCTACTCCACCAACTGCATCATTTACTGAAAATTGCAGTGATTTAGCTTGTAACTTTGACAGCAATGGCAGTACTGATCCCGATGGTGACATCGTGAGTTACAATTGGAACTTTGGTGATAATAGCAGCGACAACACCGCTAACCCTTCACATAGTTATAGCGCGGCTGGCACTTATACCGTTACATTGACCGTTACTGATAGTGAAGGTGCGGCTGATTCTGCTACACATACTGTAACTGTAGAAGGTGATATAACTGTTCCGGGAATTTGCTCTGACGTGTCGCCGTGGAGTAGTTCAGCGAGTTACTCTCAGGGTGATCAGGTTACTTTTGGTGGACACTTGTACGAGAAAAACTTTTGGTTCGGGAATACACAGCCGGGTACTGGTGGTGCATTTTCCAAGTGGAATGATTTAGGACCTTGTAGTTCATAAACCTCTAATAACAACAGTTAACTTTTAATTTATTAACTTTTGACTTGCCGATTAGCTCTTTGGGCTAATCGGCATTGTGCTATTTCTAGCAGTAAGTTTTAAGCACTTAGTTTGAAGTTAAGTCAAATTAGCTGATTTTAAAAATTCACCAAAGGAGACGAATAATGAAAAACCTTAAAAAGTTGTTTCAAATTCTAATTTTATCGACCATGAGCCTTGGGGTCATAAAAGCAAGTGAACATTCCAACAAAGAAGAACTATTAAAACAAGAAGAAAAGTATCAGTCGATTTATCGAGCATACTTCGAAGATCGAGATCATGCATACAAAGCAATGTTTCGTTTTGATGCCTTATCAGTAAACTATGAACAAGGTTACTTTATTGTCAACCTTGACGATAAAGCCCATCAAGAACTATTGCAAATGGGTTTTAACCTTAAACAAGAAAATGAATGGTTTCATCAGAATATCACTTCAAAATTTCTGAACAACGACTCTCAGCTACAAGCAGTATCTGGTTACCCTTGTTATCAAACCGTTGAAGAAACGTTTACTGAAGCAGCACAGATTGCAAATAATAATCCCGACTTAGCTCAATGGGTAGATATCGGAAATTCTTGGGAAAAAAGTGCAGGTCTTGGTGGCCACGACCTCATGGTACTGAAATTAACGAATAGTGCCATTGGTGGTGATAAACCAAAATTATTTATTAATAGCGCTATCCATGCACGTGAGTATGCTACAGCTCCTTTAGTGTTGCAGTTCGCTAAAGATTTGATTAATGGTTATGGTGTCGATGCCGATAGCACTTGGGTACTTGATCATCACGAGGTTCATTTATTACTGCAATCTAACCCAGATGGCAGAAAAAAAGCTGAAGCTGGCGTATTGTGGCGTAAAAATACCAATCAAAATTATTGCGGCTCAACAAGTGGAAATAGAGGAGCAGATCTTAATCGTAACTTTAGTTATACTTGGAATTCTACCAGTAATGGTTCTAGCGGTAACCAATGTAGTGCTACTTATCGTGGACCGAATGCTGCTTCTGAGCCAGAAACTGCAGCCATGGAAAGCTATGTAAGAAGTCTTTGGCCTGATCGACGTGGCTCTTCAAAATCTTCTCCTGCACCAGCAGATACCAGTGGTATACATTTAGATATACATAGCTATGGAAATTTGATTATTTATCCGTATGGTCAAAATAGTGTACCTGCTCCTAATGAGGCTCAACTAAGGAGGCTTGCACGCAAGTTGGCATTTGGTAATGGTTACGATCCGATACGAGGAACTCAACTTTATGAAACTGATGGCACAACCGATGCAATTTCATACGGCGAGCTTGGCGTAGCGGCATTAACTATTGAGGTGGGAACCCAATTTTTCCAAAGCTGTAATTATTTCAATAATACAATAATCCCCGATGTAATGCCGAGTTTATTATATGCCGCTAGAGTGGCAAGGTATCCTTACATAACACCACTTGGCCCTGATGTTCTATCACTAACTTTAAGTGACAATGCGTCTATGCCTCAAGGTGTACAAGCAGGCACTACCGTGTCTTTGAATTTAGCCCTTAACGATAACCAATACAGTAGCCGAAGAGGCACAGAGCCAAGTCAACATATTCGCTCTGGTGAATACTATATTGATATTCCGCCTTGGCAAAGTGGGGCAAGTGCCGAGGTACTTTCTGTTAGTGATGGCACTTTTAATTCTACTACAGAAAATATGATTGCTTATATTAATACGTCGGGTATGTCTCAAGGCCAGCACATACTGTATATTAGAGGTCAAGATGCAGATAATAACTGGGGAGAAGTTCGCGCTATATTTCTCTATATAAATAGCAGCAATGGCAATTTACCACCGACAGCATCATTTAGTGAAAATTGTACTGATTCAAGCTGTGATTTTGATGCGAGTGCCAGTAGTGATCCAGATGGTTCAATTGTGAGCTACAGTTGGAACTTTGGCGATGGTTCAAGTGATAGTGGCGTGAATCCTTCTCATAGTTATGGCAGCGATGGTTCATATACCGTTTCACTCACGGTTATGGACAATGAAGACGCAACAAAAACCACATCACATATTGTCCGTATTGGCGAGCCTGTTGATGATAAGCTATTGACCGATGGCGATTATCGTACAGTAGCGACTCTGCCTAAAGACGAATGGCTGCGTTATTACTTTGATAATGACGGTAGTTACAGCGAATTTACCGTAACGACGGCGGCAAATAATGGTGATCTAGACTTATATGTTTTATTTAAAGCAGAGCCAAACACAGCAACATATGATTGTAAGGATGACTCTGCAGATAGTAATGAGTCTTGTATCATCAGTAACCTGCAGCAGGGACGATATTATATTGGCGTAAAAGCTTGGTCAGCAACGAATAACCTAACGGTGAACTTACAAGCAGAAGATGTACCCGGCGGTAATACTCCACCAACGGCATCATTTACTTATAATTGCAGTGCTTTAGATTGTCACTTTGACGGCGGTGGCAGTAATGATCCTGATGGGAACATAGCGAGTTACAGTTGGGACTTTGGGGATGGTAGCAGCAGTAACAGCTCCAATCCTTCACATAGTTATAGCACGGCTGGCAGTTATACGGTTACCTTGATAGTTACTGATAGTGACGGTGCGACTGATTCTTCTGCACGTACTATAAGTGTGACAGATGGTAATACTCCACCAACGGCATCTTTTACTGATAATTGCAGTGATTTAGAGTGTAGCTTTGACAGCAGTGGCAGTAGTGATCCTGATGGGAACATAGCGAGTTACAGTTGGGACTTTGGGGATGGTAGCAGCAGTAATAGCTCCAATCCTTCACATAGTTATAACACGGCTGGCAGTTATACGGTTACCTTGACAGTTACTGATAGTGAAGGTGCGACTGATTCTTCTGCACGTACTATCAGTGTTACAAGTGGTGATCCTAGTGGAAATTGCTCTGGCGTGTCACCGTGGAGTAGCTCAGCTAATTACTCTCAGGGTGATAATGTTACTCATAATGGACACTTGTACTTGAAAAACTTTTGGTTCGGGAATTCAGAGCCGGGTACCGGTGGTGGGTTTTCCAAATGGGATGATCTCGGGGCCTGCAATTAACCATTGCTAATATACATCTTATAATCGGATTTCCTCTCATTGGAGGAAATCCGATCTAGGTATATTTGTTTACTAATACTGACTACTTTCCAACTTTTAGACTTTTAGAAGTGATGCTAAATTAGTTTATTATTAATTTGAATATATACCGTTTTTCTAAGCTTATCGTGTATTAATCATTAGCGAATAGTTATGGATGAGCCCCCATAGTAGCGTATATATAATACAGCTAATAAACTTACCGAATTTCATGTTTTTCCACATTTAGCGTTCTTTTGTAGCTTCCAAGTTCGATAATTTAAGGCTATTCATGAGCCTAAATTCAGTAACGCTAATTAATACTCTGTGATAAGATGCCGTAATTTAATGGCTAGTAGTGTGACTAATGGACTTCCTCAGCGGAATAAATAGCTCAAATTTAATATCTTTGAAAGATATTGGTGCTGAATACCAAAATATAATTAAAAAGATAGTTGACCAAATTCCGGTAAACGTTAGAACTGTTGCTGGACTTTCTAAATGGTTAACAATCAGCCACTCAAATTCTCAGAGAATATTATATATATTAACTTGTGCTAGCCCACTTGAAGTTATTTTACATATGCCTTCAATTCAAGGTATTCAATATTTTCTACTCGCTATCAAGTCTAAAAGCCTGACAAATGATCATTCGGATGATTTGAATGTATTAAATCAAAAATTTGGTAATCTATTACTTGAATTGAACACCAGCCATAATCAAATTAAAAAAAATATTCGCCAGTATTTAGAGTTTTCCAATGAGCCAATTGGCAAAGCTCAGTTAGCTTTAAAACAATCCTTGCTTAGTTCTAACAGTCGAATCGCCGATGCATCAATTGAGTCGGTTATTGGTATTAATTGTTCAGTTGTAAATAAGAAAAATCCGGAATTTCTATCCGAAGTCGTTATTGCAAATAGGAATGGTATGAAATTTGGGCCACGGTCTAGTTATTTTATGCAACCTTTTGTTGGCAATGAAAAAAATTACCTGTTAGAAACACCAGAACTACTTACCGACTTGCATGATAATGATTTTGAAAATAGGAGTACTGGTCAGTTCTTATATCAAAAATATACTTCATCGAAGGTTAGCTCTTGTTTTGCAGGCTTGTCCGATTCTGGCAACAAGCTAGTTTATGATTTTAAAAATATTGATTCCGATAATTTAATCGATATTTGTCTTGGACATTTTGACCGAGAGTCTGAACGCAATCCATTACAAACTAATTCAGGACAGATTAATTCAGGACCAACAATTCATGGTATTGAGTGTCGAATGCCAACCAAACGTTTAACATTGATTTCTCTAATGGATAGAGAATTAGCTCTGAATTCTATCGCAATAGCGGGAAATTACATGACCAATTTTAGCGCACAAGAACAGTCCAAAAATCCAGAGGAAGTATGGAGCGATAGGTTCTCAAATGAAATTGTAATTAATATGTTTGATCCTAGCCAAGCTGCTGCCATTGAAAGCGAAATTAATTACCCTGTTCAAGAGTTGATCAATAGTGCAGCTAAATTGAATGGACGTACTCCAGATGAATTAATAGGTTACTATATAACTGTAGAATATCCACTATGGTTTACCACCTACCGTATGTATTTTGAATACAGTAATTCATTAACCACCACTGATTTATAACGGTTTTTACTTTGTGGAAGAGCTTTGATGAATGATAAACAGTTAAAAAAAATCGAAAAAAATGGCCTAAAACTCCAGCGCCTAGTACAAAATATATTAAATCGATTACCGCTCGTTTCAGGCACGATCTCTGAATTTAAAGAGTTCTGTGGCAGTATTACAATGACAAATAGTCGTAGATTAATAGTTTCTGCAAATTCTGACAAAGGCGGAATAGATTTTTTGTTGAATATTAATGGTCCAGAGGGACTAAAAAAAATAGCTCAACAAATTGATATTCAGCTAAAAGACAAAAACATTCAATCCGATTTTGATGAGGCGATAGGCTTACTCAAAGAAACTATATCCGCTAACGCGAAGAGTCATAGTGATTTAAAGCGGAAGCTAACATCATCGCTAAGCGAAAAACCACAATTAGAATTATTAACAGTTAATGAAGAGCAATTTTTTACAAACTCTACCTTATTAGGAGAGTCGCTTGAACAAATAATATCTATACACACAGTCGATTATGATGAAAAAAGCGGTCAAATAAAGTCACTGTGCATTGAATCTCACAGTGATATTGTGCTAGCTAGTGGTGCAAGGCCTTACGCGCAACATTTCTATCGCAATATTGAAACGGCACCTTTGTCAGAGCCAAGCTTTATTTCTAAAAGTGAATGCTATCCCGCTTTTATTAACTCAAAAAAATCATCTGAATTCATAATTCAGGATTATAGTCATGCAAATATTGATCGCTTTTTCTCTGGCGTTAATAGTTTTGAGAATGCCTTTTTATTTTCGTTTAATTCAGAAGCATTACAAAAGTTTAGCTATGTCTGTGGAAGGCATGACAATGACTATGCTAAAATATCAAACAGAAATTTCAACGTATGTTCTTTTGGTACTTCATGTCACTCTCCAACTAAACAACTGGCCATAATAGTTCTGTTGCCTAAAAGTTTAGCCCGAATTTCTCTACCAAATGTTGGCTGTTACCCTGCCAGTTTTGGTCAAAATAATAAAGAGCTTGTAAAGCAGGATTTTATTTTTGAGAAAATTCCTTCGACCTTAACTGTGAATACATTTCAGCCTGGAAACTTTAACTATTCCCAGCATCTAAACTCCAAATACTCTAAAGATATAATTGATTCTGCCATTAGTTTGTCAGGAAAAAATGCCAATGATTACACTGGTTTTATGGTAAATGTTAATTTTCCCTTGTGGTTAGCGACATACCAGATATATTTTGATGTCAAGGGTTAGTCATTGTATTCCAATAAGATCTTGAACTTTAAAATTAAATTTCAAATGCTTTTGCTGAATGCTAGAGTAAGATAATGACTAAATAAAAGCCGTTTTTTTTTAAAACGGTCAAGCTGCTTTATTTTGTGCTTTATATACGCAGCGCCTGCAAGCTCCTTCCTATTTCTGTCAAGGTTAGTTTATTACCTGATATAAATGCATCACTAAAACTCCGCAATGTTTTCATTCTGCCGTATGAAAGAAGATAAGGCGTTTTTGAAATATTTATAGCAAAATAAAGGTTCAGGCATAACAGCTGTTACTTATGTGTGTTGTAGTGACTTACATAAGTTAATAAATTGCTATACCTGTTACCTTTTAAAGATTCGTCAGCCCGAAAGCTTTCTTATCATCGTTTATAATGAATGGTACTTACATTGAAAATTCTAACGTTAAGTAGCCAACTCGTCCCATATTATCGTAACCAGAACCGGAGTTTGCACCAAAAGGAATGCGGGTATTAAAGATATTGTCAACACCAACAGATACACTTAATCCATTTTCAAAATTGTATCCAACAGTTGCATTCGATATAAGATAACTGCCAAAGCCCATAATATTACTTGGATTTGGGTTAACAGCTAAAGATTGTGCAGTATAAATATCTACCGCACTTTTATAACGCGTACTCCAAGAGGCATTCAACTGCTCTTTAACCATAGCAAAATTGAAAACACCGGACCAATCAGGGTGGGTGGTAGTTCCAGTAAGCTCAGTCAAACTGGTAGGATCAGCCTGATTCGTAAAAGCGGTACGGTCAAGTTTATGCTCGGCAATTAAATTGGTATTAAAGGTTGCTCCCATTACATCAAAATTATAGTTTAACTCGATATCTATACCTTCAGCGGTTAATGATGCCGTGTTAATAACACTACTCAGTGCGTTTGTAATGTAATGAGTCGAAGCATCACGGGTTACAATGTCACAAAATGGATTGTTAATGCCGGCTGTAGCATCAACACAGTTATCGACTATCGTTTGATGACCGAAGCTGCCGACTGCGTCATCAATTTCAATGTTCCAGTAATCTACCGTGACAACAAAATTTTCCAAAAACTCTGGTTGGTAGACGAATCCTACCGTTGTACTGGTGGATGTTTCTTGCTTTAAGTCTGGATTACCGCCCTGGTCTAGCCATAACTGTGCATCAGTATCATAGCTAGGGTTAAAGTCAGCTGGTATGCCTAAAGCGGCACAATTGGCAATTCGTGTTTCAGGATTGTCAATAGTCGCTAAGTTATCCGTTGTACATGGATCTGCAATCCATGTTGGATTCTTGTATACTGCATTAAAAAGTTCACCAATATTCGGCGCTCTAACGGCTTCAGATAGTGTCGATCTAAAGCGTAGTTCATCATTAACCGCCCAATTCAAACCAAGCTTCCAAGAGGTTGCACCGCCAATGGTACTGTAATCAGCATAGCGTACTGCAGTCTCGACACTTAAATCTTGAACCAAAAAAACATCTGACACTAGAGGTACGATAACTTCGGCAAACACCTCACTCACATCAAACTCACCAATCGCTAAACTAGGAGCAACACTGAATGTACCTTCATAGCCTTTTGGCTCAGAATCTCTACTCTCTTCTTTACGATATTCAATACCCGCAGCAAAGCCTACGTCACCAGCTGGTAGTTCAAATAACTGACTATTATTAACGCTTGCGCTAAACACGGTTTGAGTTAACACGGTAGTAAAGTATGAAGTTGTCGTTAGATAGTCAAGGTGTGCTTGTGTTGCTTGATTAGGGCCACCCATATAATTAAACGCAATACAACCATCAGCTCGTGCCTCAGCACTAGCACAAACAATTTCTCCGTCCAATTCGATAGCATCTACAGCGAACGCTAAATTGTCATTTATCCTATTTTGAGGGGTAGTGCGATCTACTGTCGTTTCGCCTCGTACTAAAGATACGTCATAACCCCAGTCATCATTTACATATCCTTCAACGCCAACAACAAAACGAGTGGTATCACGATCATTGATTTCTGTACGAAAGCCTAAATCATCATTTTGACGGTTAAACCACGTACCGGTCCAGCCATTATCAACTATCATTGCAGCCATTTCTGGGTGCATATAAGGGTGGTCTACATCATGCCAAAACCCTCCCCATGAAGCATCGATTTCTTTTATACTCTGTGTTGTTGAATACTTAGCGTCAAAATAGACATTGATATCGTCGGTAATATCATAATTGCTTTTAAAACTAAAATTGCTATTATCGAACTCTGAACGAAGATCCAGATAACTACCGAAGTTAATGCCATCACAATCAATACAGTTACGCCAGATGGTATCAGGATTGACTCCTAAATCGAGAAGTCTTGGTGAGCCATCCTCTCTAAACGTGAAAACACCCTGCTGTCCAAGACTTGCATAGCCCCCAACTTGTGCAGGATACCATCCTACACCGCGAGTCAATACATTATCAGGGGTATCTGGATTATTGGTATGATCATGCCAGTTACCCACGGATTCGCTTGACCAAGGGTGATCGCCCTTCTTAACCTGATTTTGACTGGAGTATTCGGCAGCTACTGCAATATTACCTCGGCCATCGTCGAAGTCCATGCCATAGGAAAGTGAAAAACGAGAGGTTTTAGCATCTGATAATTCAGAGGCACTTTGCTTTGCTGAAAAGTCTAAGCCGGTGATATTTTTTTTCAAAATAAAATTAACAACACCGGTTACCGCATCCGCACCATAAATAGCAGAAGCACCACCGGTGATAATTTCAACACGTTCAACCCAAGCAGCAGGAATGGTATTAATATCAACAGTAGCCGAACCCTGTGAGGCCGCAACATGACGCTTGCCATCAACAAGTACAAGGGTACGGTTTTCTCCCATATTTCTTAAATTAAGTCTACTTGTACCTGTTGTGCCATTTGTAAAATTATCACTCGATGCAAATGATGAGCTGTTACTTAATGCCGGCAATCTTCTTAAAGATTCGCCAATGCTAACTGCGCCAGTCTTCAATAAATCTGCGCCTGTCACTACAGTAACAGGTGACGGAGCGATAGCACCTTCTCGAAAAATACGAGAGCCAGTTACTTCTATACGTTCTATTTTTTCTGCTTTATCTTCGCCCTCTTCTGCTGAGAAAGCTGGGGCTGAAATAGCTGCGGCAGTGCCAAACATCATCGCAACGCGAATGGCTTTTGTAATTTTATTATTTTTCTGCATGTTTACTCCGTTATTCACTTAAGTGAATTATTTTTGTTTATGTTTTTGTTTAATTTTATAAATACTCAAAGCTATAACTGCTTCGTTAATCTGTACTCCTATGTTCAACTAAGTGAATTGTTGCTGTTTTATCTCTTTTACAAATACTCAAAGTTATAACTTCATTAATACCTAGCAAGGCCATACGGTGCTGTACGCTTACCATTAATAAGTGTTAGTGTTCTATTAGCACCCAGTTCACAAGACCCTTTAGATAAATTCCTAACCCAAGAAGCGCCAGCACTAGCTTCCCAACTATCTTGTGAGTTCAATAACATTTTAGAAATAACCGTACTCACATGTAGAATGCCCTCAGAATTATACCAAGCAGCAGGTAAAGCTAATGCCATGTCAGTATGTGACATACGTATTCCTGTAGCCTGTATACGTTCTACTGAAGCGTTTTTCTCTTCGCTATCTACTGCTGAAACTGTCACAGCAGTGCCAGCACCAAACATCATCGCAACGCGAATTGCTGTTGTTATTTTATTATTTTTCAGCATGTTTACTCCGTTGTTCACCAAGATGATGTGTTGTTTCGCAGAGACTAAAGGCTGTAAATACCTCGTTAATCTTTATCACTTTCGAATGGAACTGGATTTTAATCAGGGTATTAACGGTAAGCGATAAGCCTTCTTTGCTCAAAACTGCCAGGCTCAATAAAAACTAAACCACACCATAAGCCAGCATAGCATCGGCGACCTTGACGAAACCGGCAATATTAGCGCCTTTAAGATAGTCAACTACCTCACCATTTTTCCCATACTTTAAGCACTGATCATGAATTGATTTCATAATGTCCTGAAGTCGCTGATCAACTTCTTCACTGGTCCAGGAAATACGCATGCTGTTTTGAGTCATTTCCAAACCTGAAATAGCGACTCCTCCGGCATTGGCAGCCTTGGCAGGTGCAAACAGTACCTTATGCTCTTTAAAATAATGTATTGCATCAATCGTCGAAGGCATATTTGCACCTTCGGCAACCAGCATTACGCCATTTTTCACCAAGATCTGAGCATCTTCCAGTTCAAGTTCATTTTGCGTTGCGCAAGGAAATGCCAGATCACATTTAACCTCCCAGGGGCGTTTATTGGCAATAAATGGTACTCCGTATTTTTGGGCATATTCCTCAATACGGCCACGCTTGTTTGTTTTCAGATCTATTACATATTCAAGCTTTTCACTATCAATCCCGTCTTCATCTAAAATGTAACCGCCTGAATCACTCAGAGCGACGACTTTGCCTCCCAGCTCGATGATTTTTTTGGCTGCATATTGGGCAACATTGCCTGAGCCTGAAATAACACAACGTTTACCTTTAATGCTATCACCTATGTGATTCAGCATATGCTGGGTGAAATAGACAGTGCCAAACCCTGTCGCCTCGGTACGGATCAAACTGCCACCAAAGGAAATTCCTTTGCCTGTGAGTACACCGACAAAGTTATCGTTAATGCGTTTATACTGACCAAACATATAACTGATCTCACGGGCGCCTACCCCTATATCTCCGGCGGGAACATCCATATTTTCACCTATATGTTTTGATAACTCTGTCATATAAGCCTGGCAAAAACGCATTATTTCCCGGTTAGATTTACCTTTAGGATTAAAATCGCTACCGCCTTTACCCGCTCCCATGGGCAAGGTCGTCAGGCTATTCTTAAATTGTTGTTCAAAGCCTAAAAATTTAAGAATACTTAAATTGACACTGGGGTGAAATCTGAGTCCGCCTTTATAAGGACCTATCGCATTATTAAATTGCACACGATAACCTCTGTTTACGTGCACGTTTCCTTGATCATCTTCCCAACATACGCGAAAAGTAACGCTACGATCCGGTTCAGTCATACGTTCGAGTATGAGGTTGCTAAAATATTCTTTATGCTCAAACATAAAAGGCACGACACTTTCAGCAACTTCTTTAACGGCCTGATGAAATTCGACCTCACCCGGGTTTCTTTTAATTAACCCAGCCATAAAGCACTGTAAAAATTTTTCCGGCGTAGAGTAATCACCATAGAGATGTTTAGACATTAATTATTTCCTGTGTGTATTTTTATTTGTTGTCAACATGTGTATTTCTTCGACATCGTTTAGTAAATATTTTTGTATAAGGTAAAAGTGTAGATGTCATACATCCCTTTAGACAGGTTTAACTTAAGTCCCATACTCTCAAGTAAATAACACACCGCACCGATTGAACATATGTGCAAATAGTTACATTCTAGTACCCGATACACATGATCTTTCTCTTACAGCATGTGCAAATTCCTGAAGCTCAAAAATTATTTCTTCTGCCATCGAAAAGATTTTTCAGTTAATCCGAAATAACCTATTTGTATTGTTTATTTTTTCTCTTATTTTTAGACACTTATTTTTCGAGGAATATCCTCAGAATCGCCCGAGGTCGAATTAATGATAAGGTGATCTCTAGGTAATATGCAAGCATAAAAATAGTATTTTTGAAAATATGATATGTGGCACGAGTTTAACTCGTATAATTCGCTCACTTCATTTCGTCTTTGTAAGGCTATTCAGCCAATTTTTTTCAGTGTTGAAATGGAATATGAGATTTCCCCAATTTCCTAGACACCTAATTCAGTTATAATGAACTAAAATTAATAGCTGTAAACAACAGCAACTGAAAGCTAACCAGACGAATTAACAATTGGATGTAACAGTTTGGCGCTGACTAAAATGAGCAGTAAAAATTACCCGAGTTAGAGGCTGAGATTACACATCAAAAAGCTGAAACGTGTGGCAATATTCATCATATTTGTTAAAGCATCAGTTTGATGTCGTTGAGCCGAATAAATGTTGGATTACTGATTTCACGTACATTAGTACACACCAAGATTAGTTGTATCTACGGTTGTGTTTGATTTGTTCTCATGGAAAGTTGTTGGCTGGTCGATGAAGAAAGATCCAAGAGTGGATCAATCGTAAGATTTATAAAACAAGAGATGAAGCTAAGGCTGATGTCGTTAATTATATTGTATTATTCTAAAACTCAAAACAAAGTCATGGTGCTAATAATGGTCTATGTCCCCATGACTTTGAAAGAGCGTAGTTTGAGAACTTAAAACTGTCTAGATAACTGAGGACGTATCAGTCTGTTAATTTTTGTCAGACTTGGATATACCCATTTATATTGCAAGTTGAAACCTTAGGAACTTGTCCGAGGCCAGGTAATTATAAATGTAACCCCGGAGCCAGCCGTGTCTTTTATTTCGATCTTTCCTTTTAACTTCTCTTTAACCATATTATGAACAGTAAATAACCCTAAACCTGTTCCTTTCGTGCGACAAGAGGTATAGAAAGGCTCGAAAATCTTCTCTTTGTCTGAATCTGGTATACCACAGCCATTATCTGCATAGATGAACTCAAAATGACTTTTATGTTCCTTCATGCTAATGGTGATCATGCTATCAGAGGTATCAATTAGCCCGTGGATCATTGAGTTTTCAAAGAGGTTGGCAATGATCAGATTAAATACTCCCGCATAGCTCTCCAACACCAGGTCATCACATTCGATATTAATTTCTAACCCTTTATTTTCATCTAAACTATCATGAACTGAAATAGTTTTTATCAGGTAGTCTTTGAAATTGAATCTAGTCAGAGGGTAAGAAATACTGTTTACCGAAATTAATTTAAAATCATTTACCAGCTGTGCTGTTTTTTCTAAACTGTTGGCGATTAAGCGAGTTGAATCATCTACCTGAGTAAAAAACTCTGTTAAATTGAGTTTAGTCAGTTTATTGCCTTGAAGCTTTGTAGATGCGTTATTATTAATGTGCACCAGGAAAGAGTTACTGGTAATGGCAATGCCCACTGGGGTATTTATTTCATGTGCAATACCGACCACTAAAACACCCAACGCCGCTAGTTTTTCAGATTCAACAATTTGTTTTTGAGCCTCTTTCAGTTCAAAAAGGTTCTTTTCAAGTTTCTCTTTGGCTAATCCAAGATCTTTGTTTAGCATCACCAGGTTTGTTTCTGCAACAATACCAGGCTTGATAAAGAACTTAATAATTAATACGTAGCCAATAAGAGAAAATACCAATGTGGCCACAATAAAAATATTAAAAATACGGGTATTGAGCAGAGTTTTATCGAGAATATCATTGGGTGATACTAGATACACTATTTTCCAGGGGGTATTCAGTAACGGCTCTTGGAACAAAATTATATCTGTTGTCTCTGACATCAGATCGCTAAATAAAACAAGCTCCTCTTCTTTTTGGTAAATCATATCTGACCCAGTGATCACATATCCTTTTTGTGAAACCAGTATTGTCTCCCCGCTCAGTACTGCTGATTTTTTGACAAACCGATTTAGAAAAGTTAATTCGATATCAGCACCAATCACGCCATTGTAATTTCCCTTTAAATAGGTCGGAATGGCGGTTGAAACCATCATGCCATTAACAGTACGATCCAGGTAAGGTTCAGTCCAAAACAGCCGCGCCTTGGGGTTAACATCCGGAGGAGCAAATTCATCGTAAACGTCATATGCATGCACCGACCATTTTTCGAAAGTATCATACCCCTGTAAAATATCCCCCATTGATATTTGCGGATAAATGGACGTTAAGGTATTTGTTTTTGTGAAATAATAGCTCAGTATCAAGCTTTTAATATTTTTTTGCGCGGCATATTGAAAGTTCTGCATGCGTAACATCACTAATATTTGTGAGATGTCTTTCCCGGAAAATTTGCTGCCATCGCCATAGCAAAACATTGAATTGTAGATTTGATGAGAGCCGAGGTGCTTACCAACAGGAATTTCATAATATCCTTTTTCTTTATGATTTATAGAGATGTTTTTCAACGTTTTTTCATAGTTTCTGATTTCATCATCGCTCCATTTCTTGTCAATATAGCGATCATATATATTTTTCATCACTAAGATAAAATCAGTGTTTCTGGCTATATCTGCTTCTAAGGTAGAACGACGGTCAGAAAATGCATTTTCAGTATCGTTAAGAATTTTAGCCTTTGAATTGGTATAGATAAAAACGGTGAGTACAACAAGGCCAACAATGAAGACAATAAAGCAGAACAAGAAAATATTTTTTCTTAATTTTGCCAATATCAAATTGCTCTTCACTTGCTCTTCCTCCTTAAAATTGTCGTTGAATTTCTGGGGACTCAATACTTGTATTTTTTCGGCTACCAATAACTAACAGCCAAATTATTATTAGGTGTTGTCTTTGTAGAGTGTAGCTCCTTGTCTTGCATTTACCACCTTGAACAAATCGCAATAAAAATGTTACATACTCCTTATAAATATCGCGCTTGGGTAAGGTTTCTGTCCTATTTTACTTCAGTGAGTGCCTTGCTACAAAATACGTCGATGGCGAATGGGCAGCAATTTGATAGTTCTTACATTGTAAATTTCGATACTTCCAATACATCTGAAGCGACTTCAAGTGGTGGGGTTGGTTCATCCAATGTCGGTTTAAGAGGTTTAGGACCTGCATAAGCGATATTTCAAATAAATACTGAAGCAATTAAAATTAATATTCCTAACTTAAAATTGTTGTAATGTCCCTTTAAATTAACATAGAATACCCTCAGAATAACCCGAGAATATATACATACAAAAATAATTATGTAGTACTATGCAAGCAGTAAAAAGAGTATTTTGTGAAAATATGGTCTGTAGCACTATTTAAAGTGTGTGATTCGTTCACATCATTTTGTCTTTGTAAGGCTAATTGGCTAGTACTTTTGCGTTTTAAGGGGGATATCGTTACTAATACTTTAATTTAAAGCGTTATTTTAGGTAATATTTATGAATTTATTAGCAGTACTAAAAGAAATACATCAGGAAGTTACACCGTTACTTGGGCAGGGAAATGTTGCTAAGTATATTCCTGCGCTGGCGAAAACAGATCCAATGCAATTTGGTATGGCTATTACCCTAAATGATGGGCAGTTTTATGGTGTAGGGTCTTATGAAAAAACGTTTTCGATTCAGAGTATTGCTAAAGTATTTAGCTATACTTTGGCACTTCGTGCCTACCAAAACGATCTATATAAACGAGTTTGGAGAGAGCCTTCTGGTACTGCTTTTAACTCTTTAATACAGCTTGAAAAGGAAGCTGGAATACCTCGTAACCCGTTCATAAACGCTGGGGCCATCGCAGTTTGTGATAGTTTAGTTACTCACTATTCTCCCGATAAAACTGCACTGAATGAAGTTATAACATTTATACATGAGTGTTGCGGCGAGAGAACAATAACTTTTGATCAAGCTGTATCAGAGTCTGAAATGGAACATGGTTTCCGTAATATTGCATTAGCAAATCTAATGAAAAGCTTTGGTAATTTTGAAAATGATGTGCACAGTGTAATAGAGACATACTTCCAGGTCTGCTCTATTGCTATGAGTGCAAAGCAACTTTCACGTTCAATGTTATATCTAGCAAATAACGGTACTGACCCTATTTCAAGAAAGAATTTTATTAGCTCCCCTCAAGCAAAGCGTATTAATTCATTAATGTTAACATGCGGTCATTATGATGCTTCTGGTGATTTTGCTTTTCGTGTCGGCCTACCTGGTAAAAGTGGTGTCGGCGGAGGGATAGTTGCGGTTGTCCCTGGAAAAATGTCTATTGCAGTTTACTCCCCTGCATTGAACAAATATGGTAATTCATTGGTTGGTACTAAAGCATTGGAACTCTTCACGACAAAAACTGGCTTATCTATTTTCTAAATAAGAATTATAATATTTGAAGGTATACTTAAGTGTGATCTTACCGCTATTTTCGGGAACTATTTTATTGAAAAACAGACTAAATTTAATACCTTTGTTAATACTATTAATTACACTGAGTTTCAGTGGAAAAATATCTGCCTTTGAAAACCAGCCCATTAAAATATCACACGCTTATTTTGAGCCCTATATATGGTCTGAAAATGGCATTTCTAAAGGTATATATGTAGATATTCTAAAAGAAGTATTTGAACAAAGGATGGGAATGAGCATTGAATTTGAAAGCTTTCCATGGTTAAGAGCTCAACGTCGGGTACAGAGTGGTAAAAGCGATGGCATGATTACATTATATACGCCCGAACGTGCAGAGTATAGCTCAACAGGAACAGTACCAATATTCATCGAAACAATGGGTTTATTCACCTATGCAAATCACCCTCAATTAGCACAGATGAAAAATATTCAATCCATAGATGATATTAAGGAATTCCAAATACTTACATATTTTGGAGATGGAGTATCAATCGAAAAATTTCCAGGTTTTAATGTAGACTATGGCGCTTCAGATCTAAAAAGTGCATTAAAAAAGTTGTACCTAAAAAGAGGTGATATGTTAATACAATCTAAAGCTGTAACCCTGTATAATATAAAAAAATTAAGGTTAGAGAAATCAATAATTCAAGTGCCTGGAATAGGTTTTGGTGTACTTAAATTCAAGCTATGTATCAGTAAGAAATCCTCCTTTATAGATATTATTCCTGTATTCGATGAGACATTATCCACACTTAGACAAGATGGTACTATACAGAAAATATTTGAAAAATATGGCCTGTAATATTTAGTCTATAAATCTTATAAAGCTAAACTGGCCTCCCCATACTTTGCTAGACACTTAAAAAAGTTACACTGCAAAGATACTAGCCACCTGCTTCGTACTCCATTGTCGCATCTGCTATGTAGTTATTCATTTAAATGTAGAACAACTAAACTTTAATAACATAATTACTTAAGTATGCGTTATATTTTGAGTTTTAAAATAAACTTTATTTATACAAGAAATTAGCAGAATTGACAGATCGATTTATCTATTATCAAAATGAATTAGCCTTACAAAGACGAAATGATCTGAGCGAATCACCCACTTTAAATCGTACCGAATACCATATTTTCACATAATTATGTTCTTACTGCTTGCATACTACCATGTAATCATCTTATCATAAATACAACCAGGTGTTTCTGAGGATATTCTGAAGGCAAATATCATCCCAGAACAAGTGAACTATTAGAACATAAACAATAAATATAAATGCGCCCTTCCTGGTGAGTATTTTAATCTCTACCCCCTTAAGTCACGCTTTCTTATTAAAGCGCGACTTAAGGAAACGTAAGCAAATAAAACTGAGGAATAAACATGAATAATGATGCAAAACACGAAGAGGAATGTGAGCTGGTATCAAAAAAAAATGACTTGAAGTCAAAGCAAGCTGATAAACAGTTAATTATTTTAAAAAGAGAATGTTCAGATGAGTTATCATCTGAAAATCAATCTAAATGCTTTGTTCTAGGCTATAACTAGCCGAGTATTAATTAACAATAAAACAGATCAACAAATAAAGATAAATCAATCATTCAAAAATTTATTGAATTTGCAATGACATTAAACTAGACCGTGATTTTTACAAACCAGAATTAGAGGATTGTGGGTAAAGAAAGTCGAGTTTCAATATATTTTGACGACAACACCCAGCCGTCGATATCAAAACCTTTGTATTGCAACCGATTTAGTAGCTAAGTGCAAAGATGGCTCTAAAGATATATTGGTACTTTAAGTATCGATTTGAAAGGGACGACTTCCTAATTTGTTATGTGATTTCTAAACACCTTGATTATTGTTGGCGGATAAACCCACCAACAATAACGTTGAAGCTAACATAAAAATATAAAACCACCTTGAAACAATGAATTATAATAAGGTGATTTTATATGCTTAATACTTAAACTGTCTGACCAGTGAAGACATATTTACAGCTAATGTTGCTAACTCATTAGAAGCTTGCGAGGTTTGCAGCGCTGCACTTGCGGTATTCTCGGTATAATCAGAAATATCAATAATATTTTGATGAGCGCCACTAACACTATTTCCTTGCAGTTGAGAGGCCTCGGCATTTTCCGTATTTTTAGTACTTACACTTTTAACTAAACCTTCAACTATTTTTAAACTCGTAGCTGTTTGTTTGACAAGTTCAACGCCTTTATTTGCTTCTACTGAAGCTTGGTTCATAGCGTTAACTGATTGCATAGACGATTTTTTAAGTCCTTCAATCTTACGTTGTATCTCAATGGTTGATTCCTGTGTTTTTGCCGCGAGAGTTCGCACTTCATCCGCGACAACTGAAAATCCACGTCCGGACTCTCCTGCCCTTGCGGCTTCAATTGCAGCATTTAGTGCTAATAAATTAGTTTGGTCCGCAATGCTATCAATGACACTTAAAATACCAGTTATTTCCTCCACTTGAGAATTTAATTGATGTAATTCTTTTGAGGCAACCGCCACTGAATCAACGAGGTCGTGGATTGCTAATTGCGCACTTTGCGACAATGTAGAGCCTTTAGCTGATTCTGTATTCGCTTCAGTTGTCATGTTAGCTGTTTGATGAGAGTTTTCGGCTATTGAATTGATACTGGTATTCAGTTCATACATTACTGCCGTAGTCAGTTCAGTTTTACCTTTTTGCATCGCTATTATTGAATTAGTCTCTTTTGTTACCGCTGATAACTCTTCAGATGAAGAGGCTAATTGTCCCGCGTGTAAGTCAATTTCAATAATCAGACTCCTGATTTTTCTAACAAATTGATTAAAAGCTTTACCTACTTCACCTATTTCGTCTTTTCGACGCGCTAAGTCTAACTCAACGGTTAAGTCGCCATCACCTTCTGAAATCTCAGAAATACGATTGACCAATATATTTAAAGGATTAACAATAATATTAGCGATAATTAAGCCGGTAGTAATGCTAATGGCACCAATAATAAGCAGTGACATTAAACTATAAAAATAGAGTTCATCCGAAAGTTGCACGGCGTCATAAAAGGCTTCTTCAATATCAATTTCGGCCATCAAGCTCCAAGTTAAATCGCCATATTGTAGTGGCGTATATGCTGATAAGACCTTCACATTTCTATAATCTGGGTATTGAGAAAAACCTTTATTACCTTTAAGCGCTTCTGTGACTCCTGGCGTTTCTACAAACTGAAGTCCTAATGCTGAATTGTACGCTTTTATTTTTTCTACATTAGGCTGAGTTCCTGAATCAACTAAAGCTTTATAATAATTTTGACTATCTTCAATTAAAAATCGACTTTCACTACGTAACTTATAGTCTGGTCCAACTAAGTAAGTTTCTCCAGATAAACCCAAGCCTACATCTGACCATCTTTCATTATTGGTCATTATTTTATTAATACCGTCAATCGGCATTTGAAAAACTAAAATAGCATCAACTTGACCTGATTGGTTTTGTATAGGAGAGGCGATAAATGAAGCGGCTTGATCATAGGAAGGAAAGTAACTTTCAAAATCAACCAGTACAGAGTCTTCATCATTAAGTGATTTGGCTTTATTGAATACCCTTGCAAGTCCCGAGTTGGCGTAAGGCCCGGTAATTAATGACGTTGCGTAATCCAACTCTTTATATACTGAGTAAATAACATGGCCACTATCAACATCAACAATAAAAATATCATAGTAACCAAAGCGATTAAGGTAATCCCTAAACATCGGGTGATATTGTTCATGAATTTGGTCGTAAGCACTATTTCCGGCACGATTAAGTTGATCTTTATTGCCTAAAGGGAATTTGTTGCTAGCAATATATTTATCTTGATATTGAATAGCTAAAGGATCAAGTTGAGATAACTTGTTGAGCGCTGAAAATTGTTCTTGTGGATTTTTGTTGCTATAAGCTTGGCTAAATTGACTTTGATAATAGCGAGAAACTCGGCTCTTGCCATTGCTGGCTTGTGATTGAGGCAGTTGAGAGAGTTGAGAGTTATAGAATGTATTTTTATAACTGGTCGCCGCATTAACCACCGAAGGGTTTTTAGATAGCGAAATAACTTGGGATTGAATGGTGTTTAAATATGAACTAATTTGATCTTTTTTTAACTCTCGAAGTGAGATAAGTTGTTCTTTTGATTTTTTTTCCAGTGCTTTAAAAGATGACTGGTTTGCCTGCAAGGTTATTATCACAGCAATAATAAAGGCAGGAACAATAGCAAGAAATATTGCTTGGGCAAGTAATTGGTGCTTAATTTTCATTGGTGTATCCATTCAAAGATAATGTCTATAACATTATTTTCTAATGATAAATTTACATTTATCATTAGATTACGTCTATTTATTAAAAGTCAAAATTATTGCTATAAGACAGAGAAACTAAGGTATCTTTAAGTGCATCATTACCTGTTAGTGTACTCACCATTAAAGTAAAATTACTCTTACTTAAACTAATATTATAATCGCTATAGTTAGCATCACTTGGCAGGCTATAGTAACCAGCGTGAAGATCTAGAGATACGTGGTATGGTAAAGTAAAACCATAACTTGCTTCGTAATACTGGCTATCGCCAAATTCACCATCGGTATCATTATCAACAAGCGTAGAGGCAGCTAATGTCAGGGCTTGATAATTTGCTCGTAAATAGATCTCACTAAACGCTAAGTTATCTTCTCCTTGATAGCCGTAATAGATATAGCCTATATCCCAATTGATATCAGCAATATTGGTTTGATATCCACTATAAAAATCATATTCAAAATTAGTATCATCGTTAAAATCCACTGTGGCCGCCCATGTACCAAGATAAAATCCAGATTCATGACTGTAATCAGCTCCTGCTGAAACACTAAATTTATCGTCAGATTGACTAACACCGCGCCAAATATAGTTACTGGTTATACCTACATTTGCAGAAAATGAATCTTCAGCAATTATTTCAGCACTAAAGAATGTAGAGGTGAGCAGAGTAGTAGTGAATAAAGCAGGAACAAAAATCATATTGTTCATAGACGTTTTTTTACCTTTTTTTTAATTATTAATAGTAAGTTGTTAAATCGTTGTGGATTTCAAAATAAGACGAGTATTGACTATACGACGAATTAAACCACCTGCTTGTTGATGCAAATATTATTGTCACAATAGTTTTAAGCCTGAATAATGTCTGGGTTATTTGAATAATAAATAGCACTGTTTAAAACTGTTAAGCATTACCATTTAGCCATGATAAATTCACTTCACCCAGCATATATACAGAACAACAGGTGTAATAATGAATTTAAAACAAAGAATTACATCAGTACAGAACATTATTCATCTTACTTATTTATAAAGAGTTTGTAAATAACTGTAAATAAATGTAGTCAGTTTTCGTACACTTATATTTACGACAAATATCGAGCATTTTAAGTCACAGCCAGAATCAGAATATTGATGATAATGTAGCGCTAACTTGTACTTTTCGATCCTAGATGACGATTTTTATTGCTCAATCCACTGTTATTTCTTAGTATGTTATCGACAACAATAAACAAGGAATAATAAAAATGAATAAAAGTGAATTGGTAGCAAAAATTTCTGAAGGCGCAGATATCACAAAAGCAGCTGCTGGCCGTGCGTTAGATAGTTTGATTGAATCAGTAACCGTTGAATTAGCTAGTGGTGGTGATGTTGCATTAGTTGGTTTTGGAACTTACAAAGTAAATGACCGTGCCGCTCGTACAGGTCGTAATCCTCAAACTGGTGCAGAAATCCAAATTGCTGCGGCTAAAGTTCCTGCCTTTAAAGCGGGTAAAGCATTAAAAGACGCTGTTAACGGTTAGTCATTTAAGGTCACAAACGCCCATTAATTATGGGTGAGTAATTGTGACCGATATTATTATTAGGCGAGGGGCTAAACTATTCTGCTACTCGCCTTTTTCACAACGTCACCTTTAATTAAAAAGTAATCTAAAAATATAAACGTAATACGGTTTCAGCCACACAAGCTAAACGTTTACTGTTTTCAACTTCAATACTTACCTCGTTAACAACTTCGATACTACGCTTCATAGGCACTAAATTAACTAATTTAATACTAGCTCTAACACGTGTACCCGCTTTAACGGGATATGGAAAACGTACTTGATTCAAACCAAAATTAATAACCATCTTGGCTTCAGGATAGGGGTTATTATCCAAAGCAACTGAATTAGTTAATTTAGGAATTAATGATAAGGTTAAAAATCCGTGGGCAATTGTCGATTTGAAAGGCGACTCTTTCGCTGCACGTATTGGATCTGTGTGTATCCACTGTTTATCACCCGTAACCTCTGCAAATTGATCAATGCACTCTTGCTCCACCGAGTGCCATTCACCAACAAAGGTTACTGTATCTACTTTTTCAAGTAGATTGTTATAGGTCTTTTCTGCTTGGGGTACTTGTATTAATACCTCTTCGGACTTGCTTTCCTCTGCATCAACAGGGCTAAATTGAGAGAACCACGGGTTATTAAGCGTATTTCTAAAAGGCATTGTAATTTTGTTATTGAACAAATCTGACAAATTCTTAAATTTAGGCTCTAATTTGGCAATAAACTGATCATTTTGGTGTTGTAAATTTCTTCTTTTTTCTCTAATGAATGCAATAACTTTCATATAGTAACCTTATCAATATATTGATATATAAATTTATTATCTGTGTGTGATTTAAAGGAACTATACACTACGCCATCCGTAAATTATTAATGTAAGTCCATTTTGTAAATACCTACTCTTGCTTGGAACATTTCAACCACTACAAGTGGTCAATAATAGTAAAGCTTAAGTAGGACAATAAGCTTTACTTAAATCTATAACCAAGCTATTTGAAGATACAAGATTCAGCAACTTCAGTGGCTTGGCTATATTAATCTTCTACGCGAACAGCCCAAACATCATGTTCATCGGCATGAATTATTTGTACCCAAATTAAATCGCCCGGCTTGGCATCAAAATCATCACTTAAATACACTTTGCCATCAACTTCTGGTGCATCCATATAAGAGCGGCCGACAATACCAAGATCATCAATCTCATCAACTAGAATTAAGTACTCTTGACCAATACGTGCTTGCAATTTATCAGCGCTAATTTTAGCTTGTACTGTCATAAAACGCTGTAGCCTGTCTTCCATAACTTCGGGAGATACATGATCAGGTAAGTCATTAGCAGTAGCACCTTCAACTGGCGAGTATTTAAAGCAGCCAACACGGTCTAGTTGTGCTTGCTCAAGAAATTCTAATAACTCTTCAAACTCTGCTTCTGTTTCACCCGGAAAACCAACAATGAAAGTTGATCGAATAACCAACTCAGGGCAAACTTCTCGCCACTTGGCAATGCGTTCTAATACTCGGTCTGAGCTTCCAGGACGTTTCATCAGCTTAAGAATACGTTTATTTGCATGCTGAAAAGGAATATCTAAATACGGTAGTATTTTTCCTTCTGCCATCAAAGGAATAACTTTATCGACACTTGGGTAAGGATATACGTAATGTAAACGTATCCAAATGCCTTCTTTAGCTAATTGCTCACATAAAGCTAACATGCTGGTTTTTACTGGCATGCCATCCCAAAAATCTGTTTTGTTTTTTACATCTACGCCATAGGCTGAAGTATCTTGAGATATTACCAATAATTCTTTCACGCCCGCATTTTTTAAACGCTTAGCTTCACCCAATACATCACCTACCGGTCGCGAGTTTAAGTCGCCACGCATTGATGGAATTATGCAGAAAGTACAACGGTGATCACAACCTTCAGATATTTTTAAGTAGGCGTAATGCTTAGGCGTAAGTTTAACGCCCTGCTCTGGCACCAAATCAATAAAAGGATTATGTTTTGGCTTCTGCACATGTTCATGCACTTGCTTTAAAACTTCATCATAAGCATGAGGGCCAGTAACACCTAATACGTTAGGGTGTAATTCAATAATTTCATCTTTCTTAACACCTAAACAGCCAGTAACCAACACTTTACCATTTGCAGCGAGTGCTTCACCTATGGTATCTAAAGATTCTTGCACTGCCGAATCAATAAACCCACAAGTATTTACAATCACTAATTCTGCATCATCATAACTATTCGTTACATCATACCCCTCAGTACGAAGCTGAGTAAGGATGCGCTCACTATCGACTAAGTTTTTTGGACAGCCGAGACTTACGAAGCCAACTTTAGCGCCTTTTGCTGTACCTGTATCGACAACTTCTTGATGTTGCTCTGCAATAATTTTAGCTGGAATGTCTAACGTGGTTGTTTGGCTTTCAGCAGAATTACTGCTTTTCTTTGGTGCTTGTGGATCAAATTGTTCTACGGTCATGTGCTCTCTACTTATTCTAAATTTTGTAACAGGTGCTTTTTCTAGTTTTGAATCAAGAGAATAGCAGCGTCATAAATGGTGATTTAATTGCTTTTAAGTGCAAAGTCAGGGGCTTTGCTAAGGCAGTTGTGTATGCGCGAGATTATACAGGAGATTACCAATAGGAGGAAATGGATTTACTCTCGAACGTCATTAGTCCTAATAGAAAATAACGAAGGTGTTCATCTTGTTGCCTCATTTATTAAAAACCATATTTTTTCAGCACTTGAGGTTAATTAGCAAAATCAATCAACTTTGGCACATAGATTGATTGTTATTTAATAGAGTTAATTTTACTGTGAATTTGCCTAATTTGAACCAAATAACACAGTAAATAGCTTTGCAAATTTCAAATTGCAATGCAATTTACATATATACAACGGGTGAGTTAGTGATGAGCGATTTAAATATAATTAGTCAGTTTGCAACGGCGATGCTCAAAGCCGCAACTTTGGACGACTTACTCTGGGCGATATCCAAAAATATTGGTGAAACCTTAGGGTTTGATGATTGTGTCATTTATTTAAATGATAACAACTCTCTTATTCAAAAAGCAGCTTTCGGCATCAAGAACCCAACGAAACGTAACTTGTATAATGAAATAAAAATCCCTGTTGGAAAGGGAATTGTTGGCTATGTGGCTCAGTCACAAGCAAGTGAAATAGTCGCTGATACAACTGTTGACCATCGATATATCTGGGATGAATTTTCAGGAAAGTCAGAGCTTGCTGTCCCCATTATTTATGAAGACATAACTATTGGGGTCATCGATAGCGAATCATCACTAAAAAACGCCTACTCTCACAATGATATGGAAGTTTTACAAATTATTGCCAATATTGCCGCTCCTCGTATCGCTTCAGCGCAATATTGTTCAGAGCTGAAGCAGACACAATCTCAACTCGAAGAAACTAACGATAAATTGTTTAACTCATTAGAGCAATTAAAAGAAAACCAAGAAGTACTTGTTCAAAATGAAAAAATGGTCTCTATTGGCTTATTAGCTGCAGGTGTTGCTCACGAAATAAATAACCCACTAGCTTTTTCCATAAGCAATGTCTCTTATTTTAAAGAATGTATTAAAGACATCACCAATATGCATCAGGTGATATTTGAACATGAAAATATTTCACCAAAAATTAAGCAGCAATTACAGTCGATTAATTATATGCAATCTCTTGAGGAAATAACTGAAGTAGTTGGAGAAACAGCTAATGGTTTGTTGAGAATAAAGAATATTGTTTCTGATTTATGTGGCTTTGCCAGAAATGAAGAAAAGGAAGTATCCAACTTTGATGTTAATAAAGGTATCAAGATTGTTACCAACATCCTTAAAGGAGAAATTAACAATAATTGCCACTTAGAATTAGATTTTGGCCAAATACCAGACCTTTATGGTAATGAAACTAAAATCCATCAAGTCTTTATGAATATCATTCTTAATGCAGTACAAGCTTCACGTAATAACGGTTTAATTTCGGTAAAAACTTACTTAGATGAGAATTTTGCTTGTATTGATATTACCGACAATGGCCTTGGTATTGCCAATGAAAATCTGCAAAATATATTCACACCTTTTTTTACAACCAAACCCGTAGGACAAGGCACAGGATTAGGGCTATACATCTGTTATAAAATAATTACTGAGGAGCATGGAGGACAAATTAAAGTATTTTCAAACCATCATAAAACAACCTTTCGAATTATGCTTCCTCTTCACAGCGCAGATCAATTAAATCTACACAATCTTACTTAAATGAAACTAAACAACCACCATCTAAAGACGGGAGGATATGCTAACAAATTAGCCACATACCCTTTGATGTTACTACGGTTAGTTTTGATACTTTATACTGCTTAAAATAGCTCTACATTTGCCTCGTAAACGTGCATTAAAAAATCCCCAATCATTTTAGTTGGAATGTCTCACGTGGTTGTTTGGCTTTCAGCAGAATTACTGATTTTTAGGTGCTTGCGGGTCAAATTTCTCTACGATCATGTGCTCTCTACTTATTCTAAATTTTGTAACAGGTGTTTTTCTAGTATTAAATCAAGAGAAAGTCAGCGTCGTAAATGATGGTTTAAAGCCCTTATTAGAAGTCAAGGTTGTTTGCTAAGGCATTAGTTTAATGCGCGGAATTATACAGGAAAGATGCAATAAGAGGAAAATTTCGATAAAAGCTGATTGGCTAGCAACTTAATGCTTCAAGACCCTACGAATAATTATATTTTTATACATACAGCACATCAATCGAGTAACTAAATAAAAACTCATAACATTGAGCTTAATAGGTATTAATCTCAATATTTAACTGATTAAAATCAAATGTTAATTGCTCATTTTTCAAAAGTATTAAATAAATCTCCCGCATAGCTTTGGATGTTATTAATTATTGAAGGTAATGAAACCTTTAATCCACTGCCGATATACTTTTTCTGTTCTCAAACTATATCGTCTTGTTCTGAGTTCATTGCGAACTAATTCTATAAAAGGTAACTTGCCCATCTTAAATACCCCAAGCAATAACTGTATATATTCATAGTCTCAATTGTTTTTTTAATAAATGCAAGGATATGGCTCACTATGTAACTTTTTAAATGGCACGAATATTTATAAAGGTATTTTTAACTATTTGTTTTATTAATAATAATTTCATTGTTAATTGTATATAGTGTGCCCCGTTATGGCACACATATCTCAATGCTCACTTTCTCCAATCGCGGTAACGTTTGATAAGACTGATAATTACTGGTAACGTACTAAAATTATTAATAAAAATGTGTATTAGGGCTTATTAAAATTCAAAGTTGGCTTTGTATTAACTCGAAATGCGCACTAATACACTGTTATAAAGCTAGAAGTTGTGCTCATAACTCATCTTCTCATGCAAATTAGATATTTAAAAAAAAGGATTTACGATATGAAAAAATTATTCTTAATTATATGCGCATTATTCTCTTCTTCCAGTGACGCTGGGCAGAATTCGATAGTAGTTATAAAAACAACTATGGGAGATATCACCGTTGAATTGAATAATGATAAAGCGCCTAAAACCGTAGCTAGCTTTTTAGGGGCTATTAAAATAAGAGCTTATTCCGATACAATATTTCATTTAACTCAATCAGATTTTATGATTATGGGAGGTGCGTATAATACATCATTAGAAGAACTCCCAAGTCAGCCCTCTAATATCAATGAGGCAGATAATGGGTTGCTAAATGAAAAAGGTACTATTGCATTGAATATCAATTCGAATTCGCAGCCTATTATCAATGAATTTTATATTAATACTTCAGATAATGCTTTCTTAGATCATAAACCAGAAGCGAAAGAAAATTCAGCATACTCTAAAGGGCATCCAGTATTTGGCAAGGTAATTAAAGGTATGGATGTTGTAACTTTAATTGCCAATGTTGAAACAACAACAAAAGGTCCTTTTAGAGATAATGTTCCTGTAGAAAATATAATTATTAAATCTATTTCTATAGTCAAATAAGTATTTTATCTATCGGTTTAATGAAACTACAGCAATAGCTTTATAACAAGCCAATTAAGCAGGACTAAAAACAGTTGGTTTTGCTCCTGCGTCGCTAATTTTAACCAACTATTTTTAGCCTCTTATTGGGGCGTTATGTTTCAGTGTTACCCACAATTAGTGGACACCTTAAATGGGCGTTAGGCTTTCGTAGCACCGAGTATTATTTATATTCAATCAAAGGTAATCAAATGAAATCGCAATTAATATTCTCAACTCTTCTTTGTTTTCTGTTAGCTTCATGTGCTTCCGGTCCATCAAAACAAGAAATGGAAAAAGCTTTAACGAATTTTGAATTGAAGTCAGAGTCTTCTGGAGAATTGATCGATGTATATATTTATTACTCTCATGGAAGTGGCCAGAAGGAAATGGGGGATGTGGCTTATAAGCTTGATGACTCAAAGGGGTTTATTGGCAAATTATTCTATGGAGAGTATTTCCATTTTCAAACAACTCCAGGTCCCCATAAAATTTCATGGAGAGGTAATAGTAATGAATCAAGCAAAGTTAAGTATGGTTCATTAAATGTAGATTTTAAGCGAAATCAAACTTATATATTCAACCAAGTTCATGCCATCATTTTTAATCGCTATGCCAGTGATGGTTTAAGTACAATAAGTAGTTTAAACAAATCAAAAGATATTTTAAAAAGTAAATACTATTTATCTAAAACAACTGAGAGTAAAGCAAGTGCGTCATGCTTAAAGGTCAAAGAAGTGGTGATGTTTAGTCTTTTGTGTCTATCAACACCTAAGAAAATCAACAAGGACTAAACAGTGGGCTGTTTTTCGTTTATGTAAGCGTTATACGCTATTGGCTCTCATCATAAATAAAGGTAGACTTTTTGAAATTATTTGATAAAGCGAAAGAACTAACGGATAAAGTTACTGAATCAATAACTTCTTTTAGTAGCGATGAAGTCATTGCAAACACAGTAATTAAAGCTGTTGAAAAGCAAGAAAGGGTGAATGCAATTTTAAAGGCAAAAGGCTGCAATTATCTTGTATCAGACATTGAACTTGGTATGGGGGTTCCTCCAACAGTTACTTTTGGTGTTCGTAGAGTAGATGAGCCAAACGCCTCTATAGAAAAGCGAATAGGAATAAGTGATCAATTAGATCGCGTATAAGTCATTCAAGCAAAAAATAACAGTTGGCTTTTTGTTCGTGCCTCATTTATTTTAGCCAACTGCAATTAGCCGTTTAAAAAGCGTTATGTGTATTAGGGTAGGTTTTGCATATATTAGATAATCTTATGTTGATGTTTGAATTTTGGATTCAAACGAATTGGTATGTTGCTTTTGCAATGTCCCTTGTTACTAATTTAGCTGTTTATTTCGCCTTTGGTTATTTAATAAGCACTATTACTCAAAGAATAACTAAAAATAATTGGTTAGGTGAGTACATTGACAAACGTCCTTTTAAAAATGGGCAACAAACAAGTGAAATTAAAAACGGAATCACTGCATGTGTAATGTTTTCCTTAGTAAGCCTTTTGGCCAGAGAATTATTTGTCGGAGTTATTCCATTATCAATCACTCAATTATTAATTGAAGTGTCAGTTTTTACATTATTTTATGAAACCTACTCATATTTTGTTCACAAATTACTGCACACTAAACAATTTCGAAAGCCACATTCCGTGCATCACTACTCTGTCCGGACGACACCTTGGAGTGCATATAGCGTGCATCCAATCGAAGCGCTATTAATCGGTATGAGTGCTCCTCTTTTTATGTTGATATTTCCAGTTCATCTTAGTGTTATATTCGCTTTTCACATACTCGGTGTCGTATTTACATTGTTAATTCATTCCAATCTTAAATTGAATAGTAGCAATATATTTTGCCAATTATTTAATCGTTATACGAGGAGCCATACTGCACATCACTCAATTGGTAACGTAAATTTTGGTTTTATTAACTCATTTTGGGATCTCTGTTTTAAAACAAAGTATATTGAGTCTAGAGTTGTGTAAAATACACATACAAGCTGTTAAACAAGGACACGTTGGCTGTTAACAGGCCGTTATATGCCTTTTGGCTAAGTCTTCATTTGAGTAGGTGTTGCTATTAAAGTCACTGTTCCAAGTGATAAGGATGTGTCATGGGATATATTGTAAAGTTTCTACCAATATCATTGCTTTTGGTGACAAGCTTTTATTGTTTCGGCTATGAAACAACAAAAAAAGAAGTTTTATGTGTACCGGAGTCACCGCCATACTCAGGCAAAAATATTATTAACAAAGGACCGTTATCTGAGGTCATCGTTAACGCCTTAAATTTGACTGGAATTAATGTACAGGTAATGATCGCTCCATGGGCGAGAATAATGCACGAAGCTGAGAATGATAGATGCATGATTGGTGGGTTATGGCCTACCAAACGCCGAAAAGCCCTCTTTCACTTCTCTACTAAGCCAGCCATAAAGCAAATGTTAGGGCTTTATATTAGAAGTGATAAAACTCTTAAAGAAGTTCAAGGTGGTATTCTTGCGATGCAGCGTTCTAGTTATTTACCTGCAGTATTAATGCAACAGAATTGGATGTTGCATGAACTAACTCATCCGTCTCAGGGGTTAGGTATGCTTGCATTATCACGGGTTGATGCGTTGTTTGCCGAAACAGGTCATATGAACTACTTGATTGCTCAAGACGATATATTAACAAAGGAGATAAAGTTGGCTATACCAGAATTGCAAGCAGTCAACGGCTACTTGGCTGTTTCTAAGAAGAATCCCAACGCAAAAGAAATTATAGATACGTTCGACAAAAATGTAGAAAAGGTACTTAAGAGAATGAGACATAGTGAAAATATGTAGCTTTGAAATATCCTCGGTTTTATAATGTTTTAGGTTTGGCGACGCGGCATATAACAAGCGCTTCAAACGGAAAATACAACTAGCTTTTTCACTTCGTTCAACATTTTGGCAAGGTAAATTTAGCTGAAGCAATAATTCGCTTTAATGAATACCCATTTGAATGCAACGACGATGATACTGTATTGGCTAATTGGTCTTTGAAGCAGGTAAATTTGAGGTTTACCATAAAAGCTATCTAGGTAAGAAATTCACTATCGAGACTCAAGATACAGAATATATTCGGAAACTAATTGGAATTTACTTTTCTGGGGATAGAAAGGTTATAGAAGAATCAATTAGTAAAGACTGTAGTGTGGTAATCGCAAGTAGTTTATGGTCAAAATTAAAGGGCTTGGTGGTAAGTCGTGCATAACAAGCTAATAAATAAGGACAAACAAGTAGGTTTTTGCTCCTTCATCGCGTATTTTAAGCCACTATTTTATTGGCCCCTTAATAGGGTGTTATATTTGTTATTGAAATGGAGTATCAATTTTGACGTTTACCTATCAAACCTCAAGGTTATCCGTGGTCGAAGTTTTCAGTGGTACACAGGAAACTGACACTTTAGTTTCCATTACGGAATTGTTCACTACAAAAGTAGTAGAGAGCCTTCCTCCATATTTTCTAAATATTGATTCGCTCTCCGATGCTCAAGACTGGTATAAAAAAATGGTGTCGGAAAGCCGTTTGTTTATGGTGAAGCATACAGGCTCAAATACGACAATTGGTTTTGTTTTCGTATACGTCGGAAACAATGCGAATGCCCATATTGGTTACCTTCTTGGTGAGTCATTCTGGGGCAAAGGCTACGCTACTGAGTTACTGAGTTACTGAAGGGGTTAATTGATTTCATTAAGCATGAGAACAAAATAAAGCGATTAATTGCAGGTGTAGCCACTAACAACTTCGTTTCATCCAAATTGCTCCATAAACTTGATTTTGTTAAGAGTGCTAGTGAAAATGATGAAACAGATTTTTATGAGTATCAGTTGTCACAAAAATAACAAGCCACTCAACCCTGTGCAATACTAAATTATATAATAAGGTAAACTTTACTAATGACCGAATACGAAATGAATGAATTGGTCCTGCAATCCCTTGGACTTGTTCAAGACAACATAACTTTATATTTAACTATTATGAGTGGCTTTCTATTAGTCATGTTTCTTCAAGCTAAAAATTTATCAAAATATCAATTTTATTTCATTAATATGATTTTTTTAGTTTTTTCTTCGTTTGTTATTTTTGGGGCGTATAGGTTCGCTATCAACGCAACCCTCATCGGAGAAGGATCGCCAAATATAAATGTCCCTATTTGGTATAGTTATTTTATCTTAACTGTTGGTCTCATCTGCATAATAGCATCGATGATTTTTGCCTTAAGCGTTAGATATAATAAAGCCAAATAAAGAAGTTGTTTTAATGGCTTTCTCACAAGGCAATTGAACAAGGGCAATATACAGTTGGTACTGCTCCTGCGCCGCTCATTTTAACTAACTATTTTATTACTTGTTAACAACGCATTGGGCCTATCTGAATATCGCACCTCAGCTCTACGGATTCTAAACAGGAATAAGATGAACAGACTTTGTGGTCTAGATTTATTGCGCGCCATTGCGATTATCTGGGTAATGCTTTTTCACGCTACGAAATATGGTACACCGTCTAGAACGTTTTCAGGACTAGGTTGGATGGGAGTCGATCTATTCTTTGTACTCAGTGGTTTTTTAATTGGCAGTAAATTGTTTAAATTAGTTTCCCAAAGACAGGAGGTTAATTTAAGTAATTTTTACTTAAGTCGCGCTTTTAGAGTTCTTCCCGCATATATAGTGGTTTTAACAATTTACTTTTTAGTGCCTTTTACTAGAGAGGGAAATGGCTTACAACCTCTATGGCAGTTTTTAAGTTTTTCGGTTAATTTGTTTATAGATACTTCTAGCAGTAATACATTTTCACATGTTTGGTCATTGTGCATTGAAGAGTATTTCTATTTGCTCTTTCCAATAGCTGTATTGTTGTTAATGCATAGAAGTAGTGTTACCAAAATTTTAGTTCTATCGCTATTTGTTATTACCTTTGGCATGTATTTACGAGGATATATTTGGATAAATCAATTAGGCTGGGGGCAGTCATATTTTGAAAATATATATTACCCTACATATACAAGATTAGATGGCCTATTAGCAGGGGTATTACTAGCAACACTTAAAGTGTTTAAACCTGATTTGTGGGACTTTACAATGAACCACGCTAATAAAGTTTTAGTTCTCGGGCTTTCAGGATTAGCACTTGCTATATGGATATTTAAAGCTCGCTTTGGGTATATGGCAACAGTAATTGGTTTTCCAATATTGTCATTCAGTTTCGCATTTATTGTTGCTGGAGCATCTAGCCCGTCTTCCGTGTTTGGTAAATATAAAGTACCCGGCGCCTATTTTGTGGCTACATTAGCTTATAGCCTCTATTTGACACATAAATCTGTATTTCACATGATAAATACAACCATTGGAGAGCAGTTAAGCGCAAATGGATATATCGCATTCTTTGTTTATGGTGGTTCTGTCTTTTTAGTTGGAATAGTTTTGTATGTAAGTATAGAACGGCCTTTTCTTAAACTTCGGACTGCAGTCATAGCTTGGGATAACAAAAAGCCTCAGAAAGTAGCAGAAATAAACTCGTAACTTGATATAGTAAAGCCCTTAGTGTTGGCCCCTATAACAAATTGCTTAAACGGATAAAAACAAGTTGGCTTTTATTTTGGCGTTATGTGCCAGAGCTTAATCACTGCCAACTTAAACATAACGAAAAGGAAGTCAAATGTTTATAGTTTCACTTAATTATACGTCTACTATTGAAGAGATAGATATGCATATAACAGAACACCTAATGCATCTTGATAAGCAATACTCGCTTGGTAATTTTATCGCATCTGGCAGAAAAGAGCCTAGAACGGGTGGTTTCATTCTGGCAACAGTTGAGTCTAAAGTAGAATTAGAAAGTATTTTATCTAACTATCCTTTTTATAGAGAGAAATTAGCTGAGTTTGTTGTCACAGAGTTTATCCCTACTAAAACATCTCCTGAGTTGAGTTTTTTACTTGATGCTTAACGACAGCAATCAGCAAATTCACCTTGGATTTTTAGCGGTAGGCTAGGATAAAAAGAAACAAGGATCGCATGACAAGCTTATTGGCGCAGTGGTAATACCCCCAA
This sequence comes from Colwellia psychrerythraea, assembly GCF_000764185.1. Classification (GTDB taxonomy): domain Bacteria; phylum Pseudomonadota; class Gammaproteobacteria; order Enterobacterales; family Alteromonadaceae; genus Colwellia; species Colwellia psychrerythraea_B. The sequence continues at coordinate 46,713 of NZ_JQEC01000015.1, forward strand.
AAAAAAGGGTATTGAAAATGTTAATTTTCAACGCTTAGCAAAGCGTTAGCCGTACATAAATCTATGGAGTTCAAATGAAGTTTGAAGCTATCAACTTTAAAGATAAGTTCACGCAATTTACAGAGCATTGGTCTCCGCGTGTTATTGCAGAGATGAATGATTATCAATTTAAATTGGTAAAAGTTGAGGGTGAGTTTGTTTGGCACGACCATCCTGATACAGATGAAGTATTTATTGTTATTGAAGGCATCCTCAATATTGAATTCCGGGACGGAATAGTTACCTTAAACTCAGGCGAAATGTTTGTAATTCCTAAAGGTGTAGAACATAAACCTGTTGCTAACAGTGAATGTAGAATTATGATTATTGAGCCAAAAGGTGTTGTTAACACAGGTGATTCTGGCAGTGAACTAACTGCAAAAAATGACGTTTGGGTATGAAGTACAACGAGTAAACAACGCGCAACTAACCGTTGCTTGGGTTTAGCATTCGGCCCACAATTTTAGCCTACTAATAAACGTTCCATTAGCAGGACACTATGCGCACATGGAGTATACATGAGACTATTTTTACTCATATTATCGACAATATTGCTTAATGGATGTGTTGCCTCATCATATATATCTTCAATTGGGGCTAAATCAATACATGGCGATACTAGAATTGACTTAGCTAAAACAGATTTAGCTTACGCAGAGAAGATTTCTGATCCATTAGGCGTTACGGATGGAAAAGCTTTACCTTTTACGAATTTATATATTTCTGATGAATCCTTTGATACTGCCTCGGTAAAATTTAATTACGATGATATTATCTGGACTGAAAAAGGCTCCACAAGTGGAAAAGTTGATCTATCGATTAATGGTGAAACTCTGACTTTTTCAGTGTTTCAATATAATAATCGAGTTGAGTTAGAATATGATTATAGGGATTGGTACAGCTACCCTGCTCAAAGTTTACTGATACTTAGTGTGCCGGCGGATGTCGTTATAACAACGGTTGCATTACCTATAATAGGCTTAGGAATGTTGATTGTTAGTTTAACTATGGAGCCTCCATTACACTAATCCGCATGAAAAGAACTTTAAAAAGAAAATTTATAGTTGGCTTTTTTTGTTTTTAGAACATTATAACCAGCAGTAATTTACAACTTAAGCAGGCGTTATTAGCCCTTAATGATTTGGAGTAAATCATGGAAATTGATGAAGATAAAATAGATGAGGCGGCCTTAGCTTTAATGTATCTCACATTGCATGACCACTTTCGAGCTTGGAAACAAATTGATTGGGAGGTGACCAATCGATTACATGAAAAAGGTTTAATTTGTGATCCTGTTGGTAAAGCTAAATCTGTTGTATTAACAGATGAAGGGCTAAAAAAATCTGAAGAGTTGTTTCGTAAACTATTTTCTAAATAGTAAACAGGGCAAATACAAGCAATTAACAAGGCGATATGCCGAAGAGAATCTTATTTGATGCCTGAACCTAATCCATCGAAAATCATGACCTTTATAACACCGAAAGATCTCGGCCGATGGCTCAAGATTAATCATGCTTCTGAAAGTGAACTGTGGGTGAAGGTATACAAAAAAAATACTGGGATTCAGAGCGTGACTTGGAATGATGTCGTGATCGAGGCTCTATGTTGGGGTTGGATCGACGGTATTAAGAAGTCAATCGATGACCAAGCCTACCTTCAGCGCATTACTCCCAGAAAAACGCGAAGTAACTGGTCTAAAAGAAACACAGAGCATGTGGAGCGTTTGATAAGTGAGGGCAAGATGATGGAATCAGGACTCGTGCATATTCGTGCTGCAAAAGCGGACGGTCGTTGGGAAAATGCCTATGTGGTAAGTGAAATGGAAGTGCCTGCAGATTTCCTAGTTGCATTGGAGAGCAAGCCGAATGTTAAAGAGTTTTTTGAAACTCTCAATAAAGCAAATCGTTGTGCTATCGCAAACGGATTGATAAATGCTAAGAAACCCGAAACCAGACTAAGGCGATTTGAAAAATTCATGAGCATGCTTGTTAACGAAGAAAAGCCTAAATAACTGAAACTTGGCATAACACCTAGTTTAAAAGGACCAAAACAGTTGGCTTTGCCCTCCCCGCTCAGTTTAGTCAACTATTTTACTCCTGCTTAGCAAAACGTTGATGTATAAAGGATTATTTATCGACGTTTTAATGATGGAAATTGGATAAAGGGGGAAAATTGAACAAGTGCTGCTTATCCAGAGATCAGGTTAGCTATAGAACATAGTGATATTCCCACGGCTGTATTTAATTCAGATAAAAATTAGTTACTCGCTTTTGATGACCAAACACTTCCAATACTTATTTGGTTAGGTCTGTTTATGTATGGATACGGAAGGAAGTATATTTGGCCTCAGCTCAATAAAGTAACTCTAAACCTAATGAGTTAAACGACCATAATTCACTTTGATATGAATTATGGGCTTAACATATCGTAAATTAAAATATATTTTAAGCTGCTTCGTGTGTAATAAATAAGTAAAACGATACTCTGCGCACAAAAAAGCCCCTACATTACTGTAGGGGCTTGTTATCAAACATGTACCGTAAAGGCATATGCCTTAATAGCGTGGACTATTTTTTTGCCATCCACAACTCTCGATATATAACAAGGTCAGCACCGCTAATAGCACCGTCCTCATTCAAATCTGCTACTGGATCGCGAGATCTAAATAAGGTTTTCATCATACGTGCATCAGTTGTATTAACTTGACCGTCATTGTTAAAATCAATGTCACATCGATTACCCATTCCGTCATTATCAGCATCGACTTGGTTAGGGTTAGCGTGATCAACACAGTTATCAAGGTTGTCAGTAATACCATCGCCATCGGTATCAGTGTCTTCACCAACACTATGTTGTGATAAACGGATTGATGTTTCATTTAAAATAACCGCTTGATTATATGAATGTTGGGTACCAAATTCACCCGTAAGATGTTCCACACCAACAGTTGCGTCAGCGCCAAAATCGATACTTGCATCACCAAACTCGACATCTTTGTAGTTATAAACAATATCATTGCTACCTTCTTCCAGGGTTACGCTAAATGATACGTCGCCAAAGTTGGGGTAATATGCAACATTTTGCCAACCAATGGTCAGTTTTCTATTTGGAGCAACACCCTCAGTTACCGCACAAACAGTACCATTGCTTGACTCGATATCGGTCCACAACGCTGCAATCATGTTGTTTGGTTCACTATCCATAGGAATTGGGCTATTTGTCCATGAATATCCATCAAAATTACTGAAGGTCAAGAAACCATTCGCAACTATATTCACTGAATTATAATCAACGCCGTAGAAAGAGAACTCAAAAGGAAGAGGTAATTGCTCTGTACCTTCATCACCTACAAAAACACAAGTACCACCACTGGTATCTGTCCATTGGTAAACTTCATTACTAACTTGATAATCAACTAAGTCAATAACATTAACGGTATCTTCTCTGACGGTTGTAATGTCATTAAAGTTAATCGTTGTCGTCATCACAACAGAGCCAGCTACAGAAGGCACCCAATGAGCTGAATAAATTCCATCATTAGCGGTGCTATCACCTTCTACGCCATCGTCATGCAATGTCACTACATCGCCATTACTAATACTAATAACCACGCTTGCACCTGCAGCAGAGGTACAGTTTAGTAACTCCACAGCTAATACATTGTTGCGATTGTTAATCATAACCTTACCATCGGAAGGAGAAATATAATTAATTGAGGTGCCTTTTAAGCCAACTAACTCAAAAGCGGCTTCAACATCATTAACGTTATAACCTAAGTCTTGTGCTGATGACATTACGCCACACATTCCTGAATGAAAGCTTGAATCAGGCAACCAATAATTTTGGTTTGCATGTACCATGACATCAAATGCTTTTCTCGTACCCCAGCCATCTGTGGTGGCTAAATTGTAAAAAGCTTTGTTATAGACACCACTGCTGTGATGTACATCAATACCATCATAATAACCATCAACATGATCAATAGAAATACCATCGTTTGGTGGGTTGTCCATATATCGCAACGCACGTTCAGGGTCTTTCATTATATCAAACCCTAATTTCCAATCATTGCTACCACGTGCGTAGAACTTTGCCGCCTCTCCTGCCATGTCAGAAAAAGCTTCATTCATTCCGCCAGACTGATCGGCATAAATCAAATTGGAGTTTTGCTCGGTGAATCCATGAGACACCTCATGAGCGGCAACATCAAGTGAAACGAGTGGGTAAAAGGTGGTTAGACCATCACCAAAGGTCATAGAGCTACCGTTCCAGAAAGCATTTTCATAATCAGTATCGTAATGTACACGCATTTCCAGCTGAAAACTTAACGGGGCAGCGCCATACCAATCGCTGTACATATCAAAAATAACATTACCAAAAGAATGAGCATCATTTAGTGGTGAATATGCACCATTAATTTCTTTATGGGTATTTTCAGGGCAAAGGTAGCTAAAGGCTTCACTGCCATTAACACCATGGTTCAAATCAATGGTTTTTACGTTAGCATTTTCCATTGAGCAAAAACCATCATCACTTGTGGTTACTTTTAAAGCATCAAAGTCTGTTCCATAACTGTAGATGCCTGTTTTTTCATTACCACCTGGGCCTGTGCCTATTTGATCGGTCGTTAAACCATCCCATGACTTAAGTACTTTTAAGTTGTTTGCATCAAGAATAGCAAAAGGTCGACTGGGGTTTCCACCTGCCTTATCTTCTGTAAAATAACTAACAAGGTAGGCAAGATGTGCTTTTTTATTTGAGTTTTGAACAATAACAAGCTGACTTTGCTCATTAAGGAAGGTGCGAGTAGACTTTGCGGCTAATACACCAATACCACCATTAGGTGATTTAAGCTTGTCTAGTGCCTGGGCATGACTAAATTTTGGTTTGAAGTTTTTAATATCGCGCTCAATGCCTGCCATCATTTGACCGGTTACATTCAAGCCTTTACCTTTTGCACTGTGGGTTATCGCCTGTTGACCCAATACATCAATATTATTGTACGTTAATTGATATCTAGTATGTTCAGTGCCCTTAACTGTACGCATTGATCCTTTTATCGGGGTTAACGCATAAGTTGCCCCCACCATGGCGGCATGAGATACACTTGATTGTATATTTGAAGCGGTACCAGGATTATTCAACCCACTTAATACTTGTGTGAGTGCATCATTCCCTTGCGCTTGAATCTGTACTACATCAGCAGCATTCACATTCATCGACATGCATAACATTAATGCACTTAAACCAAAAGTACGTGGTAATACCGCACTATTCAAACATTTTTTAGACATAGATAATTCCATCATCATTATATAAAAATAAATAATAGAAAAGACTTTTAAAATTAAGTACTTATTCTATTATTCACAATAAAAAACCATCACTCAATTGTGTGGCATTAAAATAGGAACGCGCCTTGAAAGACAATGAAAGCAAAAGCTTCTGTTGAACATTCAAACCTCAGCTGTTCCATAAACCAAGCCATACATTGAAGTAATAAATATTAAACAGCAATGATTTTCGTTAAAAAAAGTAACATTTTAGTAACAAGAAGTTTACACGAAGTATTTTCTGAATTGTTAAGGTGGCTGGCAAGAGTAATATATTAAAGGACAATTCATACTCCATGCCTGTTAACATACGCCGGTAGTAAGGGAGATAATCAGTATATGATAAGAGTGGTTTGACATTAATGCTCTACAAAAAAGCCCCTGCATTACTGCAGAGGACTTTTAATAAAGCGTCAATTATTTCAAGACGGGATAAATAATTGAGTTGATATTCTAGTTGAACGAATTATATCCCCTTAACAATCTCAATACTTTCTATAGGCGTACTGCATCACTTTATTTGATCTAGCTAACTTTTCAGCTGGTATTGATTGAAAGTAGATAGCAATTAATCATTTTTCTATCACTGCACAGTTAAAGTTTACTTCATCGGATATACGTACTTGATCCAACTCATCATGCGTAATAATATTTTACGCACCATAGAAGTATGTAATAAATCGCCTTTAGGGTTATAAGCTACTGCCTGCCCTTGTACACCACGAGGTAGATTGTAATCATCAAGGTTTTCCTCAAGCTCAATAATTGCAATAGTAAAGCCGTGATTACCTAAGCGACCTGCCCCCATCAACACACCTTGCCCTTGATATTCGCCCTCGGCCATTGCCGGTAAAATATCAATCACTTTACCTTTGAATACATGCCCTGGTACAGCATCTAAAATAACTTCAGCTTCTAATCCTTTATGCAGCCGTAGTAAGGAGTTTTGCCAAATTCGTGCGGCAAAACGACGTTTCTCAGTTGGAATAAAACTCATTACCGGGCGAAGCGCTAATATGCCAGCACGCATGCCTGGCCTAAGTGCTACTTGGGTAGGCATGCCATCAACGGGGGCACGAACAAAAGTTCTATCATAATCAAGTTGTGCTTTATTTCTAGCTGACTTTAACTGGGCTACTTGGGTATTTTCACCTAATATTATCGACTCAGTTAACAAACGGACTTTTCTTTGGGTCGCTTTTGCTGAGTCTAAATTTGCCAATGCTGCTTCATAAAACTCCCTTCTATTATCCAGCTCTTGCTGGGTAAATGGTGAGCTTTCACCAGCCTTTAGATGTCCTTCCATATAACGAAAGTAACTCGCGCGAGTCCTGTCTTTATTTGCATCAGCTTTGGCAACTTGGCCGATAGCAGCAAGTAAAGCTTGGTCGTTTTGCAATACTTGGTTTTTTGCTTGCGCTAACGCAGCCTCAGCTTTTACTAACGCAATGTTTTGTTCATCGTTATATAGAGTAAAGAGAACATCACCTTTTTTAACCAGTACATTTGGCACAACATCAACCGTTTTAATATTACCTGCAACTAACGGTGTAATTGGAATAGTGGCAAAGACTTCTTTACCGTATTTAGCGTAAGGATGCAGGTAGTTCATGATAATCATAATGGATGATAATAATACTACACCGCCTAAAACCGCTGTTGGTACTGACCATTTATTTAATGGTATTTTGAAAAGTTTAAAAATAGCTACACATAAAGCTGTATAAGTTAAAATAATAAGCATATCCATGATTAGACCTCCTTGTCTTGTTCGTTATGGTTCGTTGTGAGTATTGCTACTTGTTGTTGTAATACCGCAATATCTTGTGCCAATTTACTTTCGCTTTCTTTTATACTATCAATGCTTTCGTCATTATTATGAATCATGCCCCAGCCGATACCGGGTTTATATAAGGTTGCCCAAATCCACAAAAACGGCCATATAGCACCTAAGGTAAATAGGCTTATCCAACCTGCAACATGGATGGCATCTTGATGTGGGTGTTGACGACGCACTGCTATTTCATAAGGAATATCGTGTACGACGATTATTCCGTAAAACAGCACTAAAATAACAAAAAAAACTAAAAACAATGCAAAATAATCTAACATTTCATACTCCTTCATACGCCTTAATAATTGGTAACTAAGGCTGTAAATACTCGTTAAAACAAAGCTAAAATTTGAACATTAAACCAATAACAAGACCATGGGTCACTGTGTCGTATTGAAAATAATCTACTTGCCCTTGATGCCACTCATCATAATCAACCCAAGTAGCTTTATATTTCATATCTAAGGTCATCAACTCACTAATTTCGTATTGCACGCCCGTTTGCATTGATGAGGTAAAATTAGCTTCATAACCACCGATGTCTGCTTGGGCTAGGAATGTCCATTGTTCATTAATATTTGCTAACCACCGAATACCAAAAACAGCATCAAGCCAATCAGGTTTAACATCTCGTTCCAAATCATTTATCGGTAGCTGAGACAGTGATATATCAGTACTAATATCATTACCCCACCACCGAACACCGGCAAAATAATCTAAGGTGCCGTTGGATAATTGAGTTCGATAGATGCCCAAACCTTCAAGTACCCCTTGTCGTATCCCAACACTGGCTATGCTGCCATTGCTATTTGTTTTTTTAGCACTTAGGTCCATATAACCGTAATCTAAAGCCAAACCCCAACCAGAGTCATGATGTGCTTCAAAATGCACCATAGCGGCACTGTCTAAATTGTTTAAAATAGTGTCAAAATCTACATCAACACCTACACCATTGACTCGCCCAAGACTCGCATTACCTTCAATATTAGTTACCATAACGTAAGGCTCTAATTGAAAACGCCAATCATCGGCAACACTATAAAAAGAAAAGCTACTCAAGACACACCAAGCCAGTACTTTATTTGCGGTAATATTCATTCTGAAAATCCTTATTGAAATTCGTTTTCGAAACCTCTAGATGGCTGAATAATATTGGTATTGATTAACTTTTAAAAATGAATAAAAGCAATGGCACTATAAGTTACATTTATAGTTCTGATTACCTTATAAACCCCAAAGAAAATACGTATTTTCAGGCACACAGAAGCCAACAGTTATTCTCACTACTGTGTTATATGTGGAATAGCTTTTATCGTAGCGTTACTCTTATTATTATTTAAAGCTTATTAAAGTGAATCTAATGCGAGTCTGAAGCCAATATCAGGCATACGAACATTACTGGTTGCCCCATCACGTTTATAGACTTCTGATTCGTTGGCAGGAAAGTCATAACCACTACCACGAATAACTTTCATTGAAGTAATATTGAAGTCTTTATTCGGTGCATGCAGGGGGTTATGTCTTGCGGCTTTGCTATATATGGAACGGCTCATATCATCCATACAAAACTCCCATAAATTTCCACTCATATCGTATAACCCCAATTCATTCGGCTTTTTCATAGCTACAGGGTGGTTTCTATGTGAAGAATTACCTGCATACCAAGCGACCTCATCAATATTATCGGATCCGCTATAGGTAAAACCTCGCGATTTATTACCACCCTTTGCTGCATATTCCCATTCGGCTTCTGAAGGCAAACGGAATACTTTACCTGTCGCAGCATTGAGACGCTTGAAAAACGTTTGCACGTTTTTCCAACTGATATTATTAACAGCGCAGTTATCACAGGTAAAATAACTGTAATTCCAACCCATTAATTCTTCCCATAGTTTGGAGGTCACTTCAGTTTTGCCAATATAAAAACCATTAAGGCTTACTTTATGGGCAGGTTTTTCTCTATTTCTTGCCTTTTCATTGTCACTACCCATGACAAAGTCACCTCCTTCTACCCAAACCATACTCGCTAATACTTGCTTTTGGCTTGCCTGTGATAAAGTGTGCTGACTTTTATCTTGCTTTGTTTGTGCTAGTTTTATTACTTTTTTAGGTTGGCTTTTCGCCAGGCTACTTTCAGCTGAGGATATAGTCACTTCTTGACTCAAGGCATTACCGATAGTCAACAAAATCATAAGGTTGATAAAAATAATTTGCCGAGTTATTTGATAAATCATAGAGAGTATATTCATTTGATTAACACCTTAAATATATAATTGTTTGAAGAATATTTAGGTTGGTTGTTATTGCCAATAATCCACTACAAGGTAACTAAGATCTATTACTAATCTATCGTGCCGGCGATAATATCAAGGTAATTAAAGCTTACGTTAACCGGTGTCTTCTTGAGGAAAATAGCTATTGTTGCCAATAGCTATTTTTATGTTTTATTTTCAGAGCCTAGACTTAAGGAACAAAACTGCCTGGCTTCATACGCTGAGGAAACTCTTTAAAGGTTTGTTTAAATGCGCCGACCTTAAACATTGACGGTGCAATTAAGAACATATGTTCTGCGTACCATGCGGCATAACCGTGGCCTTCAACATCCATACGCTCAAAAGGGTCCATTCTTAGATTAAACATTTTAGGTGCTCTTAATACGCTCCAAGGATTAATCCAAGTTTCTAATCCATGAGCTTTTTGTGCTCTAAAGATCATTTTGTAATCACCATCACGAATAGCAACAACTTCACCGGTATCTGAACTGTAGATAAACTCTTTACGTGGTCCTTCCTTCGAGGTATCTAACAAATGTGGTAGAAAGTTATAACCATCAAGATGTACTTTAAATTTTGTACCACCAACATTTTTACCTTTTTTAAGATCTGCTTTAACGCTGTTATCCCCTGCTGCGGCTAAAAAGGTCGGCATCCAGTCTTGCAATGAAATAATTTCATTAGACACTTGATTTGGTTTAATCTTATTTGGCCATTTCACTAACATAGGTACACGGTATCCACCTTCCCAATTTGAGTTTTTTTCACCTCTAAAGGGTGTATAACCACCGTCTGGCCAAAGCATTAATTCCGCACCATTATCTGTGGTATACAAAACAATGGTGTTATCTGTTATTCCTAAATCATCCAACTTATCAAGTAATTGACCAACATGACCATCATGTTCTACCATGCCATCAGCATATAACCCCTGACCAGTAACACCTTGAGATGCGGGTTTTAGGCGTGTCCAAATATGCATACGAGTAGAGTTGAACCAAACGAAAAATGGTTTTTTGGCCGCGTGTGCTTTATCAATAAACTTCAATGTTGCACCTAAAAACTCTTCATCGATAGTTTCCATCCGCTTTTTAGTCACTGGACCCGTATCGGTAATTTCACCGTCGGCAAATGAATGAATGGCTCCACGAGGACCAAATCGTTTTTTAAAGGCTGGGTCTTGCGGGTAATCTGGATGCTCAGGTTCATCTTCGGCGTTTAAATGATAAAGATTGCCAAAAAACTCATCAAAACCATGGTTAGTCGGTAAATGCTCATCTCGATCACCGAGGTGATTTTTACCAAATTGACCTGTCATATAACCCATTGGTTTCAACAGCTCTGCAATGGTTGGATCCTTTTTATTGATGCCCTCTTTTGCCCCGGGTAAGCCAACTTTGGTTAAACCTGTACGTATAGGATGCTGACCGGTTATAAAACCGGCACGACCAGCAGTACAGCTTTGATCACCATAGGAATCGGTAAACAAGATGCCATCATTGGCAATTCTGTCAATATTTGGTGTTTTATAGCCCATAACTCCTCGGTTATAAGCACTGATATTATATGGACCAATATCATCACCCCAGATGGCTAATATATTAGGCTTTGTTGTGTCTGTTGTTGCTAGTGATGTTGCAGATGCAGTCAACATTCCTAATGCAATTGCAAACTGAGTAAATTTAGTATGAATTGTCATAAGTATTCCTTTGGTTAAACTTTCAAATCAGTTAAATAATGAATCTGCAGCTAGCTTAAATAAAGGTACATATATTTAGAAATAAAACAAAATGACAGGACTATAAGTATCACTTATAGTAGTTTAATGATTTTTTGTAAAACTGGCTCAAAAGTAGGAAAAATTAGCAATGGCAAGGTATTTGAGGAACGTAGATTTAAATCTACTATCAATATTTACGGCATTAATGCATGAAAAAAACATTAGCCATGCGGCTGAAAATTTGGGCATGACACAACCTGCGGTGTCACAAGCACTAAAACGGTTAAGATCGCTCTATAATGATCCCTTATTTGAGCGTAAATCAGGCAAAATGATGCCAACACTTAAAGCGGATGAAATTTATCCGATAATCAATAAAATACTCGCTGATGTATCATCAACCCTGCCTGATATTGGTGATTTTTCACCTGAAACAGCCAAACTAGATTTTCATATCAATGCTTTAGGGGTTGGTAATAATGATTTTTTAACAAAATTGAGCCAACGTTTAGCACAGTTGGCACCAAACATTTCACTTACCGTGACTACAGATATGTTAATTGATGCCGAAAAATCATTAAGGGATAAAGAATATGACCTACATCTGGATTATTTAACAATTGACGAAATTGGCTGCCACCACCAAGAATTATTCAACGATAATTTATTTGTCATTGCCAGAAAAGAACACCCTAATCTCAACAATAAAGTTAATTTATTACTCTCTGAGTACTTGGCAGAAAAACATGCGGTATTAGCCCCAAGAAAAGGTAATGTTTATTCACTTACGTTAGCGTTGCAAGACTTTAGTTTTAACCGAGAAATAAAATATACCAGCACCAGTATCGAGAACATTCTGGAAATTGTTTGCGCTACTGATTTAATTTGTATTATGCCCGGCTCTGTTTTGCAGTCTATGCATAATCTAGATGATTTTATTTGGTTTAATCCTCCGTTTAAAACAAAAGAAATGATAGCTTATATGAATTGGCACTGGAGTATGGAGCACGTAAAATCTCACCGTTGGCTAAGATCTATAATTGCAGACATTTGTAAAGGCATACAATCACTGCCAGAAACTACATAATATGACCCTCTAAAACATTAACCACTTTAGCATTTATTACTATACTTTTTATTAGGTTACTTGCTTTATCGATATCGACTATTTTGTTAGTAATGCCCCCAGTTAATAACTAAACAATTATCAGGTTTAAATCATGACTATATTCAAATACCCCAAAAGATTAAAACAATTAATGGTTATATTCCTTAGCTTAATTTGTCTTTCTTTGAGCGCTACTTCATTGGCCGCCTTAGCTGTAGATGATGGTAAACCTTATCAAGCAAGTACAACTAAAAATGCCAATATTGATCTTGGCGAATTAGAGTTCACTCTTGTGCCTCTTACTAAAGCTGAATTAGCTGTAGAAGTTGACGCTTGGTTAACTATAGTAAAACACAAAGCGACAATAGTCAGTGAAGCGGAAATTCTTGTTAGTCAAAAACAAAGGAAAATTTTAGCCGCACAAGAAATCTCTAGCCTTAGTGCTGATAGTGCTGAATTGATATTAGCGAGTAAAGAAAACCAAGGTGCTGCCGAAGAATTAAAAGAAGATTTAGCTGAGATTAATACCCTTGTTCAAGATTTAGAACATAAGAAATCTGCACAGACAAGCAAGGCCATAGAGTCGATGGACAAAACACCAGAATCATTTAATGAACTTGCTATAAAAGCAGAACAATACAGTGATAAATTGCAAGGTAAACGCCAGTATTTAATCAAGAGCCTGACGCAATTACGAGAAGAAAAAAATGATGCCTTAGAGCGATTTCTGCTGGTCATAAAAAATTGGGAAAGCAAAGGTGGTGATGCCGCCGAATTACACCTTTATGCGAATGCTTTAACTGGAACTACTGTTGACTTAACCGACAGCGACGCTGCTTGGTTAACCATTAAGGGCTGGATGTTATCGCAAGATGGTGGTTTACGCTGGTTAGCAAACATTATTAAATTTTTCTTAGCTCTTCTATTTGTATACATATTATCAAGAACAGCGGGTAAATTGACTGACGCAGCGCTTAACCGTAACAGAAATTTATCAACCTTATTAAAGCTTTTCATTAAGGTCTCTGTACGCCGTGTTATTTTAATGATCGGCTTTATTGTTTCACTGACTTTTATAGAAATAAATGTTGGACCGGTATTAGCCCTAATTGGTGCTGCCGGTTTAGTTGTTGGCTTGGCCTTGCAAAGTACCTTAAGTAACTTCGCAAGTGGTATGTTGATATTAATTTATCGTCCATTTGATGTTGGTGATATTATCGAAATAGACGGTGTGACTGGTACCGTTCATTCAATGACTTTACTTTCAACCTCGATTAAAACATTTGATAATCAGCATTTAGTGGTACCAAACAATAATATTTGGGGAACCACCATTGTTAATGTGACAGGGAGTAAAACCCGCCGAGTAGATTTAGTCTTTGGTATAGGCTATGGCGATGATATGGCCAAAGCTGAACGCATTATGCTAGACGTTGTGAAAAAGCATGAGTTAGTGTTAGAGCTGCCTGCTCCTGTTGTTAAAGTAAATCAATTAGCTGATTCATCGGTTAACTTTGTTTGCCGTCCTTGGGTTAAAACAGAGAATTATCTTGATGTATATTGGGATATTACTCGACAGGTTAAAGAAGAATTCGATAAACAAGGCGTTTCAATTCCGTTTCCACAACGTGATGTTCATATTCATCAACCCCCTAGTATAGAAAAGTAGCACTATGATCGCTACAGTAGTTAATAAACTTTCTGTAGCGATTAACCATAAATCACTTTCTTTAGCGGGTGTATTTCTTTAGTAAACAGCCTCTAAACAACAAGGGCACTATGATAAATAAAAGCCAAACTAGACTCCCCCCTGCCCCTTGTTCACCATCACTCGACACACTGTCCCCCTGTTTAAAGGTAGCAATTAAATCTAAGCTAGATGATTGCTTTACTATGCATTGGTCGAAACCTGAAGTTGCATAATAATAGAACTGGAATTCATTAAATTCCCCTGTTGCTACATCAATATAAGAATCATTATTAAAGTCACCGAAGGCAGTGGCGGTTAGCCCTTCTTCCGGCCTAGCCAGTGCTACAGGCTTAGAATACTCGCCTTCCCCTTGACCATAAAACAAACTCAGTACTGAGGGTTTATAATTAGCGGTTAAAATATCAACATTTCCATTCTCATCAATATCGCCAAAGGTCGCGCCATAACTTGCCCAAATAGATGAAACAACCTGTCGATCTTTACCACCTTCATTTGAGTAAACAGCAACTTCTCCTAACTGTATTTCTGCGGTTAAAATTTGTGGAATGGCATCTTCATGTGCTTGATAAGTATCAAGTGTTATCGCTGCTTTTTCAGCAATAACTTGTTGCTCTTTAAACCCTTGTTCAGTATTTTTAAACCAAGTTAATTTTTCATTGACTATGCTCTTCACCAGCACAAAAAGATCACCACTAATATTTGCACCAAACGAAGAGATAACAAAATCTGGTCGACTATCTAAGTCATAATCAATAACAGAAAAAGAATATGGACGTGCACTTTCAAATGTGAACGTTTTTTCATAAACAAAACCGCCGTTGCCATCGTTTAGGTACATTTTAATACCTCGATCGTCTGAACTAAACTCAGCGACAAATAAGTCTTTATACCCGTCATTATTCCAATCATAACTATCCAAGGAGGATGGATAAGCGAAGCCAGATATAATGCTATTACTAACAAAAGTACCATCGCCTAAATTTTCATAACTATTCACTTTGCCATTAAACAAACTGATACCAATCAAATCATCGATGCCATCATTATTAAAGTCTATTGTCTCTAATGATTTAGCTCCTCCTGCTGCTGAGCCAATACCTTTAATATATTGCTTTTCTGACGGGATTATCACGCCATTCCCCATATCACATTTTTGACCTTGCCACCCAATGAAGTGCCAACCAGGAGATGCCTTAGCGACTAAAGTTTGAAGCGAGTTATCTGTTGCAATATCACAGCTCGTTGAACAGGTTTTATCAGACGCTTCAACTTGTCCCTGCCCTACGATGTTTAAATTTATATTAAAAGCCATGGTAGTAAAATTTATACCTACTAGGTAGATAAACGTTATTGCTCTAAAAATTATTTTTTTCATATTTTGATATCATTTTTGATAGGGATTGTATTTCTACCCTATTTTGTATATAAGTTAAATCATGGTGTTATAATGATGTTATTATTTATTTATTCACCTTTAAAATCAAAAGTATATAAAGTTATGAATGAAGATTTCCTTCTAGAACACTATATGGTTTATCCTAAGCATAATAAAATCATCAGTGAAAATAAGGTGACAATTCTTGAACCCAAAATTATTCAAGTACTTTGTTTTCTTGTTCAACACCAAGGTGAAGTTCTCAGTAGAGAGTATATTGCTGATAATCTTTGGCCTGATAATGTAGTAGGTTTAAAAGTCATAACTCGTGCGATTTTTGAACTTAGAAAGGTACTTAACGATGATCCAAAAAAACCGAAATATATAGAAACTATTGCGAGAAAGGGTTATTGCTTTATAGGAAAGGTTGAGCCACTAAATACAGCGCAGAATAGACCATATTTCCCTCTTTCTTTTTTGTCTAAGCCAAATATTAAAAACGTAGCCGTTTCTGTATCTCTACTCTTTATTTTTACTTTTTTTCTCTTTGTTGGCCCAACAACCCTCCTTGATAATTTTCAGAGCAGTGCTACAAAACCAGTTAGTTACCAGGAAATGGTTCTTTCTGACGGTAGAACTGAGATTCAATCAGCTTCACTTTCTGCTGATGGAAGCAAAGTACTCTTTATAGAAACTGATACCAATACTGATGAATCAGTATTGGTACTAAAGAATGTCGTTAACCATAAATATTCAATATTACAAAGAAGTAACGATGTATATCGTTCAGTTATTTGGGCTGAGCAAGGCAATGTTAGTTATTTTGTTCAATGTGAAATTTCTACATGTAAGATAAATAAATTGTTTATTGATTCTGGAATTTTACAGGAGGTATATAAAACAAAAAATAAAATAAGAACGATTAAGCTATCACCAAAAGGAAAAACATTAGCGTTAACAACGATAGAGAGTCAACGCCTGTCAATATCACTATTACCACTAATATCCCAACAAGAAACACCACTAAAACTTGTCGAAAATGCCAGTTACTATGCTGCAACATTTAGTAAAATTAAGCCTGAATTGTTTTATGTTCAGCAAAGTGACGCACAATCAACAATAAATAGTTACAACCTAGAAACTACAAATAGTACTGTAATATCAACTAGGTTCTCTAAAATTACAAGCTTACACTTAGAAGATGACAACAGCTTGCTTATTGCTGGTCAACTTGACAGTTTGTATTCAATTTGGCGTTTAAACTTACAAAAAAATGAAGTGTCGCAAGCGATATTAATACCAGCAAGTAGTCATGCATACGAGTTAACTTCAAATAAAGCTTCTCAAGAATTCTTTTATCTTAAAAAGAGCTCAAACATTAATATTGCTGCGCAAGGTTTAACACAACATATCGATTTAAAGCAAGTTAATAGCCATGCAAATGACTTAAATGGCGTTTGGTCAACATCAACAAGTACCCTTTACTTCGTATCACAACGCACAGGTAATTATGAGTTATGGAGTCATAAAAATAATAAAAACACTAAGCTGACTGGTGTTAAGGCCGATAGTATCAGACGGCCTATTTTAAACAAGCAACAGAACCTACTTGCGTTTGTCGCTAGTCAAAATAATCAACTCAAGCTTATGATTTACAATATAGATACAGAGCACCTTATAGTTAATCAAAATATTTCTAAAGAAGCCCACCTTCTATCTTGGTCAGCTGAAGGTAACTATATTTATATGAGCATTGCCAGCGAAAATCTCTACGATATTTGGCAATTCGACATAGATAGTAAACAGCCTAAAAAAATATTACTCTCTGCGGGCCTAATAGCAAAACAACAAACAAATAACGATTTAATTTTCGCTGACATCAAAAGTCAAAATTTAATGCTAAAGAAGCCCGATGGCGTCATGTCAATTATCAAGAGCTTTAAAGGTATCGCTTTGCAATTTAGGCCGCACAGTATCAAAATAAATAATAAGAGCGATCATCTATATTATGTAGAGAAAAAACCAAAAAGCATTCAGGTCATGTCGACTGCGCTTAGTGAGATGGTCAAACATAAGCCCAAAAAGCTGTTTACGTTGACAACTAATGACTATGTTACTGATATAGGGCTTCATGGAGAAGATTACGTAATCTATGATCATTTTGTATCAAAATCATCACAGTTACTTCTATTACGAGCAGTTAATTAATGCATTTTATAATTAATAGTTTTAGAAACAAAAACGGGCACTTCTAATGAAGTGCCCGTTTTATATAATATGGCGGTGAGCGAGAGATTCGAACTCTCGAAAGGGATAAACCTTTACACGCTTTCCAGGCGTGCGCCTTCAGCCACTCGGCCAGCTCACCAGATTTTACAGGCGCTATGGTAAAAAAAAAGCCTTGCTGGTGCAAGGCTATTTTAAGTTTATCTTTAAAAAATGGTTTGATTGCTGCTTATTTATTCATAAATACCAAAAAATGAATAAATCACCCGACAAAGTTAAGCATTACCTTTTACTTTTAATTTATTTTCTGCGGCGAAGTTAAGCATTCTATTCAAAGGGATTAATGCTTTTTCTGCCAAACTTTCATCTACATGAATCTCTTTACCTATCGGACTCACTAACGCATCATGAATCGATTTTAAGCCATTCATTGCCATCCAAGGGCAATTAGCACAACTTCTACAAGTTGCGCCGTTACCGCCTGTAGGGGCAGCGACAAAGGTCTTTTCAGGATTAGCCTGTTCCATCTTATAAAAAATGCCTTTATCAGTGGCAACAATAAAGTGCTGATTGGGCATTTCTTGGCTAGCTTTAATCAATTGACTGGTTGAGCCCACCGCATCGGCCATTTCAACGACATTAGCTGGTGACTCTGGGTGAACAAGTACGGCAGCATCTGGATATTGTAATTTCAAATCTCGAAGTGCTGTCGCTTTAAATTCATCATGAACGATGCAAGCGCCCTGCCACATTAGCATTTTCGCGCCTGTCTCTTTTTCTATATACGAGCCTAAATGACGGTCAGGTCCCCATAGAATAGGCTTGCCTTCACTCTCGAGCATATCAACTATTTCAAGGGCAATACTCGATGTTACCACCCAATCGGCTCGGGCTTTAACGGCAGCAGAAGTATTGGCGTAAACTACAACGGTATGATCTGGGTGTTCGTCACAGAAAGCAGAAAACTCTTCAATTGGACACCCTAGGTCTAACGAACAAGTCGCTTCGAGCTCAGGCATCAAAACAAGTTTCTCAGGTGTTAAAATTTTAGCGGTTTCCCCCATAAATTTAACACCTGCAACAATTAATGTTTCTGCAGAATGTTGTTTACCAAAACGCGCCATCTCGAGAGAATCAGCAACACAGCCGCCCGTTTCTTCAGCAAGGGCTTGAATTTCAGGATCAGTGTAATAATGCGCAACCAATACGGCATTTTTTTCAATTAAGAGTTTTTTTATTTTCTCTATGTATTGCACCTTTTCATCACTGGCTAAAGGTTTTGGTTTGGCTGGAAATTGAAAGTCAAAATCTATCGCGGTATTACTTACACTCATGAGCTCTCTCTAATTCAGGACACGTTCAAACGCGGCAATTATAAGGTAAAGCACCGCTAATGTGTAGTAGATAATGGTCTGGATGAGTGCTTCGTTATAGAGGAAATGTCCACTATATATCAAGACGTGCTAATAAGATGTTTTAACAAGATAAATTGACTTAAATAAACAAGCTAGGCTCAATAACAGGTATTTAGTTACACTCTGTATGTATAGAGTAATTTTTTATTAAGAATTTTAAGCTTCAACTATTCTATTAGATAATATAGTTAACAGCCTTGGCTTTCTATCTTTAAGAAGAGTAATTATTAGAAGTGGTCGATCGTGAAGGTTTTAAACTGCGAACTATCTTGATTGAGCGGTTAAAAGCTCTGGCTTTGTATTTTTACACGAGGTGATTATTAGGAGTGGTCGGCCGTGAAGGATTTGAACCTTCGACAAATTGGTTAAAAGCCAACTGCTCTACCAACTGAGCTAACGGCCGTTCCTAATCTCAATAAACTAACTATTCACTTTAATCATCAAGTAAAGTGATAGCTTTTACATTTTCTAAATATACAAGTTAGGAGTGGTCGGCCGTGAAGGATTTGAACCTTCGACAAATTGGTTAAAAGCCAACTGCTCTACCAACTGAGCTAACGGCCGTTCCTATCTCTGTAACTTTTATACTTATATTTTTCTAATCAATCAGGAGTGGTCGGCCGTGAAGGATTTGAACCTTCGACAAATTGGTTAAAAGCCAACTGCTCTACCAACTGAGCTAACGGCCGTTCCTAATGATGAGTAAACGAATAACAGTCTTGAATTGGTCGGCCGTGAAGGATTTGAACCTTCGACAAATTGGTTAAAAGCCAACTGCTCTACCAGCTGAGCTAACGGCCGATTCAAGATTTTATTTTTCGATTTACTTGCTCCACCATCGAAAACGATAAGGAGACTTTTATTCAAACTAAAACTAAACGCTTCAAAAGCTAATCAGTTCAAGTTAGAAAGTGGTCGGCCGTGAAGGATTTGAACCTTCGACAAATTGGTTAAAAGCCAACTGCTCTACCAACTGAGCTAACGGCCGACGTTGTGTTGAGTCACTGCCTCAACGCGGGGCATATAATACTCATAATATTTTTAAGTGCAACAATAAACTTCGTTTTTTTAGCTTTTATTTACTGTTAGAGTAAATTGTCAGCAAAACGCTAGTTTTATCAGCAAATAAAGAGCTAACTATGAGATTGACCAGTAAATATCTTACTTTATTAAACTAGCTAGTCTAGGCTTGGCAAGTTTTGCCGCTGTTGATTCAGGGTACTCTTTTAATAATTGTTGATAGCTAGCTATCGCTTTTTTATTATCTTTTTGCTTTTGAGCAACCATGGCTAGTTTCAATAAAGCATCAGGACGCTTAGTTGAGTCTTTATGTTTGTTAACAACAATTAAGAACTCTTGATTGGCCTGAACAAGCTCACCTTGGTTAAAAAGCAACTGACCTAACCAGTAATGCGAGTTAGGTGCGTAGCTAGAATTGGGAAAGCTTTTATTAAACGCTTTAAACTCATGTATTGCCTGTTGATAACGTTTGTCTTTTAATACCAGATTGAGTGCACGGTCATATGCTTCATTTTCAGTTAGGTTATCACTATAACCAGCATTATTGACTGTGGTGTTTATACCTGTGTTAGGAATTGTAACAACAGGGCTTGTTTTAGCTGTCGCCTCAAGTACTTCATTGACTCGCCTATCAATTTCTTTGTAGAGCTCTCGTTGACGGTCTAATACTTGGCTTAATTGATGAGTATGTAATTCTGTTACGCCACGAAGTTCATTCACTTCAGTTTGCAGTTGGTCCAACTGACGTTGAATATTTACTTGAGCTTTATTACGCGAATCTAACTTACGTGATAAAGAAGATAGTTGCTCTGTTAACGCAGCAGAGTCGATATAATTGGCGTTAACATCAATGACTGGCGCTTTAGCTACAGCTAACGCACTAACGGCGCTAGCTGTAAATATCATGCCAAATAAAACTTTATTTAGTTTCATTCAGTTACCTGCTTATGTGAGGCTGATAAGGTCTTAGTAAACTAAAACTGCACGACGGTTTTTAGCAAAAGCATCTTCACTACGGTCTTTAACCATAGGTTTTTCTTCACCATAGCTAACAACGGTAAGTTGGCTAGCGTCAACACCCATGTTTGTTAGGTAAGTTACTACGGCTTTAGCACGACGTTCGCCTAGCGCAATGTTGTACTCTGGAGTACCACGCTCATCAGCATGACCTTCAATTAATACTTTCACGTCTGAATTAGCATTTAAGAATGTAGCGTGTGCATCTAAAACAGCTGAATATTGAGCATTTACATTTGAAACATCAAAATCAAAATAAACAATATGCTCTGAACGTAATTGTTCTAGCTCTTGACGTTTTTGCTCTTCAATTTCAGCTGCGCGTTTTGCTGCAGTAACTTGAGTTGCTGCTTCTTCTGCTTTTTTAGCATCTTCTGCATTTTGAGTAACTTGAGCATTAGTATCTACTTGGCTGTTCTCATCGGTATCTGAGTTTGAGCTACAAGCCGATAAAATGGTAAGAGGTAAAGCAATAGCTAAGCTTTTCATTATGTTATTAAAGCGCATTTTTATTTATCCTTTGTTCTAAAATTATAAGTTAAAATTTAATAAGTTGTTTTGTACATTTTTATTATTATAAAAATGGCGACCAAGCTGGTGCCTTCACTTGACCATCAAGTGCTGGCAATCTAGCTTTGAAACGACCATCAACCGACACTAACCCCAACACTTGTCGATTATTATGTAAGGTACTGTATATGATCATACCACCATTAGGTGACACACTCGGCGACTCATCTAAACGAGTTTCGGTTAACACTTGGAATAATCCAGACGCCAACTCTTGCTTCGCTAGACGATAATTACCGCGAGTTCTATTGACCATGATCAGTTGTTTACCATCAGGTGTTACAGAACCTCCTAGGTTCATTTCACCATCAAAGGTTAAACGTCTTACTTTCCCCCCGGCTAAATCTACGCGATATAGCTGCGGTTTTCCACCCCGTTCTGAACTAAATATCAATGATTTACCATCGGGTGTCCAACTTGGTTCGGTATCTATGGCTCTATTACGGGTTATTCGGCGCAATTTCTTGGTCGCTAATTCCATCACATACAAATCAGGATTACCGTCTTTAGACAATACCATGGCCATACTTTTGCCGTCAGGAGAAAAGCGTGGCGCACTGTTTATACCGCTGAAAGAGCTAATTAATTTTCTGTCGCCTGTGTAGATATCAATAGTATGAATTTGTGCTTGACGATTTTCAAAAGACACATAAGCCAATTGCTCGCCATTAGGACGCCAAGATGGCGACATTAAAGGCTCTTTAGAACTTAGCAATACATGTTCATTAAAACCATCATAATCGGCAAAAGCGAGTTGATATGGGTACTTTCCTTGATCGCGAACAATAACGTAAGCAATTTTACTTAAAAATGCACCTTTACTGCCGGTAAGTTTTTCATAAATGACATTACTAATACTGTGCGCATATCGGCGAGCTTGATTTAGCTGAATATTGGCACCACTTTGCGCCAATATATGATCTTTTGTATTAACAAGTTCGCCATTGCTTAGCATTGACGTTTCACCACCGGTGATCTGCCCACGTATTACATCAACTAACTGGTAGCTAACTTGATAACGACTCGGTGAAATTTCATTAATTTTACCAACAACAACGGCTTCAACACCTAAATTTGCCCAAGCACTGTAATCTATGCTTTTTGCGTCTGAAATTGATTGCGGAAACTTGTCATGACTAATAGGACTAAATTTACCACTACGTAGTAAATCATCACTTATCACTTTTGATAATGACTCGGGTTGCTCTCCGGTTCCTGTCCATTGAAATGGTACTATGGCAATGGGTCTTGCGCTGTCTACACCACCCGTAATAACAATTTCTAATGCTGCAATAGCATTACTTGAGGTAAACGCAATAACAGCGCTAAATAAAACGCCTGATAATAATTTCATATTTTTTGTTATTCCCTTTAAATAGCTTCATGTATTGCTATCAAGATTTACAGTTTAATTTAATGTAAATACCCCGCCACGCTGCGAAGTACTACTGCTGCATTAAAATTCTGGTGTAACTGTCACCGCAAGCTTACGCATCTCCTTAAATACCTCAGGATCTTTCGATACCGGTAGGATGTTAGCTCTACTAATTGCTATGTTGGCTGCATCACAGACCACTTTATCTCCTTGGCCAATTTTAACATCAATAACGAAACCTGAAGGGGCTAGCGTAATGGCTAACTTACAAGATTTATTCGCCATAGTACTACGGTCTTTAATCATATTACGGTTAATGGTTTGTGTGATTAAAGCCGAGTAGCGCTGAACTTCAGTCATCACTTGTTTTTGCCTAGCTTGATTACGACTCGCCATTTCGTTAGCCATTTGCTCAGCTAACATTGCATCTTGAATAGCTTGCTCTTTAGCGGCTATTTCTTGACGTTTACGCTCAGCAATTTTTTCCAGACGCAGATCTTCGGCTTTTTTCGCGGCGGCTTCCTCTTTCAATCGTTTTGATCTGGCCGCAGCAGCAGCTTTTTCAGCAACTTGTTTTTCTTGTTCCTTTTGTTTACGAATTTTTTCAGCTTTGGCCGCTTTGGCTTTTGATGATTTGGCCGCTTTATCTGCTTTAATTTTTTCTTGTTCTTTTTTCTTACGCTGTTTTTCTAACTTCTTAATGCGGGCTTCTTCTCTAGTACGACGTTTATTAGCATCACTAGCACGTTTCTCTACCGCTTTAAGCCGTTTCTTTTCAGCATCGTGCTGTGCCGTTTTTTGTTTCTTTATCTTGTTAATTGCTTGTTCATACTTAGCCGTATCAATAACAACAGCCTTAATCGGCTCGCTGGACTGTACTGTCGGGGTTGGTTTTGGTTTAGACACAGAGGTAAACTCCCCCGCAAACAAACCAAAAAGCAAGACCAGATGTAAAGCAATACTCAGCCATATAGCTTTTAAATAAGCTGATTTAATGGAAAGAAAAGATGCTCGTTGCTGTACCACGCTATTCCCCTATAGAATCTGTCATTAAACCGACCGATGGCACACCGGCAACAGTTTGCAACATGACCATAAGTTGTATTACAGCATCGTATGAAACAGCGCCATCACCATTAACAACCACAGGGGTACCTGGTTCAACAGCTAAATGTGCTTTCACTAATACAGCAACTTCTTCGGCTGACATTGGCTCTTTATCATTCGCTCCAACAGTTAAATAATAACGTCCTTGCGCGTCGATACTGGCCACCAAAGGCGGCTTGCTGTCTACATCTAACAGCTCAGCCTCAGCTTGGGGTAAGTCAACTTTAACCCCCTGAGTAATTAATGGCGTGGTGATCATAAAAATAATCAATAATACCAACATCACATCGATATAAGGTACAACATTAATTTCAGCCACTTTGCGGCGTCTAACTCTTTGATACATAGTTATGCCTTATTCGCAGATTGCTCCGCAGCGGATTGACGTTGTAAAATACTTGAGAATTCATCCATAAAGTTACCATAACTATTTTCTAGTTTTTCAACTTTATGGCTAAAACGGTTAAATGCTATAACAGCAGGAATGGCAGCAAACAAGCCCATAGCGGTAGCTATTAGCGCTTCGGCAATACCCGGCGCTACCATAGCAAGTGTTGCCTGTTTTACCGCACCTAAGGCGACAAATGAAGTCATGATGCCCCAAACTGTACCGAATAAGCCAATATATGGACTAATAGAGCCAACAGTTGCCATAAAGGGCAAGTGAGTTTCTAAGCTATCAACTTCTCGTGATAAAGCAACACGCATGGCACGATGAGTACCATCGACAATAATTTGAGGATTATCAATATGACTTTTTCTTAAGCGCGCAAATTCTTTAAAACCAGCAACAAATAAGTTTTCAATACCTTGTACTTGCGGCTTGGTACAAACATCACTGTATAGTTTACTTAAATCAGCACCACTCCAAAACTTATCTTCAAACGCCTTTAATTCTAAAGCGGCTGTTCTCAGTATTTTTCTGCGCTGAAAGATCATCGCCCAGCACAAAATTGAGAAGGTAAGTAAGATAAGCATAACAAATTGCACTAATATGCTTGCTTCCATGACTAAGTGGAAAAAGGAAATTTCAGCTGACACGTTTAAACGCTCCTAGTATTGATTCGGGTATAGCACAGGGTTTATGCTGGCTAAAGTCAACACAAGCAATACGTACATTGGCGGTACAAAGTACTTGTTTTGCTTGGTTGGTTATTTTTTGTTGAAACACTAAACTCGCACGTTTCAAGGTTACTATGGTTGAGCTTACGGCAAGTAAATCATCAAGTTTTGCCGAAGCAAGATTATCCATTTCAACCCTTCTGACCACGAAACCTAAGTTTTGTTGCAAAAAGAATGCTTGGTTTATACCTATTTCTCTAAGCCACTCGGTTCGCGCGCGCTCAAAAAATTTTAAATAGTTAGCATAATAAACAATACCACCCGCATCTGTATCTTCGTAGTAGACACGAATAGCAAAATGATGAGCTGTTATGGATTTAGAAACTTCTTCAGACATTACTATTAGTATTACTTTAGGGTTAAGCGATTCAATTTTGCTAAGTGGCTCTATAGTAATAGATAATGCGATAAGCAAACAAGGAAAGTAAGATAATAAATGACAATTTTTAGCAGAAAAAGTATTAATGGTTAATATTTCAAGCATAAAAACAAAAAAAGCGCCAAAAGGCGCTTTTTAAATAGTTAATCAATAATCAATAATTAACTATGACGTGGTGCACGTTCAGTACGACGAGGAGCACGTTTTTGACTAACAACAGCTTCGTCTGAAGTAGTAATTGCTAAAGGTTGACGACGAACACGTACACCTTTCAATTGATTGAACAAGTCTGTAGGAATACCTTTAGGTAATTGTACAAAGCTATGTTTCTCGTGCAAGTTAATCGCACCGATATAGCTGCTATCAAGTGAAATTTCATTAGCGATTGCGCCAACGATATCTCCTGGACGTGCACCATGCTCTTTACCTACTTCAAGGCGGTAAGTCTGCCAATCAACATCATTACGGTTTACTTTTTCTTTACGAGGTCTTTCATCACGTGCACCACGGCTATTTCGATCGCCACGTTCACCACCACGCGCATCACGACGGCTATCGTTACCACGGCTATTGCGATCACGACTATTACGATCACCACGGTCATTTCGGTCGTTACGCTCACGAGCATCACGACGTGGCTTAGGATCTTCTTTAGGTTGCAGTGGTTGCTTCATTTGTTTTTGGAAAAGTAAGGCTGCAGCAAGGTCAATCATAGAAACTTCAGACTCTGCAGCCATAGCTTCAACAATTTCACGCATGCTTGAGATATCTTTGTCAGCAACAATCTTGGCAACTTCAACACGAGTACGCTCAATACGTATTTTACCAATATCTTGGATATTTGGTAAATCGTAGTTAAGAACAGTACCAGAGGTTAAACGCTCATAATGACGAATTGAGTACATTTCACGTGGACGTACAAAAGCAATTGACATACCTTCACGACCAGCGCGACCAGTACGACCAATGCGGTGAACGTATGCTTCGTTATCACCAGGTAAGTCATAGTTAATTACCAAAGAGATACGAGGTATATCTAGACCACGAGCAACAACGTCTGTAGCAACTAAGATAGATGATTTACCAGATTTCATTTGATCAATACAACGTTCACGCTGTGCTTGGTTCAAATCACCATTTAGCGCTAATGCAGGATAACCGGCACGCTCTAATTTTTCTGCAATATCAACAGTATCGTTACGAGTACGAACAAAAATAATCATTGCATCATATTCAACCACTTCAGCAATACGCTCTAATGCAGTCATCTTAGTGATGCCACTAACTTTCCAGGCATACTGAGTAATATTAGCTTTGGCTTTTTTAACAGCAGCAACTTTAATGTGCTCAGGATCTTTTAAGAAACGGTTAGCAATTTTACGAATCGCTGGTGGCATTGTTGCTGAGAACAAACACATTTGTGCAGTTTTTGGTATGTGATCCAAAATCCATTGAATATCTTCTAAAAAGCCCATATTTAACATTTCATCTGCTTCATCAAGCACACAAACACGTAAGTCATCTAATTTAAGGCTTTTTCGACGTAAATGGTCCATTAAACGACCAGGAGTACCAACAACAACTTGTGCACCACGCTCTAGTTGTTGAAATTGTGGTCCGTAAGATTGACCACCGTACAATGTAGCAACACGTAAACCTTTCATATCTTTACCGAAAGACTCTATTGCTTCAGCAACTTGCATCGCTAATTCACGTGTAGGTGCTAACACCATTAATTGTGGTTTTCTAATTGAAGTATCAATTTTTGCTAATGCAGGTAAACCAAAGGCAGCAGTTTTACCTGTACCTGTTTGTGCTTCACCTAGTACGTCTTTACCGGCAAGTAGCGGCGGTATGGTAAGTGCTTGAATATCGGTAGCAGATTCAAAGCCAATAGAAAGAACAGCAGATAATAAGTTTTCAGGTAAGCCTAAAGAGGCAAAAGCAACAGCTTCAGTTACAGTTTCAGTTTTTTGATCAGTCATAAATAATTTTCATCTTCGCAAGGCAGGCGCATTACTTGAGCATAATTACTTGGGCGTAATTATAAAAATCAATCACCAAGCTGCCGCCAAATTAACGGCTGTTAATTAGCTGCACTTAATAGCATTTGATTTAAATTGCTAAGTCTTAACCTGCGTAAAATATATACGAGGAAACCACCAGGAAGACTTTAGGCGCATAGCGTTTTATTTACGCTATATTTCTTGCTAATTCTAGGGGCGAATTAGCTGGGCAAGTCTATTGGGCGGTAAAACCCCACTCATCTCGATATACTTATACATCCATTTAACTATTTGATAGTTGGTATAAGTAAGTCATTTTGGACTAACGCAGAGTAAAAATCATTCACTCTGTCATCGAGGCGCGCATTATACAGCTCCTCAGACAATTAACAAGTTATTTTATAAAATAATATCTTGATAAAGGTTCGAGTATTTACTTTTGTGTGAGTTAAATAGAAATTTCCTTAATGATTCCCTACCCTTTTGTAAGTCTTTAAACTTGGCTGCGACAACATCTTTCTCGTGTCGAACCAAGTCAAGCTCAAGCTTAAGCGGCTTTTCACCTGCTAAACTCATTTCTAAGGAAGACTGCTGTAGATTTATAACATTCTTTTTAGAGTTAGGAATTTTCAGCGTTAATCCTGTAGCAGAAAGTGACAAAACTTCAATTTCTTGATCATGAAAGACGTCAACGAGTGCAACATTTTTTGGAGTATTAACTCGCCAACTACGTTCATTGCCTTTGACATCGATTATTTCAGGGGTACCTAAGCTGGGTAAAAAGTCACCCTGCTTATTAATTGACAAAGAAACAGGGAACCACAATTGATAATGACTAACTTCAGCCAGAAGTGTCAGTTTACTGCCCACTAGGATTTGCTGTAAATATTGAGGTACATCCGTTTTTATACTGAGTTGATGTTGAGAATCACTCATCATCTGCTCTGATGATGTTTCGGTAAACACATCATTGAAGAAATTCAACTCTTCTGTAGAGAATTCCATTTTGTTAGTGCCGCCTGATTAATACCGCCTGTTATTTTTATGCTAATTACAATAACAAAAGGCCAACAAGAGTGCAATTATTAAGCAGTAGACGTGCATATTTCGACCTCAATAATGGTACGTTAGTCTTATTCCTCAGGGCCATTGAGTATATCAGCAAAGCTCTCGAGCTTATCAAGGGCTAAACCATGAATAGATTTACGCGGGTAACGACCTGTTCGGCTAATGATACCAGCATCAACATTCATTAATAACTGTAATGCTTGATCAATGCTTTCAACAGCATGTATGCTAAATTCACCGCGAGCGACGGCACCTAACACTTCATCATTAAGCATTAAATGGATGACATTAGTTTTAGGTATAATCACCCCTTGTTTTCCCGTTAACCCTTTGTCTTGACATAATTGGAAAAAACCTTCTATTTTCTCGTTAACCCCGCCAATTGATTGCACTTCACCATGTTGATTTATTGAACCTGTAATAGCTAAACTTTGATCTATAGGCAATAAGGTAATGGCCGAAATAAGGGCACAGAGTTCAGCCATAGACGCGCTGTCGCCATCAATATGGCCATAAGATTGTTCAATGGCAATATTAGCTGAAATAGTAACAGGAAATGTTTGCCCATATTTATGACCTAAATATCCCGTTAATAGTAACACCCCTTTTGAGTGAATTGACTTGCCTAAATCTACTTCACGCTCAATATCGGTTACACCTTCACTACCCGCATAAACGGTTGCCGTTATCCGTGCAGGGGTACCAAAAACACTATCACCTATCTCAAGTACCGTTAGACCATTAACTTTACCAACGAACTCACCTTCAGTGCTGATTAATACTTGTTGCTCTTTAATTTCACTGAGCCAAGTTTCACTTAAACGGCCAATACGACGTTTTCTCGCTGTTTGTGCCAAAGCGATATGCTGAGCAGATAGTGGCCCTTCACTGCCTTGCTTCTGCCAACAGTAGTTTGCTTCATCAAGTAAATCATTAACCTGCACTATATTGGCTGAAACCTTATGTTTATGCTCGCCGCGTCTAAGTGCATAACGTACAAGCTCTAACACAGCCTCATTGCTTACCTCAGGGTAATTATGTTTATCGGCGCGTTGCCTGATTAATTGGCCAAAAGCGATTAAATTACTATCCGTTTTATCAAGATGACGGTCAAAATCAGCTAACACTCTAAATAGCTCAGTAAACTCTTGATCATAGTCTTGCAAGGTATAATAAATCTCGGCATCACCAAGTAACACTACTTTTACTTGCAGAGGGATTTTTTCTGGTTGTAGGCTATAGCCACTTGATTGGCCATATTCTGAATAAGGATTTTCAATGGTTATTTGCTGAGTTTTTAAGGCCAGC
This sequence comes from Colwellia psychrerythraea, assembly GCF_000764185.1. GTDB lineage: Bacteria > Pseudomonadota > Gammaproteobacteria > Enterobacterales > Alteromonadaceae > Colwellia > Colwellia psychrerythraea_B. The sequence goes on from NZ_JQEC01000015.1 coordinate 76,719, forward strand.
TTCAAGCGCGACCACACCATAGGTTGACTTAATACTTTATCAGCATCTAATAATAAGTAACCACCATTAGCTTTATGTAAAGCACCGGGTCTGATTAAACGATAACTGGTATAACTTCCCCCTTGAAAGCTAGCAAAATCAACATGTCCAAATAAATTTTGATACGTGGGGTTTTGCTCATAAACAATAGGTGCGCCTTGAGTTTCATCGTGTGTCACCAGTAAGTTAGGTAGAAAACGCTCAACCATTAACTTGCGTAGCTCTTTGTCTGTAGGTGTATCATCAGAATCAGTAACTAAAATTTCTAAGACTGCATCGACCACATGGCCTTTCACTTTACTTAAATACTTTAATACGTCTTTATTCTTATTAAACTCTTTTTCTAATTCAGTAATATAAGGCTGAATGGCTTGCTCAGCAGTATCATTTTTAAGCTTTCTTAATTGATCAAAAGACAACCTTTTCCATAGCGGTAACTCTAATAATTGCTCAGAAAGTACATTTTCTAATTCATTTAATGATTTATAAAAATTAGCCCTGTCCGTTTCATTTAAGTTAGAGAACTCCTTATCATTTAGCGGCTTACCTTCAACTAAAGGCGAAAAGCCCACCTCACCATTTTCTTCATATAAAACAACGTCATCTTTTAAAGCCAACTCTTCTACTACAGAAATTGCTTGGTCGTATTTTTGATTAAACTCTCTATCAATGGCTGACTTTTGTCTTTGATATTTTGGGTTATCAAAAACTTCAGGAAATAAGCTGAGTAAAGCATCAATAAACTTATTCATACTTTTCAATAATTGCTTACCGTCTCCAGGCTTCATTGACAGCGTTAATGGAATATGACTTTCGTCAAAATTATTAGTATAACACCACTCATCAGGTGTTGTTTTTGCACTAGCAAGCGAGGTTAACATCTGCTTAATTAGTGTCTGTCGACCAGTGCCGTGCTCACCCAGAGCAAAAACATTAAAACCGAGTGCTGACATAGATAAACCAAATTCCAACGCTTCCTTTGCCCGCTCATGGCCAACAAAGCCTTGCACGCAAGAATCATTGATTTTACTGGTTGATTTTTTAGTTTGGGCGAATAATGAAGCTGATAAAGGAGAAGTGAGATCATCAACACCAAGAAGAGTTTGATCTGCAGAGCAAATAGCAGTTTTAGTCATGTAAGTCCTTTAAAGAGCGTTTTTGAGTCTCGCTCCTAATAAATAAAGTATCTAAGGGTATATTGAAAATATTATCGTATCAAAATTTAGTGTTAGTGTACTTGCTAACTTTTTCGCTAACAAGTTGATTATATAACCGTTCTACTTCTTTAGCCCAACGACTAACAAATGTGTATTTCAGTAAGCCTGAGCTAACTCATGTTCAAGCAATCTCCTTTAGTCATTTTCATTGCCTTAAGAAAGCAGGCTATGAAGTGCATAGTTAGCACAGACATCCCAACATAGCTGCTTTAAAACCAATTTATGCATAGGTATTAAGGTTAAGGCATGAGCGGTAGGCGAATAAAATCAGTTGAACCACAATGAGCACAGTCAGCGATTTCACTAAAATGCATAATAGTTATTTTTTCATCACATTGTTCACATTGCAGTTCACCAAATCCAATGAAATCGCCACTTTTATATAAACCATCATGATTAAAGTCTTCAATAAGTTCTGCCCATTCGACTTGCGATTTATCGGTTAATTTGGCGAGATTATCCCACAGTGTTTCACTTAATAACCCCAAGTAGAGCGAGTGTTCAGCTTGGGTTCTATTTAATTGATAAAAGTCACGTAAGTCATACTTTAAATTATCAACAAATTGTTTCAGCTTTTCTTCTGACATAGTCTCAGCGGCGCCCGCATACAATTTTGCCTGTTTAATAAACTCGTCAATGTGTGGCTTTTGCTCCGCTTTTACTTCAACTAACCAGTTGTTAAGTTTTCGATATATATCAGCAAAGTAATCATTTTGATGTGCCATTAGTATTTCCCTCAAGTGTTCAGGTTTAAGTATAGGAAAAGTTGAAATATATGCTTGTTGTTACCCAGCTAGATAAGGTATTCTACTGCGATAATCTAACGTCGGCTCCTTCACTATTCAGGCAAATATATATTGTCTAGTAGTCGAGTTGATAACACCTTAAAAGCATTCGAGAAAACCTTAATGGAAGCCATTTATAATCCTCAAGCGATTGAAGCAACAGTACAAAAATTTTGGACTGATAACAACACCTTTCAAGCTATTGAAAATCCGGACAAAGAAAAGTTTTATTGCTTAGCTATGTTCCCTTACCCTAGCGGTCGATTACACATGGGTCATGTGCGTAATTACAGTTTAGGTGATGTAATTTCTCGTTACCAGCGTATGCAAGGCAAAAACGTCATGCAACCTATGGGTTGGGATGCTTTTGGTTTACCTGCTGAAAATGCAGCGATTAAAAATAAGACCGCGCCAGGAAAGTGGACCTACGAAAACATTGATTATATGCGTAATCAACTGCAATCGCTTGGTTTTGGTTATGACTGGGGTCGTGAGTTAGCAACCTGTAAACCTGATTACTACCGTTGGGAGCAATGGTTCTTTACTCAACTTTTTGAGAAAGGTTTAGTGTATAAGAAAAATGCTACAGTAAACTGGGATCCTGTTGATCAAACTGTATTAGCAAATGAGCAAGTTATTGATGGTCGCGGTTGGCGCTCTGGCGCAAAGGTTGAACGTAAAGAAATACCACAGTGGTTTATCAAAATTACTGATTACGCTGAAGAGTTACTGAATGATTTAGACCAGTTAACTGAATGGCCTGAACAAGTAAAAACTATGCAACGTAACTGGATTGGTCGCTCTCAAGGTGTTGAGATGACTTTTGAAGTTGCCGATTCAGATGAAAAATTTGATATCTACACTACACGTCCAGATACGTTAATGGGTGTTACTTATGTCGCGCTTGCTGCTCAGCATCCGCTAGCATTAGCTGCCTCAAAAACGAATACTGAATTAGCTGCTTTTATCGAAGAGTGTAAAGGTAGTAAAACCACTGAAGCCGATATGGCTGCAATGGAAAAGAAAGGTGTTGATACGGGTCTTAAAGCTATTCACCCGCTTACTGATAAATTAGTGCCAGTATGGGCTGCGAATTTTGTATTAATGGATTATGGCTCAGGCGCTGTAATGTCGGTACCGGGTCATGACCAACGTGATTACGAGTTTGCCACTAAATATGGTTTAGCTATAGAACAAGTTATTGCTGGTCAAGAAGGCGATGATATTAACACTGCTGCCATTACTGAGAAGTCTACCTTAATCAATTCAGGTGAATTTGATGGCTTAGGTTTTGAGCAAGCTTTTACTGCAATTAGCGAAAAACTAACCAGTGAAAACAAAGGCAAGATAAAAACTAATTATCGTTTACGTGATTGGGGCGTTTCTCGTCAACGTTACTGGGGCACGCCAATCCCAATGATGAACCTTGCTAATGGTGAGTCAGTACCAGTACCGACAAATGAATTACCGGTAGTGTTACCTGAAGATGTCGTAATGAACGGCACAACATCACCGATTAAAGCCGACCCAGAGTGGGCAAAAACCACCTATAACGGTGAAGAAGCATTACGTGAAACGGATACCTTTGATACCTTCATGGAATCTTCATGGTATTACGCGCGTTATTGTTCACCGAATGACGATACACAAATGATTGATCCTGCCAAAGCCAACTATTGGTTACCGGTAGATCAATACATTGGTGGTATTGAGCATGCTATTTTACATTTACTTTACTCACGTTTTTTCCATAAATTATTACGTGATGTTGGTTTAGTAGATTGTGATGAACCATTTAAAAAGCTTTTATGTCAAGGCATGGTATTAGCAGAGACTTATTACCGTGAAGCTGATAATGGCGCACAAGAATGGATTGCACCAAGTGATGTTACTTCAGAACGTGATGAGAAAGGCAATGTAACTTCTTCAATCAGTAAACTTGATGGTCTGCCAGTGCTTTCTGCCGGTATGAGCAAAATGTCTAAGTCTAAAAACAACGGCATTGACCCACAAGAAGTGATAGAAAAGTACGGTGCAGATACTGTACGTTTATTTATCATGTTTACTTCGCCGCCAGAGCAAACCCTAGAATGGTCTGATGCCGGTGTTGAAGGTGCGCACCGCTTTGTTAAGCGTGTTTATAAACTAGCGACTGACTTTGTTGAAACAACTAAAGGAGCAGACATTGCTAACCTTGCTGATTTAACCTTAAACGCTAATCAGAAAAAATTACGCCGTGAGTTACACAAAACAATTGCTAAGGTTACTGACGATATTGGTCGTCGTAATACTTTCAATACGGCTATTGCGGCCATCATGGAGTTGATGAATCACTTAGGTAAAGCTAAATTAGAAAGTGATGAAGACAAAGCGATAATGCAAGAAGCTGTTCGTGCTGTAGTATTAATGTTAACGCCAATTACCCCACATCTTTGTCATCATTTATGGCAATTAGTTGGTGGTAGTGATGTAAATGTTGAAGATGCCACTTGGCCTGTTGTTGATGACAGCGCTATGGTAGAAGATGAAAAGTTAATCATTGTACAAGTAAATGGTAAGTTACGTGCAAAAATAACTGTCGCCGCTGATGCAAGCAAAGAAGATGTTGAAGTCTTGGGTTTAAATGATGAAAGTGTATTGAAATTTACTGACGGTAATACCATACGCAAAGTTATCTATATTCCAGGTAAGTTACTTAATATTGTCGCTAACTAGTTTGTTACACCTAATCAACCTGTGTCCGCCATTAAGGGTAAATAACAAATGTATAAATTAAGCCTTGCCATTAAAAGCTTAACCATTAGAACTTTTGCTATAGCCCTGTTAACCACAAGCTTATTGTCAGCTTGTGGTTTTCAACTGCGTGGTGATTATCTACTTGATGATGAATTGCAAACACTTTACTTGAGCTCAACTGATGTCCATGGTGAGTTGACACGTTTAGTTAAACTAAACTTAACGCGCAACCAAGTTAAAGTATTAAAACACTCTAAAGCTGACATACCTGAATTACGTATAATTTCTGATAAATTAGACAGACGCACCTTGTCACTTTTCTCTAACGGTCAAGTGGCTGAATATGAATTGATTTATTCAGTACATTATCAAGTGCGCTTTACTGGTGAAGATGCTCAAGAGTTCCGCTTTGAGCTGTATCGCGATTACCAAGACGATCCTAACCTTGCCCTCGCAAAAAGTCGTGAGTTATCACTATTATTAAGTGAAATGAGAACCTCGGCCGCAGATAAAATATTACGTGATTTAGCAAGAATACAACGCTAGTAATTCGTTTTTAGCAATAATACATTTGTTAGCATCATAACTTGCTGCAACATCTCTATAAGGTTTTCATGAAAATTTACCATAACCAGCTAGACAATACCCTACAACAGGGTTTTAAACCGGTTTGGTTAGTTTTTGGAGATGAGCCTTGGCAAAAGGATAACAGCCTAGCTGTTATTAAAAGCCATGCAAAAAAACAAGGCTTTAGTGAAATCATTCGCTTTAGCAGTGACATTAGCTTTGATTGGCAACAGTTACTTGACGAGTACCAAGCGTTAAGCCTTTTTGCCAGCCAACGCATTATTGAAGTTGAGCTAACAACTGTAAAAGTAGGTGATGCTGGCAACAAAGCGCTATTAGCTTTGGCTGAACGCTTAATACAAGACTTCAATAGCAATAATGCACCACAGGATGTGATGTTTATTTTCCATGGTGCGAAACTTGATGCGGCTAGCGCAAATAGAAAATGGTTTAAAAGCCTGGCTCAATTGGGCTGTTACTTGCCCTTGTACGATATTGAGTTGAAAGCCATGCCGCAATGGTTGAACAATCAAGCAAGGCAACGACAACTCACCATATCTGCCGAATTAAACGCGCTGTTAACAGAACTGTTTGAAGGTAATCTACTCGCCCTCGGCCAAGAGTTAGATAAACTAGCGCTACTTTTTGGCTCTCAACCTATTAGTATTGAACAAGCAGAGCAGTTAATTCTAAAACAGGCAAAGTTTAACCCTTTTCAAGTTATCGATGCGTTACTAAAAGGGGACTGCGCTAAATGTATAACCATGCTTGATCAGCTACAACAAGAAGGTATGGCTCCCGCACAACTAATTTGGATTTTCCATAAAGAAGTAAATCAGTTGTACACCATGCTAAATCAATTAGAGCAAGGTGAAGGCATTGCCAATGTTTATAAGCAATACCGTATCTGGGACAAACGTAAACCTTTGTACCAACACGCACTAACACACATCAAACTTGCTAATGTCAAACGTGCCATGATACGCATTGCAGACATAGACTTATTGAGTAAAACCAGCAGTGAGTTTAATATTTTTATTTTGTTAGCTGATTTATGTATCACCTTGTATCACGGTGAAAAAACAGCTGCCTTTAGTCTTAACTATGGCTAAACTATGGCTCAATTAGCGATGATAATTTAACTGTAGCTAGCTTAACTCTGATAATTACACTGAGACAAACTTAATGGCTAATCAAAATAAGCAATTGAGTCCACTAAAACCTGGAATAGGAATTTTAGGCGGAACTTTTGACCCAATCCATTTAGGCCATACTCAATCAGCTCAAGCAGTGGCTGATGAGTTAGATTTGAAAAAAGTACTATTAATACCTGCACATATTCCTCCCCACAAAACTTCACAGGAGCTTGTTCCCCATGCAAGTGCACAGCAACGCGCTACGATGGTAGAAATTTCTTGTCATGGCAGTACACTATTTTCTTGTGACCAACGAGAATTAAAACGCTCAGGCCACTCTTATACGGTAGATACCCTTACCGCGTTAAAAAAAGAAAATCCCAACCGACCTTTGTATTTTATTATCGGTATGGATTCACTGATGACTTTTACCCATTGGTATCAATATCGAGAAATTTTGACTTTATGTCACTTAATCGTTAATAGCAGGCCTAACTATGCCTTTGAACAGTTAAATCAAGCGACAATAGCCTTACTAAAAAAACATCAAACTTCTAATTTAGCTGAGCTGAAAAATGTTGAATCCGGTAATATATACTTTGCTAAAACAAACTTATTTGATGTTTCATCCACACAAATCCGCCATCATTTAGTGAGCAAAACAAGCTGGAATTTACAACTGATGCCAGAAATTTCAGAATATATTCACAAAAATAAGCTTTACCGTTAACCCTGCGCGTAAAAAGTGTTAATATTGCAATATTATATATTGTCGCTTCTAAAAGAGCGCATCAAAAGTTACGATTAACGATAGGAATAGCCCCTTGCAAACTGAACAACTTAAAGCATTTGTCATAGAAAAACTTGAAGACATGAAAGGCAGAGACATCATTGCCCTTAATATTAGCGACAAAGCAAGCTTTGCTGATTACATGATTATTTGTTCAGGTAACTCAAACCGCCATGTAAAATCTATTGCTCAATCTGTAGCGATGGAATGTCGTGCTGCGGGAATTGAACCGCGCGGCATGGAAGGCAATGATGTTGGTGAATGGGCATTAGTCGATTTAATCGATATAATTGTTCATGTTATGACCGATGAACAACGTGATAAGTATAACCTTGAGCAACTTTGGGCTGAATAAGTTACTTATTAACTTTGCCTAGTAATAAAACGAGTGCTGCGTTGGTGTCAATTTAAATAGAGTGTTATTACTCTATCAACCACCTGCCCTCGTTATTTTACTCAACAGTTATGATTTTACAATTTTAAGCCCTGTAATTAATATAATCTCCTTTAAATAATCAACTAAAACTACTCTTATGAAACTCACTTTATATGCCGTTGGTAGCAAAATGCCTGCATGGGTTAGCCAAGGTTTTGCTGAGTACAGTCGCCGTTTTCCTCGTGATTTAAGCTTTAATTTAGTAGAAATCCCAGCAGGTAAACGTGGTAAAAATGCGGATATAACACGCATCCTCGCTAAAGAGGGTGAATTATTACTGGCTGCTATCCCTAAAGGCAACCGCATTGTCACTTTAGAAGTCGAAGGGCAACCTTGGACAACACCAAAACTTGCAAAGCAACTAGAAAGCTGGCAACTTGATGGCAGAGATGTTGCATTACTTGTTGGGGGCCCTGAAGGATTAGCACCTGCTTGTATTAAAGCTTCTGAGCAAAAGTGGTCGTTATCGGCGCTAACGCTTCCTCACCCAATGGTACGAATACTTATTGCAGAGAGCCTGTATCGTGCTTGGAGTGTAAACACTAACCACCCATACCATAGAGAATAACTTTTGTTAAAAAATGCTTTGGCGATACTTTTAGTAAATAGACTTATGTTTAATCGAGTGCGCTGATGTCTCCACGTCGTGTTGCTATACGTAACCACTCCGCTGAAGCAAACTTATTTGCCCGACGTACCTTTATTGCCTTTGCCGTCGTTGTCTTGGTATTACTGCTGCTCTTTGCCAATCTCTATACCCTACAAGTAGAGTCATTCGAGAAATACCAAACACGTTCAAATTCTAACCGTATCAAGCTATTACCGGTAGCGCCAAACCGTGGATTAATCTATGACCGGAATGGTGTATTACTCGCCGATAATAAACCGGTTTATAGTTTAGAAGTTATCGCCGAAGATGTTGGTGATATTAAAACTAGCATAGAACAAGTTAGTCAGTTACTTAATATCAGCGCCGATCGACAAAATAAGTTTTTTAAATCTATGAAACGTAAACGTCGTTTCAAACCTGTCGAATTACATTCCCGTTTAAGTGACCAACAAGTTGCGCTATTCTCGGTAAATCAACATAAATATCCAGGCATTTTTGTTAATGCCCGCTTAAAGCGCTATTACCCTTTTTCCGATTTAACCACCCATAACCTTGGTTATGTGGCGCGAATAAATAGAAAAGATGCCAATAAATTAGAGCAAGCTGGTAAAGCTGAAAACTACGCCGCCACTTACGGTATCGGCAAGCTCGGTATTGAAAAGTACTATGAGGATATGCTGCACGGCACCATTGGCCATCAAGAAGTAGAAGTTAATAACCAAGGACGAGTGATTCGTACCTTAAATTACACACCACCAGTACCTGGTAAAGATCTTACTTTAACCTTAGATATTGAATTGCAAATGATTGCTAAACGCGCCTTGTCTGGTAAGCGTGGCGCTATTGTTGCCATGGACCCTCGAACAGGCGGTATATTAGCCATGTATTCCAATCCGAGTTACGACGGTAACTTATTTGTTCATGGTATCAGCACTAAAAACTATAAAAAGTTACTCGAATCAAAAGATTTACCACTTATTAACCGCAGTGTGCAAAGTGGTTATCCTCCAGCTTCAACCGTCAAACCTTTTCTTGCTCTGACGGGTTTGGAAGAGAATGTAATTACCCCGACAACTGAAGTTAACGATCCGGGGTGGTATCAGTTAAATGGTCTACCTAATAAATATCGTGACTGGCTACCTTGGGGTCATGGCAAGGTTAATTTGACCAAGGCTATTGAGCAGTCTTGTAACATCTATTTTTATGATCTCGCTTTTAAATTAGGCATTACTAAAATCAGCGATATGATGGAAAAATTCGGTTTTGGTGATTATACCGGTCTCGATATCCACGAAGAAAATAAAGGCATTATGCCCAGTGTTGCTTGGAAACGTGCTCGATACAATAAATCTTGGTACACAGGCGAAACGCTTTCTGTTGGTATAGGGCAAAGTTTTTGGACAGTAACACCACTACAATTAACACAAGCCTTAACCACTTTGGTAAACCGAGGTGAACGAAAAATCCCTCATTTACTCAAGGCAAAAAGTGAATTAATTATTGAGAGTAGTGGCAATGCGTATCATCAAATTACACCAATTGAATATGAGCCCCGTGCGCCCTTAAAACTTAGAAATGAAAAGAATTGGGACACCGTACTAAACGCTATGCATAATACCGTACAGAAATTTGGTGCTACAGCTCATAAACCATTTAAAGGCAGTACCTATGATGCTTCAGGTAAAACTGGTTCGGCACAAGTAGCTCGACGTAAACAAGGTGAGAAGTATGATGCTAAATCCACCTCAGAAAACAAACGTGATAACGCTATGTTTATTGCTTTTGCGCCTTTTGAAAAACCTGAAATTGTTATTGCGGTAGCCATTGAAAATGTCGCTAAAGGTGGTGGTGCTACTAATGCTGCGCCAGTGGCTAGACAGATTATGGACCAGTATTTCGGCGATAGAGTGATTACCAGTCAATTGTCTAAAATAAAAGCCAAGTCCCCTACAGTTATCGCAAAAACATCACAAGAGGCTGACTGATGCGCAGTACCGGACAAGACCAACAAAAAATCCACAACATTTGGCAGCGACTTCATATAGATGTGCCGTTATTATTGGGGCTTTTGACATTATTGGCATTAGGTTTATTTCTTGTTTATAGCGCTGGAGGGCAAGAAACTGCCGTTGTATATCGTAAAGCTAGAAGTATCGGTGTCGCGCTTGTAGGCATGTTTATTGTTGCGCAAATACCGCCGCTGGTTTATCGAAAATGGGCCGTGCCTGTTTTTGTTTTAGGTTTATTAATGTTAGTTGGCGTTTTGCTCTTTGGTCATGTTGGTAAAGGCGCACAGCGCTGGTTAGATTTGGGTTTCATAAAATTCCAGCCGTCTGAAATAATGAAATTGATAGTGCCTATTATGATTGCCTGGTTTGTTAGTCAAGAAAATTTACCAGTAAAAATATCGACGGTGATCCTCGCCTTTATCTTAGTATTATTACCCACTTTACTTATTGCTAAACAGCCCGATTTAGGCACTTCCCTGCTAATTGCCAGCTCCGGAATTTTTGTTATCTTTCTTGCTGGTGCAAGTTGGCGTCTAATTGGTGTTTGTCTTGGTTTAGCCTCTGCATTCGTGCCCATTTTATGGATGTTTTTGATGAAACCTTATCAGAAACAACGTGTGATGACTTTCTTAAACCCAGAGCAAGACCCACTTGGCTCGGGTTATCATATTATTCAATCAAAGATAGCCATAGGCTCCGGTGGTATTAACGGTAAAGGTTGGCTGCAAGGCACCCAATCACAGTTAGAGTTTTTACCTGAGCGCCATACCGACTTTATTTTTTCAGTCTTTAGTGAGGAGTTTGGCTTAATTGGCGTTGCCGCCCTGCTTGCCGTCTATTTATTTGTCGTAATGCGCGGCTTGTGGATTGCCGTCAATGCACAACACGCTTTCACCAAATTACTCGCTGGTAGTCTCACCTTAACTTTTTTTGTTTATGTGTTTGTAAATATTGGCATGGTATCTGGATTATTACCTGTAGTAGGTGTGCCACTACCGTTAGTCAGCTATGGTGGTACATCCATGGTGACACTGATGTTAGGTTTTGGCATGTTAATGGCTATTAGTACTCACCGACGTTTTCACGTTTAAGCAAAATAATCCACAAGCCACCCTATTTCCTTTTATGAAAGTTATTGAAAATATGAATCGAATAAAAGTTTACAAGCAAGCACTCATTTTACTCAGTTTAGTATTAACACTAACGTTGTTAAGTGCCTGTACTTCTGGACGTTATCAACAAAAACATGACAGTACACCAACACGTTTACCCAGCCAAGCCGAGTTAAAAGATGCTTTACCACGAGCACAAGCACATAGTCGTGGTGGCAATAAAGATTATCAAGTATTTGGTAAGCCCTATAAAGTATTAACATCAGCTCATGGTTTTGAACAAACCGGTACCGCCTCTTGGTATGGCAAAAAATTCCATGGTCATCTCACTTCTAATGGTGAAATCTATGACATGTACGCCATGAGCGCAGCACATAAAAACTTACCTTTGCCTACTTATTTAAAAGTGACTAATACTGCCAATGATAAATCAGTCATCGTGCGAGTAAATGACAGAGGTCCGTTTCATCAATCACGGATTATCGATTTATCCTACAGCGCCGCCTATAAGCTCGATATGTTAAAAACAGGTACTGCAGAGGTCAAGATCACTGCCATAACTGATTTTGATAAAAAAACAGGTAAGGTCAAAACCCTATTAGTAAACCCGGTTTCAACTGAAAAAGTTTCGCCTGACGCTAACCCAACAGTCCTTGCTGTTATTAAGGCTGAAAAATCAAAGCAAGGGAGCACCCCAAAAGAAATAGTCATGGGCATTACTACCCCCTACATTCAAGTATTTGCCACCAGTAAAAAAGAGCTGGCGATTAGCACAGCAAATAAGCTCAAGACGCAATATAAACAAGACAGTAGTTATGTTGAGAAGCAAGGCATATATCGTATTCAATTGGGACCTATCAGCGATCTTGCAACATTAAATGCATTATTGCTGTCGTTAAAAGCAAATGGTTACCCTAATGCTTATCCCAGAACAGCACCATAAAGCCTTAAAAAATAGTTTGTGCAAACAGATAAAATGAAATTTCATAAAAGTTGTTACATTTTTAATAGCTTTTCTGCGAAATTATTGGTCATTTCTATTTTTTGCCCATAGCCAAGCTTTTTAGAAGTGGTATACTTTCGTCCAGTTGATTTTCCTTACTTTTCACACACGACTAACACTATGACCCAATCAAAAAGATTTTCTGGCAAATTTAACGCCAACAAATTATTTACCTTTTTCAGTGGCGCTTTGTTAAGCGCTGCAGTTGTGCTTACACCAGCCGCTAATGCTATTACTATTATTCCCGACGCCCCACAAATTAACGCTAAAGGTTTTATCTTAATTGATTACACCACAGGTAAAATCATTGCTGAAGAAAATGCCGATACACAGTTAGCACCGGCAAGTTTAACTAAAATAATGACCAGTTATATTATTGGTAAAGAGCTTGAGAACGGCAATATTAAAAACACTGATAAAGTGATGATCAGTGAAAATGCTTGGGCTAAGAACTTTCCTGATTCATCTAAAATGTTTATTGAAGTTGGTACTGAAGTACCTGTTAGCTTGTTAAACCAAGGTATTATTGTTGCCTCAGGCAATGATGCGTGTGTTGCTATGGCTGAACATATTGCCGGTAGCGAAAGTGCTTTTGCTGATTTAATGAATGCTCATGCTGAGCAATTGGGCATGTCGAGTAGCTTTTTTGAAAATAGTCATGGTTTAGACAGCGACTCTCATATGACTACGCCTAGAGATATGGCTACGTTAGCTATCGCACTTATTCGAGAGGTACCTGAAGAGTACGCCATTTATAAACAAAAATCATTCAAATATAATAATATCAAACAGTATAACCGTAATGGTTTATTGTGGGACAAAAGCTTAAATGTTGACGGCATGAAAACTGGCCATACATCAAATGCTGGCTACAGTTTAGTAACCTCTGCAACTAAAGGCGATATGCGTTTAGTTACCGTTGTTATGGGTACCGCAAGTGAACGAGCAAGAAAAGTAGAAAGTAAAAAATTATTAAACTATGGTTTCCGCTTTTTTGAAACAATCACCCCATATAAAGCCGGTGAAAAATTTATTGCCAACCGTGTATGGATGGGTGACAAAGAAAATGTCGATTTAGGCATTATTTCAGATACGCCAATCACCATTCCTCGTGGTCAACGTAAAAATTTGAAAGCAAATTTTGAGCTAAATAAACAACTGACCGCGCCTTTAGCAAAAGGCACAGTAGTTGGCACTTTATTTTTACAACTTGATGATGAAGATATTGCTCAATACCCTTTGGTTACTTTAGAAGAAGTTAATGAAGGTAGTATGTTCAGCCGTTTAGTAGATTATGTTAAATTGCAGTTTGCTAATTAACAACTTGATTAGCAAACTATAAGAGCCTCTTTATTGAGGCTTTTTTGTTTTTGCCTCGAAAAAAATCTATACACTTAAAGAAAACTTTTATGGCCTTAACCAAAAAACGTATAAGGCAGAGAATAAAAACAATATCAGCCCATGATAATTGATGATAAAATGACGTCAAAGTACAAACCTAGCTAGATAAAGAAGTAAGTGACCATGAAAACCCATTTTGATGAATTATTAGATTTCCCAACGGTATTAAACTTTAAAGTGATGGGCCTTGCCTGTGACGAGTTGCCTGACTTGATCATTGCTGAACTACAAAAGCATACCCCTGGTGATTATGCCCCCAAAATTAAGCCTAGTTCGAAAGGTACTTACCTCTCAGTTTCTATTGCGGTAACCGTTACCAGTAAAAAACACATTGAAACTATCTATGAAACGTTAACAGCGATTGAACAAGTACGATACGTTTTATAGTGAACAACAATGGGACTTTATGTGGGTAGCCTTTTAAGGCGATTAGTTTTCCAAACTCTAGATTAACGAGGTTTGCCTAGTGCACTCAAATTCAACGGTCGAGCAAGAGACTATTAACCTTGCTGACTCATTAGTCATCCGACAATTAGATACCATGGATTACAGTCAAGTTTGGCATGCCATGAAAGACTTTACCGATAACCGTGATAACACTATTGCTGATGAATTATGGCTAGTAGAGCATCCTGCTGTTTTTACCCAAGGACAAGCAGGTAAAGCTGAACATTTGCTCCTACCTGGCGATATTGAAGTAGTGAAAGTTGACCGAGGTGGTCAAGTCACTTATCACGGTCCAGGTCAGCAAGTAATTTACATTATGATTAACCTGCGCCGTAAAAAAATTGGCGTAAGGCAGTTAGTAACTTTGATCGAAAAAAGTATTGTCTCGGCTTTAGCTGATTATAATATTAACGCGTATGCCAAGGCTGACGCACCGGGTGTTTATGTCGATGAGAAAAAAGTTGCCTCATTAGGATTACGAGTACGTAAAGGTTGCTCCTTTCATGGTTTAGCCATCAATGTGAATATGGATTTATCACCTTTTCTACGTATTAATCCTTGTGGTTATGCCGGTTTAGAAATGGTACAAACTGCCGATTTACAAGGCCCACAAGATACCGCTAGTGCAAGTACTGCCTTAGTGAAACATTTAATAACCTTACTTGATGCTAATGATGTTAGTTATCAAACAGGTTTACCAAACGAGAATAACACGCATCATGAGTAGTGATTTAATTTCAGCAACAAAAACAGCCAATCGTGCAGCGGGCGAAAAATTTCGCGATGCAGATAAATTAGCTCACATTCCAATTAAAGTTGTCAGTTCAACAAAAGCTACTATGTTACGTAAACCCAGTTGGTTACGTATCAAGTTACCTCGCTCGAGTGAACGTATTGATGCCATCAAAGCTAATTTACGTAAAAACAACTTGCACTCGGTGTGTGAAGAAGCTTCATGCCCTAACTTAGCAGAATGTTTTAACCACGGTACGGCTACCTTTATGATTTTAGGTGATCTATGTACCAGACGTTGTCCATTTTGTGATGTTGGCCATGGTCGCCCACTACCACCTAATAAAGATGAACCAAAAAAACTTGCCAATAGTTTAAAAGATATGGGCTTAAAGTATGTCGTTATCACCTCAGTAGATAGAGATGATTTACGAGATGGTGGTGCGCAACAATTTGCCGATTGCGTAAAAGAAATTGGTGAGCAAGCGCCAAATACTAAAGTTGAAATTTTAGTCCCTGACTTTCGTGGCCGTATGGATAGAGCATTAGAAATACTTAATCAACATCCACCACATGTTTTTAACCATAATATGGAAACTGCGCCACGCCTTTATACCAAGGTTCGTCCTGGTGCAAACTATCAATGGTCATTAGACTTACTGAAAAATTTTGGTGCAGCTAACCCTACGGTGCCAACTAAATCTGGCTTAATGGTCGGTTTAGGTGAAACCAACGAAGAAATTTTAGAAGTAATGCAAGATTTGCGTAACCATGGCGTCACTATGCTAACTATCGGCCAATACTTACAACCCAGTAAAGATCATCTTGCAGTAGAGCGTTACGTGCATCCAGATGATTTTGCCATGCTTGAACGTGAAGCTAAAAAGATGGGCTTTGTGCATGCTGCTTGTGGGCCTTTAGTTCGTTCAAGTTATCATGCCGATAAACAAGCTGCCGGTGAAGAAGTTAAATAACGCCGAAGTGAATTATCCGTAAATAAATGAAATATAAAAAGCCAGTATATTTATACTGGTTTTTTTATAGTTGATATTTTATCAATATTTTTTTGATGCATGATTTATTTAGGCTTCCTATAAGAGTCATTCATTCAATGTAAAACGGACTAACGGCTAATGTATCTTTATTTTTCATAGTATAATTACCTCCTATAATAATCATTAAACAAACAACGAACACAGGAAAATCATGAATTTATTGAAATTAGAGACTTATATAAAACAGAGTAAAATTATCGCACTAATTGCCATTGTCATTGCTATCATCGCTTGGCTTATGGATGTAAGCGGTATGGTTTATGAATGCCCGTATTGTCGTGTGCAACGTTCGGTAATAGGCATATTAGGCTTGATTTTGGTTCTACCTATCTCATCTCATTGGCTTGGAAAATATGCAGCGCTGGTCATAGGTTTTTTTGGTGCTGTTGTTGCCGCAAACCAACACTTCATGGGTTGGAAAAAGGTCTCTGCTGGTGAGTTTGTACTGAAACTTCCTGTAGATCCTTTCTTACTGTCAGGTATAGCCCTAACGATGATTATTGGCTTAATGTATATAATAATGATTAAGAAGCGTTAATAAGATCACTCTTTTTGAGGGTCCCGTTTATACTTTATTAAAATTAAACGGGATCTTTGACATTTTGTTTGTAATCTAAAGTAACGAGAGCATTACTCGTTACTTTTCAGCTTTTTGATAAATAGCCGCCATAGCGCCAGCAGGATCTTTGAATACTACATAACGGTCCTCTCCAACATTTTTAATGTTTGTAAATAAACTACCACCATACACAACAACTTTCCCGATAGACTCATCAAGATCCTTTACCAGAAAATAAGGTAACCACATCGCTGGCATATCTTTATTTTCACCTCTTGCATGACAAATTCCGGTTACTAAGCTTGATGACTTAAGACATGATGATGCATTTTCTGACTCCCCCTCATTAACACTGTCATCTTTATCTGTCCCTGTTACCTCACTTAATTCATCACTTTTAATCGCTGAAGTCATAATAAAATCATTATAAGTTTCATTGTCTAAGGTCATTGCCATGGGCTCTCTATCCCAGCCTAAAACGTTTTGATAAAAAGCACTTACCGCTTGTGCATCGGGAACGGATAAATCCATCCAAGCCATTTCGCCTAGCCCTTCTCCATACATAACAATTCTCCTTAGTAATTAAATTAGACCGCGTACTTGATAACACCGCGGCTTTGAGACCTTAATTTTTCTCATGAGAAACACTCATTAACTTAGGATTTCTCGGGTAAAACTTATCAGGCATGCTACTAATATGTTCAAAAAATCGAGTATCTTTATAAGGTAGTTTCATAAAGCCTGAGATACCAATACCATCAATAGTAGGTAATAGCGCTAAAAATTGCGCTAAACAAGCTTTAAATTCAGCTTCTTTTTCATGATTTAATAACATCAAGTAGCTATGAATTTTTAAATGTGTTGGCAGTACTTCAAAAATAATACAGCCTGTGTGGTGAATAAGGTTTAGCTCAGCTAAAACCGACATTAGCTCATCAGGAAGATATAAATACTCATCAGGGTCTTTACCATCTTCAAAGTAAGAGTGTAATCGGGTCACATCATCAACGTCAGGTACAGCACTTATCTCAAAGCCTATTTCTTGGTTACCGTCAGCAATAAATGGCAGGTCTTCGCTCTGACGTTCAACATGTAGTGTATTACGGGCATTAAATAAACAGCTTTTAAATACCCCGACGCGATATATACCCTGAGCCAAATAAACAATATTGTTCACCGCGCTAGTAAAAGATGTTTTCAGTGCTTCATCAAATAAGGTTAAGTTAGAGTCAATATAAACCCCCTCTTTTGCCCATCGAATGGCAATGCCGCCAACAACAGGAAAATTACCTAACCGGCTTAACGCCGCAATCAAGGCCTTTTCATTGTCTCCCATGCCCATAAGATAATTTTTATAATATTTATCTAGCTGCGCATCATCAATACCCGATAAATTATCATAATCTGTTTGTTCACGTAAAAATGACTTGCGCGACCCGTAAACTACCGTATCTATTTGCTCACTTTGAGCTTTCACCCAAACAGGTATTTGTGCGATAGCGTCAACTTTTGTTGGTTTATCTGACAAGACAACTTTTTTCAAATAACTAAGGTTATTAAAAAAGTAATCCCCTGCTTGACCCCGCCGTTTAGCATCATCACTTAACATGCCGGTTAATACCTGCGCGAGCAACTTAGGTAAACCTAGGGCATTAGGCGATATAACCTTGACACCATAACGACATGATTGCCCTGATGCCAGGGCGTATAAAGTTGCGGCTAAACCTTGTTCATCAAAACGGGGCGTCGATAAACCACCATTTAGCTGCTCTGGACCAATAAAATAAACATCTCCTAAGCGGGCATTACTATTTTGTAAATCGCTACTCATCAACTCCATTACGTTGGTACTGGTACTCTGTTGATTACAGTCGAGCTGAGCACTCACCGATGATCCCCAATCAATCAGCTGTACCTTGCCAGTATCTTCATCGTAAACCAAATTAGAGGGTTTGATATCGCCATGTACTATGGGCTTCAACTGCCTGTGGTTATTGGCTTGACGTAAATACAGAAGTATATCAGCTAATTGTAATGCAATACTCACTACCAATTCAGGCGGTAATGGCCCCACTCGCAAAGATAATTTCTCCAAATCTAAACCTGGAGCTCGACCCATTTGTAAAATTGATTGTCGCTTTATCTTCTGATAATCAATCACTTTGGGAATTTGAGGATGATCGAGTTGACCTTGAATATCGGCTTCTTCTGCTAAACGGTCTTGAACGTGTTGCGGTAAGTTAATACGAGAGAACTTAAAAACAACGGGTAATTCAACTGCTAAACCATCGGTAGATTTAATACCTGAAAAAACAAAGCCATACGCCCCTTTACCTAAAAGAGCAACGTATTCAAAGCCAAGTTGCTTTAATTGTTGCTGGCAAAGATCAACCCACTCTTTTAACTTAGTCGCGTCTTTATGACTGAGTAAATATATAGATTGCTCTTGAGCAATGTAGAAATGCTGTAATTTTTTATTAGTCACTTTTATTGCTCACTGCTGATTAACACTTTATGTACACTATTAAGATATAATTTGAACGACAAGTCAGGATAATTTTTACTTAATTCCATGTTGTCTTAGTTTCATGGCAATTTTATTATGCGACACCTTCAAACGGTCAGCGAGTTTACGTGTTGTTGGAAATAAGGGGTGTAAATGGGTCAATAATTTAGCTTCGAACTCACTTTGTGCACTAGACCAATCTTGCACATTTTCCATAATAACATCGGCAACCTCTACAGCATTAGCAGAATGTTTCTGCAGTACTTGTTGCAAGTCGTCAGCGCTAATATCGCCGCCACGGTTTAAAGCGACCACACTAAATAGCACATTTTGTAGTTGCCTGATATTACCTGGCCAGGAAAAACGCTGTAATAAAACCAGCGCTTGTGCAGTAAGTTTGGGTTTAACAAAATTTATTTGCTGACTATTACAGACTTGTTTTGCTGCATTTTCAATGAATAAGTTGGCTAATAGACTCATATCTGTAATTCGCTCACGCAGCGGCGGCAGTTCAATACTGAGCACGTTAAGACGATAATATAGATCTTCTCGAAATGTTTTCTGATTTATTAATTTGGCTAAGTTTTGATGGCTGGCACTGATAATTCGAATATTAGCGATCAGCTCCTTAGTACCGCCAACACGGCGATAAGTCAGATCTTGTAAAAAACGTAATAGCTTAGCTTGTAAATACGGTGACATTTCAGCAATTTCATCTAAAAACAAGCAACCGCCCTCCGCTAGTTCCACTAGCCCAGGCTTTCCGCCTCTTTGTGCGCCAGTAAAGGCACCACTTTCATAACCAAAAAGTTCGCTTTCTAATAAGTGTTCTGGTAATGCTGAGCAATTAATTGCTAAAAAAGGAGCTTTAGCTCTTGAACTAGCCTGATGTAAAGCTCTGGCAATTAACTCCTTACCGGTGCCAGTTTCACCACTGATCAGGACAGGTAAATCTAATTCAGCAAAACGTTTCCCTTGCTCTTTAATTAAACTGATACTGCTTGATTTACCGATAATATTGTCAAAACTGTGCTCTTGATGACTTTGCAATAATGATATTTGCCGTCCTAAAGTATTCATAGACCGTAGCAGTAATACTGAGCCCGTTACCTGTGTTACTTTGTTATCTTCTGTATGCGAGAAAGTATCAGTGGATGAATTTGATAATGTGTTAGCTAAGACGGGGCTTATATCTAGAATGTATGCTTTACCCTGAATGGTAATAGCCTGACTCGTTGCAGTATTAGTCAGCATTGAGGTATTTATTTTACCAATAAGCTCATCAATAGGTTTACCCAAGTAGTCTGTAGCAATCGAATCAGACTTAAAGCCGGCGACTTTTGGTATAAGTTTATGACTCGCCTTATTCATCGCTAAAATCAAACCTTGGCTATCAACATCAATGATAGGCTCTGGCATTTTATCTAATAGAGCTTGCAAGTGACTTGCCCGCTGCTCACTAGGTAATAAACTAATAGGCTCAACACTTATTACCCCGACAATATTTATTAAGCAAAACTTAATTTTAGATAGCGTCAATTCATCATACTCAAGATGTAGATAGGTAAAACAACTGGTAATTTCCACAGCTTTTAGGTTCCAAGCTTGTTTGGCGAACACCGCTAATATTTCTTGTGAAATACCAATCCGGTCGTTCGATTCAATAACAATACGCATAAAAAGGTACGCTTTAAAATAATTCGTACTATAAATATGACACAGTAATATTAATAGTACAAACTCATAAGGTACTAAAATAAATCCATTAATGCCTTAAAACCTACACCTAGCGTATCACATATACCAATAAATCAATTACCCCCCCTAAAAAACGTACTAAAAATATTACAACCTATAATCACTCTTTCAAAACAAAACCCTACCTCGTTGAAAAGTAACAGTTTTATTAATTGGCAACATAATTGCAACACTTTATATAAGACCACCGTAAATATATAGAAATTTTAAGCATAACAATAATCACCTCACCTATTATGGAAGACACAATGACCAAGTTTAAGAGCAAAAATATAGAAACTAAAGCTATTCACGCCGGCAGAATTGATGATAAGCAGTTCGGCTCACTAGCAACGCCTTTATATCAAACCTCTACTTTTATTTTTGATAGTGCTCAACAGGGTGGTGATAGATTCGCCGGAGAAAGTGAGGGTTATATATACACACGCTTAGGAAACCCTACCACTCGCCAATTAGAGCAACGTGTGGCTGCTATGGAATGCATGGATGACGCTGCAGCAACGGCTACAGGCATGGCTGCTGTTTCAGCGGCACTACTGACTAACTTACAAGCTGGCGATCATATGATTTCATCAAAGGCTGTTTATGGCTGTTCATTTGCCTTGATGAGTCACATGCTTAAAAAGTTTGCTATCGAAGTTACTTTTGTCGATATGACGGAGCCTGAAAATATCAAAGCGGCGATAAAAGAAAATACCAAGTTAGTGTTTTTAGAAACACCAATTAATCCTAACCTAGTGGTATTAGACTTAGAGAAAATTTGCGCGATTGCCAAAGAGCATAAGTTATTATCGATAGTAGATAATACCTTTCTCACCCCAGTATTACAGCAGCCAGCTAAATTTGGCGCCGATATTGTAGTGCACAGTGCCACTAAGTACCTGAATGGTCATGGCGATGTGGTTGCTGGTATTGTTTGTGCTAGTTTTGAAATGATTAACGAAATAAAAATGACCACGCTTAAAGATATTGGCGCAACCATAAGCCCGCACGATGCTTGGTTAATTATGCGCGGTTTGAAAACATTACCGATTCGCATGGACAGACATTGCAGCAATGCGCAAACAGTCGCTGAGTTTTTAGAGAAGCACCCAGTGGTATCTGAAGTTTATTACCCAGGACTTAAGAGCCACTCAGGATATAAATTTATTGGCAAGCAAATGAAAGCTGCGGGTGGTGTTATCGCATTTGAATTACATACCGACCTTGCTGGTGGAACCGCATTTATTGATGCTATGGAGTTGTTCTCAATTGCGGTGAGTTTAGGGGATGCCGAGTCATTGATTCAACACCCAGCTTCGATGACCCATTCTCCTTACACACCAGAAGAGCGAGCAAATGCAGGTATTAGTGATAGTTTGATCAGAATTTCTGTCGGGTTAGAAAATGTTGATGATATTATTGCTGATTTAACTCAAGCCCTAGCAAAGGTCTCTGAAACGACTTCAGATAAAGTTACCAGTATCACGGCATCTAATGCTGCTTAGCAACTCTTAAATAATTTAGTGGTCTATAAAGGCTAATAAAAGTTTTGACTAAAAATCTAAACCCAAAAACCCCATTATGTGCATAACATATGGGGCTTATTGATTATTAGCTGTCGCAATTTGTTAATTGAAGCGACTTAACTGAAAGATACTAATTTAAAAAACACTTCACTAATAACTACTTACCTAGAAGGTTATTCCTCAGTAAAAACCACTGCTAATTGCGGTAATAACTTAGCTTTTATTACCGCTAGTGCTTCCTCTGAATAAGGTGTTAATGCTTGTTGGCCCCAAATAGGTTTTGGCCATTGCGCGTCATCTTTAAAGCGAACAACGTGATGAACATGTAATTGTTCAACCACATTACCTAATGCGGCAACATTCATTTTATCACCGGTAAATACTTGCATAAGTAATTCACTTAGCAAGCTAGACTCATTTAGTAATTGTTGCTGTTGCTGCCAATCTAATTGATATATTTCACTAATATCGGCAACTTTAGGCACTAAAATAAACCAAGGATAGGCACTATCGTTACACAATAGTAATTTACACAAAGGCAAATCGGCCAACTCAATACCGTCAGTCGCTAATTGTGCATGTAAAGTGAATGTTGTTGCTTCAGTCATGATTGAAACCTTGTTGTGAAAAAGTATTGTTAACGTTTATTATTACGACCTCGACCACGTGCAGTCTTTTTAGCTTCAGCTCTTTAGCCGGTGCAATGCGATTTTCTTCAAACTCTCAGCATCAACTTCAAGACTCGAACTGAGTTTCAGGAAATTAACGTTTATTCTTACGACCTCGACCACGTGCAGTCTTTTTAGCTTCAGCTCTTTAGCCGGTGCAATGCGCTTTTCTTCAAACTCTCAGCATCAACTTCAAGACTCGAACTGAGTTTCAGGAAATTAACGTTTATTCTTACGACCTCGACCACGTGCAGTCTTTTTAGCTTCTCGAGCCGCAATGCGCTTTTCTTCTAATTCGGCAAAGTGAGAATTTTCTGCATCAATAATATCCGGTAACTCAAAAGAAATAGCACCTAGGGTTTTATCACGTATTTCATTGATTAAGATAACTGACGCTTTATGTAAATCAACACGGCCACCACTTTTAACACAGCTACGTTTGCGGCCTATGGCTTCAATTAAGTCTTCTTCGTGCAGCGGTAACTCTTCAAGTTTATAACGATCCATAACACGTTTAGGATAATTTTTAAGTAAGTATTCCGCAGCAAAGTAAGCAATATCATCATGATCAAAAGCAGTATCTTTCACTGCACCAGAAACCGCTAGACGATAACCTGAATTTTCATTAGCAATTTTAGGCCATAACATGCCCGGCGTATCAAAAAGATAAAGACCTTCTTCGAGACGAATACGCTGTTGACCTTTAGTTACTGCGGGCTCATTACCCACTTTTGCTTTTGCTTTGCCTACTAAGGTATTAAGTAATGTTGATTTACCAACATTGGGGATACCCATTATCATCGCGTTAATTTGCTTACCTTCTTGATCTTTATTTGGCACCATTTTTCGAATTAAATGAACAAGGTTTTTTGCGACACTCGGCTGCTCAGTGGTTAAAGCGATTGCTTTTACATTATGCTGAGATTCTAAATAATCTAACCAAACTTTGGTGCTCGCAGGATCGGCTAAATCACTTTTATTGAGGATTTTTATCAGTGGCTTATCACCTCTGATCTCAGTGATCATAGGGTTTTCACTACTAAAGGGTAAACGCGCGTCACACACTTCAATCACCACATCAATTTGAGGTAATATCTCTTTTATTTCTTTTTGTGCTTTGTGCATGTGGCCTGGGAACCAATTAATCGCCATGAAAATCCTAAAGTAGCTAAATATAATGGCGCAATTTTAACAAGCTTTTGACCAGTGTGGCTAGCCATAGTGACAATTTAAAGGAATAAAGCTTTCGTATGAAAGCTAGGTGACTTACCAAAGCTGACTAAACCTGCTGATTATAGCAAGCTTGCTAAGTGACGATCTTTGTACTGACGAGGACTAATACCATAAAACTTTTTAAAACAGCGGCTAAAATGACTGCTATTAGTAAAACCTAAGGCATAACACGTTTGGGTTACCTGTTGGCCTTTCTTCAATAAGTTTGCAGCTTGTTTAAGGCGACTTTGTAATTGATAAGCCATCGGAGTACAGCCTAAGTGCAACTTAAACTCATGAAAAAATTTGGTTCGGCTCATGCAAGAAATCCGCGCTAAATCATCAATATCTACATTTTCATTTAAGTGTAATTCAATGTAATTTAAAGCTGCATTAAGGCCGTTGTTATCAGGCTCTTGCTGAGAAAAGGCTAAAATAAACTCACGTGTTTGTTGATGCAACAGCCGAATGGTTAACTCTGATACTGCCAGCGCCACCATGGCACTGCGATCAGGATGGTTTTCTGAATAAATCTGCACAATACGGTTTAACACGTTTTGTGTTTCACTATTATGCTGAGTATGCACAAGTTTGTTGTCGTATTGCCAATGACCAAAGACTTTATTCAGCGGTTGCTGTTGATTCAACATCGCAGAAACCTGATGCACCCTGTCACTTGAAATTTCGATGGCTAAACACGTAGTCGGCTCTGCAATTTTAGCGATGGGAAAATCAATTTCGACCTCACTGCCCGGCGCCATAATAAAAGACTCATGAGGTAAAAACTCGCCATGAAAATTATCTGATGAGCTATGCATCACTTTTTTTCCTGTCACCATCGCGCAGAAAAGTAATTGATCAGATAGTAACTTAACCTTCTTAGCCGGTTGATAGGTATCATAAATACTTAACTCAGACTCAGGACCGGCAAAGGTAAGTTTATTTTCAACCAACACATTAGGTGGTTTTCTAACACTATCTATAGCTTGTGTGATCATAAAAGTTTATCCGCTAATTTGAACTAGTAGGCAAGTTTTTTGAATTTACAGCACAGTTAAGCAATCGCTTATTGACTAAGGTAAATAACCTCATACAAAAACGCAATAGTAAAATACAACAAGAATAAGCCGCTTAACTAGTAATTACCCATGAAAGGAAATGTTATGATTTATGCAAAACCCGGTTCAGAAAATGCCCTAATCAACTTTAAATCACGCTACCAAAATTTTATTGGTGGTCAATGGGTAGAACCACAAAATGGTAAATACTTTGATAATATTAGTCCGGTAAATGGTCAAGTATTTTGTCAAATACCACAATCTGATCACCTTGATATTGAACTTGCGCTCGACGCGGCGCATAAAGCAAAAGATGACTGGGGCACAACATCGGTAACCGAACGCTCAAATACTTTATTAAGAATTGCTGACCGTCTAGAGCAAAACTTAGAATTACTTGCTGTTGCTGAAACTTGGGATAATGGTAAAGCCATAAGAGAAACCTTAGCCGCCGATATTCCACTGGCAGTTGATCATTTCCGTTACTTTGCTGGCTGTTTACGCGCCCAAGAAGGTTCATTAGCTGAACTAGATGAGAAAACAGTTTCTTATCACTTTCATGAGCCGTTAGGTGTTGTCGGTCAAATTATCCCATGGAACTTCCCCATTCTTATGGCAGCTTGGAAACTGGCGCCAGCACTAGCTGCAGGAAACTGTGTCATATTGAAACCGGCCGAACAGACCCCTGCTTCAATTTTAGTGTTGATGGAATTAATTGAAGACATATTACCTGCAGGTGTACTCAATATTGTTAATGGTTTTGGCGCGGAGGCAGGGGAAGCATTAGCCACAAGTACACGCATAGCTAAAATTGCATTTACTGGTTCAACACCTGTTGGTGAAAAAATCATGCAAGCCGCTGCAAAAAACATTATCCCGTCAACGGTTGAGCTTGGCGGTAAATCACCAAATATTTTCTTTGAAGATGTGCTTGATCATGAAGATGAATATTTAAGTAAATGTATTGAAGGCGCTGTACTTGCCTACTTTAACCAAGGTGAAGTATGTACCTGTCCATCACGTTTATTTGTACAAGAAGATATTTATGATAAATTTGTCGAAAAAGTCATTGAACGTACCAAAGCCATTACTCGAGGCAATCCATTAGATACAGCAACCATGGTTGGCGCACAAGCATCTAAACAGCAATTCGAAAAGATCCTAAGTTACATTCAAATAGGTAAAGATGAAGGTGCTGAAGTGCTTATGGGTGGTAACGTTGAACAATTAACCGATGAGCTTAACAGTGGTTTTTATATTCAACCAACCTTACTTAAAGGTACAAATGATATGCGTGTCTTCCAAGAAGAAATTTTTGGCCCCGTTATTTCATTAACTACTTTTAAAGATGAAGCCGAAGCACTTGAGTTAGCCAATAGCTCTGAATTTGGTCTAGGTGCGGGTGTTTGGTCACGAGATATGAACCGTGCTTATCACATGGGCAGAAAAATTGAGGCTGGCCGTGTCTGGACAAATTGTTATCATATGTACCCTGCTCATGCTGCTTTTGGTGGTTATAAAAAATCAGGTGTTGGTCGTGAAACCCATAAAATGGCGTTAGAGCAATACCAACAAACCAAAAATCTATTGGTTAGCTATGATGTTAACCCACTCGGTTTTTTCTAACTTTCATCGAATCCTCCACAAAAAATAGCAGACGCTTTATGCCCGTTTAGTTTTTCTTTCATAGAAACTAAGAGGGCTTTTTTACTTTACACTTGTCTCGATCTTTCCTATTACTTAACGCGTACTTAACTATTCTTTAGCTAAAAATTTTCTTACAACTCGACCATTCTTTTACTAGCTAAGCATGAACATATTGATGATAATGCTAATTATTAAGTACATTAAGCAATATGTATATTCATCATTATATATTTTCTGTTAATAAGAGTTTTTAATTAAGTTATGAGTAAAAAATTTTACGTCATCTGGAAAGGTGCAAAAACAGGTGTTTTCACCACTTGGCCTGAAGTTCAACAACATACTGCCGGTCGTTCAGACGCACAATATATGGGTTTTGAATCCAAAGCAGCAGCCGAGCAAGCATTCACGTCAACCTATACCAAAGCATTGATGCAGCGCTCTTTAAGTAAAAAAGGCGGGACAAGTGCTGCACCTACTTCTAGCCGAAAAACGAGTAGTAAAAGCGCGAGTAAAAGTACCGGCGCTAAAAATGCCACGATTAGCGCTAATGGCCCAAGAGATATTGAAATATATTGTGATGGCGCTTGTTCGCCTAATCCTGGTAAATCAGGTACTGGCCTTGCTGTTTACGAGTTGGGTAAAGTAACTTCGTTATATTACGGCCTGTATCAAGCAAATGGCACCAACAACACTGCCGAGTTAAACGGACTGCTTTCTTCATTTCAAATAGCACAACACTTTATTGATAAAGATAGCGAAAAAAGTATTTGCATACTCTCTGATTCAAAATATTCAATTGACTGTATTACCAAGTGGGCGAAAGGCTGGCAAGCGAAAGGTTGGACTCGCGGTAAAGGCGAAGAAATTAAAAACTTAGCTCTAGTACAGCAATGTTACGCGCTTTATAAAACCATACACACTAAGATTACTATCCGTCACGTTAAAGGTCATGCCAATATAGAAGGTAATGAACTATCTGACAGAATGGCGGTGTTAGCCAGAGTTAAGCGACAAGAAGCGATGATCCGCTACAGTGAAACATTAGATATTAAAAGCATTCTTGCGATGCAATCTGGTTAAGCCATTTTGATATAAATACCAGCCTGAACTGAGCCAAAAACTAAGCGAAACTAAGCGATATTAAGCTTAAACTAACTGAGCTACTAAATTAACTATGCCAATTAATATCCTGATCACAATCGCGCTTTTACTATTAACAGCCTTTGTTCTTTCTCGAATATTTACCCTGCCGAGAAATATCTGGTTATTATTTATTTCTCAGCCGCTCGTGATGTCAGCTTCGCCCATTATCGTTTTTATTGGCGGCATTCTCTCAAGTAAAATGGCCAATGATCCTTCATTGGCAACGCTACCATTAACCTTGATGATTCTAGGAGTTGCTGCAGGATCTATTCCTGCCGCTATGTTAGCAAAAAACAAAGGCCGAAAGTTTGCCGTCTATACCGGTTTAACTTGCTCATTATTGGCGTCAATTACTGCGATATTTGCTGCAAAACTGGCACTGTTTGAACTGTTTTGTTTCGCTAGTTTGTTAATTGGTGTGGGTGGAGCCTTCGGTCAACAATTACGTTTTGCTGCTATTGAAAGTAGCTTAAACAGCGACGATGTCCCTAAGATATTATCTATATTAATGCTAAGTGGTGTTTTCGCTGCATTTTTAGGCCCTGAAATAGCCGTTGTTGGCAAAGATTTACTCAACTCCCCTTACGGTTATGCTGGCTCATTTTTACTAATGGTCTGCCTTACTCTTTGTGCCATGTTGATAATGCTGGCTTTTATAAACCCTACTAGCAATCACGATGAAGCCGTTGGCGAAGCAAGACCGTTAAGTGAAATTGCTAAACAGCCCATTTTTTTGATTGCCATTTGTACAGCGACCATAGGTTTTGCACTGATGAGTTACTTAATGACCGCAACCCCAATTAGCATGCACCATATGCAAGGTCACAGTTTAAATGAGACAAAGTGGGTTATCCAAAGTCATATTGCCGCCATGTATCTACCGTCTCTATTTGCTCCTTGGTTAGTAAAGTACTTAAAATTAAAAGGACTTATGCTCATAGGCACCTTAATTTATACGGTAGTTGCCTTTATCGCACTGTCAGGCCATGAAGTGATGCATTATTGGTGGGCATTGATTTTGCTTGGCATTGGTTGGAATTTCTTATTTTTAACCGGTACTTCTTTATTGCCACAAAGTTATCACGCCAGTGAGCGCCATAAAGTACAAGCAACCAATGACTTTGTTTTATTTGGCTTTCAAGCCGCAGCATCATTATTAGCAGGCTGGGTATTATTTAACGCTGGTTGGCACTGGGTAGTGATAACAAGCCTACCTTTTATTGTTGTACTCTTTATTGTCGTTGGCTTTTATCATAAAAAATCGTTAGCAATACAAGCTGCCGCGAAAATAAATTAAACTTAAGCGCTTAAGTAGGAGAATATGAATAATTCATCTACTTTAGCGTCAATAAAAAATAGCATAATAACTTTTTATATCAAGGATATAGATATGAACAACGCACAAAAAAGCGTTCTAAAAAGGACATTGCTAAGTAAACAACTAGCTCTGCAATTAATACCCTTCGGTAAACTGATACTACTTTCCTCACTTAGCTGTTCAAGCTTTGCATACGGACAAAGTGATGCATTGCCAAAAGATACACAAAATAAAGAGGCATTAGCTAAAAAATTAAACAATCCTGTAGCTGCGCTCATTAGTGCGCCAATTCAATATAATTTTGATGAAAATATTGGTGCTGATGATAAAGGCAGTCGAACCACTATTAATATTCAACCTGTCATTCCCTTCTCTATCAGTGATAATTGGAATCTCATCTCCCGGACAATTCTGCCGGTAATAGACCAAGAGAGTATTCATAATAATGCTGGTACTCAATCTGGCGTTGGCGACATTGTACAGAGCATATTTTTTTCACCTAAAGCACCAACTAATAATGGTTGGATTTTGGGCGCAGGTCCAGTATTACTGCTACCTACAGGCTCTGACGACAAGTTAACCGCAGATAAGTTTGGTCTTGGCCCAACGGCGGTAGCATTAAAACAACAAGGTCCATGGACTTATGGCGCCTTAGGTAACCATATCTGGTCTGTTGGCGGAAGAAGTGATAGAGCCGATGTAAATGCCACCTTTATGCAACCTTTTTTGGTTTACACTACAAAAAAAGCAACAACTTATGCTTTAAATACTGAATCAACTTATGATTGGGAATCTAAGCAATGGGCAGTACCTGTTAATTTCACCGTCACGCAAATGATAAAAGTAGGCGGTCAGCTGATAAGTGTTGGCGGCGGTCTTAGGTATTGGGCTAAAAGTACTGACAATGGCCCAGAAGGTGTTGGTATTAGATTAATGTTTACTATGTTGTTTCCCAAGTAAAGTTGTTGCCGATGTAATGTAAAAATTTCCTATTAAGCACTATTCATCTATTACGGAGAAAAAATGAAATTTTCAAATATAATTATCGTACTGCTAATTACCAGTTCTTTGGCCGTTATTAGTTTAAGCAACCATGCTGCACAAAGTACTAAGCCCTCCAAACTTACCGTATACCTTGCTAAAAAAATTATTACTATGGATAACAGCCAACCTTACGCCACCGCTGTTGCGGTAGCCGATGGAAAAATCGTTTCCGTGGGTAGTCTTGATTCCCTACAAGGTTGGATTAAAGAGCGTGGCGCAACCATAGACCCTACTTTTAAAGATAAAATTATCATGCCGGGTTTAATTGACCCGCACGTGCACCCTTCTTTACCGGCAGTATTAACACAATTCCCTTTCATTGCCCCTGATGATTGGTCGCTACCTACTGGGGAGTTTCCCGGTGAAACAACAAAAAAAGGCTATATTGATCGATTAACTGAGCTGGTTAATCAGCATTATAACGATCCAAAACATAACCCTGCTATCCCGTTTGTTACTTGGGGTTATCATACTCTTTGGCATGGGGATGTTTACAAGCAAGAACTCAATGTATTATTCCCCAACCAACCGGTCATGCTTTGGCATCGCTCATTTCACGAATTAATTGCGAATGATGCCGCACTTAAACTATTGAAAGTAGATAAAACCGCAACTATTGCCCATCATGAGGCCGACTGGGATAAAGGTCACTTTTGGGAAAATGGTGCCATGCAATTAATGCTGCCTAAAATGTCATTTATGTTTGCACCAAAGCGTTATGGTCAAGGTATGAAGAACTTCTTCGAAATGATGCACCAAAGTGGCACCACCACGGCAATGGATATGGGCATGGGCGTTTTTGGTGATCCTGTTGGTGAAACCGCACTGATCAGAAAAGTTGCCGAAGAAAGTAAAGCACCAGCACGTTTAGTATTAACTCCTTTAGTTACTGATTTCATTGCTCGTGGGATATCCCCTGAAAATGCTCTAAAAGAAGTTGAGCAATGGACAGAGGGAAATAGCCACAGAGTTGTATATGATAAACATTTTAAGTTGATGATGGATGGCGCTATCTTCTCTGGCGCATCTCAAATGGACTTCCCAGGTTATAAAGATGGCCATAAAGGCATGTGGATGGCACCGCTTGAAAGAACCTATAACTATGCAAAAGTCTTTTGGGATAATGGCTATCAACTTCATGCTCATACCAATGGTGATGGCAGTACCAAAGAATTAATCAATATGGTTCGCCGCTTACAAGCTGGACATCCAAGAGTAGATCATCGCACCACGCTTGAGCATTTTGCTTATGCTACTGAGGCGCAATTAAAGCAAATGAGTGCAATAGGCATGATGGTTTCGGCAAACCCATATTACCAATACATCCTCGCTGACACCTATGCTGAGCAATGGCTAGGTGAAGACAGAGCCAGAAAAATGGTGCCGTTAGGTACCGCTAAAAAACATGGCCTACCAATCGCTTTGCATTCTGATGCGCCTATGGCGCCATTAAGTCCATTAACATTGGTTTGGACTGCTGTTAACCGAACAACTATTAACGGTAATAAAAATATTGCAGGTGAAAAGCTAACGGTTGATGAGGCGCTTCGAGCCATAACTATTGATGCAGCTTGGACCATGCGCTGGGAAGATAAAATTGGTTCAATTGTCGCCGGTAAAAAAGCAGATTTTGCTATTTTAGAGCAAGACCCGTATCAAGTAGATACGAAAAAACTTAAAGATATTAAAATTTGGGGTACTGTCTTTGAAGGAGAAAAGTTCCCAGTAAAGCATTAAGCAGTTATATTGCTAATATAAACAATATGCAGGCTGATAAAGTCGTCAGCCTTGTACTTAATACAAAATTCATAACTAGGAGCAAATAGTTAAGAATAAGTAGTTAAGATCTAAAAACAAAAATAAAAAGGAGATAATTATGAGTGGTACAACTATGGTGGTTGTTATTGTCAGTGTCGTTTTTGGTGTTTTATATAAGATGTACAACAAACATCTCGAATTCAAAGCCAAAACAATTGCCCACAATCATGATGCTGATGGTAAAAGTGATGATCTTAGCAAAGAAATACTAGCACTAACCGAGCGTGTACAAGTACTTGAAACCATTGTTACTGAGGAAGGTTATCAAGTACAAAAAGACATCAATAAGTTATAAAAATCCTATTAGGTGAGTTATAACTTTTCTTGATTAATCAGGAGTCATTAACCGATGAAACTAATTATGAAAACTGAGTTTGATAACCTTAGACTTAATAGTAAACATGATTATGAAACCGACAGTAATGGTGATAAACAGATAGTTAAAATTTATTGCGGTGAATTACTGATTGCCAAAAAAATCAAACAGCATAAATCCATTCGCTTTTTTGGCATTTCAGGCTACGAACAATATCTTAGCCAAGAAGATGTGCCCAGATAGTAGCCTATTTCTTTAACATCGACTTAAGATCAGCAAATGGATTATAAGTAGCGGTATCTTGATTGGTATCGCCCGCTTTAACTTCTGTTTTATAGTTAGCATGATCGGTATACTTGGCATGTTCATTGTCATGACAGTAAATACACAACAACTCCCAGTTACTACCATCATTAGGGTTATTAGTATGATCGTGATCCATATGATGTACGGTCAATTCTCTTAAGTTAGAAAACTCAAAAGCACGGGCACAGCGGCCACATACCCAAGGGAATAATTTTAATGCTCGGTCACGATAACCTTTTTCTTGTTGTTTGTAGTTGGCACTGGTACCAAAGCGATCAGAAGACATAATATTTAGGACATTAATAAGTAAATAATGAGGTAAGTGTATTGCTAAGCACTCTACTTAGCAATAGTGGGAATCAGCAAGAGTGAGATGAGGGTTAGCAACACTGAGTGCTTAGCAGTAACCGATATTTTAGGCGTATCAATTTATACTTCAGTTTGCTGCTCTAAAATGTCCAGAGTTTTACCATGGGGTATAGGTAAACGAGTTTTCGTATCAATTTACACAAAAACAATATCATCAGCTAAACAAATGTTTTTTTAGTGGCCTTATTACGTACTAGACAAGTGATCGTGATAGAAGTACGGCCAACCTTTTTAGTTTCTAAACCAAACTCAACCACATCTCCTTGCATAGCAGCTGACTCAAAATTAATTTCACCGATATGCTTAGTCACTAAGCAGTTAGTCTCTAATTGACAGATAGCATAAATTGCCGCCTCTTCATCAATCCATTCAAGGACCCTACCACCAAATAAAGAGTTGGCGTAGTTTAAATCATTGGGCATAACAAGACGGCGGGAAAGAAAGCGCATAACAGACCTTTGGCTAACAGCATATGTAAGTGGTATGACCTGTTGTAGCACCGCTTATTATCCATTGAGTATTAACTCCAATCATTAATTGGTTATTTGTTCAAAATAAATTATAGGTAACGTTTAAGAATATCAATATCGCCTAAGTGATTTATCTAAATTCTTCACTCAACAACTTGAATTTAATAAAATTTCATGTAAATTAACTTATTCTTATTATTTAGCCATAATTACAAACGGTTAAATCAGACTAAAATACTGTTGCCATTTTGTTCATCACCGCCACGAATGTTAGCCAACTACTACATATATATTTTTACCTATTAACGAAAATGTAGCTGCCTAGGAGTTTATGTGAAAGACATACAAAGTTATTATCTGCTTGCTTTTATTTTACTATCAGCCATATTGAATGAATTTATTGAGGCCGAGCGTATTGGGATAAAATTGTTATGCTCAACACTCTTATTCACAACCCTGATGTTTGCCTCTTTATTTCATAGTTTAAGAACTAAAATCACTAAAACAGAAGAAAAAGACACCGAGTAAAATAGAGGTCGTTGTATCTCGCTAAAACCAGTTGCAACGGCTCCAAATACAGCTGGTTCGACTAAGTTGCATATTTTACTATTAGCGAATAAGGACTTATGGAGTATTCATGACAGAGTTTTCATCTCTACTCAGCGAAGTTCGACGTTGTACCATTTGTGCTTCGGCTTTACCCCAAGAACCAAGGCCTGTTGTACAGGCTCATCCCGAAGCAAAGATTTTGATTGCTGGTCAGGCTCCCGGGCGTAAAGTGCATAATTCAGGCGTGCCATTTGATGATGCCAGCGGTAAGCGCTTACGTGAGTGGTTAGGGTTAACTCGAGAAGAGTTTTATGATCCACAAAAAGTTGCTATTTTACCTATGGGGTTTTGTTTTCCTGGTACGGGTAAAACAGGTGACCTTGCACCACGAAAAGAGTGCGCACCGGCTTGGAGAAGTAAAATCCTCGCTCATCTTAAACAAATAGAGCTCACTATTGTACTCGGTAGTTATGCGCAGAAATATCACTTAGATGACACAAATGCCTCAGTGACACAATTGGTAAAATCATGGCGAAGCTTGTGGCCAAATATCGTTCCACTGCCACACCCTAGCCCTAGAAATAATATCTGGCTTAAGAAGAACCCCTGGTTTGAAATTGAATTGCTGCCAACACTTAGGCTACGTATTGCTGAGTCATTGAAGGAGAACAACAGCTAATAAACACAGTAAACTGACGCTGTCGGGTGCATGTCGGGGGGAAGTCAGGTATAAATCGTCACCGACAATAACAAAATTAATGAATACTTGTGATTCTTAAGTACAGGGGTAAATTTAATGATTCTCAAAGAACTGCGTATTAACCGGCACTTTTCACAAGAGCAATTAGCTCAAATGTCTGGACTAAATGTTAGAACAATCCAACGTATAGAAAGCGGAAAAAATGCTAGCTTAGAGTCTCTTAAATGTATTGCTGCTGCACTTGATGTTGATGTAACAACCTTGAATCAGGAGAAGCTTATGATAGATAAAAAATCAGATAACTGGAAGAATTTACCTTTGTTATTAAAATGTTGGTTTGTTTTTAACTTTTTACAAACCAGACCCAGCAGAAAATCAGCCCATCGAATTGAAGTTATTGGTCATATAAGTGGCTTTATATTTTGTAGTTTAGGTCTAATAAGTGAAGCAGCACTCGTTGGTGGTTTACTCATGTTGGCTACTGCTTATTTATATCATGGACTTATATGGCATGGTGATCGCTATGGCATTTGGTATGACTATGAGCCGAACCATGAACCGAACCATGAACCGAACCAAAACAGCTAACTTTAACCAGTAGGGGTTATATGCGTATATTTTTTGTATTTTTACTTTTGTTTACTTCATTTCATCTAAATGCAGAGAATATCGAGCCCTTCACCTCTGACGGCTGTAGCTCATTTCCTGATGGAACATTTGAGCATAATCAATTATGGCTATCGTGCTGTACCGCTCATGATTATGCTTATTGGCAAGGTGGCACTTACCAAGAAAGGCTGCTTGCTGATAAAGAGCTGCAACAGTGTGTTGCCAAAGTTGGTGAACCTTACATCGCCAGCCTTATGTTAGCGGGTGTTCGTGTTGGCGGCAGTCCATATCTGCCAACATCATTTCGTTGGGGTTACGGCTGGTCGTACCCTAGATGGTACAAGGTATTAACCGATGCAGAAAAAGAGCAGATACAAGTTATGGAAAATAATACAAAATAAGTACTTAACCTGAACTCTGGATAATGAGCACTTGATGTTTAAGTAAAAACAACAACTTACAGTTATTAAAAAATAGCATTTACCGAATTAAATAGCGATATACTCTATCGATGTTTCAATTTATTCGGTTTTCAAGGCAAAACGTTTATGAATAACGAGTTATTTATCGACGTTTTAACGCTGATAATTGGATAAAGGGGAATATTGAACAAATGCTGCTTATCCAGAGTTCAGGTTACTTACGATAAAACACAAAACGGTTACTTGTAAATACTAAAAATTAAACTTAGGGAAGTTATATGTCGTATGAAATACTCGTCGGTTTGCATGTTTTAGATGATCTGAAATATGAAGATTACCGCAAAGCCATGAAACCAATTCTGGCTGATTATCAGGGAGCATTTGGTTATGATTTTACCGTGTCAGAGGTATTAATTTCACCTGAAAATAGCGATATCGATATAAACCGGGTATTTACTATAAATTTTAGCAGTAAGAATAAAATGGAAGGGTTTTTCTCAGAGCCACAATACTTAGTGGTTAAAGAAAAGTACTTTGTTAATTCCGTTGGTAGCGCCACTATAATAGCGAGTTATGAAAAGTAGACTACTCTATTCGGATATTATTGTATGCCAGTAGATAGCCATTAATATTGAGATTATCGCTTTGTATCTTAAAGCTTTGCATGCCCTAAAGAACGATTCGAGCGTAATCTCATTATTTATAACTTTCTATTTAACATTCACTATTTATAAATCACTAAACAAGTTGATATTACGAAAACATATTTTTTAAGCTATCGGCTAGCCCAACAAAACGTTCTTTCATACTGCGTTTTACTTTAATGCTTACACCACTAAAAATAGCAAAACCTTCAATAATAATGGTTGGCCTGTTAGCACTATTTTTATTTACCAATGACGACCTTGTTTGGCTCGGTGCTAAATTATCAATACTGCCAAAAATACAAAATGCTTTTGAAATAACATTAATATTCTCAGGTACGTAAATAGTATCACCACTAAATAAACTAAATATTTTAATGCGCACCACTTCTTGGCTAAACTGAGCATCGGTGAAGTCGATATCTGTTCCACTAAAAACACTAAAATAGCGGGTTTCTTTAGCCACCTTCCAAACACCGCCACGGGTACTACCACTAAAAACATTAACCATATAGTCTAACTCTTCCGCTTCACCGGCAACATAGTTTGGCGATAAATCTTGCTTTTTACTTTCGACAAAAGCTTTATCAACTGCAAGAGATAAATCGTTAGTTAGCTCAACTAAATCTTGATGATTAGCCAATTCCATAGCTTGGTCTAATCTGCGCTCAAATGCCTCAAAAGATATTTCACCATGGCTATAGTTCATGATCAGTTGATCAATCACTTCACTACGTACGGTTTCAATCGGTCTATCTTCAAGAGTTACTGACATATCTTTTCCTTGTTTAAGCTGAAGCTATACCTTGTCTGAGCCTAAATTTAAGCCTGAACTGTCATTTTTATTTAAAGGCAAACTAAAACTAATGAGTTAACGAGTTGTTATTTATTAACAGATAAAGCAAATGTTGCGCCATAAATATAAACATATAAATTCAACAACTTATAAAACAAGTAAGTGTAAGTTTTTGTTAAGTGAACTAGATATTAGCTTATTTGACCAAAGTTATAAAAATAAGGCTAAGTAAACTTCACGTTTAGTATATCTGAAATGCGCCAACATCAACTGCCTGAAGTTAGCACATATTTCATATTTACATTGTTATACCTCTTTCACGTGGATATAAAATAGCTCTTCCAACACTGAAAAATCGCCAGTAGTAGCTATAGTTTGCCAAGTATTTTTGGGATAGAGTCGAATTTTATCACCGCCAACTCTTGCATCAATGGGCATATTAAAATCATCAACATCTGACTGCCATCGATATCTGACCTGCCCTTTCGATTTTGATACTTCGAGTGTAGGTATAGTATTAAAATATAAATATTGATCGAATACCTTTTCAAAATCATCATTAAAATATTGATTAAAGAAATTCAACACATCAACTGTATATAAATGCGATTTCTTAAAACCGGTGGTATACGCCTTCACGCCTGCCCACCATTTTTCATCATCATTAACTATATGCCTTAGGGTATTGATAAATAATGTCCCCTTAAAATAGATATCTGATGTTGGCCAATGAGCTACCGAGGGCTGCCCTATGATAGGAAATTTATTCTCAACCTTATTTTTATAACCGTTTATATATTTTATTGCATCGTCGTAGCCAAATTGATCTTCAACATAAACAGCTTCTGCGTAGGTACACCAGCCTTCATGGATCCAAGAATCAGAAAAATCATAACTGGTTAAACTATTACCAAACCATTCATGGCCTGTTTCATGAATAATAATAAAATCGAATTTCAGCGACACACCAACACCGGTCCAATCGGCTGTAACGTCTGGCCCACGGTTATAACCATTTTGAAAACCATTACCATAAGTCACTGCACTTTGATGTTCCATGCCGGTATAAGGTGCCTGAATTAATTTATAACCGTCGTCAATAAAAGGGTATTCACCAAAATATTTTTGGTAGGAAACCATCATAGGTTTCGCTTGTTTAAACTGTTGCTTGGCTTTGTCTAAATCTTGCGGCAATACATAATAATCAAGGGTTAATTGCCCGAGTTTTTCACCAAAATGTACGTAATTACCTATATTTAAAGAAACGCTGTAATTGTTGATTGGGTTAAGTGTTTGCCACACATATTCGGTATAACCATCTTCTAAAATATTGGTTTGTATTAATCGGCCGTTTGAGATGTTTTTCAGATCAGAGGGCACTGACACTCGCATTATCATATTTTCAACTTCATCAGGTTGTTGATCCTTATTTGGCCACCAAACCATAGAGCCAGTACCTTGGCAGGCAGTATTGATCCAATGTTTTCCTAATGAATCCTTCTTAAAGGTAAAGCAACCAAATCGCCCTGTTGCTTGTGGGTAACCAGAGTAATGAAAATCGACTTCCTCAACATCGCCTTTTTTCAGCGTATTAGGAAAAGTGATATAGACTGTATTTAGCTCTCGCTCATACTTAAGCGGGTGACCATGGTAAAGAATTTTATCTATATTAAGGTTTTGATATAAATCTAACTGAATCTTATTGTCTGCTTTAAGCATTTTAAAGCGTATTTTATTATTACCCGAAATATGTTTGTTTTCGGGATCAACTTTAATGGATAAGTCATAACTGAGTAAATCATTATTCGAGCGATATTCGCTATAATTCCCCCACAACTTATTCTTTTTTGGGTAGCTAAGTTGTTGCTCTGCCACTAACAACTTTTCATCGTGCGCCATCACAATAATATTACTGGTTAACTCAGTCACACTGAGCAGTTGTGGTCTATGATATTTAGCTTTGATTTGTACAAATTTAATGACTGAATCTACTATAACTTTCCCTTGAGAATCACTTCTATAAGCAACACGGGACTGCTTATCATAAATAATGGCACCTTCAATAGCTTGTTTATCTTTTGAACTAACAATGATGAGCTCAGTATCACTGGCAAAACTGGCTATGCTGGTAAGATAAACAAATAGAAATAGTAATAATTTAGTTAATTTCATAATTAAATAACTCTGATAAATGGAACAAGTGACCAGCCCTTTTGGGTTGAGGTAATTGTTGAAATAACAACTACCTCAACCAAAGAGAACTGGCTAAGCTTTACAATAATGGTTGCAGTTTGGCCTACTGACGATTAACTCGTCACGCCAGAAATAAATACGATGGCAATAGCAACGGGCACTAAGAAGCGTATTAGTAGCTGCCAAACTCGAAAGGCTGATGCTTTTAAGCCAAGCTCTGCTTGCATTTCCTTAGCAGGAATGCGCCAGCCAACAAAAATTGCCGTTAATAAACCGCCAATAGGTAATAAAATACTGGCCGAAATATAATCAAGACTTTCAAAAATAGTCTTACCTTCAAGTAAAGATATGAAACCAAATGGGTGAAACTCTTTTATTAGGTTCAATGACAGCACTGAGCTGATGCCCAATAACCACATAACAAAACCACTAGCAAAAGTAGCTTTTATTCTCGTTAAAGAAAACTTTTCAGCTACCCAAGCAATGATGGGTTCAAAGTTGCCAATACATGAGGTAAATGCGGCGGCAATAAGTAGTAAAAAGAAGATACCGGTGAATAACTGGCCACCAGGCAAGTCTCCTAGGGCAATAGGTAGTACTTGAAAAACTAAACCGGCACCGGCATCAGGCGTTAAACCATGAGCAAAAACCAAAGGGAAAATAGCAAAACCTGCCAACATGGCCACCAAGGTATCTGCGAAAACAACAATAAAAGCATTTTGAGTAATTGAAGCTTTTTTAGGTAAGTAAGAGCCGTAGGTCACCATTACCGCCATCGCAATACCAATAGAGAAAAACGCTTGCCCCAACGCCAGTAAAAAGGTTTCTCCCGTTATTTGAGAAAAATCAGGCGTTAATAAAAAGTTCACTGCTGCGGAAAAGTCTCCAACCAAAGCGGCGTAAATAACCATGATAATTAAACAAACAAATAATGATGGCATCAAAATACTGACTGCTTTTTCTATGCCGCCTTTTAAACCTCGTGCATTAACTAACATAATGATAACAATGACTAATGAGTGCCAAAACAATAACCGCATGGGATCAGACATCAGCTCATTAAAAACGCTTTTTGACTCTTCAGCATTAATGCCGTTAAATTCACCAACCACCGCCATCGTAAAATAATCCAGAGTCCAGCCGGTGATCACTGTGTAAGTTAGCATCATCATAAACACGGCTACGATTGCCATACCGCCAACACCAGACCAACGAGATGATAAATTATTTTGTTTCGCCACTTCTTTAAAGCTGCCAGCCGCAGAAGCCGCATTTTTTGCACGGCGGCCAATTGCCCACTCTGACATAACTAGCGGCACACCAATGCAGAGTGCGCATGCAAGGTATACCAAGACAAACGCTGCACCGCCATTTTCACCGGTTACATAAGGAAAGCGCCAGATATTACCTAGCCCTACAGAAAAACCGATTGAAGCCAT
This sequence comes from Colwellia psychrerythraea, assembly GCF_000764185.1. Taxonomy (GTDB): domain Bacteria; phylum Pseudomonadota; class Gammaproteobacteria; order Enterobacterales; family Alteromonadaceae; genus Colwellia; species Colwellia psychrerythraea_B. Next base: position 117,846 of record NZ_JQEC01000015.1, read on the forward strand.
AAGGAAAGTCAGCCTTGATGACCAGTTTTCATTATTACCTTGTCCTGCAATTGCAGCCATTTTTTACTCCCAGTAGATAAGCACACATTATTTAGCTGTAATTTTTGTATTAATTACTCGTGTTGCTGCAATGAATACAACTAAAACAAGTAGCTATTTAACGGTGTTTTATATATTTAGTTAGCGATTTCTATTTTTATTAATAACAAAATAATTATTTTTACCTAGCGCCTATGTCATTAGCCGTAAGAAAAGTGTCACCAATATCTATTTGGGTGTTACCAATGAAAACCAACAAAAAAACAAACACCACAACCAGCTGATTTATAACATTATTTTAACATTACCAGCTGTTTTATTGAAAATTTTCATCACGTAAAAAATAGCCTTGAAATTTTAAGTATATTGTATACATTGATGTAGTCTGGCAATTATCTTACGCAATTTGTAATGCTTAATAACTAAAGGTTTTACCAAAATGAGTACTTATAAATGTGAAAGAAATTGCTAAGCAGATAGGTAGGAATGATGTAGTTAATTAAAACAGTTGAAGTTGTACTGAATTATTTAACTAACAGGGAAAGTGATTAATCTTTGCTAAAAAAAACAATATGAGGATATCAAAATGATAAGTAACAGGGTCACAAATAAAAAAAATAATGCCACTTGCTATAAAACAGCGCTGGCATCACTAGCAATGTCGGTAAGCATGTTTAGTAATGCTGCCACAGTGAATACTCCACCAACGGCTGAGAGTATTATCAATTTAAGTAAACCGGGTTCACATGCTCAGTCGCATAAACATAACAGCCCTGTAGCTCAGTCATCAATCCCTTATAATGCCGGTGAAAATATACTGCGTTATAACTATAACTGTGGCTCAAAAATTTCAATTCGTTCAGAGTCTTATATCACAGCTGAAAACTTACAAGCGGTATGTGATGAATTGATTTCTGAAGAAGAACGCTACCACCGATTAATGAAAACAGCTAAGCAGCCTTTATCTGGTGATAATAATACTACCGTGCAAATTAATGCCTTTAAAGACTATGCTTCTTATCAATATAATGCTGCGCAAATTTTTGGTATCGACACCAATAATGGTGGCATGTATTTAGAAGGTGATCCGAGTGTGCCCGGTAACCAAGCCAGTTATGTCACCTATATTACCGATGATGGCAGTAGTTGGTGGATAATGAACTTATCTCATGAGTTTAATCATTATCTTGATGGTCGCTACAACATGGATGGTAACTTTGCCACTTACATGGAAAGCTCAAATAATGTGGTTTTTTGGTTAGAAGGTTCGGCAGAATATGTTGCTTGGGTTGATTGGCCTTATGATTATGCTCGCGAATTGGCCGAACAAGCAAACTACTCCCTTGCCGATGTTGTTAATACCACGTACGAACATGATACCGGTCGCATTTATAACTGGGGTTATTTGGGTGTTGCTTTTATATTTGAACGTCATCCTGAAGCACTTGATACTATTTTATCTTACTTTAGAAGTGGAAATTATTCTGCTTATAACAGCTATATTCAAAACTTTTCTTCTCAAAACGGCAGTGAATGGTACGAATGGCTACAATGTACTGCAACCTATCACGACAGTCCAAACAATGAGTGTTGGGATCATACACCCACCACTGATCCCATAGACCCGGTTACACCGGGTGAAGGCTCATGTGCAGCTATGGGACCTTATTCAGGTAGAACGTCAACCACGACCTCTATTAATATAGAAAACTTAACCAACCAAACGCTACAGATCCGCTGGTTACAAGAAGATGGCACCTTATATTCTAATGTTTACGATGATGCTTTTGCCCCAGGTGAAACGTTTAGCCGTACTTCTTATATTGGTGATAAATGGGTAGTAACAGATACCAATGAAAGTTGTGTTGAGTTATTCACCACAGTGACCAATGGTAATTTCAAAGTTGAAGCTGATGACGATGTTATTATAACGCCAGAAGATAATGAATTAACTAAAGCTAGCAGCAAGAACCTTGCTATTGCCAACGCTGGAGATGTAAAAGACTTTTTCATTGAAGTGCCAGCAGATGCCAAAAACGTAACTTTTAGTGTTGCAGCAAACAATGGTGATGCCGACCTTTATGTGAAAAAAGGTAGTATGCCAACTACGAGCAGTTATGACTGTAAATCTGATTCACCAGATAGCAATGAGAGTTGTAGTGCTGGCGATGGCGAAGGTACTTATTTTGCCTTAGTATCTGCTTATGCAGGATTTAGCGGTGGCTCAATTGTTGTTGACTATACAGTCGATGACATTGTTATACCTACACCAGATTTAGTGCCAGATGCTTCTTGTAACCTTGAAGGACAAGCCTATAGCCGTAACGGTACTTCAACAAACTTCACGATTAATAACAACAGTGAAACGGGTTTGAAAGTACAATGGTTGTCAGCGGATGGCTCTCGCTATAGCAAAGTATATAACGACAACTTTGCCCCAGGCGATAGCTGGAGTCGCGGTAGTTACACCGGCGATAGATGGATAGTTACTGACCAAGCAGGTCAATGTATGAAAGTTATCACCGTTGAAAGCAATGGTAACTACAACATGCTAGGTGATGATCCAATTATTATTCCAGATCCTGTTGGGGCCATTGGTTGTCAAGGTGGTATTCAAGCTTACCCTAGCAACATGCCAAACAGCTACTATTACACACGTTTATGTAGCTCAGGTACTGGACTGCCTATTATCTCAGGTCGTTACGCATCTGATGCGGCGCTTCATAGAACAGCATTTCTACTCGATAGTGTCATGCAAACGGTTGATAGCCGCGTAGTACCTATGATGGTTGCCAATGGTTTCCGTCATGGTGTTATGGGTACATATCCTTCAGAATTAACAACTTGGATGCCTGAATATAGTCACCTTGACTCTGCATTTTGGGATGAACGTGCCCGTGGTTTAGGTGGTATGCCTTCAGTACCTTTAGGTTCAAGTGCTGAAGAAAATGCTATGTGTCATTCTAATGACCGCTACCTAGGTGAAGATATTACCATTCATGAATACGCGCACTCTTTACATCTACTTGGTTTAGATTATGTATTTCCTGGCTTTAGCTCAAGATTACAATCAGCTCATGCAAATGCTAATTACTACAGCCTTTGGGGTGCTGGTCATTATGCAATGAATGATTATAAAGAATATTTTGCTGAAGGTGTGCAAAGCTTCTTTAATGCCAATATGGGTGGTGGTCCAAATACACGTAGTGCACTACAAGCTGCAGACCCAACTTTATATGGCATCATCTATGAGATATTCGGCAACAGCCCTTATTACCGTTCATGCCCATAAGAAGGCTTAGTAGAATTTGATAAATTGAGGCACTTCACCTATTGAAGTGCCTCAGCTCAGAACACCAATACCTTACAGGTGTTCTAAGTTTACATCTTGTTGTGTCTTAGGGAGTTACTTTTTTTGTACATAATTCAACCTGGTCTGTCGTGTTTACTAGGTAGTCCAACTGATAAGTATTAATGATTTTGCTATTGTTATTAATGCCAATTACTTCTTACCTTGCCTTCATACATGGGGCAAAACGCTGCTAAGTTGACTTAAAAATAAAGCTTACCCACCCCAGTTTGTTTTCATTCTGGGGTTTTTTACTTGCTAATCTAGGTGAATTTCATGTTAAAGCTAACAGAATTTTATTTTGAGTCTCTCGGTGATTTATATCGGTCAATTTATCGATAATTGTTACTGGGTAACTCAATAATATTGCCATAAATGTCCAAAAAAAAAGTATTTCAACTTATTGCAAAATATTTCATTATTTTTTCATGGTATTAACAGTTGTTACATTGTCATCAGCTGAGTCATATCGGTCATGAAAAACAAACAACAATCAAACACATCAAAATAAGTAACTGTAAAATATACAGTTAACAACAAAAACACTCTTTATCATGGCTTTACTTTTAGCCCCGACCCTAGCTCTTGACGTCGATTTTATATTGTATACATTTGTAGTGTTTTTATTATTAAAGACACTGGAATAGACAAATATTTATCAAAAAGATACAAAACAAACACAAAAAAAGATCAAATAAAATAATAAATATAACAAAGTCATTGTTACCAAGTCAGGTTAGGTATTTAGCCCTGGCATAACAAAAAACTGTATCACTATCGTGATTAAGGGAAAAAAATGTATAACAATAATAAAGTCGCTAAAGCTATAAGAATTGCCATGATGATAGGTGCTGGCAGCACCCTGTCATTTTCAAACACCGCTTTTTCAGCTGAGCCAAGTGCGACTGAAGAAGTAGAGCGTATTCAAGTTACCGGTTCACGCTTAAAACGCACTGATATGGAATCAGCAAGCCCTGTGACGATAATTACCGCAGCAGATCTGAAGATACGAGGTATCCAAGATGTAGGACAGTTTTTACAAAGCAGTGCAGTCATGTCAGGCTCTCCTGCCATGACCACTACCAACAATGGTGGTAATGGTAGTACCGCCGTTGAGCTGCGTGGTTTAGGCTCAGAACGGACTTTGGTGCTAATTAATGGCAGAAGACCTGCCACCAGTGATTTTCAAACTATTCCAGCTTCAATGATTAATCGCATTGAAATATTAAAAGATGGTGCATCAGCAACATACGGCGCCGATGCAGTAGCCGGTGTAGTTAACATCATTACTCGTCGTGATTTTGAAGGGGTGGAGTTTAATGCTCAGCAATCAAATTCTTTCGACGTTGATGAGAATTCACAAACAACCATCAGTTTAGTGTTAGGTAAAGCCTTTGACGATGGTCACTTAGTTTTTGGTGTTGACTATGTCGACCAAGATGCCGTCTATCAAGGTGATAGTAGTGTTGAATTCCTCAACCACCCTTGGTCTGTTAGCCCATGGAGCGCTACCGCTGAGCAAGATGAGCTGTCTTTTTGGAACAACGGTTTAATTCCGCCAAATCAAGCTGGTGGTAACGTCACCTCTATTGGTAGTGGCTCAACGCCTTGTGGTCAATACTATATGCAAGGTCGTCCTAATCAAACTAATGCTACCTGTGATGGTGGTGTCGCGAGTATTGGTGATATGCGTGATTTCGTTAACCCTGACGATACCTATAACTACGCACCAGTAAACTTTTTGCAAACCCCCTACAAAAAATTGAACATGTTTGTTGAAGGAAGTTTTGAATTTAACGACAATGTTACTTTCTACACTGAAACGCGCATAAACAAACGTACGTCACGTCAAGAATTAGCCGCAGTACCTTATGATACCCGTTACGATCCAGCTTATAGCGGCATACTGCCTGATGGCACAGACTTTAATGGCGTATCTAAAGACAACTACTACAACCCATTTGATGAAGACGTTACGCGCTCACGTCGTCGTATGTTAGAAGGTGGTCGTAGCTTTGAACAAGACAATGTTGGTTTCCAACAAGTTATTGGTATGGAAGGTGAATTCGGTGATGGCTGGACTTATGATTTAAATTACAATTATGGTTACAACCAATATTCACTAACAGAATTTGGTCAGCTCTATGGACCAAACCTAGCTAAAGCTATGGGCCCTTCTTTTAAAGACGCTGACGGAAATATTGTTTGTGGTACTTCCGCAGCACCAATTAACGATTGTGTATCTATGAACGTATTTGGTGGCCCTGGTTCAGTTACCCAAGAAATGCTTGATTATACCTCTGCACCTTTATCTAGCTCTGGAAATTACACCCTACAAACACTTACCGGTTTTGTTGGCGGTGATATCTATGAATTACCAGCAGGTATTTTAGCCGCGGGTGTCGGTTTCGAATATCGTGACGAAAAAGCTGAAAACCAAGTAGACTCGGGTAAGTTTATGGGAGAAGTAACTGGTAATACATCAAAAGCGACTAATGGTGAATTTGATGTAACCAGTGTTTTCACTGAAATCAGAGTACCTTTGTTAAGTGATTTACCTGGCGTAAAAAGCATAGAGGTACCGATTGGTGTTCGTTACGATGACTTTGAACTCTTTGGTTCTTCAACGACTTACCAACTTGGTCTTGAATGGCATGTAATTGACGGTTTATTGGTGCGTAGTACCTACGGCACTGTGTTTAGAGCGCCAACAATGTTCGATCTTTATGCTCCATCGGGTGATTCTTATCCGTTTACCAGTGACCCATGTAGTAGTGCTAACTGGGGTGATCTAACCAGTGCTCAACAAGGTAACTGTCAAGCTGATAATGTACCTGTTGGTGGCAGTAACAATGTCGATGGTCAACAACGTTCAACCGTTGGTGGTAACGATAGCTTAACGCCTGAAGAAGGTGACAGCCTAACAGTTGGTATTGCTTATTCGCCTGATTTTATTGAAGGCTTAGGTTTAACACTTGATTATTGGGCAATTGATCTTGAAAACGTAATTGACGCTGTTGGCGCTGGTGATTCATTAGACGGCTGTTATAAAGGTGGCGTTACCTCACTTTGTAACAACATTGTTCGTGACAGCAGTGGTGAAATTACTGATATTAGTGAGCGCTCAGAAAATTTAAGTGCTATGACAGCTAAAGGCATTGATTTTGAAGCAAATTATACCTTTGAAGCTTTATCGGGTGAGTTCTACTTAAACCTTTCTTGGAGTCACTTTTTAGAGCGTGAAAACCAGGTATATAATGCCACCACTTTCATGTTCGAAATGGAGGACTTAAACGGTCAGTTTGAAAACGATAACAGTTACGCCACTGACAAAGTAAACTTCACCACTAACTATACCTTAAATAACCTCAACTTAAGTTATGCTGCGTACTTCATTTCAGGGCTAGAGTATGATGATTTGTTATACTACGGCAGCACACAAAATGATGCTACTGACCCAAGTGCAGGCAATCATATGTATAGTGTTGATTCCATTTTATATCACGATATAACAGCCAGTTATAGCTTCGATACCGGCACCACACTTTCTGCTGGTATTACTAACATAACCGACGAAGAGCCGATTTATATTGAACCGGCGCAAAATGGTAATACTGATGAAAGTAACTACCGTTTATTTGGTCGCAGCTGGTTTGTTCGCTTTAGCCAACAGTTCTAATGTTAGCTAGTTAACGTTTCATGGACTAAAACCAAAGCCACTATAGTTATATAGTGGCTTTTTTAATGGTTATGATTATCAATAATCAGAGTGTTTAAAGTAATTAACTTAAAATTTATTTATGGGGAATAAGGTGAAGAGATGATTAATGTCTGAAAAATCAACTTTATAATAACAAAGTCATTAATGGAAAATAACATCAGTTTAGCCATCCAATACATAAAAATGGCTAGTAATTATCATCCAAAATTGCCATTGAATATTACTTACTGCATCCATTGAATTATATTAGATTTACTACAAGTGAACTAGGTTGACTTCGTGCCCTAATAAGACATGAGTCACAAATTAATTGCCTTATATTCCCTAACGTATCGGTTAAAAGGTAATCTTTGTATTACGAAAGGTAACTTAATCCTTTTTAACAGCAGCCAATCTAATACTACCCCCTCATATTACTCCGTATTTATACAGTTGATGTCATTTCTGCCTGTTTAGTGAAATAAGGCTGAAACCTGTATTTCACACATCAAACAGTCTGTTGGTTTTGTAATTTATTAGTACTTATAAAAGTACTCCCTTAGCTTAATCAACAATAATCATATAAATTGATACAAAATTAGTCAGTTACTTGCTAAAAATTATTCCAAATTTATTTTTATCTGCATCCAAAAAATACGCCTCATGCCCACCAATATCACTTGTTATTGGTTTGCCCGCACAGGTAGCACCTAACCTTAATGCCACTTGATAAATCATAGTAACTTCTGCCGGAGAGTCTGCTTCTAAAGCAACAGTCAATGAATGATTTTTTTTAGCTAATGATGATTTGTTTTGTTCACAAACCATTAAACCAACATTATCATTTCGGCATTTCCATAAAATTTTAGAGTTATTTTGCCTCGTTTTTTTGGCGCCAAATAAGCCGAGCAATGCATCATAAAAAATCTCAGCATTTGATATGTTTGCTGTGGGTAATATTATATTACTGATCATTTTATATCCTGAAGTAAAGTTAGCGATAGTTATGTGTAACAAGTAATATCAAGCCGTATAAGTACCAAAGTCACCAAGCACCTTGTGACTGTTGTCAAAAGCCTTATTGGTGCACTTAAAATACCGTTCCATTGCCACTAAAGTGAATACTTACCCAAAAATAACGCAATTTGACCCATCTTTGATAACAAGTAACTTAAAGATAAGTATGCATTAAAAGGCACTGAAACTGCGTTAAAACCTTTATCTATATGTTATGGCAAAAAAACATGCATTAAATTGAAAATATTTACTTGTCATAAACTGTCGCTAGTCGGTAACCAAGTAACAGAACAAAGTAACCAATAACAACAAAAACACATAACCCACTGTTTTAAATAAATATAAATAGTCATCCAAACTTATCCCATTGTCACTTAAGGGCTATTGACCCTAGTCCTTTCTTGGTTATCATTCCAATAGCTTCTGCTGAAGCTGCATATAAAACATGAATAAATCTTATAAAAAAACCAATAATAAGGGACAACTTATGAACTATCGATTATTCAATAGCGTTACATCGCTGATGAAGAGTATCAAGGCATGCGCCGCGATATTTATATTCACCATGGGCTCACTCGCTCAAGTACAAGCAGCTAACTGTAGCCAGCTTAACCAACCGGTTAATTTGTCTGTGGTCAGCAATACTGGCACCGCAGTTACCATTCAATGGGATGATGTTTATGGTGCTAATAACTACCAACTACAAACCTATATCAATGGCGGCTACCAGCAAGTTTCAAGTACGAATAACCAAGCAACCGTCAACAACCTTTCACAAGGTTATTACTACTTTAACGTTACCGCTAGCAATGCCTGTAATGAGCAAAGTGTAGCAAGTGAATGGTTTGCGGTTGATATAACGGGTATCGCCCAATGTGTACCACCTACCACGCCAACCAACCTAGCGGAGTCAAACTTAACGGGTGATAGCTTCACTGCTCATTGGTCTGCAGTATCGGGTGCGACAAGTTATGAATTACAACAATGGCATGACAGTTCAGGTTGGTTAAATGTTAATACAACAACAGCCACAACTTATGATTTCACTCAACTTTCTGCTGGTACAGAATACATACGTGTAGGTGCCATAAATGATTGTGGAGGCAGTGACTACAGCGGTTATATCACAGTAGCAATAAGTGGTGAGGTAACTGTTGAGTGTCCAAGCGCCTTAGCAAAAACACAAGAGTTAGCAGCAAGTAACATCACCAATAACGAATTTACCTTAACCTGGACAGCCGTTACTGATGCTAATAGTTATGATGTGCAGTTATGGCAAAATGGCGCTTGGTCGACACTCGATAACACCGCTGAATTGTCATATCAATTATCGAACCTTACCATGAGTGCAACACAATATGTTCGCATTGTTGCCCGTACTGATTGTGACGAAACAATTACCAGTGAAAGCCAGTGGATAAGCGTTATCTATGATGACAGTGTTGTTATTTGTCCTGAAAGTTTAGCTAAAGCAACAAACTTAGTCATAAGTAATACCACCGCTGATTCGTTCACTATTACTTGGGATGCAGTCAACGATGCCGATAGTTATGATATTCAGTTATGGCAAAACAGCTCTTGGGTAACTGTGGCAAGCTCTAGCAGTAACAGTTACCAACTAACTGATCTACCATCAAGTTCAGATCAATATGTGCGCATTGTTGCAAAAGCAAGCTGTGATACAAATTTGACTAGTGAAAGTGCTTGGACCTTAGTTAATTTAGTAAGTACCTGCCCTAGCCAGTTATCAACTCCTACAGGCTTAATCTTAAGTAGCGCCACTGAAAGTAGCTTTAATGCGCGTTGGAACTCAGTTTCAGGCGCAACAGCTTATAAAATTCAATTATCGAGTAATGGTACTTGGCAAAACTTGGCAACACAGGCCAGTGTTAGTAAAACCATCAGTGGCTTAACTGCTGGTTCATACCAAGTTAAGGTTGCAGCGGTTTGTGACAATATTGAAAGTAATAACACGGCTGCACAAAGTATCGTTATTTCAGCGCCTCAAAGCTGTAATTTACCGGATGTTAATGGCGGAATTGATATTGGTAAATACGGAGAATCTTTTGATGACTTCTCAGTAAGTGGTAATCTTTATGTACAAGGCAACGGCTTTAATCCAAGTAATTACACCATGAAAGTTACTTGTCAAGGTGATTACGGCCATGTCAGTAATGCCACTGATTACAACGATGATAACTACGTGCCGTTTGCCTATAGTTACTCTCATTTTGGTGCTCGCTCAAGCAATGTTGAATCTATTCAGTTTGAAGTGCGCAGCGGTGGTTATATGTCGCGTAAAACACTGTCTTGGAACTTAAACTTAGGTACACAACAATCTCCAGTACAACCGTATTGCGATAACATTAATATTGACGCAGATGTTGATGGTATTCCTGACTGTGCAGAAGAAGCCGGAAAAACTTTCTTTGGCATGCCAGTACACACTTGGGGTGCTCGTAAAGGTATTACCGATTTGTTTATTGAAGTTGATTACATGAGCAAAGCCAGCTCAGGCGATCACGGCACTGAGCCAAGAAAAGAAGTGTTTGATAAAGTCAAAGAAGTGTTTGCCAACCGTGGTTACGCTTTGCATTTTGATGTCGGTGGTTTATATGGCTCAGGCCCTGAAAATTACAATTTAGGTGGCGGTCAAGCGGTGCAATACTCTCCGTGGATTGGTCTTTCTGATTGGCGTAATGAATACAACGGTAACCATGCAGTACCGGGTATGAAGAATAATGATACTTACCCTGGAGTATTTAGTTACATGCCGGTTTATTTTGATAATAAACCAGAGCGTGCCCGCCTATTTTACTACGCCTTATTTGCCAGCTCACAAGCAGCCGGTGGTGAAGGCTCTTCAGGACAAGCACCTGATTACTTCGATCACTACTTCTACGTCGCACTTGGCTCACCATCACAAGCAACAAAGAGTCGCTGGTACTTAAATGCTGATAATGACACAGAGTTAAACCGCATGATAAACAGTCAATCTTCAGTATTTATGCATGAGCTAGGACATATTTTAGGTTTAAGTCATGGCGGCTGGCCAGACAGTTACCCTAATTATGAACCAAACTATAAGCCAAATTATACCAGTGTAATGAACTATGCCTACGCCTTAAGTGGTGTACCAAACAATGGTATTGGTTTTACCGAAAATGAAATGATTCAAGACCGTCATTACGTAAGTGTCCGCCGTGATAAAAATGCTGGCTGTATGGCATTACTTGAAGATAAATATGGCGCAGGAGTTTCTCGTCGTAACTTCCCAGGTGGCTTAGAAACTAACTGGCAAAGTTATAATTTAGATTACTCTTACGGCAACCACGCCAGCTTTAATGAAAGTAGCTTTAACGAGGCTTATGTACTTGGCGGCTTAGATCTTAATTGCGACGGCTCAGTCAGTAATCGTAATATCTCGTATAACATTAACTATGATACTCACGCACCTGATTATGTTTCTGGTAGATACGACAACATGCGTGATTTTAATGACTGGAATAATATTTACCTTTATTACCGTCATTTAAACTACTCAACAGATGGTAACTTCCTAATGGCAGCTAATTTGGCAGCTAAACATGCCATTGAACCAGCAAATGTAGTGCCAGGGGCAATATCATCTCCACAATCTGCGCCAATACCTAGTGCTACAGCAGTGCCACTAAGGCCGGTGCAAACCACTACTAGACCAATTGGTGTACTCGAACTACCGATGTCTTTGCAGGACACTGAAAAATAGCAGTGCAAAGTTAAAGTATATCTAGAACACAATAATCATAATGCGCTTTTACTTCGGTGCTTGGCTGTTTAACAGCTAAGCTACCTAGTAATCGCGCATTATTTTCATCTGATAGCTATTCCGACTAACTACTCAACATAACTGCCCTGCTTTGCTGCCCTATATTCTGCCTGCATAAATGCCCAAACAGCGACAATTCCTACGGCTGAAATCAAAATAAGCATATTCATAAAGCTAGACCAACCACCAGCGCTATCAGCCAATCTACCGCCAATAAAGGCAAATATCGCGCTGGCCGCAAAACCAAAGGCATCAATTAAACATACCAAAGTTGCACTATGACGACCGCCATATTCAATAGAGAATATCGACATAGGTAGGTAATAAGCGGGTGAAATTGAAAAAGCGAATATAAAAATTGCTACCAGCGCCACTAAGTAATTCAATTGTGTGTTCAAATTAAACAAAGGCAAATATTGTAAAGTAAGCACACTCAATAAACTCAGCATCAGCGATATGGTTAATACTGTCCTGATGCCCTGCTTTGAAAAGCGATCGTAAAAGGCGATAGCCGTCAGCAGCCCGACCAAAGAGCCTACAGGAAAAACGGTAGAGGCCATTGCTGCCTGTGACGGCGTCAATTGGTAACTTTCCATCAAGTAAATAGCGACAAAATCCAAAAAAGCCATCATGCAAGTGAGCACCATCAACATGATCACCACTAGCCAAACCCTAGGGCTTTTTGCAAAATTCACTATTCCCGCAACCGGGCTGGTATTCTTGAGTGGATGATTATATCTATTCTCTAGCGCCTTTTTTTCTGCCAGAGCAGATTCAAAATTATCGGCATTTCTATTTTTATCGGTATTACTATCGTCATTCGTATTGCTACTGCTTTTATTTTCATCTACTTTAAAAAAGTCAGGTTCTTCAGGAGTTTCTTGCAAATAAAAATAACAACCAACAAAAATGACTAGCGCAAAAGCTGCCGCGATAAACGCTACCGTGCGCCAATGCATAAAGCTCAACAACCAACCAAAAAACAGCGTCGCCAACACCACGCTTAAGCGCGAGCTAGTCGCGAGAATACTCCACACTCGACCATAACCTTGTGGGTGATACCACTGCCCTATCAATTTTGTCATTGCAGGCCAGCCGGAAGACTTAGTGCAATAAAGCAGAAATGAAAAGCCCGTAAAGATCATGACATTAGGCGAAAGTCCAAAGGCGATAATAAATAACGCGGTAAGGAAAATGCCAACTAACATTGTAAATCGTCCACCAAACTTATCGGCAAGCGGACCCCAAATCAGTTTACCAACCAGCGCACCTAAGGTGCCATATGCGGCAAAGTCGCCAATATTGGTTTTGGTTAAAGCTAAAGCCTCATCGGCAAGTAAAGCGGGACTGAGAATAGTGACCATTTGACGACAGATCATCATGGCGGCATAACCCAAATACATGGCAATGATAATATTCATTTGCTGTGGAGGTCGGTTAGACATAATCTTTCCCAGAGCAATCAACACTAGTGCTACTGACTATAATAAGCAGTGTCGATGGCTCTTTTTAAGGTTAATTGCTAAGTATTAATCTTAGCTTAAATTGACACTAAGTTATTCAATGGTTTAGGTCAACTGAGCAAAGGCAAGTATTGGCAGTAACCAATCTAATTAGCAAAAGCTAATGCTCAGTTGGATTATTTCATTGATTAGTGAAAATTTGAAAATATAATAAGCGTATCTTCATACTCATTGAAGTTAGCCAATTTCAGTAACTAATAATTAATTACCTGAAAAATCTGCATTTACTTCTATAATTATCATTCTTACCTTTATTTTAAATTTAATTAGAACAAGGATGTACAAAATGAGCTATTTATCAGGATCAACCTCTTCTCGTCCAGACTTAGATTGGAGTCAATTAAAAGAAACTATCGTAATGCTTAATTTGGCCGTTACTCAAATTGATCAATCGATGAATGAGGGCAACTCTTCTGTTTCAACTTTATCGACGTCATTTACCGGGTTAGCAACAAATTTAAGTGATATTCAGAGCTCTATTTCACAATTACATCAAGAAAATGACAGTAGTACTAAAATGAAGTTAATAATTGAAGGCTCTACTTCTACGGCCCTTGATAAAGTACATTCAGCGATAATAGCTTTTCAGTTTTACGATAAATTAAGCCAAAGGTTAGATCATGTTAGTGAAAGCCTTAGCTCTTTAACTACGCTTATTAGTAATCCTGAAGAATTATACTCACCTATTGCTTGGCAAGCCTTACAAGAAACAATTCGTAGCAAATATACTATGGAAGAAGAGCGTCGAATGTTTGATAGAGTGGTTTCCGGAGTACCTATTGAAGAAGCATTAATTGAATTTAAGCAAGACATGGCAAACAAAAGTAGCTGCGAAACAGAAGAAATCGAACTATTTTAGCTGGAGACAAATATTTTAAACCTGCTCTACTTGACCAAGTCACGTAGTATTAAAACTAAAGGACCGTTTTTAATACTACGTGACAGAAAGCCGTAAGCGCTAAATAATACTTAGCAGTATACTTTGTATCGATAATACTCAAAGCAATCTAAAGTAAAACCTAGCGCTCAGTTATCTGAAGTTTATTCTCGTAAAGCCTTCTCCCAATTTATAGGCTCTCCCCCCAACAAATGAAAGTGCAAATGAGCAACAGTTTGGCCGCCATTATGGCCACTATTTGTCATCAGGCTAAAGCCATCCTCTGTTAATCCCATCAGTTTGGCAATCTTCGCCAATGATTTTATTAACGCTATAATTTCTTCATCACTTGCGCTAGTTGAAAAGTCAACTATTGAGCGATATTGCCCTTTGGGAATAATAAGTACATGTACTGGCTTTACCGGATGAATATCCTCAAAAGCTAAAACATATTCATTTTCAAAAATAATTTTCGCTGGAATTTTTCCCTGTAATATTTTGGCGAAAACATTATTACTGTCATATTTACCTATGCCAGATACTGTTTCATTACCAGCTAAAGTATCGCTAGAAGGCATTAACAATAACAAAACAAAAAATAGTCTACTTATCATGGGGGAAAATCATATATATTTTACGTTAACAAATATAATGAACAGTTTTTCAAATGAAAGGAAGCAGTAAATGAGTCAGTTGAATATTTCCCGCAGAAGACTACTAAAAGGAACCTTGCTCACAACAACAATACCTGCGGCTGGCATAACGATGGCAAATGCTTTTCAAAGGGATAGCACAGCTAATGTTGTAGCTCCTTCATTGAAAAAAGGCGATACCATCGGTTTTTTTTCTCCTTCAACGCCAGCAACAAGTTTCGCATTTAAGCGCTTTGAACGGGCAAAACACTTCATGGAGAAAAAAGGCTTTACACTGCAAGCTGGCAGTTTAACTGGCATGTCAGATAATTATCGTTCTGGTAGCATTCAAGCACGAGTAGAAGAATTAAACATCCTGATTCGAGACCCCAAAGTACGCTGCATAATGGCAACAATGGGTGGTATGGTTTCAAATTCTATGTTGCCTTATATCGACTACCAAGCACTGAGAAAAGATCCAAAAATAATAATCGGTTATTCTGATGTTACCGCCTTGTTGTTTGGCATTTATGCTCAAACAGGGATTATTACTTACTATGGTCCAGCACTTGTCTCATCGTTTGGTGAAATGGGATACTTTTTAGATCAAACTTATCAATATTTTTATAATATGGTTGAAAGACCAAAGTTGCCTCACACCATTAAAAACCCTGAGTTTTGGACTGAAGATTATATTGATTGGCAAAAACAAAGCAAAGAAAAAAGTAAATCAGTCAACAAACTAGTCACGATTAACCCTGGCAAGGTAACCGGTAGACTCATTGCTGGAAACTTAAATACCATTCAAGGAATTTTTGCTAGCCCTTACATGCCAGATATCAATCAAGGTGATATTTTACTGATAGAAGATAGTTTCAAAGATGCTGCAACAGTGGAACGCTCTTTTTCTCACCTTAAAATAACCGGCATATTTGACCGTGTTGGCGGACTAATTCTAGGGAAACATGAAAAATTCGACGACCAAGGCACGGGGAGAAAACCCTATCAAATACTCATAGAAGTCATGGGGATAACTAACATCCCTATCTTGGCCGAATATGATTGTTGTCATACCCATCCTATGATTACTTTACCTATTGGCTCTATGGCGACTTTAAATGCTGACCAGAAAAGTATTACTATCGAGTCATTTTCTAACCTGTAGAATAAAAATATGAAGCATCAGCTTCCCTTTCTGACTGCCTTTTTACTGGTCGGCCAAAGTGCAATTTAATGTTCAGATAGCATGTTTTTTTCCATAATTTTTCTTGAAATCAGTCAGAACATTTTTTGTACTAATTTGTATGTAAAAAAGATGGTATAATCCGTTCAATTATTCAACATAGATAGAGAAAAGTAGTAATGCGGATCAAATTAACCCAAGACCTAGTATGTGGCAATGACACTTTTTTAACTGGAGAAGAGTACGAGGCAGTATTAATATTACCTCGTTCAACAACTGTAGAGTTTGTTGCAGATTCAGGTAAAAAAGTCAGAGCATTTAGTTATGAGTATGTGAAAGTAACACCTGCATCAGACATCTAGCCAAATTAATATCATCATGATAATTAGTATTAGAACCTAAACAAAAAGACTGACATTAATTAAGCTGATTAGCGAACCTTCCATAATTGATTAGACATCTACAGTTTAACTTCTGTATCGATTTCCATTTATTGCTAGATAAAAATCAGCTTAATTTAATGTTGCTAACCGTGGGCTTTAAGCCTCTTAAAGAATTAGAGCTAATTAGCCAGGTAGGATAATATTTTGTAAATATTGCTCCAAGTTGAACGACCGATCAGCATGGCACTTTAGTCGCCTAGTTATAACTAGTCTGCATCCACAAAATCAGGGAAACGGGATGCCTTGATTTATTTTCTGGTTAGGTGCCAATTACCCCATAACCTCAAGTCGTAAATAAATTGACAAGAAGAACATGCTCTTAAAAGTGTTCCGTCATATGACAACAGGTAGTATGGCTGGAATAAACACCTGGAAAAATCAGAAACTAACAATAAATGTTAGTTCAGGGTAGGTTGAGGAGCAATTGTATACGGCATTGCAGTCTGTAAACTTTTCATAGACAATTCCTCCACCAATCGAAACACTATTATTTGTGCTGAAATAAGCGCCCACACGATATCCATATGAATTTGTATCATCGATTTTTATGCCATTATAATCGCCATAGAATGTCCGGCGATAAAATGCCCCTAGGTATGGTTTGACTACTTTTGGTTGAGTAAAGACATAAGTTATCTTGGGACTAATCTTTGTTATCGATGGATTGCCGGAAAACCAGTGTTGCACATCTAGGCCAAATTCCAAGCCCTCTGCTAGGTAAAAACCGGCGCCGACGCCCAGAATGGTGTAATTATCATTAAAGGCCGTCCCTGAGCCAGCAACAATACCAACGCTCGTCGAGTCTTTTGAAAATGCAGTACTAATACCATTAGTACCAGCACTAACTGCAAAAGCTGTATGGCTAGAACCAATATAAATGAAGAACACTGCCAACCATAAAATTATTTTCATATCATATCCTGAGTATTTATTATTCTGCCAATTTTAATCAAGCATTAAGCTTTCTTTGTCGTAGTTCGATTGAGCAAAGATTGCTAAGTTGAGAAACCGATAACAAGAAAGAACACAATAAAGGGCTCCAAGCACCACACTCGAATAGTCTACTGGAGATCGAATCCGCAATATGCAAGTAAGAGTTAGCTTATTATGAATACAAAAACTAATCAAAACATTAATCTAGGTGTTGATTCCGGAAATTTTCAACTGGACATTTATATCTGTCCATTGACATTTATTTTGCTATTTCAAATGATGTGAATGTATTAGGGAAGCTTCTGCTGACCGTACTGGTAGCAATCCTCAAACCGGTGCAGAGTGCTAGATTTCAGCGACAAAAGACCGGCTTTAAAAGTTGGCAAAGCAATAAAAGACACTGTTACCGGTGAGTCATTCCAGGTCACTATTGTCTCTTAATAGGAAGAGTCCTGGTTTATTTTATTGACTGCGATTTAAGCCAGGTAATTGCACTAGCTTTATCTTCAAATTGTTTAGAGTTTTGACAGTCTCTTGCCGGAGTTCTACTTTCCAAAATTGTCATAAGTATCTGCGAGTTTATGATCACAGCTTTTGCGACCATATTCTGATTATTTAACCAGATATTACATTCATTAATCTTCTCAAAAACTTCTGGGGTAGCCCCTTCGGTTTGGGTGTAATCGAACAATAATTTAAAGTCTTTTTGAGCAAAACTTTCAATGATTAATTTTAGCTCAGTAATTACTTTAACAATACCTTCAAGATTAAATGAGCCAATAGCTTTAACAAAAATTATATCACCATCAACCGAGATGGAACTTTCACCATGTTCAGTAGCCATAATATTCCTCCGAAGTCATAAACCTCATTAAGAGGCTAAACGTTCTCATAATGATACTTCCTACTTGTGGGTAACACTGTGATATAGCACCGCGTTAAGGTGCTAATAACGCTACCACCTAACCCGAACACTTTCATCAAAAGAAACGCTAACCACGCTTAAATAATAATCATATTTGCAGCCATAACTAACAATAACGCTGCGAAGATTTTTTTGATCAAAGGAACGGGTAAAGCATGAGTCGCTTTGGCCCCTATCGGTGCTGTAAACCAAGAAGTACACACAATACCCAATAAAGCAGGTAAGTATACGAAGCCAGCAAATCCATCTTCTAAAGCAAAATGAGTACTACCTGAGCTGATGTAACCTATCGAACCAAATAATGCGATAACAATACCGCAAGCAGAGGCACATCCTATGGCTTTTTTCATATCGAGTGAGAAAAACGTCAACAAGGGCACCAAGAGTGCACCGCCACCTATACCTATCATAGCAGACAACCCTCCAGTGATCGTGGTGAAAAAAGTTAACAGACCTTTGCTGGGCATTTTAAGTACTTTAGCAGAGTCACTTTTGGTGCTGCTGTACAACATCTTCAATGCAATGAGTACCACGCTCACAGCAAACACTATGCGTACAACATTCCCTGGTAATAATGCTGCCATAAAGCCACTGATAAGCGCACCAAGAGCAACTCCTGTCATTATCCAAGGGGCTAGGTCCCAGGGTACATTGCCATTTTTATGATGAGCGATTGCTGAAGACGTTGAGGTGAATAATATCGACGCCAATGACGTTGCAATTGCAACGATAACCACCTGCTCAGGTGGTAAAACCTCGAAGTGAAGTAAAATACTGCTCAACACTGGAACAATAACTAATCCTCCGCCAATACCTAACAGTCCTGCCAGAAAACCAACGCCACTGCCTAGTAACGCACAGTATATAATCAACAACAATAATTCACTCATTCAGTTCACTTCTTAAAATAATCAAGGGGGTATCACATTGCAAAAATGCAGTTATGTTCTTATTAAGTTGATTAATATAACTGATACCCACTTAAACATTCAATGAACAAGGGCGTGAATATTTCTCATGGGGTATGTGAAATAAATGCGCTTTTCTTCATGGTTTGATCCACGTATAAATTGCACTCTGCTGTTAACTCTAGTGACTGATAAATCTGAAAGTAAGATTGGGATGTCCAGAAAGAGTAAGCAATAAATTTAGGTTTTATCTCAAGCTATTACCTCAGCTTTTATCTCAGAACATAGGATACCGGATCACCATGAATAAAGATTTTACCTTTACTATTAAGAGCACTTCTCTTGATGAAAATTATCAGCCCTCAGACAATACACGTATCACGACCAACTTTGCTAATTTGGCGAGAGGAAATTACCGTCAAGCAAACTTACGCAACGCCTTAAAGATGATTGATAATAGTTTTAATGCCTTGGCAAATTGGGATAACCCCAAAGGCGATCGTTATTCTGTCGAACTTGAAATCATTTCGGTTGATATGGATATTGAAGGCAGTGGTCAAACCTTCCCATCGATTGAAATATTGAAAACGAATATTGTTGATCATAAAACTAACAAACGCATTGAAGGCATTGTAGGAAATAACTTTTCCTCTTATGTGCGAGATTATGATTTTAGCGTATTACTGCAGAACCATAATAAGAATCAGCCCCAGTTTAGCATTCCAGAAAATTTTGGCGAACTGCATGGCAAGCTCTTTCAGTATTTCGTCAATTCAGATGTTTACCAGCAAAACTTTAAAAAGACACCGGTAATTTGTCTCAGTGTTTCAGATAACAAGACCTATCATAGAACTGAAAATCAGCATCCCGTATTAGGTGTTGAATACCAGCCAAATGAATCTTCTTTGACTGAGCAATATTTCAAAAAAATGGGCTTACAGGTTCGTTATTTTATGCCACCAAATAGTGTTGCACCGCTAGCTTTTTATTTCTTTGGTGATTTACTTAATGATTACACTAGTCTTGAGCTTATAAGTACCATTAGCACGATGGAAACTTTTCAGAAAATCTACCGACCAGAGATTTATAATGCTAATGCTGTTGCAGGAAAGTCCTATCAACCAAATTTAAAGAGCCAAGACCATTCTATAACTCAAATTGTTTATGATCGAGCAGAGCGTAGCCAGTTGGGTAAAGAGCAGGGAAAATTTGCTGAGGAGCACTTCATCAAACCTTATCAAACTGTGCT
This sequence comes from Colwellia psychrerythraea, assembly GCF_000764185.1. GTDB lineage: Bacteria > Pseudomonadota > Gammaproteobacteria > Enterobacterales > Alteromonadaceae > Colwellia > Colwellia psychrerythraea_B. The sequence continues at coordinate 138,432 of NZ_JQEC01000015.1, forward strand.
TGAGCAATGGTCTGCCAGTTACGTGCAATAACTGCATTTAATAACTAGGCTCAATAGCTACGTTAAAAACTAAGTTACGTTTAAAAAAACACCAAAATATACGGCATCATTTATCATGAAAACTAATACTCTTAAAGCAATATTACCTACGTCAACAGCAGGCAGTTTACCTAAACCGGCTTGGCTTGCAGAGCCTGAAACACTTTGGTCACCTTGGAAATTGCAAGATGAGGAATTAATTGCGGGCAAACAAGATGCTTTACGTTTGTCATTGCAAGATCAACAACAAGCAGGTATCGATATTGTCAGTGATGGCGAGCAAACCCGCCAACATTTTGTTACTACATTTATTGAAAACCTCAACGGCGTTGATTTTGAAAAACGTAAAACCGTTAAAATTCGTGACCGCTATGATGCGAGTGTTCCAACAGTCGTAGGTCCCGTATCTCGTCAAAAACCTGTTTTTGTTGAAGATGCCAAGTTTTTACGTCAGCAAACCAAACAACCAATCAAATGGGCGCTGCCAGGCCCCATGACGATGATAGATACGCTTTATGATGACCATTATAAAAGTCGCGAAAAACTCGCCTGGGAATTCGCCAAAATTCTCAATCAAGAAGCCAAAGAGTTAGAAGCGGCTGGTGTTGATATTATTCAATTTGATGAGCCTGCGTTTAATGTGTTTTTCGATGAGGTAAATGATTGGGGCATAGCTTGTTTAGAGAGAGCAATTGAAGGACTTAAATGTGAAACTGCTGTACATATTTGTTATGGCTATGGCATCAAAGCCAATACAGACTGGAAAAAGACGTTGGGATCAGAGTGGCGACAATATGAAGAAGCGTTCCCCAAACTGCAAAAATCTAATATCGATATTATCTCACTAGAATGTCACAACTCTCATGTTCCAATGGAGCTACTTGAACTCATTAGGGGTAAAAAAGTGATGGTAGGCGCCATCGATGTCGCCAGCAATACCATAGAGACACCAGAGGAAGTAGCTAATACTCTACGAAAAGCACTTAAATTTGTAGATGCCGACAAGCTCTACCCTTCTACTAACTGCGGCATGGCTCCTTTGTCTCACCAAGTGGCAAGAGGCAAGCTAAATGCCCTCAGTGCAGGGGCAGAAATCATCAGAAGAGAACTTTCGGCCTAGGACGTATTGATCTTTGCCTTGGGTAATCATTAAGACAAAGATAACGTCGAATAAGTCGAACAGATCCAGGCCAAGACAGGTCAATTGATCATGGACAATGATTTGTTGGCTAGAATAGTGAGCGTAGCCAGCACAATTAAATAGTTATGTGTAAACTATTTAATTGTGATCGGTTGTCCTTTTATACCGGCGTAAAACACAATAATTTCTGCTGGTACGTTGCCACTATTTTCACCAAAGTGCCATTTATTTACTAATTCAACGATGGGATCACCTGCCGTCATAATCAGTTTCTTTCCAGCTTTGTTTACAACCGTCAACTCACCTTTTATTAATACTCCCGCATTAATAAAAGGGTGTTGATGAAGTGGTAATGTAACCCCTGCAGGAATAGTTATCTTAAGAATCGTAACCTCTGGTTGACCTTCCGGGTATGATAGAAGTTGACTGCCATCCCAGCTATTTGTCGACTTTACTAATGTCTGAGAAATAATAGTTGTTTCTATTTGTTCAGCAGAGACCGATAACGTAAACAAAATCATCAGTATTAACCCAATTAAAACTCTCATTTTTCACTCCAAGTACAGTATATAAATACCAATCCCGCGTAAACGGCTAAATAATAGTTGGCTATTATGTTAAGCGGTGCGAAACTCGGCCAACTGTGACGAGTCCTGCTTTAGTGGTTTATTATATGCAAATTACTCTTGAACTTGCCAATTTGACGGGAAGCTAACCCACTGACATTTACTAGAGTTATTTAATGTATGAGTCGGTTCTAAAACTTCAGAATCTGAAAAACAACCACCTGCTACACCAATTAAATGAGGCATTGTGGATATAGTCCAATACAGCGTAATGCCACATTGAGTACAAAAATGACGATTTTGTTCGTGGTTTTGCTCTTTATGCCATAGTTTATAAATTTTAGTATCGCCTGACTTATTTAATACTGCATCGGTTTTAAAATAAGTAGATATACCAAAAGCACTTCCCGTACGTTGTTTACAGTTTGTACAATTACAAACCGAATTCATTTCAGGCTTACCTGAAACTGTTATAGATATTTGCTTACAACAGCAAGTTGCTTCGAATGTCACAAAACCTTCCTTTGCATTGGTGTTATCCACTTAAGTGGACAAAAATAGTTGGTTGAAATGTGAAGCGAAGCGGAACCTAACCAACTGTTTTTGTCGCACTTCAAACTTGAAACTAAGTTTTTACTACAACCTTACTGATTAACAATCTCTTTTCGCTCTTTTTCATATTCTTCGTAGGACTTAGATATAACCTTGTTACATTCTACATGCTGTTCCCCCGTCTGTGCTTGATTTACACACTCACTTTTTTGATAATCTTGACCTATTTGGTATAAATCTTTGCTAGTGCAAGCTGTTAAAATGACTACAAGAAAAAGGGAAAATATACATTTATTCATAGGATAACCTTCAGAGTATATAAAGTTAACATTTAAGATCAATAGAGTGATTTATTACCATAAAGTTCAACAGTAATGGACATTGATGAAAAATAGCAACTTATTATGGAGACACCTTAGTAATGCACGCCCCATAACTTTAATTCAACAAACCTTAACCCTCCTGTTTTCAATAACTTACAAAATAAAAATGTTTGTTTTTTGTTAGGGCTCGAATATTACTGAGGTTCATTAGAGAATATATGGCAAAAAATTAAATATTAATATCAGCTAAGCCACTTTGAGGACATTAGCGATTACGGATAATTGGACTGATTAGATTTTGTATCGATAACACCTCAACAAGCAGAGAGTAATAATTTGCTATAGTGTGAAACAAAGTGGAGCCTAGCAAACCGTTACGAGTTCGACTTTATTGCCTTGTTAACTTCTATATTCAAGAATCGAGCAACATAGAATGATAAATTATACCATCCGTATTTTGTTGAGTAGCGTCTAAACGAAAACCGAAACTCTCATAAACTGGAATAGCCATCGTCGAAGACTTTACCCAGTAGTTGCCATTACCTCCATGAGCTAAGCAAATTGCATTTGCCGCGGTCCATAATTGCTTTGCGATATTTAACTTTCTAGCCGTAGGGTCAACAAAAAGCTGACTTAACTTCTCTTTTTCATATATTGCTATGACTCCAACAATTCTGTATTCCTTAATAAAGCATAACATCAAATATTCCTCATTCTGGATGCGACTTTTTATAGCTTTCAATTCGAGAGTTTCTTTAAAATGTGCAACTCCTTCTTGATTAAAGTCAGTGTTACTTTCTGGCTGAGCAGCGCTCAGAATGAGAGATCGAATTCCTTCAGCATCATTGATTGTAGCTTTACGTATACTCATTATAACCTTAGGAAGTTAACGCCTTACTAAGAGGCGATTAATTGTTGGCTAAAATGTGAAACGAAATGGAACCCAAGCCAACCATTATGAGTCCGTTCTTAAACGCCTTGTATGTGTATTTACTGCAATGTTTGGGTTGGCGAGAAATCCACTTTCCAAATATCCAACTCGTACAAGTTGCCTTTTTGATCTACATTTAACGCGGCTGACACAGAAGTGCCATCAATATCTTTAAACATATATTCTGCAACCTCTTCACCTAGTTGTCTACCAGCATAGTTTTCTCCGATAGCTAGACTTCCCATACCACCGTCATCCATTGGATTGACAAGTAATTGGGTAATATCTACTTCCAATTTAGCTATCTTCATCAACTTTGTGATTATTGCTATTTCAGTTGAATTCCGCATTATAGATACTAACGCCCTAATAAGGGCTTTAATTGCTGAGCATTACTTCATAAAAATCAAAAGAATAGGCCTTATCTAATCAGACCTGCTGTTTCATTTGTAGCACATGTGTAGCAGTTTGGTTTACACGTTATTTGCTCACACGATATCACTAAGTCGTCTCTGAATACCATATTGCTGGCTAAAATGTGTAAGGGACAAACAACAGACATCTGTTATTTGTCCCTTTAAATGACTTATGCATTTATGCCCCTTGAAAGCTAAGAAGCTCTCCCATGGCATGAAATTCTAACTGCTTAGGGTTACTTTCTACGTTTAAGTATTCTTTCATTGAATCAAAAAGCTCATCAGGATCAGCAAGATCTGTATCTGTATATACTAGTATTGATACACTAAACTTCCTGAAATAAGATTTAAGTTTTTTCATTTCTTTTTCGAAGTTGGCAAGCGCTTCGGCATTTATATCTTTTTGTAGTTTACCCTTTGTTCCTGTTAATGCACCATGAGTAGACCATGGTGATAACTCAAACCCAACTTTACTCATGTTGTAAGGATTTATAATTGTAAAATCTAAACGATATTCATGTTTCTTTTCTATACCACCATACCTAAACTCTGGAATAAGCAACGGAACGCTTTCAGGGTCATCACTATTCCGCACAAATTCACAATACCTTTTAGCAACCTCTAATTCATGTTGAGAGCCAGAATTTCTTACTAAGGTATTCTTAAAAAAAGTTAAATATTGCTCAATATCAGTAAAGTTAATTACCTCATCTTCACTTGGTACAACCAAGCCTGTTTCCAATATATGGCCAATCGTCCAATAAATTTTCTTAAAGCGACGGATTTCACTTTTATCATTTTCCCACTGTCCATCTCTGAACCTCGGAGCAACTAAAATACCGTACGATGCATTCTCTTGACCAATCCACATAACAGCCTCTTCAACTGTTGGGCGAACTTTAGAAAGCTCATCAAATTTCCTTAAATAAGTGCGTTCCAAAAATAAATGAAGCCATTCTCTAACTAGCTCTTGATCGCGGTAATGTACGAAAGCATCGTAATATTTGTTTCCAGTCTTTGCCCATCTGCCAATATTCTCAAGAACACTTAAAAAACCTTTGAGATAAAGTGTCCTGAACTGTTGTGGGGTATCAATAACTTCATTTTTAATATCAATATATTCAGCGTATTTACCTCCATATGTAGCATTCAACGAGTGCTCATTTTTATAACCAGTCAACTCTAATACCTCTGAGAGCATTGCTTTAATTTGCGCCGATAACGCACTTATTTCTTTATTTCTTATAGTTACTTTAGGATCTCTTTTTGTCACATTTGCCTCGTAAATCTGAAGTTTTAAAAATGCATAACGGGTCACTAAGCGGAAATTAATGGTTGGCTATAATCGCAAAGGGGTGGCCAACTGTTAATTTTCCGTTTAAGGGACTTATTATAGGGCTACACTCCCCAAGCTTTGATTAAAGATTCAAATGCTACGTCTTTCCATTCATCTCGCCATTCATCAAGGTATTTTATGTCACTTGAAGATGGTGGCGTTTCGCATGGATCAATTTTAACTAAGGAAGGAACTGATATAGCATCACCAATAAGTAGAGCCTCTCCTTCGGTTAATGAAGGCAATATATTAGTAATATCACCCACGGTATCGGGAAGTAAACGTTTTACAAAATTTTGATCTTCCTTATTAGTTAACCTCATTGAAATAAAACTACTACATTGAGAAAAAATGGTTTCAGATATTTCAGATGGTCGTTGACTTGCTAAAAGCAAGGTAACACCATATTTCCTACCTTCTTTCGCTATTCTTTCAATAGCTTCTTTAGATGCTCTGTATTTACTTAAACTGCTTCTAGGTGCATATTTGTGAGCTTCTTCATACACTACTAAAATAGGTACATTTTGTTCTTGACCATTTTTCTTTCTATATTTTTTGTTATAGTAACCAACTTCGAAAATGAGTCTAGAAATAAGAGAAACGCATATGCTTAATACCTCAAAAGGTATTCCGCTTACATCAAAAATGGTTATATTTGCTTTTGATTCATCTTTATAACCGATTATTGATTCCAAAGTATCTTTAAAAGTGACCCCTTTGGTTTTAGAACCAACTAAAAAGTCTAGCCGTTTATCATAGATCTTATTTTCTAACCGGTTAATGAAATTAATAAGTTTACCGTTTAACGTTCCTGTTGCAGAAGTGCCCTTAGGTTCAAGGCCATCTTTAAACAGGCGACAAGCAGTATCGTCCCCATAAACAAATTCGTCACCATCAACCCACTTAATATTGTTTTCTTTATCTTTTTTCTCATTATTTCTATTTTTTATATAACTCAAAATTTCTTTAATATCGAAATAAAGCGGAGAATCATAATGAATTCTTTCTCTTGCACTGTCATCACCAGAAAATTTATGCTTTTTATTTAAAACAATAGCTTCTCTAAAAACATTCCGCTGGTTATGGTCATTTGCTTCGGTATCTAAAAACAACTCCTCTAATTCCTCACTGTTCAGCAACCAATAAGGAAGGATTAATTGTTCAACGCCAAGTACATTTGCAGAAGGAAAAGCTGCACTATATTCTGAATGTATATCAAATATTGCAATATGAGAGTTATTCAGTCCATCAAAAGGTGATCCTTTTGATTCTGTAGCCTTTTGTAATATTTTAGCTACAGTGTGTGATTTTCCTGAGCCACTAGAGCCAACTATTGCTATATGTTTATTAAAAAAACGATTACCGTTTACAGGAACTAAAACATCACTATTTAAAGAGAGTGTTGAAAAAGTAAATCTTTCATTTTCATTAACACTACTTTCATAAATAGTTTTAATGTCTTCAATTGTTGCTGGTTCTACCTTTTTCGGTGGTAAAGCTAAAGAATCCCCACCTCTATAAAACTTACCATTTTTAACAAGCCCAATTGGGCTTGCATCAATAAGGTATTTAGGTTCGCCACCATTTTCATCTGCGACAATTGAGAAATTTTCAATAATAGCAAGAAGGGCTACATCATCATTATCAGAGACTCGAAGGTACGACCCAACTTTTAATTTTTCTTCCGCAACTTTGAACTCTTCGAGTTTATCAACTGATATCTTTATTTTATTAGGGCTGACTGAAATGACTTCAGCATTTACCTCTGGCTTATTGTTCATTAGACTAAATCCTTTATATCTTCAAAATTTAAAATTTGCAGCTTTGTATTTTTAACTTCTGCCTCAAATTCGACAATTAATTCATTTTCATTGGTATAAAATTGATAAATTTCAACCCTGGACTTTGCCGATTCAACTGCTGTCAAAAGGTCAGCTTCTGTCTCTATGTATTGAAATTTGATATTTAAATCTATTTTCGCTTGTACAACAGTATCTGCACAAAATTTACTTCCCATAAAATTATATCCATCAGAAAAGTGAAGTCCTTCGCTAAACACTTGTTCTTTAACTAAATGTAAAACTTCTTTTTCTTTACTATGTATATATATGTATGGGGAATAAGGTTTTGATGCTCGTTTTGAAAGGTTTGACCAATTTTTTTGAATAGAATAAATGCAATCTTTAATTTCAGTAATGCCTTTGGAGTTGTTCGCATCAATGATAAAAAACCTATCGAATGGCTGAGTGTTTAAATTTCTAGAAAACAGGTCTGATTTAAGTTTCCTAAGATAAGATTGACGGCCTTTATATTTATATAACCAAACATTGAACAACGCTTTATTATTACTTAGGCTATTTATGAATTCTGATTTTGTAACTTTCCGACTATGATGACTGCAACCAAGTTTTGTTATAATTGAAAAAGCTGTGTTGTAATAATAATGAGTAGATTCTTGTTTTGTACAAGAAAAAACAGTCATTAATTTTTCAATGACTTCATCATATTGTTTATCAAAGCTTTTAGCTTTATTATCTATCGTCAACTTATCAAGAAACCTTTCTAAATCATCATCCGATAAATTCAAAATCAAATGCTCTTCGTATTTAATTTTACCTTTTTTGTAAGTCAGGAATTTATCTTTTAGAAAAGTAAGTGAAATGCTCGGCGGTAATTTATCCTGCCCATCTTTATAATGCCCAAATAAATGATACTTACCTATTTGATCTTCATTTTTAGAAAAATGTTCGAGCATTAACCTTATAGGTTTAGCGATAACGGAATGGTTATATGAAGTATTTTCATAATATTTACATTGAATCGCACACAACTCACCCTGTTGTTCAATATCAACATCTTCGATGCCTTCCACTTCAATACTATCTGTATCGCTCTCAAGTGATAAAATCTCAATAATAGATTTATCAAACTGATAACAATAACCTCTAATAGTATCTATCGCACTTCTATCCAAAATAAAATCCTTTTAGTGATGATTGACTCTGTTTGTAAACTAGCCCTGTAACGCCGTATTAAGCGGACTAAAACTGTTGGTTGTAATGTGGAGCAAAGTGGAACCTAACTGGTTGTTTTGGTTTCATTTAAATACCTTACTAGGCAATTATTCGACAATCCCTTCACGTTCCAAAACTTGGCGGATATCCTCAAATATCGCGGATATATTCCCTTTAGGGAATCTTATTTGGCCAAGTCCTTGTATATTACTGAATTCCTCACAGCCATCTTCAAGTAAAACTATTGCTCTTTCAAAACCAAGCCTTCCCTGAAACAATCCCACTTCATGAATGACATTCATACGTGCATGTAAATTACCATCTAATTGTTCATCTTCGGCAGTCATAACCAAAAAAGCTATACATGACTGATCTAGCATTTGAGCTAAACGTGTAATGTTAGTTACACCTGCTACTGGTACTCGATTGAACTCATCCCATGGTAGGTTAAGCCGGTCACTAACAAAATCTTTAAGCTCTCTCCAATGGTGTGAACGTCCATGACCGATGAATATATTAGTGCCAATGCGATCGTCTACAATTGATTTTTTTTCCATATTTTGAATATGACTAGCTAGTTTATTGATATTTTTCTTTAGATCGCAACAAGCTTCAAATGGCTGTTTAGCTGAAAGGCACTTTGATATTACAGCTATATGAGGAGGAGTTACGAGCCCTTTTTCAATAGCAATCATATCTCGAGACATCATTTGACCTTTAGGTCTTTGATATTCTACCAAGTCATTTTCAGTAAATACTTTTGAAGATTCAATTTTATCTACTAACCCCTCAAAAAATTTATCTGTATCAGAGCCAAAATTTGAATGAATTAATGAAAGTACGGATGACTTCACACTATCCAGCTTTTCTCGTGCTTTTTTTCCCTCAACGAGATACTTATCAATTTCAGGTCTTCCAGCTTGTTCATAAATGAAATCAATTACAGATTCAAATTGGTATTCTCTCCAGCTTCCATGAGACCCCATAGAATATACATCTTCTAGCCCCCATTCTTGACTAAAAACAGCACCTGAAGGTGGGGTTTGAAATTTTTCATAGTATACTCGGGAGTGATAACCAAACCACGAACCCGACCAAGAGTTACCTATATTGTTTGCTATATCTATTAGGTTATCGATTTCTGGTGCTTCTAACTTTTCAAACTCACTCAATTCATCTGAAAATCTAAAAAGTTCTTTTGAAATTGACATTAATACTCCTTAAAATTTATCCAGACGACCAAGTTACCTAACCGCTTTATTATGAGGAAAAAGTCCTTCTTTCTACAAGATGAAGTTAGTCGTCAATAATTTATAATAACGAGAGATTACTTGATTGTTACCTGTAGATCAATGAGTTAAAAAATAACAAATCAACCGTTCGATATGTGAAAGAGAAAATATCCGCTCTTTCTTGGAGATATGAGGAATCACAGTCTCCAGTATAGGAACACACTAACAATAAAATAAATATTCATGATCAGTACAGTTATTTACAGAACTCCAAGTTAAAACAAACTTCGTTTGTTCTTTCTAACCGCCAATTGAAAAATCGAGTCGTTATCATCTTACCTTGATAGAGCAATCCTTTAATGGTTTGGATCAAGTTTCCATCATAATGTCCTAATTTACATTCGCCTGTTTCAGTGTTTACTGCGTTATCGTAGGCAAGCCGTAACGGTTGGTTTTTACGTTTAGCAAATACACCACCCATTGCATTAACATAATCATGCCAACGGCTTTCATCTGCTGCTTGTCTGGCTTTTTCAATAATGGAATCAACACCAAGCTTTTGTTTTAATCGTCTTAATTCACGCCACACAGAGACACTAGCACCACCAATTTGCTGAAATTGACGAATACACCAACAAGACGACCAAGCATCCACACGTTGCGCTGCGGTGATTGGGTCTTCACCATAAACACCTTTATCAAGTCCTTTACCATCGATGTTCTTTGAAACGTACTTAGCAATATAACCCGTAGCACTGCCTTTCTTTGGGTCAATGAGTTTAAAGTCACAACGGTTTTGTGCTGCGCCTTTTTCATCACCATCTTCTTCTAATGAGTAATGGCTAATCACTCGTTTAATATCTTCAATATGGTGTTTCTCTGCAAACAACAGGACATACCAATGCGGTGTGCCGTCATGTTGTGGCTCTGCCACACGAAAACCATACGGTTTTATATCTTTTCTGTTCCATTCTGCTCTGACTCTTGACCACACATTACAAAGGTATTGATTTGCTTGATAAGGCGTAAAACCTTGATACTTGGGATTGGGTTGTCCTGATTTTGAAAATACCGCATGATATTTAGACGGACAGGTAATCGTGATAAATATACCTTCGTGACCATGCTCTTTTGATAGTTCTTCACAACCGCGCATACGCACCATCAATTCAGCTTTTCTTATCGCTGGATTTGATACGTTTAAATCGGAGAGTTCTTTTAGTGAGAATTGCTGACCGATATCATTAATCACGGTCATTGAACTAAGCATCTGCTCGTTTCTTAGCTTTTGTTGTTTACGTTTTTTAACGGTTAAATCACTGGCGTAGATTTGCTTGTATTTACTAACAAGGTTTAATTCAATCGCTGCTTGTTCATACGCTTGGTTAAACAGTTTTCGTAACCTGCGCATCCACCAATGTTTATCTAACATGCGTTTGATTGCGCCTAGTTCGGTTACACCTTTTTCAGTGACCGCAATGGGCTTAATTCTATATGTTGCCGCATAGTCAGTGAGCAGTTGGTATATCTCGTTGCTGTTTGATTGGCAAATAACTGCTAAAGGCTCAAGACTTTTGTTTGCTGTGGAAGCTGTCATCTTTCTACTCGCATTATGATGCAGTGCTATACGTCTGCATCGGTCGGCACACTCCCGAGCAATATCTCTGATTTCTTCATCATCCACCGTCAGCGCATATCTCAATTTTTCAGGTAACAATCTCACCACTTTGTTAGTGGCATTGAGAATATATAAATTACGTTCACGCCTTACCTTGAGCTTAAAGGCGTTATTTAAGATGATACGCTTTATTGGGTCAGGTACTTTGGTTAGTTGTTCAAAGATAAAAGCAACATCGGCTCTATCTGCTGAGCACTCATGGCGCGGCTCTGTTAGGAAGGAGTAATCACGAAAAACAGGCAGTTGCTTGTTTAACGCTATTTCAATCTCATCACTTTGATTAGGCATTGTTTTGCTCCTCAAAGTGTTTCTTTCCTGCATCACTGACTCGAATACGCCAATAACTAATACCAAATGACTGTGTTAGCTCTTTTTCTAAAAAGCCTCTAACTAGTAAACCCTGTATTTGGTGTTTCTTGATAATTTGACCAGCAGGCTCCGAAGGGAAAAGTCGACCTAACTGATTACAAATATCAATACATAAGTCGATGTGGTTGCCTTGAGAAAACCAACGCAAACTAAACATAAGATTTGAAGGTAATGTCTTCATATTATGCTCCCACTTCCATTAAGTGAGATTGCTTGTAAAAGCTGTCTAACCAATTATCTAAATCTTCGATAAGGTATCTAACAGAGCGACCTATTTTAATAAACTTAGGTGCTTTGGTTCTATTGTCTCTATTTCCCTCCATTCTTGATTGACGAAGAAAAGAACGGCTCATTCCTATATATTCAGCTGTTTCTATTTCAGTTAACGCACGTTTCGCAACGGTCATAATGTTTTCCTATTTGTAGAAGCGTATAATTTGTTGTTGCAGCTTCACAGCTGTCCCAACGCTGTTTACTTTATAGCAAACCATTTAAAAACGATTCAAGCACAATTCGAAAACTGTTTAATAATGATTCGGTATTTTCAAAGTTAAAACTCGCCTACAGTACACGTATTTAAAGGGGCGTTTAGAAATGTAAAATATATTTTTTGTGAACGCCTAAATAATTCAAACAAGAGCGGTTCTGACTTAACTTATTGTTTTTAGCTATAATTTATTAAAAGTGGGAAAATGAAAAACCGAAATTTATAACATGTTCAGCTTCGCTGTAACGCACGGTTTTAAAGGGAACTTTCGAAATTGAGAGGTATGTATTTTAGTCTGTTTGAAAACAGGTGATATCAGTCAACTTGGCTGTAGCGCACGGATTTAAAGGTAATTTTCGAAATTCGTATCAAATGAGTTTTAATAAACTTTCAAACACCAACTACGCTGTAAACGCTGGTATGACTGGTTATTATTGAAATTGATGTCGGCTTTTTATAAAGGGGGAAATACACTAAAGGAACTAATAGGCAATTAGAGATGTTTTCAAAAATTGAAAAGGTTAATTATTATAAAGACGTTCCGTTAATGGCAAGAAATACCACATTTCGGACATTAAGTTTTAAGCGGTAAACAATATTTCGGATTAGATTGGGTATCGATAAAGCCTTGCTAAGCGGAAAATAATAGTTGGCTATAATCGCGAATCGATGGCCAAATATTATTTTTCCGTTTAAGAAACTTGATGTTTATTATTTAGGTTTATAACCTAAAACCTCATGAATATCTGATGGTTCTAATTCACTACTCGTTGCTAAATACTCATCGAAAAATGATTTTTTAGTTTTCCAAGAAGCAAGTAGCTTTCCTTTGTTGATCCAAACTTTTATTAACTTTTCATTATGTTGATTAAATTCAAAATATACGTGTGTGTCTGGTGTACGAGCGATGTCGACCATCCATTTATGTCTACTACCTTTGCCCCACACTAAGTTAAATATATTACGCTTATCTTTGACAGGTGAGCCTGCACTAAGTCGCTTTGACTTCCATGACTCTTGCACATCAATAACCCAAATAACACGTGATTTAGGGAGTAACTCTCGATAAAAATTTACTCGCTCACGAGCGTCACGTATATCAATTCTACTTTTCTGAATTTCAATAACATGGTCATTAGCAAGAATGTCAGCTCTATGCTCATTATTTGTTCCACAAATTACTTCGGTACAATCATCATTAACTAAATTCTTCCAACTCGCATGCCAATTACTTTCAGGTTCATAACCTGGAGGCAATTGTGGCTTACCATTGGTATAAACCCAATATTGGAGATATTCTCCTACACATGCCTTTACCTCATATGCAGGAAACCAAATATCGCAACCCAAAGTACCAGATGGTACATCCTTCGCATGCAGTCTCTGTCCATTAACTTGAGCATATTTCATATATTTGATCACCTTTAATTACGGAGTAACTCAACTTCTTTCAATATATTTTCTTGAGCGACTTCATCTTTTATTGCAGAGCTTATTTTTTCAATTAGAGCTATTAACCTTAAAAACCCAACATTTAACTCTTCATCGTTAGGTGTCTCAATACCATGAAGCAAGTTATTTCTGACTCGCTTGAAGTAGTTCAACTCAACAGCTTCATCCTTTGAAATGATTCCATCTAAAGCTAAAGGTTCAAACTTTGCAGTGAAGAATTTTTTATGATTCCTGTTACGCTCTATATGAATATTAGAAACAGCCTTTTCCAAAATAATCCATGACTTAACAAAGCATTCAAAACCTGAAACGTCAGTAGTACTACCTAATGACCGTTTGAAATATTTGTTTAACTTGTTATTACCTTCAGGGCTCTTAAATGAATCATTAAGAATCATTGTAAACAACTGATCAGTTATAGTTTCTTTTTCACTTTGATTAATTTTGGTGAGGTATTTAGAGAAGTCATTCGTGCTTATTTTTTCTGAATCCTTCAAGTAATTGAAGAGTATTTTCGTATCACCAAGCTTTAATTTATTTATATAATTTTTATTAAGTGAGTTTGTAATAAGGCTTGTTAGTTCATACCTACTGGAGATGTCATTTTTATCTTTTGTTCTTTTAGTCATTGCTTTTTGAAGCCTTTCAAGCGCAATTTCTCCAGTAAGAACTAATCCATTAATTTCATCTAAAATTGACAACTCTTCTTCAGAAAGATCTCCAGAAAATGGCTTGTAAACAAGATCGTGCTCTACTTCAGACCATGCGTGCATTAGGACTGATGCTACTTGAATTTCAAATAAAGCACTTTCGTAGCGCTTTTTTCCTTGAGTAGAATTTTTTACATTGACTCTATAATGCGAAGCCCAATATCCAGAAAACCTTTTCTCAAATTTGGGTTGATGAGAGCTCTCTGGAAATATTTTTCGTTTTTTGACTGTAAAAACATCTTTTATTATTTCATCTACTAATTCCCTGTCTTTAGGAAAGTACAAGGCGACTCGTACACCAGCTAAATCAACTATATCGTCGAAGATATCTTTTACATCTTTATATGGTGTCTTCTCATTTCGTTGTTCTAGCTTAAGCTTTAATCGTTCTGGTCGTTTAGCTCGGAACGAAACAATGGCTTTAATTCCTCTTTTTTCAAGTTCTTGCTCTAAGAGGTTAGAACCAATCTTTGAAAGTTCAGAATAGTAATCATACTGCCGACTGTATTGTTCAATAAAATTCTCTATTACACTCATCTAAACTCAATACTCCTTGCTAGAACAATAAAACATAATGCCGCACTAAGCGGACTAAAGTTGTTGGTTAAAATATGTAACGAAGCGAAAACTAACTGTTTTAGTTCATTTAAAGGGCTTGTTTCATTTCTATTTTGATTAAGCTATACACTCAAATGAAGATATTTTCCACGCTGCGGTCATCCCTTGATGATTTGTAATAGAAAAGATCTTAGCTACAATATTTTGCCCTTCTTTTAATTCAAGGTTACCCATTTTCTCAATATCACACTCTGATAAATCAACGTAAAAAGACTCCCCAATATCATAGTTAAACAAAGTTATTTCTTTAGGGTCTAGTCTTAGATCAATTTCATCAATCCTAAAAATCCCAGCCTGTTCTATCTTTTGATTTGCATCTGCAATTGCAATATCAATACCTGTTTCTTTAGCAACAATATTCCGTAGTTTCATTGCAAACTCTTCTTGGTTTAGTGTATTCCCATAGTAAGGGTCGTATACAATTTGCCGAGAAAAATCTTCCATTATTTTATTGCTTATTTCTTGAGGGTTACTCTGTTGATTATGTTTTTCAAACAAGCTTTTATAAACTGATTTACTAGTATTTATCGACTTTAGGGCTAAAGATTTCAAATCACTTGTTGTTTTTTCTTTAAATCCATCATTGAAATGAAGAATATCATTACGGTGCTTTCTAATCAGATGAAAGTCATCTGCAGTTGCTTGATCTATTGCATTGAGTTCTTTTAATTTATTAATTCTAATAAACTGTGATTCATCACTGAGATGCTCTTCATTACTCAGATTAGCGAAATGTTTACATAAGTCTTCGCAAGCAACGCCAATAAGAGCAATTGCACTATAATATGCTCCAAAAGAATAACTTAATTCTGCTTCTTTTATTAGCTTAATAAAGCCACCAGTCTCTTCAATGAAACCAATATTATCTATTTCCCATTTCCTATCTGTGATTGCGTTTAATTCATCTTCAAACCATTTTGAAAGCGAAAATTTATATGCTTCCTTATCTCTTTTAATAAGTTCTTCACAATCGTCGATGTTTATATCTTTGTAATCAAATTTTGTTGAATCAAAATAGCTCAAAAAAGTACTCCGAATGTTGATTTGAAATGTAACAGCTTATTATGTAAACGACTCAGTAATGTCCATCTACTTGACTACGTATCAATCTACATTAATCCTTTTAAATTTCAAGTGTTTAATTTTTATATAATGCTTAGTATTTATCGATTTATTGGTATTACTGAAAAATATCAGTAATATGATCCATTATAAAATATATGGCAAGTAGATTTGTGGCTAACATCAGCACTGCGGACTTTGTGAACATTAACCTATAAGGTTTACAGCCGCGGCTTTATGCTCTGGCGCTAAATGCGCATATCGTAAGGTCATTTTTAAATCACTATGACCTAACAACTCTCTAACCGTATTTAAGTCGACACTCGCCATCACTAATTTACTGGCAAAGTGATGCCTTAAATCATGAAATCTAAAATTAGTGATTTGTGCTTCATCTAACAAAGCTCCCCATATATAAGGAAAGTCTTTTAACTGGGCATTGTTTTTATCTTTGAAGACAAAGCCTATTCCGTCTGTTTTTTGTTGCCATTGTTTAAGGGTATTAAAGGCTTGTGTATTTAACGGCAAATGACGGGTATTACCTGATTTCGCATTCTGAAAATCAACGGTCAGTATCTTGTTTTCAAAATTAACATGATTCCAATCGAGTGATAATAACTCTCCCTTGCGCATACCTGTATTTAAAGCAAGTATCACTATGACTTCTAAGAAGTCTGTATCACAAGTTTGTAGGTTTTCTCGTAATCTTGCTTCTTCATCTTTGGATAAATAGCGAACTTTAGAGTTATCTACCGTTAACGTTTTTACCTTACTCAAATCATGACTATCAATAGCCCCCCATTCAACAGCACGACTCAAGCAGCCCTTAATGGTGTTAATCTGCCTATTTGTTGTTGCAGGCTTAACTCCGTCAGTTAATCGCTTATTTCTCCACTTCTCGATCTCCCACGCGTTAATATCAGACAACTGAAAGTCCATTAACGTAGGGAAAGAAGATTCAAACGCTTTCATGGTTTTTTCGGCTGTTTTTGGATTACGTGACTTTAACCAAGGCGCGTATTTTTCTTCTAAGAAGAATTGTAGTGTTGAGAATTTAGAATATTTGGTTTTGGTTCGGTCATGCTTTCTGACCGCTTGAACATCAACACCTTGAGTGACTTCTGCAATTTTATTCTTTGCTAAGTCTCTCGCTTGCGCTGGTGACATTTGACCATCAATACCTAATCGGTAATTTACCTGTTTGCCATTTAGGCGGTAAAACAAATAATAAGTGATCAAACCTGTAGGAGTTATTCGAGCGTGAAAGCCAGAAATTTCAGTATCATTTAATCGTTTATCTTCGGGTATTAAATTTTTAATACTTGTTATGGTTATTTTGGTTTTTATTGTCATGACATTACCACCCTGTGTAGCTCATTTGTAGCATGACCATTATGCTACAATGAACAACTAAGAACAACACCAAACAAGGCACAAGGATTAACCCTTTATATAACAGTAACATAGATGACAGTAGAGTTCATACTTGTTCATTACTGTTTATGGATTATTACGCACATAACGCCCTAATAATGGGCAAAAAATTGTTGGCTAAAATGTTGAGGTACGAAAACAGCCAACTTTTTTTGTCCTGTTAATTAGCTTATTGTTGCAAACATTCTCGAAAGCCAATTATTCATAATCATCACTAACTTGTCAGGTGTAGCCATATGAATCATATGTTGGCTATTTTGGATTGCTGCTACATCTGCATTTTTTTTATCTTTGATGAAGCTTGCTACACCCAGGTAAGTCATTTTATTAATCTCTTCAAAACACTTTTGACTCGGGTTTCCAAAGCCAAGAAAAAAATCCTTAGTCTGTTCAGGTATATGATTAATTGCGATTGCTGGAGCAGTTATGCCAGAATAATCACGGCCTTCCTTTTTTTCTACATCAAGGAGCTTGTCTATAGCGATAAGATCTGCAAACGGTCTATAGCTACCATCACTATTTTGAATTCTTTGGGTATGATAAAAGTGCTCTTTATGGGTAAACATTTCAATATTTGCATAACCTAAATCAGGGCATACTGCTACATGACTATCCATATAATCTAATGCTTGAAGCGCATCAATATAAATCAAGCCTTTTACTCGCTCAGGAAAATGTCTTCCGAGATGGTTCAACTCCCCGCCCGCAATAGAGTGACCTGCAAAAATAGCATTCTCAATATTCATTGTATCTAAAATGGTAATGATATCTTTAGTTAACCTAGCTGTTGAAAAGTTCTCTTTTCTCGATTCAGAGTTTCCATGACCAACACGAGTTATACCAATAACTCTATATGAATCGGTAAATCGCGGCGCAAAAGGATCAAAAGTATGGGCATTAAGAGCAAGGCCAGCAAGAAATACAATAGGTGTACCTTCTCCTCCCCAATCAACTACTTCTAATTTTATTTTATCGTCCATTTCTACGTAGTGTACTTTGTGCGGTGTAGTATCTACCCAGTCACTCGCATATGCCGCGTTTATTACTAAAGTGCAAATATAGGCTAGCACTAGGATATTCTTAATCATTATAAACTCCGTAATCAGATTAGGGGGATGGTAACTAGCGCTAAGACAGCGTCCGTTTGAGTAGCTTATAGTTGGACCATCCCATTTATATAAGTAACCACGTCGTATGAATTGGAATAACTGAAAACACTAAGCCTGAATACCAATAGCCCGAACTTTTAAACCTATCATGATATTGTAAGCCAGTAGGGTTGTTTGACCAACGACACTTTTTAACAACATGTGGAAAAATAAGAAGTGTTAAAGCAATTAACCAATGAAAAAAATAATTCACTTCGCCGCTACCTCTATATGCGTCCCACCCTGTATTTATGTTATACACAAAGGAAGGAAAGGCATATTTAGCTGTTATGACAATTAGAGCCAATATCAAAGCGAGCCAAACCCCTATTCGATTTTTGGTACTCCAAGTAAAATCTTTAAATTCAGGGCTTTTCCGTTGATATATGTAAATGGAAAATAACGGCAAAAATACTATCAAGATAAAAAGGTAAAAATACTTCATCGAGTCGACTTAAAAATATAACGCCCACGTTAAGGGGCTAAAATAGTGGGCTAAACTAAGCGACGAAGGAGCAAAAGCCAACCTTTTTTGTCATTGTTTAATTACTTATTAGAAGTAAACGTCCCTGGTACAACAGCATTCGCTACTGATTTGAATAACATAAACCATAAAGCCACTAAACCGAACCAATACAAATTTGCATCACCAGTTCTCAGATCTTGGACTTTGGACTTCATATAAGCATACGGAAGTAGCATACTATTTTTCGATTTTAATTGATGGATTAATCCACCTTCGTGCCAAATAGAAACATTTGTTCCAACTTTCAAATCACGAGCTAAGTTCTTACACTTTCCTTCGCCAATACCAACAGCAGAAAAAGTATCTTGGTATGAGCCAATATTTAGATCAAAGTAGGTATATACTTCATCTGTTTCGTCATCAATAACTTCTTCTTTATGACATTCGATAAAATCAATTTCGGTTGAGTATTCATGTATGTTTGATAAATCAGAAACCATATATTTCGGTAAAACGAAAGCAAGTACTACCATATTGATTAGGATAAATACCAAAATGAACAGCTTACGATTTGTTCCTTTTCCTTCAGAAGAAAATTCAATGATAAATTCATTTTCTTCATCGTCCTCATCTTCCTTCTCTTTAATTTCTTGTGCTTTTCGTTCAAATTCACCGTTTTTTTTTCTTCGTTGAATTTCTTCACATAATTGCTTATATCGCTCAGGATACATATCCCTATTGATATTTTCATTAACATCCAATAATTCATCCAATGTGTAATTTGAATAGTTGATTGACACGATACTTCCCTTTACCTAACGCCTTAATCACAGGCAATAAAATTGTTGGCTAGAATAAGCGACGAAGGAGCAAAAGCCAACTGTATTTTGTCCTTATTAATTAGCTTGTTAGGGCTACACTACCACCCATCATTACCATTTGGTTTTTTATTTGTATTTGATTCTGTTGGCATATTAAATTTATTTATTTCACCATGATGTTCGGTAACAATACGACTAAATTGAATCTGCCTTTGCTCATCTAGAATAGATTTTGGAACTGCTTGGAATAAAGCTTTATCAAATAACACTATGAACACACTAGGTGTTTCAATTACTGACTTTACAGTCGTCCAATTATACATTGAACTGAAGTGCTTATTTTTTTGCTCTATGCCCGCTGGAGATATGATTAAAGTCCGAGAGCCTAACACTACACCTTCATTGTCTGGAAAGTAATCACTTTGAATTTGTTTAAAATATTGAACATACACTATTGAAAAACTAAGCCAGCCAATGCCACAACCTACGATCAGAAACATCAGTCCTTGTTTAGTGCCTCCAGTATAGTAATAGTTAAATCCGATACAAAAAACTAGTACGATGAAAACCCAAGACAATAATTTCCATTGCAACTTAGGCTTTTTCTGTTGTTCTTGAATTATTTTACATGATTCAAAAAACTCTTCATGTTTTAAAGAAAATTCAACTTCCATGAAAAACAATACTCCAATGTTGCCCTAACGCTTACATAAGCGGAAAAATATAGTTGGCTAAAATGTTTGAGGAACGAAAAACAGCCAACTGTAATTTTTCCGTTTGATGTTCTTGTTAGGGTTAATCTGTGCTTACATCGCCACTTGAAGAAAAACTATCAGAAGAGTCGTTACCAAAACTACTTGATTCAATTACAGATATATTACCACCAAAAAATGAAGACGATACTTCTTCTCTCATGGCGCCGTAGTCACAAGTTTCACCACGTTCTTCGTGCCAATTATTAAATTGTTCAAAGCTGGTATATAAAGCATGCGCATAACATATATGTCGCCAGTTATATCCCTCTTCATGGATTGTTCGTTCAACTTGCCCTGAAGTATAAAGTTTACTTCTACCGTATCTTCTGGATAAATCCCTACCCAATTTTTTAATATAGCTTTTTATTGCTTTATTCTTTCGATAACTAAAAAAGAGCATCCGATTCTCCATTAACCCTAACAGTGTATTAGTGCGAATTTCGGGTTAATACAAAATAAACCTTCAAAATTAACGAGTCCTAGCACACATTTTTATTAATAATTTGAATACGTTACCAGTAATTATTGACCTTATCAAACTATAACGTGATTGGGGGAAGTGAGCATTGAGATATATGTGCCATTGCGCAGCACACTATGAACAATTAAAAAGGAAAATATCATAAATAAAACAAAGGATTGAAATTATAGCATTAGATATTCGTGCCATTTTTTTAAATTACATATCGAGCCATATCAGTGATATTTTTCAAGAATTATTATCGCTACGATATAACTTTATCTATGCTGCTTTCTTTGTCCCTGATAAGGCACTTAACCAAAGCACACCTCTACCTCCTATACATTAATTTTCGTCAGTAAACTTTATTCATCCATCTCACATCCCTGAAAATAATTTTATATTACTTAAAATAGCACTCTGCCCCCTTTAATAGGCTATTTAAGCGACCTTCAACCTATTGTTTTTAATGGTATTTAATTCCTAGGTATTTTAACGTTCTAGGTGCTAATCTGCACGCACTTTCATTTGGAGGGCTATTGATGCCGACAGCTAAAAAAGATTTTATCGATCACGACTTCTCTAACCATGACTTTAAAGGTATGCGCTTTGAGCAATGTAATTTCTATCGATGTAATTTTAATCGGTCTAATTTATCCGATGTTGAATTTATTGAATGCAGTTTTGTCGAGCAAGGTAGTATTGAAGGTTGCCGATTTGATTATGCTAACTTACGTGATACCAGCTTTAAGCAGTGTAGATTGTCTATGTCGAGCTTTATTGGCGCGAGTTGTCTAGGCATAGAGTTCAGATCTTGTGATTTGAAAGGCGCTAACTTTGTTAAAGCGAGTTTTGAAAATCAAATTTCACGTCAGTCATATTTTTGCGTGGCATACATCACCGGCTGTAATTTATCTTATGCAAACTTTTCAGGTGTACGTATTGAGAAGTGTGACTTATTTGAAAATCGTTGGAATGGCGCCAACCTGCAAGGCGCCTCACTGAGACATTCAGATTTAAGCCGCAGTGAATTTTCAGAAGACGCTTGGGAACAGTTCCAAATGCAAGGTTGCGATTTAACACATACCGAATTAAATGGCCTTAATATCAGGCGAGTGAAACTTGATGGCGTGAAGATTTGTAATTGGCAACAAGAGCAATTGTTAGAGGGCTTAGGAATTCTAGTATTACCCGACTAAATTGCATAATCACTTTATTTAACGCCAATAAGAACGGTAACAACAGCTGTTGTTACCGTCAAAGTACCGTCTTAATTTACTGCGACATAGTTACTGTAACTACTTGTGCCACATGCATTACTGGCACTAACTTGAACGTAATCAGTACCACCTGGATACAGTTTATCAACACTTACAGCAGCATTATCACTACTGGTCGCATCAACCCATTGGCCATTCCAAAGTTGTACATCATAACTTGTCGCACCGGCAACCTGATTCCAGCTGGCATCAAATTGATAATAGCTAGAATTGCTAAACGTTAATCCGGTTGGTGTTGCTGGCGCGGCAGTACACGATGTAGCTGCTAAAGTAATAGTGATCCAGCTACTTGCCTGCGGCTCATCATTACAATTGTTATGCGCTACCACACGAGCATAAGCGGTTGTGCCCGTTAAACCGGTAATATCATGACTAGTACCGTTGACATTAGCGGCAGAATCCCAAGCACTGGTGTCTTGATTCCAAATTTGCACTTCATAATAATCTGCGCCGTTAGTTGCAGACCAACTTAAGGTAAAACCTGAGTTGGTGATATTGCTAGTGACTGGCTCTGCTGGCATTGAAATACCATCACATTGGGCAATATCGGCGAGTTGCACATGAATATAATCACTGTAATCACTACTACCGGCATTATTTTTCGCTTTAACATGCACCCATTGATCAGTATTGCTTAACCCTGAAATATTAATGGTATTGCTGGTACTCGTGCCTGCCGATACCCAACCTGTGTTATCAATCCAGCGCTGAACATCATATTGGCTAGCACCACTAACAGTTGACCATGTTAGGTTAAAGGCGCTATTAGTAATAGAACTTGCTACTAAGTCACTAGGTGTGGCTGGTAAGGAAGGATTTACTCCGCCATCATATAAATAACTTGCGGCACTAACATCTTTATTACTTAAGACTTGCGAAAAGCCCATAACACTTAAGTTAATTGAACTGTCTGTTGGCACCATAGTGGGGTAACCATTGATACTAAAGGCTGTAGAAAAATAGTGCATGACAGAGTAATAGTCATAACTACCATAATCCATGCCGTTTGAGCCCATTTTTTGGAAGTTATACTGCATGCTCGGTGAAATATTACCCCAATTAATAGTGAGATAGTTATCCCGATCATTACGTGATTGCTCATGATAAAAACCTACCGCATGCCCAATTTCATGCACCGCTGCGCCGTTGCCACAGTTTGAGGCTAAGCCAAGATCTTGCACGCCACCTTGTCGGCCAATCATTGAATAACAACCGCCGGCATTAATCATATTAATGTACGAACCTTCATTCGTTCTTTGCACCAATTGAACACCAGTACCACTATTGTTCCAGTGGTCAATCGCATAATAAAGCGCATTACGTGCGCTGCTTGATAAACTACTGCTCATTACATACGGTACAACCCCGTTCGGCCAAACAGCACCTGAATTAGGATAAATAATAGCGGCATTCGCATTAACATCACTTTGATAAACTTCTTTAGAATTATCTACCATGATTAAACCGTGTTTTAGTAGATCTTCGGTATTACCTAATAAAATATCACCGACAAATGCTTGGCCGTTAATATCTACTGCAGTAATTTCAGTACCGTCATTCGCTTGAATTGTTACTAACTTTCTTCCTTCACTGGAAAACCCCATAAGGTGGTCTTTATCTGTTCTATTAGTATCTGCAGCGCAGGTTACAGCGCTAGCAAGTACACTGACAGCAAACATGCCTGCGCTCACAGCCGTAGTAAGTAAAGATGATTTATTCATAATGAAACTTCCTTCTATTATTATTGTTGTTAAATTATTTTTTATTGGAGGTTATCAACGTCTTTTCCCACTTCGTTTATGTCATAGCAAACGGCTTTAACTAACGCGATGTAAGGTTATAACTACCAGATAAAAATCTAGCAAAACAACCGATACAGCAGAATACAAAAAGTTACCAACAGACTAATTAGAGTATCGAAACATGTGAATTTGGTGATTAAATTTCAAACAGTGAATCTAAATTAAACGATAAGTAAAAATATAAATAAGTAACCACGAGTTAAAACAAATTTTTTAAACACTTTTGACTTAGTCAACGTATCAGGTGAAAAAAATAAGGTAGCAGCTTGGGTGAAGGGATTCAGTGAAATAAACAATTGCAGACAACCTATGATTACAGCTAAGTTTGGCATTAATGTAGGTATTAGCGTCCTGCTAATGATTAAACTAATAGCCGATTTTAACTATTAAAGCAGTAACTAAACAATTAGTTACTGCTCTTTTAACTTGCTGATTTACTAATTTCCTGCTTGATTACTGGACAGTATAATAGGCACTGTACTCACTGCTACCACAGGCATTACTTGCTTTAACATGGAAATACTCAGCACTACCACCATTAAGTTTATTCACCGATAGTGCAGTATTTGCGCTTGTCCCAGCATCAACCCATTGACCATTCCATAGCTGCACTTGATAACTTGTGCTATCAGCCACTGCTTGCCAGTTAGCCGTGAAGTTACTTGAGGTTAGCGATGAAAAACTTAAACCTGTTGGTACATTTGGCGCATATTGACATGAATCTGCCAAGGTAATGCTAAGCCAATCGCTCGCTTTAGGTTCATCGTCACATGCATTGCCAGCAACAATACGTGCATAAGCAGTACTGCCTGTTAAACCGCTAATGTTATAACTGGTACTACTGACACTTTGTATAGTCTGCCACGATGAAGTAGCATCTTGCCAAAGCTGAACTTGGTAGATATCAGCGCCAGTTGTTGCACTCCAATTTAAGGTAAAGCCGCTGGCACTAATATTACTAGCCGTTGGTTTTTCAGGGTCAGAAATAGCACTACACGTTGCTATATCAGCTAGTTCAACGTGAAGGTAATCACTAAAAGTACTGCTGCCTAAGGTATTATTGGCTTTAACATGTAACCACTGATCTTTATTTGATAAACCATTTACAGCAATTGCAGCAGTATTGGTATTACCAACATTGACCCATCCATCGCTATCAAGCCAGCGCTCAACGGTATAACTTGTCGCTTGTGCTGAACTTCCCCAAGACAAAATCATAGAGTTATGAGTAACAGCACTAACACTTAAATTGCTCGGTACTGCCGGTATTTCCATATCATTAGTTAACGACACTATTAGGCTGGTTGATGGTTCACTACTACCACAGGTACTGATTGCACTCACTCTTACTTGTACTGTACTACCGACGTTAAATCCTGATAAGTTAGCTGAATTTTGTGTAACCGTTGCTTTAGTTAACCAACTGCTCCCCTCATTCACTTCAATCATATAACTGGTTGCATTGGCAGTAGCCGCCCATGAAAGCAAAAAGTTATTACTAGTAACATTACTCGCTACTAATTCGGTAGGGATTGTATTGCTACAGCTACCATTGGTTTTAATACTCCAGCTAAAGCTTGCTTCGGTATTTTGATAGCTATCTTTAATAACTTTACTGGTAGTGTCTTTTACTTTAGCCACTAAAGTATATGTGCCGTTACCTAATTCATCAGCGTTGATTGTTAATTGCTTACCAGAGGCTTTAAACACTTGGTCCAAATACCAGGACACCTGCATAGTATCAGGAATAGGTTGAACGGTATTTACGTTAAAAGATTGTTGCTGTCCGGCAAGCATTTCTACCACATTGGTTGCAGGCGAAACACTATCTATTGGGCTGACAAAATCATACGTTCTTAAAACTAACGCCTCTTCATTCACTTGATAAAAAGGTACACCAAGATGGTTCATCATAGAGTCATAAGTTGGGCGATACATGCCACTGGTACAATATCGAGCACCTTGATAAGCGTCCACATTACTAGCACTAAGCCAGTGAGACCATTTACTGCCATAGGCGCTAGTGGTTACATTAGGTTCAAACGGCTCTGAGGTGATACAAGTACCATTGGTATATTCATCGCCTAAATGGCCAAAAGAATGCCCTACTTCATGTAATGCTAAGTCTATAGCCGCAGGTGCTAATGACATAGTTGCTACTGTACCGCCCGCGCCACCATAAGTTGTGGTATTTACCACAACCACTACTTGGTCTGCTTGATGAGATGGCATAATACTATTGATATAACTAGTAACTCTGCCCTCATCAACACATAACAACCGGTCAATACCATAACAGCCAAAGTTGGCACCAAAGCGTGTATCAATGGGTCTACCGCCAGTACCTGCTCCGGTTTGGTTTGAAGCGACTTCAACTCGCCACACGTTATAGAGATTTTTATATTCTTTGTAAGGCGGTACATTAAAATAACCACTAATAATATTATTCACATCAGTAGAAAATTGCGCTAACTGACTATTGGTGTAACCTTCACTTAAAAATACCAAATCAACTCGATTAGTTGAATCACCGTTATCTAATACTTTTATCACATTTGAACTGGCTGAATTTTGGCTAAGGGCTTTACTGTTTAGGGTATCACTCATGGCCGCTTGAGCTTGGGGCTGCTCCAAGGTGATTTCGTCAACCTGTTGTAAAACAAGCTGTTGGTTTTGTTGTTTTGGTTGGTAAATTTTTACGCTATGCAGTTTATTATCATCTGGCAGTATTAAGTTTAAAACCGCAGAAGGTCTTTTTATATCTTTTGAAAAGGTCATAGCGCCAGTACCTTCATCAAATACTTCAGCGCGGAAAAACAGTGGGTTCTTAATGATTTGTCGGCTCAATTCATTACCTTGTTCATCAAGAGCGACCGCCACGAGGTCCTGCAAATTAACCTTTGCCTTACTTTTCGTGATTGGACTTTTACTGACTCGATTAAGGGTTAACGATGGCTGCATGCTTTGACTAGTTTGGCTTGCCCGACTCGCCATAGCGCTAGTTTGATTGTCAGTCTTATCTGTTACGTTTTCACCGTTCACTTTTACTTGTGTAAAACTGTGTAAGGTTAAATTAATTTGCCTACTGCCTGCATCCGCATAAGTAGCTATACAGCAGGATAGCGTTAACAACACTTTGGCCACTTTTTGTATTAAAACCATAAATACCTCTCATTATTTTTATTGTTTTTTTAGTTGCTAAAAATGAATTAGCTAATGATTAAATAACTTATCGAGACAAAAAAAGCACAGCCAATGTTATCAGCTGTCGGCACAGGGTATTAAACGCACAATTTATGGCGGTCAAAAATCAATCAGGGTAGATTTATGGCGAATTGATTGAGCTGCTATAAAAAATCAAGCTGACAAAAATAGACCATTAGCCAACTAATGGTATTTAAATATAGACGTTAAAAACAAGTCGATTTAATGTCATTTATTCAACAGTAAGGTTTCTAAAAAGGTGTGCAAAACTTCTACTTACTGCTAAAGGCTCTACCAACTGCTTCATATGGGCATGCATTTGTTCTGCATCGGATGTTTGTACAAAGTCTAGGTGTTTGATGCTCAAGATAGTACTGCGATGTACCTGCCAAAAAACATCGGGGTCAAGTTGTAATGATAGACTTTTCAAAGGCATACGCACTAGCGCCTCTCTGTCTTTTGTCAATACTTTTACATAACGACCACAGGCTTTAAAGCAGATAATATCTTTAATATCTAGTAACCAGAACTTACTACCAATTTGAATTTTAAGCCACTTTAAATAACGGTCATGACTCGATGAAATATTACCTAACAATTGTTTGATGTCGATAGGTGTTGAGGCAAGGCGTACATTCAGCCTATCAATACATTCTTTCAGGCGTTTATCTGAGTATGGTTTTAATAAATAATCGATAGCGCCGGCTTCAAAGGCATCAATGGCATACTTGTCATAGGCGGTAATAAAGACCACATGGCAATTATGTTTACTTTGTTGAATTACTTCAATCCCGGTTAAATCACCCATTTGAATATCTAAGAACACCACATCAGGTTTTAGGGTGTCAATTGATGACAAGGCATCTTTACCACATTTAACTGAGGCAATAATATTGCCTTGCGGCCAATGGTTTTTCAGCTTTCTCTCTAGGTTTAAGCGTAATATTTCTTCATCTTCAGCGATAACAATATTAACCATTAGCAGGTACCTCTAGTTGTGCACAAGTATTTTCATTCGGCTGACAATCAATACTAAATTTAGCCAGACAGCCATAAGTAACGTCTAACCGAGCAATTAAATTGGCAATGCCGGTGCCGTGTGATTTATCTTTTAAAATGCCGACATTATCGGTCACTGACAGTATTAATGAATCTTTACTACCTAAGGCGGCACTAATAATAATCTCACCTTTACCATTGTTTTTTTCCACTGCATGTTTAATGGCATTCTCAACCAATGTTAATAATGACATGGGTAAAATAGGTAAATGCTGTAAGTTTTTGGCAATATCTATTTGATAAGTTAACTGCTCACCAAAGCGGATTTTTTGAATATTGAGATAACGACGAATCATATCCTCTTCTTCTGATAAGTTAATAAACTTATGACGATATTGATGTACGGTAGAGCGTAAATACTCGGTCAATTCTTCCAGTAGGTTTTTAGCTCTTTCTGGATCGTAATCAATCAAATTATGTAAGTTGGCGAGGGTATTATAGAAAAAGTGTGGTTCAATTTGCGCTTGTAACAAATGTAATTCCATTTCAACACGTTCTCGTTCAATGGACTGTTCGGCAATTTGTTGTTTCAGCATTTGAAATTTTGGTTGAGACTCCCTACTTTGCACATAAATAATCAACATAATGGCCCAAGCAGAAAATATTAACGTAGACAGCGAATAGATAGTCACTTGAAAGATAGGATGGAATGAGCTTTCGTTCCATGGTTGACCAGTGATGTAAATAAAGGGGAAACTTACTGCAAAAGCTAACAAACCTATCATAGCTATGCGAGCAACAGACATTTTACTGTCGGGGCCGCGAGATAAAATTAAATATGAAAAAGCGAGGGAGAACCCTAAGGTATTCATGGTTTTGAAATATCCATAAAACTGGGCAAAGAAAAAATCGAAGCTGCTTTCTACGACGGTCAGGTGATAAACCGTTTTTAGAAAGGCACAAATAGAATTAATACAAAAAACCACCAAAATACTCTTAAATGAAATAAGCGAAGCGATGGTTTTTAATCTGCTGGAAACATGACGCATAGTACATTTTGCCCATTTAGAAAGAAAATTTATGTCTATTAATGGTAATTAGACTATCTAAAATTAAGTTACGCATAAGTTAAAAATTAAAAGCTAGACTAGTAATAACACATTTATGGTCTCAACAATGAATGAGAAAAGTATATTATCCATATTGTTATCACTACTGTGCTAATAAAAAAGCAATAAAGCTAAAGTTTTACTATTCAGTTTTATTGCTTAACGTTATTTTAAGTTTAACTAAAAGTTAAAATTGCATATTTACGCGTAGGTAGTAATAACGACCAATTGAGTTTTGTGATCCAAAACCGTCAAAACCATTACGGTAATCAGCAAGGGCAACTTGTGGCTCTTGATCAGTAAAGTTTTCAATACCAACACTCACCTTGGTATCCAAAGTATCAATATTGTAAGCTGCTTGAATATTATGAACTATATAGCCATCTAACTCTTTTAAGTGCTCTGAACCCTCCGGAATTGCCCAAGAGTTTTCTTCTTGAGTAACAGAACCAGTATAGTTTGAGTTATAACTTACACTCATATCATTCAACGCCCAACTTGCACGCATGCTATGACGCCATTCAGTCCAAGTACCTGATTCTGCGTAATATAGTCCTACTTTGTCTTCACCATTGGTTGAGTATTCTTTTAATTGTGATGCTCCCCAGAACAATTTAAAGTCACCCATTTCAGTGCTTGGGAGTGTGTAGCCTATCGAGTAATCCATACCTTCAATATTTTGACTGCCAACATTTGACAATGTCGCACGAACAACCTTAATAGTGCCGTCTGGATTACGTTCGACCTGCGCAGGATCGTAAACACCACCCGCACTAGCAACATCTTCAAGCACTGCATTTGTACTTGGTTGAAAAATCAAGTTGTCTTTTTTAATATTGAAGTAATCAACCGTTACCGAAAAACCTGCAAGAAACTCTGGCGTCCAAACAAACCCTAACGTTGTACTTTCAGCTGTCTCAGGCTGTAGCGTCGGCTCTCCACCACTGCGTGACCAAGCACCGGGAAGTTCTGTTGGGTTTTGCTGTGCACAACCTGGAAAACTTGCCCAATCATCACCACGACATGGATCTTGAGCACCCGTGTTGTAACCCGTAGTTTGACCGCCATATAATTGAGATAACCCTGGGGCACGGAAACCTTCACTCCATGAACCACGAACAAGAACATCTGCTGTCGGACGCCACTTCATACCAACTTTAGGATTGGTAGTATCCCCAAAATCACTGTAATCAGAATAACGAATGGCAAAATCAAATTCCAAAGCATCGATTAAGAATACGTCGGTAATTACCGGGACAATCGCTTCGGCGTATACTTCTTTAACTTCACGAGGCTCAGGCGGCATGGTATCTGCGGCACCACCACCAAAAACGGTATCTCCTGCTTCATAAATACGTGATACATTTGTAGAGGCCATTTCTTCACGCATTTCAGCGCCAAACGCCATAAATACTTCACCTGCTGGTAATGCAAATACTGCACCGCTGGTATTGAGCATCCAAGTGTTCATTGAACCTTCATTTATAATCACACCTTCTTCAGAAACATAATCAGCCATTTCTGCTGTAACAGTGCCGCGACGACCAAATAAATCAATGCTTACACAGCCATCGTTTCGTGCCGCACAAGCTGCTTCGTCGCCAGCAGCAGCAGCTAAGCGACTTGCAGATAGCTCTATACCGAGGTTGGTCGAATCAAATTTCTCACTGGTATAAGAAACATCCCAATCCCAACTTCCTAATTCACCATTTAGACCTAAAGTATAACGACGGTCATTAGTTACATTATTTACCGCGTGACGTTTACCCGTAGGCGTAATTTCCCACATAGCACGACCCACTCTTACGTCTTCACCAAAAGGGTTATAAGGATTATTTGCGGAAACTGCCACGCCTTCTCCCCAAACGTCTAAGGGTGATTGAATTTGGTTTTTACCTTGGTTTTCTGCATGAGTGTAATTAAATTCATAATAGCCCGTGATAGAATCAGAAAGTTCATAGTTACCACTTGTCCAGATCGAATCACGTTGGGTATCTACACCCGCGGTCATATAGTCCCAGTAGTTCTGTGTATGATCAGGATTGCCCCAATCAAAATCGTCCAAATCATTCCAGCCGTTAATTCTGTCACTGCCAGGCTTGATAACTAATTGCCCACCATCAGGGTGTGTAACAACGGCACTATGATCAGGAATAGGATCACTTAAATCAACGCCGCCATAGTTTGTTCTATTCGTATCCGCCGTTACTTTTCGCGTAGACATGATGTAAGTTTTTTTGTTCGTTCTATTAGCACTGACGATAAAGTTACCTTTATCAAACGAAGCACCAAAGGTCATATCAACGATAGTACGGTCAGCATCACCTTCTGCACTTTGACCTTGTTCAATTTGCATTTCGAAGCCATCATAATCAGATTTCATTATAATATTCACAACACCTGCAATAGCATCAGAGCCATATACGGCAGAAGCCCCATCTTGTAAAACTTCTACACGTTCAATAGCGCCAAAGGGGATGTTGTTTAAATCTACAGTGCCCGATGGATTAACCGTTGATAAACGTCGACCATTAACCAATACCAAGGTATTAGTTGAGCTTAAACCACGTAACGCAACGGTCGCGGTTCCACCTGAAAAAGCTCGATTTGTGCTTTGGCTTGCACCGTTTACTGCGGGAATTTCTTGCAATAATGATGCGATGTCTATTGCACCACTAGCATCAATTTGTGCACGGTCTATAACAGTTACAGGTGATGCGCCAACAAGCTCTGCTCTAGCAATACGAGAGCCGGTCACTGCAATTCGTTCAACGTCTTGGGCTGAGTCAACTTCTTCTGCTGCCATTACTGTTGGCGTAGCAAGTAAAAGCGAAGCAGAAAACATCGCTATAGAGAGTGCAGAAAGTTTAAAGTTAGGGGGCTTTTTCATGTTTATTCCTCATTTATTTTTATTGTTGTATTTGCATTGTCTTTGCTATTTTCATTATTTAGCACTGTTATTCTTATTCACTCGTCTTGCATAAATAAACAAGCAAAATATATTAATGCTCCCCCTATAAAAATTAATTTCGCCGATGAATAAAAGCACAAATGTCACCAAACAACCCTCGACTGTCACCAAATAACCTAGATATGACTCGAGCTGAAGTTCACTAAAAACAGTAGTAAAACGTAATAAAAAAACAGATTGTATATTGTATATTTCAAATGTTATGTTGAATTTATATTAGCGGATAGTGGCTAATAATTCACTAGAGAGCAACCGCCTCTAATTGCTTTACACTTATATAATTGAGAATTTAACAATGAAACTACAAGGCATATATACCCCAGTACTGACTTCTTTTGGCCCAGATGGAAATGTTGATTATGAGGCCTGGAAAATAGTTTTAGATAAGCAGATTGATGCCGGCGTACATGGCTTAATTATTGGTGGGTCAACTGGCGAATTTTATGCCATGTCAAAGCAAGAGCGTTTACATCAATTTGACTTTGCTAATGACTATATTGCGCAAAGAGTTCCTTGGATTGCCGGTATTAATGATGTTCGAGCTACAGAAGTGTACAGCTATGCTAAGGCGGCAAAATTAGCCGGAGCGAGTGGCATGTTAGTCGCAGCGCCGCCTTATTCATTACCCAATGAAAAAGAGCTAGCCGAGCATATTATTCGCATTGATGAAGCGGCAGACTTAGCCATTATCTTATATAACTATCCTGGTCGCACCGGTGTTGAAATGGGCAGTGAATTTCTTGATCTTATTGCCGACAGAGAAAATGTTGTCGCGATTAAAGAGTCTAGTGGCGATATCAACCGTATTCACCAACTTACCCTAGACTACCCACAATTACAGCTTAGCGCTGGTGCAGAAGATCAAGTATTAGAGTTTTTTGTTTGGGGCGCGCAAAGCTGGGTATGTGCTTGTGCCAATATATTTCCACAAGCCTGTGTTGAATTCTATAAGACATGTGTTATTGATAAAGACTTTGTTAAAGGCAGAGAATTCATGACAGCTTTAATGCCTGTAATGGCGTTTTTAGAACAAAGTGGCAAGTTTGTACAATGTGTGAAGTATGGCGCGCAGCTACAAGGACTTAGGACAGGCGAAGTACGTTTACCGATGCAAGAATTAAGCGATGAGATGAAGTCGCAGGTAAGTGCTGTAATCTTAAAAGCGGCCAATAGCTTAGAAATCTTAATTAATAACAAGTAGGAGTATGTGATGTCTGAGTTATTAACAAAACATGCCTATGTTGCACTTGCCAAGGATATTGAGCTACCGAATAAAGCCTTCATCAATGGCGAGTTTGTTAGTGCCATAAATGGCAATACTATGGCAACAGAAAACCCGGCGACAGGGGAAGTATTAACGGAAATATCATCATGTGATTCACATGATGTTAACTTAGCTGTTGCTAATGCCAAAGCGGTATTCGAAAGTGGTATTTGGTCAAAGTTAGCGCCAAACGAAAGAAAATCAGCGGTATTAAAATTAGCTGACTTAATAGAAGAAAACACTACCGAGTTGGCGGTACTTGAAACTCTAGAGGCAGGTAAACCTATTCATGAATGTGTATTAACTGACCTACCCGAAACAATAAGCTGTTTACGTTGGTATGCTGAAGCTGCAGATAAAGTCTATGATCAAATATCGCCGACAGCCCCAGATACTTTGGCAACCATCAGACGAGAAGCTGCTGGCGTTGTTGCCTGTGTACTGCCCTGGAACTTTCCTTTGATGATGTTAGCTTGGAAATTAGGCCCTGCATTGATGATGGGCAATTCAGTGATTGTTAAACCGGCAGAGTCAACCAGTATGACCACCCTTAAAATTGCGGAGTTAGCCATTAAAGCAGGTATTCCAGCAGGAGTATTTAATGTTTTACCTGGTTTAGGTCCCAAAGTTGGTGAGCCGCTGGGTTTGCATAACGATGTTGATGTTGTTTCCTTTACTGGTTCAACGGCAACAGGCCGACACTTTCTCAATTATTCAGCCTTGAGTAATTTAAAACGTGTGGTGCTTGAGTGCGGCGGTAAGAGCCCAAGTGTAGTGCTTAGTGATGCTGATAATTTAGATAGCATTGCCGATCATATTGTTGGCGCAGCCTTGTGGAATATGGGACAAAACTGTACAGCTAACTCACGCATCATTATTCATAAAAATTTAAAAGTTGAGTTAACAAGAAAAATTATCGCCAAACTTAATGATTGGCAAACAGGTGATCCACTTGACCCACAATTTATGCTGGGCTCAATCATTAACCACCAGCAATACAAAAAAATACTCAATTATATTGAAATTGGCAAAAAAGAAGGTGCTACGCTAATTTATGGCGGTAATGTTATCTCGCTTAATAACGGCTACTTTATCGAACCTACTCTTTTTGATGACGTAAGCCCAACTATGACCATTGCCACTGAAGAAATATTTGGCCCCGTCTTTGCTCTTATTGAAGCGAATTCAGACGATGAAGCTATCGCTATCGCCAACGATAGTTGTTATGGCTTACAAGCTTCGTTATATACCCGCGACTTGAAGAAAGCACATTTGTATTCGCAAGCACTAAAGGCAGGTACTATTTCAGTTAATTGTTTCAGTGAAGGAGATATCAGCACTCCCTTTGGTGGTTTCAAGTTGTCGGGCTTTGGTGGTAGAGATAACTCATTAATGGCCTTTGACCAGTATAGCGAAGTAAAAACCACTTGGTTTGATCTTTCTTAATCGTTGACGTTTTTAAACATGCTAAGAAGTGGTAAATTTTTGTCTCCACTTTTTAGCAAAACATCTTGAATAATAAACCCCAACCAATAGCTAAAGTTACTCTAATAACTTGCTCGCCCACATATTTGTAACCAAGCGTAGAAAACTCACCTCCAATCACCTTTATCGGTTATCCAATGGCATTGACCGCTAAGTATTAAATAAATATTGGATATAACCAATTGAAATAAAATAATAAATTTAAAGATATTACTCGCCGACCTATAAACCAAGGTTATACCGTTGCCATCATTATCTATTGGTTAGTGGTTATTTATTAGGCCATTATCATAGAAAAACAATAAGGAAAGTGTATGAAAAAAGTATGCCTTGCAACATTATTAGCCCTAGCTACGCTACCGGCCCAATCAGCCATAATCAAAGACGGTAGTTTTTATGATTATGTGGCTGGATTAAAAAACCAAGCATTCACCAAAAACTCAGGGGATTATGTAGCACCAACAGTTACACAAAGATCTGATTTTAGCTACTTAGCCAAAAGCCTTTATGATCACAACTGGTCAGTTGCGGAAACACAAGCTAACAACTTAGGTTATGACTTAATACAATTTAACAATACCACCACCAATGATGTCTATTGGGGAGTTGCCGAACAGCTAATTAACGGTAAACAATCTAAGGGCTGGGGTTCTTACTTTGTTAATGCTGCATCAACGAGCAACGTAACCATTGAAGTAACTCACCCATCTAATGATACCAATACCCATCGATTAGGGGCGAGAGTATTTG
Organism: Colwellia psychrerythraea; assembly: GCF_000764185.1. Classification (GTDB taxonomy): domain Bacteria; phylum Pseudomonadota; class Gammaproteobacteria; order Enterobacterales; family Alteromonadaceae; genus Colwellia; species Colwellia psychrerythraea_B. Next base: position 174,306 of record NZ_JQEC01000015.1, read on the forward strand.
AACGTTCAGATGCAAATGCATTTGCTATGGCCGGAGCTCACCGCTCAGCTAACGGTTATCAAACAGCTAACCCAACCAGTTTAGAATTTTCTATATTCCAAGAAGTACATCAAATATTTAATGGCGGTTATGGTGACAGTACCGCATGGCAATTACATGGCTTTGGATCTAGCACAGGTAGAAAATTCCCCGATGGCACAGATGCGGTATTATCCGATGGCGCAGGTAATGTCACCAATGAATTGGCCACATTAGATAGGTTTTTAGAGGACATTGATGACAGTAAGTTTGGTAGCTCTTACGTTTACAATTTATTAGATAAAGATGATCCACTTAATATTCAAGTCAATGGCATTGATCAAGACGGCCATGACCCATTCTATCGTTTAAAAGCTTTTAATAATCCACAAGGACAGTTTTCAAGAGATGCGGGCGTCAACTTTGTTCATATCGAAGCTTCCTACAATATCCGCGGCAGTCGAACAAAAAGAGATACTTATTTTGCCAATGCCATTGTTGGAGCAATAAAAGAAACCTCTACGGGTACAGCTGGTTATATGGATACCCAAGTAAACGAAATACCTGAGCCTAGCAGTGCTTTGTTATTTCTGGCCAGTTTATTCATCTTACCCTTACGTAAAAAAATAACTAAGCAGGGCTAAGTTAAACAGTGCTGGGCTAAGTTAAACAGTGCTGAGCTAAATTTAGCTCATCACTTGAAGTCACTTCATCGGTAGAAGCTGCACTCCCTCAGCTTTTATCGATGATTTTATTTAAGATAAGTTGAGGTTAGTTATAACCTTTAACAAAACTATCTTCTTCACTTTCTAACAACAAAAAAGATAGTGGATAGTTTACTACAATTACCTTGTCTTCTTGCTCATCAATAATTGCTGGCGTATCTAACTTATTTAAGTTTTCTATTACTTGTTTGGTTTTATCAGATGGCTGGTACATGGGCTAATTTCCTGCGGCGCTGTAAAAGTGCCTTTATCGGTTAGTTATTTTTATTAGGGTTAACACTTAAATAACTTAACCAAAAACAAAATGAAATTAGTAATGTCTTAGAATGGTGGTTTATTGCTTTGAATAGACTTTATAGGGCAATAAAAATAAGGAGGCTTGTATAATAAGAAAGGTCTGCAGTAAAGTAAGCAAAGGTTTATTGCTGAACTTTAGACATAAATTTATCAGCTTTAAATTTCTAGTGACTACTTTGTCAGCATAAGCTAGGAAATATAGACAATCGCCGAAGCATGCGTCTCTCGAAATTAGTCATATTAAACGATGATCTAATAGAGATATATAGTGACTAATCTTAAAAGTGTATTGCTCAATTAAAAGGAAAACGCACGGAGTTGACGTTAGTCAATGAGTACTTTAGACGCCTTAATTGGGCGATACACGAATAAGATAAAATACCAAACGGATTAATTTATTGGTCAACTTAGAGCTACATTAGCAAGCTTAAAACAAGCAAAATGAGTTAAACATAGTTATTCTATATTTCATTCATTTTGTGATGTTATCAGTTTGCTAATGAGTTCCCGAAGGGCGAGTTAAAAGGCTTACAAGCGGCGTTATTAATTTTGACAAGGGAATAACCATTCTCTTCAATCAATGCCTTTCCTCTAAGCCTTTTAAATCTCGCTAAGTGAGCAATAAATTGGTCCGATTGGTATAACTATTAGTGAAGGACAGCGCGAATAGGTAGTCCCGCACAAATTTCAGCTTCAGCAATTAAAATTTCTTCTAAGCGTTGATCAACTTCTTCTTTGTCACAATACTCGTACGCCAGCTCAACAAATAAGTTTTTATGTTTTTCTTCCGACTTAGCAATAGCTTCATAAAGATCTTTGTCTTTACCTTCAGGTAGCGCTTGTGAAACTAACCAGAACTTCTCATAACCGCGCGCTTCAATAACCGCAGCAACCAGTAATCTGTCCATCATAAATTTACTGGTACCATTACGAAACAAGGCACGAATTTGAGTAATGTACGGGTCTTTTTTGTCTTGACCTAAAGTAACATCGCGGGCAACAAGTAACTTTAATACTTGTTTAAAATGAATAAGCTCTTCAATGGCTAAATCTGTCATTGCACGAACCAATTTAGCTTTGTCTGGATAATGAGATAACATTGCCATTGCCATACCTGAAGCTTTCTTCTCAGCTGCAGCGTGGTCTTGCAAAAATAGGTTAAAGTCAGCCATAACTGCATCAACCCAATCTTGGCCAGTGTGGTGTTTTAATTCAAACATATTTACTACTCTCTAAGAAAATATTTACTTAATACAATGGGCGTAATTTTACCTGCGAACTTTTCACTCTACAATAGCTAAGCCCTGCTCTATTTCCTAAACACGGCTAATAAAGCAGCTTATCAATTTTACCTTTATTAGTAGATTCTACTTTTAACTTGTTATTAAGACCTTGCCAGGCTTTTACTTTACCGCCTAGGTTAATTTGCTTGAAACCGCCATCCCTAGCGTTACTACTATCAATATCAAGGAAAGCTAACATCTTGAGGTAACTACTTTCATCACTAACATCTATGCTAAGCAAGTCTTGTTTCCTATTTTCAAAGTAAGCTTCAATACCCTGCTGGTGACGGTTATAACAATTAAGTAAAAACTCGTCACTATTAAGGTTATCCTCGGTTAGTGGCGAGAATATCTCATTATAACAACGCTTTAAATGCGGATTAAAGCCACCATCACTACGCTGTAAATTAATTATCATACGTTGCAATAATTGCTTTATTGATGGCAACCACCTTTCCGGTGATCGGGTGAGATAAATAAACTTACTGTTAGGGAAGTGTTTATCCAATTGTTGATAATCACAGAAAATTGGCGTGTCAGCTAAAACTTGTGCTTGAATAAAAGCATTTTGGGTATAGGCATTATGCGCTGTTTTAAAACCTTGCTCTAACATTGCCAAACAAACACTGGTAGTTGCAGTTCTGGGTAAACCTATAATAAATATTTTTTCTTGTGACACTAAACTAAACCCTTTAAGTTGAAATAACGCTAATACAAAAACAAAGTAAAATTGTAGCGAAAATATGCTGAAATGATGCTGAAAACAAGCAATTATAACTTATTTATGAATTTAACAAACACACAATTGACAGTGTTCAATAAATACCTTATTTATGAGAGCATACTGAGTGCAATAAATACCAAGTCAATTTAGATAATGACTGTAGCCAAGGATATTTCATGACAGCACAAGATGAGCATTCGAACCTTAAGAATAAAAGTGTTAATTGGGCAGATTATTTAAAGTCTGGTAATCGTATCTTTATCGGCTCTAATGCCGCGGTACCTAATGCATTAATTGATGATTTAATTACCAATAGCCGAGGTCTTCATGATATTGAGACCGTACATATTTTAACTATCTCTGAAAATGCTTGGGCCAAGCGTGAGCACAAAGATTTATTTAAAGTAAATAGTTTATTTATTGGCGGTAAAAATATTCGCGAAGCCATTGCCGAGGGCCGTGGTGATTATACCCCTTGTTTTATTTCCGATGTGCCACGCTTATTTCATGAAAATATTTTACCCCTCGACGTGGCACTTATTATGGTCAGTCCGCCTGATGAATATGGTTACTGTTCGTTAGGCGTTAGTGTTGATATCGTTTCTGCCGCGGTAAAAGCCGCCAAATATGTTATTGCGCAAGTAAACCCGAAAATGCCCCGCACCAATGGCCATAGCTTTGTCCATGTAAATCAAATTCATGCTTGGATAAACGTTGAACAAGACCTACCGCAAGTTATCGCGCCTGAAGTAGATCGCCGTACTGAACAAATAGGTCAGTACGTTGCCATGTTAATCGAAAATGGCGCTACCCTACAAATTGGTATAGGAAAAATTCCTGAAGCTGTATTACGTTATTTAAGCAATCACAAAGACTTAGGCATTCACAGTGAAATGATATCCGATGGTGTGGTTGACTTGATGTTAAAAGGAGTGATTAATAACCGCCGTAAAACCTATCACAAGGGTAAAGCGGTAGCGACTTTTTGTATTGGTAGTCAAAAGGTTTATGACTTTGTTGACGGTAATCCTCACATTGAATTTTACCCGTCAGAGCATATTAACTCGCCGGTAAAAATCGCTAAAAATGACAATATGGTTTCTATTAATAGCGCCATTGAAGTCGATTTAACCGGTCAAGTAGTCTCAGACTCTATCGGTTATCAATTCTACAGCGGTATTGGTGGACAAGTTGATTTTATCCGCGGCGCTTCATTAAGCAAGGGTGGAAAGCCAATTATCGCCCTGCCCTCAACCACTCGCGATGGTAAAGTATCACGCATAGTTGCCCATATTACTGAAGGCGGCGGCGTAGTCACTTCACGTGGTCATGTTTCATATGTGGTGACCGAGTTCGGTATTGCCTCATTGCAAGGTAAAAGTATTCGAGAACGAGCATTGGAACTAATAAAAATTGCTCACCCTAAATTTAGAGATAAATTACTTAGCGATGTTCGAAAACATTATTGGGTGCCTGAGTACCAAGAAAGCTCGCCTAGCTCAGTGCCTGAATTAGGCACCATAGAAATGAAGCGCTTTAACTTTTCCGATATAAATTATATTTTAAGACCGTTAGCGCCAGCTGATGAGCGCAAGTTGCAAGAGTTTTTCTATTCGCATAATAAAGAAACCTTGATGATGCGCTATAACCATCACATTACCCAAATGACTAGAGAGAAATCGTGTAACTTAGTGAGTGTTAACCAACACGTAGATCTTGCTTTATGTTTTACTAAAAAAAACTCTTTAGGCGAAGCGATACAAGCGGTTGCCCGTTATTACTTTATTGAAAGTATGAACAGTGGTGAAGTTGCTTTTGTCATTAAAGAAAGTCTGCGTGGTCGCGGCATGGCAAGCACCTTATTAGGTGAAATGATCACCATCGCTAAGATTCGAAAACTTGATAGCTTGGTGGCCTGTGTACGTAGTGATAACGGCTCAATGTTAAAAGTATTTGAACGTTCCGGTTTTGTGCGCCAGCCCAGTGCTGATTTTGATGAAGTAAGTTTAAAGCTAACATTGAATGAAGAGACTGTAGAGAGTTAATCACTATTTGATAGTTAAATTTTAAACGACTTAAATATCCAGTGACTGTTCAACTTTAAGCACTATGGTGCAAGTAAAAGGAAACAGCACTGAGTTGATAATTGACAAAAAATTATCAACTAGTACTTTTGACGCACTTACCAAAGGTAAAAATTGCTTTATAGTGCGACAAGATGAATAGTCACTAACAATGATGAGAAAGTTATGCCAGTTGGAATTATAGGCCACTATCGCTGTGGCGAACATGACATGGGTGAACATCACCCTGAAAATGGTAAACGTTTAAGTGCTATTTCAGACCAATTAATTCGTAGTGGTTTAGATTATGTAGTTCGCCAATTTGACTCTAAACCTATCGATAAAAGTTTATTATCACTAGCACATACACAAGAATATATTGATTTTGTATTTGATAATGCGCCTACTAAAGTGGATGGCATGGCTGCTGAAAATTTTACAGTTGGTGAAGACGCAGTAATGAATAGTAAAACGCTGACCTCTATTTTATATTCTGCTGGCGCTGCTGTTGATGCGGTTGATTTAGTGATGGAAGGCACTTTAGGCTCGGCATTTTGCGCAACTCGGCCTCCTGGGCATCACGCCGAACATGATAAAGGCATGGGTTTTTGTTTTTTCAATAACGTTGCCATTGCTGCAGCTTACGCTAAACAAAAATACGGTTTAAAACGTGTGGCAATAGTCGACTTTGATGTTCACCACGGTAACGGCACTGAAGATATCATAAAAAATATTTTTAAAGCCAGCCCTGAAGATGATAAAGGTTACCTTTTTTGCTCAAGTTATCAGTATCCTCTTTATCCTTTTGACATTGAAGAAAGTGATACCCCACCAATTATCAACACACCATTATCGGCCACTGATAAAGGTCCACAATTCCGTGAAAAACTAACTGAACACTGGTTACCGGCATTACATAAATTCAAACCAGAATTAATTATTATCTCGGCTGGCTTTGATGCCCACATTGAAGATGACATGTCACAAGTGAGTTTAACTGAGGCTGATTATCGTTGGGTCACTAACGAGCTTAAAGTCATCGCCAATAAATATAGCAGCGGAAGAATAGTTTCGGTACTTGAGGGCGGTTATGCACCCAGTGCACTGGGTAGAAGTGTAGTTGCTCATATTAATGGTTTGATTGGGAATTGATTCGCTTGCAACCTAAGTTGTTGACAGTAATAAAGCCTGTCATCAATGGCTGGCGTGGTTAAGATCATTACCAGTATGAACAAAGGGCTTTATAAACTGAGTAGTGCTTTCAATTTTACGGTATTACGGCGAGATATTTCTATCGTTTTTCCATCGGTCATAGTGAGATCATAACCATCATTTAGTGTTTCAACAATCGTAACGACCGATTGTAAGTTAATAATAAACTGCCTATTAACACGAAAAAATAATTGTTTGGGTAATCGAATTTCGACATGATTAAGTGTTTTTTTAACAAACACTTTTTTCTGTTCAAAATAAACTTGAACATAGTTTTTACAACTCTCAATATAATCAATATTAACAATTTCGATTAAATGGCATTGATCATTATCTTTGACAAAAATACGACTGTTTAACGCTAATATTGGCTCGTTAATTTGTTTGTTATCTTGCTCATATTCACCACTCACTTCAGCTTTATCTTGCCTTAAGTTTTGATTACTCAGTTTTTCAATCGCTTTAGCCAGACGCTCTTTACTGATAGGTTTAAGTAAATAGTCGACGGAATTATGCTCAAAAGCTTGTACCGCATATTCAGCATACGCGGTGGTAAAAATAATTTTTGCTTGGTAATTCATCTTTGCTAAAAGCTCAAAGCCATTTTGTTCCGGCATATGTATATCGAGGAAAATAACCTCAGGTTGGTGCTGTTTAATAAGTACCAATGCCGAGCTAACATCTTCTGCCGCCCCGGCAACCTCTATTTCTTTAAATTCAGATAACATCCTCACTAAGCCATTTCGGGCAAGTCTAGAGTCTTCAACAACAATGGCATTCATAATGATTTTTCCATGGGTATTGTAAGGGTGGCAGTAAAGTTATTCTCTAATGGCGTTACTGATAATTGGGCAAGCTCGCCATAAAGTAAATTTAAGCGTTGCTTGATATTTTTTAAACCAGTGCCAGTGCCTTGAATAGGCATCGACACTGAACTGGCTACAGGGTTACAGACTTCAATCAATAATACTTCATCTTTATTGATAATATTTACGCTTAACCGCGCTTTAGTTTTACTGTTTTCAATGCCATGTTTAATGGCATTTTCTACCAATATTTGTAAAGCCATTGGTGGAATTAAGCATTGCTGACAAGATGATGAAAAGTGAAGCTGAAAGTCCAATTTATCACCGAGTTGTAAGCGCACAATATCAATATAACGGTCGATAATCGATAATTCTTCTTCAATGCCAACTTTATCTTGTTTACTACTGGTTAAAGAGTATCGCAATATTTCGGAAAAAGCGGTGATCATCTCATCTGCATGTGCGGCATTTTCATAAATCATAAAACGAATATTGTTTAGACTATTAAAAAGAAAATGCGGATTAAGCTGGTTGGTTAAACTCGCTAATTTGGCTTCTTTTAAGCTATTTTCTAAACGTAAACTTTTTATTTCAGACTCTTTGACCTGACGACTGGTAGTTACGGCAATATAGATAAAGGCCCAAATGCTAATAAATAATAGGCTTATTACACTGTTATAAAAAATAAAAGCAGCCAAGCGACCAATTAAGGTTCTATTCTCTTTTGCTAAAACTTCAGCGCCTAAAAATTCTGTCCAAAAAAACGGACATATTATAGCTAAAGTAAATAGCGACATCATAATAGCTAATACTAGCGATATCACTAGGGTTAAAGGAATGATCTTGCTCATACTAAAGCGTTGCCAAGATCGTGTTTTATAATAATACCGATAAATAAGTACTGAAATTGTATAAAGAGGAAGCCAGGCAACTTGGATCACAGTATTTAAAAGAAAATACTGCTCAACTAAAATAAAGAGAATTAGCTGTGCTACCGTCATCACAGCTAATAATGAACCATGATATAGCCAAAATTGTTTATTTTTTGGAAAGAAGTGATTAATATTATTCAAAAGTAATAGGTCTTATTTATATGTGATACAAAAGCCAAATACGAAAAGCAATCATACCGTAACTTGCTAATAAAAAAACATTTAACAAATGTATTCCGCAGATAGAAAAGCTTAGCCAATATCCTTTTGATTTTTCGTTGCCACGTTTAAGTTGCCAAAGACGAAATAAGCTCATGATAGTGATGAGTGGATAACACAGGCTCAACGCTAAAATAGTTAATGAAAGTGGTGATATTTTACTTATCGCCACTAAATTACCAGCCGAATCTACCAAAACAAGTGAGAATACATAAATAACAAAACAGGCACTGGTTAAGGTTGGCCATAATCGGCTGGTTATTTGCTGTGACGTTAATGTTTTTCGATAGGCATTAAGTGGCAACCAAAATAAGGCAAATAATAACGTGCCACTCGTTAATATAGTAACGATGATGAGCAACAGTATTTTACTCCAAACCCATCCCTTAGATACGGGTACATATAAATGCATACCTAACTGTATTGCTTCACCGACAATAGGGTCATTAACGAGCGTAATTGACGGTAAACCGTTACTAGGGTTAGTTAATAAATTTTCACTGATAGCGTACGGTGAGCTTGACCGACTTCCAAGGAGAGGTGCAAAGTGAAAACCTTTTTCATCGTGAGAAAAAATCATAAGATTCAATAGATCATTGAAAGCCTCTTGTAGGTTATTTTGAGGATTTATTTTTTTATAATAACCATTTATTTTTTTGAATGCGCTGGGTAGATCTGTTGGTATCGCTTTATATGGTTCAATACCCCTTAAAATATACGCCTTGATAAGTTTTACTATTTTATACATAGCAGCTCCGCCACCCGAACTCATTACAACATAGCCACTGTTTAATGCAGGCACATAAGCCAAACTTGCCATTGCTCCCTCAATAGAACCATCGTGACCATGAAAAGCGGTATTATACTCGCCAAAACCGCTACTATAATTGGTTAAGCCATACCCTGCCGTTATTCCTTGAGCTGAGCCTAAGGTGGTTGTTGGTATTTGCATACGTTGCAACGAATCAGAGCTAATTAAGTTTTCACCTAAAAACTCTCCTTGCTGAATAAAAAACTGTAAGAGGTTCGCCATTTCAGCAGGTGATGCATTCATAGCTCCCTCAGAGCGATAGATAATAGGCTGATAATCTTGTGCTTCACCATTAATATAGGTAGTGGTTAATACCTTGTTGGTAGTCGGCTTAAAATAAGTACTGTTAGCCATGCCAAGTGGCAAAAAGAAATTTGTCGTGATGTAATCTTCATACAACATGCCGGTAGTTTTTTCGACTATATAACTTGCAACAGCCGCACCGATATTGCTATAAGCCTGCCTTGTACCCGCTGGCCAACGAGATTTTCTATTTTGTGGGTATTGCATTAAGGCTTCTTTCAACGCAATAGGTGGTGTTGGTGTATGTGCAAATTCAGCCAACGTCATTTCGCCCCAACCTGAGGTATGCTCCAATAAGTGCACTAACAAAACTGGGTTTGTTGCTTGCCATTTATTTTCAAATGCGATCTCAGGTGCTAAATCGCGCACTTTATCATTGAGGTTTAACTTGCCTTCTTCTACTAATTTAAGCACTGATAACCCAATAAACATTTTTGAAATAGAACCAATGCGAAATAGTGAGTGTTCGTCTACCGCAGTATTTTCGGCTAGGTTAGCTTTTCCTAAGCTAGTGATCCAAACAGGTTCGCCGCTATCAATAAGTACAACGCCTAAAGCGGGTATATTCGCCGACTTTTGAATGTTTTTTATTTCTTGTTGTAATTGTGACAACGTTTTCTTAGTATTTTCAGCATTAACTGAAAATGACAAAAAAAATAAATTTATCAGTAAAAACATTGCCCTGATGTAATTTATAAATAATGACTTATTTTTATTTTGCATGTGTTACTACCCTTATTAAATACTTTTAAGCGATTCATTGACGTCACTCTAATACGAAATCCGTCGTCGTAGGTAATTAGGTGCTAAGTGGCAAAATAAGTGGATAAGCGGTAGTTATGGCCGGCTCTTGAATAAATGACTGAATAATTAAAAAGCCAGTAAGTAGTTACTTACTGGCTTTTTATTTTACACTCATTTCTTGATATAAATAGGTAAGTAAAATGTACGTATTTTACTTAGAAATACCAAGCTAAAGAGAATTGTGCATGGTCATCATTACTTAAGGTATAAAGTAAGTCATTTTTATCGTTACTTTGTAGCAATCTGACATCAAAACTGGCAATAAGGTTATCACCAAAACGGCGGTTGGCTTCAATGAGGAAACTAAAAGCATTGTGGTCTAAATCACTACCAAACCCCATTAAAAACTCGCTACTTTGCATATCATTAAAGGCCAATCTCGCACCGACAAATAAATCATTTTGCATTAATGAACCTTGCGCGCCAAGTGCGACTTCACCGCGAGAATCCCAACTGTGCTCCATCAACAAACCTAAGTCGACATTCGATTCAAACACCCCAATAAAGCTGTATTCAAACCCCGCTTGTGTTGCCCAAAAATCATCAAGTGTAGTTCTACGATGTATGCCTTCAAACTTCCATAACCAGTCACCTAAGGTAGCTTGCACATCCACACCTAGCTGGTCCATTTGACTGTAGTACTGTTGCAAAGAAGGCTGTGAGGTATTGAGTGACGATGGACTTAAATAAGCTTCTCGGTTAGTGCCGTGAAACCAATATGCCCCTAGATCAAAGTCGCCAACGCTATGTGCCCAGCGCAAGGCTAAATCAAGATGCTGCTGGCCCGCAGAAGATTCATAACTGACATTATCCTCATCAACAACAAAAGGCCCGCGTAAACGCCCGTCTTCACCAGCATAGGTTCTTTCGCGAAAACCTGGCAGTAAAAACACATCAACAATGCCCCAATCATTGACCACTGATAAGTTGATCATTTGTTGGCCGAGCTTGTCTTCACCGTCAAAGTCTTCCACACCATCGGTTTGGTTAATGACATCAACCAGATGTTGAAACTCAGTCACGCCCCAAAACTCTTTACGAATACCAACACGCAGCTCCCAGTCATCACTGGCGTGCACATAAGCCAGTTCGCGAATATCGCCATGAGTACGCTGCGAGTCTTGGCTATCAAGACGATAAAAAGGCGTAAAAATCACACTGTCGTCGCCACCATTCCACTGCCAGTAAAGCTCAGGCTCTACGGATAGTGATGTTTGGCTATGACTTAACTGCTGAGGGTCCAGCGCTTCTTTAAAAAAGTAACGCTGCTCCACGGCAATATTGCCCGAGGCTTCAAATTCAAGATCACTTGCTACTTCATTGGCAGATAGTGGCACACTCAGCAGTAAGCTTGCGCTTACTGCTAGCGCCGTTACTGACAACTTTACAGTTTTAGTTAACGATTTTTTTATCGAAAAGGACATCAGCTTAGCGTGCTCGTTTTAATGAATTACGGTTAAAGTCGCTGTCAGTTAAACCTGTTTTAAAGTTGTAGTTACTCCACTTCAATTCAGTGCTTTTACCATTTTGATGGTTGATCATTTCTTGTTTATCCGCGCGCCAGTGTTTAGCTAAATACTGCTTATAATCACTAAAGGTTAACGTTTTAAGTAATGAGTCTTTACGGTCATAAAAGTCAATTTTATGTACGCGATACTCTAACGTATCAAGCCAGACAATACGGCGGGTGTAACCTGAGTTTTCATCTACAGGGTATTGCTCAACTTTAAAGTTGGTTAAGCCATTAACTTCTTCTACGCCTAAGTATTTATAACTGTATTTTTCTACTTCGAATGAACTCAAATCTTCAAAAGCGAACTCAGAGCCCATAAATGGTCCTGATTTATTACGTGATGAAATACGTTTCACCCGCTTTAGCGCCGGTAAAAACAACCACTGATCGTCAGCATCAACGGGATGAGAAAAGCTTAAAAAGGCAGTGCCCTTAACATCACGCGGTTTGTTGAAAATAGTTAAACTTTTATCACCATCATTCTCAACTTCCAGCGATTTCATTTTAATTTCACGAATACTTTCTTGCCCTTGCTGGTTACGTAATAACATCAACATATCAGCAGTACTGTCTTGCCAGCCAAGGTCGCGTTTTTTAGCTTCTATTGAGATATCTAAGCCTTTTTGTTCTTCTGCGCTTAAGGCAAAAACAGCATTTGAGGCAAGGGTTAAACTTAGCGCAGAGATAGCACTTATTAATATTTTCTTAGTTAACATATAAAATCCTTATAAAACTCTTATCAATATTTATAAACTTACTTAGTAAACTCATCAGCCTTACATAGCTGATAAGTTTACTGGTTATCTAATAAGTACCTACTTGTTAGATACTTATTACCTATTTATTCGAGAATGGCGTAATTAAGCCGCTTCAATCGCTTTTTTAATCGATGTTTCAACTGTTGCATTAGCATTTTGTGAAACTTTTTTCTTATCTTTATCAAGCAACATAAGTAATGGTGGCAAGAATAAGAAATCAACGACAAGCGCTATGAAAATAGTAAGCGCTGTTAGGAAGCCCATATCAGCATTCATTTTAAATGATGATTGTGCCAGTACAATAAAGCCTGCAACTAAAACAAAGGTAGTCACCCACAATGCTCGTCCGACATTATCAAAAGCATAATGTACTGCCTCTTTCGGGTTAGCATTTTTATCACGTCGAGCATGAAGATACTTACTTAAAAAGTGCACGGTATCATCAACAACAATACCTAAGGTCATGCCAATAACAACCGAAAGACCTAAACCAACTTGTGCGCTAAGTAATCCCCAAAGGCCAAAAGCAATAGCGGCAGGCGCTAGATTTGGTAATAAACTGATAAGTCCGAAGCGCCAACTCTTTAACGCCACACCTAATAAGATAGAAATTAATACTAGTGCCAGTGTGGTACCAATAAGCATGCTAACGATGTTACGTTGACCTATATGGGCAAACATCAAACTTGGACTAGCAAAATCAACTTCGTACTGTGGTGCATGTTCAGCAAACCAGGCAATCATATCTGTTTCTACATTAATCAATTCATTACTGGTCATATTTTTGAAGGTTGCGACAATTCTAGATGCTGACTTATCAACGTCTAATTGATTGTTTAAATCTAAGCCGTAAGGAAGAGACATTTCATACAACAATAGGTATTGCGCCGACATTTCAGGGCTGTCGGGTAATTTATACCAACTAGGATCATCACCGTGCATATTCTTATTAAGACGCTTCAAAGTATCCGTAATCGTATTTACATGGTCCGTTTCAGGGCGAGCACGTAACCAATCACTAAAATCACTGACACTATGCAAATATTCAGGGTCGTTAATACCACTTGATTTGCCGGTTTTAACCGAGATTTCAACAACCATCATACCTGATAGATTTTCTTGCATATAATCCGTTGCGGTGCGATAGGGTACGGTTTCATCGAAGTATTTAACAAAATCATCATTGAGTTCATTGTTAGGAATGAACATGACTGAAGCGACAATCAATACACTGGTTAAAGGTAATAAGGCTTTACGTTTAGCAATAACAAAGTCTGCCAATTTAGCCATAATATCTTTCTTATTTTCAGCTTGTTTTTTAACCTTTACCGGTAAAACAGTTAACAATGCAGGGAAAATAGTAACCGAAAAAACAAAGGCTAACATGACGCCAATAGCCACTAAGTTACCTAAATCTCTAAATGGCGGCGAGTCAGAAAAGTTCATACTTAAAAAACCGATCGCTGTGGTAATACTTGTCAAAAAGATAGGTTGTAAGTTGATTTTGATACTACGAGCAATGGCAGTACGTTTATCTGCACCTTGTCTCATTTCATAAAACATCGAGGTTAATATATGAATACAATCGGCCACAGCTAACGTCAATATCATAGTTGGCGCTGATGAAGATGGTCCGGTCAAATAAAAGCCTAACCAACCAGCAAGTCCCATGGTAGTTACAATACTCATAATAATAACAAGCACGGTAGAGATGGTACCAGTAATAGTTCTAAGCAATAATCCTATGGTGACAATAACAACAAGAAACATTAACGGAATGAGGGTGGAACCATCATTAATTGAAGCCTCACCAAATGAGGTATTCATCATGATCATGCCAGACAAGTGTACTTCGAGGTCTGGATGCTGCGCTAAAAATTTCGCTTTAATAGCACGAACGCTGGTAGCAACTTCTGGCGTTTCAGCCATTGGATCAACTCCCGGCAGTTGCACTGTAACGTTAACAACAGAAACATGACCTGTTTTAGAGATGATTTTATTAACCAGCAAAGGTTCACTGAGAGCAATTCGTTTGATTTCATCAAGTTTATCACTGGTTAAATTCTTAGTAGACATGACGAGATCTTCAACGATCATGTCATCTTCTTCTGCATAGGTATATTGGAAGTTAGTGACTGAATCAACACGTGTTGAATAAGGTACTTGCCAACTTTCTTTAGTTAATGCCTTTAACGCAGCTAAATGTTCGCTGGTAAAAACATTGCCATCTTTTGGTACCACAACAAAAGAGACATTATCACTTTTGGCATAGACCTTTTGCATCGACTCAAAAGCGGTTAATTGTGGGTTTTCTTCACTAAAGAACACTCGATAGTCACTTTTAAATTCTAATTTCTGTACGCCTAAACCAGCTACCATGGCGAAAGTAATACAGACTAGTATTACCCAAAATGGATTTTTGCCGACAAAATTATAGAGTTTGTCTCTCATTGTTACGCTCCTTAAGTTATAAAATTTTATTCATTAATTAATATGTTTTTGATGACGAATCGTCACCTTATCTTTCAAAAAAATGCGGCTAATGACCGCACATTTTTTTTATCTGGTTTACTAGAGGCTAGTTAACTAAAACTATTAAAGTTTAGCTCTCGCCCTTTTGCTTTAATAGACGCTAGCTCTTCAGGGAATAACTCCGCCAAGGCAGTTTGTAATTCCGTATGATGATTACGATCTTTTGTTAGCGGCTGCCAGCCCATGCCATCAAATAACATATTGCTTAGGTTAAAAAGTTCGCGTTCAACAATTAAATTAGTTCTACCGCTACATTGTTCAACTTCACCTGAGAGTAATGTGATGGCACCATAGGCCATAGACCAATTACTAAAACACAATTGTTGTATATCCATATTGAAAGGTAGTGCTAAGCTGTTATCGTTTAGACCATCATCAACAATGCCGTGAATTGAAGTCATTAATTTAACTTCTAATCGTTCACCCTCATTAATATGTTTATCACTTGATTTTCCGACAACATTAGGTGATTTAGAACACATTACACATTGAAAAAGTGCTGGGTATAACATTGCATAAATAAGATAGGAGAAATTTAAAAGTAACATCCGTGAACGAGCGCAGCCTTTAAACTGGTATGCGCGATAAAATAAATCACCTAATACTTCAATTGAGTAATTACTAATAGCTAACAATAAATCTTCTTTACCAATAAAGTGTTTATAGACCGTCCCTTTCGAAAACGGCACTTGGGCAACAACTTTATCCATGGTGAGATTTTCTATACCATTTTTCTGGATAAGTAATACTGCCGAGTTGATTATTTGCAACTCTCTTTCCTTAAGTGCAGTTTCATCGAGTAACTTAGGTGGTGTCATAATGCCTACTATTCAATATGTGACGAATCGTCACTGACGAAACGTCATCATACGCCAGATGTAATTATTGTCAACAACTTTGTAACTAAAGTGTACGTGTGAATTTTCTTTCATCGTCATAACGTGGTTCTCACTTCGTTTAATATCTAGTTATAAAAATAGAAGCTAACGATTGATTATAGCGGGGATAGAGCTTTTACTGTTCATATAGATACTTAATTAAATATATGAGTTGAGGATAGTAGCTGGAATATAGGTAGCTTTCATTTTTTGAAATAACACTACCAAGCGGGAGTAAAAATAGGTACGACGTTTCCTTATTTCGATCCATTAGAGCAATGAGAAGGAATAGCGCCACTAAGATGCCTTGTCAACTTCACAAAGCTGACATTAGCTATTACAACGAATTAGACAAGTAGGATTATATTTTGTATCGCTAACGTCTCGTTAAGCGGAAAAGAATGGTTGGCTATAATCGTGTAACGATGGCCAGCAGTTACTTTTCCGCTTTAACAACTTGTCAAAAAAAATGATATTCCCGTTATTTATTCTTAGGGGCTGCAGATAAGGACGGTTGTGAATATTGGTGAATCTCGCCTAAGCCAGCAGTGAAATAATCACCAACCTTATTACTAGAAGTGGTTACAGCCAGAACGTTCGGCTCATTGTAAAGGTCAAGATATTGATTAACTGGACGGGATATATCACCCGTGTAGGTGTCGCCGCCGGGGTTTTCAGTACTCTTGGGGTTTACATAATCAATAGGCCCTACATCAGTGGTACGATAGGACAGTTGGCTATGACTATAATAAGCTGTGCCGTTAGCCCCTTCAGACCGTGTTTGTGCTGAGGAAGTATAGACTCCAGTGATGACTTGTTTGGTGGTTCCGCTACTTGCTTTGCCATCTTTGGTGATGACTGGTTGGCCATCACTGTTGTATTGATCCAGAATATAATCACACCCGTCGGCGTTAAAAATCGCTCCGCTGCTCCCGCCAGCAATGGCATAGTCTAGCAGCTGCATTCCGCCGGAGGGTACAAGCTGAATATCAAGCGGACTGTTACCAGCCATATTTACTGTACGACGTAACCGTTGCAGTCTGTGATCTAGGCAGATCTCGGCACCCAATTCGACGCTCTGATAATACGAAACAATAGGCATACGAGCCCCACTTTTTCGACAAATACCAGACCCCTGATTGTCGCCATTTAAAATACTCACAGGAGGGTAATTAGCCAGCCACTCAGTAATCTGCCCACCAGTACCAATTTTGCCATTTTGGAGTACGCCCAAAGTCAAATCAACGGTTGATTCAGCCTGTTTTTCAATTGAATAGCGAATGGTTTTT
This sequence comes from Colwellia psychrerythraea, assembly GCF_000764185.1. GTDB lineage: Bacteria > Pseudomonadota > Gammaproteobacteria > Enterobacterales > Alteromonadaceae > Colwellia > Colwellia psychrerythraea_B. The sequence goes on from NZ_JQEC01000015.1 coordinate 191,473, forward strand.
CTTGTGGAACCTCCATTGTAAACGAAAATGCAAGCACGGTTTCGCACAGTACAAAGAGGATCCTGACGATATGCGTTCACTAATGCATTGAACTCATCATATTGAGTACCTAGATCGGGCATGGCTTCAAGTGACTTGAGGCGCATAAGACCGATGTGAGATGTTGCCATGGGCGCTACGCCTTGCTGCGTCGCACGCGTGTAAGCTGTATTCAGTGAATCCAAACGGTTTTTAACTTCTTGCCCTGCTAAGAAGTCCGCGATGTCAGAAACATGAGTGGTCAAAACGCTACCAGTACAGATTACCCAGTCTCTCCCTGAGTCGGAAGAATCAGCAAGAGTACTTTCAATACGCATAACAAGCTGGCTCATCAGATATTCAAAGGCAGATTTTTCGTTGATCTTCAATCCAGGATAAGGACCGTGGGCGCTGTGAAAATAAAACTCTGGGACAACAAAATAGCGCACCCAGTCATTGCAATTAGCGCTCTGGGAAATTGCTATATTCAGCGCTTCAATGAACATATTGATCCGAAAATCAATATCATCCTGCATCTCCTGCGCATTGGTAATTGGCTTGCCTGGCCATTCAGCAGCAACCCAATTACCAATTGAAATAGGATTACGGTAGGCCGTGTACAAGGACCAAGCGAAAAAGTTATTTTTTGTAATATCAGTTCTGTTAGTCACGTTTAGATTCCTTCTAAAATATTAAATTGACTCATTATCATGTGTATAAATTATGAGCCGATGTGATAGTTACTTGCTAATTACAGACATTAACCTGATTGCCATTATCCATTGGTCTTATTGGGTTAAATATAGAAGGGCAATTATCCTCACTATTTAAAACCCCATCACCATCGTTATCAGAACTAGTAATCTGACCACTGTAATTATCATATCGAACAGGTGTACAGCTTGGCTCCGAGGAATCAAATGAAGACTGATAGAGTGCAAAGAAATCTTTATTAACGTTATATAAGTTTTTGAGTGAATAGCCGGTATCATTCTCCAAGCACACCTGTCGACCTGGCATTCCTTGAGCACTTAAATCTTCACATCCATTTGTCATAGATTCCATGATAGAGCTATATCCAAATAGAGGCTTACCACCTCGTAAGCTTATTAAAATACTATCAGGTGTCGAGGCTACCAAATCTTCATAACCAGCTTCGCCATCGACTTTTACAATAATAATATCCGCTAAGTATCCAAGTTGTATATCTCCCAACTGGTTACCTACTCCCAATGCTTTAGCTGCATTATTTGTGACCATTGACCACAGCTCTTTTTGAGTGAAGGTATTATTTAAGTAAGTAGTATTAAAATCATCTGCACAGACTAACTCTCGAGACATATTCATTGAGCCTGAAGGAGACCAATCTGTTGACAGTGCAATATTGATCCCCGCGGATTTATACAACGATACCTGAGCAGTGTTGCCATAAAGAGAAATATTAGATCTTGGCGACCAGATAAAACTCATATCATTGGCAGCTGCAATTTCAACCATAGATTTATTCACGGCAATGCCGTGAATAAATGTAGAGGCAGAACTTTTCAGGTCAACACTGCCGTTGCCAACACCAGTTAAGCAATTAAATTCGTTTTCAGCATAACTATTTATACCTTCTGAAACATGCGGCAAAAAAATCAAATTGTCTGTTAATACTTTAGTTGAGGGGATTTCTGGGTAATTTTTACAGCCACTATCATACCCTGTTACATCATTCGTATCACCGAGGGGAAATGTATCATAATCTACACGTTTATTATTGGCGTAAGTTAACCCTTCAGAATAATCATAGGAATCACTTTCTGATGGAGCGATATCGACATTTCTCAATAATCCTTTACTACCACCAGAGCCCGCGATGGTCATGACTCCAGAAATTAAATGCCGTAATTCATTCCATGTAACGACTTTATCATCATAATTTCCTTTTGCCGTTATCATCATTTTACCATTCAAACCTTTGCGCCATTCATTACGCCTGTCATATCGATAATTAGCACAAATGGAATCATTGAAAGCATTATTTGCAATATTACAGTGTTCATACATAGGGTTAGTTACAGGTTGTGCGTTTTGCCCCCCAGGTGAGTTTTGATTATATTTCAGGTGATCATGCGCATTAAGCATCGCTGCCGCAATAATATTACTCCCGCAATTTAAAGTATTATATTGCCCGGAGTCTATTATACCTATTCCTGATATTTTACCGTCAGGACCGATTAATACGTTGCTGAGGGTCAATATTTCCTTAGATGTGATGACGGTTCCTTTTAGCAGTATTCCTAGATCGTTTGCTGATGTGTGCGAGTAAGAACAAATGTTGGGTAACTTATTACTTTTTACCTCCATCCGTTCCTTCTGAGCTGGTGTATCAATAGAGGAACAACCCACTAAAAGTGTTAAGTAACTAGCTATTACCAGTAAAAATTTCATATTATTAATTCCTTTTATTTATTTTATTTGTATTCTTTACTGCCTATAGCTTATTGATAAAAGTAAATTATCAAAAAATACTAACCCCACATTAAGCAGCTTAAAATTGCAGGCTAAAATGTCTAGAAACGTATGTGGACTCCTCAAGGATAGCCATCGACGGAGTAAGTTTTATAACCTACTTATCCTTTTTCATAACTTGAAACGTATCATTAAAACCATATTGTGAACATTACAGCTTATTACGAATACTTTTCGATAATATGAAAAAATAATTCATTATAAAATATATGGCTAAATTCTTTAGGTTAATGCCAGCAATGCGCACCAAGAGATCCTTAACAAAAGCGCTACATCATTTGGAGTTTAAAATAAGATATTAAGGGCGGTAAGTACCACATTGCGGATGTTTTTTAGCTATTAAAAAGCCGTCTCAGAAGGACTACTTTGTGTCATTCAATGCCATTAACTTAATCGCTACGTTCAATATGAATCATTTCATCACTCACATGCTGAAATAATGGCTCGATTTTTTGAGGCGAAGATTGAAACCAGTAGTCTTTATCATCATCAGCAATAAGTACGGGCATTCGTTTATGGTATTGGCCGCACTTAAGGTTAGGTTTTGTTGTTAACGTGACTAACTCAGTAAATTCATGCTGAAACAATATACCTGCCATATACAAAGGTACTTTGTTGGTATGCTCAAATAGGTACTTAACTTTTTTACCCTCCTCTGTTCGCCATTCAAACCAACCATTACATGGAATTAAACATCGTTGATGTTGAAAGGCTTGCCTGAACGTAGGTTTGGTGGCAACGGTTTCAGATTGAGCGTTAATAATAAGCTTCTTTGACCATGAAGGCTTTATTCCCCATAGCGCACTTACTTGATGATAGCTTGAGTTGCTATTTACTAACGTTGCAACTGATTGGCTGGGACTTAAGTTAGTATTCGTTTCAGCATTGAAGTGGGTATTAAATAACTCACTCACAATCGGTGAAATGGCATTATTTACACTAAATCGACCACACATATTAACCTCAACAGTTTATCTTAGGGATTTCTGACCAGTTACTCGTAGAGCGAGGTGATAAGAAGTTTCGTCTCATTGCCCACTTTTCATTTTTTTCAGCGATAGCCACTTCAACAGCGCCTCTTCCATAACGATGGTTTATTTGGTCATAACATTTCATTAGCGGAGGGTTATTCACACTCAGCGTAAACATGTCCTGTTGCTGAAATTGACTGTTCTCCAATTCAACACCACCGACACCGCAGCGATAAAAGCTAACACCTTGCCTATAAATACTATCAAATACGTAAGAAATAGCACCCGCTAGCTTTAAGGTATTGTCCGTCGCAATAGGGAATTCATAGATAACAGATTTTTTATAGTAATTGTCATCATGTGGCGAGCTTGATGCAAAAATAACTAATCGTTTAATTAAAGAGCTTTGCCTTCGAACTTTTGCCCCTACAACACTGGCGTGACTTGATAGTGCCGCTTTAAGTGCATGATCGTCAGTTACTCGTTGCCCGAAGCTACGTGTAGAAAATATCTCTTGTTTGTCTTGCCCTATTTCATCCCAATTTAAGCACTGCATGCCGTTTAACTCATTCACTGTACGCTCAACGACGACACCGAACTGACCTCGCATTGCTTTAGGCGATTGGTTCGCTAAATCCCAACCATTTTTAAGGCCTAATATACTTAACCGTTTGCCTAGCTTATTGCCAATCCCCCACACATCAGTGAGTGACATTCGAGAGAGGATTTCTTTACGAGAGGCTTTATCATCTATTACCGCAACACCATCAAAACCAGATAACTTCTTGGATGCATGATTCGCGGCTTTGGCTAATGTTAAGGTCGCGCCGAAGCCAACTCCAACAGGTAAACGTGTTTCTCGCCATACAGCCTTGCGTATTACATGGCCATATTCGTGCCAGTTATCAATACAGCTAAAGTTATTGAAATATAAGAAAGATTCATCAATAGAATAGACATAATGGTTATCAGAGTACCGCGCAATAACGTTCATCATTCGTTCGCTTAGGTCAGCATATAACTCATAATTCGAAGAACGCACGACCACATCATGCTTTTCTAAAAAGGCCTTAATCTTAAAATAAGGAACAAATTTGGGTACGCCTAATTGACGCGCAATAGGACAAACAGCACAGATACAGCCGTCGTTATTAGTTAAGACGACAACGGGTTTATGTCTAATAGTTGGGTCAAAGACCTTTTCCGCACGCGCATAGAATGAAACGGCATCAACTAAGCTAAACATGACAGCAGTACAGGGAGTTTTTTATGCAATCTAAAGGATACGTTTACTACCCCTTCTATTTGGAAGTCATCGCTTTCTGTTATTTTAATAGGCTTGTGACTCTCAGAAGCAGATAGCAATAAGGCATTGTCGGTATCAATGATTTTGCAGACAAAACAGCCATTAAAATTTGCCACAATTACAGAGCCATTACTAATATGCTCCACCCTATCAACAACAAGCACATCGCCGTTAAAAATCCCTCTGCCCTCCATTGAGCGACCATTAGCGAGACCAAAAAATGTAGCATCAGGATTTGAAATCAAAAGTTTATCTAAAGATAAACCGAGTTCTTTATATTCTGCTGCTGGAGATTCAAAACCTGATATACCAGCTTCTATAAGGATTGGAATAAACTTCATGAACGCACCGTAACTGTATAAAAACACAGTATAGCTTAATTTTCATTTTATTGGAAATATTCAGAATTATGAAAGCTCTTAAATTAAAATACACTTTTATTTAAAAAACAAACAATACATTAGAACTAAAAAATGAAAATAGGTCTTGGACTACTCATGTAGGGGATTACGGTCATTGAAACTTATGATGTTTGACAGCTTTTATCAATTATCCTATTGTTATGGAAAGGTGAGCGTAAAGCTTTAAAACCTTTAACTCAACAGGTTTATGTGTCTTTCCAATGCCAAGTTGCAGATACAACCCACGAGAGTCTTAATGAATAATAACAAAAGGATGATTGATTTCTACGCGGAAGCCATTGCCCGTTTAACAGGAGCTTCGTTTGTCAATATTGCTTGCTGCCAAAGCAAGCAAGTAGAATCATTTTCAACCACTGGGGAGTTGAGTGATCACTTACTCCCAGAATTTGACCTTTCGAGAGCAGATATCTGCTTGCCAAAATTAAAGGATAATGAAAAATCATTTCTTCCTCAGTCAACAACAAAACTAACTTCAATTTTCAAGAGTCAAGAAAAAAATTCATTCATAATTCATTTAAGTTTTGAGCAAGTAGACGAATCATATTCTGATACTGACGATAAAAATTCAAGAAGTGAAGTTCGAAGAAGACCTCAGAATAACGCTGATAAAAGTGCCCAGTCACTTTGGCTTGGATTAACTTTTACCCATCATTTACCCAATTGGTTATCAAATGATGCTCTCGCTGAAAACGGAGATTCGGATCAACAATTTTATCCTTTATTAGAAAGTCTGCTAAAGCTAGGGTACTTACTTGTCAATCACCTAGAAAGTACCGCCATGCTTCTGCGCGATCCGGTTACTTCATTATCTAGTCGCATTGAATTTCAAAGCAGTCTACGCAAACTGTTCGCAGAATCTTCACAAGTCGCCATGATAATGATTAACCTTGCCGATTTTCAGGTAATCAATAAGAAGTTTGGGCATGATGTAGGCGATCAGGTGATTACTAAAATCGCACAAGTTTTGTCGCAAACATTGAGAAAGAAAGAGCTGATCAGTCGCTTTGGCGGTACTCTATTTGCTATTGCTCTCCCCTTTAACAGCAGAGATGACATTGCCAATATGACCAACAGGCTCTATTTTAAATTACAACAGCCCGAGTACTTACAAGGTGCATTCTCACCACAATTTAAATTAGGTGCTTCGGTCATTAATACCGGAAGTCAAGATGCGAGCATAACAGACTATATGACAGAGTTAATTACTAAAACCGATCAGGCTTTGCATGCAGCAAAAACAGAAAGTCAGTTAAATATTGTGATTTGGCATCCACAGTTGCATCTACAATACCAACAGCTACAAGATTATATTAGTGGAATATTCACAGCCGACACCACCACTGACTATCGTAATATGTCGCTCCTTTGGGATATTTCAAACTTGGTAGAAACATATAGCCAATTCGATGTACTGTTTGACAAAGTGACCCAGAGATTTGCACAATCGTTTAATTTTGATGTAAGCGGTTTAGTTTTTCATAAGACTGATGATGAGCATAGCACGGAAATTCACTTAAAAATTGATGAGCAAGGTATTGCTCATCGACTGCAAAAAATTGATAGTTCTCTTGATGAACCGTTGCTCAACATTCTTCAATCATCACAAAATATTCAACCTCGATGCCTAACAATTAACGAGTCAGAAACTCTTTTTGTCACCCCCTTTAACGAGCATGGTAAAGGATTATTTTATTTGCGAGGAACCAATTCCAATTTTAATCTTGAAAGTGCTAGCCAACTTCTTTTAACTGCATTGATTAAACAGCTAGGACGAGCCTATGCAAGAGAGATTTTAAAACAAAGATTGAATTTGCAATTATTTAACCATAAAGAGCAATTACAAGCAGAACTTGATCAGTTAAAACAAACATTACACAGTAGCGAAATTCTTTATCACTCCAAGGTAATGGAGGATTTGATGAAAAAAGCTCATCGCAGCGCCACTTCGGATACTACCACATTGATCATAGGTGAAAGTGGGACGGGCAAAGAAAGGCTCGTTCATGCTATTCACCAAAAAGGCAATCGCCGTGATCGACCACTGGTCATAGTTGACTGTGGTGCCATTACAGAAACTTTAATTGAATCCGAGTTATTCGGTCATGTTAAAGGTGCTTTCACTGGTGCCGAACGTAGCTCTAAAGGACGTATTTTCGACGCAGATAGCGGCATATTAATGTTGGACGAAATCGGTGAACTCCCACTTAGAGTACAGGCGAAATTGTTACGCTTTGTTCAAGAAAAACAATTTACACCTGTCGGTGCTACTAAAATCAATCAAGTGGATGTTAAAATAATCGCTGTGACTAACCGAGATTTGCAACATGAAGTCAATCAAGGTCAATTTCGTCAAGACCTGTTTTACCGTCTTAACGTCGTAGTATTGCAGGCCCCGCCGCTAAGAGAAAGAGTCGAAGATATCCCTTTGCTCGCACAACATTTTTTAAAGAAGTCTGCGCTACTGCACGATGAACCACTAAAGACGTTACTGCCTGATGCACTGGATAAGATGATGAAATATTCTTGGCCAGGTAATATTAGAGAACTAGAAAACTGTCTAATTCAAGCAACTTTACTCTGTGAGTCCTCTCAAATTAAATTTAGCGAATTAGGGATTGCTCAAGACGATAGTAGTAACACAATTAGTCCACAGCTAGCATCAGGTAACATTAAGACAACGCTAAGCGAAAAAATTAATACCATCGTAGACAAAGAAGAGCAGTCTGTTGTGGAACAGCATGAGAGTTTTCTCAAGCAATTTAATCTGATGATGGCACAATTTGTTCGAGGAATCGTACAACAGTCAAAGTCGGAACAATCTCCGCTAGGTCGCTGGCTTGAAGATGATTTACTGCTATTAACTTATCTTGCAAGTCAGAAAAACACTCATCAAGTCGCAATGCGGCTTGGTTTATCACATAGTACCGTACGCCGAAAAATCAACAAAATATCCAGCGAAAATGATAAACATCGAGAGAAAGATTGGCAGCATGTTATGGAGGAACTTAGGCCAATCATCAATGGCCAATTATTTCTTGGAAATGACACGCTAAAGCGAATAAAACTTGAAATGCTACACACAATATTGCATGAAGTGAACGGAAATGCGACGCTTTCAGCTACACTGATGGGTATAAGCGAACCGACTTTTTATAAGTGGAAAAAAGAATTGTAGTGACTAACTCGTTCACTCTACGCGAAAACATTCTTCATCACGATTTTTTGAACATGATAATCTAGCTCAATCGCCGCTTTATCTAAGCCTAATAATTTATCACCTTCATTAGCAGGTGAGGCTCGACTATAATAAAAAACTTGTAAGCTGGTACAATGATGATGTTTAAGGAAATTAACCTGACTTAGGTTTTCTACACCTTCGGCAATCACTTTTAAGTCCAACTGTTCAGCCAGCGCTAAAATCGCCCGAACAATCACACATTCGATACTTTCCTTGGTGATATTTGCGATAAAAGAACGGTCAATCTTCAAGGTATCAATTGGAAGACTATTGAGATAACTCAAAGATGAATAATCAGTGCCAAAATCGTCAATGACTAAGCTCACGCCAACACCTTTAAATTTATTTAACTTACTGATATTTTCCGTAACATCACTCATAAAAACATTTTCTGTTAATTCGAGTTCCAAATAATGCGCGGGCAAATTTACTTCTTTTAAAATATTTAGTATTTTTGTAAAGAAATCAAGTTGCTGGAATTGATAACTTGAAACATTTACTGCAATTCGATTGAGCGACGCCCCCTTTCTAACCAGCTACGGGCTTGCTCACAGGCATTTTTAATTACCCAATCACCAATATCTACGATTAAGCTACTGGACTCTGCAATAGGAATGAAAACATCTGAATTAACCAAACCAAATTCAGGATGATACCAGCGTAACAACGCTTCTAGACCAATAACTTTTCCGGATACTGCATCTATTTACGGCTGGTAGTGCAATTGCAATTGTTGCTGTTCAATAGCATTTCTTAAATCAGTCTCTAAACGACGCTTCATTTTTCTGTAGCGTTCATTTCTTCGCTGTAGAGTTTGTATATATTACCACCAGTATTTTTGGCGACATACATAGCCTTTTCAGCATTGCGAAGAAAAATATTAACATCTTCTTCATCATTGGATAAATTGCGACTCCAACACTAGCGGTAATTACAATTTGTTCTCCTTTAAGTGAGATTGGTACTGTGATCGATTTAATCGTTCGTTTAGCGATTGTAATCGCAGTATCCACAGATTGAATATTATCAGAATTCATCACCGCCAAATCGAGTAAGCTCAGTGCCTGAGTCTAGATTAGAAGGATCGCGCATTAACGAGGCACGGGAGCGAACATTTTTGATTAAATGTTCGCTAGTTTTTTGTAATCAACCGGTAAGGGATCAAATTGAGTTAAAAAACTCAATTTTTCATCATGTTTACAACTAAGTTCTCGAGTCACTAAAAGGCGACTCAGTCGTTCAAACAATATAGGTAAATCGATTGATTTTGAAACGAAGTCGCTAGCACCATTTTGATACGCAAGGCGCACTTCATTAATGGACTTAGCTGCGGTCAATATGACTACAGGAATATTTTCAATCCCGCATTGCTGCATAGCCTCACAAATCAAACGTCTTTCCGTCGCATTATTTTGACAGACGAGTACTGTTTTAGACTTCTTTGGCTTACATTTTTTACTTAGGATTTATTGAGCTCAATCTGAACCCTCCGAATTAGTCGGTATATCGGAATGCTCAATCAGCTTAACACAACCAAGTTCTATCACTTTATGCAAGTCTTGCGTCAACATTGACATAAATGAAACCGGTGGGCGAATTTGCGTGTCTACTATGCCAACCCACTTATTACGTCCTAATTCTTTAGAACGATATAGTGCTTTATCCGCAATCACTTGCACTTGCTCCCAGTTAACAGATTTCGGAAAAGCGGCTGAAAAAGGATAAAATGAAAATCCAATTGAACAAGATAAATGTAGCTTTTGATTTAAACCAATATCAAATGCGCAGTCTTGAATACTTTTTCGCAAACGTTCTGCCATCGAGCTGACTTCATCAATATTGTTTACTTTTCCCATCATCAGAAACTCATCACCTCCCCAACGAATCACGGTGTCAGATTTTCGGCACGCCGCTTTGAGTAAAAGACTGATATCAACAAGCACTTTATCGCCGGCTGAATGTCCGTAAGTATCGTTGACAGGTTTAAAGCCGTCTAAATCAAACATTAAGAAGAACAATCGAGGGCAGTCACGATGCTCATTATCGAGGGGAACGTTATCGACATCACCATTATCACTGTAGTATTCTCGGTCGATGTCAGCGACTTCTTTATCGATAATATCGTCCAGGTAACGACGGTTATGCAAACCCGTCAACTGATCTGTGACACTCGTATTTAGTAACTTTTGATTAACCGTTTGTAGTTCACGAGTTCTATTTTGTACCTCTGACTCTAGTTTCAATCGATACAATGCTTCCTTTTTTAGTTTATTTAAATATATTTTGATCAACATAATAATAAAACCAATACTAGCCATTGTGTAAATCAAATATGCCCACCATGACTTCCACATTGGTGGTTGTACTACCACCGCTAAACGAACGCCTTGTTCATTCCATACGCCATCATTATTGGCCGCTTTTACTTTGAAAGTATATTGACCCGCCGGTAGGTTGGTATAAGTTGCTCTACGTAGTGAACCGGCTTCAACCCAATCTTCATCAAAGCCCTCTAAAATATAGCGATATCGATTATTGCTTGGCTCAGCAAAATCAAGACCTGCAAACTCAAAAGCAACAAAATAATCTTCGTAACGAATTTCTATTCCGTTCAAATTACGTAATCCAGAGTTTTCCAAGTGAGTTTTATTCATTTTTAAAAATCGTGTCAAAACCACCGGTGGAACATGGGAATTGGGTTTGATGTTCACAGGATTAAAAATAGTCAAGCCATTGGTACCACCAAAATAAAAATTATCTTGTGGGTCTTTATAGAAAGCTCCAGCGTTAAATTCATTGCCCTGTAAACCGTGAGAAGAATCAAAATTAAGTACTTTGCCGGTATCAGGATTAAACTGGGTTAATCCATGATTGGTACTTAACCACAAGTTTCCGTTAGAGTCCTCCAAAATGCCATAAATAGTATTGCTTGGTAAACCGTTATGTCGATTGTAGCGTGTGAATTTCAACTTACTATTTAATCGATCTTGAAACGAAATCTTGTTGAGCCCGCCGCCTTGTGTACCAATCCACAAGTTTTTCTTCTTATCTTGAAAAATAGCCATAATATTATTACTGCTAATTGAATCGTATTGACCAGCCTCATTTTTGTAAACCGTTGATGTGTTAGATATTGGATCAAATAGATTGAGTCCACCACCATAGGTTCCCACCCACAACCGGCCATCATCTTCATCAGCTAAACAAAGAATGTTATTGCTGCTTAAACTCTTTGTGTTATTGGCATCGTTAGCAAAGTGAGTGAATTGATTTTTAACAGGGTCAAACAAATCTAAACCCCCACCAAAAGTCGCAATCCATAGTCGTCCGTCGATACGAGGGGTAATCGCAGTAACCGCGTTGCTACTCACACTATTTTGATTTTTCGCATCATGGCGGTAGTTGGTAAAAGTGTTAGTTGCCGGAGCGAATCGATCAAAACCACTATTTCGCGTACCGATCCATAAATGATTATTTTCATCACTATGCAAAGACATAATCCGCTCTTCGCTCAATGAATTTTTGTTGTCTGGCTGAGCGTGAAACTGTGTAATGCCCGTGCTGCTCAGCATATTGAGTCCGCCATAGGTACCAATCCAGAGGTTTCCATCTCTTGATTGAGTGATTGCATTAACGCCATTGTCACTTAGGCTTATCGGCAAATTCGGTTGGTGTCTCAAATGTCGGAATGCCGCGGTTGCACTATTCCATTTGTTTAAACCACTGTATGTTCCTACCCAAAAAATTCCGCCCTTGTCGAAATACAAACTAGTCACTTTGTTAGAGCCAATACTGTATTTATCGAGTGGATCGTTTAGCAAAGTGATCATGTCATCCGTATTCGGTCGCCAACGCGACAAACCTTTATCCGTTGCAAACCAAAGATTCCCTTCACTGTCTTCAATAATATTTCTAATGTAATTATTACCGATACTATTGGGGTTTTGCTCGCTGTGACTAAAGTGATCAAATTTTTTCCGGTCATTTGTTAAGCGACTGACACCTTTGTCGTAACTACCAAACCACAGGTTGCCCTGGCTGTCAGCATAAGATGATTTGATCCGATTACTAGCAATGCTAGACGGATTGTTTTCGTCATGTTGATAGTGACGAAAAGTTTTTGTTATCGGATCAAAGCGGTCAACGCCTCCACCGTCAGTGCCAATCCAAAGATAGCCTTGACTATCACCCACGAGTGTCCGAACCTTGTTACTACTGACACTGTTGTCATCCAACGGATCATGTACAAAGCGTTCGAATTGCTTGCTTTGGTGATTAAAGAGGTTTAATCCACCATCAGTTCCCAACCATAGGTTCCCGTTAATATCGCTAAAAATCGCACGCACTGTGCTGTTACTAATACTGGTTACATCATCAGGGTTATGAGTAAAACGTACAAACTTTTGCGTAGTCTTATCAAAATGATTGAGTCCACCATATTCAGTACCAACCCAAAGCTCTCCCAAATAGTCTTCTGCTAATGCAAAAATTATGTCGGAGCCAATCGAATCAGAATTTGACTCATCTTTTGTATAGACTTTAAAAGAGTAACCATCATAGCGATTCAACCCTTCTTGAGTGCCAAACCACATAAAGCCATCACTGTCTTGAAAAACGGTCAATACAGCTTCCTGAGATAATCCTTGTTCAAATGAAATTTGTTGAAAACGAATATTGGGTGCTTGAGCAAACGAAGCAATTGGCGCCAAAAACAAAAGAAATATAACTAGCAGAATATCTTTAGTAATCAACAAGATACTTACTCCTCTTTTAAACTTGAATTGTATTTAAACTAGAATCGTTTTTAAACTAGATAATCTGTACAACCCAAGTGTTCAATTTAAAGAAGACTTCCTAGTCATATATTACAATTAAAGTGATTACTCAGTCGAATCTCAATAAAACCCTAACTGAGTAAACCCTATTGAAATCAGTATCACTCGTGCGGAATCCATTGAGTGCCTTCAACAGCGACTTTCGATTCATTCTTTATCTGTCCCTCATTCCAGGTCATACCCTCATTCCAGGTCATACCCTCATTCCAGGTCATACCCTCATTCCAGGTCATACCCTCATTCCAGGTCATACCCTCGTTCCAAGTCATACCCTCGTTCCAAGTCATACCCTCGTTCCAAGTCATACCCTCGTTCCAAGTCATACCCTCGTTCCAAGTCATTCCTTCATTCCAGGTAAATCCTTCTTTCCAGACCGACCCATTTGGCATTTCTAGATAAAAATTATTGTTGGCATCAACTTTTGTCGGTCCTTGATAATGAATAGTATTGTCGAGATCGGCGTTAATATCCAGTCCCCTATTCGCACACCCATGACTCACGCTGATTATTGCATCCCAAGCATCAATTTTGCCAGCCCCTTGCCTAAAAGGACTATAGGCCATTTTTCCGTTCGCATCGACCGCTGTTTTCGCGGTAGACATCAATCGACATTTAACATCATCGGGACTCAATCCGGGATCCCTCTGTAGCATTAAGGCAACTGTACCAGTCACTACCGCCGCAGCCTGCGAAGTCCCTGAAACTTCAAAATAATTGCCACCTTTAATAGAGTCAGGATGATTGGCTTCTAAAGTATTATAGTGATGATCAATCATTTTAGCCGACATATGTCCACCCCATGCAACCACATCAGGTTTTACAAATCCTTCATGAGTTGGGCCGGCAGAAGAAAAACTCGTCATCCGATCATCTCTATAATCATTTGGCGTATAGTGGTCAGTAAGCGCACCAACAGTGATGACATAGGGGATATTGCCAGGTACGGTGATGGTCATCGGATCGGGCCCTGAATTACCAGCCGAAGTGACGACCACAATCCCAGATTGCCAAATTTTCATCACTGCCTGATTAAGTGGATCTTCCCAATAATGCGAACGTACTTCAGCACCAAAAGACAAGTTAAGCACTTTGATGTTGTGAGTCGATTTATTTTCCAATATCCAATTAAGCCCTCTAATTGCGTGAAGATAGGTTCCAACACCTGAACTGTCAAAGGCTTTTACCGAGACAATTTTTGCTGCTGGCGCCATACCATTATAGTCGCCATTGCTATCTCTCAGACTACTGGCTGCAACTCCAGCGACATGAGTACCGTGACCATGGGAATCCGCGTCATAATAGGGTGCGTATTCAATGCCAACGGTAGCATCATACTGAGCTAAAATACGGTTAGAGCTAAAAGCATCTGTCTTCAGGTATTCTTCGCTGTTTTGTCCAACCGATATTCCACTATCCACAAACGCAATTGTCACGTCATGTCCCATAATACCATTATGATGAGCCCAGTAAGCCGTAGTTTGACGAGTAATATGTGTTGTAAGACCATAACGACTGCTTGTCTTTAGCGAATGATCAGTAAAAGTTTTAAGCTCTGTTTCAGCGGCAAGCAGCTCATACTGTTGACGGGTTAACGTAGCACCAATCGCTTTAATGATCCCAAGTTCTGCCGTCACCTCACCACCGACCTTATCAACCATTAGCACCATTGTAGCTATATCTTCTCCCTGAAGAATGTAACTTCTTGGCAGCTCTTCCTTCAATACCTCAGGTGAAGACACAGCTTTGGTGTTCGCCAGCTCTTCCTTCAATACCACAGGTGAAGACACAGCTTCGATATGCAATTTAACAACGGAAGCGACCGCTGGTGCCTCATTCAACGAATTATTGACCTGTTCATTTGGGAGGTTCGCCCATCCAATCGCGACTAAAATGACGATTAATAGGGCAATCATTATTCTTGCTCTTGTCGATGGTTTTGTTTTAGTTGATATCATATATCTCTACTACAGATATTTATTGGGTATATATCTCATAGCAGAATGTATGCCAATACTTTAGTGCATTTATCCTATTGATTTATAAGAATTAAATATCACAAGTCAGGGTTTATCAATTAGGGATAATTTTGACTTAAATTATGACTTCATTTTTGGCGTAACTTAATGTGACTTAGTTATCATTTATTAAGTCAAAATCTTATCATTCAAAGTATTCTTTTGATTAATAGCGCCAGTCACGTTTATTACTGAACGTAAATACAACTGAGACAATTTATAAATACGGGGGTCAGATCGTGTTATTTTCTTGACCATCGCTAGCAACTAACAAAATGTGACCCTGTGATTTACATATTGGATTGTTAAGGTTGTATCGTTTCGACGATTTTTCCATCTATCGTGGTAAAAATATACACAACATCCTCTGTTATTTTTAATTCAAATTTACCATCCCAATTTAAATAAAGGCACCCTCTATTGCTAACTTTCCAAGTGTAATTGTTCAATGTTCTATCAACATTTTTTGAATTACTAATCAAGTTTAGTGTTGAGAATGTTTAAATTTCAATACCATTTTTATAGAAAGCTACTGCAAGGTCCTCTTCTGATGCTTCGCGCCCCGCTGCCTACGGCCAATTCGAACAAGTATATCAACATCGGATTCGTGGTGAGTTCCTAACGCTGGTAGTGTGTCGTGGAGAAAGGAAGTCTCGCTTTATTATTCTTGGTTACTGTACTTAAATTATGTGAACACACTACTTGTTTAATCCACAATGTAAAGTGTTGTGTTATATGGACATTAAAGATGGACACTAATTTAGTTAACTCGTCCTTAAAGGATTTATCCCATAGGGTTTTATGAATTCTGTCCATAGTATCTATTTAGCAGGTGTTGCCCGAAAAAAGTCGCATTGGGGTGCTGAAGGAGCAACTATTCTAATGATAGATTTAGCTCTCTATATTCTGCTGCGGGTGATTCAAAGCCTGATATGCCTGCTTCAATATAAACGGATATTATTTTCATAAAAAAACCAAATACAACTGTACACAAACACAGTACGGTGCTTTTTAGCTATATTTTGAAGTGCGATCATCAATTAGGTATTACTAACAGCAATCTCGCATTAAAGTCTTGGTAGGCAATTAAACTTAATACTTTGATGTTAAATAGTATTAAGTTAGTTTGGGCGTAATTTGCCAATAAAATGTGCCGCTGTTTGTTTAACTGCGATACATTTATTAAGGCCTAACTCAGTTGATAAGCCCCTACTGCACTAGATATTTGATTATCTATAAAACATACTCTAAAAAATCAGGAGCCAGATTGACTGTGCTGCGCCCCTACTTAGGTCGTAAAATATCCTATATATAACCGACTTAAGTTTACAATATTTTTATTACCGAACTCCCTTCATTGTATTAAATGATGAAATCATATTATGGGGACGAATGAAAATGTATAAAAAATCCAGAATCGAATGAACAGATCTAAAAAATAGTATTCCTAAATGACTGAAAATTAGATAGACCTGATGAAACATATTATTTCATCACAATATATAGATCATTGCATATTTAGAAGCGTTGAAAAATTTAAATACGTTTGGTTGCTGTTAAGAGCTTTTAAAATAGACTTGGCGTTATTACGTCAAAAATGAGGACCGTAGGTAATTAACGACAAAACATTAGATTACTCTTTGAATGTTTCCACCAATATGATTCTTTCTGATGTTTTAGGATGTGTTGAAAAAAAGTCATTCACCGTGCCCAGGACTTTTCCTTCATTTTCTTTGAGATAATAATTTTCTAAATTTGTCATAGCATCAACAAAGCTTTGTAAAGGAATATCATGCTTGTTTAATAACGTTAACGCATAAGTGTCCGCTTCAGTTTCAAATTCACGAGAATAGGTCAAATCAAGCAATAACGTAGGAAGGCCTGTTACTAGGTCAAAAGTTTCGACATCTCCTGTAATAAATATCACCATGATGGTCAACATAGCATCTTGAATGATCCGCTGCGTCATATGCTTTTGGGTTAAATGACCTAATTCATGGAATAAAACAGCAACAAGCTCATCATCCGTTTGAGTTAAATTGACAAAGTCATCCGTAAAAACAATAACGCCATTTGGCAGAGCTAATGCATTAGCTTCCATACCAGATCTAAATTCCAGCTTAGGCTGCAAGCTTTTATGATTTGATAAGTAAGGCGCCACTAAAGTTCTTATTTCTTGCTGCCTTTTGGCTGGCAATGTTGATGGTTCGAAGACTGTCTCATCTAATATATCTAAACTAGAAAAAAGTTGTGCCGAGGTGAAATAAGGTACATTGTGAGCCATTAATTTTGCAGTGCTTGGTATGCCATACACAACAATGCCATATAGTAAAATGACAGTAGTTATTGTAGAAATAAAAATTAATTTTGAATTATTTTCTAAATGGTACAGCCAAGAATATTGATTTGATGAATTGCTAGTTTGCCAAGTAATTAACTTATCAATTTCTTCATGGTTATCACAAACAAATAGTTGTTCGTCATCAAATGTTATTTCTCGAGGTGTATTGCCTAAACGAGATTCAACAACATAAGATTGATGCTCAAATGATAATATTTTCTGCTGTTCTGTTAGGTGAATAGCAGTGATTTTATGGTTACTATTAACCTCTAAACGCGCGGCATTGCGTTTAGAGGTTTTACCATCGAGATAGATCCCTTCTATTAACATGCAATATGGCTTTTATGCAAAATCAAATACTTGACCAAACTCTTCACCTAAAGCGCTGATATTTTCTTTTTCAGCAGCACTGAAATTATCTAAGCTACCACTGGTGTGCATTGTTAAACAAGAACAAATATATTTTGTCATACGAACTTTAGCTGCCGGTAGATATAAACCTAAGGTAATTATGGTGAGAAACAGATTAGTTAGAATAACTTTTGCTGTTGCGACCATGGTTAAATTTGCTTCAAATTTGTGCTCAATTAAACCTAAGCTTGCATAAAAAACATTAGTGAATGACACCACTACATAAATAATTACAGCGAAATAGACAGCGACATAAAGTAATGATGAGATAACGCTAAAAGCCGGGACAAAATAAGCGATTAAGGCAACAGGAAGTCCTACCGCTATGGTAATGCCAATGGCTGTTAAAAATATCATGCCGTAATCTTTATATGTCGCATTAAAATCAAACTTGCTAGTACCATAAGCGCTATTGCGAACAAAATACTCATTGGCTTTTAATAATGCTAATGGGTACAAAATACCTAAAGTAAGTATGCCAAGTATTGGCCAAACATAAATAACCATAAATGCCTGCCCATATGAGCCTTTAAAACGGAACTGAATATTTTTATATGACGACATTCTATGATTAAAGGCCATAGATTGATTTATAAAATAAGGGATGGCAAACAGAAGTGCTATAGCTAAACCTCCAGCAACTATCGGTAAAAAGAGTGACATGATGTAGTAACCAATTAAAGCGGCTACCGCGATAAGTCGACCTTTTAATATTGTGATAGGATCTGCCAGATATCGAAAATTATCACTATCTAAATATAAGTTTGAATAAAAATAGCGATTATTTCTTACTTTAGCCCAGGCTGAATAAATACCTAGCGTGACGATGGTTAATAGGATATTCACAATCCAAATTTTAAAATACTCCATTCCGTCACCACGGAATTCAAAGCCTATACTTCTATTTTCTTTTGTAGTGTTGATCGAATTCTGCACAGCAGATATGCCTGATGAAGGGGTCATTCTATTATCCTTAATTTATAGTATTTATCCGTAACCGCTTAATTAATTAAGCTTTTTGAATATTAAACAAGTTGCAACCTCCTTGCAAGCTGTATCAGGTTATTATAGATGAATACTGTCAACGACTTTTGTTCAAGCTATTTAGAAACAGTTAGCTAAGACCTAATTTCCAATTAACACTTCACTCGGGGTGTTCTCATGTGTGTTGGTATAAACATTTAATACACGCAGACATAAATGCTCTTAACGCATCGAATATAGTGTTTTCAGTGTTAGCAACTTGTTGACCTGCAGAGCTAAAATTGAAAATACTTTATGATGAACTACTAATACCTGTCTAGATCTGAGAATGATTTAAGCAATTTAGGCAATAACCAATCCTCAAACAGCTTAACTTTTTTCCATAAAAATTGCTGCTCCGGCGCTACGAGATAAAGTGAGTAAGGGCTTTTTATCGAGTAGTTAAGTAGCTTAACTAAACGGCCTGCACGTATATGTTCAACAACTAAACTACTATTTACTAATAAGAACCCACGGTCATGGACTGCACTATCAATTAAAGGGAGCGCATCATTAGTTTGCATTACAGGAACTAAGGTTTCATATTTGAAGTTTATACTTTTACAGTAATCTTGAAATTTTTCTTGTATTCCTATACTTGTGTCTTCTATCCAAGGTAAACGAAAAACTTGCTTAGGGTTATCCCTATCGATACCAACGAGTAGCTTAGGGCTGGCAACAAAGATGAGATTATCATCATAGATTTTCTTCTCGGTTAAATCACCATACCCCCCTCTTCCCATTCGAATTGCTAAATCAATATTGGATTGTTTAAAATCAATAAGCGCACTCGATGGCGCAAGTTGCACCATTATTTCTGGATGCAATTTTTGAAACTCCTCAAGCCTAGGTATAAGCCAAAGAGAGCAAAAAGAGTGAACCGTAGAGATCCGTAATATTAGTGGATTGGGATCTCCCGTAACAATTTGAATACCTGTAGTTAACTCTTCAAATGCTCTTTGGGTAAAGGGTAATAGAGTTCGCCCTTTTTCGGTGAGCATGGTTTGCCTATTAGTACGCTCAAACAACTTTAATTGAATGTGATCCTCTAACAACCGAATCTGTTGGCTGACAGCAGCTTGAGTCACATTAAGGTGTTCAGCTGCTTGTTTAAAGTTCTTAGATTGCCCGGCTACCAGGAAGAATTGTAAAGATTTTAATGGTGGCAAATGTTTCATACTTAAGTTTTTCTTAATCGCACTTAATTTTATATCGTTTGTTTTACAACCATATCATAATTAAAATATTATCAACACTTGATATATGAAACGAGAATAAAAATGAAAGTAAGCACCATAAAGTTCTTTAAAAACGTGATTATTGTTAGTTTATTAGTTTTTTGCAACCTAACTAGCGCGAACAATATCACAGTAGATAAAGTAAATAATTATCCCTATAAAAACTTAATTAACCGTACTGATGATATTAAAATTTTCTACATCACTAGAGATGGCAGTCAAACATGCAACGTTGAAATTATCTTAAAAAACATGAAGTGGACATCTATAGAAATGGAAGTGAAAAAAGAAAATTTTAATGATGATATTTTATCTAATTGCTTAACTAAAGATAAAGCAGAGATAATCCTATTTCAAACGTTCCTCCAGTTTGGGCAAGGTCTGTAAGTGAACTATACATATCATTATGTTTTGTTTCTGATTCGCTAGCAAAATGAAAAAATCTCTAAACTATGAGAACTTATGACAACAATTGTTACATTGAATATTGAAAGTTAATTAATTTCTTGCCGCTCTTCTTATATGGTATCTATAACAACATATATGAAGAACCTATAGATGACAGTAAAAAATCACACTAGCTTAGTTGAAGGGAAAATATCGTCGACGATATGGCGAAATAGCCAACCAATGTTTATGGCGATTCTTTTGTTATTAATGTATGAACTATTAGAATCTGGATTAATTGCCTTAAGTAGTACAGCAACGTTAACAGCATTTGGTTTTACTGTCCCCATCACTGCTGCTATGACGGCTCTTGCTGTTGGTACAAGTATTCGATGTAACAATAAAGCAGTAAAATCTGCTTGTCTTGATAGGGACAACATCAGCCTCAGTGTAAGCCAGGCATTATTTACTTCTGGGTTAATACTACTGACAATGACAATTTTGGCGTTAACTTTTTCTGAACATTTATTACAACTGCTAGGTAATAATAATTGGCTTTCGAGCCAAGGAGCATTAGAAGCACCTAATTTAGTAACTGAACAATCAAGTTACATTAACAACCGATATTTAACCTGGATATTTTTAGGCACTGTTTGGCAAATTAATGGCATATTACGGGCTTTAAATTTCACCCAGCTTGCCAGTAATATTATGGTTGCCTGGATAGTATTAAAAGGCAGCTTGGCATTATTATTGTTGCTTCCGCAAAGCCCTTTATATTTTGATAGCTTGACTGCTATTTCCATTGTCCATGCCATTAGCGACATTAGCTTCACTTTAATATCTTTGTATATTTTACATAGTAAGATAAAGCTTAAATTGCCTTCACTATCAGAACTTAAAAACCAATGTAAACAACCCAAATTAGCTAGCATTTTAGTTATTGGCCAACAACTAATAACGCCATTGAGCTTGGCGATATTGACCTTAATAGCGGCAAGTTATAGTCATACTTATGTAGCGGCTTTTGCACTGATATTTAAACTTGAGGCGATAATTTTATTAATCCCTATGGCGTTAACAACATCTATGCCGGCAATAATAGGCTTTAATTATTGGACCGGTCATCATGACAGAGTGAAACAAGCATACCGATATATGTTTGCCACTGTATTGACCGCCCAATTTGTAATCGCAGTAGCGCTAAGTTACTCAGTAGATTTTTGGGCAACCTCATTGTGCCCACACGATAATGTAACCATACATTTGAAACATTACTTAACTTGGTTACCATGGGGATATATCGGTGCTGGTTGTGTCATTGTTTATCAATCAACATTGAACGCAAAAGATAAAGCCGTCAATGCAAGTATTCTTGGCATAATACATCGCATAGGGCTTGTCATTCCATTATCCTGGTTTGCCCTCAGTGAAAGCGAGTATTCACTTTACCCTGCACTGACGTTAGCACACTTACTTTCTGGTGTTTGTGTTTTCTATCTATATAGAAGAGGAAGGATTACTAACAAGGCGAGCTCTTCAATGAAAGATCAGCTAGTAACTTAAACAACAATGAATAACAAATTGCAGTGGTGGAATAAAATATGGTCTTGTCTGAAGTTAGGTAAAGGGCTACATTAAGATGGAGGTTTAATAAAGACTGTAGAAATAAAAAGAGTAGAGGGATAAACTAGCTTATCCCTCAAATAAATAACATTTAGCCGAAAATAGCTCGCATTATACCAATAACATGCTCAGCCGTTTTACCTGATTTCACTTCCCTTAAAATAGTGTCGCGTTTAGCTTGAATATACTCAGGCATGCCCTCTTCTGCTAATGCTAGATCAACAAGCTCTTCAGGCGTTAACTTAACACGACCTCGACGACTTGATTTGTAGCTACTTTCAACACTATTTAATTTTTTATCTCGGATACGTAGAAAGTTAGAACCAAAGGCGAAATCTTCATCAGCAAACATAAATAAGTCGACTAAAACCGCACGTGCTTGCCAAAGTTTGGCTTCACGTTCATCTTCAGGCTCGCCTTGGTGCCACCAAGCGAAAGTACGTAAAGTACCTATCATATCTTGCCAATAACTTTCAAAATCAAAACTATTAAATTTGGCTATCGATAAACCTTGGCAAAAAACTTCAATTTTTGCATTTGTTAGTGCAATAAATTGATCTGGACGCTTCATCGCTAGTAAACGTGTCGCTGGTGCTAATGGTGCTTTCTCACCACTTTCCTTCTCTACCCTATAACTAGTAAAGATTTGTTTGTAGGCACTAACAAATTGTTGATACTGTTTAGGCGTTACATCACCTGCTTCTGGAATGTGGCTTAGTGCCGCATCAAAGCTTTCAGGTTGCTGCGCTAATAAAGTATGAAAAACTTTAGCGCCTTTGGTTGAAGCAAACCATTCAACATCGAAATTATATTGGGTATGACAATGTTGGCTCGTGTGTTTACCAGCAAAGGCGAGACGCTCCAATTCAGTCATCTCAACTAAAGTTTTACACTTTATCAACTGAATATAATCAAGTAGGGCTAAGCGCTCTTCCAAAGCATGTAAACTCGCTTGTTGCTCAACAAAAGCAGTAAATATTGGCCATGGTGCAATACGTGCCATTTTGAACTGACTAACACTTGCGCCAAGTACTAGTACTTGCTCAAGTTTTTTTAAGGTTGGAAGTTGCTCTGGCTCTATTAATTTCATATTGATGCGATTACGACAAACATCGATTAACTCAGTACACCAACCAAGATAATCTTCAGGTCTGTTTTCAACTTTAACCGCCATTAGGTTTAAAGTTATTTCAGTAACATGCTTTAACGCATTTTGATATGAAGCACTTTCAGCTTCACTTAGTGCCATTTTTACAGGGGAAGATAACAACTTTCTCATATGAGAATATAACTCCAGAATTACATAGGTACAAATAGACGATTACAAAAAAACCCATAGCGTTGACTACGGGTTTATATAAAGCAAAAAACCCGCAGCGTTAACTACGGGTTTCTCAGTGCCTAAGCACAAATTAGAAGTCTAGCAATGTCCTACTCTCACATGGGAACTCCCACACTACCATCGGCGCAACTGCGTTTCACTTCTGAGTTCGGAAAGGGATCAGGTGGGACCACAGCGCTATTGTCGCTAAACAAAAAAGGTACAATCTTAGAAAGCTTATGCTCAAGAGCAATAAATATCGTTTTTAGTTCAAGTAACACGTAAGTACGTGATTTTCCTTACCTTTCGGTATTTTATAATGTCAGTCTACATACACACTTTATAGTACAAAACTACTTGGGTGTTGTATGGTTAAGCCTCACGGGCAATTAGTATCAGTTAGCTCAAGACCTCGCAGTCCTTACACACCTGACCTATCAACGTTGTAGTCTCCAACGACCCTTTAGGGGACTTAAAGTCCCAGTGAGAACTCATCTCAAAGCCTGCTTCCCGCTTAGATGCTTTCAGCGGTTATCAGTTCCGAACGTAGCTACCGGGCAATGCCATTGGCATGACAACCCGAACACCAGTGGTTCGTCCACTCCGGTCCTCTCGTACTAGGAGCAGCCCTCTTCAATTCTCAAACGCCCACGGCAGATAGGGACCGAACTGTCTCACGACGTTCTAAACCCAGCTCGCGTACCACTTTAAATGGCGAACAGCCATACCCTTGGGACCGACTTCAGCCCCAGGATGTGATGAGCCGACATCGAGGTGCCAAACACCGCCGTCGATATGAACTCTTGGGCGGTATCAGCCTGTTATCCCCGGAGTACCTTTTATCCGTTGAGCGATGGCCCTTCCATACAGAACCACCGGATCACTATGACCTACTTTCGTACCTGCTCGACGTGTCTGTCTCGCAGTTAAGCTGGCTTATGCCATTGCACTAACCGTACGATGTCCGACCGTACTTAGCCAACCTTCGTGCTCCTCCGTTACTCTTTGGGAGGAGACCGCCCCAGTCAAACTACCCACCAGACAGTGTCCCCAAGCCCGATAAGGGCCCTAGGTTAGAACATCACGCATACAAGGGTGGTATTTCAAGATTGGCTCCACCACATCTAGCGACATGGTTTCAAAGCCTCCCACCTATCCTACACATGTAGGAGCAATGTTCACTGTCAAGCTATAGTAAAGGTTCACGGGGTCTTTCCGTCTAGCCGCGGGTATACGGCATCTTAACCGCAAATTCAATTTCACTGAGTCTCGGGTGGAGACAGTGTGGCCATGATTACGCCATTCGTGCAGGTCGGAACTTACCCGACAAGGAATTTCGCTACCTTAGGACCGTTATAGTTACGGCCGCCGTTTACCGGGGCTTCGATCATCAGCTTCGTCCGAGGACTAACCGAATCAATTAACCTTCCGGCACCGGGCAGGCGTCACACCGTATACGTCATCTTTCGATTTTGCACAGTGCTGTGTTTTTAATAAACAGTTCCAGCCACCTGGTTACTTCGACTGCTCTGGGCTTAGGAAGCAAGTTCCATCACCCATATGCAGCGTACCTTCTCCCGAAGTTACGGTACTATTTTGCCTAGTTCCTTCACCCGAGTTCTCTCAAGCGCCTTAGTATTCTCTACCTAACCACCTGTGTCGGTTTGGGGTACGGTTCCTATATATCTGAAGCTTAGAAGCTTTTCCTGGAAGCATGGCATCAATGACTTCAATTCCGTAGAATCTCGTCTCGAGTCTCAGCATTAACAAGAACCCGGATTTACCTAAGTTCTCTGCCTACATTCTTTCACACAGACTACCAACGCTGTGCTCATTTAGCCTACTCCGTCCCTCCTTCGCAATATATAGAAGTACAGAAATATTAATCTGTTTCCCATCGACTACGCGTTTCCGCCTCGCCTTAGGGGCCGACTTACCCTGCCCTGATTAACATGGGACAGGAAACCTTGGTCTTTCGGCGGGGGAGTTTTTCACTCCCCTTATCGTTACTCATGTCAGCATTCGCACTTCTGATACCTCCAGCAAACTTCTCAATTCACCTTCAACGGCTTACAGAACGCTCCCCTACCACTCATAATAAATTATGAATCCGCAGCTTCGGTGACTAGTTTAGCCCCGTTACATCTTCCGCGCAGACCGACTCGACTAGTGAGCTATTACGCTTTCTTTAAAGGATGGCTGCTTCTAAGCCAACCTCCTAGCTGTCTATGCCTTTCCACATCGTTTCCCACTTAACTAGTACTTTGGGACCTTAGCTGGCGGTCTGGGTTGTTTCCCTCTTCACAATGGACGTTAGCACCCACAGTGTGTCTCCCGGATATCACTCATCGGTATTCGGAGTTTGCAAAGGGTTGGTAAGTCGGGATGACCCCCTAGCCTTAACAGTGCTCTACCCCCGATGGTGTTCGTCCGAGGCTCTACCTAAATAGATTTCGGGGAGAACCAGCTATCTCCCGGCTTGATTAGCCTTTCACTCCGACCCACAAGTCATCACCGCATTTTTCAACATACGTGTGTTCGGTCCTCCAGTTGATGTTACTCAACCTTCAACCTGCCCATGGGTAGATCGCCGGGTTTCGGGTCTATACCCTGCAACTAAACGCGCAGTTAACACTCGCTTTCGCTACGGCTCCCCTAATCGGTTAACCTTGCTACAGAATATAAGTCGCTGACCCATTATACAAAAGGTACGCAGTCACCCGACTAAATCGGGCTCCCACTGCTTGTACGTATGCGGTTTCAGGTTCTATTTCACTCCCCTCACAGGGGTTCTTTTCGCCTTTCCCTCACGGTACTGGTTCACTATCGGTCAGTTAGTAGTATTTAGCCTTGGAGGATGGTCCCCCCATATTCAGACAAAGTTTCACGTGCTCCGTCCTACTCGATTTCACTTAAAGGTTGCTTTTGTGTACGGGACTATCACCCTGTATCGTGGTCCTTTCCAGAACCTTCCACTAGCGCC
>NZ_JQEC01000016.1 GCF_000764185.1 Colwellia psychrerythraea
TCCCATCACAAAAATATCTAAATTGGCATCACTACCAATTAACGATTGAATATTGCTGAAAGCATCAACATAGGAAGTGCCAAAACCAGCACCTGCATTGTCTTGATATAAAATACCGCTATTACTGCCTGAAATATCCCATTCGTTATCGGTATCTCGACCAGTCAGTGAGTTATTACCATCACTGCCGCCATCGATACTGTCGATGCTACTGCCACTGTCTATAACAAAGTTATCTAGGTTGGCATTACTACCAATAAGGGTTTGAATATCAGTAAAGCTATCTATATAAGAGGTGCCAAAACCTGCTCCAGCGTTGTCTTGGTATAAAACACCGCTATTATCCCCTGTGATATGCCATTCATTATCTGCATCACGTGCCGTTAGTGAGTTATTGCCTGTACCACCAGTGACTGTACCGACACTCGCGGTTGCACTGGTAAAACTAAAGTTATCATTAACACTGCTGCCGGTAAGGGTTTGTATTTTATTAAAGCGAATAGTGTTCAACGTACCTGTATCAAGGCCATCAACAACCCATGTATTAGTGATAGTAGTATTTGTACGTTTTAAGGTGTTAGTGCCACTGCCGCCATCAATGATGCCACCAGTAAGAATGCTGCCAGACTCGGTAATATTAAATACATCGGTATTTACGCCACCAGTGAAATTTTCAATGCCGGTAAAAACAAGGTTTAGCGCGCTACTGTCACTGTTATCGCGCCAAGAGCCATTGCCAGCGCCATCAATAAACCACTCTAAACCGTCGAAAGTACTGGTACTTATGAGGGTTTGGCTATTGTTACCCGTAATATTTACTTGGGTGGTGAAGGCGCTATTGCGACCTATTGTGGCAATGCCATCGCTGCCGCTGAGGTTTATATTTACGATACCTTCAATAACACCTACTAGCGATTCTTCGTTAACTGCACCAACACTGGCATTAATGTCATTATTTAGTGTTGCTGAATTAGCCGTAATTGAAACATCACCACCATTACCGCCAACGCCTTGTACACTAGGGTATCCTCCTGCAGAGTCTGAACCATCTCGGAAATACCGACCAACCCCAACACCACCTACAGCACTATAGTTACCATTTATTAAAGCGCTATCAGCGACTAATATTATACTACCAGCATTACCACCATTGGCTTGGTTTATGTCCCAGCCACTATCAGAGTACTCATTATCTCCAGCTGCCGCACCACCATCAGTACTTATTGCCTGGGTGTCTACAGTACCACTATTAGCAGTTAGAGCTACAGCCCCACCTTCTCCGCCATTTTGACCTAATTCGTACCACACATCTCTATAATCACCAGTAGTGCCAATAGCAGATGCATTTTGATTTACGGTAATATTACTATTGTTACTGAGTAAGGTAATATCCCCTCCAGCACGCCCAACAACACCAGTGTTTGAACCACCACCTCTATTAGTTGTACCGCCATCTGCCGTTAAGGTATCAACATTCAATGCACCTGTGGTGCTAATATTAATAGCGCCACCATCAAGGTTTTCACCACCCGTAGTGGTAATTGAAGAATTAACAGTACTCACACTGGCGCTAGCAGCGCTTATAAAACTACCGCCTTGCGTTGTGATAGCCGTAGAATTTAAAGCAACAATACCTGAGGTGGAATTTAGGGTTACATTACCGCCTGCGGTATCAAAGGTGCTTGAACCAAAATCTATGCCGCCCGTAGCAATATCAGCGTCTAAAGCGTCAAAAACAACAATACTACCACCTTCAGTGCTTATGTTGCTGGCATTAAAATTAACACTGCCACTAGCAGTAACACCTACCGAGGTATCAAATATCTCAAGGTTTCCACCACCGGTATTAATGGTGCTGGTGCCAAAGTCTACACTTGCAGTGATATCCGTTATGGTAATTTTTCCTGAGCCACTATTAATAATACTGTTATCAAAATTAATAGAGTTGACGGCATCTAAAGTTATATAACCGCCATTAGTTAGCACATTAGCTGCTGCAGAAAAAATAATATTGTCACCCGATGCTTCTAAGTAGCCCCCCCTAGTATCAATATTTGCATTGATATTAACATCACCACCACTTACACCGTTGGAGTTAGCTTCAAAAACCAAGCTGATACTTTCAACGTCAAGGACCGAGTCATGAATAACACCATTAATATTAATATCGTGATGAGCAGATAAGGTAAGAGTGACATCACCACCTTCAGGCTTATTTTCTATGTCTATAGAGGTGGCAAGTGTTATATTGCCGCCATCTGGCTCTGCTAGGCCACCGGCATCAGATGTTTCAACTTTAACATGTGCCCCGTTAGTAAAAACTGCATACAAGGAATCGATATCTAGCGTAGAGTCAGCACCAGCATTAGTAAAAAGATCGGTAACGGGTGCTGTAGGGGTTTGTGAGTCATCAATGGCTGAATCATTAGGTACATCATCTATGGTAATATTAAAAGGGTCTATTAACCAAGTACCTGAATTACCTTGATTTGCAGAAACATTAACATTAAGACTTAAATCAACTACCTCAGCAGAGGTTTCAACAAATCCACCGTTACCATTAAGTAAACCGCCTGTAGCTGATATATTGCCATATACTTTAGCGGAGTCATTACTCCAGATAATAACTTTTCCGCCGTCACCTTCATTTATAGCGTCAGCGTTAATATGGGTATTACCAGCAATATAACTAGCACTGGCATTTCTAATTAATTCATTTTCACCGCGATAATCACCGCCTATTAGTATTTCACCGCCACCAATGTCACCAGAAGCATCCATAGCTGAATCATTTAATAGCGCAACTTTATCGCCTAATGCCTTGATAGTTCCGCCTGTAGCTATGCTGCTACGCGCTGAGGTCAAGCTTTGTTCAGTAAATAGTAATGTATCCTGCGCATGAATTTCTATTTCACCGGCATTAAAAGAATTCGAGTTAGCAAGGATCTCTCCACTGGAAGTGATATTTTCACCTAACACCACTATTTGGCCAGCATTACTAAGAGTCGAATCTAATTCAACTGAAGAAACATCTATTTTACCGCTGTTAACAACATCAGCACCGCCACCTAAGGTAAAGCTGCCATCTTCATGAACGACCACACTAGTTGCTTGTTCTAGGCCAGAGTTAACCGCTTGTGAAAAAATATCTTGGCTAGTACTGGCGGTTAATAATACTCGTCCACCTTTAGCATTAATTTCACCGCTGTTAATTAACGCAGGATCGACGCCTAATTCATCTTGTAGAATTTCTTTACTGACTCTAACGCCCAGTACACCACCAGCATCAAAAGTTAATACTGCTTGTTTACCAGCAGCTAAAGTAACTGAGCCTAAATTAGCTTCAATTAACCCTTCGTTAATGACCTGTTTGCCAATAAGTGCAACATTTCCACCAACTGCTGCGTTAATAATGCCACGATTAATGACTTTGCCATTAGCACTGGTACCATTTTCAAAGGTAAGATCATTAAAAATATAATCGCCATTCATAAAATCTGTTGGCGACATATCCAGACCAGAGGCAATAATACCGCCAACATTTAATACTGAGGTATCAGTAAAAACTAAACCATTAGGATTAATTAAAATAACCTGACCATTAGATTGAATTTGACCAGCAATAGTAGAGCCGTTTACTCCCAAAATCCGGTTAAGTGATATGGCACTAGCATTGGGTTGCACATAACGCACAGTTTCATTGGCAGCAATATTATAACTATCCCAATTAATGGCCATGTGTTGTGAGGATTGGTTAATAAGCGTAGTTGCGGCATCTATTTTAGAAATATCACCACTACCACCAACAACAACACCACCTTTAGGGCCATTAGCAAAAGCAGGATTAATGAGTACGGGTAAAGCATAACTTGATAGTGCTAAACACACTGAAAAGGCAGTAGAAGAGAGTGCAAAGGCTTTGTTTTTGCTTTTACTTATTTTTGAGTTACTTATATGAGCAGTAAAGTTCGCATGAGACTTTTTAGTTTTTTTACTATTAACCTTTTGCTTGTTAATACCACTAAACTCATTGTTGCTTTGACCATTAAAGCGACTGCTCATGCGAATATCCTTACTG
Source organism: Colwellia psychrerythraea (assembly GCF_000764185.1). GTDB lineage: Bacteria > Pseudomonadota > Gammaproteobacteria > Enterobacterales > Alteromonadaceae > Colwellia > Colwellia psychrerythraea_B. Next base: position 4,079 of record NZ_JQEC01000016.1, read on the forward strand.
CGTATGTTTTTTTATATTGCTCGCTGTAACGCAAGCTATTATTAACGGGTTGAAATTAGCTTATAAAAACTATTTTTATGGGGTAGCACCGCCATCGGTAATAAGCCAACCTTTACCTGTTAGAATGTCTCTCGCGTCTTGAGAGCTGGGAGAATATTGACTAGTTCCGACACCAAAAGTAACCCCACTTTGTACCTCTTGCTTACTCCAACTGTCGAGTAACGCATCATAATATTCTGTGGAAATAGAAAGTCCAAAAAACAAACTTTTCATGTTGGTCACTAAGCCGATATTCCAACTACTGATGTCTTGATCAAATGAAATCGCTTTATTAAACATACTTGACATAGTAGTTAATGAGCTAACATCCCATGACCCGATATTTTGATTAAAAGCTATAGCGTTATAAAACATAGTACGAGTATCAGTCACAGAGCCCATGTTCCATTGGCTAATGTCTTGATTAAATGAAGTCGCTTCCCTGAATATAGATTTCATCTCTAATACCGAACTGACATCCCAGCTATTAAGGGCTTGATTAAATGAGGTTGCACCTTCAAACATTGAGTTCATATCAGTGATTGAACTAACATCCCAAGCATTGATATCTTGATTGAAAGAACTTGCTTCATAAAACATGTAAGACAAGTCGACAACAGATCTTAAATTTGGGGTGTCACTAGCGTTTATCACGAGGTTATCACAACCGACAAATGCTTGACTTAATGATAATAAAAGACCATCTCCCCACTGCTCAACGCTAAGTAACTTATCATTATCAAAACTGTTACTAAAAAAGTAAAGTTGATGAAAATCGCCACTAATTGTTACTGTGTAGGTGCCTGCAATAGCATAAGTATGAGGAGGTGAATCGCCGGTTAAATTTTCACTCGTACTACCGTCTCCCCAATCAACTGTGTAGTTATAGTTGGCATGAGCAGGGTTAGTTGTAATAGTTATTTCGTTATCTGCACTAACACCATTGTTATCTGTTTTCCAAGTAGTAATAAATGGGGTAGGTGCTACCACATCAACGGTGCGGACTTGGCTACTTACGTTATTAGCTGTATCTGTTACGGTATAAGTTAACTCATATTGACCGATAGTGTCATAATCTACTGTGCCTGTTGGCGCACCGACCACAACGACACCATCAAGGTTATCAAGTGCTGTTGCACCTAACTCTTTATAAACACGCCCTTTACCTAAACTAATGGTATTACCACCGGTCAGAGTGATAACAGGACCAGTAATATCAACAACGTTAACAACACGTTCAAGGGTAGCTTCATTGCCTGCGGCATCCGTTGCAATGTAAGTAAGACCATAGCTACCAATTTTGTTGATAAGCACAGTATCTGTAGTCGTGGCAGCAACATCGCCATCAACGGCATCAACGGCTGTTGCGCCTTGGTCATCATAAATAGCAGCATAGTTATGTTCAATTATCGCATCACCTGTAAGCGTGATTTCGGGTGCTGTTAAATCGGCAACATTGACCGTACGCACAACAGGCGTTGCGGCATTATTAGCAGCATCTGTTGCGGTGTAAGTAACGGTATAACTACCAATGACATTGGCTTTTACTTCACCTGTTGCGGTAATTGTAATTGCGTTAGCGTCGTCCACATTATCAGTAACCACTGCGCCTAAATCGATATAAGTGCCAAAGACATTATGAGTGAGTGGATTAGCACCACTAATAACCAATACTGGCGCAATATCATCAACCACATTAACTGTGCGCGTTGCCGTGCTACTATTTCCGGCAGCATCCGTTGCGGTGTAAGTGAGTGTGTAACTTTCTACTACCGCACTATCAACGTTACCTGTGGTGACTACATCAACAGTGCCATCAGTCGCATCTTCTGCGGTAGCACCAGCGTCGCTATAATCAGTACCAGCACTGTGGCTTAAAGGACTATCGCCTGCAATAGTAATAACCGGCGCAATGGTATCAACAACATTTACGGTACGCGTTATGCTGTTTTTATTACCTGCTTTATCACTAGCACTGTAAGTAAGTGTGTAACTGCTCACCACATCACTATCAACAGCACCTGTTATGGTAACGCTTACTGTACCATCGGTGGCATCATTGGCTGTAGCACCCTCATCAGCATAATCAGTGCCTGCACTGTGAGTAAGAGAACTACCACCATTTAAGGTAATAACTGGCGCTGTGGTGTCTTCGACGGTAGGAGTTGGATCTGAAGAATCGCTACCACATGCGGTTAAGGTGCCAAGCGAAAGTAAAAACACTGGCGCTAAAGATGAAAACTTCATAAAACTTCCCTGCGTATCTAAAGTAAAAGTAAAAATAATAAGAATATGGATTAACGCTTACTTTAATTTATGAAAAGTAATACGTTTAAAAGACAATAACTACACGAGCATCCATGCGAATAAAGGTGCAGTTTCAAAGTTAACTATCAGAACAAGTAAGCTTGTTGCTGTAACGCTAACCAAAGTCTATTTCGTGCGCGAAATTAACATATTTTCAACTTAATTGACAACATAATAACCATATTTGTTACTTTGTGTGTAGTTAAAAATTGTACAATTATTGTAACGACTGCAATTTATAAGAAACTCACCATTGGGCTACAAGGCACTATATACGGAGCTTTATGAGGTTAACATCAATAGGTGAGGTATTAATTAATTAGCTTAGAGTACAAATTCAAAGGTGAATAAATACTAACTAATTTGCACTTTTACTTAACTTTAGACTTGAGCCTGACTTGCGATTATGACTTTTTCGGTCTATGAACAGAGATTTTGACGAGAAAAGGACGGAGTTATTGAATAACATGTTAAGGGAATGACAGTTTTTGGTTTGCCTATTGAAACAACATAACCCCACTATTTATTAACTTAATAATGTGAATAATTGTAATTTAAATAAAAAACGTGCAATCACCTTTAAAGCCTAGTTATAATCACTAGCATCAAAACCATTGTATTCAACGGACTGTGCGCAATAAAATGTTAACCTCACAAGTGTTCAAAAGTAGAACTGGCCTGCATTACACGCTAAGGCTTACCAATAAAGGCATAAGCTCTCTTCCAAGTTCGATTAAAGCTGAATCTTTTAGCGATGAAAATATAGCTTTGCATTTTGTTCACAGCTTGCAAGTTCCACTGTTTTTTTGGGAGAACTTGGCACAAGAGAATTCATTTTTTAATTACCACAATTGGAACAAAGCTAATCCCTGGATTAGTATTGAAAGCTATATTGCTCAAGCGTTAATACAAGGTAGTGTGCAGGCTTTTAAGAGCGGTTCATTAACTGATATAAACCAGTCCATTGAGAAAAGACGTTTCAAGCAAAGTGGCTTAACTTTTGAATTTTTACCTGCAAGTTGTTTGTTAACCGACGCCCCCAAAGAACAAAAACAATTTAGTAGCCTGGCTGATACACAAAACTTTTTAAATACTTTATACCCTGCTCGTGAACAATTAACTGATTTGGTTCATAGTCTAAATTTAAACGTTCCCGCTAGTAGTACGACTAATGCCAGTGCAATGAATGAAGCTTTAGGGCAAGCGTTAATTAAGGGCGAAATAGTAATCACCCAAGAAGCTGAGGCTAGAAAACCAGAAGCTCAAGATATTATTGAGGAAGTAGCTGAAGTAGTCAGTTCAAACACACAAGAACCTGCTCCAGCACAAACAACTGCAGAAGAAGAAGACGATGAAGAAAAGGTGTGTGAGCTAACTAAATTAACAGTTGCCTGTGACCATGATGGAAGAAAGCAAATAGTCACCAGTGATTCAAGCATAGTTCCAAGTTTAAATGTTGTCGCTAGCGAAAAAGACAAAGGTGGCTTTGAAAAGATCACTGCAAAAATTGAAGCCAACGCTCCATGTGATAATCACACATCGTCTAGTACATCTATTCAGCCATCACCGGCTAAAACAACAAAAGGCTCACTTAGTAATGTATATGAGCTGGCTTGTGAGCCGGTCACCAATCCTCTTAATGTTTTATGGTTACCTTCGATAAAACCTAAAAGGTATAAAATTTCCGCTAATGCTTGTGATCGTTTTTCAACGTCTGCCGTTGAAGTGAACGTATTTCCGAAGATCAAATGGAATGCAAGTGTTGGGTATTCTTTTGGGAATAAAGAGCTTAGCCGCTCAACATCTGAAAATAAAAATACAGGTCAAATAGACGTTGTTAATAAACACGAGAATAAGTCTGGAAAGTTCCACGGTAAAATGGAACTTTATTATGACGAAAAGAAAAAAGATTTTGCAGGTGACTATAAAAACAATATTGATAAAGTCCTAGCAAATATTGATGATGTTACTAATAAGGTAGATTCCTTATTAAAAAACTTAAGTAATGGTGAATATTACGATTCAGGTGTCAAATTAGAAATATTTTGGCCTAATTTGTCTATTAAATATGAAGCTGAACTGTTAGAGAATAAACAATCAACAGAAGTTATGAGTACATACTCCTTAAGTGTTGCTGCAGACCCTCTTATTGGAATAAAAGGAAGTATTGATCTTTTTCCTGCAATTCTTACGGCAACAAAAGGAACACCTGTTGGCGCAGTGGTTGCTGCGGCGGTAAAAGGTGTAGGTAATGAAAAAAGCTTTGCAAGCTTGAAAGCTGACATCCAGTTAGTATTAAGTCTCGACGCCAAAGCTTTTGTTAATTTTACCACTAAAGGAACTAACGGGAAAGATAGTAAAGACTGTAAATCAGAACAAGCTATTGCAATGGATTTTCAATTTGAAACACTTATCGGGGCTAAAGGCCACTTCTGGGTTATTAAATTTGAAAAAAATTATCGAGCAGGAATTAAAAGTGGTTTTGTAGGAAAATCTGTAATAGAGCGAGATGATATTGGTTATTACTGGTATTGCCGTTTCTTATTTAATGGATTGGTTATAGTATTTACCAAATATGAGAAGCTTGAGAAAAACGTTTCGATACTTGGACGTAAAAAGAGCAAGTATAGCAAAATCCCTGACCAGATAGAGGAATCAACAAGTAAAGAAATAGTACTAATTCCTCCAAGTCCAGATGAAGAAGCACCACAAGATACAGATACAGCAGAAGGGTGTCCAGAAACTCAGTCAAATAACAGGCGCTATTTGATAAAGTTCTAGGCTTTGACCAAACAAGCAGGTATTACTACCATGAACAAAATAACGATAAAAATAATATTATCGCTAACATTTATTATATTACTTATGAAAGGCTTAACCATGGCAAACACAAATAACGATAAACTATTTTATGGTGTAGATATTGATTTAAATGGAGTAGGGGTTGATGTTCGAGTTAATGACATTCCTGTTTATTTCGATGATGAAAAAGGACAATTAACTGTAGAGGTCCCTGCTCCTGACTCTATTGTTGATGGAGAGAACATCCTGAGCATCAAAACGTTCCTACCATATGATGGAGATAGCATCGTTGAAAATTATTCTGAAGGCGCTTATGTAACGGCTACCTTGTTTCAACAAGATTTATCTCTTAATAATGGAATTAAACTTAAGTTAGCAACAGCTACTGTTAAGCTTACTGAAGATCATGTAAGTTTCAATATTGAAAACATTACAACTAAACAACAAAAATCAGAGGAAATAGAACTTAATAAAGATAAAAGCCATCTTATCAAAGTAGCCACAACCATTAACTCACCTTTTCCTCAATGGGTATGGCAAGACGGGAAATCAATCGAAAATAATAGTCAAAACTTTGAATCCTTATTGAAAAAATATCAAACGATCCATGAAGCATTAGAGAACAAAGACTTAGAAAAACTCAAAGCGCTTTATAGTAAACGAGCGGCCGAGACATCTATTGCCTACAACTTACCTGACGAAGAGGCAGGGCATCTGAAACTAAGTGTTGGCGTAGATATGCATGATAAAGAGCTAGAACTTTATGATTTCCAAACAGAAGGAATGCGTTTAGAGATCCTTGCCAATGGCAAACTGGCTAGAGTAATTGATTCTGATAAAGACCAACCTATTTTGTATTTCAACTCCTCTTCACAGCTAATCCACCTATATAAGTTTATGTTTTATCTTAATAAGCAAAATGAATGGGTTATGGTGCGATAGATATATCATCATTTAAATGAAAAACTTTTTATCCTTTTAGGACACAGTCCTGACAGCTTTACCACAACAAGAATTACAATGACTTATGTTTACCTAAAAGATATTTTCCTAATACTAATCCCTTTTATTCTATCGAATTTAGTTTTTCAGTATTTTTATCAAACTAACATTTTAAAAGTAACCGTTTGGTGGTTTAAATATCATAATGAAATAGACCATCAAGGCGTTTTATATATTGGTTTATTTTTCACTTATATTATTATTTGGGCAAGTACTGGTTCAATTATTAATAAAATATCTTGGGCGCTACATGGTGAAAAGAATCAGATGATTTATGTCGGGGACATATCAAAAAATGAGGCCTTACTTTACCCTGCTGATAATTTACAGGCACCCGCAGTTAAAGATAGTAACATCAGTGGTGCATCATTTTCATTTAATCGAATTTATAAAAAAGTTACTTATTTAAGAGATAAAGGTAGTACTCGATTAGGTTTACCAAGCGCGGGGGGAGAATTCTCATGGCGTGGTCTTTTTTCTACTGCTTGTTTCATTGCTGCTTTTACACCTGTTTTTTTTGCGCTTATGCACAGCTTTGCCTATATCGTGTCGATGCAGCTAGAAACAATGGATTTTTACCCGGATAAAACATGGCAAGAAGCATGGGTGAATTTATATAATCCATACGGCATAACATTAAAAAAAATGATGATAACCTCGTGTGCTCTCATTTTTGGCCCTATTGTTTTATTTACCATACTACCAAGTAAATCTTCTGCTCGTTCAGCTTTTGGCGAACGAGTCATTAATCTACCAATGGATATTCGTCCTTCGAATAAAGTTATGGGACTACCTATTGAAAGCTACCGAGTTATCAATAAAGGAGTTGCTGGTAGTAAAGATACCGATTCAGGCTATAGAGTGATAATTTTTAAATTTAAAGATAACTTCCCAAAAACGGTCTATGTCTCATTAAAGTTTGACTCTAAACAGCACCCAGAACTAGAGAAACAAGCAGAGAACAATATAAAACACGGCATACCCATGAAAGTAATAATTACAGATAACTTAGGTATTGAACTGGTTAACCAATAACATTTATTACTTCATTAAAATTTGAGAAGCTTGACATGGTCACTCGCTTATAAATAATATTTAAGAAATCAATAACTGCTCACTTTAATTAAGCTAAAAGGCCTTTAATCACCGAGAGTAAACAGGGATTTTTATTAAGTTTTCAGATAAATAGTGTGATTGATGACTTTTAGAACAACAAGGACACTCGCTTATAAAACTTATTTGGCCACCCATGAAAATCTTTTATCAATACCCCATAAAAACTTTTTTATTTACAGCTTCTGATACAGAAATCGTAATTTTTTAAATTTTTCTGAATTGGAATACATAGGAAAGTCCCCGGAAATGTTGATTTGCCTTTGTCTTTTTGTATCGATATCATTGAGCGTCATATAATAAAAAATGGATTTAATTTATGGCTTTTAGTCACCTGCCCCCGAACATTTTGTTTTTTCTTCTAATAATTTTGATAACGGCATTAGTCGTTTTTTTTGTAAAGAAACCCAACAACGAGGAAAAGATCATACACCTTCAAACTAAAATGATGGATTATTCCTGGTATGACGGTGAAGTAGATCTTTTGATTGATTCTCGTCGGTTTATTCAAATAAAAAAAGGCAACATAAAAGAGATAGGTCGTATTGAATTTATAGAAGACGGATTTAATCTATTCTTGGAAAATGGAAAAGCTTCGTTTCGTGTTAGCTTTTCTGGTGATGGACGTACTATGAACCACCAGGGTACTCTTAGTTTAGAAACCCCTTTGGGGCTAGAACATATTGACGTTAACCTTACATATAAGGCCCATGATAAACCTATAGAATTCCCTAAAGCTGCGGATCTCTCAGAAGCACTTAAGATTAGTGATCTTAACTTTATTATAAATTACCACGGTGATTTCGAAGAGAAAGACGAAGAAGGGCTGACCCCGCTTATGATAGCGTGTAAAGGTAGGTTTCCTGATGTTGTTGAATACTTAGTAAATAAAGGAGTTGATATTAATATTGAGAACAACAATGGAGGAACCGCCTTGAGTATATCTGTAGTAAGGGGAGGTGCCTCCAATGTCAGAACCTTATTAAGTGCAGGAGCAACTAGTGATGATCGTTTCAAAAGAATTTTATATCGAGTATTAGAATTTGGAGATAACGAAATTTTATCGTTACTCATAGATAAAGATGTTGATTACTACGGTCGCAATAATGACGGGAATACTATATTGGAAGCCGCTACATCTTACCTTGGAAGTGCCTTAATAAAGACAACCGAAAACCTTGAAGCGGTGCGTATACTTGTTGAAGAAGTAAAAATTGATGTGAATACAAAAAATGAGTTTAATGGTAACACCGCTATTTTCTCTGCAGCTGAAACGGGTTCAATCAATGTACTGAAATACTTAATCAAAAAAGGCGCAAATGTTAATGAGTTAAATAATAAAGGATATAATGCTCTTTTACATACCATACACCGCCACAAGCATGGAATGATAAATGGTGAACCCGATCTAGACTCTGATGATATCTATAACTCATTGAAATTTTTGATTGATTCAGGAATAGATGTTTCAGTGCTTGATGAAAATGGTCAACCTAGCTATGAATTAATTGCATCAAGTGATGCAAGCCGCCTTTTAAAAGTTATACCTGCCCCTAAAATCACTCCTGAAAAGGTACATAAAAGTACACCTGATTCTGAGGAAGAACCTGCAGAGATTAGTGTTATAAAGCTGCTTAAATCACCTTCTGAATCAAGGTGTGAGCATTTAGATATGGCCATTCTTTATTATGATGACATTGAAGAAAAAGAAACGGTTGCCAAAGAGGTAACTATTTATAAAGGTGGAAATGCCTACCTTTTAGACTCTGATAATATTGAAAATCCAAGGGAAGGCTCAAAGAAATGGATGAGTCCAATTAAAATATTCAAATGTCATTCAGAGAATTAACTAGGAACTTATAACTTATTAGGCCACCCATAGTAGCTTGGTTGAATTTACATCAATAAACCAAACTTAATTTACCTGAATTAAGTTTGGTGATTTTTATGCCTAAGCCTCGCTCACAACAAATTAGTTGATTACTACAATCCACCCTTTTTTGTTACTTGTTATTATGGCTGGCAACTTATCCATACACTTACGGTATAGCCAATGCCCATGCTTGTTTGAATAGCGCATAGCACCCTTTAGCGAGTAAGTTGGATAGTTGTTGTTACTGTATTGTATCCAAACACACTCGGCTGAAATTCAATTTGTTGACAGAAATGAAATTAACTAGGACATCCATTCTTATTTGAGCATTACCAAACCCTGTATTAAGGTTAAATTATCACCTTAGTACAGGGGTTATCATGACCACTGCCAGAAAACAGCTAATTAGCTTAGCTGACACTCCGTATTATCATTGTATTTCCCGTTGCGTACGTAGGGCTTATTTGTGTGGTGAAGATAAAGCCTCAGGACAAAGTTACGAACACAGGAGAGCTTGGGTTGAAAACAAATTAAGCTCGCTCAGTCAGGTATTTTCCATTGACGTCTGTGCCTATGCAATCATGAATAACCACACCCATACAGTGCTATTCATTGATGAAGCAACAGCGAAGAGTTGGTCAATTAAAAAAGTACTTGAACGCTGGCATAAGTTATTTAAAGGGACTTTGTTAACGCGGCAATATTGTCGTGGTGAGCCCCTTGCTGATTACTTGCAAGAAACATTAACCAAGTATCGCTCCCGTTTGATGGATATAAGTTGGTTCATGCGGCTACTGAATGAAAGCATTGCAAGACAAGCGAACCAAAAAGATAACTGTACTGGGAGGTTCTGGGAAGGACGCTTTAAATCACAAGCTCTACTTGATGAGGCCGCGCTTGCCGCCTGCATGGCTTATGTTGATTTAAATCCAGTAAGAGCTAATATATCGAAAACACCTGAGGACTCAACCTACACCAGCGTAAAGCAACGAATAACTTATGCTAAAAAAGCTAAACAGCCTAAGAATTGATTACCCTTCATAGGTAACCCGCGCAAAGGTATGTCAAAAGGTTTACCGTTTGAATTAAAAGATTACCATCAATTAATTGAACTCACCGGTCGCTGTATTCGAGAAGATAAATCTGGTCACATTGAAGCCGAGCAGCCTGCGTTATTAATGCGCCTTAATATTAGTCCCAATAATTGGCTTACGTTGAGTAAAGGCTTTAGAAAACTATTTCATGGTGCTGTTGGTCATAGCGGTGTGCTTGCGGACTATTGCCAACATCAGGGATTAAAGCGACGACAGAACTTAAGTTGCTGCGAAAAACTCTTAGCTTAAGAACCCATTAGCTTAATCATTTATTTTCAAAACACTTTCAGGCTTTATGACACCCAAAAACACCCAACAGATACTTTCCTTGCCATTTTGATTTCATGAATCAGATAACTAACTGTAAACGGTTCGTTTCACTAATTTTGATTGGGGCTCTAAGTGGTGGTATTTTCTTAGTTTGAGATAGATTAACAATGGATGTCCTAGTTAACTTAGTTAACTTAGTTAACTCTCTCGTTAATTACTTTAATTAATATTAATTATACTGTGGTGGGTTTTCTTGTAGAGCTACGTCTTGACAATTTACCCCGTACAACCCCACCAAGTGTTTATTCCGCCTCTTCTGGTGCTAACTCACCAACTATTGAAGATACTTGAATTACCATTTAGGCTATTTTAAGTACATACGGTTGGTTAGAGTCTCTAGGTTTTTAGTGTTATTCAAATAGTCCTTTATGTATTGATAGCAGACTAGATGATATTTCTATATTAGGTTAATATCTTCCTTTGAGGAAAGAGATGAATAAGCCAGATATATTCCAACAACTATTTCTGACTTAAAATGCGATCATATTTGAAAACTAATACGTTCAGGTAACAAATATATTAATACCTTACAGCGGCTATTTGGTAGGATCGATCTTCAAACACATTAAGTACAACCTGCATTTCGTTATCTTGAGGAGCTGTTTCAACGCCATCAACGATTAAAGATGTTTTAATTTTATAAACACCTTGTGGCATACCTACAGGTAAAGTGAAGGTAAAAGAGTTCTCAAAAGCACCTGCTTGTTTAGTTTTTTCATTAACTTTTTTAACTAAACTACGGACTTCTTTTGTATCGTCGTCATTATCAAAAAAGACAATTTTCTCTTCAATATCTACATTAGAAGATTTTGAGCCAGCAACTACAGTTAATTGTGAGTTAATGGTGGTTGGCTTGCCCACAGGTACTATTTTACCCGGGTCTACATTGGTTTTATAAAAAGTAACTGTTGGTTTTTTAGGGAGCGATTTATTAGACTTTAAGTAAGCTTCTTTAACTTCCTTTTCGGAGTTTACTTCTTCAGTTTTAAAATCAATAAATAAATCATAAATAAGTTTTGATGCTGCGATTAATGCTCCAGCTTTAATCGCCGTATTAGCAATAGCTTTTTGATTACACTTCGCTTTGTCTTTTGAATTTGCACAATCGGGTTTAACACTTTTTTTGATGTCATCTAAGCCCCAACCTGCATTCGCTGAAAGTGGTAAAATGGCAGCAATAACTATTGCAGTGATCTTTTTAGTAAACATGAATTATCCTTTTTATGTCAACCCTACTGTAGGGAAAAGCTAGTTTTAAGTTTTTGTCGTTCTTCTGTCGCCTGTTTTAATGTATTAAGCGCAGACGGGTATTTGGGCACTAAATTTAATGCCGATTCAGATTTGGCAATAGCGCAATCATATTGCTTTTTAGCTAAGCATTGGCGTGCTTGAACTACCATGTTATCAGCTCTTGCTCTATTACGTTTCTTCTCTAATAAGTTACGCTTCACTTCGATTAAAGCCATCTCAGCATCACGCTGTATTGCTCTAACCTCATCCGTTGAATTAAGCACTAAAGCGCTATCCGCGGATTTTTTTGCACATGCATAGTCCTTATTATTAAAACAATTGTTTGCTTTAATAATAAGGTTGTCATATTGCTGCTGCGTTACGATGCGTTTTTTTTCTAGTTGACTAATTTGCTGGTTTGCTTGTTGACTCAATGAGGTTGCCTGTATGTGGTCAGGGCGTAAATCTAGTATGGTATTCGTATTTTCAAGCACACAAAGATAAGATTTTTCTTGCAAACATTGCTCGGCATTTTTCAAAGCATTAGCAATAGCGGTTCTTTCTTTAAAGTTGCTTAATTCATCTTCAGCATTTAGTGTCTGATCAGCGTTACTGGCTAAATTTTGCATACTATACAATGCTTTTTCAGCACAAACAGTGTCATTATTATTGTAAATACACTGGTGAACGTCATTAAATAATTCGGTTAAGGTTTGTGCTAATTTTAATGCCTTGGCTTGTTGTAACAGTAATTGAGCTTCCGGATAATCCGGCGTAAGCTTTAATACAGCCTTGGCACCCTCCATAGCACAGTTAGCTTTTTTATTAGCTAAACAATCACTCGCTTTAATAAAAGTACTGTCCGCCAATTTTGACATTTCACTTTGTGCTATAAAAGTATTGTAAACAAACCACACAGTGACAATTAAAAGTATTGCGCTAATAACTCTATAGATGGGTAAACGCTTTTTATTGGCAAAAGCATTCCAAAAATCCTCAATAGATTGCGTGCGCTTATCTCGGTCTACCACTAAAGCGGCTTCAAGTGCTTGCCATTGCCGTTTATTAAGCTCTTTTATACGTTTAGGCTTTAACTTTTTATCTCTCACTTCATTAGCAGGTAAGCGATTAAAAGGATGCTTACCTGAAAAAAGTTCGTAAGCTATGAGTGCAGCAGCATAAACATCATCACTTGGATGAGGGTCTCCACCATTTAACATTTCTAAACTGGCATAGGCTGGCGTCAAGGCACCTAAATCACCTGCATCAAAATGGTCTTTTACTGCAGCTACATTACTAATGCGAGCAATACCAAAATCTAAAACTTTGGTACCTTCATCTGTCACAAAGATATTACCTGGCTTAAGATCACTGTGAATAAAGTGTTTTTGATGGGCAAAAGATAGCGCACTACAATAATCTTCAATAATAGGTATGGCTTTATCTAAGCTCATACCTGTGCCGCTATAATCACGTAATAAAGAATCTAAAGGGCGACCGCTTAAAAGCTCCATGGTCATAAAGATAACGTCACCATCGCGGTCAAAATCATGCACGGTTACAATATTAGGATGGGACAATATATGAGAGCGACTTGCTTCTCTTTGTAAAGAAACAAAAGCATCTGGATGATTTTTGAACTCATCATTTAGTACTTTTACCGCGACGGCTGTTTTTATATCACTCGCTTCTACTTTACGTAAGTCTTGCGCTTTATAAACGGTGCCCATACCACCTGCACCTAGCGTCGACTCTAAGACAAAACGGTTATTTAAGACTATTTTTTGTTGTTGTAGTGCGTCATCGGCTTCTAGTTTTGCTGCTGCAAAACCAATACTATTATCTTGAACCCGTATAGATTGTCTAATTCGGGTAAGTTCGTGTTGAGGTGCCTTTACTTTTATAACCGTTCTTTGATCGGTTACAACAGCAGGTTCTACATTGGCTTTTTTTGGGGTCCGTGGTTTAAAAACGGTAAGCGCAGCTTCATTTTTATTATCTTTATTTTGACTTTCACTCACACAGCACATCCATTTGCTTTCAAATATTCCTTTATATCCAGTACATGTACCTATTAATATTTTATGTTGGTAATTGAACGCCAAAAAAATAAATAGCAAAGACTGTTAACTGGTCGGAACTGTACCATCAGATGATAAAAAAACAAGAACATTTTTCAATTAGGTTAATGAAAATATGTTGTTTATTTGTAAGCTCTCCAGTAAGCCAACGTTATCGTAACTTACAGACTTATTACAACGTTATGCTAAAACTTCTTCACCATCTGCTTTAACTGAGTCATTGCTATTTGCAAGATAAGACTAGCGTTGGAGTGGCAGGTTTCTATCAATGATTGCTTTATGAAAGCTCACATTCAAGTCGGCTTACGAATATATAGAAATAAAGCAGCTTTATAATGAGTTACCAAAACCGTCTAAATACGTACTTGGGAGTATCACAGACTTAGTTTCATCGTTAATTACTTCTTTCATCAATATAATGATAAATTTCTTTATAATCTGTCATTTACCTTTTAACCCTGTAAAATACTTTAGCTTAACATTTACGGCTTATGCCTAAGTTTGTTATTCCAAATCCAATTTTCTAAACAATATAAGTAGAATTTATGTTTTTTTATATTATGGGGTTAAGTGTGCTCATTATAATTATGTGCGCAGCTTTTTATGTTATTTATCGTAATATAAAAAAAGGCCGAGTCAGCAAATCTAACGAATATAACGTGTTATATGATGAAGATACGATAGTGGATGAGTTAATCACCCAACTTATTGAAAAGAATGAAGCCCAAGAGAACGAAGATAAAACAATACAAAGTAAAGAAGATACACTCGCAACCTTTATAGCGTTGCATAGATCAGGTAGTTTTTGTGCACAGTTAAGTGAACAAGAAGTTATCTATTTTGTTAAAAAAAAATTAAATATGGAAGTTAAAAAATATGAGTAGTACAGATCAACAAGTGGCAACAGATTCTCTAGTTACCCGAATAGGGCGTCGTAACCTTATTTTAATTACCGCAGCAATGACCATATTGGTAGTTATTGCTACGTTAATTTCACAAATGATTGCTTGGAATGAAGCAGATGAACGTTTAGTTCATCAATCAGCATTCACCGGTGATTTAACGGTAATTAGCCAAGCGGGTCCTTATTTCAAAGCTTTTGGCACAATATCAGCCTATAAAAAAGTTATCTCTATTAATTTTACTGGCGATAAAGGTGCAACGGCGAGTGCTATTGTGCCGTTGATTTCAATTCGATTCCTTGATACGACTACCGGGGGATCTAGAGGAGTATCTCGTTTTAGATTACCAGGTAATGTACCTGCCAGTGATTCAGGTGCATTACGAGGTTTGCTTAAGATTCATGAAGAGTTTGGCTCGCAAGAAACATTAATTTCAAATTTATTAATGCGTGCAACCACTGAAACGGTGAAAGCATCGGCAAGAATGATGTCAGTTGAGCAACATTACTCAGGTGGCAATGGTCAGCTAAGCCAAGATTTTTCAGATCAACTAATCAATGGAATTTTTGTCACTGAACAAATAATCGACTCTGGTAGACGTAATAAATTAGGAGAACCTAATAACCTAAGTAAACAGCAACGTGTCACCATTAAAATTAAAGAAGATGATAAAGGTAATTTATTGCGCAATTCACCAATCTTAGGTGCCTATGGAATAACAGTTGTTGATGCGAGTATTATAGATATTGACTACGAGGGTAAAGTAAACGCTAGACTAGAAGCACAAAAACAAGCAGCTGCTGATGAAGCCCTCGCAAGACAAAATCTAAAAAAAGCAGAACAACAAGCTCGTACTGAAGTTGCCTTAGGAGAGCAAGCAATAGCCAAGCAAAGAGCTGAATCAGAAAAGCTAAAAATTAAAGAACAGATTGATGCTGAAAGAGTTAAAGCCAATGCCATAATAGCTGCTCAGCAACGTGTAGCGGTTAAGGCTGAGTTAGCCAAAGAGCAAGCTGAAATACTTAAACAGCAACGTTTAGAAGCACAAGGCATGGATGTATTAGCTGAAGCTCGTCAAAGAGCTAAATCTTCTGCACTTGATCCTAAATATGTTTTTGATGAGACATTAAAGGCAGAAGTAAAAATTCAAACTGCTCTGTTCAGTAGTTTAGGTAATAGTCGTCTGGTACCTGAAATTGTAATTGGGGGCGGACAAGGTGATCAGAATAATGGCTCAGAGTTTATGCGCTTATTAGCCGCTGATGCTGCTTTAAATCTTAAAAAACGTTTAGAAAAACAATAAACGTTTTCCCCCCGTAACAACTCTTGTTACGGGGGGAATAACCCAATATAAAATATTTGTTAAAAAATATTTTAGCTATGTCAAAACTACTAATGTTTCTTTTATTAAACAGATATTACATAAATAAACGACCTAGCAGGGAGAGTAGTTATGAAAATAAAAGAAATTAGAACTGATGGTCTCATTATGTTTAGTTTTTTAACTATCATTGCCCTTGTCCTGCTTTTTCCCTTGGGCTACTGGGTTGGTAATGCCGGCTTTGTGGCTATGTCTATACTGTTATCAATAGCAGTATATTTTGCATTCACCTGGGCGAAAGCCATAGGCAGATCATTTGCTAATGGAGCTGGAAATACCTCAAGAAATGAAAGAGAAGCGATGATTATTGCATTAATTTGCTTTGGCTACTTTGCTTACCTCTCCTTAGGCCTACATTACCTGATTATATACTTAAATACAGGCATTACACTTCAGCCCTTTTTTTATATATGGGTTACTAGCTTCAGTGCCCCCATGCTGTTTTTAGCTTTACTAGCAAGCTATAAAGCTTATCCTGTGTTAACCATAATTAGGGACCTAAAACAGTTGTATCAACAAAAATTACAATTGAAAAATCAGCAAAAAGAACAGAATGCCTATGAGCTTTCCGTTGTAGAGCTTAATAACAAATATAAATTAGCAATCGATGCTGAGCCTGAAGTATATAGCTACATCAAGTTATCTGAAATAACAGCAAAGCAATATAAAAACAAAGGCTCTTTACCTCTATTTTTTGCTAACTATGCAACTAAGTTAATGATTAAATATACTAAAACCGCTAACCATAACGTTGCTCTTACTGTTTTTAATAGCTACGTTGACGTTATTGTTCCTTATGTAGGTTTATCTGAAAAAAGCTCTGACGTAGCGAGTATTGCAATTTATATCAGTGTAAGGCTCGATAATCCAAAACTTTTTAATAAGACGACTGAACATATACTTGGTAAAAATATGAATGTTCTAGAAGTTGACAATAATGTCCTGCACTTTAATCTTGCCTGTTACTACGCCTTAAAGCAGGATAAAGCCAAGCTGCTTTTATTTGTATCTTTAGCAAGAAGACAAGGAAAAAGTACTGAAGCTTTTTTAAATGATAACGACTTCAATTATTATCTTAACGATCCAGAATTTATGAAACTAGTTAATAGCCCTTAATAATCAAACATAGACATTATTTGCACCCTATCTAAATATTTCTTAGCCATACTTTATACCAAGAGCTAACCCCTGTTCACTTTACCTTTTGAGTTAATAACTAAACGCTTAATCCAATGATTTTAGCTGCCTTACTAACTGTAAACGGTTTCGTTTCACTGATTTTTATTGCGATTCTGAGTGTGTGATATTCCCTTAGTTTGAGATAACTTAACAAGGGATTCCCTCTTTAATGCCCTTTAATTATTGTCTCGGTAATTTATTGAGTTCTACACTTAGAAATAGGCTGTTATGTACAAGGTGTATATAAACAGCTAAAGATTAAAGCTAAAAGTTACAACCATCAAAGCCACTTTGTATACAAACACAAAATACCACACCCTAACACTTGTTTATTATGAAAATATTACAGTTTTATAATGTATACATTAGATTAATTAGATCAAACATTATAATTAATCTCAAGCGAAATTTTATTGTTTATTAGCCACTGAAACGTAAAATCCACATCGTACTTCAGAATTAGTACAAACAAATTTACCACCATATAATTACCTTAAGGCGTTATGGATTATGTCAAAAAAATTATTAAATGCTCTTCTCGTCACTTCTACTTGCTTCGTTAGTCAGCAAGCATTTGCGCAAACATGTTTTATGGAATCATCAACAACAGGCGGACCCACAGGCCCTGCTACGTGTGTTGCAATTAGTGTTATTGAGCAAGAGCATAACAGTGTAAACCTAGCAGTATCCGCAATTAGGTTGGGAAGTGATATTTCAAACTATTTTAATTGGCACTCAAATATTGATGGTGCGTTAGGCTACGGCGACAAGATTACCGCTGAGCTATCACAAGGCAATCACACTATAACCGCAGTAGCAGAAATACCTCATATGCGCCCATACTTTGATACATTAGCATTAACCATTGCGCAGGAGGCCAATAACTGTGCTGATGAGTCAGCTTCTATTGCAGAAACCTATGATGAATATTATGCACTTAACTTTATTAATACTGCTGCTGAGCCGGTGAATGTTTATTGGTTAAAGTATCAGGATGCTGAGCGTGTTTTATACGGCACATTGGCGCAAGATGAGAGTATTTCATTAACCGGTTACCCAGGGAATAAATGGGTGGTAACAGATGAAAATAATACTTGTCAGTCTATTCATTACTCAGGTTATGCTAACGAAAATGTTGAGTTAAATTAATATTATTCAGCCGTTGTTATTACTGACGAGCTTCGAGGGTTACTGATAATCAATATTTCTCCGTATATTGAGTGTATTAAATGTACCAGTAACTTACCGTTGATTAGAGTAATACTTAAGCTATTTACAAATTGTAATAAGGGTAATAATAATCACGTTATTACCCTTATTTAATATTAAGCAGCAACATTCGTTACAGCTATTAGCCTTCTTTTGCTATCAATACTCTTTCACTAAACCATTACGCTTATTGACTAGGCTAAGCTCCTATGCGGCGAAGCGAGTTTGGTCCATTTATTCATAGCACTATAAACAGCATCAAAAAAAGTATATTTTCTCTTGGTTATAATATTTCTATGTGATCTCATTTATCCTATTGAATATTAACTATTTTACGTTAAGATATTCAATAAAGTAATTCAGCTCTTTTTTCATACTATTATCATAGATAAAGGAATATAGAATATGCAATTAACAAGCAAAGATCTTCAAGCTGGTGACCTTCTTCTTAAATCTTTTAGCGGTAGCATAGTCAATAAAGCTATTCGCTTAGGACAGCGAGGCTTGTTAAACCCAAACATTGTCCATGCAGGTGTTATGTTTGACAATAATTACCAAATTGAATCTCAAGGTAAGGGAGTTATTGCTCAAGATATGCGTGTTCAAAATAAGGGGAATGGCTATATTGTTTACCGCCCTAGAAATAAAATTTTGGCCAACGCGGCGGCGCGATGCGCGAAGATTTTTTTAGACTGTAATAGTAATAACAACACGCTAAAATACAGCTTCACTGGCCCGATGAAAACCCGCTTTGGCGTGGGCGGTAAATCGAAGTCTGCAGCGCAAATGGATAAAATATTCGCTGACATTTTTAGTGGTACTGGTCACAAGATGTTTTGCTCGCAATTTGTCACTTTTACCTATCAATTTGCGGCGACACAAATAGGTATGAACCCTAATCAAGTCCTTCCGATAAATGATGCTAAATCAAGTCCTTCAGCACTCGCCAATAAATTACAAAACAATAGTGCTTTTGAAGAAGTCGGTTATGTTATGCCCAATGAAAGATAAAGTACTTCAGTAGTAAAGAGAGAAACAAGTAAGTACGATATTTCAAAGAGTAACCATACCACTTGCCTTTGCATAGCAAATAAAAAAGGACAATAACTATCGTTATTGCCCTATTATTTTATACTGTCCCGACCTAAATAAGGTTGACACTTATGTTTAGCATATACATAGCGTATGTTATCTGAAGCTAGCTAGTTTAAGCGCTTAAGACGGTAAGAACTCTACCGGATAAGTAACCGTCACTGATTTCACATCAGCAGCGCCAAAGTTAAACTGCCTTACACGAGCCACAATACGCGACTCAAGACGTTTATCGT
Organism: Colwellia psychrerythraea; assembly: GCF_000764185.1. Classification (GTDB taxonomy): domain Bacteria; phylum Pseudomonadota; class Gammaproteobacteria; order Enterobacterales; family Alteromonadaceae; genus Colwellia; species Colwellia psychrerythraea_B. The sequence goes on from NZ_JQEC01000016.1 coordinate 23,949, forward strand.
TTAGCTCACTTGAGGCGATATTAACCACTAACACTTTACCTTCAGGTGAAATAGTTATCTCTAAGACAATCTTACCTTTGATGCCAGGGTTGCTTCTGCGCGCTTTACGATAAAGTGCATGCAGTTTGCTTTTGTTTTTATCCATAACATAAGCAATATCTTCTTCAGGGCGGTAATTACCTGTGCGTTTAAATGATTTATCTACCGACTCTTCCGGCTCAACGCCTTCCACTAAACTAGTATCAGCGCGCGCAGCAAGTAATTGCTGTTGTGCTGCGGCAACTTGAGCACCATCAAGCTTAACGCTACTGCGACTGCCATTAAGTACATTAGCAGTACTTACCCCGCCACTGCCTTTACCTGCATCAGCCGTTAGCAAAGTATCACGTTGAGCTGAGATTTTTTGACTGCTAGCAATATTGTTTTTGGCCAGCCTATTACCTACCATGGCATCAATGCTTGAGGTATCCATTAAATCGGATAGCTCATTACTAAGTGCTAACAAACCACTTTCACTCGCAACTTCACGGGCTTTTACTTGTTTCTTCGTTAAGACTTGTTGTTTTTTAACCTGCTTTTTCTTAATTTTCGGCTTGTCTTTTGGCTTAGGCGGATCCTTTTTGATCACCTTAGGCTTTGCTGGTTCTTTTTTAATAACCTTAGGTTTGGGTTTAGGTTTTGGCTTTTCTAAAATAAATTTAGCCACTCGCTCTGGTATCACAACTTTGGCGCGTTTGGTTTCTTTAGGAAGCTCTACTGAGCCTATATAAAGACCAAGACCAACAAAAAGTAATACAAAACACACCGCAAAAATAATAAAAGGTTTCTCACTTTTACTTTGAGGATGCCAAGCAAGCGCTAACTGTTGATAAGTAGCAGTTGTCATGAATATTACCCTTTATTCTTAGCGGTTTGCACAGCGGCAAATGCTATTTTGGTGTAATTAGTTTGGCGACAGGTAGCTAAAATTTTTCTGAGTAATTGATAAGGTATATTCTCATCGCCCATAATGGTAATAGCAAGTCCTTCGCTTTGTTGTGTTTTTGCATACAAGCGGTTATCAGCTCTGAAATTAAGCTCTGTTACTAACGCGTTGATAATGATTTCATCAGTTGTTAGTAGCTCAGCCACATCTGCAACTTTCTTGCCTTGTACCAAAACGTCTGTCGAGGTAATACTGATAATTAGCGTTTCTTTCGGTACCTTATCGGCAACCGATGTCGGTAAAGTAATATCTTTACTACTAGGCAGCTGCTGAGAGCCAGAGCTAACTAATAAAAAGAATACTAAAATAGTAAAAATATCCATCAATGACACTAGGTTCAAACCACCGTGTTTATGGAGGCCTTCAAAACTCGACATGCGTTTTGAACGACCGGATAACTTAGCCTTGCTCATAATATTTACTCTTGAGTACTTTGTTCACTTGCTCGACCAGAAGCTACGTTAGCTTCAGCGGCAACCGTTTCATCCGTGACCACTCCAGTAACAATAACTTGGGCATCACCAATAGAAATGTCTGGAAATAACACCACAGTTACTGCCTCAAATCCTGTAACCACTTGGGCACTTCGTACCTTATCCATAACCTTGATCATGGTTTTATAATCAACATCAGGTTCAAGTAATAATGAGATACTGCTTTCATCTGGAAAACGGGTTTTAATAGCAACCATGGCATCAGTAAACTGCTTCCATTGGTTAGCTTTTTGAGTGCGCTCAATTTTTTTAATTAGGCCTATATTGGCGTCTTGGATATCAAAACTGTGTTCGCGTATGACCAATTCTAATTGCAACTTTACCTTGGCGGATGTTTCGCCTTTAGCATCTAATGCAGGTAGGTTTAATTCAAGTACGGTTAATCTTGAAAAAACAGCTGTGATCAACAGAAATGGTACTAATATCACCATTAAATTTAAAAAGGCGGTGATATTAAGCTCTTCAGCTTGTTGTATCCCTTGTAAGCCTCTTTTTTTCATTAATCTCTAACCATTAAATTAAGCGCTTTTAGTGCGGATTTTTCAACATTATCAACTAAGTGGGCAGTTTTAGTAATTAAGAAAGAGTGAATTAATAACAAAGGTATAGCTGCAATCAAACCAAAGGCTGTAGTGTTCATGGCAACCGCGATACTGGCAGAAAGTAAATCAGCTTTTTCTGCTGGATCTGCTTGAGCAACCGCAGTAAAGGCTTGAATTAGACCAATGATTGTACCCAATAAACCTAGTAAAGTGGCAATATTGGCTAAGGTAGCTAGGTAATGTGTACGTTGAGTTAGTTGTGGCATTTCGTCCATAATGCCCTCTTCTAATGCCGCTTCAATGATTTCACGGCTTTTATTATCGTTATGACGTGAGAAACCGTAATTAAGTACATTAGCAATAGGCGTTTTTATTTCAGAGGTTAACTTTACCGCACGTTGAAAGTCTAATGCTTTTAACATAGGCACTAGCTCAGACCATACTGAGTTAGTAGCTCTTTCTGTTCTTAGCAAATAAACGAAGCGCTCTATGGCGATGACTAAACCCAGCGCCAGTACCAATAAAATCGGGTACATAAAAGTGCCACCCGCTTGAAATAATTTAACAATTTCCATGAAAATACCTTTTGATTAGTGATTATAATTTTTGATTAATTTTGTTTATTAATTCGTTTTATTAAATTAACTATTGTTTGAGCCTTTGATAAAACTCATATATTTATCTATTTTTCCGGCAAAGTACGGCTGTGTTTTATCAAGAGACTCATGATTTTCAACGTGTTGACCATTGTCACTTCCCGGAGTTGTCATTGATTGTGGTACTGCTGCCACTTGTTTTATCGCTATACCATTAACGCTATGGTCGAGCGCATCTAATAATATTTTGCGATCCCTTCGATATTCGTCTAACGATAGGGTGTAATGAGCATGAGCTTTATTCAGCTCTCGTAATTTTTTCGAGCATTCAAAAATATTCATATTTAATACCTCTTTAGCTAGCTAATAAGTTACTAACTTAGCTGCCTACTAAGTCTCTCACTAAGCGAAATCCGGTAATTTTATCAGCATTACCGGTGTGACTAGTTATTGCAGAACTAGTACAAACATCCATAGCCGTTTGATACGATCCACCGACAGCGGCAACTTTTTTACCCGAAAGGTAAACAAGCTCTTGTGCATTACCAGCATAATTAACAACGCCCCAAGTATTTTGTTTACCTGTAGTAGTTTTAATCAATTCATCACCTTTGCTTATGCCACGAGAGCTAATTTGACAGTTACGATTGGAATCAAGTCGATTACCTTTTGATTGCGCAGCATGAATCCATTCACGTTTATGAGGTAAACGATATTTTTTACCTGTGGTTTTACTCAACCAGTTAATGTAGTTAGTCACTTCAGCTAGGCTAATATCAGTTACTGGTAAGCGTTTACTACGACCAGAAATAGCTTTGCAAGCCTTAGATTTATTACAATAAACATTATATTGTGAGATTGAAACTTCGTACTTACCAATAGCAAATGCTTTAATTTTATCACTGCCTGGTATAACGACCATAGTAGGCCCGGTGCCGCCAACTTTTAAGGTATCTTTACAGACAGCACGAGAGCCTCGAGCGCCTAAACCAGCAATAGAAAGCCGGCACCCATCCTTCTCCTTAATCACGACGGAAGTTATGGCTGGATTGTCTTTAAACAGTAATAACGCATAACGTTTAGCGTCTTTGGCATAATCGGGGCTAACTTGCCCCATAGTGACAATGCAAGATGCTAGATTTTGGGTTATCGTTTTTTCTGATTTTTTATAACGGGAGTAATCTAAGGTTCGTAGTTTTTCAATGGCTATTTTGAAATCTCGCATATTCAGCCTTTGCGTACAGGCTAATTGCTCATTAACGTTATCCATGGCTAAATTATAAAAATTAGTGCTACTTTTTTTGTCGGCTAATTGCGCCTGTTTAGCTTTATTTGCTTTCGCTGTTTGTACTGCTTGCCTTTGCTTTTTCAGAGAAGCTAATCGGTTGGCTTCTACTGCTTTTTTGTCCGCCGCTTCTTTTTGAGCTATTTTTTGCGAGAGGTTGAACTTATGTTGATCAAGTTTACTTAAATCGTCGCTATAACGACTAGCATTATTAATTAAAGCGTTAGCCCTAGAAAAGTTTACAGTACTAATGGCCGCCGTTATTTTTCCTAGATATAACTGATAAATCTCTTCACGTTTGCTGAAATACCAAGGCGTTGGTTTTTCAGGGAATAAATTAGCCAGTGATTGTATTTCTTCCCATAACGAGCCTTGCCATTCTGTTGAAAAACTTGGCGAGGCAATAAAGCGCTCAATATTTTCTTGCAATACTTGATAGCGAATTTTAAATTCAAGCTGGGTCATCAACTCTGCTTGTGAAACTTTTGGCTCTTCAAGCTTGGTATATTCATAATAAGCAAAACCTGAAGCTGCCACAGCTACGGCAAAGGTAACACCGAGTAGTCCATTGGCTTTTTTCTTTTCGGTGATCTCGTTATAAAAAGCTTCAACAGAAACAATTCGGTCTTTTCTCTCGAAAGCTAATGCTGATTCAATTGCTTTCCAATAACGTTTCTTAATACCTTGAATACGCTTGGGTTTTAATTTTTTATCGTAAGCTTCATCGGCAGGTAGCCGAGTGAAAGGATGATCACCTGTCAGCATTTCATAGGCAATACAGCCCAAAGCATAAATATCATCACGCACATCAGGTACTTGCCCTAAAAGCATTTCTCGGCTGGCATAAGCTGGCGTAAGTGCGCCAAGGTTACCGGCATCAAATACCGTACGGTCTTGTTCACTTTGACTTCGGTCAATTTTTTGTACCGCACGGGCAATACCAAAATCAAATATTTTCGCCGTACCATTTTCAGTAACAAAGACGTTGCCTGGTTTTAAATCTGAATGCACTATGTCTTCGTTATGTGCATGTATCAACGCTAAGCTCATGCCTTGTAAAATATGCAGTGCTTCACTACGTGGCAATCCCGTAGCGTGATATTGCTTAACCATTTGATCAAGCGGTTGACCAATCATGTATTCCATGGTCATAAAGACCACGTCACCATCTCGGTCAAAATCGTATACTTTTACCGTATTTTGATTGGCAATATGTTGCGCTTTTTTCGCCTCACGTTGTAGAGAAATAAAGGCTTCAGGATGCGTTCTAAACTCTTCACTTAATACTTTAATGGCAATATAGGGATCTCTATCTTGCGCTTCAACTTTTAACAGGTCTTTAGCTTTGTAGACCACCCCCATGCCGCCAATACCTAAAATATCCTCAAGTAGAAAACGGCCTTTTAATATTTTACTATCAGCTTTTGCTGCTGAATCAGTGCTTTGTGCTAAACTTTCATCAATCGCTTGAGCTGCTCTTTGAGTACTACCTTGTGCACTGGCTTGGGAGTTGTTTTGAGCAGAGCCTTGGCTGCTGATCAAATCAAGCGCACTGCCTTGAGTATCATTTGTTGGTGAACTTGTATTGAGTGAGCCACTTATCGGTGATAGTGCTGGTGAAAAACTACTTGGGCTAAAGCGAGTCGCATCATCAACTACAGGCCCTGTTGTAGTAGCTTCAGGCACAACTTCATTTGTGACTGCGGTTTTAGCAACTTGTGGTGGTACTCGCGGGGAAAAAATAGTTTTATCGGAATCAACCGTATCTGGGCTAATGATGGTTGCATCATCTGGCTGAACTGTTGCTTTAGTGATAGGTCTAGGTGAAAATACCGTTTTATCACTATCTACCGCTGCTTGATTACCAACACTTTCATGCTCAGTAGCATTATTTTTTTTAGCAAGTGCAACCGCTTTAGCAATATCCTCCGCTTTACTTTTCGATATTGGCTTTCTGAAAACGGTTTTAGCATCACTCTGCACATCTATAGCTACATGCGCGCTGTCGCTGCTAGCACTTTCAATAGTCGCTTTTTCGCTGACAGAAAGCGGCTTTCTAAAAACAGTTTTTGCCTCAACGCTACTTTGGTTGCTGTTATTATCTTGATTAGCTATATCTGTTTTTTCGCTTGTATTACTTACTCCAGTAATTACCGCATCATTTTCAGCTTGGTCTTTAATTGTCATGACGAGATAAGTACTCCATTACGCTTATACACTGACATTTTGATGAATACCTTTTACCAATATTACCGAGACATTATCTGAGGCTTGGTTATCTAGTGCAGTTTGTATCAATTTATTCACCGCTATTTCAAGAGAGCTTTCGCGCAGGCATTGCATGATTTCATCATCTGCTACCGCGTTATACAAACCATCACTACAAAGCAGGAATAGGTCGCCTACTCTAACGTCAAACACATCTACATCAATATCTAGACGTTCTGAAGTGCCCACGGCTCGAGTAATTACATTGGCTTCGGGATGAGTTTTAGCTTCTTCTTCAGAGATCAAACCTTCACTAACTAGTTCGGCAACATGGCTATGATCTCTACTGAGTTGGCTAAGTTTATCGTGCCTGAAACGATAAAGCCTTGAATCTCCAGCCCATAGACAAACGCCGACATTACCTTTTATTAATAACGAAACAAAGGTACTGCCAATAATACGGCCATTCAGCTTTACTCGAGAATACTCTAATAGTCGGTTGTTGGCGTCTGTTACGGTGTTTTCTATATCATTTACGAAATCATCAAGGTTTGCTTTTTTGCTCAAATGACTTAAATTTTCAACAATTAACTGGCTGGCAACACTGCCGCCGTCGTGACCACCCATGCCGTCAGCCACTGTCCATAAACCTATTTCAGATTGGCATAAAAATGAATCTTCATTTAATGGTCTAACGGTGCCCACATCTGTAGCACCCTCGCTTACCCATGTAAGTGGTCGTCTCACGGTTACGTCATTCATAATATATTTCTTTCTTTAATAATCCGTATCATCTGATTGGCAACAATAACGCTATCAATGCCTACAGCACTAACACCATTAGCACCTTCGGCAACATATCGATTCAACCATCTAAGCGGTTGTCTAACAGTTACGTCATTCATAATTTATTTATTCTCAATATCCATATACTGTCTAAAGTTATTTCGCCACATAAGTTTTTGGCCAGCCCCAGTGTGCCCAATTACCGTCAATCATAGCTGGTAACTGGCTAGCAGGCGGTAGGCCCTGCACGGTAAAAAGACAAGGAGGTATATTTTCAGAGCCTGTTGTCGACCAAACACTGTAACTATTCATCGTTGTACTAAACATACTATCAAGCAAGTGCGCATAGAGGTTCATCGGTAACTCTTCTTCAAATTGAAAATCTATATGCTGGCTAGTTGTAGTCAACTGTTGCCCTACTTTTCGATAAGCCATAGGCACCATTGCCGCTTGATGATTAGCTTGCGCTAACAACTCTTCCAGTGAAAATTGGCCATCAAGTGCTTGTAAGGCTAATTCTTCAATATGTGCGAACCAGCGCCCATTCGCTGACATAAATTCTAACGGGTTAATGTCGTTATTTAAGGGAATGGCAATGGTAAATGGATAATAACGTCCAACTTGATCAACACTGGGCAGCACTATGCCCGCCCAATGATTTTCATCAACTACCCCTGCAGATAAAACGAAGCGCCAAATTGGACTGGTTAAATAAATATCTAACCAAGAGTCTCCAATTTGTTCGTTTGAACTAGCAACAAATAATTGCAACCATTCATCCCAAGCAGTAATAAATCTGGCCGGTAGGTTACGGTGTACAAAGTCACCGTAACTGGGTAGTTTTCCGTATAAACCTAAAGGTGCGTCTGTACTCACTAGATCCTCTCAGGACATTTAAACAAGCTTAACAATTTTTTCTCAAATGGGTTGTTAATACTTTTCGCTTTGATTTTATAAGATATTTTGTGCTTAGCATCAAAAGACTGTCTTTCATCATCACTATTATTTGATATGGCATAAGTCACTAAATAAGTACTTGATTCATTGGTTTTGGTCAGTTGTGATTGTTTTAATAACCTAAACCAAGCCCATGGGCCTTCAAATGTTTCACTGTGCTGTTGTTCATTTAGATCTTCGAAGACAATACGAACTCGGCTTTGTTCACTATCAGCCGACCATTTCAACGTTTTCCAAAATTTAGGTCCATGGCTATAAGTGATTCTGTTAGCGCCTACTTCTAGCATAAACCGAACATTATTTTTAGGCATGGCATTGGGTTTTAAACTAAAACCTAAACTTGGTGTTTCAGCACTTTCTCTAAACAACACACTTTTTATTTCTAAGGCGCGCTTTATCTGTCTTAATGTGCCTTTTGAAAGACCTAAATTATATTTATCAATGGTTTTATTTTTCCAACCGCCGCGTGTAGTAATGAAAGGTTTAACGTTTTCTTGGTAGAAAGTATCAACCGTACCATTAGGTTTGAAAAAGGCGACAAAATCAAATAAGGCGATATCATTATCTGAGTTTTGCGCAACAGGATAACGACCTTCGATACTGTCCATATAAGATTGGTAAACCGTATTTCGCCATTCGTTATTGATATGTTGATGCGCCGATCTCAATATTACTCGCCAGGTTTCATCCGCAAGGCTAGTTAACCAACGTTTAACTGGTTTTGGCATATTTTTAGCGTAAGAGTGCAGCGCGGTAATAGCGTTATCAGCACCATTTTGATAACGCGCTTTAACTAATTTAAAGGCTTTTCTGCTAGGGTCTGGCGCTAAACTGATGCTATTAACCATTTCTTGCATCTGCGATATTTTTAATAATGCGGTGTTTATCGCCGCTGGCTGCTTTTTACTTTCACGTAACAAAACGTTGAGGCTTCGATACCTTTTATCAACTGTTGTCCACTGAGTTTGCGAAGCTGCAAAACTGGCTAACCCACCCGTTATTCCTGTGCTGTTATCATCAGACAAGTTGGCTGCCGTTTGGCTCGATAACTGCGTATTAGCAGATGTAACATTAAGTATTGCTACAATTGGCGAATAAATGGGGTCAGCAAAACTGCTCAGTAAATTACTGGTTTGTAATATGTTTTTTACAGGTTTGACATTTAATACATCGTATATCTGTTGCCAGTGTTTATTATACTCAGCCAAATATAGTGCTTTTACTTTTTTACTGATGTCATCAAGATCATCACTGATAAAAGCAACCTCTTGTGCTGCTTCATCATGAAGTAACCAGCGTTCATTCGCTATGCTAACAATAAATTCAGAATCTGCAGAAAAGTCTATTTCATCATAACTTGCTTTAGTAAATAACATAGGAATAGTTAACTTGGCTTCAATCGCAGGGTTAACTTGATAACTGTCTTGCACCGCTCCGCCCATTTCAGCCAACATATTAATAGGTTGGGCATATTCGGCTTTACTGCGAATGCGTTGATAAATTCGTTGTGAGATAGGCATACGTAATAAACGCTGGCGGGTAGACATTAGCAGTGATTTATTTAGCTCTGCAGGTCTAATAGTTAGGGCAAGTAACGCAGTTAAATGCGCTTCAAGTGCTTGTTTGTTTTCCGTTTGCTGTGAAAACTCATCTTGCCATTGATTTAAAAACCATTCTTGAACGAGTGGCCTATCCATATGCTCAAGTTTATTGAACATAACATAGCTCCTAAAAGCGCTATAGAGTGCCTCATTTTTAGTATTAGCCTTGAGGTGTATCTCAATATATTTTATTAACTTAGGGTAAAAAACTGTCGTTAAATGACTTTCATAAGCGCCATTAGCCGCTTCATCAACACTGGTTGAGTACATGCCTAAACTATTTAGCCAAGGATTTTGATCCTGATCGTAAACAATACTGGCTTTCGCTAAGGCGTTAAGTGTTGGTAAGGTGTTTCTAATATCTGAAGACCAATGACTCAGGTTTTTAGCCTGCTCTTGATATTCAGCCACATAGCCTTCAACTTCATGCATATAGCTTTCATGTTGAGTGTATGCACCAGTCCACATTACGACTAATGCTACTGAGATACCAACCATAGTGGTATAGGCGACTCGCTGACCCCATTTAATCACTTTTTCATAAAAGCGGTTAGTGCCAACTAACTCTGATTCAGTAAAAATAACATCTTTAAAAAGCTTTCCTAAAAAGTAACTTTTACCCTGTTGCAATGGCGAGTTGCCACCAGTATTACTAAAACCAAAATTAGATGAAACTGACGCCATTAGGCGATCAATGGGTGTGCCATCTTGTGTACCACTGGTAAAATACACCCCACGCAAATATGGCTGCAGGCTAAAGCGATTTTGCACGAAGGTTTGCTGCACAAAACTATCAACCATACCTTGCATGTTTTCCATTTGCTGAGGAAAACCTTGAATTGCGCTACGACGTTTAATATCACGTTCACTGTGAACCCTAAACAGCACACGATCATACAAACCTTTGATAATATTTTTATATTCTTGGCTAAGTTTGGCAAAATCAGGAGCTTTGGAAGGCTCAGGAGAATCGGGTAATGAAATACCAAAAACTTGCTCACGTTCGTCTTTGCCTAAATCCTCGAAGAACTCACTAAAGCCTGACACTAAATCACATTTAGTGAACATTAAATAAACTGGAAAACGTACTTCAAGTTTCTCCATTAACTCGTCTATACGAGTCCTAATCAACTTGGCATGCTTAGCTCTTTCTTCTTCGGTTTGTGTTAATAGCTCTTGTAAACTAATAGCGACAATCGCACCATTGATGGGTCTTCTACGTCTATGTTTCTTTAGTAATTTTAAAAAGCCTTCCCATGCAGAGCTATCAACTATTTTATGACTGTCTTGCGTGGTATATCGGCCTGCAGTATCAATTAATACCGCCTCATTGGTAAACCACCAATCACAATTTCGAGTACCACCTACGCCTTGCAATGCACCTTTACCAAATTGTTCGGCAAGGGGGAAATCTAAACTTGAATTAACTAGAGCGGTAGTTTTTCCTGATCCAGGAGGACCAATGATAATGTACCAAGGCAATTCATATAACGCCGACTTTGCGCCACTGCCATTAAAGTTAAGCTTTTTAAGGGTTGCTAATGCTTGAGTAAAACGCTCGCTCATCTGAGTCATTTCATCAGATGTTTGCTCGCCAATTATATCACCTGGAGATTCTTCTTGAGCACTTTGTAAGTCATTAACTAGGCTGTTATTACTTTGTTTTTCTTTGTGCTGGATTCTTAGGTTATTAATGCCCCATAATAATGACATCACTAAAATGGTGATTAATCGGGCGCTTTCTGACATTAATGGTGCACTATTGTTTTCACCAAATTTAATCGCTGGGCCAATAAACCAAATAAGTAACGCTAAGATGATTAAACCAATAACGGAGATGACAATTCTATTTTTAAAAAAAGCTATGATATTTTTCATTAAATACTCAGATTATTTTTAAACGACTTACTTTTAACTATTTAGCTAAAGAGCTTACATATAACTTTTAGGTGCAGCTAATTAGCTGACGGTAAGTCTTTTACTGTTTGGTTATTTTCACTTTTGATCTCACTAAGCTGTTGGCTAACAGAGTAAGAAGATTCATCTAACCAATACCTAAATCCTGAATAAGTTAACGCCATTATTCCAACAAAAACACTGGCAACAACCCACATAGGAATATAATTTAACAGGGTATTTCTAGAGTTAGCTAAACCTTGCCAGCAAGGTGATAATGAGCGTTCATACTCTCCTCGGTAGCTACGAATAATAAAAAACAAGTCATCACGAAGTTGTTCTAATTGATCTCGGCCACGAGCCACAACACGATATTTGCCTTCATAACCTAAGCTAAGACAAATATAAATCAACTCGAGCACTTCAATATTTTCAGCAGGGGTGTTACGCAAACGATCTAAAATGGCAAAAAATTTCTCGCCGCCCGCCGTTTCTTTATGAAAGATACCGAGTAAGGTTCTTTGATTCCAGGCACTTTCAGCGCCCCAAGGAGTATTGAGTACAGCTTCGTCTAAAATTGTGCAAAGCAAGTAGCGCGAAACCATAACAGTATCTTCTTTAATACCGCCATTTCGAGCTTTCATATCAAACGTCTTAATCTCTCGATCAAGTTGTTGATGCAAGCTACCGACATTTGGATGACTGAGCGATTCGCGGGTTTTTGAAAATACTGCTAGTAAGGTGGCAGCAGCATTCACTAATGGATTTAACCCGCTAGTCGTGGAGAAATTATCAACTACATTGGCTCTTGGCATACTCACCGGTTGAGCAGGCTGAGGCTGATATGGTTGTTGCATAGATGGTGGCGGTGACGCTTGATTACTAGGTGCTCGCCCACCAGGCATTGGCCGTACTACAGTGCCATCACCTCGATTAATAGGTTGTCTGAATACCGTTTTATCTGGATTATCAACTGACATCTTCATTCCTTTGAGGTAAGTGAATTATTGGCGTATAGACCAGAGTTCAAGTTCTAATTCTGGATAGTCGGCACCAATATGGAAGGCAAAGCCACCTGAATGACTAAGCTCTTTCCAGAAGTCATTGTTACGTTCAAGTTCAAAGTAACAATAACCTGCATGATAAGGGATTTGTCTTGGCGCAACGGGTAAAGGTTTCAATGGAATGCCTGGCATTGCTGCATTGACTAACTGGCGAATTCGCTCAACAGGTCCCACTTTAACGGTTGCTGGGAACTGATTACGTAAATTATTTTCTGGTATTGCCGCGCGTACAGCCAAAACAAATACGCCTGTGCTCAATAAACTTCTATCGGTGATTTGCGCAACACGAATACCGAATTTCTTCTCAACCAGAGGCATTGAAACGGCAGTTTGCTCATAAACCATGCTTAAACATTGTCTTAATGAGCTCATTACCGGGGTAAAAGTTTGCTGTAAATTACCATGTAAATACGCAGAAAATCTTGGTGGTCTTTTGTTTTCTGTAACAAAGGTAGAAAACTCACCAACCATTTGCACTAACTCTGTATATAACTCAAGCGGGTGTAATGTTTGTAGTTTTGATAAGTGTTCAGCCAACGGCTCTAGTCGGTTAATCATCTGCAGCATCATATAATCTGCAACTTCTGCAGTGCCGCCTCGTTGAGTATCAGCTAAGCGGCCAGCAATTGACTCACCGCGGTGATGCAATAAACCAACAAGTTCAGTTAAAAAGCCTGATAGCTTTGGAATTGTAGAGCAATCAAGACAAGAGGCAATAAAATTGTCATCAAGTAAAACGTTTTTATCCTCTCTAGTTTCAACTATTTTAAACAAACCTATGGTGGCATAACCGCTTAAATCATCTGAGCCCAATAACAACCGTAATCTAGGTTTTCCCACGGCAATATCTAATGATTCACCGCCATCAAAAGAAACATCTCTTATGGCCTGCTTTGATGAATAATAACGTGCTAACCCTTGTGTTTCATCATTGGATAAAATCTCAAGTGCACCGGGACGTTTTACAGGGATAGCAAGGTAAACAATTTGGTTGGTGGTATTTTCAGGAACTTCAAACACATCAGGGCGGTCGTTATGATCTGGAAAACTAAATGGCGTACCATCAGGAAAAATACCAGACGATCTAATCAGAGAGATTTTTCCTAACTTTAACAGATCTTGATCTAGGTCTAGTTGGTTGACCCCCCAAGCATATGCTCCCATAGCAGAACATTTTCCTTGAATATATTTTTCTAGGTAACGCTCCTGTTGCTGGAAGTGATGGGGATTTAAAAACATCCCTTCTGACCAAACTACTTTACTATCTAGTGACATAAAATCCTGCTATTTTTATTATTATTCCATTTACTATATTAAGTCTGCACTTGTGACTTATTATTTACTATTCAAGTGAGGTTAATACACGTTAATTTTTTCAATACAATACTTTAAAATGATTACTTCTAGGTGATAACTTTAAGGCTATTACTTTAAGGCCATTATTTTAAGATAATCATCTTATTTTCAATGAGCTGTACTTTGGCCGTTGAACTCACAATGTTGGTTTCTGCCACAGGGATAATCACTTTATATTTGGCATCTTCATATTGAAGAAACTCAGCATATAAACCAATATATTTAGTACCTTTGCTTAAGACAAACCTTGCAGATATATCTTCGTTTGGCTGAATTGGCTTTAACGACTGCTGGGTAATCATTGTTTTACCTAATACGTCTGCATCTCTTTCATATAAGTCGATAAAATTTGCATTTTCAAACGCCTTAGTGGATTTTAACTCATACATTCTAACAATGAGTGGTGACGATACTTTGTTGTCATCTGGGTTGACATTTTTATCTACCACAAAGCTCAGTTTTAGATCGGTATCAAGGTCAAGTAAACCGCCAACCTTACTATTAACTGAGGTACATGAAGCAAGTGATAATGCCATTGCGGCAATGCATAATATTTTACTTATAGTAAATCTTTTCATTATTAGTTCCGTAATATTCGGTAATTAGTTAATAGATTCATCTTCAGGGCTATCATTTGGCGAAAACCTTTCGCTGATTAATCGCTGCATTTGATCTTCGTAGGCTTGAACAAAATCATAACCAAATAGATGTTGAAACGAATCATCAAGATTTTCAGTCAAGCCCTGGTGGTATTCTTTATAAGCTGCCCAACGTTTACTTTTTTGCCCTAAGCTTAACAGACTTGAGCTTTTATATTTCTCAAAACGACTCTCTAAATTGTTTGGGTCAAATCGCTCTATCATGCCCCTAAATGCGGCTTGCATACCGGCAATTACCGCCACCTGATGTTCAGCAATACCTTGAAAACCTTCTTTTACTGCATCCACTGGCGACTTGTAAGCATTATTCTCTTTGATAAACATATTTTCCATGGCATCGTCAATATTGGCAGAGAATTTTAATGGGTTGTTTTCAACAGATTGAATCGTAGTAACATTGATTCGAAATTCTTCTTTAATTTTCTTTCTAAACTTTAATACTCGCATCATGCCTTGCATAGTTTCACGCATTAAAAGCCCAACGGTATCATTTATTTGCGCTACTTTCTTATCATCTAAATTCCACTTACCAAGACCCATGGCATTAACAACACTTTGTGTTTCATTGCTTGTACCTACAGGTGAATTAGGTGATATCGCAGCTGACTGTGCTTGTATTAACTGTTGCTTTAATTGTTCAACTTCTAGTTGCAGTTGTTTATTCTTTAATTCCAACTGCGCATATTCAGCATCAGTTCGTTGGCCCGTTTGTAGAGCTACCGCTGGGGTTTCATTACTTGGCGTTTGTATTATTTGCTGTGCCGGTTGCTGTGCTGCTTGTTGAACTACGGGCGCTTGCATTGACGGCGGTTGAACAGAAGCTTGCTGTATAGGCGCTTCGTAAGCAGGGACATGTGCGGTTGCCATAACTTCAGGCACAGCAATTGACGGAGTAAAATCTGAAAGTAAATCATCATCATCCCAATCATCAGGAATTAAACTTGTGTCTTGATTCGCCGTAGGCCAGCTAATTGAATCTGTGGCAGCATTGCCACTATCAATTGAGGTACTGGTGGTCGCAGCAAAATTATCTGCACTGCTCTTGCTTTCAGGTAAACCACCTTGAGCGAAACCGTCTTGGGCAAAATTATCAAAACCACTTAGTGGTTGTGCGAAAGGATCATTCGACGATTGGGCATTATCTAATAATTCAAGTGGATCAATTTGTTCCGCATCAAAAGCTGACAGAGGATTACTGACTGAACTACTCTGATTGATACCAGAAGCAAAGGGATCATTACCTATAGACCCTAACGACATAAAATCATCTTGCCCTGCTGCTGGTGCACTAACATCAGCGAAATCTGCAAAAGGATCGCTAGCATTGCTATTCGGAAAAACATCCTCATTAGCCATCGAGCTTGAAATCTTAGCAATAAATTCGTAATCGCTAATGGTAAATTGATCACCATCGTTTAAGTTTATTTGATTACCATTACCAATGGGCTCAGATGCACCATTAAAGAAAGTACCATTTGTGCTTAAATCGGTGAGAAAATATTGTTCAGCTATACAAGCTATTTTGGCATGTACTGATGACATGTATTTATTAGGATCATCTAATATCCAAAGGTTGTCGCTGCCGCGTCCTAGCGTTCCACCAGAGTCTGGAAATGTGTGGCTTGATTTGCCTACATCTACATTGCTTGGTGAGTTAATAATGGTTATTTCAATTGCCATAAAATCATTCCCTGATAAAAGGAACCTCATCATCATTAATCAAAGAACATCATGTTCTTACTGTTATTCGTTAATTTTACCAGTCAATTTCTGCCCTAAACCCTATAATTTCACAGAGAAAGGCATATAAGAGACAAGCCCTGTATTCATAGGGTTTAGCGCCTATTCAGAATGAAACATTCTAGAAAAACAACCGATAAATAGGCCTGCCATGTTACAGCTGATTAATACTAAAAGCTATTAAAATTAACATGATTCAGTTAATGTTTACCTTAATCATTAACTGAGCAAATATCACACTAAAAGCAGTCTAAAATGGCCTGTTGTTTTCTTTTTTTATTTATTAAAACGAGCTATTTTATTTTATCAGGTAAAGCTGTAACGCTTAGTTAACTATGTAATCAGACTGTTAATAAATTATTTAGCGATTCTATTGCAAATAAAGCCATTCCATAATAATCTTCTCTGACAGAAGGAATACAAAATAATAAAAATAATAATACGGAGATTACAGATTTAATGCCCTCACCTGCTCTAATTGATATTTCATCCCTACTCACACCTATTGAAGGTGAGATTAGCGTTGGTAATGACCCTCGACTTGATACTGCTTATTCTTCAGATTACTCACAAATAAAAGATGCTCGTCGTGCAGCCCGTGATGCTGAACGTAACAACATGTTTGATGGTGATAACACCGAAGCGAATGAGCATTGGGGTAAGATATACTCATTAGCCCCTAAGTTTATAGCCACTCAGGCTAAAGATATCGAAATTGCCTGCTGGCTTACCGAGGCTCTAGTAAGAAAATCTGGTTTTCAAGGCCTTCGAGATGGTTTTACCTTAATCAGGCAGTTAATTGAGACTTATTGGGAGCAAGGTTTATACCCGGTTGAAGATGAAGATGGTATTGAAACTCGTGTTGCCCCTATCGCCGGTTTAAATGGTGAAGGTGCCGATGGTGTAATATTAACACCTATCCGTAACTCATTTATCACCGAAGATGCTGCTTCCGAACCTTACTCTTTTTGGCAATATCAGCAGGCCGTCGATGTTAGTCGCATGTCGGATGAACATAAACAGCAAAACCAAATAGAAAGAAATGGTTTTTCAATGGACAACATTGAAAAAGCTGTGGGTCAATCTTCAAATGAATATTACGCTGATTTATATGATGATATAGAAATATGTATAATCGAATATAAAGCAGTTGATGCTTTGTTAATTGAACTTTGTGGCCGTTCTGAAGCACCACCAACAAGTAAAATAATTGAACTGCTTGAGGGTGCTAAAGGTGCAATCAATCACATAGCAAAAGCTAAATTACCTATTATTTCTGAAATCAGTGATGATAGTGATAGTGATACAGAAGAATTGGATGCACAAGTTAGTAATGCAAAACCAGCACAAGGTAATGCTATTACTGCTGCATTAAACTCACGAGATGATGCATTTAAGCAACTAAATGTTATTGCTGACTATTTTAAGAAAACAGAACCACATTCACCTATATCATTTATGTTAACAAAAACAGTGAGATGGGGGAATATGCCGCTTGAAGAATTGATGAAAGAGTTAATTCCTGATTCATCTTCAAGAGATACCTATAGCTCTCTTACCGGAGTAAGTGTTGACGACGATTAATATTTTTTCATTGCATTAGCTGCCAAAACTTATACGATGATGAAAAGTTATTGTGAACAATCAAATTAATTTTTATACACGGAGAAAAACATGAGTGAAAGTATTCATAACAAACTAAAAAGAGTAAGGAAACCTCGCGTACACATTACTTATGATGTGGAAACTAATGGCGCTGTAGCTAAAAAGGAATTACCTTTTGTTATGGGTGTTATGGGTGATTACTCTGGTGATAATACCAAAGATAAAAAAGCATTAAAAGACAGAAAATTTTCACAAATAGACCGTGACAACTTTAACGACATCATGGCAAAAACCGCGCCTAAGTTAAATTTAAAAGTAGAAAATACTTTAGCTGCTGATGGTAGTGAAATGGCGGTTGATCTTAGCTTTAATCATATGGAAGACTTTGAACCACATAAAATTGTAGAGCAAGTTGAACCACTTAAGAAACTACTACAAACCCGTGACCGATTACGTGATTTATTAAGTAAAGCAGATCGCTCTGAAGAGTTAGAAGACCTTTTAGAGAACATTCTAAATAATACTGAAGCGTTATCTACTTTATCTGGTGAACTTGGTGTTAATGGCGATAATAATGAAGGAGATAAGTAATGTCTACTGAAGAAACTTTATCCAACCAAGCAGAAGCTGGTGATGTAGTAGAACTGAGCTTTTTAGAGCAAGCAATCACAGCAACTAAGCAAACACCAAGAGATGAAACCGAAGCATTGTTGAAAACGCTTACTCAAGAAGCGATGAACGGTACTGTTTCTTGGGATAAAAGCTTAACGGTAACAATCAACGCAGCAATCGACGCGATTGACGTTGCCCTCTCCACACAGCTTTCTGCGATTATGCAGGAGCAAAAGTTTAATAAACTTGAAGGCTCATGGCGCGGTTTACATCACACTGTGATGAACTCTGAAACGAGCTCGCAATTAAAAATCCGTGTGCTTAACATCAGTAAAAAAGAAATTTATAAAGATCTTGAAAAAGCGGTTGAGTTTGATCAAAGCCAAACGTTTAAAAAGATTTATGAAAGTGAATTCGGTACTGCCGGTGGTGAACCTTATGCTGCATTAATTGGTGATTATGAGTTTTCTTCTCATCCAAATGATGTCGATCTTTTATCAAATATTTCTAACATTGCCGCTGCGGGCTTCTGTCCATTTATTGCGGCAACAGCACCAGAAATGTTTGGTTTTGAATCATTTGCAGAACTTTCTAAGCCTCGTGATTTAGAAAAAATCTTTGACTCGGCAGAATACATCAAATGGCGTGGTTTCCGTGATAGTGATGATTCGCGTTTTGTTACCTTGACTATGCCTCGTGTATTAGCACGTTTACCTTACGGTCAAGATACCAAGCCCATCGAAGCATTTAACTTTGAAGAAGGTTCTCTTGATCAAAATGGCAACCAGCTTCAAGGCTCACATGACAGTTACTGTTGGATGAATGCAGCCTACGCAATGGGCGCTACATTAGCGAAGTCTTTCGCTGAATATGGTTGGTGTACAAGTATTCGTGGCGCTGAAGGTGGCGGTAAAGTAGAAGGTCTTCCAAGTCATACTTTTGTTAGTGATGATGGTGATATTGATCAACAGTGTCCTACCGAAATAGGTATTACCGATCGCCGTGAAGCAGAACTGAGTAAATTAGGCTTTTTACCCCTTTGTCATTATAAAAACACTGATTACGCGGTATTTTTTGGTGCACAAACAACTCAAAAACCTAAAGTTTTTGATGATCCAGATGTAACAGCTAACTATGCCATATCAGCTCGTTTACCATACATTATGGCAACTGCACGTATTGCACATTTCTTGAAAGTTATGGGCCGCGATAAAATTGGTTCGTTTATAGAAGCTTCTGAAGCTGAAGAATGGTTGAACAAGTGGATTAACAGTTATGTAAATAACAGTTCTGATGCAAGTGCTGAAATGAAAGCACAATATCCATTACGTGAAGCAAAAGTAGAAGTTAAAGAAGTTCCAGGTCAACCAGGTTCTTATAGTGCCATTGCACATTTATGTCCGTGGTTACAAATGGAAGAATTAAGTGCTTCCCTTAGACTAGTAGCGAAAATTCCAAAAGCTAGCTAGTTGACCATCGCAGTGTAATACCTCTGACTTATATTTGTCTAAGGTATTACCTGCAATTATTCAGGGAATAAATAATGAAGCAGGCTGCTGTTTTTGCCAAAAACACTAATACATTAATGACGCTTGCTTTATTTATGCAATCGTCATTTTGTTTTACTGTGCTAAGACAACAATTGCTTAGGTTATTTATTTCCTTATTTCACCAACCTAGAAAGCAGCTTTACACGTTTACTATATTACCAAGTAAAACGTAACGTGGCCTATTCCCCTGTACTTATGAGCAAACCAAAATCGACTCTGCTTGATACTACGCTTCTTGATTCGGTATTAGAGCAACCTACTTATATTACCCATTTAACTCAGCTTCTCGATGAAAAAGACGACAGTAAAGCCCTGCAGTATTGCATTGAACACTTTGTCGATAAAAGTAAGCTAACGTCTGCTAAAACAGTCCGTAATGCCTTACTCAGGATTGTGGCTGACCTAGATGAGCAAATAAATGAGCAAGTAAATAAAATCATTCATCAACCAAGACTGCAGAAATTAGAAGCATCTTGGCGCGGCTTATGGCTATTAGTGAAACAAGCTGAAGGTTACCGTAGTATCAAGATAAAAATGCTTAATATGGCCTGGACTGAAGTGGTTAAAGACATCAGTAAAGCCATGGAGTTTGATCAAAGTCAGCTATTTCAAAAAATTTATAGCGAAGAGTACGGTACGCCAGGTGGTGAGCCTTACGGTGCTATTATTGGTGATTATGAAATCAGCCATCGAATAAGCAAAGCACACCCGACTGACGACATTTCAACCTTAGCTGGCATAGCGCAAATTGCTGCCGCGTCTTTTTCACCTTTTATCGCCTCGGCGTCAAGTGATTTATTTGGCTTGGATGATTTTTCTGGCCTTGGTTTACCTATCGATTTTGATAAAGTTTTTAGCCAAACAGAATACATAAAATGGAATACCTTAAGAAAATCTGCTGATACCCGCTTTATTGGTTTAGCGTTACCAAAAATATTGATGCGTCGTCCATATCAAACGACGATGGGTAGTTATAAAGGTATTAACTTTTGCGAAAAGAGTTCTCGAAATGGTGAAAATAACCTATGGGGAAATGCCTGTTACGCCTTCGGCTGTATATTAATTAGAGAGTTTGCTGATATTGGTTGGTTTGGCCATATTCGTGGCGCGCCAAGAAATCAGCTCTCAGGTGGTATTTTTAAAGAATTGGCTGTTGATAGCCACGCAACAGATAGTAATGATATTGCAGTTAAACCGACTACTGACGTTATTATCACTGACGGTACTGAAAAAAACATTAGTGAATTAGGTTTTATTCCCCTTTGCCAAGGATATTTATCACCCTACACAACCTTTTATAACAATCAGTCAATACATAAACATCAAAAATACAATACCTTAGATGCAACTACTAACGCTAAGATATCGTCAATGTTACAGCATGTTTTATGTGGCGCGAGAATTTCTCATTTTATTAAGCTGATGGTTAGAGATAAAATTGGTTCTTTTGTTAGCGCAGAAAAGTGTGAGGATCACATCCGACAATGGTTAATGAAATACACTACAGGTAGTGAAGATCTTGATTGGGAAGAACAAGCAAAATACCCTTTAAAAGAGGGTTATGTCCGGGTGAAAGAACACCCCAATAAACCCGGCCATTTTTTATGTGTTATCCATATACAGCCACATTACCAGCTAGACCAAATGGTTTCAGAGCTGGAGTTAGTCACTGAACTAGCATCTTTTAGGAAATAACGATGGCACGTATTGATAAAGACAAAAAATTACGACCTTCAATTTTAGATAGATTATTTGATGATGAACCTCATAATCAAATAGAGCAAAAAATGGAGCATCACCAAGTATTAAAACAATTGCGCAGCAGTATTCGTAGAGATTTAGAACAGCTATTAAATACCCGCTTTCATTTGATACAACCGAGCAGTGATTTGGTCGAAGTTGAAAAATCACTTTTCAATTATGGTTTGCCCGACCTTGCCACGGTTAACATTATGGATATTGAACGACGTAAGAAGTTTATCAGCCATTTAGAAAGTACTTTGAAAAGTTATGAGCCTAGATTTAAGTCGGTTAGAGTTTCTTTTATAGAGAACTCCGAGAGCATAGATCGCACCTTACGCTTTCGTATTGATACTGTTATTTATGCCGACCCATTGCCAGAAGTTGTTGTATACGACTCTATGCTTGACTCTGTTACCCGCTCGGTAAGCGTTAAGGAACTTTAACTATGTCTAATGAGCTACAGCGTTGCCCAACACTACCTGACGTTATTGTTTATGATTTCTTTATTAACTCAATATTCGACTCTGTTACTCGCGCTCTTATTCACACGCTTACACCTTCAGTAAACGTAAAGGAAGTTTAATTATGTCTGACGAGCTACTGCCATTTTATGAAAAAGAATTGGTGTATATACGCCAACTCGGTGCTGAGTTCTCTAAAGAACACCCTAAAATAGCCTCACGTTTAGGTATTAATAATGACACCATTGAAGACCCACATGTTTCACGTTTAATTGAAAGCTTTGCCTTTTTAAATGCTCGAATTCAGCATAAGCTTGATGATGACTTTCCCGAGATAAGTGATGCCCTACTAGGTACTTTGTACCCGCATTATCAGCGCCCTATTCCGGCCATGTCTATTGTGCAGTTTGTTGCCGATAAAGAGCAGCTTGACTCAAATTACACCATAGCAAGCGGGACTTTATTAGAAACAACACAGTTTCAAGGTGAGAATTGCCGTTTTACCACCAGTTATGAAATCCCTTTATTACCCATTGAAGTAACCTCTGCCAGTTTAATGGCTAAGCCTTTTTTCACGCCAGGCTCTGCAAATATTAGAGGTGCAGATAGTGTGCTTAAAATTTCCCTTAAAACCTTTTCTAAAGATATAAATTTTGCCGATCTAGAGATTGATAAACTACGTTTTTATCTTAAAGGCCAAGCGCAACATATAAACCCGCTGTATGAAATGTTACTCAATGATTGTAACCGTACTTTTATGGCGACTTCTGAGCAAGATACTCAGCCCGTTGACTTAGGCATGAAAGCAATTCAATCGGTGGGATTTTCAACAAGTGAAGGTATGTTGCCATACCCAGATTCCTCTTTTATAGGCTACCGGTTATTAACAGAATATTTTGCCTTCCCTGAAAAATTCATGTTTATTGATATTGTAGGCGTTGCTAAAAAATTAGTAGAGCATGATGGTGATACCCTAGACTTTTATATTTACCTCAATAATATGAATGTTGAGCTTGAGCATAATATTTCAAAGTCGACCTTCAACTTAGGTTGTACACCAGTGGTGAATTTATTTGCCCACAGCGCTGACCCAATAAAACTAGAGCATACTCAGCACGAATATAAGGTTACCCCTGATTCGCGCCGCTCAACGGGTTATGAAGTTTATAGTATTGATAATGTAACCGCGTCTTCATATTATGGCGACGATGTCGATTTCCTGCCTTTTTATGGCATGAATCACGAGCAGCAAGAAAATAATTCTCATTCATTTTGGTTTGCCGCACGCCGTAATGCCAAGCTTGATACCTATGATAGAGATGAAGGCACGGATGTATTTTTATCGTTAGTAGATTTATCGTTTAATCCGAATATCCCTGAAGATCGCACTATTACTATTGAAACTACTTGTAGTAATAGAGATTTACCGCAAAAATTACCTTATTCTGTCGGTGAGTCTCAACTACAATGTACCGACAGTGCACCTCCTTGTTCGGCAATACGCTATTTAATGCAGCCAACTGCGGTTATCAGACCGCCACTTCGCGATCATGCAAGGTGGCGTTTAATTTCTCATTTGAATTTGAACTTTTTATCACTTACCGGTGGTAATAATGCCTGTTTGGCCTTAAAAGAAATTCTGCGTTTGTATGACTTTAAAGGCTCAGCAGTTACCCGAACATTGATAGAATCTATTAGTAAAGTAGAAGCAAAATCTATTAGCGCCCCCCTCACAATTGATGGTTATACAGCTATGTGTCGCGGCATCGAAATCACAGTGAACATTGATGATTCGTTATTGAGTGGCAGTAGTGTTTTCCTATTTTCGAGCGTGTTAGAGCACTTTTTTGGCTTATATTGCTCTATAAACTCATTTACTCGATTACTAATAAAAACAAAAAATAAAGAAGGTTATTTTAAGAAATGTCCACCGCGAGCTGGCGAAAAAATACTGCTGTAATAGATACATTAGCTCAGTACCCTTATCAGTTTTCTTTTAAGCAAACTGTTCGGTTGATTGAGCGCAGTAATAACTATAATGATTTGGTTGAAACTTCAGCAATTGCGTCTGTGGGTCGCTTTATGCCGCCACAATCTGAATGCATTCGCTTTACCAGTCGACAATCGTTATCATTTCCTTCAGCTGAAATTTCATCTGTTGAACCCTTGTATCAAGCAAATTCTGAAAATAATCAATGGCGAGTTGAGCTTAACTTTATCGGCTTAACCGGTAGCAATGGTGTCTTGCCTTATCACTACACCGAAACGGTATTGAAACGATTAAAACTTAAAGATAAAACCATTAGTGAGTTTTTTAATTTATTTAACCACAGGGCTGCCTCATTATTTTTTCAATCATCGGTGAAGTACTTTGCGCCACTGCAATATGAAAGAAGCCGACTAGGCAATATCAGTGCAACTGATATTAATAGCCTTCAGGAAAAAAATAGTAATACCAGTAAAAGCAGTAAACCTAAGACGACAACAGATAATTTCACCAAGATGTTATTGGCATTGGTTGGCTTGGGTACCGGCAACCTTACTGACCGCTTATACACTAAAGATGAATCACTGCTGCGTTATGCTGGACTATTAAGTAGCTCTGTACGCACGGCTTCCGGCCTTAAGCAAATTATTGAAAGCCATTTTCAGTTACCGGTAGAAATAAAAGAGTTTGTTGGTCAATGGCAACCTTTAATTGATGATGTTCGAACCAAATTACCAAATAACGGTGCTGCTGGACAAAATAATCAGTTAGGAAAGACGGTTATGTTAGGTAAAAGTGGTTTCTTTGCTCAAGGAAAAATCAATATTATTTTAGGGCCATTAACCGCTAAACAATTAAAAAAATTCACCCCACAAACTCCTCACCTAAAAGCCTTAGATGAGTTTGTTCGGCTGTATTTAGGTTTTGAACACGATTATAGCTTTATCTTAAGAACGTTAAAAAAAGAATTGCCGAGTAAGGTAAGTTTTGCTACTGATAACAAACCCATTTTAGGCTGGACTAGTTGGTTATCGAGCAAATCTATCGATACTAAACACGGCAATGCCGTAGTTGATATACCTATTTCTAGGAGATAAAACTATGATAGATTTTAGCCGTTTTAGTAACAATAAAAATTTACCACTAATGCCCCTTAATTTGGCATTTGTATTGTGTTTTATTACTTTGATTAGCGCCTGTTCAAGCAGTCGGCCCGCCAATGAATTATCTGAGATCACAGTATTGACTCAAGGCGAGAGCATTAAAAAAAGGCCTGAAATGGCAGAAGCCTGCAAAGGATTTTATGTCAGCCCACAAAAATTAAAAGAGTTCTACCAACATGCCGCGCTCACCCATGAAAAACAAGGTAACGGCAATTATAAAGAGCTACCTTGTTATTCTTCAGGCCTAGCTTATATCGCTGATGATGAATTTCATTGGGTGCTGCGCGCTGGCGGTGTTGCTGAGTTTTATAATGGCGAAAAGAGTTTTACCAAAATTTGCGGCGTTTCATGCTGCAACAATGTACAAGGCGTTTGTTAGTACTAACAAACTTATGTAATGAAGTGATATCAAGTGAATTAACATCACTTGAACAAAGAGGGAATAGATATGGTTACAATTGATTTAAAATCATTAGTCGGTAGGTTGAATGAAACCTCTCGTAATGCACTAGAAGGAGCTGCGGGACTGTGTCTTTCACGTACTCATTACAATGTTGAGATTGAGCACTGGTTATTAAAATTATTGGAAGTACCTGATAGCGATATTTTGGCTATTTTTGATAAGTTTGATATTGATCTGGGCAAAATCCATCAAGACTTAAACAGAGAATTGGACCGTATTAAAGGCGGCAATACCAGAGCACCAGCGTTATCTCCAAGCATTGTTGATATCAGCAAAAATGCCTGGATGCTCGCCTCCGTTGAATATGGTCACGGCGTTGCAACGTCTGCGCATATATTAACGGCGTTATTGCTTGATGACAGTATGCGTCAATCAACATCTGCATTATCAGGTGAGTTAAAGAAAATTCAACCAGAGTCACTACGTGAAGTAACTCGTGCTATTGTTGGTACAACTGCTGAGTCACTCTCTAGCGCGATGGGTGATACATCTAATAGCAAGGCGCCAATGCCTGGTGCGCCAAGTAAAACACCATCATTAGATAAGTTCACCGTGAACTTAACTGAAGATGCAAAACAAGGCAAAATCGATGCTATTTTAGGTCGTGATGAAGAAATTCGTCAAATCATTGATATTTTGATTCGTCGTCGTCAAAACAACCCTATTTTAACCGGTGAAGCTGGTGTTGGTAAAACCGCCGTAGTAGAAGGTTTCGCTTTACGTATCGCAGCAGGCGACGTGCCTGATGCACTAAAAGATGTTTGTGTGCGCACGCTCGATTTAGGTTTACTACAAGCCGGTGCTAGTGTTAAAGGTGAATTTGAAAATCGTTTAAAATCAGTGATAGCTGAAGTAAAAGCATCACCCCAACCTATTATCATGTTCATTGATGAAGCACATACCTTAATTGGTGCAGGTGGTAAAGAAGGCCAAGGCGACGCAGCTAATTTATTAAAGCCTGCATTAGCACGTGGTGAGCTACGTACCATAGCCGCAACTACTTGGGCAGAATATAAAAAATATTTTGAACGAGATCCGGCACTAACACGTCGTTTCCAAGTGGTTAAAATTGAAGAGCCCAGTGAAGAAAAAGCCATCAATATGATGCGCGCCATAGCTAACGTATTACAAAACCATCATGGCGTACGTATTATGGATGAAGCGATTGTTGATTCAGTGAAATTATCTAGTCGTTATATTACCTCTCGTCAGCTTCCTGATAAGTCAGTGAGTTTACTTGATACAGCCTGTGCAAGGGTATCATTAAGCCAAAGTGCGACGCCTGAAGCGGTTGAAAATACTCGCCGAAATATTACTCAAGCGAAAACAACAATAAAGTCGTTAGAGCGAGAACAAGCGACATTAGGTAACCATCAAGAAACTATTGCTGAATTAACTGAACAACAAACAGCTTTTACTGAGTTACTTGTTAAGCAAGAAGCTCAATGGAAAAAAGAGTTAGCGGTTGTTACAAAAATTCATGCATTACAGAAAAAAATTGAAGCTACACTGAATGTTCCCGAGAGCACTGATGGGAATGTAAAAGATGATGGTAAGAACAAAACTGAAATATTAACCGCTGACGAAGTCGCTGCAACCAAAGAAGAGTTACATGCTCTTATGGCATCATTAACTGAAATGCAAGGTGATGAGCCTATGATTCAAGTGAATGTAGGCAGTCAAGCCATTGCAGAAGTTGTTGCTAACTGGACTGGTATTCCTGTTGGTAAAATGGTTTCCAACGAAATCAAAGCAATCATGGGTCTAAAAGATATTTTACAAAAACGTATCATTGGTCAAGACCATGCATTAGAAGCTATCGCTGAATGTATTAAAACATCACGTGCCGGCTTAACTGATCCACGTAAACCTATTGGGGTTTTCTTTATGGTAGGCTCAAGTGGTATCGGTAAAACCGAAACCGCACTGGCGCTTGCTGATGAATTATACGGTGGTGAACAAAACATCACTTGCATCAATATGTCAGAGTTCAAAGAAGAGCATAAAGTATCTATGTTGCTTGGCTCTCCTCCTGGTTATGTTGGTTATGGTGAAGGCGGGGTTTTAACCGAAGCTGCTCGTAGAAAACCACACAGTATTATCTTACTTGATGAAATGGAAAAAGCTCATCCTGGCGTACAAGATATTTTCTATAACTTATTTGATAAAGGTACCATCAAAGATGGTGAAGGTCGTGATATCGATTTTAGAAATACCATTATCATTATGACCTCAAATGCCGGTGAAGAGCATATCCGCGCTATTTGTGCACAAAGTGAAGAATTGCCTGATCCTGAAGTATTATTAGATAACTTTAGACCTCAGCTACTGAACTATTTCAAACCAGCATTCCTTGGTCGTACAACCGTAATTCCTTATTACCCTCTGGGTGATGAGAACTTACTGAAGATATGTAAAATCAATATGAATCGCATTGCTAAACGCGTTAAAGAGCACTACAACGCTACCTTTAGTTATGATGAAGAAGTGATGCTGCATATTCTTGCTAGAAGCCAAGAAGTTGATACAGGTGCACGTAATATTGAAAATATTTTAACCCGAACTTTATTACCTGAAATGGCGGTTGAGTGTTTAACTAAGCTCTCTAATAATGAGCAAATATCTCATATCGAGGTAAATGTTAATGAGGAAGGTTTATTTACCTACCAATTAACATAACTGAAATTGAACTAAGACAGAACTAAGGCTCAGTTATGTAAATAACGAGTAAAACATCAACGGCTACGCTAACTAGCGTAGCCGTTGATGCTTATTTTAGCTTTCTAAAAAACCTAAATATTAACCCTATGACGAGCTCAATTAGCCAACATCAAATGAAGTATCTTTAATGAAAGCCACAGTCACAAACCTCTTTGTACATTTCATTTATGTAAGCTTATTTTCGTTCGGCTTATTTGTTAGCACTTATTGTGCCGCTGCAGAAGTAAAAAACTATCAAAATCAGCTAGCAGTAATTGATAAAGCACACCAAGAATTTACAAACGACTTTTATAATAAAATAATTAAAACAGCAAAACTCAAAGCAGCCCGTTTCAACTCTCTTGAGGCTTTATCCCAAGCCATAATAAATGAAATCAACCTCAAAAAACCGATTAAAGCGACGGCCTTGATCATCAGAAATCAATTTTTGTTAACGCGCAACTATTACGATCCTAAAGTCATTTTATTGATTAAGCAGTTACTCGATAATAATGTTTTAATAAATGCTCAGGACTTGATCAGCAAAATTAATGACCAAGGCGATGATGGGGTTAACGCCCAACTTAGCTACCTGCTAGCAGACTTTTACTTTCAACGTAAAAATTGGCCTAAAGTACTAACTTACCTCAAAGATAATATGAGTGAATTACCTATAGAGCAATATCATCACGCACAATTAATGACCGGTATTTCTTTGCAAAAACAAGGCGAACATCACCGCTCTATAAAGGCCTATGAAAAAGTTGTCGCTAGTAGTGAATATTATGCTGCTGCACAATTTAATATGGCACTCGCTAATATCAGGCAAGGTTGGTGGACTGATGGCCATCAAATTATTTCACAGCTATTAACCTCACAAGAAACGGAAAATAAAGAGAAAGCCCTAAACCGTTTATATATCACGCTAGGTTATTCTCTACTCAATCAAGCCTACTACCGCAATGCCAGAAAAACCTTCCAACTGGTTGGCCTTAATAGCCGATATAGTAATCAAGCGTTATTGGGCATTGCCTTAACTGCCGCACATCAAGACGATTATATTGGTGCGTTAAATGCCACTCGCTTTTTAAAAGACAAAAAACAAGATGACTTACCCATTGATGAAGCCTATTTATTGATGCCTTTTTTCTATGAAAAATCACAGCAACTAGCCACAGCATCACTCGGTTATTCACAAGCATCTGGTTATTATCAAGACAAGATAAATTCCATGAATCGCTTAATTAATTCACCACTTATTCTCAAAAAAGCCACTATGGCAATGAGTGAAAATTCTGTTATGAGCATTGCTAATGCTAACTCAGATGCTAATAACAAAACCCGAGTCGATTTTTTGGCAAATTACCCTAAGTATTTTTTTAGTCAACGTCAAAATATGCTGGCTTTTAAAGATTCACTTACAAGGTTAAACAAGCCCCAAATTAGCAAAAAAATTACTGCGCTTAATGACGAATATGAAAATATCACCATCATGATGGCAAAAAGTATCATGCAAAATAGAGTGTCTCAATTAAGTAGCTATTTAAATCAATCTAGGTATGGCTTGGCCAGACTTTATGACAACAATACGGTTGAACAGTAATGCCGCGTAACTTATCAACACTTATTTTTTCAAAGCTTAATGCCACTAAATTCTGGTTATTATTAGTTTGCTGCCTGAGTCTATTACTCAGTGCCTGCAACGAAAAAGAGAGCTCACGGCAAACACTGCAAAACATCGATAATGCAGAGCAGAGTAAAAGCCGAGCACAAAAAAAGAACATCGCCACATCAGAAGGTGATATTCGCGACGCATACATTAATTATTTAAAACATGCCTCTAAATCAGATTTATCTCGGGCCGATGCTTTAAACCGCCTGGCAGCTATCGAATTTAAATTATCTGAAGAGTTATTACAAAGTGAAACGGCTGAAGCCGCCCAAGAAAAACTCGCCAATGAAAAGCTCAACCGAACCATTGAGTTATTAGAGACCTCAATAAAAGATTACCCTAAAGCTAAACATAACGATGTCACACTTTACCAGTTAGCCAAAGCTTACGATCAACAGGGTGAATACGATCAGACCCATGAAACCTTGAAATTGCTGGCCAAGGGTTACCCTAAGTCACGTTATTATCTAGAAGCGCAATTTAGACTAGCTGAGTACGCCTTTAGCGCTAAAAAATATACCTTGGCTGAAGATAAGTACACTGAAATTATTATCGCTAAAAATAATGCGGTGTTTTATGAAAAGTCGCTTTATAAACGTGGCTGGTCTCGCTTTAAACAAGAGTTTTACATTGAAGCGGCCGATGATTTTGTCCAGGCGATTAACTTTAATGATTTTCAGCAGTATGAGCAATTATCCGCCAGTCAACAGAGTTTATTCGATGAATACTTTCGTGCCATGGGATTGTCATTCTCCTACCTTGGTGGCGTAGAGCCTTTGAACCTATACTTCCAACAAACAGAGCATGTAAATAATTTATATTATATTTATAGCAGTTTAAGTGACACCTTCCTCAAACAGCAACGTTATAACGATTCTGTCGGTACCCTAAATAGTTATATCAGCCAATTTCCCGATTCTGAATTTTCGGCACAAGCGTCACTAAAAGTTGTTGATATTTGGAAAAAATCTGGCTTTGTCGAGCAGAGGAAAAAAGCCTTCGAGCAATTTTATAGCAACTACCAACCAACAAGCAGTTATTGGCTGAACAAAAAAGGCCGTTATAAAAAACGCTACGAGATGATAAGTCTAGCATTGAAGAATCATATTTTGATTGAAACTGCGACTTACCATAAAGAGTATCAAAAAAGTAATAAACTAGCTGATTTCACTCGCGCTGAGCGTTGGTACAAAAATTATTTAGCACATTTTTCAGCTTACTCTCGCCAAGACAATATCCACTTCTTATTTGCTTCTCTATATTTACAGCATAACATGCAAGAACTTGCCTATAAGCATTATAAACTGGCGGGTTTTGACGAACAGACTGTCACCAATAAAGCCGCTGCATACCAAGTCATTACCTTAGCTGATAAATTATTAACTGATGCAACTAACCCTGAAAGTAAGGCAATTTGGCTTAACCGATTAATTGAGGCATCAACTCTATATGCTCAACAATACCCTACTGATGAACAAGCTATTAAAGTAATAGCGCGTGCCAGTGATGCCGCTTATAACAACAAAAGATTTGACGATACAATTCACCTAGCAGAATTAGTTATCAGTAATAAAAGCACTAAACTCATTAACACCATTAATATGGTTAAAGCACACGCTTACTTCCAAACCAAAGAGTACCTAGCAGCAGAAAGTAGCTACTTTGCTTTAATGAAAACCCAAGAGTTAAGTGCTAAAGATAAAAGCTCAGCTACTGAAGGGCTAGCCTTAGCGATATTTTATCAAGGTAAAAGTGCTGTTGAGCAAAAAGAAATACCCTTAGCTATCGAGCACTATGCAAGAATATCTCAATTAACACCAAAAAGTGAAACCGCAGCTTCAGGTCTTTTTGATGCTATTGCTTTATCCATTCAGAGTGAACAATGGCTACCTGCCATTGACTATATCAAGCGCTTTAGAAGCTTATATCCACAGCATAAAAATTCAAATGATATCGCTAAAAAGTTATCGGTGGCCTACTTAAACTCTAAGCAAGATATTGCTGCAGCAAAAGAATTAGAGAAGTTGTCGAGCCATGAAAATAGTAAAGAATACAAAATGGCTTCACTGCTAAAAGCCGCTGATCTTTATCAACAAAATAACGATATTTCATCAGCCGTGAGATCGTTAAAAAAGTATATAAAAACCTACCCTCAACCTTTTATGCCTTACTTCGAAGCTATGTATCAATTAACGCAATTATATGCCCAGAGCAATGAGCTGAACAAAAGCCTTTTCTGGCATAGAAGAATTCTTTCTACAGATAAAAAGACACCCAGTTCAGCTAAAAATGAGCGTACTAATTTTATCGCCTCAAATGCGGCAATTGCCCTAGCACGTCAAGAAAGCCGAGGTTTTTCAACAGTAAAATTAGTTCGCCCTTTAAAGAAGAACTTAAAACGTAAAAAACAAAAAATGCAGGCAAGTGTTAACTACTATGCCCGAGCCTCTTCTTATGGCGTTGCTGAAACAGCTACAGAAGCCACCTATGCCATTGCCACAATATACAATGACTTTAGTCAGGCCTTATTAACCTCGGAAGTGCCCAAGCACCTTAGTGATGATGAAAAAGAACAGTATCTCTTTTTACTCGAAGATCAAGCCTTTCCATTTGAAGAAAAAGCCATCGAATTTTATGAAGTTAACCTGGCTTATACCCAAGATGATATTTACGACCAATGGATAAAAAAGAGCCATCAAGCATTACAGCGCTTATTTCCAATAAGGTATAAGCGAGAGCCAAAAGTAGAGAACTTTATCAATGTCTTACATTAAACCTACCCTTAACAATACCTTGAGCATTACCTTGGTCATAATTTTTATAATGACCATTTCAGCTTGTAGTAATCAAGTAACAAGCAATAAACCGGTAACAAATAATAAAACAACGGAGTCTTCAATTGAGGAACTTCAGCTCTACAAAAATGCTATAGTTGCTTTAAATAATAATGATCTAGACCAGGCTAAAGCGTTGTTTATTTCCATGAGCGAACGCCAACCGAACATTGCCGGCTCCTGGGCTAATTTAGCCTTAATCAGTATTAAACAAAAAGACTTGGCTCAAGCAGAGGATTATGCAAAAACCGCCTTAGAGAAAAATCCCAATATGGCGCAGGCATGGAACTTATCTGGATATTTAGCACAAAAAAAGGGCGAGATTCATAACGCCAAAAACTACTATTTAAAGGCAATCAGTAATAAATCAGATTACGCCCTTGCCCATTACAACTTAGCATTACTTTTTGATATTTACCTGCAAGACATTACTAAAGCCATTGAGCACTATCAATTCTATTTAGCCTATAACGGCGAAAAAGACGAAAACACTGAGAACTGGTTAGAAAGTTTACAAGCAACCATGGCGGCAAATAATTAATGAAAAAAATAATCAATCTCAGCTTATCTGCGCTATTACTACTCTTTTTCAGCTTAACTGCCATGGCCTATGAAGAGAGTAGCCAAAACAATGTAGAGTCAACAGACAGACTAGAGCTAAAAACCAGTTTTATTAAAGGCAACAAAGAACTGCCACAAGTTCTTTATATTGTACCTTGGCAGGAAATACAAAAGACCACTCTAAAACCTGAAAATATGGTATTGCATAGTTTATACGGTGATATTTTCCAGCCAGTTACACCAGAAGATCTAATTGAATAATATGGACTAATAAACGAATAGGTTTACCTTAAGTTAAAGTAAGATAAACTAGATGTAAAAACACACTAGAAAAATTAATGTGTAAGTGCAAATACGTTTGACAACTAACGTCAGTGCACTAGCTGAATAATATTAATAACAACTATTGAGGTTATAAATGAAAAATTACTACTGGCTTCCTTTTAAAGATGACGGTTGGCATAGCGATACCGTTGCTAGAATGACTAACCGCGACGCTATATTACCTTTTTTAGATGGTACTTCTGCTAGTCGTACTAGGTATGGTAACTCAAAGCCTGCAGGGCAATGGAGTGATATCGGCTCTGGTGATCAAATACTTATTGGTGGTCATGGCCATAAATATTCAACAGAGAAAGTTACTTGGGTACTAGGCACTGGCAATGTAAGCTGGACAGCTTCACAATTAGCCTCTGCTATTAAGCTAAAAATTGCCAACGGCGGTCAACGTAAAATTGATTTTCATATCCTTGCGTGTTTTGGCGCGAATAATATGACGCCATTAGCAAAAAGTTTTGGTTCAAAGCTTGCCAAAGAGTTAAAAGCTCGTGGCTTTAGAGGCAGCTTAACTGCTTATAAAGGTGCTACAGGTATGATGGCAGCACGAGGCCATCAAACGGGTACCAGCCGTATTACCGCTTTACCTAAATTTGCTTTTGGTGGAGGTGCCAGTACTACGGGTAACCCAACCAAGGATGCAGGGGTAATTTGGCAGCTTCACCCATAAAGTGTTTACCTTAATTTTGGTATAGATAACACTCAATATGAGTAATCAATAAGCTGTACTAAACAGCTAGTTGATTACTCACTTAGCATCTCCTTCCTAATTCAGTACACTTATTTAGTACACTTCTTCAAGATAATCTCATTTGTACAGCTTAGTTCATTACGCTAAGATGGTTTTTAAATCATTCTTTGAGTAATACCATGAAAAATATAGCATTAATAACCTCTGTTTTATGCCTTGTCAGCAGCTCATTAACCTATGCTACAGCGAATAGTAGCAGTAACAATGCCAAGTCAGTACAAGCCGCCATGCCTGAGTTGATGACGCTATATAAAGATTTACACCAAACCCCTGAGCTATCCAGTGCAGAATTTAATACCGCAAAAAAACTAGCCAAAATAGCCCGTGAATTAGGTTTTGACGTTACTGAGAAAGTTGGTGGTACCGGTGTTGTTGCGGTATTAAAAAACGGTAAAGGCCCTACAGTATTAATTCGCGCCGATATGGATGCCCTACCAGTAAAAGAGCAAACCGGTTTAGCGTTTGCTTCAAAAGTTACTACCACCACTGAAGAAGGCCAACAAGCGCATGTTATGCATGCATGTGCTCACGATACCCATATGAGCAGCTGGGTTGGCACAGCAAAGTTACTTAGTGAAAATAAAAAGAGCTGGTCAGGTACTTTAGTAATGATTCTGCAACCTGCTGAAGAACGCGGTCGTGGCGCAAAAGATATGCTTGCTGACGGCTTATACAAACGTTTCCCAAAACCTGACTATGCCTTAGCTTTTCATAATTCAGCCAGTTTAAAGGCCGGGGTTATTGGTTACACTCCTGGTTTTACTTTTGCTAATGTCGATAGTGTAAATATCCTTGTTAAAGGGGTTGGTGGTCATGGTGCTTACCCACACGCAACTAAAGATCCTATCGTTTTGGGTGCACGCATTGTTGGCGCTTTACAAACCCTAGTGAGTCGAGAATTAGATCCACAAGATCCTGCCGTGGTAACCGTAGGCAGTTTTCAATCAGGTACTAAACACAATATTATTTCTGATCAGGCGTTATTATTATTAACCGTGCGTAGTTATTCCGATGAAACACGTCAAACTTTATTAGATGGTATTGCAAGAATAGCTAAAGGCGAAGGCATCGCCATGGGGTTACCTGAAAAGTTATTACCCGTAGTAACGGTGAAGGATGAATACACGCCAGCAACCTATAATGCACCTGAGTTTACTAAAAAAATGGCCAACTTATTTTCCGCCGAGTTAGGTAAAGATCGCATTATTGAAGTACCTCCTGTAATGGCCGGTGAAGACTTTGGCCGCTATTACAAAGCGGATACCAATATTAAAAGCATGATATTTTGGGTTGGTGGTGTACCTGTTGATAAATGGCAAGCAGCGCAAGAAACTGGCGAGGGTTTACCATCACTACACAGCCCATATTGGGCACCCGATGCACAAAAGGTTATTAGCACTGCAACACAAGCAATGAACAGCGCTGTGTTAACTATTTTGGCTAAGTAACCTGAACTAGGATTAAGCTATATAGGTAAGCCGAACACGCGACTAGTTATCACATCTAGTCGCGTATTTATTCATTAGTACTACTTCTTAAACTAATAACTATTATACGACTGACTTCACCACTTTGATATTTAAACGTTTGGCAATACGGTTCAAGTTTGCCCTATCTGTTGATAATCGCCTTGCCGCTGCAGCCCAGTTACCAGCTTCTTCTTTGAGTACTCGGCTAATTAGTGATTTTTGAAAATTCTCAGTTTCTGCTTTTAATGGCAAGTTCTGATGTTTATTATCTGTAGATGAAAAACCATCTTCTACAATAAGCCCTAGTGGTAGCTCTTCCCCAACAGCATTGAGTGGTCCACAATCGATTTTATCAATAGAAATAATCGCTTTACCATGCTGACGAGCACGCGCTTTTAAAGTTGCCCGACTAACAACATGCTCTAATTCACGAACATTACCTGGCCAATTGTATTGCGTTAAATGGGCAACGGCATGCTCAGTAATTTTTAACTGACCAATACCTAGCTTACGCCGAGTTTGTTCAACAAAATAACCCGCTAATAACTGTACGTCACCAACCCGTTCATAAAGTCTTGGCACCCGTATGGGATATACAGTTAACCTGTGATATAAATCAGCACGAAAACGTCCTTCACCAACCTCTTCTTTCAAATCTCTATTGGTCGCCGCTACTATACGCACATCAACTTCTTCCACATTATCTTGGCCAACAGGTTGAATTTCATTACTCTGAATTGCTCTTAATATTTTACTCTGCGCAGCAAGCGGTAATTCACCTATTTCATCTAAAAATAATGTGCCTCCATCTGCCAGTGAAAATTTACCGGCACGATTTCTATCCGCACCGGTAAAAGCACCTTTGACATGACCAAAAAGCTCACTTTCAATAAGATTTTCCGGCAGAGCAGCGCAATTCACATACACCATAGGCCCATGATGTCGCAGTGACTTTTGATGTAAGGTTCGGGCAACTAGCTCTTTACCTACACCAGTTTCACCATAGATTAAGATATTAAAATCAGAGGAGGCGACAATGTCTAATTCTTGTTTAAGTTGCGACATGATCGGGCTTTCACCAATAAGCTCCCCGCCATCACGTTTCCACGCTTCTTCTGTTAATTCTGCTACCACACGTTGTGAATGATCAGCTCTACTTTCAAGTTGCTCTAATAGAAAGGCTGTATTGAGTGTTGCCGCTGATATGGCTGAAATTACTTCTAACGTACGTGCTTCAATATCTTCAAAGTCATGTGGCGTTAGGCTATCCATGGTCAATAAGCCGAGCAATTTATCATCATAATAGAGTGGTAAACCCATGCATGAGTGCACAGGTAAATCGCCATCGCGATCTATCAACAAGCCATCATAAGGGTCTGGTAGGGGTGAATCAGCAGGGAAACGAATGGGGGATTTTGATTGGCAAAGTGCTAGAAATCGAGGGTGCTCTTCCACATAAAAACGACGCCCTAAGGTATCCCGACTTAATCCTTGTAGCGCGATAGGTTTTAGCAGCTCTCCATGAAAAGACAGTAATGCGACCGCATCACAGGTGATGGTCTTTCTAACAGTATCTAATAATCTATCGAACCTATCTTTGCTATTTAAGCTCGTTGCAAGGTCAAGTGCTAACTCAATAACTGCTGATGATGATATTTGTTTCATTGCTTATCCTGAAAATTACCCTTGGTTTCAAAGAAGGGTTCACTTTACCTTGTTCTCAATATAACAAAATAACACGAAGGAGTCTAAATGACTACAGGTAGTAGTAGTCATTTAGACTACAAAAACCAAAGGAAAACACTTAAACCCTTGAATATAAAGTAAAATAAAACATGGCACTTACTTTGCAATTAATAATTATAAATAACCGAAGTAAATAATAAAAAGCCAATCACTAATAAGAGGCCGACATGTATTCACAATTTTCTATCGCTCGCCAACTGCCCACTATCGATAACGCATTGGGTTTTCAAAAATGTTTAATTATAGGTAACTATTTAATGTTGTTGTCCTTATTGATTGTGACTACTTCGATATTTATAACTTTCGGTTATGACCAACACTTTACCATTTCAGTTCAAGTGTCTGCGCATATTGCCACTATTGTTTTCGCTGGTTTACTCAAAATTGGCTATGTATTGCGTTGTGTTGCTTTACATGGTTTTGGTAAAAGGAACTTTTAACATGTTACAAATTCAAGATTCAGAAGCTGCTCGGCTAACTTATGATCAACAAAGCTGCTCTCAAGATGGCAACAGTCCACTCAACTATATAGCACAGCATCCAGTATTAGATTTAGCCTTTAGAAGTTATTTTTTACTGGCCGTTGCTTGTTCTATGTTCGCATTAGGCATATGGGCTGCTTACTTTAATGGATACTTCACTTTTAGCGTTAATGGCATAAGCCCATTAACCTGGCATATTCATGAAATGATATTTGGTTTTGCCGCCACCGTTGCCGTAGGTTTTATTCTCACCGCCGCACAAACATGGACAGGACAGCCAAGTATTAAAGGTTTACCACTATTAGCTTTTATAGGGCTTTGGCTACTGGTTAGAGTTGCCTTAATAGTTAACTTACCAAGTACAATTATTGTCGCCATTATCTTACAAAGCTGTTGGTGGTTAGGATCAATTGCTATTTTCACGCGGTTAGTGCTTAAAAGTCACAACCACCGAAACTATCTTTTCATTCCGTTATTATCGGTATTAATGATGCTAAACATTGTCTTATTACTACTTGATTTTAATGGCCATTACGAACTGACTCGGCATATTGCTAGAAGCTGTGTATTAATGTTTTGTTTATTGATGGGCATTTTAGGTGGTCGAGTGATCCCTTTTTTCACAGTATCTGGCGCTAAAACTTTAGCTATCACTTGCCCTAGCTGGCTAACACCATTACTAACCATTACTTCCATTGCTGGTGTCGTGGTATTTTTTAGCTCGGCTTTTATTGATTTACCCTTTACTCCGGCAGGGCTAATGATATCAGCAGGGTTACTTCACCTAATTAGACAAAGTTACTGGCGCAGTTTTGCTACCAGAAATATTCCTTTATTGTGGTCGTTACACTTATCCTATTTCTCGCTAGGTTTGGGATTAATAGTACTTGGTATGAGCTACCAACCCTTGTATAGCCTTGGTTTTATTCAATTAGCCATTTCCTTTGGTGATGCACTTCATTTAATTACCATAGCCGCAATGGGCTTGATGATTTTTGCCATGATGAGCCGAGTATCTCTTGGTCATACCGGCAGAGCATTAACACCGAGTAAATTGATTTCATGGGTATTTGTTCTGATTAGTTTGTCTGCACTGACACGAGCCCTTTTGCCGATATTAATTTCTCAACCACTGTTGAGCTGGAACATCAGCGTATTAGCCTGGTTAATCGCCGGAAGTTTATTCTTAAAAGTTTACCTGCCTATTTTGACGACTAAGAAAATTGAGAAGTATTTTAGTCGTTAATAAACACCATAAAATCTTCAATCCAATAAATAATTTTAAAAAGTTCTTGGTAATTTTGCCTAGGACACCTTTTACAGAAATACCTTAGGAGTAATCATGTTAACTGATAAGCACATCGACATTATAAAAAGCACCATTCCCCTTTTAGAAAATGCAGGGCCGGCATTAACAGGTCATTTTTATCAGCGATTGTTCAGCCATAACCCGGAGTTGCAAGATATCTTCAATATGGCCAATCAGCACTCAGGTAGGCAACAAGTAGCATTGTTTGAAGCCATTGCAGCCTATGCTAAAAACATTGAAAATTTAGCAGTATTAACAACAGCAGTAGAGAGGATTGCGCAAAAACATACTAGTTTCAATATTAAAGCTCCGCACTATGCAGTTGTTGGTCATCATCTTATCGAAACATTACGTGAGCTAGCCAGTGAAGCTTTCACCGCTGATGTTGAAGAAGCATGGACAGCAGCCTATCAATTTTTAGCGCAAATATTTATTAACCGAGAATCTGAATTATACCAAGAACGTGCTGATACTTTGGGTGGCTGGCGTGACGCGAGGACATTCACCTTAGTAGATAAAAAAGTTGAGTCTAAATTAGTAACCAGCTTTGTATTCATGCCCATTGATGACAAACCGGTAATAGGGTTTAAGGCTGGGCAGTATTTAGGTATTGAAGTGTACGATCCAAACAGAGAGTTTAAAGAAATACGTCAATATTCTTTATCTGACAAGGTCAACAACGAGACCTATCGAATTTCAGTAAAGCGAGAAGTTGGTGAGGTGCCAGGTATAGTTTCTAATTATTTACATGATGAACTACATGTTGGCGATGAGGTTGATTTATATGCCCCCGCAGGAGATTTTTTCTTTACTGACCGCCGGGGGCCAGTCGTATTACTCTCTGCAGGAGTGGGTATTACGCCTATGCAAGCCATGCTTGAGACATTAGCACAACAAGGTTACAACCATTCTGTACAATATTTACATGCTTGTGAAAACAGTGAGCAACATTCTTTTTCATCAAAAACAGCAAGCCTAATTAAAGATAATAATTGGCAACAAGCTATTTGGTATCGTGATGAAATGAATGAACAAACACATATTCATCACGGCATGATGGATTTAACCAAGGTGGACTTACCTATTGAACAAGGAAATTTTTATCTTTGTGGCCCTATTCCATTCATGCAGTTTGCCAAGCAACAATTACTGGATTTAGGTGTAAGAGCGACAAACATTCATTATGAAGTATTTGGTCCGCATGCTGACTTATAACAAAGCTTAGTCTGCAATATTTGGCACTATAAGTAGTACCAATCGCGCTGCGGCTTTTCTAAATAGAAAAGCCGCAAATAACGCCTAATTCCATATGTTTTTTCAAGATATTATCTATCGAGGTATCTGCACCCATAGTAGCGGTACTAGCCATAACTGCTTCAATTGTCTGCTCAAAATTCAGACCATTGAAAAGCGACTGTAACAAGAAAAATTCACTAGCAGTTATCGTCATCATTTCAGTCTTTAAGCCTCGCTTAAATAGCACAATAAATGTATCAGTTTCACCATCAATCGATAACTCGATATTTTGCGGTGCATTGTCTTGGTTCATCTGCCAAATTTTATTAATAGGTTGTGTTGATTTGATTAAGGCAACCGATGGAGCAAGTATAAAGTTTAATTTCAACGTATCTGTCGGGGCAACTCCTGCTAATGTGGCCCAATCAAAGTATTTGCTGTCTTTAGCTAAAGAGCTTTGATGGAATAACCACTCCAACTTAGCAACATCTTTTAAATAAACTAATTGTTTAACCTGCTCAAGCTCTGCTAAAAATTGTGGCAAGCTGTCGCCATAGTCATCCATATTTGCCGATATTGGCCAATGAGCCAGAATATATTGCCGGCATACTTGTGCAAAAAAATCATCTCCTACTAGTTTTTCAACCACAGGGAAAGTTAGACTTAATGAAGTAGTAATGTTGGCTAAGGCGCTATGCTGATATATGCCCATTAAGCCTTGTGCGGAGATTAAGTGGCTATCAATATCTTTGCTCATAGTAGTATTATCAGCAGTTAAAGTGCCTGATAAACAGTCCTTAAAAAAGTTAGCCTGTAGCTCTGCTAATTTAGTCATAAAAAAGCCTGATCATTCATGACCTTTTCAGCGTTTACTACCTTAAGAATAATGGCTTCAGCTTTCTTTTTTTCAGCCAACAGTACCGATAGTTCAGGTACATTAGTATCCCACTCAATCAAGGTTGGCAAAACACCAAAGCGCTTAATAACTTGTTCGTACAGCCGCCATACACCGTCATAAATCTTATGACCATGACTATCTATATAGACTTCTTGCCCCTCTATGTTATCGATACTATAACCGGCTAAATGTATTTCTTTTACTGCATCAACGGGAATATTTGCTAAATACTCTAAAGCATCGAACCCCTGGTTATGAGCACTGACATAAATGTTATTCACATCAAGTAATATGCCGCAGCCTGTCTCTTGAATTAGTGATGACAAAAACTGCCATTCAGCTATTGGTGAATCGATATAGGTTAAGTAACTTGATGGGTTTTCGATCAATATCTGTCGTTGTAAAACATCTTGTGCATGGTTAATATTTTTAGCGACAACATCAAGCGCCTCTTCGGTAAAAGGAATAGGTAATAAATCAGGTAAGTAATGTCCGTTTTCTGTCCCACTCCAGGAGAGGTGATCTGACAGCAAGCTTGGCTGTAACCAAGAAATAGTATTTTTTATACGTTGTAAATGTTGTTCTCGTATTGGGCATTTCGTTGTAGCTGAGCCCAACGACATACCAACACAGTGGGCTGAGATAGGATAGTATTGGCTAATTTTAGCCAAGTATTTTGCCGCGGTGCTGTCTTGGCTAAAAAAATTTTCGGTATGAACTTCTAACCAAGCTACATCAGGTTTATTATCAATAAACTGCTGCAAGTGCTTATGTTTAAGACCAATCCCTACCCCTTCTATGCTACGCATTATTTATACTTCCTGTTCTATTTATAACTTTGCAAAGCAGCTATTTTATCACCTGAGCGCTTTGCAAAGTCACTACACAATTAAGCAACAAACTATTTCTTAGCGGGCTTTACCGCTTTAACAACACCACCAGTAATTTTTTCACAGGTGCCTTTTGGTACATAAACCCACTCACTGGCATCATTATTTTTAGTGGCTTGTCCTGCACAATTGTGACTGCCATTTAATGCACCACAATCATTTTTACCTGCTTTTGCTATACCGGCACATTTCTCCCATGAAGTGGGTTGATTTGGTACTGCATTTGCCGAAGTCGCCGTTAAAACACCTAACGCTAAAATGCTCGATATTGCTGCACTGGCAATTTTTTGATTGTTCATAGTGATATCCTTAAAATGAAATTAAATGTTATCTTCAGAAAATAAAGATAGTGGATATAAGAAATAAATTTCACCAATAACTATTTTTTATTATAAAAAGTGGCCGCTATGTAGAAAAAACAACCTTTTTTATCACCACTATATAACCATAGAACTAACAAAAACAGCCTACTCTAGATGCTCTACTTTAATATCTAGAGTAGGAAATAAAGCAAAACATACACTAAGCTTAAAAATGAAATACTAGAGATTAAGGGCGGATATTATGAAAATGAATGACATTCACAGTGAAATCCAAACAGGTATTATCAATTACTTATCAGCGCATCCAGAGGCTTGTGCTTCAGTACAGGGCATATGTAATCAATGGTTATCGAATGAAAAGTATTTGCATAATATTGATCAAGTACAAACGGCTGTTGATGGCTTACTTAGTCGAGGTGAAATGCACAAGCGCGCAGACACAAATAAATATAGTTTGTAATATCTATTGGCGCTCGACTTGGCAAATTGAATCAGTTATCTCCAAGAGGTTGACCATAACTAAACTCAACCCTATTGCCATCGGGGTCCAATACACCGCAATAATACCCGACAGGGTATGGCTCTTCTTTAACAGGCCATAATAATCGGCCATCATTCTCCGCCTTTTTAGCAACGGCATCAACTTGCTGCTTACTTGCCAAAGCAAAGCCTAAATGAGAAAAATCTACTGGTGATTGTTGGTGGCCGGGACCATGAGGTAAGATAACAAAAATAAATGTATCAGCTTTGCCTGGCTCTGCTAACCAAATAATGTGTTTACCATTAACGTGTCGATCACGTACTAATTGCATACCAATATAGTCTTGGTAGAAAGCAACACAACTAGCCAAATTTTTAACATGTAAAGCAACATGTGTTAAACGAGCCATAACTAATTACCAAGTTAACCTAAGAAGAATGTTCTCAGCTCGCCTTTACTTGGCCGGTCTCTAAAAATCAAACTGCCATTAATCAGAATATTAGGTGAGTGCCGTATATTATGCGAAGCAACAAGCTCAGGATTTTCTTCAATATAGTCAACACAATAGTTAATACCCGCATCGTCGAGTTCACGCTTTATATTAGGCAAACATGAATCAGTGTGTGTTACCAGAAGTTGTACATGCATAGTAGGCTCCTATGTTGCAATTTTTAACAACTACTTTTAGTATAGCTAGATATTTAGCTTATTTTCTATATCAATGATCATACGTTTCCGCTTTTCACCCCATCGATAGCCGCCTAAGCTACCATCGCCACGTATTACTCGATGGCATGGAATAACGAGCGCTATATTATTGCCCGCACAAGCATTGGCAACCGCCCGAAAAGCTTTTGGTGAGCCAATAGCTTTAGCTATTTCCCCGTAAGACATTACTTCGCCATAAGGAATCGTTTTCAGAAAGTCCCAGACTCTTTTTTGGAATGCTGTCGCTCGAATATCTAAGGGTAAATTAAGTTCATTACTGCAACCAGCTAAGTACAAGTTGAGTAGATGTAACCAGTGTTCAAGTTGCGGTGCGCTTTGTTCAGGCATTAGCATAATTTCAGCATTTGGGTACTCTGTCACAAGTTGAGCGAGTAACTGATGTTTAGATTCGCCAAACTGTAAAAAGGATAAGCCCTTATCTGTTGCCGCCATCAATACCTGACCTAAACGAGTTTCACCCATAGCGTAAGATATCTTGATGCCAGCACCCCCTTTAAGATAATTTTTCGGTGTCATAGCTAGGTGAGTAATCATTCGACCGTAAATCACCGAACTAGACTCAATACCTGACTGATAAATAGCATGACTAACATTGTCGGTGTTTCGTAAATTTATCTTCAAGGTATTAAGTTGAATTTGATCAATATAGTTTTTTGGCGTGACATTAAGATATTTTTTAAAAAGCCTATTAATTTGAAACTGGGTGAGACCCATTGATTTAGCAAGT
The DNA here is from genome assembly GCF_000764185.1 of Colwellia psychrerythraea. GTDB lineage: Bacteria > Pseudomonadota > Gammaproteobacteria > Enterobacterales > Alteromonadaceae > Colwellia > Colwellia psychrerythraea_B. The sequence goes on from NZ_JQEC01000016.1 coordinate 68,846, forward strand.
TGTAACGCAGTTAACGAACCTTCACTATGCTGTTCAATTTTATTACAAGCATAAATAAGTTTAACTAGGCCAGTATCTTGCTGAGTTTTTTTGTTAGGTTGGCATCGCTGGCAAGCTTGATAGCCATCAGCTTGAGCCAAGGCAACACCAGAAAAATAAGTAACATTTTTTCTCAGTGGTGCCTTGCTTTTACAAGAAGGAAAGCAAAATGTTTTGGTGCTTTTAACACCATAATAAAATTGAAAATCAAATGCTGCATCATGCTCAGTTATTGCATGCCAATAAACGTCATCAGTCATATTGAGTACCTTTAGTTCAGCTGAGTAGGTTAACTTAGCTAGTGTAACCGGGTTATTACAACTTAAACTTTTCTATCAAGCCGTAGGCTGTAACAACCATACGCAGCATATCTAGCCATGAGAAAACTAGCCTTGGTTTGTTGAAAGTATTCTGTAATTATTTGCTCAACATTTTCAGGCGTAACTAGCTGGGCTGCAATGATAGACTCATATTTATCATACGCTTTTAATACAAAAATTTCGCCGAAGTAATCATTAGTAGCATTGTTAGGGATAGGGAACTCATCATAATTAACCCATTCACTACTTTGCTTAGCAAGTACAAAAACCGCGCCGTATTCTTTATAAGGGCCTGGGATTGAAAACGGACAATAACTCGCTAATATTAATTCTTCACCAACTGCTGCACGCCGTAATACATCTCGACATGGCTCGCCGCCCGTTGCCACTTGCCTTATCACTGGTTGGTTCTGATCATCAATTCCTGCCTGCCGTACTTTAATTAAAAAGTCGCGACGTATTGGCGTTATTTTATAATTCACTATTGATCCTTATCTTGAGATAACTAGTTCAAGCTAACGTCATTTAACTTTTGTTAAGCATAAATATCATTTTAAAAAGGAACTATCGGATTATTGCGCGGAGAGTGAATTTTTTTGAATTTAGGGTTGTTTGAGAAAAACTTAGACAGTTTAATGCTTTTCTAGACAATAATAGATTGTTGCAATTATCTAACTTGGGCTTTAAATTTTCTGTCGATGATTTTGGCATAGGCCATTCATCCATTTCTTATTTACGCGCATTCCCAATGAACTCAATCAAAATAGATAAACCTATTGTGCAAAACATAATAAATTCCAAGGAAGATATGGCACTTTACAGCGCTATCATAGCCTTAGGTAAAGTGTTAAAGCTAAGTGTCATTGCTGAAGGAGTAGAAACTGAAGAAATAGCCGATATCCTAAAATCCCTCACTTGTCCCTATGCCCAAGGTTATTTATATGCCAAACCTATGCCTTTATAACCTAACGACAATGCGTTAGCTGCCTCGTCTACACATTTACTTTACCGATGTTATTATGTAAAAATATCAAATAATCAACATAATCAACAATAAGACAAATAATAATCATGAAAGTACTCATTGTCGGCGCGGGAATTGCGGGTTTGTCCATGGCTCGCTTGTTGGAAAAACAAGAAAATATCGATTACACCATAATAGAAAAAAAATCGTCGATGAGTACCTTAGGTGCAGGTATTGCTTTACCGTTTAATGCACTAAGAGCACTAAAAAAAATTGGTGTTTTTGATGCTGTAATGACGCAGGCACATCAAGTAAAAGAAATACTCTACACTAAGTCAAATGGCAAGGTACTAGGACAGGCAGACTTAACACATGCTCCCTTTGAAAATGATCACTTCGTTGCTCTGCAAAGAACTGAACTACAAAACATACTATCAGAGGGCTTAGTAGATAAAATTCATTTTTCTACAGAACTTAGCGCTGTTAACAATCATAGTGAAGGAGTCAGTGTTAAGAGCTCCAATGCACAAATAAGTGGTGATTATGACTTAGTTATCGCGGCAGACGGTATTAATTCTACACTAAGGGCACAGCAATACACTGAAAAAACTACGCTTTACAATCACAACTTAACAGGCTGGCGCTTTATCGTTAAGGCACCCAATCATCAATTACAACCTACCTATATGTTAGGTAATACCGATATGTTTATGGCTTATCCCCTCAGTAAAGATGAACTTTATTGTTATGCGCATATTCATCAAGAGAACAAATCTCATACCTTAACTGGCGATGCAAAAATTGACATAAAAAACATATTTTCAGGTTACGCAGAGCCCGCTAAAAGTATTGTCGAAGCAATAGATGAACAAAAAATAATTACTGGCGAGCTAAAGTCAGTTACTGAGGCACGTTTTTATAAAGACCGCATTGTCTTTATTGGTGATGCTGCTAATGCCTGTTCACCACTGTTACAACAAGGTGCAGCGGCTGCCTTTGAAGATGTTATAGCCCTAACTAAGGCTTTAAAAGATGGAAAAGTTAATTTAGAACAATATAAAAAAGCACGCCAATCCCGAATAGATTGGATTATTAACTTTTCGGATAAACCTTTAGCCACGGTTAAAAATATGGACAAAGCTATGGTTCGTATTATTCGAAATACGGTAATCAGGGTATTGGGACCGATGAATGTTTTTGGTTGGAAAAAGCTAGCAACAAACCCGGATTTAGCTAATAAAGAATAAATGTTAGTTTATACGCGACCACAGAAGCGCCGGCATAAATTCAAAGTTTGCTGAGGTAAATTCATCAAGTGAACTTGGCCCTTGCCATATGCAGCACCAATGCCGATCCCACCTTTACCAATATTTGGGTAAATAGCATAGCCATAAGCCTTATTAAAAACACCTCTGTCGTCGGTGATGATTTAAAGCTTCTCATGCTTTTTCCCTTAGTTAGGACGAGTAACTACAACCGATATAATGTTATGAGCTTTATCATTTGCAATAGAATAAGGCACGTTAAGCCATTATTAACTTTGTCATTAATTGTTTTCATGTCACCATTTTAATGACTTACTTAAAGATCGTTGGGGCCATAGTGAATTTTATTTAAATATTTACCTTTCATCACTCCTGAATAGCCATTACAAAAAGTAATAATGGGTTCTATTTACTCATATCTCCCACATAATTAAATTAATTTTTCTTCTTGACCGCTAATTAAAGAATTAAATACCTGTAAACAGCCATTACCAAAGGTAATACGCAAAACAAAACCTGACCTGACATGAAATAATTGTCTTATGTGCATCATTGTTAATTTCCAACGTATTTCAGTAACAATGAACAAAATAACTTAAGAGAAATTCATGACTAATTTACCTACCGATGCAAACCAGCCGCTCAGTTTAATTTATCTTGATGCCAATGCGACCACGCAAGTTTTACCACAAGCAGCCGCTGCAGCTTTATCAACCATGGAAACCCTTTTTGGCAATCCTAGTAGTAGTCATGTTACGGGCCTGCAAGCAAAACAGATAATGGATAAAACCAGACAACAAGCTAAGCAGATTGTTGGTGCTGACTCAGGTAAAATTATATTTACCAGTGGTGCAACGGAAGGCATTCAAACAGCCATTTTATCCGCGCTAATCAATGCTAAAAAGAACCTTAATAACACTATTTCTAACGGTAAGGACTATTGCCTGCTATATGGTGCTACCGAGCATAAAGCAGTACCTGAGTCACTTAAACACTGGAATGAAATCCTTGAAATAAATGCTGAAGTGAAAGAAATTCCTGTTGATGAGCTTGGTCAACTTGATATGGATTTCATTGCCAAAGAAGTCCCTAATGCCCTGATGATTTGTACCATGGCAGTTAACAACGAAACTGGCGTTTATCAAAACATTAACTTGTTAGATAAAACTATACGTGCCAATAACCCAAATACCGCATGGATGGTGGATTGTGTACAAGCCCTAGGTAAAACAAGTTTAAACTTAAACCAAACTAGTATTGATTATGCACCTTTTAGTGGTCACAAACTTTACGCCCCTAAAGGCATTGGTTTTATGTACGTTAAAGAAAACGCACCTTTCACCGCTTTTATAGCTGGTGGTGGTCAAGAAAGTGGCTTACGTTCTGGCACTGAAAATTTACCCGGTTTAGCCGCCTTAAGTGTCATATTTAGTATGTTATTAGGTGAAAGTGAATCGAGTTTTGCACCCGTAGAAACCTTGGAGTTATTTCGCCAACAAATAGTTTCGGCTTTAACTAAAGCATTCCCAGAAATCGTTTTTAATAATAGTTTTGAACACTCCGTAGCCACCACAATTAACTTTGCTATTCCTGGCTTTAGTTCAAAAGAGATCATGGACTTATTCGATGCAGCAAATATCCGTGTCAGCTCAGGCTCGGCTTGTAGCTCGAAAGTGACTCGTAGTTTCGTTTTAGATGCCATGGGATTGCCTGCATGGCAAAGCGAATCAGCCATTAGAATGTCATTCGGACCGGCGATGACACAAACTCAAATTGACATAGCTTGCAACCGTATAGCTTCAGCGGCGCAAGCATTGCTGCAAAGTTGCCTAACGCTTGACTTAAATAGCACTGACACAATGGATAGTCATAACATCAATGATAAAGCTGAGCTAGATGGTTTAGTACAATTTAAAGTCGGTGGTAGTTGTAGTTGGTTATATGTCGACAAAAAAAGTAATTCAGCTGTATTTATTGACCCATTACCAGAGGTATCTAATCGTCTACAAACCTTACTAACGTGTCGAGGCCTTAAATTAGTTGCTGTTATTGATAGCCATGGTCATGCAGATCATGAGTCTTGCCGAACCAGTATTGCTAAAGAATTCTTAGCACAACAACAAGCTGATACTCTTGGCTGGCCAGATAATACACCAACTATCAACATTCATGGTAACCAATATCAGTACATTTCTTTAGGTAAAAAGTGGTTAATTAAGGTCCCTACACCGGGCCATACTGATGATAGTATTAGCCTAATCCTGTGTGAACCAGTACAAGCTTCAACTGACAATTTAGTTGTTCATTACGCCTTTTGTGGTGACTTGATACTGATGGATAGCCTTGGCCGCACCAATTTTTCAACCAGTAGTGCGCCGGATATGTATACCAGCTTACAGTTATTGAAATCGCTTATTGGTAATGACAGCCTTATTTGTCCTAGTCACGATTATAATAATGAATTTACCACCAGCATTTCCGCTGAAATGTCGCGTAACTCATTACTAACTCAAGTGATTGAAAATTCAATAAACAGCAAAGAATTTAGTATACAAAAATACATCATGGACAAGCGCATTATAGACGAGTCAGGTAGTGAGATTATGTGCGGTGCGTTAATCGGTGATTGTGATAAAAAACCCGTGCGCGAATACGACAGTGCTAGCTTAGCCGAAGCAATGAAACACTCAAATACGATTAAATTAATTGATATTCGTGAACCACATGAATATGTATTACAACACGATGAAAGTTTTGCCGAAAATGTACCATTAACCCGCCTTGTGCAGTTTGTGCAAGAGCATCAGCAAGATAAACAAACACAATTCGTGCTTGTTTGTCGCAGTGGTAGTCGATCTCACTTGGCAGCACAAGCACTAAGTCGTTTAGGCTTTGATCAGGTTGGCCATTTAAAAGGTGGTTACGCTTTACATCAATACTAGTCGCCTATCTAAGTAGAATAAAACTAAGTTTGGTCAAAGTACCAAACTTAGTTTTTAAATATCCGCTATTGTTTTTATCTAACTTCCTTCCGCCATATTCTGCAATAGTAACAGTCGTTGTTGTTCCTGCTCTGAAGGCTGATATGGTATATCGTTCAAACTAGATACCGCAAAATCTTTAATTTCATATTTCTTAACCTCACTATTACCATACCTTGTTGGCTTCCCTGGTGCTGGTGACATTAACTCAATTGAGAAAGTAGATAAATAAAATGGTGCCTGCTTTCCTTGTAATACTGATTGATGAGCCTTTAAATTTATATGACTGCTACCCTTATTGAGTTTTTCTTTGCTTACTAAGTGCGCGATGGGTTGATTGTTAGCATCAAATAAATTTGCCCTAATTCGATAGAGACCTTTTTCTCTTGTGATTAAGTTAGCCGGTAACACCATATCTGCATCTCGATTAAATACTGAGCCAAATCCTTCTAAGGTAGCAATTGAATCAACATATTTAAGTGCCAGAGCAATAGTAATATTCTTACCATTAATACGTGCCTTAACTGTCGCTTGTAGTTGCCTTGGCAAGTCTCGTTCACCGTCGAATTGTGCATACCAGTTATTATCACCCTGCTCAAATTTACTGGTTAATAATACATTACCAGTATTAGTGTCGACCAATTGAAGCTCTGCACTAACAATATCTTCTCCGGTAAGCGTTGCAAAAACCTGCTCAGGGTAGATATAACGATATTTTGATAATGCCGCTGTGACTTGAGTACCTTCATCGTCAATAGGAATTGATTGTGGATTGAAATGGTTTGGCTGCAAACGGTCAAAATCTTTATCCGTCAGCGGTTGTGAATATCTTGGAAAGTTTAATTCTGCGGCATACGCTTTAGCGACTAGTGTTGCCGAGTCATTTGAAGTGATTTTTTCTGCTACTACCGACAAGGTATTTTTGCTAACGCCTGCAGCTGGCAATTTGCTTACTTCTATCTGTGGGGTTTTTATAAGAGGCTCATTAACCGTTATTTGTAGTTGCTGTGACATCGATGGCCAAAAAAGCCAAACACTGACAACAACAATGCTCATGGTCACTATTCGTATCAAAATTTTTTGATTTTTCATAACTCATTTACTTTCCTTATTTATCAGCTGTTAACCTTTTATCATTTAACCTGAACTCAGGTTATTTGCATAAAAGGTTAACGGCTATTCATATTTTTTTAGTTAGGAATCGCGTCATAAATTAGCGTCGACATACTGTCGTTATTTGAATTTTGCACATACAGGTAATTGCTTTTCCAAAGCCACCAGCCGGAAGTTTCAGTATAGGTATCAAAATGAACACTCTCACCAGACAATAGGTTCTTCTGGTTACTTGCCGCCGTAACCTTACCTTCTTGCTCAGGCTCAAGAAGTGAACCATGACTATAATCTTCTCCCATAAGCATAGGATAGTGATATGGCATAAATCCTGAAACAGCGTTGTTTTGGTTAGAGATTTTACCGTTGAAAGCTATTTGAGCACTACAACTACCAAAGCTTCCTTGACGATTACCACCACAAGAGGAATGACTGCCTACAACACCATCATCATGGCCATGAATAAATGGGCTAGTTACCCCTAAATATTCGCTTGAATCACCAATAAAACGTAAACGAGGAATTCTTGCATCAGGTAATGGTGCTAGTTGTCTGGCATTATTCACTTTTAAATCATGCAGTACCCCCATTTCATCACTAAGATCGCCACCCAGCCACGCCTCTAAAACAGCCTCAATAATAAAGGTCCAACTTTCTGTGCCTTGGGCAACACTTACCGCTAAATCAGCAAGCTCACTACCACCGCCAGCACCAGCAATATCAAAAGTAGCAACAATATTAAGTGGCGCTAAACCTGCATTTCCTAACCAAGTTTCTTGGTTCTCGATAATATAACGAGCGACTAAATCTCCGGTAGAGTGAGTGACAAAAATACAGCCTGGTGAGCAAAAGTTACTTTCAGAAAATTCTTTTAGTTTTGGCCAAACATAATCTGTTGCTATTTTGCCTTCTATTCGCTCATATGAAGGCCAGTCAATACGCGCATCACTAAGGTTATCCCAATAACCTGACCAGTATTTTTGGCCGCTTTGGCTGACATCACCATCGGATATTAATTGTTGCGGTTGAAAACCATGGATAAGCACTATCTTATATGCTTTGCTATATGTGGTAGTTGAGTAAAACGCTAAACACAGGGCTACAAAGGCAGCTGAGATCTTTATTATATTCATATTATCTCCATCATTTTTTTATAATTATTGTTATATCGTCATATTTTCGTCATTACTTTGTTATTACTTTGTTATTCGCTTGTTAACTGATCGGACGTTGGACCAGTTGAATGACAATAGAATAGTGCTTATTTTTTATCCAGCAACTAACTATTTATAATGTAAATAATGAAAATAATGAATTGTTATAGTAGTAGGCAAATATGGGGGGAGGGAAAAGCTATAAAATCTGTAGGTATATCCATATAACATTGGTCATTCAATGTATTAACTTATAATATGGATAACCAAAAACGCCACTACTTAGCTTTTGAAGGTGCTGTTGAAATTGAAAGTCAATGATACTTAACACCAATGTAAAGTGGATGATTGTTAGAGTTCAATGATCATTCTACTGCATTTAAACCAATAACTCCTTTTTATGATGACCCCCTAAGTCAGCCTATTTAGTAACAAAAATAGAGCTATCGATAACACAGTAACTTTCCTGATAATGTAATTCGTAAAATGCAAAGCATATTGAAAAATTTACGACATAATACTGGTGATTAAAGAAACAAAATAATGTCTTGTCATTTTTTTCATGGTAAGTGATTGTTATTAACTACAATAGTGATTCTTTATATTGTGGTATGCGCTTTGCTCAGTTAGTTATATTAAATTAATAGTATTACTTTCAGCCTTCGTTCAAAAAATAAAGGTTGAATGACGCAAGTTTATATATCGAAGTTTAATTTGAGGAATAAAGATGATTTCATCTCAATATAATCGAATATTTGTCCTTCTTTTCATTTTAACACCGCTACTTTGTGCCTGTGGTGAAGAAGAAGATATGGTTTCACAAACTCAAAACGTTCCCTCTGAAAACAGCATGACAACCAACATTGAAGCCCAAAATTTAATAGAGCTAGAAGCAACAGAATCCCTTAGCAGCGTCACAATGGAAGGCAGTTTTGACTTTGAAATGCAAAGAATGGTAACTGTAAATTTGCATTTCTTAACAACACAGTTTCAAGAAAAAATTTCAATTTATTCAACCATAGATGACAGCTCAAATTCTCCGATAAATTTATTAGAACAAGGCACAATCAATCAAGGAAATAGCTATAAAAGCATGCTGACAGCAGCCACCGCACTGAGCTCGTTAATTGTGGTTAGAAATGATGACTTTTCAAAGTCAGTTACGATCACAATTAATAGCAATGACTTACTTACTCATACGTTTCAGGAGTAATCAATATGAAAATGGCAATAATTAGTATACTAATTTTCTTATCAATTCATGCTGCCAATGCAGATCCCTTACTACAAGCTATAACACTAGATTTAACTCCTGCAGAGTATAGGAAACTAGGTTCATCCGTCGCTATTTCAGGTGATATTGCGGTTATTGGTGCTCCTGGTTCAGCTGGCGATCTAGGACAAGCATGTCTCTACCAACGTTCAAGTGAAAACTGGAGTCTGTTAACTTGTCTTAGCCCAAATACTGAAATCGGCTCAGTGCAACTGTTTGGTAATGCTGTTTCAATATCTGGTGAATTACTCGTTATCAGCGCAGAAAAAAAACAAAATGGGAAACATGGTGTTGCCTATGTTTATCAACGTCAAGGTGATACATGGTTACAGCAAGCTGAATTAATCAGTGTAAACTCATCCTCTAATGATAAGTTCGCTAGCACGATTAGTATCTCGGAAAACTATATAGCAATTGGCTCACCTGGATTTTCAGCAAATAATTCCGGTGCTGTGCATATTTTTAAAAGTACAACTTCTGGCTGGGTTGAAGATATAGTTATCACACCAATTTCATCTTTTAAAAGTGCTAATTTTGGCGCTTCACTGATGTTAGCCGGTGAGTACCTCATCATAGGGGACGATGATCATGGTCGTGCTCATGAAGGTACTGGATATATTTATAGACGTGAAGATGATCTTTGGAGTCTACAAGCTAGCTTAAAAGGTGGCGATATTACTAAAAGCGCTAACTTTGCCACCAGTGTAGCAATTTCAAAAGACTACGCGATTATAGGGGCAAAGTCTGAAAATAACCCTTTAATAAAAAAGCATAAAAAAAGTGGTGCTGTCTATGTTTATAAAAGAACTGGTAAATTATGGAGCAGCCAAGCAAAACTACTAGCAAGTGATGCTCAACAAGGCGATAACTTTGGCTCTAGTGTTGCTATCTCAGCAGATCACCTACTTATTGGCGCAGAAAGTAACAATAGTTCTAGGGGCTCAACTTATTTATTTCAAAATATAAATGATGTTTGGACTGAGGTATTTAAGTTTGAGGCTGATGATGCCATACAACAAGATAATTTTGGCCATGCTATTGCTATTGCACAGGACTATATAGTCATTGGTGCACATAACAAAAGTGTGGCAAACGGCACAGAAGGTGTTAGCTATCTTTATTATCTAAATCGTGACACTAGTTCATCAGGAAGAGAGCAAGCACTAACCGAAATACAAACTCAGCTAGCCTATGACTCAACAGAAATAGATAGTGACAAAGATGATTTAAATGATTGGGATGAAATTAATATTTTAGGTACTGATCCAAACCTAAGTGATAGCGATGGTGATGGCTTAACCGATAAAGAAGAAGTAATGATTTATCAATCAAATCCGCTGGTAGTAGATAGCGATAATGATGGTTTATCTGACCTGGACGAAGTGGTTCTTTATAATTCAGATCCTATTTTGGTTGATACCGATGGCGATGGTTCAAGTGACTTTGAAGAAGTAATGGTGACTAAAACAGAGCCCTCTTTAGTTGATTCGGATAATGATGGTTTAACCGATCAGCAAGAGCTATTGGAAACCAATACTGACCCAACGCTCGCAGATAGTGACGGCGATGGCTTAACAGATAATGAAGAGCTTAACCTATTTAATACCGACCCCCATAATGCCGATAGTGATAATGACGGCTTTAGTGATGGTAACGAAGTAAACATTTATGAAACCTTACCTTTGGATAGTAGCGATACACCGGTTATAGAGACCACCAGCACCTCATACTCCCCGGCAGACTCTCAATTTGGCACCATGGCATTTGAAGATGAATGGCCAATAAAAGGCGACTATGACTTTAATGATGCCGTGTTTGATTACAACGTTGAAGAAAATAAAGTAAACGGTTTAGTTAGCCGCATTGTGTTTAAAATATTACCTACAGCTCGCGGTGCTATATATGATAACTCCTTACGATTAATGATTAACACGCCAACTAGCAATATTGGCCAAGTAACCATGAAGTTAAAAGGCGTAACAACAGAACTAACACCAGTAGCAGATGGTAATCAATCCCTATTTATCATCATAGATAAAATAGAAGATGCCTTACCACCACCATCAGGATACAAGATGTCTAATACTTTTTCCGGTAGCCCTAAGATTAATGGCAACCTTTATACCCTAACCATTAACTTCAATTATCCAATATCTTCTCAAACCTTGGGGACTGCGCCATACAATAGTTTCATTTCGAGAGTTTTGGATACTGGTGAGCATATCGAAGTGCACTTCCCTGGCTATTTCCCCTCAAAAAAGGCCTCCAGAAGAAAATTTGGCCGAGGACAAGATGACTCAGATAAAAGCCAAGATAGATATTATCAAACGGAGGGAAATTTACCTTGGGCCATGCTTGTCCCATCCAAATGGCATCACACTAAGGAGCGTGTAGATCTATCGAACGGCTACCCTGATATTTTGCAATGGGCTTCAAGTAAAGGAAAAAGTAAAAAGGGCTGGTATAAGAGTAAACGTAACTCAAAATTTGTTTTTGAAAACGTTCCTGATATTTGATACAAGAAAGTTACCACTAAAGCGGTAATAATATGTTCTGTGATAACCTTGTAAGTTTTGCCTACATAAAGCATTAAACAACTTGTTTTAATGTTAGCGACTACAACTAAAGCAGAGATTGTAATTAGCAAAAACCAGCACACTTGCTGGTTTTTGCTTAGTTAAAATAGCTAGAATTAGAGTTAGTTAATCAACTTCTCTTGGGTTTTATTGACTTGATTAGCAATAGTTAACAAGGCAATACCATCAAACATAAAGCTAACACCAATGATAAGACCAATAATCCAAGCACTTGAAAATGGCCAGCTAGTAAGTACAACCACGCCCAGAACAAAGGATATAGCGCCGTTTAACAGGCTGAATATTTTAGCTGATGATTGCAGTTCAAAGGCGAGTACCATTGAGCTAAAACCACTAATTAAAAAATAAATAGCAATTAATAAACCTAACACGCCAAGTATGATGGCTGGATGAGTAAAGATAATTAGCGCTAACGCAGCTAATACAAAAGGCCTAAACCATAACGACATGTTCTGTGTCTTGTTATGCCAAGCATTAAAAGCTAGTGCTATTGATGCTAATAAGAAAATCCCACCAACAAAAGTATTAAAAGCCAAACCAATAAAGTTAGGCACCAAAATAGCTAGCAGACCAATAATTATCATCACAATACCAACCACTTTAGTATTTTTAATCAAAGCTAACTTGAGTTGCTGTGCGGGGGTTTCTCGTGTTACTTCCTGTGTAGTTTCTGGCGTAATTTCTTGTGTTGTATCTTCACTAGATGCGTTATCTGTCATGGCGGAATATCCTTAAGCTGTGCAATAGTTTATTGTCAATGCTAAGGTAGCAGAAGCGACTAATAAACTGTATCGATAAAAGCTTTTAGATTAGTTAATTATTTCAGCCACAAAAAAACCAGCTAATGCTGGTTTTAGTTGTTTTAATCTTGTTACTTAACCTGAACTCTGGATAATGAGTGCTTGCTGTTTAAGTAAAGCAACAGCTGACGGTTATTAACAATAAAATTTATCGGATTAAATAGCGATATACGCTATCAATGTTTCAATTTATTCGATTATCAAGGCAAAACGTTTTTGAATAACGGGTTATTTATCGACGTTTTAACGCTGAGAATAGGATAAAGGGGAATATTGAGCAAATGCTGCTTACCCAGAGTTCAGGTTACTTACCTTGCATCACTTAAGATGCATTTTCGAATTAAAAAGCGCAGAGCTCATTAATTCGAATGTTTTACTTCACCAAGGTATTTAAATGAGATGTTTATCTAAGAAACTCACAACTTTTCTCATATAAGCCTTTTGATTCTCAGGGTTATAAAAACCATGCGCTTCATTACCAATGACAAACCACTCATAAGGTTTTTTCTCTTCATCAAGGGCTTCCCTTAAGCGCTCTGCGTGCTCAAAAGGTGCACGCTTATCTTCTTCGCCGTGTGCTAGCAAAATTGGCACCTGTATTTTGTTAACGTAGTTAACAGGCGACATATTTTTTAATTGTTCTTCATCAGTCCCTAATACGCGTTTTAAATAACTCATACCTGAACGCCTCTGTTGAACATCGCCCTCTTCAAACATTAACTCTAAATCATATATACCAGCATTAGCGATGGCGCATTTATATATCTCTGGATACAAGGCTGCACTTTGTACAGCTGAGTAGGCACCAAAACTTCCTCCCATAATACATACATTATTATCAGCGGCTTTTTTATTTTTAACTAACCATTGGTAACCATTCAATATATCCTGCTGAACAAGGCTGCCCCACGCTTTATGTCCCGATTTTTCATAGTTAGCGCCAAAACCACCAGAGCCACGGTAATTAACTTGTAAAACTGAATAACCATGAGAGACTAAGTATTGAACGTTCGTAGAAAAACCCCAGTAATCCCTCACGCCATGTGGGCCGCCATGAACCAAAACAACCGTAGGTGCGAGTTTATTTTTTTCTTTTGCTTTTGCCTGAGTAAAAAAACCATTTAGCATAGAGCCGTCGGATGCTTCAAACTTAATTGGCTCAATTTGGGCAAAGTCTGAGTTTTTAAACTTAGGTTTAAATTGAAATAATCGTTTCAAATCATTATTTTTTCTATCAAGTAAATACAAGCTACCTGGATCAATATCAGATGAAACCATCACCACATAATACTGGCCATCATCTGTTTTACTAGTAATGTTAACGGCGCTATAAGGGAACTGTTTTAGCAAATCTTTAAAGACTTTTGCTTCTTCAAGCTTCTTATTTAAAATCAAATAAGCGGGGTAGCCATCATCAACTCGAATAGCATAAGCAGAGCGTTCATCCGTGGTCATTTCAACATCACTAACATTGACCTTTTTATCAGTATATACCGACTTATATTCATAACTCTCAAGGTTTAGTTTGAATATACCTTTAGTGTCTTGGTTATAATCATCAATGGTGTATAAATGTGTGCCTGAGGCATTAATAAACAAAGGATTCACCTTTGCACCTACGCTACCCGAAGGGATTTTTTTCCAGCCTGCATCTTGTTTAAGATAAACTTGTGCATCATCATTTCTGTCTGTGCCAACCACCAACTTTAACTTGCCGTCGCTGTCTGTTAAAAACTGTGAAAAAGGTACTGGAGATTGCGCAACTTTCTTTTTAGTAATGCCAGTGTAAACATTCAATTTTAAAACGTTCGCTACCCTTTCACCGGTATTGCTCATAGGGGTTGAGCTAATCAAAATGTGTTTCTTATCTTCAGGTAAGATATCAATAATCTCCCCCCAGCCATAAGTTGACTCTTGTTTTTTAACTCGGCTCATTGCTGATTTTCTCGCTCCTGAGCGATAGCCATAAATCATTTTACCTCGTGAGCCATCAATATTTAGTGCATATAATTCACCATAGAATACCGGCTGTTCGAGCCATGGGTCGCGCCTTACCAGACTTATCACCACCCGCTCATTATTTACCCAGTAAAATCGGCCAATCTCTTGTTTATTAGGTAACCTTGAAGCGGCAACCGTCTCTAGTGTTTCACTGTCTAAAAAAACAATAAGCATTTCACCTTGTCTAAACATAGACACCGCTAAGTGTTTACCATCAGGTGATATTTTTGCATTTTGATATTGTGATCGCTCAAATATATCATCAAAATCCTTGGCATATCCACTCACTGAAATCACTAATAAGGTAAGTAAAACTACCTTTTTTATAATCGTATTTAACATTATTTCTACTCCATATAAGACCTTTAAAACAACTTACTTAATTAAATAAATAGAAAGTTGAAATATTGTCGTTTTCCATCTTAAAAACTATTAAAAATAAAACCGAACAACTAAGTTGAATCTTCTTGTAATACTGCTGGTATAGCTGCTGTTTTAACTGCTATACCTGTCACAATACTTCCAAAAAATTGACATGCTTCATTTTGGTACCATAATGTAACAGAGTGTAACAAGATATTACAATACAAACTAATAGCCTGTATTTGTTATTAATAATTTTACTTGAGGCTTTCTGGAAATAATAATATACAGCCAAATATAAAAAACCCGATGCAAGTTACCTGTATCGGGTTTTATGTTCTATTTACTCGTGACTAATTATAACTAGTCAATTATTTTTCTAAGGATTGTAGGTTACATCTAAGTTAACACCGCTTGCTGCCGAGTAACCATATACACCTATGTGCCAAGTATCCGCTGCCGGGTTGGTAAATGAACAACTCTCAGTGTTACCACTCTCATATGGACGACAGTCATAAGTAGCAGAAGTCGGTTGAGAACCCCGTCTAATATACATATCGGCATCACCACTACCACCGCTCATAGCAAAGTCTAACGTAGCCATACCTGCTGGTACATCAATGGTGTAGTATGTCCAAGCACGACGAGCAACGCTTATATCTGTTACTGATGCACTGCCACCTGTAACACCACCACCGGTACTAGGTTCGGTAAAGCTACCCGTTAAGCTAACACCACTAAAGGTGGAGTAAGCAACTACTTTAACAAAGTAAGTGCCCGCTTGAACACTAGCGATTGGACAACTTTCAGCATTGCCACCTTTGTATGGACGACAATCATAACTGCTGCTTGTTGGTGCTGAACCAAATTTAACGTAAAGATCAGCATCTCCCGTACCACCAGCCATATCAAAGTTTAACTCAGTAGCGCCAGCAGGAACTTCCATAGTAAAGCTAAGTTCAGTACTTGAGCTTAGGTTAGCTTTAGCTACGCCATTTTCAAGCGTATTACCTGTTGATGGTGGCGATGTAGTATCACCACAGCTAGCTGCTAAAGCATCAGAGGCGGCTTTTGCTTGCACTAAACCAAAACCTGTTTTGTCATCACGACCTGCTACATCTAAGTCAATCGCGGTATTTTTCAAGGCACTTCTGACATCGTCTGCGGTACAGTTCGGGTTATTGCTCCACACTAATGCAGCAACACCGGTAACGTGTGGCGTTGCCATTGAAGTACCATTGTAATAAGCATAATCTTGCGAGCCATTGACCGTTAAGCTAGCGTCAGTGCCTAATTGAGACATTAGTTGCAGACCTAAAACACGACTAACAGACACCGTAGGCACGGTTACGTCAGTATTGGCATCGACAAGGAAAGGATTTTGTAAACCCGGGCGCGTACTGTCACTATAAACAATTACCGCAGAGGCACCAGCATCAGCACATGCTTTAGCGGGGTTGATTTCAGGATAATTACTACCTTTTTGGTTATCATTACGTTCAGCTAAACAAATATTGCCATTAACATTAGTACAGTTATAACTGCTACCAGAAATAGTACAGCTTGCTAATACGCCATTGGCACTACCATTAACATTACTAACCACATAGTTGCCACCACTTTGAATATAATGGGTTTGCGGAACCACACTGTCATTACCGTATGTAATTGCACCAACTGTGACAAAACCTAAACGACCATCACCAGCAACGGTAGATAATATAGCTTCGCCTGGTGCTGAAATTTCAACTTGACTAGTATATTGAGAAAATTCAGCGTGTTGGTTGTTACTGTCTAAAGCGCCAACAGCCATTACCGAGTCATAAGAAGCAGGGTAAGACATAGTTGTATTGCCGTCATTACCTGAAGCTGCGATTAATAATACACCAGTATCAGCAGCAGCTTGTAGAGCATTTTTTTCAGTATTACTAGAACCTGAACCACCTAAACTCATATTGATAACTTTAGCGCCGTTATTTACACAAGTATCCACTGCGTCAGATAAGTCGCCCGAGTATCCCCAACCACTTTCGTTAAATACCTTAACAATATGTAGGTTCACATTAGTGCTTGGTAAAATACCAACGATACCTTCGCTGTTATTTACGCCAGCAATTGTACCTGCTACATGTGTGCCGTGAGAGCCGCCATTCTGATACCAGTTACCTGTACCAGAGTTATTCGTGCCTGAAGCATTGTTGGCATTTAAGTCTGGATTTGTTTGCTCATAACCTGAGTCAATAATACAAACTGTCATGTTAGCCGCATCTGTATCAGTTAATTGATCCGATTGTGTCTTAGATATGCCCCAAGGCTGATTCTGCGAAAATAGAAAACGTTGATAATCGGGTTCTATCGATTCAACAGACGGATGTTTACGTAGTTTTTCAATGAATTTTTCTACATCTTTCACTGCATGCATTTTATCTAAAGATATTACGTGGCTGTTATTTTTTAAAACTTTCACATGTTTTAAATTTAGACCTATTTTTTTAGCTAAGCCTGGTGGAACAGTCTTACCTTGTTTCTTATCTTTAAAAGTAATAATTAATCTATCGGTATAATCATTACGTTGAAGTTTTTTCTGTGCTTGCCACTGGGCAAAACTTAGCGTTGTTGATTGGTTAACTGTAGTAACTTTTTCTGCTTTATTAAGCTTAGCTTGACTCGCTGCGTTACTAGCAACACTAGTCACGGTTAAAACTGATAAGGCGATAGCACTCAAGGCAATCTTTTTATTCTTTCTCATCTGACATCAACTCCATCATTGTTAATTCACGCTTATTACAAGAGTCATTTTGACTAATGTCCTGCGCATTATTTTTATAGATTAGCTTTAGTGTTTAACATAAAACCAACCCTTATCAGATTGAATCTTTAGCCGCTTTTTAACTAGTAAATTATCGACAAACATTAATAAAAAACCGACTAAACACTTTCACAAAAACAACCTAAACAACTAAAAACAAAAGATATTAATTAAACCTGTCGTTTCTGTATGAAAAGCTGTCGGAATTTTACTAGAGGCAATTTCACTAACTGTTACTATCGAATTATGCAAGAGGCAGGAAGCCGAGTTAAGCAGGTGTATATAGTAAGTGAAACATATAGAAGGAGAACGGACAGTTCATCTAAACAGTTAAACTAAATAGTCCATCTAAATAATAAAAATTAGCGTCATTAATAATAAGAATAAAACGACTTAACATTAAACAGAGAGTGAAATACCTATGAAAATTTCTAAATTTGCAACTTCAGTTCTAGCCTTAGCGGTAACCGCAGCATTCTCAGCGCAAGCAGCTGATGACAGGTACATTATTAAAGTAGACGAAAGTAAAAAAGGCATAGTAAAAGCCTTAGCCAAGAAATTAGGCGGTGATGTTAAAGTTGATGGTAATGGCTTCTTTGCTGCATCCTTTTCAGGTAAAAGTTTAGCGGACGTTAAAGGTTTACTGAATAACCCACATATTCAAGTGGTTGAAGAGGACCAACGTCGTATGGCTTTATCTATTTACAGTGACGATGCTGGCAATGCCATGACTGAGCAGCTAACGCCTTACGCTGTTTATCAGTCACAAGCTGATCAAGTTAGCTTTAACGCTAATGCCGGTATGAAGGTTTGTGTTATTGACTCTGGTTTAGATCGCTCTAACCAAGATTTCATATGGAACAATATCACTGGTGATAATGACTCTGGCACTGGCAACTGGGATGAAAACGGCGGTCCTCATGGTACACATGTTGCTGGTACTATAGGTGCTGCAGACAATAACGTTGGTGTTGTGGGTATGGCTCCCGGCGTTGATATGCACATTGTTAAAGTGTTTAACGCTGATGGTTGGGGTTACTCTTCTGACTTAGCCTATGCTGCTAACAAGTGTGCAGATGCTGGTGCAAACATTATTAGCATGAGTCTTGGTGGTGGTGGTGCAAACAGCACTGAAGAGAATGCCTTTCAAGCCTTTACTGATAATGGTGGTTTAGTTTTAGCTGCTGCAGGTAACGATGGTAACGATGTTCGTTCATTCCCTGCCGGTTATCCATCAGTAATGATGATTGGTGCAAACGACAATAATAATAACATTGCCGATTTCTCTCAATACCCTAGCTGTACAGAAACGACCGGTAGAGGTAAAAAGCAAACAACGACAACCAATGAGTCAATTTGTGTAGAAGTTACCGCAGGTGGTGTAGACACGCTTTCAACTTACCCAGCAGGTATGGCGACTAGCGCTTCAATGACAGCTGATGGCCAAGCTTTTATTTCGTCTTCAATGGAAAATGCGGGTAATGCTTCAGGTAATACTTATTACATGGGTACTGCCGAAGCAACAGACTCTGGCGCTAACGGTAATATTTGTGTGATTGACCGTGGTGTTATTTCTTTCCATGATAAAGTACAAAACTGTGAGAATTCAGGCGGTATTGGTGCAATTCTTATCAATAATGAAGCTGGTATGCTTTACGGTACTTTAGGTGATACCAACGCAACATCTATTCCTGCTGTGGGTGCAACGTTTGAAGACAGAGCTGCTCTTTTAGCTGCTAACACTGCAGATGTAACAATTGGTACTAGCGATTACGGATTCATGAGCGGTACTTCTATGGCGACACCTGCGGTATCAGGTATGGCTGCTCTAGTTTGGTCTAACCATAACGGTTGTACTGGTACAGAAATTCGTGAAGCATTAAAAGCAACGGCAGAAGATAACGGTGCTGCAGGTCACGATGACTACTTCGGTTATGGTATCGTAAAAGCAAAAGCTGCTCATGATTACTTAACGGCTAATGGTTGTGATGGTGGTGTTACTCCCCCTCCAGTAGGTGGCGATATTACCGCTGATGCTTCAGCATACCGCTCTAAAGGTAAAAACAAAGTTGACCTAACTTGGTCAGGTGCTGCTACTTCAAGTGTAGAAATCTACCGTAACGGTTCTTTAAGAACAACTACCTCAAACGATGGTGCTTATACTGATAGCTTCAGGACTTACGGCTCATTTACTTATAAAGTATGTGACCAAGGTAGCGATAATTGTTCATCGGAAGTAACCGTTAACTTCTAATTTGAACCGAGTTAAGTATTTGAAATAGTTCCCTTCAAGTACTTAATATCCAGCTCATTATATGGGCTGGATATTTTCGTTTAAGCCACTGCAGTTTTTACTTTTGCTAACCCTAAAAATAAAAAAAGATTGTGGTGAGACCGTGTTTAGTCTATGTTTTGTAGCGATGTGTTTTTTGTAACTTCTTTTTTACAACTGTAATTTAAGTAAGAATGGATGCGACAAGATGTAAGCAAGAACACCCTAATGTTTTCAGAAATGTAGACGTTCTTTTGAAAGATGTATTGGACATAGGGGAATAAAATGTTGAACAACTCAGTAAAAAAAATAATCAAACCACTATCATTGTTAGGCTTTGTTAGTTTATCAATGTGGCTTATCAGCCTTTCTGTAAACAACACCATTAACGATGACACTCAGTCATATACTGAGTCTTATATAATCAGCTCAGAAAATTACCCGTTACTAAAAGAAAAAATCAAAAACCTTAACCTAGAACCTACTCATCAACTCGCCATTATTAATGCTGTCGCGGTTGATTTGAATCAATCACAATTATCTCAATTTAAGCAAGAGCTTCACTTTACGATTACCAAAAATCATCAAGTCGAATTGTCAGGCGGTAATGCTTGGGGAAAACGAAAATGGCAACCTAAATCCGTTGTTAATGACCTTATTGATGCCAGCTCGGCTCATGCAGCGCGAAACTTTGGTGATGGTGTAACTATTGCTTTTTTGGATACCGGTTTAGATCAATTACAAGGAACATCTTCAGGACTTGGCTTATCTACAGATTTGTACGGACGAGATAAGTTTTGGGGAACATATGACGCAATAAATAACACCCTCAGTAATTATAGCAATGAAGAAAGTGGCCATGGTACTCATGTCGCTAGTATTGCCGGTAATGCCGACTATGACGTATACGGTAAAGTTTATGGTGTTGCACCAAACGCTGCACTTGTGGGTATTAAAGCCTTTGATGCACAAGGCAAGGCAACTTATGCCGATGTTATCCGTGGTATTGACTGGGCGTTGCAAATTAAAGATCAGATTAACTTAAGAGTATTGAACATGTCCTTTGGTGGTCAGCAACGTTCTTATTATTGGGACGATCCTTTAAATCAGGCAGTTATGAAAGCGTGGCAAGCGGGTATTGTTGTTGTCGCTTCTGCAGGTAACAAGGGCCCAGATCCCATGACTATTGGTGTACCGGGGAACGTTCCTTATATTATTACTGTCGGAGCGATGACAGATAATTATACTGAGTTAGATTCAAGTGATGATAAATTAGCCACATTTAGTGCTGCAGGACCAACACCAGCCGGATTTGTCAAACCAGAAATAGTAGCTCCGGGTGGACATTTAACAGGCTTGATGGCTTACGACACTCAAATTGTAGCCGAGCACCCCGAATACCATGATGGTGGAAAATATTTTGAAATGTCGGGCACTTCTCAGGCTGCAGCAGTTGTTTCTGGCGTCGTTGCTTTGATGTTGACACAAGATCCCTCGCTGACACCTGATGAAGTCAAATGTCGTCTAATGGATAGCGCTCATGCTGCAATGACCACTGAAGGTAAATTAGCCTACAGTGTATTCCAACAAGGCTCAGGTGTTGTTAATGCGAAAGATGCCTTAGCAAGTACTACAACAGGATGTGCCAATCAGGCATTAGATATAGCACAGGATTTATCCGGTGATAAGCACTTCTATGGTCCGGCAAACATCAATGATGATGGTAATTTTTATGTTGAAGGACTTGGTGCAGATTATGTTTGGCAAATAGCTGATAACTCGTTAAATGGCAATGCATTAATTTGGCGATTAAACTATGCCGGAAATACTCAAGATTGGCACAACACTGCATCTACAGATGCGTTAATTTGGCGCCTAGATTTTGAAACAGATGCGCTTATCTGGCGATTAAACTTTGAGACTGATGCCCTTATTTGGCGCTTGAATTTTGATAGCAACAAAGTTGCCAATATTAACGTCAATAACTGGGTAGAACCTCAATAACTAAATTGAAAATAAGCCACTGCTTTTACAGTGGCTTATTTATATACTTACTTATATTCTCTATTTAAAATATTAATAAGAACGGCCTCCGTGAAACAAAAATTACTTCTCTTGTTCTTCATCATTTTTAACTTCAATGCCATAGCTCAAGAGGTCAAACGCTTTAAAAATTTTGGTCTTGATAATCCAATGTCCTATAACTTTGTCCGAACTATTGCCCAAGACCAAGATGGTTTTATGTGGTTTGGCTCATCTGAAGGGCTAGATCGTTTTGATGGCCATCAATCTTTGAGTTTTCATCATGATGCTGCTTTACCCAATTCATTAAGTTCTAATGTGATCAGCCGAATCCTAATTGATAAAAAACAGCGCTTGTGGGTTGGTACGTTTGGCGGAGGATTAAATCTTTTTAGAGCCGGTAGCCAAGATTTCATTCACTTTACCACTAACACCAAGCAAGCTTCACTGAGCAATGATACGGTGAATGCCTTATTTGAGGATAGTGAAGGTAAAATTTGGATTGGTACCGAAAATGGTTTAAATATCATCAGCACTAAAGATAAACAGTGGTCAATAAAACAAATACACCAAGAATTAGGCAACCCTGACAGCTTAAGCCATAACACCGTACACTCAATTATTGAAACTAAAAGCCAGCATATTTGGGTAGGAACAAACGGTGGTGGTATTTCTGTTTTTGATTTAAGCGGAAAATTTATCAAGCTTATTAAATTTGGCGACAGTAATGCTGCTAACTACATTAACAAGTTTATTAATAGCTTATATAGGGACGTTAATGAGAATATTTGGATAGGCACAATAGATAATGGTCTAATTAAATATGACCCCTCTTCCGCTGAGTTTTCCCATTATTTATTTAAATCTGACGTCCCTTCAACCATTAGTAGTAATTCTATTTCTAAAATTTATCAGGATTCAGCGAATAACATATGGGTTGCCACTGATAATGGTTTGTCAATCTATAACGATACCACAAATGATTTTAGCCGCTATAACCACTCAATAAGTAACCCTTATAGCTTAAGTAATGATTACATTTTAACGTTTTTTGAAGATAAAAATAACATGATGTGGGTTGGTACATTTACCGGAGTAAATCGTTGGGATCCTAATATGGCAACATTTCGCCAATATAACTCTCATACCAACCCTACACTGAGGAATAATAATATTACCAGCTTTACACAATTTGATGAAAAGTCGATAATATTTAGTACCTATACTGGTGGTATTTATCAATTAACCACCGCCGATAAACAAATTAGTCAAATGGAGTTCAAGCACTTTTTCGCTGAACTTAGAATCATGAGCTTACTCAGTGATGGCGATATCCTTTGGGTGGGAACTCGTGCATCGGGTTTATATGCCGTAAATATGATTAGTCATGAAATCACCAGATATCAGCACGACATTAACAATGACAAGTCTATCTCAGCCAATAGTGTTACCGATATTATTAAAGACCACAGTGGCACTATCTGGGTGGCCACTTTCCATCAAGGGCTAAATCGCCTTAATAAGGATGGCACGTTTAAACGCTTTGTAAAAAACAAGTTAAATACAGACAAAGGCCCCAGCAGTAATAATATTTTACAGTTACTGCAGGACGACCAAGGCTTTATTTGGCTAGCAACTTTTGGTGGCGGCCTTAGTCGCTTTGAGCCAAAAATCGAAACGTTTAGTCATTTTTTGCACGATGACAAAAATGCCAATAGCTTATCTGATGATTTTACTTGGATAATGTTACTCGATAACCAGCAAAACCTTTGGGTAGGAACTCAAGCGGCAGGGTTAAACATTTTAACTCGTGAAAATCGTTATAATAATAACTTTTCCTTTCGCCATTTAAGCTCAAAAGATGGCATGAAAAGTAAGACAATTTATGGAATTGTCCAAGATCTTTATGATGATATATGGCTTAGTACGAGTAAAGGCATTTCCCGCTATTCAACTCATGAAAAAAGTTTTAAGCACTTCAACCTTACTCATGGTTTAGTAGATCTAGAATATACCCATTCAGCAATATTTCAGGCATTGGATAACACCTTATATTTTGGTGCAGGTAAAGGTATGAATAGCATCAACCCAGGAAAAATTAATACCCGAATTTCAGCACCTGAAGTACGATTAACAAATGTTTTAAAAATGAATGAGCCAATGGCGCTAGGAAGCTCAATATCAAAATTAAGACAATTAAATTTTGATTACAGTGATCAACTTATTTCTTTCGAATATGTCGGCTTAAACTATACGGCTCCAGAATCAACACGTTATAAATATCGCCTAAAAGGCTTTGATGAAGAGTGGATTGATGCCGGAAAGTCACGGCGCGCCACTTATACCAACTTACCTTCAGGTAGTTATCAACTACAAATAATTGCCGCTAACAATGATAATTTTTGGAGTAAATCGGGCTTAACCCTTGATATTACCGTGCAGCCCGCGCCTTGGAATACTTGGTGGGCGTATGTTCTTTATGCGGCATTGATTGCACTGTTATTATTGGCATATTCGCGTCTTTTAAACCGAAAACTACTTATTGAGCAACAACAAAAAGAAAATTTAAAGCAGCAAGTTAAAGAGAAAACACAAGAGTTTCACTTGAAAAATGTTGAGCTTGAGCAAGCTAATCTGCAGCTAGAAGATGCCGCAACAGTTGATAAGGTAACTGGCGTTAAAAGTCGTCGTTACTTAGATATATATATTGAACAAGCCAGCCAACTGATGTCTCAAATTCATGAGAATATTCTGCCCGTACAACGTAGCCTATTGCCACGTTTATCACTTGTCATGATAAAGTTAGAGAATATAGAGCAAGTAACCAATAGCCAATTAGTTAACCTCACAGACATACTACTTTATAGTAGAAATAGTGATGACTTAGTTATTCGCTGGACTGATGATACCTTTGTGATTATTGGTTATGAGAAGGATAATAACACCCGTGATCTGGTGACTCGCTTAACAAGTCGCTTTGAGCAAGTATTAGGTCACAACATCAAAACAGGTATGGCCTATGCCTTTTACCCTTTTAATTTTGAACAACCCATGGCACTGTCGTGGGATCAAGTCAGTGTGCTGACTGAACATGCACTTAAAATTGCCCGTAATAATCAATTAGACTGGCTAGGTTTTCATGCACCTAAGGTGCAACCATTCAACTACTTAGATGTCATTCAACAACAAGATATTGGCGAGCTAAGTAAGTTAATTAAATTAAAGCAGGGTTAGCTAGTACTTTTAACTAACGGCAGATAGTCCAACAAAACAAGCATAGCAGCTATTACCTAGTACGATAACTAATACCACCAAACGGACTAAGTAGTGATACATAGTCACTAAGGTATATATAACGGCTATTTTAATTTCGTCGAATTAGAATGTCAGGTTGAGAATCAATTAAGCCATCTTTGTCAACTGTCACAATTTTAACATTGAGTGACATAATAACGATGCTATTATGATCTATCATCCTAACAAAGTTAATTTCATAGCCAAATTTATATAATGAACTTACAGAAAATTTTTGAGCATAATTAAGGTGGTTCCACCATTCATAGCTTTCTACAGATCTACGACGTCGATGGAATTTTGATAATGCACTTTTTACATTTAGTAAACTCATACTGTACTCAGCCTAGTTTATTATATGACATCAAATAAAACTATTACCTAACAACCAGCAGAGAGTTATATTCAGCAATGCCGCTTGACGTTATAGTAAGTAAACAATCACCTTCATTTTCGATAGCTAACACCCCATCACTTACCACAAGAGTGTGCTTTAATAAAAAACCTAAAGAGAATGCCTCTATCAATACTATTTCTTACGAAATAGATAAACGCTCTGTATTATCTTTTATAATTCTGTATTTTTACTCTTCTCTCTACATTCATAACTAGAAGTCTCTATTTTAATCTGAATACTAGTCAAAGCAGAATCTTCAAATAGAAAAGCTTAAATAAATGCATAAATTGTTCCTATCAAAAGTAACTTGTGGGTATTCAATTAGATAATAAACCCTCAATAGAAAACTAACTTTTCAAAAGTGAAAAGTGTAAAATTTTCCGACACAAAACATACATACCTATACTATAAATAAAGCGTGAACCATAAAATTGGATATAGGTAACGGCTTACAAAAAATCGGCTTTGAATTGACTGTTTATAATGACTGTTGTGCTGATCTAAGATGAAATAATGCTGTTAAAATTAGTTCACTTCTACTTTGTAATGCTTTACTCCCTTAACATCTCATTATAAAAAATTAGTGAACTCCAAATGAAGTAGTCCTTTTGTTAAGGTCTTCTTGGTGCGCATGGCTGACGTTGGCTTCAAATATATTTGCCATATATTCCTCAATGCTTTTTATAATATTACTGATAAGCCACCTTGAAAATCTGTTACAGAAGGACAAAATACAGTTGGTTATTTTCTCCTTATTCGCTTATCCTAGCCAACCATTAATTTCCGCTTAAGCGGGCGTTAGTCACCCAAATAGGAGTTCAACTTGAATATTGTTTTTTATAGGTTTATATTATTAATGCTAATTTTTTCACCTGCGAGTGCGTCTTCTGCAACGGAACATGTTACAGATCTCACACCAGAAAATATAAAGATGATGTATATTCACACTAATCAACATAGCATTGTTGGAGTACAAAATATCGCAGTTATCGAAGTTGAAAACGCCTCTGTATTATTGCCTTTGAACACAGCCACATGTAGCAATGGCTTATGGATAGATGCATCTAAAGATGCAGCTACCTATTCGATGTTACTTACTGCAATCACAGCTAAGAAGAATATAAATATTCTCTATACTGAAAACCCATCCCCCTGGAATATTGTATCTTATTGCGAAATTATTAGAGTTGGAATTAAGTAGGTTAGACTAACCAGCGAGTTATTTGAGTTGTTAAAAAGGAAACAACAACTAGGTCCAATACACGGATTTTGTCGATAACAAATCTAATCTAAAACTGTGTTTGACACTTATTAACTAATGTCTGCTTTGTGGTATTTTCTGACCTAATTAATCATTAGTCGAATCTTGTTGTGCCACTTGCTGTTGGTATTGTTTTGGAGTGCAGTTAAAGCTTTCCTTAAAGCAACGACCAAAGTAAGTTTGTGAAGAAAAGCCAACATCTAAGGCAATTCGCCCTATTTGTGCACCACTGACAAGCAAGTTTTGTGCTTTTTTCAAACGAAATTCTTTGATGAAGTTATTAGGGGTAATGCCTAAGATAACTTTAATTTTTCGCTGTAATTGCCGCTCACTCATGGCTAGCTCTTTGGCCAGTAATGATATATCTAACTCGGGCTCTGTGTAATATTTGGCGATTAACGTTTCGAGCTTATCTAAAAACTTATCATCTAGGCTGCTTGGCTCACCTGTTTCTTGAGTGAGTTTAGCTGCATTATTCTGACTGGTAGTGTTTCGCTCTGCCCTTTGTTCGGCTTGTTGTTGATCGTTAAATTTTTGCAAATAGCGCTTTTGTAACTGCTGTCTGTTGGCGATTAGACTTTGAATACGCGTTAATAGTTCATGTTGGTTGAAAGGTTTACTTAAATATTCATCCGCATTTAACTTAAGACCTTGAAGCCTACTTTCAAGGTCAGATCTCGCGGTAAGTAGTATCACCGGAATATGTGCGGTCATTTCGTCTTGTTTTAATTGTGTTAACACTTCAAAGCCATCAATACCCGTTAACATCAAATCACAAACGATTAGATCGGGGATATACTCTTGTGCTAATTTCAGACCAAGCTCACCACTACCGGCAAGAATACAATGATGTTGCTGCTCAATCACTTGCTTTATATGACTTTGCATATCGAGGTTATCTTCAATTACCAACACTACTTGCTGTGAATGATTGGCTTGATTACTAGCTACTGAGCGCTGCTCTATGAGTAAGGAGGCAACTTCATTTTCTGAAACACTCACCGGTACTTCCGCTTCAATATCATTTGCTGAAGCTAGCGGTATTGAAAGGCTAAATTTACTACCATGACCATGTTCACTCACTAAAGTTATACGCCAGCCATGTGCTTTAACCAGTTCATTGACTAGAGATAAACCAATACCAACACCAAAAGTTGCTTGATTTTTTACATCGTCCGCTCGTTGAAAACGTTCGAAAATCTTATCTTGAGAGCCTTTACTGATACCTATGCCGGAATCAATAACATCTAGAATAATGGTGTCTTGTTCAACATAGGCATTCACTTGCACAGTACCATCTTTAGGTGTGTACTTTATTGCGTTGGCAAGTAGGTTAAATATTATTTTTTCAAAAGCTTGGCCATCACAATCAAGCCACAAATCATCAGGTATATTACTGGTAAAAGTTAAATGACTTTGTGATGCCAAGCGAGAAAAGGAGTCTGCAGGCATCGTCATAAGGTTTTTTAAGCGGTAGGTGCTTAGCGATAACTGCGGATTGTCACTTAAACGAGAAAGCTCTAGCAGTTGCTCAACCATACGTACTAAACGTAAGCCGTTACGCTTAGCTGTGGTTAAGTCTTCACTTTCTAGTGCATCCGATGTTTTATCTATATACCTATCTATAATGCCGTTAATTATGGTTAGTGGCGTTCTAAATTCATGTGAAATATTGGCGATGAATTTATCTTTTAATTCTAAGGCTTGTTTTTCGGCATGTTTTCTTGCTGATAAATTGATAAAAGTGATAACAATAAGCGGCTGTTCAGCCCGCTCTGCCCACTGTAATTCTGCCTGAGCAGGAAATTCAGTACCATCTGAACGCAAAGAGACACACTCCACCGAGATACCCTCGCCTTTGCGCTGTAATGAATAGACATTACTTTGGAAGTCAAAAAAGAAGTGCATTTCGTCTTTCTGTGCAAATAATTGACTAACTGATATACCTTTTAATTCTTGCTCAAGGCTTTGAAACATCTGCACAGCTGCCGGGTTAGCAGATAAGATTTCACCAGTGACAGTAGTCGTTAAAATGGCATTATTTGAAGCGCTGACTATCGCTTTATCTTCACTATTAATCATAGCATCAGTTAAATCATTATTTAGATTAGTAAGTTGCTGATGCTGATTTTTGGCTTTGAATAACGCTTGCTTGAGCTTTTTTGTATGACTACGACGGGTATTGGCGATATTTGCTAGCAATAGCGCAGCAGAAAATAACCAAAAAAGCAGGACAATTGATTGCAGATTGGAATCGACACTATAAAACAGATTTTGCTCAAAACCGTATAAATGCATTGCCGAGGGTATTAACATAAGCAGTAAGATATATAGCTCTGGATTATCCTCTTTTGCTATAGCCGTAGGTAATCTCCTGGTATTTAAGCTAATGTTGGCGGTAAGTATCAATAAAAAATAAGGCAGTAGAGCAATAAGCTGAACATAGTAGTTGTTGCTATTGCCTTGGCTGATAAATAATTGAGAATCATCAGGTATAAAGGCACTTAGATTACCAATAAATAAAAATACTGCGCTACAAGCTAGTAGTGCAAAAGTGTAACGCCAGAAGTTATCTTTAGCATTTAATAAGCACTGTATTAACCTAGTAATAATCAGGGTATTTATTAATAGGTGAAACAGCAACGAGGGCTTGGCTGTTTGGTATATTTCACCTGAAAATTCTGCCGACAACAGAATAAAATAACAAAAACAAATCAGCGTGAAAAATATAGCCGGTACCCGACCACTAATATATTTATTGAGCGGTATATCACTTAAGTGCGGGTTGGTTTCTATTGCTAATAAAATAAAGAAATAAATAAA
This sequence comes from Colwellia psychrerythraea, assembly GCF_000764185.1. GTDB lineage: Bacteria > Pseudomonadota > Gammaproteobacteria > Enterobacterales > Alteromonadaceae > Colwellia > Colwellia psychrerythraea_B. The sequence continues at coordinate 98,591 of NZ_JQEC01000016.1, forward strand.
TAGCGAAGCAAAGTCTTGATATAACTGCTGACTGATACTTGCCGGTGTGCCATTTAAAAATTTACTTGCTATGACAGCTAGTATTGCTAGCAGTAAGTATTGCCAGAACAATTTAAATGAACGTGAACTATTTTTCTTAACACATAAAAATAGCAGGATAGCGCTGAGGACTTGTAACGTAGCTAAGGCAAAATTTTCTGGGTTTTTAGTAAAAACCGCTAACCAGCTCGCAATAAAATGATAAGGAAAAAAGGTAACAACGCCAGCTAAGGCTAATATTAATGGTCTAATAGGTTTGGGCAATAGTTATTCCTAGTTAGTATTCATGCTTTATTCTTATCCAATTTATACTTTAAGCTATCCTATCCATTTCAATAACCACATAACATAATTTATAATAACACTCGATTAACATCAAGTGACTCTCTCTATCTATCCTCCCCTACTATTAACTTATTTGTAGTTTTTGTACCCTTTATAATACAACTGCTTAATTTACAAATAATGTCTAAACCAAGCGCTAGATTACTTAACAACAGGCAATATTGAAAAGGCGCAATCGCAAAAACCAATCACTATAGACCAGGCAAATATAACAAAGACAAATGCTGATTTATCTTTATCGTCTAGTAACTTCAAATTTATTTAGAGTGTCAAAACCCTATAAGCAGGACTTAGATATTAGCAATCAGAAAATATTCTGATGCAAACGTAATTCCTCATCAATCATAACTACGTTGATATCGCCCTCAATAATTAAATTAGAATTGACCATCAGAGAGGTTGAATAAATACCACTCGTTAATACTGAATGAGAAATAACAGTTGCTGAGAGTATTGCTGAAGTGTTGCTCGCTTTATCATTATGCTTCTTTTTTTCATTAGTATTGCTACTGCTTGCATTACTGCTCTTTGAGTTACTGCTCTTTGAGTTGATAATGTGTGAATAGCTTTTCCCTTCAACCAGTGTGCTACGTTCATAGTGGGCTGATGTGGTAAGCCCTTGGTTGCTCAGTTGTAAAATAGCTATATTTTCTTGTGGGTTCTTTGGATTTTTAATGGCTACGTTAAATGGTGAGCCATCAGGCTTGTTACCATTGACATAAATATCACCACCAAAATTAATTAAAGCAGCCATATTTTCATTTTTAGCTATTGCACCGGCTTGATCAACAGCAAACTCTTTAATAACGCCACCTAAATCAAGCTTCACATACTCATTTGAAAAGTGGAGACTATTTTCTGTTAATCGCCATTTATCAGCACCAATAAAAGGTGTTAACTTAGCTCTACAAGCTTCTATTTTCGCTACTGTAGTCTGTTTTGCACATTGTTTTAATGTGCCGACAGTAATATCAAAACTGCCTTGGGTTGTAGCTGATAACGTTTGTACTAGTGATAATACTTGATGGGTTTCTTTATCAATGTTAACAGTCGCTTGTTCTCGATTATTAATCTTGCCAATTAATGAGTCATCACTAAAAAAATTATACTTTTTTTCTAGTCTACGGGTGTTTTTTTCAATCAAGCGCGCAACCTTGCCCGCCGCTTTGGCATCCGCAGCAAACAGTTGCACTTCACAGGGTGTGGTCATGCAATTAAATTGATGACTATATTTTTTTAGCTTGGTATTTGAATGCGAAATCATTTAACTCATCATTTAATTGTTATTTAATAACCATTTAATCGTTATGTATTGGCAAGGCCTTGCTAAGGTATTGCTAAGGTATTGCTAAGACCTGTGATTATTCACTATTCAACCACTTTAGCAATATGTTTTAAGAATTTATCTGCATCCATATAGCCTACTATTCGATGGTTTCTTAGCTCTTCACCTTGTTCATTAAAAAATAAGATGGCGGGTGGACCAATAATGCCAAAATGTTTCAATAATTCAGTATCAATATTATCATTGGCGGTAACATCAGCTTGAATCTTATGTACCTTGGCTAGTTTCAATTTAACTTCGGCATCTTTAAAAGTGACCTCTTCCATTTCTTTACAAGAGACACACCAATCAGCATAAAAATCAAACATGGTAACTTGCTTGTTTTTACTTGCTTGCTTAAGCGTTGCCTGTACACCATCAATACTTTTTACTGATTTAAAGACAATGCCTTTGTGTTCATTAGGTAAAGTAGTATTAACACCGCTGCCTAAGTTTGCTAAAGGAGATAACAGGTTACTTTTCCCGGTAGAGGCACCAACAATCATGATAACGCCGACTAGCAATAGTGATAAACCAAGACCTTTCCATAACAACTGCCATTGTGTTGTATCTTTATTATGTTGACGTAAAGCCCCCATATACACAGCAGAAACAATCAATAGCAGTGCCCACAATAGTTGAGTAATTAATGGTGGCAATATGCGCGCTAATAACCAAATAGCAACGGCCAACATAAGCACACCAAAAATACCTTTCACTGCCTCCATCCACATACCTGCACGAGGTAATATTTTACCTGCGGAGGTACCTATAACGAGTAATGGCGCGCCCATACCCAAACCTAAGCAAAACAGTGCCGCACCACCTAAAACAGTATCTCCTGTTTGCCCAATATATATAAGTGCGCCCACTAATGGCGCCGTAACACATGGCCCGACAATTAGCGCTGATAACACGCCCATAATGGCTGCACTGATTAAATTACCACTTTCCTGCTTATTACTTAGGTTGTTTAACTTTACCTGAATAAAAGACGGCATTTGCACATCATAAAAGCCGAACATTGACAGTGATAGCACCACAAAAATACCGGCAAAACTACTTAATACCCAAGGATTTTGAAACCATATTTGCAAGTTAGTCCCAAATAAAGCGGCTAGCACTCCCACCACGGTGTAAGCTAATGCCATTGCCAGCACATAGGCCAGTGATAAAGAGAAGGCTTTACGTGTAGAGAGCTGTTTTCCTTGGCCAATAATAATGCCTGATAAAATAGGGATCATAGGAAAAACACACGGCGTAAAGGCTAAAAGCAAACCAAAACCAAAGAAGCTAAACAAAGTTAAGATAAAGTTATCCGATGCTAAGCTATTCGCTATAGTATCTTGCTCTGATTTAGCGTCTTGCTCTGATTTAGTGCCTTGAACCACCTTAGTATCGATATCAATGCTACTAGAATCAGCAGTTCCAGAGCCATTAGTTAAATTAGATACATTAACGCTAGACTTTAAATCCGCTAGCTTGATGATTTTTTTAACTGGTGGGTAACAAACGCCAACATCGGCACAGCCCTGATATTTAATTTTTATGCTGGTATTGGCAAATGATGTTTCAGAGCCACTAAGCGCATATTTCACTATTAATGTATTTCTAAAAACCTCCAACCCTTCATACGCAGGATCATCAATGAATAAACTGGCGGGAAATTGTGCTGCACCTAATTGAGTTGCTTGCTCTGTAGGGACATTGTTACTCGTTGAGTTATCGGTATGAACAATCGTCGCAGAAAGTTTTATGCGTTTTTTATAAAGATAATATCCGTCAGCAATATGCCATTGCAGAGAAAGCATTTCTGGACTGTCTAATGACACGATAAATGGAAAAGCAAGTTCGCTGGTCAATAGTGTTGACTCATCAACCGCATTGGTAAATGAACTAAAAAATATAAAACACCCGGAAAGTATTAAATGAACTAAACATTTTTTCATGAAAGTAACCCGTAAAGAGGAATGATTTAGTCATTACTTCATTAATAGCTGATTATTTATAAGTAATCGGTAATAAGTAATGACTAAATGTGAGACAAAAAATAGGCGCTATTTATTGATTAGCACGATGAACATCAAACCATGCTTGCTTTGTTTCATCACTCCATGCGCTAGGTGCCTCACTAAAGGCAATATCTAACGTTTGAAGCGCATTTTTTGTTGCAATCAAGGCTCTGTTATTGCTAGAAAAAGCAATACTGCCCACCTTAAGCGGCGTACTGACTAGCTCAATCTCTTTTTCAATTAACAATGTTTTCAGTACTTTGCTGGTGTTATTTTCTATCGAATAAACAACTAATGAACCACTACTGCCAATAATCACTAATGTCCCGTCAGGTGAAACATCAAAACTGGTAATATTACTTTGCGCAGCTAGTGTATGTAATAAAACGGGCTCTACACTCGGATCAGTGACGTTATAAATTGAAAGGATATTACTTTTCCCTAGGTACCAAGCTATTTGGGTAAGCTCACTTCCTTGAACAAGTTTGAATTCTTTTGGATATTCAGTGCCTGTTGAAAGGGAGGTTAGCTTAGTCCCGGTTGTTACATCGAGAATTTCCATACGATCTGGTGCTGATAAACTAACATAAGCCAAAGACCCATCTTCATTTAGTATAACTGCGCGATATTTAGAATCAGAAGAAAACTCGTTCAGCAGGCTAAAATCATCCGTTTGCAATACCACCATTTTTTTATTGCCTCCCGATAGAGCAACCCTGCTACCGTCACTCGATAATGACATGGCATTTAAATCAGGAAATGAATAAAAGTCTTGCCCCTCACTTACCCCAGCAAAGCGTTGAAAAGGTATCTCACTTGGGTTTGAGAAATTAGCGCGATATAAACCTACACCACTATCCGCACCTTCTTCACTACCACTTTTATTTTTTTTCTCTACGCCAACCAATACACTTTGCACCGATGACGGGGGAGTTATGCGAATGTTCGCTAAACTTTGCTCTGAGGCGCCAGTAAATCCATCAATATCATCACGATCAACATCAGGTGATGCGGCAAAATTATTGAATGATAATGTGCTAGGTATTTCTTGTGCTAAATTAAGCACAATCAAACGATTATGCCATTTTGAACCGACTACGGCATAATCACCTTGTACATCAAGGTCGGAATTTTCCTCTTCAATATAACCGATGTCCCATTCAACATGTGGTGTCGAAAGACTTATATCCACTTCAGTTTCTTGGATATTCTGGACATTAATACTCTCTAGACTAATTGACGTAGTGTAAGTATTTAGCTGATACATGCTGTCTAACATAGCCGCTACGGCTTTGTAGATATCAGTGGCTGCTATTGATTGAGCTTGATGTAAACTTGTCGCAATAGCATCAATTTGTGCAAACATAACATCATCAACACCTAATTCAACTCCGCTTTCAACATCACTCTCAAGATAATCTTGTCCTGATAATAAAACTTCATTAGCAAAACCAAACCCATCAATACTCAACCCGTCAACACTTACTTTTAATGATTCTTGCGCACTTGCTGTATTGGCTAAAGTGTATGGATTAAATTGGGTTTCACTGTGAACAAGCGTAGTAAACACTGTTATGTTTATATTTTTATCTGCACTATTTATCGGTGTTGGTGCATATAAGGCAATACCTTTGGAATCTTGTTCACTATCTTTTCTAGCCAACAAAGGTGCATTACTGCTGATACTGGCAATAATATCACTGGCTTTAAAGCTGTATTTACCGTCTTCAAAAGTTACGGTGCTAGGCTCAGAGGTATCACATAACGCATTTCTATTATTATCAAAACATACAACGGCATTCACCCAATAATCAGCGCCGAGTACCTTTCCTGTGACACCATCTTTTTCTATATATGCCGTTTGGTCTGGAACAGGTTCTGGTACCGGTTCAGGTATTAGTTCAACTTCGTTAAATGTACTTTCTGAAGCACAAATAGACCCAGCACTACAATCGCCAGCCTTATAATCACTTTCTTCACAAGCCGGCAATAAAATCGCCATCATCATGAGCAGAACTAAGTTGACTTTATCATTTATTTTCATGTATTTATCTCTAATATTTTTCAGTTAACATTTACAATTAACTATTTACAGCTAATTATTTGCCGCTAATGAGCAATAACTAATCATCAATAACTAACATTCAACAATTAATATCTGTATTGTGCGCCAAAATTGACCCAAGCAAAGGTTAGGCCTGTAGATTGATCTTGATAGCCCAACACTATATTCCAGGTAAGCTTATTGCTTTCTAGGTACTCCAAGCCAAGCTGCCCTGTCCATGCATTAAAGTTACCTAAGCGATCATCCGCTGTTGCATAACCTGTTTCAGAAAATATGTTATCAACAGCATCATGGGCTTTAAAAAAGTTGGCTGCGTTTTGAGTATACAAACGTAATACTGGCGAGAAGCGCACGTTATCAGTAATGTTGTGATAACTTTTTGACTCTAGCGTATGAGATTGCACTCCCCAACTGTCTTGGTAGAAGCGATAAGAGGTATGCCATGTGGTATTTTCATTCAAAGATTTTGCCGTTTGAATAGAGATACCGCCTGCTTTTCGCTGTTCCGGGCGAGAGTCTCTTGCTAAATAATATTTAGGGTAAATATCTGCGCTAGTATATTCATCGCTACTAGAGTCAATAACATTGATACGTCTTACTACATTGAAATATGGATTTGATAAGTGACCATCCTCATACATGTAATAGGCACTGAATTTTGCGATAGTATTTGCATCAAATACTTGAGTAATGCCTACTTGGCCATTGATTAAATCAAAGTCGTTCCATTGACTACCTAAGCTATATTCGCCGTGTTCATCTTTTTCACCTAAATAATCATAAACCTCATTTTTCATGTAGGAGACGCCGGCAGTAATCGATCTATTTTTGCTGCGATCGGTATACATTAAATACTCTACTGAAAGGCCGGTATTTTTAAAATCATTCTCTTTTGAATAACTGGCACCAATACTTAACTCATTTCGCATAGTCGGAGTACGATAAGTATATAAAAAGGCGAGTGAATCTCGGTGATCCTTTAAGGGTACATTTTTATAAACAAAATTATCAAGGCTAGTATCACCATCACCAACAACACCATTAATTAATCGGGTATTACGACAATAATTATAGTAATTCTCACCTTCTTCTGGCACACAAGCAGAAGCGCCAGTAAAGGCATCGGATGCAGTTTCAGAGGAAGCTCCGGTTGTTGAATCCCATGTAGGCGATGCCCCTGAAATGCTATCCCAATCATACTCACCACTTAAGGTATGATTAGGCCCAAAGTCATGCTCAATACTCAGCTTTCCATCAAGAACTTTAATGCGATCATCATTTTCTTTATATTGCTGTATTTGAATGGCCACTTTATCTTCAGCCAAACTTGTTAAAGGTAATGTAGCGGTAGCAACAGAGGTGATGACTAAGAGTTTCAAATGTTTACGGCTAGCTTTCATAAACATTCTCCTGATATTGAACTGGGCTTATTTGAGCTGGGGTAATATGACATTGGTTCATTTAATATATTTCTATGCGTAGATTCTATGGGTTAATTTTTTTGGCAACTATGATTAATTATGTCGAACGATTAAATTTTTCTATTGATAAATAACGCTGTTTTTAGTTACAACCACAGCCGCCACCTGATACACCGCCACCACCTTTAGTGCCTTCTTTAGAGGTATAAATATGTTCATCAAACTTTTTGATCATTGGGTTAGGTCCGCCAAAACGCATGGTTTCTCCGGCAAGTGTGGCTTTTTGCCATGATTTAACCGGCACAATGCTGCAGGCACTACAGGTAAAACAGCAGACAATTAACAGTAATTTTATTTTCATCGCTTGCTTCATCAAATTTCCACCCCCAACTTTTGTAAATCATTTATAATTTTTTCATCGATATTAGAAACAGCACCAATATGTTTACCGACTATTTTGTTATCAATGATGTAGTACAAAGCTGGCATGGCTATAGGGGAGAATTCACTAATGATTGTTTGCTCAACGTCGTTAATAACAGGGAAGTCTATAGCTAATTCTTTTTGAAAGGCTATGCCTTCATCTAACTCTTCATCAACATCAATGCCCACGACATACATTTTGTGTTGGCTGTCTTGCTTTATCATTTTCTTAATATCTGGAATCTCTTTTGCACAAGAGAGGCACCAAGAGGCAAAAAAATCAACAACGCCAACCTGCCCTTTCGGAATGTTAAGTTGCTTTTGTAGGTCTTCACTAAGGGTGTCACCAACTTCAACAGAAAGCGCTGAACTAGGTGTTAATAAAAAGAGTAAAACTAAAAGTATTGCGGATGGTATTACGTTAAATATTGAAGGTTTCATGTCAGTATTCCTGTGGTATACCCATTACCATTCAAGATGCAGATTTAAGAGTGCATTTTGATTGGTAAAGGTATAAAAGTAATTTAATAAGCCCGCAAAAATGGGCTTAATTCATTATTTGAATAATAGTTATTGGTTTGGCATTTCTATGACACCAAAATGCCTACCTTTATTATCTCCACTCCTGACACGGTAACTGAAGTACACAGTGCCGCCATCACCAGATACTGTCATTCGGTCACCACCATCACTGTCAGGGGTATTCGAGAAAGCGATTTCTTTTAAGCTGCCATCATCCATAATTTCTAGTTGATAAATGCCATTTAAAGCTGAATCAGCTCTTTGTACGGCAATATAAAGATAATCTTTACCGTTAAAAGCTCTACCTGCTGCGCTGTACATACGACCGCCGGTTCCGGTGTAGAACATTTTTCTGGACGATTCATCTAATGTTTCATTAAAGCTAACAATATTGCCTTCATACGTTAGTACAAATACACGGTTATCATGTGACCAAACACGCGCTATTTCATCTACCGCAGCTGAGGTAGTTGCACCATCAGCGGCTGTCATAATTACGTTATCTCCATCTCGTTGGTAAACACGGCTAGCATCATTATTCATTGCTGGCGGTCCGTAAGTTGCGTATTCGGCAGGCTCCAAGTTAATGGTGTGAGTTAACGATATTTCACCCGAATCACCAATAGCGTAAAATTCAGTAAGGTAAGAGTCATCATCTTTTTTAATCATTACCGATGCGATTGATTGCTCAGCGTTAAAGCCGACTTTTTGTGGTACGCCTGTAGTGATGTCAATTGCTGTAGTCACTGCGTTGCTTAAAACACCGGTAGCATCCATTGCCACAGTAAATATTCTCGCTTGCCCGATATCATTACCAACCTCAACAGCAGAACTCACACCAATACCATAACTACCATGTACACCAACACCGACAAGAGATTCAGTATCAAGGTAGGTTTTTGGCGTTTCAGCTGTACCTGAAACAATAACAGGTGAGCCGTCCACCAAATTTATGCCAATAAAACCATAAACATCTTCTTCATTGACATTTTCAAACCTTACTGGTGCTAACATAATACTGCCATCAACATTGGCTGCAGGGTATTGCGCTGAGTTATCAGCAGTTTGAATGGAAGTTGCGCTAGGTAAAGTTTCAGGGATTTGACGAACACTAAAATCAAAGGTTTTTAAATCATCAAGACTAATATCACGAAAGCTGAAGTTCAAATTAGCCGTTAAAACACCTGACTGATCTCCTTGTCCATTTGTTGGACGAGTCAGAGCGCCTAGGGTTGGTTCCTCATCATTGCTAGGTTTCAATGTATTAACATTACTTACATTAGACGACCAAGTAATAGTAGAGCCAGATCCTGCGGGAATAGTTGCCGCTAATGAAAGGTCCGAAACAACAACGGACAACGATGAACCATTATTAATGTCACTTTCAACAACAGCTGCTTTATCAGCCGCTAAAATTTGTGCTGGTGTAAGTACATTACCTTTATTAAGTTTATTAACATGGTTAAAGCCACGACCAGCAATAAAGACATTACCTTTTTCGTCGGCAGCTATGGCGCGTATACGTTCACCAACATTAAAACTTGCGATAATATTTACATCAATTGCGTTCAAGTCAAACACCCAAACAGCATCACTTTCTGAAGAGAATATTGCGTAATTATTATCAGGGCTGATCTCACCTGAGCGAACACTACTCGCTAGGGGTAAAGTTGTACTTAACGCCATTTTTTCGAGATCGATAATAGCAGCATAGTCACCGTCGTAAGCTAATGCTTGTCGGCCATTATCAAAGAATTTTAACGTGCCAAAAATTTCATTTAGGTTAGCAACGCCATCAATAACACCCGTTGTAGTATTGATTTTATGTAATTGATTTACCGAACCACTCTCACCTTCTGTTGCTGCATATAAATACATTCCATCGGCTGAGGTGAATTGCTCTTTAACATTAATTAACGTTGCAAGTGAGGTAGTGACAACATCTTTGGCCGTAACAAATTCACCAGTATCGGTTAAATCTAAGTTAAGAATATAAGTGACTTCTTCATCTAAATCTTCAACATGAACTTTATCACCAACGATTTCAAAATTACCAACGTAAGCATTTACAAAGCGTTTTGTAGTTGGATCATCATGCGCCGCAAAAGTACCATCATCCTTTATTGCTACTCGGAATAAACCATAATTATCACTGGTACCAACAGAGTCTTCACCATTACCAGGACGGATGTTAATGTAAACATATTGTCCATCTGGTGATGAAGTAGCACCTCGTAAACGGTGTTCACTTGCGCCTGTTGTTGCATCAATGGCGTAACGCTCACCTTCAACATTAGCAAATAAACCATTTGATTTAATAACCGGCGTCTCACCGCTGGTATCAATCACCATCAGGCCATTATGGTAATGCATGGTCATCGCTGTCATATTACGACCAGCTAATGGCATAATAAAATCAGGTGTTTCATCATGGTCACTTTGTTCCCACGTTAATTTTTCACCTCTTAGGCTGATATCGCGCTTGGCAATATGCTGAGCATTAACTTCATCAACCTCAACTGTGATAATAAATTCTTTTGTTTTGATAAATTTACTGACCACAGCGGCAATTACTTTTAACGGATGGGCATTAGCGTGTGTCGTTAAGGCTGTTTTTATTGAGCCTTTAATTTGTTCGGCTTGTTCTGTAGTTACCGAACCGTCAGCAGCCAATGACAGCTGTTCATTTAAATACGTTGCAGCTTGGATTTTATCTGCTGAAATTGTTGGATTGAAAAGTATTTCGTTAGCAATCATTGTACTGTAAACATTTATTTCATCAGCACCGGGACTCGTTACATATAAACTGCCATCGGTGATTTCTAATAATCTTGCATAGTCACTAGATTTCATATTTTCTGGGATTTCAGTACCTGAAAATCCCTCTTGACGAACTTCACCCTCATCACATTTACCGTTATTATTGCTGTCTATACACAATAAACCACTGGCAAGTTCAGGCTGAGTAGTTCCTGTATTATCAATAACCACAGGTTCACTATCACTTCCGCCACAAGCACTTAAACTACTGGCAAGAATAACGGCAATGCTCAACGAAAGTGATTTCTTTTTAAATAGTGATAACGAATTTTTATTTTTTTTCATCAGATATTTCCCTAGTAAATTTCTATGCTTTTAATAATCAACAGTAATTTTTCGAAGATTGTAAAACAAAGTGTTACAATTGTAAATGATAATCGATCTCATTAGTATTCGTATCAACTTAAATGTAATTAAACTATAGTTTTTTCCCGTTCAGTTCAGTTCAGTTCAGTTCAGTTCAGTTCAGTTCAGTTCAGTTCAGTTGCTCATGATGAGAAAGACCCTAACTATTTTCCCCTTATCAAAGCTGTAAAAATAACAAGTTAAACTGGCAGGCTAAAGCAGTTCAATTCACGCTAAGTGTTTGGAATATTTTTTGGAGGGATAGCCTATACAACAGGGGACAAAAGGATTTATACCTGTAAAGAGTTTTACAATTGTGACAAATTACTTTTAAATTAATGCAAAGAAATTAAGAAATAAAATGGCGCGGCTTTCCCCATGAAAGACACTTCCGCCACTTTAAAGCTGATGGAAAATGAATAACTTACCACCAAGCTTTGCCAAGTGAATTTTGGCACATTAGATAAATGAGAAATTGCGATGTATGGCTAAGATATAGCTAAGGCATGTCACGAGAAAGTTAACAATCTGCGCACCAGTAGGCTTAACAACGAAAACGACTAAAATATCGTATTCGGCTTTGGTTACTCTTAGTAGGGTATAGTTTTACTGGGGTATAGTTTTTCAGTAACATTCGCTTGAGAATATCAAAACAGCATTGGCCAAAACGAAATAAATCATCATCTTCTTCGATTTATGCTGTTAGTGCTGTTTTTGTTATTTTCAAATGATTATTACCATAAGTTTAGGACTAACTAGCTAATATTTTAAGCGGTAATGACAAAGCGCCATTGCCCGTTTGGCCAACAAGCCAAATAATGGCACTTAAACCGCCAAGGGTAAGGATATACCATAGGACAGAGACAATTTGCGCATAACGATTAAGCGGTAGTAACTCACTTAAATGTCGGCGTTTATATTCAAAGACTATTTCAATACTACCAATAGCCAGTAAAAACCCTAACAGCGCTAAACCAAAATGATAACTAATGTAGACACCTAACATTGCCCCTAAAATACAGGCGACTAGACCAATTTTAGAATTTACGGAGAAAGCGATACTTTTAATGATGTGACCACCATCTAAAGGCAATACCGGTAACATGTTAAATAAGTTGAGCAGTGCATTAAATACTGCCAATCCGGCCAGTATTTCTATATCAGTCAACCAATAACCAATTAAACAGGCTATCGATAGGATCAAACCAAAAAATGGCCCCATGATAGAGATAACAATATCTTGCCAACGGGTATTAATTTTGTCATCGCTAAGGGCTAAACCACCAACAAAGGGGATAAGATAAATACCTTTGGTTTTCAAACCAAAATATTTCATCGCTTTGATATGACCATATTCATGAAAAACTAAACAAAGAATAAGGGCAATGGCAAACTCTATAGAGAACAGCCAGCTATAAGCCGCCAAACTACCGGCAGCAAATAAAACTTTAATGACCTTGGCACTTTTTAATAATTTTAAACCAAGCCCCGCCATGCCGATAAAACTAAATTTCATTGGTTGCTTTTTATGTTCGCCTATTTGACGTTGCTCGATATCTTTTTCATTAAGAGTATTTTCGTGTAAAACCTGACCATTGATTAATAATTGAAACTGTAAATCAAAAGGTTGCCACTGCAAAGTCCCCTTAAGCTCGACTTGTAACTCGCCCTGTTCACTCTGCCCTTCTTGCTCAGTTTTCAAGGTAAATTGATGGTTAAATGATTCATTGTCGGCATTGGCATTAATTTGTGAGACACATTGCCCATCCCAAAATAATTGTTGCCACCCAGCCATTGAACCTTCTAACTTCAGCGTTTTGCCTAAACACTCTATTTCTAATAATTGCACTTAATTAACTCAACCTAACTCAACAAGAATAAACCTTGCCCGATTATCACTATATTTTCCGATGCGGCAAGGTTTATCGACAAATCATTAAGTAAATATGGTCATTTAAACGTTTCAATATTCAACAAAGAAAAACTAACTTAGCTTGTTGCTTAACTTTTCATCCAAATTTTAGTTTAATTTTATCGCCAACTTAAATTGAAGAAAATAAGCTTTTAACGGTGCCAGTTTAACTAAGCCAACTGTTAAACCAACAATAATCAATAAACAGGCGACCGCTTTCATTGGCCCTATTTGTTCCTGATAAAAAACGGCACTGCCCAACAAACCAAAAATTGGCACTAATAATGATAAAGGAGCCACAGTACTCAAGGGGTATTTCACTAATAATCGATTCCAAACCCAATAACCAAATAGCGTAACTGGATAGGCTTGAAAGAACACCGAGAAAAGTACAGAACGATTCATCAATAAATCCAAGGTCAGAAGTTGCTCATGATCACTTTGTAAATAAGCAAGAGCAAATAGCGGTAAAGGCGCAAACAGCATGCCCCAAATGCTAAAGGCAAAAACCTGTTTGGTTCCTGCTTTTTTGACAATAATACTGGTAATACTCCAAGACAAAGAGGCGAGTAGAATAAGTAACATACCTAATTTTGTCACAGAGCCATCGGTTACCGATACACTTAATGCCAACCCCAAAATAGCAATAACACTGCCAATCACTTTCATAGAGCTAATGCTTTCTTTAAGTAAAAAATACCCCACCAATAAACTGATAACAACATTCATCTGCATTAATACAGAAGCCATACCAGCAGAAAGTCCTGCTTGCATAGACCAGCTGCCCATGCCCCAAACACCAATGGAAAATGTTAATCCGTATGCGACTAAATATCGCCATTGTACTTGTGGTCGCTTAACAAAAAATACTGCAGGTAAAACCGCTAAAGTAAAACGAAGTGCGGTTAATAACAAAGGATCAATCTCACTGACACCCAACTTAATCACCGAGAAATTCAGCCCCCATACAATCATCACAAAAACACCCAGAAGTAGATCTTTAATATTCATTATCCGCCCTTATATTTCGCTTGCTTTGAAGTTTTACCAGAACAACTATTATTGATGAAATGCAAAAAGAGAACAGATACAATTTAACAATTAAAAAAGGGTACAATTAACCTTGTCGTTGTTATATCTTATTAACGCAACGCTAGAAAGTTATAAGCGACAACTAACAAGTAGTAGTTTAAATTTATCAGGTGAAAAGAAAGTATGAGATATATTGACCTTGCTGAAAGCTGTATTGAAGATATCAATAGCGGAAAATTACTGCAAAATAGCCGCATGCCATCATTAAGAAATTTTCGACAACAACATTCGATCAGCATGACTACCGCACTGAATTGTTATCAGTACCTTGAGTCGTTAGGTTGGATTCTTGCTAAACCACAATCAGGGTATTTTGTTTGTGGTCAAAGAGCTGCTAACGAAAAACCTGAACTGATTGCTTTTGAAAGTATTATGACAGCGCCAAAGCTACCCGTAATCGAAAGTACTACTAAACAGACTGATTTTAAGCAAACTGATGCTAGACAAAGTAAGCCATCAGATTATTCACTTAGTTTATCGCCTACTCGTTCGATCAACAAAGAAACTGCTGGGCCTTTAGGAATTGCACGTATATCTGCAGACTTTATTCCTCTAGAAAAACTACAGAGTAGTTTTCGTCGAGCATTAAAAAGACAAGGTATAAATATCAACTCTTACCCTGAAGTACAGGGAGAAAAAATACTCAGAGATACACTGAGTAGCCACTTTAAAAATTATGATTTTCATATACCCAGCGATGAATTGTTAATCACGAATGGCTGTATGGATGCGATTCATACCGCAGTAGAAATATGCACTGACCTTGGTGATGCTGTCGCCATAAGTTCACCTTGTTTCAATGGCCTGTTAGACATGTTGGCTGCGCTTGGCCGTAAGGTGGTTGAAATACCATCCACAGAGCAAGGCATCGATCTTGTGCAACTTGAACAACATATGAAAAGTAAACAAATTAAGGCGGGGTTGTTTTGTACTTCTCATATGAATCCTCAAGGAATTTCTATGACTGCATTACAAAAGCAGCATTTAGTTAAACTTGCTGAAAGCTATAAAATTCCAATTATTGAAGATGACGTTTATATTGAATTGGCGCACAGTAAAGTAATGCCCTTACCGGCAAAGCATTGGGATAAACAAGGTTATATTTTATGGTGTGGCTCAGTTTCAAAAACAATAGCCGCAGGATATAGACTAGGCTGGTGTTGGCCTGGTCGTTATGCCAAACAGTATTTACAAAAGCGCAAGTACTGTAACCAAGGAGTTTCTTCACCGATACAGCTCGCCTTAGCTGATTTTATTAGTAATGGTGATTATTCAAAACATCTAAGAAAATTACGAGTAGCAATACAACAACAAACCTTAAATTATCAAAACTATTTAACGAAAAACTTACCTGTTACCAGTAAAATCAGCGCTCCTGCCGGTGGTTTTGTTTTATGGATACAAATACCAAATTTAAATAGCGGTCAACTACTTAAACAAGCCAATGAACATAATATTGATATACGTATTGGTGAGAAATTTAGTACCCGTGATTTGTACCAAGACTATTTTAGACTAAATGTTGGTTTTGCTATAAACAAGGACAAAGACAACCAAGCAGAGGTCGATAAGCAACTTAATAAACTGATGTTGTTGATAAATGATCAGTTGAAATAGATGTTCAGCTTGAAGCCAACACGTTCTGCTGCGTAACCTTAATCTAAGAGTAACCATTGAGGTGATAGTTATTCTTAGATTAAGTTATCGCTTTGAAACCCTGTAAATAATATCTACGGAAATTTAGCTAATATTGTCTGGGCCAACTCGCACCACTAACTTACCGAAGTTTTCACCTTTCAATAAACCGATAAAAGCACTTACCGAGTTTTCAAGTCCTTCAACTCTATGCTCTTTATACTTTATCTCGCCAGCCATTAACCATTTCACCATTTGTTCACTAAATTCATTATAACGATGACCATAGTCATCAAAGACAATGAAGCCCTGCATTTTAATGCGCTTAACTAATAATGTGCCCATTAATAAAGACAGTCTGTCTGGTCCACTAGGTAATTCAGTAGCGTTGTACTGAGAAATCAGGCCACATAAAGGCACACGTGCACAGCTATTAAGTAATGGCATAACGGCGTCAAATACTTTACCACCAACATTTTCAAAATAAACATTAATGCCTGAAGAACAAACAGCCGCTAACTGCTCTGCTAAGTTGTCACTTTTATGATCAAGACAATGATCAAAACCTAAGGTTTCAACTGCATATTTACATTTAGTATCACCACCAGCAATGCCAATGACTTTACAGCCTTTTAATTTAGCTATTTGACCCACTAAGCTACCAACAGCCCCCGTTGCTGCAGCAACAACTACCGTATCACCTGCTTTTGGCTGACCAATATCAAGCAAGCCCATGTAAGCCGTTAGCCCTGGCATACCTAATACCCCTAAGGCATGTGATGGATTAGCCATATTGTTATCCAGTTTCAGTAATTCACTGCCATTGATAACGCTGTAATCTTGCCAACCACCAAAGGCAACAACCCAATCACCTACCTGATAGTTGTCATGGTTTGACTCTTCTACCCGACAGACACTGCCACCAACCATTACTTCATTTAAAGCAACAGGTTCGGCATAAGATTTAGCATCGTTCATTCTCCCGCGCATATAGGGGTCGAGTGAAAGGAACACGGTACGAAGTAATACTTCACCTGCTTTAGCTACTGGTTTTTCACTTTGTACGAGAGTAAAGTTTTCAGCGATTGGCGCACCAAAAGGGCGTGATGCCAAAATCATTTGGCGATTGATATCAGTTGTTTGAGTCATGTTCTTTCCTTTTGCTTATACCAATTGAAGTAATGAATTGCTCATTCATTATTTCAATTGGTATTACAATGCTTTAGTTAAAATTTCACGGCTTATTGCTAAAGTGATATCACTTTGTTCGCCCAATGCCGTCATACCGTGCTGCGCTAATCGTTCAAGCAATAAATCAATGTCATTACTGCTAAGGTTCACATCAGACAATCGTGTTGGTACTTGCATTTTTTCGAAAAACTCTTCAGTTAAACTAATAGCTTGGTCAATGCGCGCATTATCATCACCTTCCGTTATCTGCCAAACACGTGATGCATATTGTAGTAATTTTTCACGCTTTTGCTCTTTACGTACTTTCATTACCGCAGGTAAAACAATGGATAAAGTGCGAGCATGGTCAATACCAAAAGCGCCGGTTAATTCATGGCCTATCATATGAGTTGACCAATCTTGTGGTACACCCGCACCAATAAGGCCATTTAATGCCATAGTTGCCGACCACATAATATTAGCTCTAACGTCTAAGTTTTCTTTAGTGGCTGGCACTAACGCTTTTGGTCCTTCTTCAATTAAAGTCTGCAATAATCCTTCACTGAAGCGGTCTTGTACTTTGCCATTAACGCTGTAAGTTAGGTACTGCTCAATAGTATGAACAAAGGCATCCACGACACCATTACTGATTTGACGGTCCGATAATGACAAGGTAACACTAGGGTCTAACACGGCAAATAATGGGCGAACTAAAGGACTAGAAAAAGGTAATTTATTACCATCTCGTGTTACCACAGAGTTACCATTACTTTCTGAGCCAGTCGCAGGTAAGGTTAATATCGCACCAATCGGTAATGCTTTTGTTACCGCTTGTTGTTTAGCAAGAATATCCCAAGGGTCACTACCTTCACTACTTCCTTCAACATTGCCTTCAAAGAACGCCGCTGCAGCAATAAATTTAGCGCCATCAACAACAGAACCACCACCCACAGCGAGAAGATAATCAATATTTTCTGCCTTAATGATTTCTTGGGCTTTCATCAAAGTATCATATGTTGGGTTTGGCTCTATGCCCGAAAATTCAAAGAAAATATGTTCACTAAGCGCATCAATCACTTGCTGATAGACGCCATTACTTTTAACCGAGCCGCCGCCATAAACCACTAGTACTTTTGCGTTTAAAGGAACTTCTTTTGCAATGACAGCAATCTGTCCTTCACCAAAATGAATATTTGTTGGGTTTTGAAAATTAAAATTTAACATTTATATTCCTATATTATTCTCTAACAAGAGCGCCAAACGGCTTAACTGAGCTGGTTAACTAATCGAATTAATTTAAGCTGAAATCTGAGCTAATAATTTTTCCGCAGCTAATGCTGAACTTGCTGGATTTTGACCGGTAATAATAAGACCGTCTTGCACAACAAAGGCATGCCAGTCTTCTGCTTTTTGATAATCGCCACCACGTTTAATTAACTCGTCTTCAAGTAAAAAAGGTACTACTTCTGTTAATTGCACGGCTTCTTCTTCGCTGTTAGTAAAACCAGTGACTGCCTTGCCTTCAATGGCAAAATCACCTGATGCTTGTTTAACATTTAATAAGGCTGCACTGGCATGACAAACTGTCGCAACAGCCTTGCCAGCGTTAAGAAAGCTTTCAATCAAAGTAATTGAGTCGCTATTATCAGTAAGGTCCCATAATGGACCATGGCCACCGGGATAAAATACACCATCAAAATCATTCTCATTAAGGGAGGACAATTGTACTGTGTTAGCAATTTTAGCTTGTGCTACAGCATCACTGTCATAACGTTCAGTGGCTGATGTTTGGAAATCTTCAAGTGTACTAGTAGGATCAATAGGTGCTTGCTCACCTTTTGGTGTAGCCAAAGTTACTTCAACGCCGGCATCAATAAATGCGTAATAAGGCGCAGCAAATTCTTCAACCCAAAAACCTGTCTTTTGGCCAGTGTTTCCAAGCTCATCGTGTGAAGTAAGTACCATCAATATTGTTTTAGTCATGTCATTCATCCATCAATTTAAATGTTTAGAAGTAAGTGCAAGTGCGTTCTTATGTTCACCTTCACTTTCAATAGAGCTAGTATATGCCTACAAATCATCATGAACAATGCAGATAAAACTGACAACATTGTATCAATAATTGATACAATACTAATTAAACATGTATTTCTAATTACTAGGTATAACTTATGGATGTTTCATTTGAACAACTAAAGAGCATGGTTGTTTTTGCGCAAGTTATTGAACAAGGCAGCTTAAGCGCCGCTGCGAAACATTTAGGTTTATCTCGTGCTGTGGTCAGTTATCATTTAAAAAAGCTTGAAGCACAACTCGAGGTTAAACTACTTAACCGCTCTACTCGCTCTATTAACCTCACTGAAGCGGGCCAAGCCTATTATGAGCGCTGCCGAGTTATTGCTGAGCAAGCCAGTGCTGCCAATCAACAAATTGAAAATTTCAAAAATGAACCTATTGGATTACTTAAGATAACTTGCCCGGTAAATGTTGGTTTGCAAACAGTAGTGCCTGCCCTTAATGAGTTTAAAAAAATCTACCCAAAAATTGAGCTTGATGTGATGTTGACTGACGAAGTCGTTAATATCATGAAAGAAGGTATAGATTTAGCCATTCGTGGTGCGCCATTGCCTGACTCTGGTTTACAAGCAAGTAAGCTCGCCACACTACAAACCTGCCTGTGTGCTGCACCTGAATATTTGCTTCAATATGGGCAACCAAAAAATCCAGCGGATTTAAGTAATCATCAATGGGTGATTTACAAATTAACGTCGGGAGTAGTAACTTTAACTAAGGGTAGTCGCTCGTTTAGCATAACCACAAAAGGCAGTATTAGTACTAATAATGCCGCAGCGCGCACTGCTTTTGTTGAAGCGGGCCATGGTTTAGGCCGTATTCCTGTTTATGATGCCTTACCCAAAATAAAGGCTGGCACTTTAGCAACAGTGCTCGATGACTACAGCCTGAGTGATATCAATGTGTATGGTGTTTTTCCGCCAGGTACTGCCAACTCTAAAAAATTGAGGTTATTGCTTAACTTTTTAAAAGAGTACTTTACTAGTCAAATAAGTAACAAGGTGTCTTAGCTAATTAAGAGCATCCGACAAACAATCATTTGATCTTCACTGAATAAAGTCGCACAATCCTCCGTTGACTTTTCCTGTATTAATTACAGGTAAAGTCAACTAGCCAGTGATCAGTGTACGTAATAAGAGTAACAACCATGAGTGAAAAAATTCAGCTTAGCAAAGAAGAACTTAGAGAACACAAACCAACGAGAAATGAATATTTAGACAAAGCAAAGCTCCCTTTGATCGTGGTATTAGATAATGTCACCAATAGCTACAATATTGGTGCATTTATTCGTTTGGCCGATGCTTTTGCCATCGAAAAAGTTATTGTCTGCGGTGCGCTAACTATTTCAGATAAAAAGATGAAAAAAGCCTCAAGAAATGAAGCTAAATGGGTTTGTGTTGAATACAGCGATGACACTACCGCAAGTTTACAAGCTTTATTAGATGAAGGACATACACTTTACAGTGTTGAATTATGTCGAGACTCTATCGATTACAGCGAAGTAACTTACCCAGCTAAGTCGGTATTGGTATTAGGTAATGAACGTAAAGGTGTCAGTGAAGCTGCGCTGAAATTAAGTCATCAGCAAATACACATCCCTATGTTTGGTATGGGTAACTCATTAAATGTTTCCACTGCTGGCGCCATTGTTTTAGCCAAATGTGCCAATCAAATAAGAAAAAAAACTCAAGCTTAACAGGCTACTTTCAGTGACTCTGTAGTAGTGCTGACAATTTCAGCACTACCTGCTAATAGCTTTCGACAAATTTATGAATACTTAGCTTATGAATGATTAGTTTACTAATAAGTAGCTAGTAATTTACCGACATTGGCTTTAGTGGTTTTAGTCAGTTTTTGCACTAAAGAAAACGGTACCTCATCAATATCAGCTTTTTCTTGAATATCTGCTAACATCGCCAACCAAAGTTTTGCTGTCATTTCAGAGTCGTATAACGCCCTATGGAAACTACCGTTTGAGGCTATTCCTTTGTAATTTATCAGTGTGCCTAATTTATGATTAGGTGCGTCTTGGTTTAATCGGCGAGACAGTAATAATGAACAAACAAATTGCCCATCATAACCTCTGGATATTCGTTTCAGCTCACTGTCTAAAAAACGTTTATCAAACGAAGCATTATGGGCAACAAGGTTATGTCCTTGAATAAAGTCAGCAAAACGTGCCATAACTTCATGACATGGCGCAGCATTACTTAACATGTCATTGGTAATGCCCGTGTAATCGGCAATAAAGTGACTCACAGGTCGACCTGGGTACATCAGCTCTTGAAAATGTTCGGTGACCACACCACTTTCAAGTTTAACAGCCCCTATTTCGATGGCTCTATCGCCATTATCAGGGGAGAGGCCGGTTGTTTCAAAATCGAGAATGATGAGTGAATTAGCGTTCATAGGTTCTTTACAGCTTAGTTATAGATTAGTGGTGGTTATTAAAGGCTTATAATACTTTCGACAGTGACGAGTTTTTAGTAGCGCAAAGATATCACAAAAGAGCTAATAGCAAATGGATTAAAGTTTACTGTCATCTATTTCTGTTTGCAGCTTTTCTAACTCTGTCAATATCTTGATAAATTTATCGCCAAATTCCGTCACCCTATATTCAACCCTAGGCGGAATTTCATTAAAGGTTTCCCGTTCGATAATGCCAAATTCTATATTACGCTTCAAACAAGCATTCAGCACTTTAGTGGTTAAACCTTCAACATTTTTCACCATTTCTCCTGGTCGACGAATTTCATGTTTCAGTAAATTATAAACGGTGAGTGACCATTTACAGCCGACAATAGTTTCGACCATGCGCGCAGTTTTTTCAGGTGCTGACTTTCTTGAAAATTTAATTGTCTTACTATTCATAAAGATGTACCTAAAAGTGCTTACCAAACCATATTGTGCGTACTTGGTATAGTATTGAGTAGAAGATATTATACCAAGTAGATTATTTAATTAATTGGTATTAGAGGAAAAACCATGCTGAATATGAACTTCACTGAAAAAGTCGTCATTAATACCCAAGAGCAACCTTGGCTAGCTAGTCCGCATGCTGGTGTTTGGCGTAAACCCTTAGCCAGAGAAGATGCCGAAAGAGGCCATGCCACCAGCTTAGTTAAGTTTGAGCCCGGCGCTAGCTTTAATGAACACGATCATCCGCTAGGCGAAGAGATCCTGGTATTATCCGGCAGCTTTTCTGATCACACTGGTGATTATCATGCTGGCAGCTACTTTAGAAATCCTGAGGGATTTCGTCATGCGCCTTTTAGTAAAGACGGCTGTACATTATTAGTAAAACTTCACCAATTTCAATCGGGTGATAATAAACATGTTGTTATTGATATGAACAAAAAAAGCTGGTCACCGGGCATGGGCAATTTGATGGTGATGCCATTGCACAATTACCAAGGTCAATCTACCGCGTTAGTTAAGTGGCCAAAAGGTGAGCGATTTCAACCGCACCGACACTTCGGCGGCGAAGAAATATTTGTCATAAGTGGCGAGTTCATTGATGAGTATGGCCGTTACCCCGAAGGCTCTTGGATACGTAGTCCGCACTTGAGCGAGCATTTCCCGTATGTAGAGCAAGAAACAATTATCTTGGTGAAGGTGGGTCACTTATAAGTTTAGTAATTCACTAGAACAGCCAATGTTAAGTTGATGATGAATGTATTGACAATGATGAGCTAGTATTATCTTGGGGTTATTCTAGCTCTCCAAAACGGGAAAAGACAACACCACCTCCACACCTTGATAAGTGCTCACGCCAATATTCTTGCTCTTAGCAGCAGGGAACGTTTGATAGTTATCTATTTTAATCGAACCATTATGGTTAAACAAAATTTGTCGACACAGTGCTAAACCAATACCACTACCTTGAGATTTGGTCGTGTAAAATGGCACAAAGACATTATCTAAATTCGCAATACCCGAGCCGAAATCTCGAATAGAAATATGTTGCCAACGGCCCTCTTTTGTACTGCTAACCTCAATGACTTTTTCATCAATATTACTCATCGCTTCAAGCGAGTTTTTGAATAAGTTTATCAGTACTTGTTCAAGTTGCCCCTTATCTGCTTCAATTAATAACTCAGTATCTAATTCACTTTGTATTTTGCACCGAGGGTAAAGCGTTGCTAGATTATCAATCATTAACACTAATTTGAATACCGACTTATTGGGTTTGGGTAATTGAGATAACTGACTGTAACTGGCGATGAATTGACTTAATGAGTCGGCCCTTTCATGAATAATATTTACCCCGCCAAGTAGCGACTCTTTATCTATTGCACTTGCCTGACTTTGTAGCCTTTTTTGCATAGATTGACTTATGGCAACGATAGGCGTTAACGAGTTATTCATTTCATGACTTAAAACTCGAAGCAGGCTTTGCCAAGCTTTACGTTCTTTCTCCATTAATAAACGTTCGGCATTGGTCAGCGTATAAAGTTGATGCTGTTCGCCATCACTTAAAAAAGACTCTTTCGATAAAAAATGTTCTCCCGTAATACTGCCGTTTTTGAAATTAATAATGCCGGCACCGGCACTAATAATTTCAGCGCCAATGGGTAAAGACGCTAATTGAATGTTATTTAGTTGATTATTGCTTGTGTGATCTTCCGTCCCCAAAACAAGCTTATGTGCCGACGCATTTGCCATAACGACAAAACCTTGCTCATCAGTTGCCAGAACCATGGCATCCATCTGTTCCATGATACGCTCTAGCAGTAATCGGGATTCTTTCGCTTCAACTTTATGTTTCGACAAAGTGTCCGCTAATACATTGACTGAATTGAGTAATTCTTGGAACGCTTGATCGGTTTGTAAGCGCCCCCTTAACGTATAATCACCATCAATCATCGATTCGATTAGGTTTGATAAGGTGCGAATTTGATACTGCGAATTTTGTTTACTCGCTACCATAACAAAGCTACATAACAGTAATAAAACAATGAGGATAAAGGCAATTAAATAAGGTGATACTTGTGCTAAGACCAGCGCGATGGCCGTAGTGATAAAACATGGCACACACACCAACAACATAAGTGTATCTTGATTATCAGCTCTATGTTTTTTTGACTTAGTAAAAAGTAACTGCCAAAGGTTTTTAATCCAGTTCATATTTACTCAAACGTCGATAATATCCACTTCGGCTTAAACCTAAAGATTTTGCGGTTTCAGTAGCATTACCACGGTGAAATTTAAGTCGCTTTATTAGCGCTTTTCTTTCTATTTCATCCAAGCTTAACCTAGGGTCTTCTAAAGACTCTGCACTACTTTCATCAACATTATTAGCGCCAGTTAGCATCAGCTCTGCACTATCAATACTTTCTTTTTTACAGGTAAATAGCACCCGCTCCATCATATGGCTTAGTTCACGAATATTGCCCGGCCAATTATATTGCTGCATTGCCGTTATAGCTTGCTCTGAAAGTGTTGGGCAGCTTCTATGATATTTAGCACTGAATAATTGTAGAAAATGAGCCGCGAGCGCAGGCATATCTTCAACACGCTCACTTAATGACGGTACTCTTAACTCAATAGTATTTAAACGGTAATACAAATCTTGTCTAAAAATATTACTTTGAATATCTGCCAATAAATCACTGTTAGTCGCCGAAATGATGCGTACATCGGCATGTAATGATTTACTGCTGCCCACCGCCTCAAATTTTTGCTCTTCTAAAACCCGCAATAACTTGGCTTGTTGTGCAAAGGGGATATTGGCAAGTTCGTCTAAAAACAGTGTGCCTTGCTCTGCCATCTCAAATCGACCAATGCGATTTTCTTTAGCATCTGTAAATGCCCCTTTTACATGACCAAACATTTCACTTTCGAACAGTGATTCGGGTATCGCTCCCATATTCACTGGTACAAAAGAGCCTTTTGCTCGCGTTGATACACTATGTACATAGGCGGCAAGCATACTTTTCCCGGTACCATTATCGCCGGTTAATAAAATACTCATATCGCTTTTGGCTAAATCATCTAGCGTAGATAATAGTGTTTGCATGACTGGAGATTGGGCAATGATACCCGTTCGACTGCCGGGGTGAGCTTGCGAGATAAGTAGCTTATTTTGTTGATTAAGACGCTGGGCTTTTTTATCTGACTTTGCCAAGGCTAATTGGTTATCAATCGCGCTGAGCATACGCTCATTTTCCCAGGGTTTTTGAATAAAATCTTTAGCGCCAGCTTGCATTGCTTCCACTGCAATATCAATGGTCGCCCAGCCAGTCATGACGATAATAGGGATATTAAGTTCAAGTGCAGTAATAGCTTCAACTAATTGTACGCCTTCAGCGCCGGATGTAGTGTCTTGCTGAAAATTCATATCAAGTAGAATTAAATCAACACTTTGATTTTTTAAATTCTCTAAAGCTGCTTGCGGGGTAGTGACCGCTATAATGTCAAAACCTTCATCGGCTAAAACAAATTTTAAACTGGCTATGATATTAATATCATCATCAGCGATAAGGATTCTTTTATTCACAAGCATCATTAATCATAAGTAGTTAAGTTTCCGAGGTTATTTCATTACTTTAAGTAATATTAAGTAAAGGGACAAGTAACATTAAAGCAAAGCGGATAATCACTCAAAATTAGCCGCTCTTTTGTCTTAACTATAAACATTTTCCTTTAATACGTTATTGCTAACATTTTATTCGTAACGTAGGGCCATACTCGGCTCCATTTTCACCGCACGTTTGGTCGGCGCAAACATTGCCAACATGACCGTGGTCGAGAGTCCAACAACGACAGTAACAGCGATACCGAAGTAGAAGAATATTGGAAATAGTTCTTCGGTAAACTTATGGAAGCCAAAAGCGAGTAGCGCAAAAAGTGCCACAGCTAACCCCAAGCCAATAACCAACTGCCGAGCCCCTTGTTTTAAAAACATCTGAGTAATATTTTTATCACTAGCACCAACAGCACGCCTAATACCTATTTCATGAGTACGTTGGGCCACTGAATTTGCTGTTAAACCATAGATACCAACCATCGCCAACAATAACGCAAAAAAACCAGTACCAAAAGTGACGTTGGACATTAAGCGCATTGAGTCTCGCATCATATGACGGTTTTTACTGGCTAATTGCACTGAGTAAGTCATCTCAATAGTCCGATCGGTAGCAAACATAGCCCGATAGAAAATTTCTTCTGCGTTAGGTGTATTTGGCACAATACGGTAATAAACGATTTGAAAACTGCTGATAAATTGCAAGCCTGATAAATAAATTTCATCTGCGCTATCTAAGCGGCTAAAAAGCGTTGAAGGATTCATACGATCAGTAACAACTCCCACCACAAAAACGTTTTCATTTTTATCAGCAACTTTTATTTGAAAACTCTTTTCTAATGGCGACTCTCCTGGCCAGTAACGCTTTGCCATTGATTGACTTATCAATGCTGTTTTACGATGGCCTAACTTATCTAAATGGGTAAATCCTCGCCCTGCCACTAAATTAACTCCCACAGTTTCGGTATCGCCGATGACCGAAATAGTATCAATTTTAGGTTTGTTGTCTTCTGAGGCGTAATCCTTTCCAGGTAAAGTCACTATTGATTCACCTAGCCAATTATTGGCAACAACATTAACAACTTGAGGGTGTTGCGCAATTTTTTCTTTTAACGATTGAAATAATGCCAATTGTTGGACCTGTTCTGGGTATTTATTTTCAGGAATCGACATTCTTGCGGTCATCACATCAGTATAGTTATCGCCCAGTTCTAGGTTGATAAACTTATATGATATATAACCAGAAACCGAACCTATTAACATTAGCGTGGCAACCAAAAATACTTGGCTGGTAACTAATATTCGAGAGATCCTGCCAGCCTTTTTACTTTGTGCACCACGGGTACCGTCTCTTAAGGTGGTATTAATATCTTGTCTTGCCGAACGCCATGCGGGTAAAAATGCAGACAATAATATGGTGACGACAGTAAAGGCTAGGCCCATTAACAAAGTGGGTAAGTCCATGCCCCAATGCCACCAAAACGAACCGCCATTTGGCAGCCATGAATGCAACAGAATTTCAGTGTAATCAAGTGCGGCTCCGACTAACAGTAATGACAAAATGCCGCCAACCGTTGAGATAATAACGCCTTCCCACATTAATTGACTGACTAAACGGCAAGTAGTTGCTCCCAATGCAGCGCGAATTGCCGTTTCTTTTTGACGTTCAACAGTACGCGCTAATAATAAATTACCGACATTAATACAGGCTAATAAGAGAATAAGCCAAGAGACTATATTTAAAAAGGTAAAAGCAACGTCTCCTTCTCCACCGGTTTGTGCCATTTGAAAAGTTAGCAACTTAGCTGATTTCTCTAGTTCTGGCAGATCATACAACTTAACATTTTGCTGATAAATTTGATTAACAGCTTGCCCTAATTCTAACCCTGCTTGTTCAACGGTAGCGCCACCTTTAAGACGTGCATATGAATAATATGAGCCGCTGACATCAGGCGGCACAATTAATAATTTATCTTGTAACGGTAACCAAACCTTTGAAGAGTTTGGAAAACGATAACCTTGCGGCATAACGCCAATAATTTGAGTAATTTCACCATTGAAAATCATAGTTTTATCTAAAACGTTTTCATTGCCCTGCAATTCATCTTGCCAAACTTGATAACTGATTAATGCGACAGGACTAGCTCCCTCTGCCGTATCTTCCGCTTGAATAGTCCGACCAATAATAGGGGCAGTCCGACTAAATTCAAAGAAACCTTGGCGGACTAAACTTGCTGAGTAGTTTTTACCTGATTGCCCTACACTCAGCCTTATATCTAGATTGTCGTAAATACCAAACTCATCAAAAGTTAGTAATTTATCTTTTATATTTTGATATTCAAAGCCCGTGATATAGCGATGTTTATCATTAAAGTAGACAACTATGGCTTTTGCGCTATCACCTTCCGGTAAGGGCAATGTTTTATAAATCACAGAATATAGAAATGAAAAAGTAAATAAACTAATGGATAAACCACCAATGAGTACACCTAAGGTCATCGCAGTAAATTTAGGCGCTTTAAATAACAAACGAAATGCGTATTTTATATCTATTAACATCGACATAATAATTCTCCTAAGCTTTAACCTGCAGCTAAATCAAGTGGTTTAACGGAGCTATTACGATCATGATTAACATTATCTTTTATCATTCTCCCATCAAACATTTCTAAACAACGACTCGCTCTTTTCGCTGACGATGGATCATGAGTAACCATGCAAATAGTTGCGCCATCATGGTGAAGTTGATCAAAGAGTTGTAAAACAGCTTCGGCATTTTTTGAGTCTAAGTTACCTGTAGGTTCATCTGCTAGGATAATGGCAGGGTCGTTAACTAAAGCTCTAGCAACAGCGACGCGCTGTTGTTGTCCCCCAGATAACTGTGATGGATAATGATTCTTGCGATGCCCCATTTCTACTTTCGCTAAGACTTCATTGACTTTATCTTCAATGACTTTTTTCGATTTACCTGTTTGATAGGTCAACGGCAACATCACATTTTCAAATACCGTCAGATCTGATATCAAGTTAAACGACTGAAACACAAAACCTATTTGTTTACTGCGTATTTTTGCTCGTTGATCCCGCGTTAAAGCAGAGACATCACTGCCGTCCAAATGATAATTCCCTGAACTAGGCGAATCTAATAGGCCTAATAAAGATAATAAAGTTGATTTTCCACAACCTGACTGGCCACTAAGTGAAAGGTATTCGCCTTTATTAATCACCAAATTAATGCTGTTTAACGCCCGTGTTTCTATCTCTTCGGTTAAGAATGTTTTACCAATATTCGTTAAGGTAATGAGTGCTGTCATAATTATTTCCATATTGTATCAGCCAGTAAGGCTCTGCTGATTTTCATTTGTTAATATAATTTTTAGCTTTAGTGGCAAAAGCTAATTGATCTTAATTCCTTCATGTTCTTGCCAGCTTGATGTGTCTGAGATAATAATTTCATCACCCACCAGCAAGCCATCTATAATTTGAATTTTATTAACGGAGCTTTGACCTAAAACAACCAAGTGTTTACTGGCAAACTGCTGATCTGGACTCAACTTATACAGACCAACTTTAGTGTGCCTTGGCGCATAAACCGGCCGTTTTACATACAAAGCACCTTCGATATTACTGATAGCAATTAAACCATCAACGGTTAACTCTGGACGTGCCTCAGTAGGTAGTTCACTGGTTAATTTGACGTCAATTAACACCATGCCACCTTTTACCGCAGGGTCGATACGGATCACTTCACCAATAATTTCGCTGGTGCGAGTATCTATAGTCACTAACTGCCCTAAAGCAATATCTTTCACTCTAACTTCTTGTACTTGTAACTCGGCAAATAAGTTATTTTGATCTGCCACCAGCGCAACACTATCGCCCACTTGTACACGTTCACCTAGCTCAAGTGATACTTGTTGCACAATACCAGAGGTTGATGATCTTACTTCTAGTGCCGCTACTTGTTCTTTTACTCGCTGATAATTATTTTCAACTAAGCCAATACGCGCTTGTTGAGCAATTTTTGTTGCCGCCATATTCGCTTGCATTTTCTCAGTTTTTTGTTGTTGAGCGAGCCAAGATTGCATTTGTTGCTTAACAGCTAATTTGCTCCTTTGATGTTCGAGTGCCGATACTGTCGCGTTACCTTGAGCAAGTAATTCAGTCTCTGCATCCAACTTTAACTTGGCTGATTGATAACTATATTCGGCAGACAATACTGAGTTATCTAAATCAACCATCTGGGATTCAAGCATCACAAAAGCAACATGGCTTTCAGCTTTTTTAGCTTCAAGTTCCCAACGAGCTTTTTCTAGATTACGATGTAATTCAGGGTTAGATAATTGTACTAACACATCGCCTTTATTGACTTTCGCGCCAGCTTTAACAAAAACTTGCTCAGCCCTGCCTGAAACTTGTGAAGATACCCAACGAATATTTAACGGTTTTAATACGCCAGTTGCACGAACATTTACACGAAAGTTGCCCTGTTCCACTTTGGCAGTGACAACAGCGTTTCTTTCAATAAAATACGAAGCATTGCCTAAAACACTTCTTAATGAGTAAGTGCCTATAACGACAATGAAAACGGGTAAAACATACCAGTGTGTTTTCCAAAGTGGCTTTTCAATGGCTTGTCTTGGTATATCCATAGTTCATCTTATATTGTTTAAGCAGATGATTAGTTATTACAAGTCTTGTGCCATAGTAAAAATAAAACTTAAATAACTGATAATAAATAATATTTTAAAGTGTTGATAATTCAACGGATACTAAGGTGTGTCATTTTCGACACAGTGTTGATTACAGAGAGTCGCAATTTTGATACAGACGTAATTTCAAAAAATGAATGATTCAAATTTTGTCTTTTACTAAGGATTGCCCTGTTATCAATATTTAATTATGAAAACACTGCGATAAAGAGAGATAAGCATTTGGACATAGACATGTGAATAGGGACTAGGTTTGTTGACAATATCGCTAGCCGCTGGCAACCCGTAATTAATCACTAGGTAATAGCAATATGTCATACACTGGCATGATAATAAGAAAAAAAGGCTACAATGTAGCCTTTATAATTTATTTAAAAATAGCTGTAAAGAAGCTAACTTTAAAGTTACTTTTTTCGTTTAAAACTAACTAAGCCAAATAAAGCAGAGCCAAATAGTAATGCAGTGGCCGGAGTGGGTATCTGCGCCACCTTAGTAAATACCGCAAAAGTGCTATTACTTCTGTCAAGGATGCTCTGGTCTCGGGCTAGGTTCGAGTTAAAGCTTATTTTATCAGTGCCATTGTCACTGTAATTAACAATATTCTGGCTGAACACCCAGCTTGGGCTAAATTTGTTTGGGATCAAGGCAATACACTTATTACCGTCTTCACACCCTCTGATCAGCTCAGGACTGGAGTCAAATTGTCCAAATTCACTGTCAACAAACACCTGTTCAAGCAGCGCCCTACCTGCAGAAATAACATGATCGGAGCTGGTAAAGGAAAAATCAGAAAGAGTATCACAGCCAGAGAATACACTAGCACAACTACCATCTTCAAAAGATACGTCATAGGTTCCAAGACCAGAGATGACAACACCAGTGGCACCGATCAGCTCGCCTGAAACAACAATGAGGCCAGCTTGACTGTTTGTTGCACCTAATAATGCAGTGACCAGACATACTTTACGAATGAAACTAAAAATCGCTCTAGACAAATGAATATTCCTTATTGTAAATTTTAATGGTTGTAGAGTGAGTCACCGTAAATTTTATAGCTTTGGCATAAATTAACGGCAGCGCTGATACAAGTATTTCGATATATCAAAAAGCTTAATGACTGACGTATGGTTTATTGACGACTCCCTAGTGTAAATAGAGACTCTATTAAAGTGACTTAGCTGTAAGAATAAGGGCAGACTTAGGAGGAAATATGGAGAGTTAGGATAAACACCAATAAAAAGATCCTTATCACGTATCAAGACATTAGCTTTTTACTGTTATAAAAGAGCTAATGTCACTCATTCTTTGAACTGTAATTTAATCAATATCAATAGCAACTCACTTTAGGCCGCAGCTTTACATCACCGCTTCTTTTAAAGATGGCCCTTGCTCTAAAATGGTTTTAATTATGATTAATGCATCGGTAAGTTGTACATGAGTTTTCGGTCTGCTTAGGCAAAGGCGAATAGCTGGTGATGGTATTTGTTGACCCACTCGGTAGTCATCAGCACTGCGCACTAATACTCCTTGTTCTTTTGCTTGCGCAACAAATTCATGGCTCAACCACCCTGGCGGTAACTCTAGCCATAAATTAAAGCTGGTTTGTTGGCTATTCGGCGTCCAAGCAGCAAGGTGCTGCTTGGCCAGTGCTTGTCGTGCTGTCATCTCTGCTGCTAACCACAGCTCTAACTTGGCAAGTTCACCATTATCCATCCACTGGCACAACCAATGGATTAATATGGGAGAGTTTGTCCAAGAAGAAGCCCGCAGTGATAGTCTAATTTTATTATAAATGGCATGAGGCGCTACCAAAAAACCAATACGCATTGCACCACTAAAGCGTTTAGAAAAACTACTTAAATAAATACATTGCTCAGGTGCCAATTCTTGCATGCTTTTTGGTTTATCTTTACTGGCAATAAACTGCACATCATCTTCAAGAATCAATACCTTATGTGCACGGCAAATATCTACAAGAGCTTGGCGTCGCTCAATTGATAATTGTGTTCCACAGGGGTTTTGGCTATTGGGTGTTAAATATATCATTCGCGGTTTATGCCGCTGGCAAGCTTGTAAAACGTTGTCTGGCATGATGCCCTGCTCATCCATGGCAATAGAGACAACTTTAACACCTTTATTTTGCGCTGCTGCCAAGATACCAGGGAAGACTAAATCTTCGGTGAGAATGATATCCCCCTCTCGACATAAAACATTAATTGCGACACTAATGGCATGTTGGCCACCATGAGTGAACAAGAAATCACAGCCTTTTAATGCTACAGGCTCAACAGTAAGCCACTGCTGAAAACTCTTGCGATGATTAGGGTAACCAAGTTCAGGGGCATAATGCAGTAAATTACCCAGTAATTGCTCGCTTTCAGCCATTGATGTCATTGCGCGACTTAACATTTTTATTTGCGGGCCTTCTGGCGCAAACGCCGCTTGCATATCAATTTTTCCAGCAGTGTCCTGGGCCATGTCGTCAACTATTGCATTGATATTATTCTTTGTTCGAACGTAAGTGCCACTGCCCGTTTTGGCCATGACCAAGCCACGCCGTTCAGCCTCACTGTAAGCACGAGAAATTGTGCCTATGGTTACCTTTATTGCATCGGCTAAACGTCGCTGTGGTGGCAGCTTATCTTCGGGTTTTAATTCACCTTTATTAATTGCTTCTTCTATAGCCTGGGCTAAGGCCAAATACTTTGGCAATGCACTATCGAGTATTGGGATCCAAATTGTCATGGTGTCAATAAAATCCTTGAGTAATAAAAAAAAATCAATATGATGACATTCAAACAATGACACCCTAACAAATAATAATTGTATGCATACAATTAATTTAATGCAAGGACTTTTATGTACGAACAACTTTTTGCGCTAATGTTACCCCTGCTGATCTTCACCCTTACCGCAGCTTCAACCCCTGGTCCAAACAATATGTTGCTTTCAGCCAATGGTGCACACTTTGGTTTTCGCGCCAGTATGCCCTTTGTCTTTGGCATTCGCCTAGGCATTTTATTGCTGGTTGTTTTGCTCAGTCTTGGTCTCGGTGCCATATTTACTAACTACCCTGCAGCACAACAGGTACTTAAGCTAATTTGTATTGCTTATATGCTATACCTAGCGATGAAAATAGCTTTTGCATCACCTGTTAGCAAACAAGATAAAGGTGCTCAACCATTAAGTTTCTGGCATGGCGTGGTATTTCAATTTATTAATCCTAAAGCCTGGATGACAAGCCTTACTTGTCTTTCTGCTTTTACTCTAGTTGGTGAAGCGTACTTTTATTCGGTCCTTATGGTGATCTTTGCTTGGAGCATAACTGGCTTTATTGGCAGCTTATTTTGGATTTGTTGCGGGGTAGCAATGCAGCAGTTGTTGAAAACACCTCGTCATTGGCAAATATTTAATATCACGCTGGCATTAGCTACGTTAGCCAGCATAGCGATGATCATAGGAAATTAATATGACAGACAATATCAAAGGTCACCAGCAAGATAAACTGCAAAAGCATTCTCAAAAAGAAATAACCAACCAAGAACAACGCTTTTTAGTAAGTGATGATAAGGCCAGCCTGCAACTTAACGTTATTCATGGCTACTTAACTAGTTGTTATTGGTCGAGAGGCATATCAAGGGGATTGGTTACAACAGCGATTAGCAACTCCATGTGTTTTGGCTTGTACTTTAATGATCGACAAATAGGTTTTGCGCGGGTAATTACTGACAAAGCCGCTTTTGCTTATTTAGCCGATGTCTTTGTATTACCTAAATATAGCAATCGTGGCCTAGGCACCGCCTTGATAGACTTTATTATGCAGCATAGTGACTTACAAGGTTTAAGACGATTTATGCTGTGTACCCTTGATGCCCACGAACTTTATAAAAAGTTTGCTTTTAGAGCTATCGACAGTCCGCAATCAATGATGCAAATCAACAAGCCAGGGCTTTATCTAACAGAATAAAATGTTGCCGTTATTTTAGTCATAAAAAAGCTCTCATGATGAGAGCTTGGTAAGTAACCTGATCTAGGCCGTTTACTTATTCACAAAGACTGGGCTGTTGAGCTAAAATGGCCCCATAACTTGTCCCGGGCTATGCCATAAGGATTTCCAAACTTGCATGCCATGAATATAATAAATGTCATCATCATGTAATATCGCTCGGTCATCCCAAGATGAGGCATGATTAAAAGTCTGCTCTGTATCAAGGGCATCAAGGTTGCCAATATAATTTAATTCAGCACTACTATCACCTTGAGTGATATTGCTAATATCAAATAGACCAAGGAAGTTTTCCTGATTCCACTCATACACTATGCCTCCACCTTCCTGCACGTTACTGGTGGTTAACCAACGCTCAAAAGGGATAGCTATACGATATGAGTCACCCTCAGTCGCTAAAGAAGTAAAAGCATGATAATTATATTCAACGGGAGTATAAGCATCTGCAAACACTAAAGAGCGTATTTCTTTTGGCGCAGATAAATCGCTAACATCAAATAAGCTAACTTTTGCGCCATCAACAAGAGGAAAGTCTTCTGCTGGCAGTGCTTGGCCGTTATTTATTTCGAGTATACCCGAACCGACATTTTGTCCTATGCCTAATAATAAGGTGGGTGATATCGGATGTAGATAGGAAGAATAACCCGGAACTTCTAACTCTCCGCGAATAACGGGGTTCATCGTGTCTGATAAATCAAGCACATACAGTGGGTCGGTTGTTAAAAACGTTACCACATAGGCTAGGTCACCAAAAAATCGCACCGACTTAATATCTTCTAAGACTATGCCATCATTGTTTACCTTACCTATTGGTTTAGGGTTACTTGCATTAGGCAGTTGTGCCACTAGGATTAACGCCTTATTATTTTGTCTAAGGATATTCAACTTATGCTGATAACCTGAAGAGCGATTACCTTCTGTGGTTATTACCCGTAAATCACCATTATGCTCACTAAATCTTAAGTTAGACATATGCCAGTCAAAACGGCCCGAAATAGTGCCTGATGCAACATAATCAATTGCACTACCATCAAGAGTAAACTTATGAATCACAGAGGCTTGTTCGCTAGCTTGGCTATCAAAGAAAAATTGGTTTACATAGTTAGTGCTATACAAATAAACAGAGGAAGATGTAGCATAAATCCCTTGTACTTGGCTATTCACACAAGCAGAGCTTAACTGCTGCGGATTATTAATATTGATTGCAGTTAACGTTACCATGTCATCAAAGCCATCTTTATCAGTGGCACTCTCAGGAAGGTAACAATTTTCAGCGGTAACTAACGCCCGCTCAATACCGTATTGGTCACGATATTTAGGTAATAATTCACTAATATCAGTATCCATAATGCGACGGTAGTTTGCCCACTTATCTGCTTTGCTTTCAGCATAAATTAAATCATTTACTACGGGGGAATAGCGGCTAACCACATATAAGATGTCGCCCACTCTGCGGCTATCAACAACAGAGCCATCAAAGGTAAGTGAGCCTATAGTGGTACTATTTTTTGGCTCACTGACATTTATCAATGAAACATTAAATTGTGCTTTAGTTGGCATAATAGAATCCGCGGCAATATAGGTACCATTCATATAAATAGCTTGACCTTGATAAATATCTGAAACGGCCACCAAGGTATTATTGTTTAGATACAAGCTGTTAATATTAGCCGACGGTAAATTTAAGGAAATACTTGCTGCTTCACTTACATCGCCATTATCATTTCGCTGCATCACTCTGACAGAGCTTTGAGCTTCCCGTGACATTGAGCTTTCAAGTACATGAAAATCATATTGGTTGTTAGCAATGAACATATGCTCGCCGTCATATTTTATTCTATCCCCTTCAGCAACGCCCTGTTGCTGAACATTGGTTTGAGAAAACCCAGCATCACCATCGCTTGCCTGATCAGCCACAGCAGCGCTCTCCATTGCGCCATCTACAACATAATTATTTTGCACACT
Source organism: Colwellia psychrerythraea (assembly GCF_000764185.1). Lineage (GTDB taxonomy): Bacteria > Pseudomonadota > Gammaproteobacteria > Enterobacterales > Alteromonadaceae > Colwellia > Colwellia psychrerythraea_B. The sequence continues at coordinate 134,998 of NZ_JQEC01000016.1, forward strand.
GCGTAAGTAGAGGCCATTTTTAATATGCTGCTCAAAAGTAGTTTCTGTATTGGTTGTCTCCCTTGCCAAGGGCGTTAAGCTCATCTGTAATTCATTGAGTTCAGGAACCTCCTTGCTGTTATCACTCATACAGCCCGTTAACATTGAGGTAAGTGTAACCAGACTAAGCAGCGAACAAAGTGCAAACTCAGACCGAGTAAACACAGATAAAAGCTTAAACTTTTTATTAAACATTATTCTTTCTCCTTTGTTATGTTTAAACCCAGCTTACCGAGTGTCAGTAATAATTCCGTTGCCAGGTGCAACCAAGTGTAACCTTATGTAATCGAGAGTGACCTACCCTTGCTTCAGTGTTAACTTATAGGCAAAACCATAGCTATCCACTAGAAGTCATAAACTTGAAGTATCTAATTTTCCTGCTATTTATTTTTAGCCAGTCAGTATATGCACAATGTCCACCTGCAGATAGCGGCTGTGTGCCCGTAGGTGAGTGGCAGTTCTCCATTGCTTTGGGTGCTGGTGTCATCACCAATCCACTAAATGATGGCGATAATATCCCCTTAGTTATAGTGCCTAATTTTAGTTATTATGGCGAAAAAGTATTCGTAGATAACAATGCATTAGGTTTTACATTCTACGAAAGAGACGCTTTGTCATTTAGCGCTGTTAGCCAGATAAATCGTGAAAATTCATTTTTCCAACGCTGGCATCCCAATAATATTTTTGTTAATTCCCTCTCTAATAGCATAGGAAGTGAAGCTCAGTTAGATGAGGTCATTGACGCCATAGATGGTTCTGGTGGCAATGATGCTGAGATTATTGAAGTTGAACTGGGCCAAGTTCAAGAACGAAAGTGGGCACTCGATGCGGGTTTACAAATAAATTGGTTTTTCTTCCAGCATAGTCACTTTCAGGTGAAGTTACTGCACAATATAAATAATGTCTATAACGGTTTAAATGCTCAGCTAGCATTAGAGCAGCCGTTTACTTTTACTGCAATACCCAACAATCTGCTAACCCTGACCGTAGGGGCTAATTGGCAAAGCAAAGAACAAGTCGATTATTATTATGGCATTGACGAACAAGATAAGGTTGCAGAAGAATTATATTATCAAGGTAAGGCAAGTTTAAGTCCTTATTTAAAGTTCATTAACCAATATGCCTTTAATGAAAATTGGTCGTTAAAGTTAACACTACAAAGAGAGTGGTTAGACAGTTCACTGACCAATAGTCCTCTGGTGCATGATGATGTTATTGATACCTTTTTTGTTGGGGTAGAATATGCGTTATAACACCTGGACAATTCTATTACTTTTTAGCTTTTTTTCTTTTACTGCCCTTGCTAATAATGATAAACCCGAAGATAAAAGTGTCATTGAATTTTCAATAAAACCGTTAATTTGTATTGTTAAAAAACCAGGAGACGCCTGTAGCATGACAGCAACAGTTAGCTGGCAATCACCAAAAATCATTAACAGCTGCCTTTATCAGGGCATAACAAAAGTGGCCTGCTGGCTTAAGCAAAACAAGGTTACTGCTGTGATTGAAATCAACATTGAGGAAAATATGGAATATACCTTAAAAGATGATAATCACCATATTATTGCCAAGCAATTGATCACCATCAATAGCAGCCTTGCTAAAAAATATCGACGTCGTTTACGGGCCGGTTGGAGTCTATTTTAATGCTACATATATTATTAGTTGAAGATGATGTGCGTCTTGCCAGTCTTATTCAACAATTCCTGCAAGCCAACAATTTTAAAGTAACTGTTTTGCATAGCGGAGAACAAGCACCAGCGTTTATTCTAGCCAAACAACCCGATGTAGTTATTCTTGATATTATGCTGCCCAAACTCGACGGCTTTAGTATCTGCCGACGTGTAAGAAAGCAGTTTAGCAAACCTATACTCTTTCTTACCGCCAAAGACAGTGATTTAGACCACGTAATAGGCTTAGAAATTGGTGCTGACGACTATATCATCAAACCTGTAGTGCCCCATGTACTGCTCGCTAGAATCAATATGGTATTAAGGCGTACACAAAAACAAAAGGCAACAGAGCAAGACAATATTCAAATTGGTCAACTCAATATTGATAAAAAATCTCGTCAGGTGCATCTAAATAAAGAACATATTGAGCTAACGAGCCATGAGTTCGAATTACTTTGGCTACTGGCCAACAACCCTGACGAACCACAGAGTCGTGACTTTATCCATCAAGAAATGATAGGCCGCGATTATGATGGTTTTGACCGAAGTGTCGATGTAAGAGTATCTCGTTTGCGTAAAAAATTAGCCGATGATACCGAAAAACCCTATAAAATAATTACCATTTGGGGCAAGGGGTATTTATTTTGCTCTTCTGCATGGCAATAATTTTAATCATCAGCCTAAAGCGATAATATTTGGATAACAACTCACCATGATAAAACTATTTATCAGTTTGTATTTGGCAATAGTCATAGCTTTGCTCACCATTAACTGGGGCTCTGAACTGTTATGGCAACATTTAACGCTAACTGATGAAACTGAAAATATTGCTGAAATTCAACAGGCGGTAAATATTGCCAAGGCTCTGCCGGCACTGATAGAAAACGATGCAAAAAAAATGCAGGTTTTTAGCCAACAATCTAACATTGGGTTGGCAATAATTTCAGTAGATGATATAGCTTGGTTAAGTGAACAAAGAACACGCCTGCTAAAAGGTGAAGCCGTAGTCATTTATGATCGCCAGCAACGCCCGCTCATTTACTTGCAAGCTGGCAATAGTAAAAGGCTGTATCAGCTTGGTCCGCTTGAAATCACTTACCATGCTGACAATTCCCTTGAAAAAAGCCATGATGAAAACACTCAATTAAAATATATTATTTTAGCCATATCCTATTTGCTGCTCGCTGCCTTTATCGCACTATGGACCCGTCCTATTTGGCTAGATTTAGTCAAATTAAAACAAATGGCCAGTGATATTTCTGCGGGTAACCTCGCCATAAGCTGTAAAATAAATAAAAGCTCTCCAACAGCGATAGTGGTACAAACCTTTCAAGACATGGCAAAGCGAATTACTCAATTGCTTTTGGAGCAAACCCAATTGGTTAATGCCGTATCTCATGAATTAAGAACACCCATGTCCAGACTCAGATTTTCTTTGGCTATGTTAGATAATGCCAAACCTGAACAGGTAGAAGGTATTTCCAATGACTTACAAGAAATGGAAACACTCGTCGATGAGATGCTCAATTATTCTCGTATTGAAACCCTTGAACAAGCCCATAGCAAAACCATGGTTAACATCAGTGAGCTGTTAGTAAATCAAGTAGATAAGCAAAAACGCAGCACGGAGAAAGAACTTACAGTTGTACTGCCAGATGAACTTGTTTGTTTATGTAACGGACACCTAATAGAGCGAGCCAGCCAAAATTTAATTACCAATGCAATTCGTTATGCAGATAAGCAAGTTGAAATTAAAGCTAGTATGCAAAATAATCGACTCATTATTTCGGTGAGCGATGATGGTTGCGGTATTGATGACAAGGATCAAGAAAGCATATTCCAAGCTTTTACCCGTTTAGACAAAAGTAGGAACAAAGCACAAGGTGGCTTTGGTCTAGGTCTCGCCATAGTAAAAAGAATAATGGACTGGCATAAAGGCCAGTGCACCATTGAAAAATCGACCATAGGCGGAGCAAAATTTAGTTTAATCATTCCGCTAGGTGAATCTTGACTTAGCCTTAGCCAGGTCTACGCTTTTATAGACAGCTAGCAACTTTGAAGATGCCATGACTATACTCCGCCACAGCACTGCCGCTAATATTACAAATAACATTGCTAATAACATCACCAACTTGATTGGTAATACCGATTTATTACGTATCAATAGCCTAAGCAAGCTAACGGGCTGCGAAATATTATTAAAATGTGAGCAACAAAACCCGGGAGGCTCGATTAAAGACCGAGCGGCCTTACAGTTAGTAAAAGACGCCATAAAAAATGGTCATTTGACACCGGGCATGACCATAATTGAAGGCACTGCAGGCAATACCGGCATAGGCTTAGCCCTAGTTGCCAAAGCCTATGGATATAAAATGTTAGCGGTAATGCCTAGAGGGCAAGCTAAAGAGAAAGAACAGATGATCACGCTGTATAATGCGCAATTATTGTTAGTTGATGCTTGTCCCTTTTCTGATCCTAAACATTTCTACCATACCGCCAAAAATCTTGGTGAACGACATGCGGATTATTGGTGGGCCGATCAGTTTGAAAATACTAGTAATTGTAAAGCGCATTATCTCAATACTGGACCAGAGATTTGGCAACAAAGCCAAGGCAACATTGACGCACTGGTTTCAGTCGTTGGTACTGGCGGTACCATAGCGGGTAACTCAATGTACTTATCAGAGCAGAACCCACAATTACAAACTTGGCTGGTTGATCCCCACGGCTCAGGTATTTACAATTATTTAAAAACGGGTAAGTATCAAGCAAGTGGTAGTTCGTTTACCGAAGGCATTGGCATAATGCGCTGCGTTGAAAATTTCCGTCAAGCCAAGGTAAATAAGGCCATCAGTTTGCCGGATCAAGACTTAGTGAGCATTTCCCGAGAGCTCAGCCAACTAGATGGAATATTACTCGGCAGTAGTTCAGCTTTAAATGTTGCTGGTGCCTTATATGCTGCCGCCAAAATGGGCCCAGGCAAAACTATTGTCACCTTTTGTTGTGACTTGGCTGAGCGCTCTTATGACAAACTTTATAATCCAGCGTTCTTAAAAGAAAAACTGATTAGCACTGACCATGAAAGCCTCGCCAGTATGTTTGCTCGCTATCAAGCGGAGCCTAGTGGCGCTGTGATTGAAGTGCAGTGACTTAATAGGTATTAGTAAAATAAAAGAATGACGGTTTATTTTATCCCCATAACTAACCCTTATCTCATTTATAACTAATTAACTCATCATTCGCCTCCCCTAGTTAGCCGATTGCAGCCACGTTAAGTCTGGCCGCTCAAAAGTAATAAAGTATTGATGCACCGTTTTATAACTAAAATAACTATATTAATGGCATGACAGTCTTGTCTTCATTGTGCGATATTCGATATGATGAATTAAAATAACTTTATTAACTAGCAACTTAGGGAAGAATATGCGTAAAGAAACTATGGCTATCCACGCGGGTTATACTCCAGAGCAAAGCAGCAAGGCCGTTGCTGTGCCTATCTATCAAACGACAAGTTATGCCTTTGATAACACCCAACACGGGGCTGATTTATTTGATTTAAAAGTTGAAGGTAATATTTATACCCGTATCGGTAATCCAACCCAAGCGGTATTAGAGCAAAGAGTAGCTGAACTTGAAGGTGGTATTGCTGGTTTAGCTTTAGCTTCTGGTATGGCAGCAATTACCGCGACCATTCAAACGTTAGCAAGAGTGGGTGACAATATTGTTAGCATTAATAAATTATATGGCGGCACCTATAACTTATTTGCTCATACTTTGCCACAACAGGGTATTGAAGTGCGCTTTGCCAGTCATGATGACTTTACCGCATTAGAAAGTTTAATTGATGAAAATACAAAAGCGGTCTTTTGTGAAACCATTGGTAATCCTTCCGGTAATATTGCTGATTTAGAGAAAATGGCTGCTATTGCTCATAAACATGGTGTACCGCTGGTAGTGGATAATACAGTAGCAAGTCCAGCCTTGTGTCGTCCGTTTGAACATGGCGCCGATATTGTTGTGCATTCTTTAACTAAATATATTGGCGGCCATGGTACTTCAATTGGCGGTATTATTGTCGACTCAGGAAAATTTCCTTGGCATGAACATAGCCAACGCTTTGCCCAGTTAAACCAGCCAGATCCTTCATACCATGGTGTTAGTTACACTGAGACTTTTGGTAACGCAGCTTTTATTGCTAGAGCAAGAGTAGTACCACTTAGAAATATGGGTGCAGCTATTTCGCCAATGAATGCATTTTTGATTTTACAAGGATTAGAAACCTTGCCGCTACGTATGGAGCGCCATTGCTCTAACAGTATTCGTGTTGCGCAATACTTAGCAACGCATAGTGCGGTTAATTGGGTAAATTATGCATCTTTAGAAACTTCGGCTGACTATCAATTAGCGCAGAAATACATGCCACAAGGCAGCAGTGGTATCTTAAGTTTTGGCATCAAAGGTGGCGAACAAGCAGGTGCTAAATTTATTGATGCGCTGCAGCTAATTGTTCGTCTTGTTAATATTGGAGATGCTAAATCACTCGCTTGTCATCCAGCATCCACAACACATAGACAATTAAATGAAGAAGAACTAGCTAAAGCTGGCGTAAGTAAAGAAATGGTACGTTTATCTATAGGTATCGAGCATATTGAAGATATTTTGGCTGATGTTGAACAAGCATTAGTTGCTAGTCAGCAATAGTCGGCTTCATAAGTACTCTGCTAACACACTATTCAAAAAAAATTAAAGTACCTAAAGCAATTTAGGTGCTTTATTTGTTAACAAGGAAATAACCGCTCTATAAATATTCACCATACAGTTCTGTTTGGACTTTAATGTAACGTTGTAGGTTAATTTCAGCCGTTAATTGAAAGTAGCTGTTCTTCAAAGTAAGCTCTTGAATTCGGTCTAAACGAAATAGGCGATAATCATCACGTTTGGTACACCAAGCCACTATGGTCCAAGTTTTCCCCCAATAAATTAGCCCTAAAGGCCAAATTTCACGTTGAGTTTTCTGGGATCTTTCATCTTGATAAAATAATGTCACCACTTGAAAAGCTTTTATTGCTGACGATATTTGTTCACTAAAGTGCTCAGTATTATGTTGGGAAAACTTTGGTACTATTACCCATTCAGGCTGCTGTACTGAGCTTTGATGTAATTTATCGGGCAATATCGCATGAATTTTAGCTAAGGCTGATGTGGCCGACGTAGCCATTTTTTTATTGCTCCAGCTTTCCACCATCCTGACACCCACCAACAGCGCTTCAATTTCTGCTTCATCAAACATTAATGGCGGTAAATTAAAGTTATTTTTTAGTTTATAACCAACGCCTGCTTCAGCTTCTATTGGCACACCTGATAACGATAGTGCCTGAATATCTCGATAAATAGTTCGTTCTGAAACCGCTAACTCTGCCGCCAACTGCTGAGCAGTAACAACATTTCGTCGACTGCGTAAGTAGGTCAAAATTTGGAACAATCGCTCTGCTTTTCTCAATCTAAATCCTTATATTAGCGCACAGGTTTTTCTGTGCGCTATAAGCTTTCCGCGAATTGCCTTATGCAGGCTCACCTTGGCATGACATTGCTTCTGTCATCGCGGTCATATGTTGCATAGTAACACTTTCCATATCAGTAATAGACATTAATGAAGCGCATGCTGAGGACTGCTCAAAAGCCTTGCTGGCTTGTTCTGCACAGCTCATATCTTGCCAGTAAACAATGTCATGCAGTAGGCCATTTTTATCTTCACTTAATGAGCGATATAAAAAGCCCGCTTGCGCTTTAAGAAAATCATTAACTTTAGGATGGCTTGTCTCTAATGCAGATTTATCAATACCCGGCTTTAATTTATAGGTCACTAATTCAATTACAGTTGTAGTCATTTTTCATTCCTTTTTTTATTCGAGTTATGTAACGAGTTAGATAATAAAGAACCCCTACTGACACCGTAGTGTCAGTAGGGGTAAAAATAATTATTTATTTTATGAAGGAGCTTTACTGGTATCTGTTCGCAGGGCTTGATCAAGATAATTTAAAGTAAAGGTGCTGCGACGTTTGAGAAGAGAATGGAATTATTTAGTAAAAGAAAAATTTCAGGGGCTATAACCGCAGCCCACTGCATTGCAAGGTGATTTATAAAGCCTGACAAAATAGTCAGGCCTTTTAGTTCAAGCTTAACCAATGAAGCTAAGTCGATTAAGTAAGCAAATTAAACTTAACTTAGACTAAGCTGGTTAACATCTCATCTGAATAACTAACCAATGGTTCATTGTTTCTTATCTTCGAAACATAGTCAGGGTTGGCGATAAAAGGTCTGCCAATGGCGATCAGATCAAACTTGTCAGATTCTATAGCCTCACTTGCCGTTTCTGCGGTGTAGCTACCTACACCAACTAAAGTTTTACTGTAGTTTGCTCGAACATAACTTGAGGCTTTGCCACCTAAATAATCAAACTCCATGCTATCGTCAAATATACCAATATGTAAAAAGGCTAAGTCACGCTTTTCTAACTCGGGTAATAATAAATCAAATACTTGGCGATCGCGACTGTCACCGGCCATATTAAAGTAGGCTCCCGGTGATACTCTTAATGCCGTTCTGTCGTTGCCAATTTTTGAGATAATGCCGTCAACCACTTCCAAGGCAAAGCGGATCATATTTTCACTGCTACCGCCATACTCATCGCTGCGTTGATTACTGTCATGATGTAGAAATTGATCGATTAAGTAACCATTAGCACCGTGAATCTCAACACCATCAAAACCCGCTTTAATCGCATTTTCTGCAGCGAGTGCATAATCACTCACTAGTGAGTTTATTTCATCAATGCTTACCGCTTTAGGAGTTTTATAGGTTAGTTCGCGCATTCTAGGCACACTGCCCTCAACACCAATAGCAGATGGTGCTAATACTGGCGCATCATCGTTGCCTTCACCATAGAAATACGGATGTGCAACGCGACCTGTATGCCAAAGCTGGGCAAATATTTTTCCGCCACTGTTGTGTACTGCAGTAGTAACGGCCTGCCAACCATCAATTTGTGCTTGAGTAAATAAGCCTGGTGTATTTGGATAACCTTGACCGTCAGGGCGGATTATTACCGCTTCTGAAATGATTAATCCGGACTCAGCTCTGCGAGCGTAATACTCGGCCATTGCTTGAGTTGGGACTAAATTATCATCAGCCATACAACGTGTTAATGGCGCCATTAATATTTTATTGTTTAGATTAATGCTGTTATTTAACGCGTAAGGTTTGAATAAATTTTCGGTCATGATTTTGTCTCTATCTTGAATGTACATTCAAGATAACGTTATTTGAACGAACATTCAACTACTATTTTGAATGCTTGTTCAAAATTAGGTATAATCATGACATCTACTAAAATGACGACGATAATTTAATGCGTAATGCTGAGTTTGATAGAGAAGAAGTACTAAGAGCGACCATGAAGGCTTTTATGCATAAAGGTTACGCTAAAACTAGTATGCAAGATCTTAAAAAAGCCACAGGTTTACACCCTGGCTCTATTTACTGTGCTTTTGAAAATAAGCGAGGTTTATTACTAGCAGCACTTGAACAATATCGTTTAGATAGAAAAACTGAATTTGATAAATTGTTTGCCAACTCAACATTAACTATGGTTAATTTAAAAGCCTACCTTGATAATATTGTGCTTGAATGTGTCAGTTGCGACAGTGCTCAAGCTTGTTTATTAACCAAGGCATTGAATGAAATAGCTGAACAAGACAGTGAAATACAACAGGTGATTAGTAATAACTTATCTATGTTACAACAGGCGATCGCAGAAAAATTCGAACAAGCTAAAGCCGAAAAAAGTATTAGTACAAACAAGGATTGTCATCATCTAGCACGATACTTTTTGATGGGTATATGTGGTCTAAGAACATTTGCCCATACTCACCCAGAAGCACAAGTGTTACAACAACTCGCTGAGCAGCTTTATCATGATGTTTCCCAATAATTTTACTTATGCATAATTTTAATAACTCTAGCTCTTTAAGAGGTTTTTTAATTAATGAATAATATAGTCTTCATCTGTGGCTCAGAATCGGCCACTAAGTCTCAATGGCTAACAATACTCAAGAAAGAAATAGTAAATGAAACCATACTTCTACCTGAGCAGATCAGTGAGTCTCAAGCTAAGCAGGTAGACATTGCGATTGTTGCTAATCCTGAACCAAAAGACTTGGCCCGATTTCCTAATCTAGTTTGGATACAAAGCTTATGGGCTGGTGTCGAAAAATTAGTTAGTGCAGTCACTGATAAGCCAGTAAAACTCGTTAGATTAGAAGATCCACAATTGGCAAAGACCATGGCTGAATCTGTACTTGCCTGGACCTTCTATTTACAACGAAACATGGTTGAGTATGCTAAACAGCAAACCAATAAACAGTGGCGACAGTTGCCTTCTATATCTTGCTCAGAACTTCAGGTAAGTGTATTAGGGGCAGGAGCACTTGGCATTGCCGCTTTAACAGTGCTTAAGAAATTAGATTACCAAGTCAGTTGTTGGAGCAGAACAGCAAAGCAGCTTGATGGTATTAAAAATTACTTAGGCACTGCAGGCTTACATACAATGCTAAGCAAAACAGATATTTTAATAAACCTGTTACCACTCACACCAGAAACTCATCACCTGCTTGGCAAAGATTTATTAAGTAAACTGCCTAGGGGCGCCAAGCTGATAAACTTCTCTCGTGGCGCAGTTATTGATAGCAAAGCATTGTTGAACTTATTAGAAAATGGCCACATTGCCCATGCAGTGCTCGACGTCTTTGAACATGAGCCTTTAACGCCAACCAATGCTATTTGGACTAACCCTAATATCACAGTGTTACCGCATATATCAGCCCCCACCAACATGCACTCGGCAGCAAAGGTTATTGCTAAAAATATAACAAATTATCGTGAAAACAATGTTATTCCCGGTGCTGTAAATGTTAAACAGGGATATTAAGATACACCCTAAATATCACTAAGCTTGTGTTTTAAAGCGCTTATAAACCTGAGGAAAAGCAATACAAAATAAGCAGGCAACGATCAGTGTGCTGTACTCTATGCCATTACGCCCAGGCCCAACAACAAACCAACCATGTTGCAGGTGATTAATAAACAAACCTGTTAAGTAGATGCCGATATAACCAGCACAAAGATAAGGTACCTTTTTACCGAGCGCCAGCAGGGGTGAACCAATAATTTCAAACAATGTAATTGCTGTGGCGATAGCAACACCAAAGGGTAAACCAAGGCTTGATAGCCACTCACCAAATGGCACATAACCCCCCTCATAAAATCGGTGCCAACCGTGGCTGGCGATAATAATACTAATAATGCATCGTAAAAATATAATTGATAATTCTTCATTCGACTTAGAGCTTGAGCTGGTCATTATGCTGCTTTCCTTGCTAGTGTTAGTTAGCCTTCTGGTTACTTGTTTATAAATATATGATTTTTTTTGCTTTAGTAAGCTAGTAAAATAAATCGACAATTTACTTATATAACAGAATGGTTTACAAAGAACTAGCTAAATAGTCTTTGCCTGAAAGTAACTTTTTAATAAAGTAATAGCTTAAGTCTGCTGCTAAAAATATTATTTTTTAGCATTCACAATTGCCGTTGAGTAGTAGCCATTGTAGTAGTTGGATAATATTTGTTGATATTGGCCACTTTTTTGGAGTTTTTGTAAACCTTGATTAAAGCTTGCTAGAAGCGCTTCACTCTTTAGTAAGCTCTCGGGTAAAAACAGAAAAGAATCATATTCTCTAATGGGTTTTTTGTTATAGGTGACTTTCTCTAAAGCACCTTTTGGGAAACGTGTCTTTAGTGCATATTCTGCAATTCCTGAAGTCATAGGAAAAATATCAATACGCCCAGCAAGAAGTTTTTTTAAATTCAAATCATCATGTTGAGCACCATCAACAATAAATATATTTTCTTTTACAGCGTTATTAAAAAGATCTCCATAGTTTAATTTGTTGGTGATACCAACCCTAAGCCCTGCCAAATCTTTGATATTATGCCAGTTGAAATCAGTGGACTTTAAATGATAAAAATAAGTTGCGGAGGATATAATGCTATTACTCATGTACATACCCTCAATTCGCTCCTTAGAATAACCATAAGAGGCAGTACCATCTACCCGGCCTGACTTTGCCATCATAAATGCTCTTGTTGTTGGGTAATAGCTCCACTTAACCTTAATATTAACTTGAGCAAAGGCAAGCTCTATTATGTGGCTAACAACGCCATGGTGAGGTAATACTTGTGAATGTTCTGGAGGGTATTCGAAAGTACTTAAGTTAATAGTTTCAATAGCTTTACAGCTAAAACTGAGACTAAGGCTTATCCATATAATGAAGAAAATATAAAATAGTTTCAAAATTAAGTTACCTTGACATGTGGCTTGGTGATTTTCATGTTTTTCCCTATAAGCATCTATAACATCAACACCTAAGCTTAATTCAAGAAGCAATTATAGGTACCGACTTATGATGCATAGGTACTCTTACTTTAAAACACACACCATTATCAACTTCAAGACTCTTTATTGTGCCACCTAATTTAGCATCAACAAGGTTGAAGACTATATTTAAACCTAAACCAGAGCCTCCTTGTCCACGTTTAGTGGTAATAAAAGGTTCGAAAACTTTATTTTTAATTTCATCACTAATACCTTTGCCATTATCTTTATACAGCAAAGTTAAATAGCCATTTTCAGCAGTAAAACTAATAGACATTTCACCCTCTTGGCTGTTTTCAAAACCATGTATATGAGAATTTACCATAAAGTTAGTTAAAATCTGATTCCAAGCACTCGGGTAAGTTACCAAGTTAAGTTTTTCATCAACATCAACTTTAATAATGTAGTTTTTAGTCTTAAACATTGTTTTAACTGTATTCACTACATTATTAACATGTTTTGCTAAATTAATATCAACCTCGGGATCGGTATGCTGCTCAACTGCCACTGATTTAAAACTTTGAATAAGCTCAACTGACTTAATCAAACTACGCTCGATAATTTTTTCATACTCATGAAGTGAAGATAACTTATTAACTAATAGTGATTTGGTTAACTTTTCATTATTGACCGCAGATTTTAGACTATCGATATTTTCCCTTAGTGCAGAAATGGAGGTGACACAAATACCTAAAGGTGTATTAACTTCATGAGCAACCCCTGCAACCAACTGGCCTAATGACGCCATCTTTTCTGACTGTACAATCTTATCTTTAGCCAGTGTTAAATCATCAAAAGACTGCTGCAATTGATGGTTACTCTCAGCTAACTTAGCGGTTCTATCATGCACTTTAATTTCGAGTTCACTATTTAATGTCAATAATGCATTCTCAACATCTTCCAGTTTACTAATATCAGCTTTTAAAGTGATTCGCATGGTATTAATCGCATCAACTAAATCATCTAATTCATCCCTCGTTTGATAACGATTTAATATAGTTAACTCTTGTTCTAAATTATGGCTACCTAGCTGCTGGGCGTACTTAGTAATACGAAATAAATGTCGAGTAATGAGCTGATTAACAATGAATAGAATAAAAAAAGTCAGCAGAAATATCTTTATCGACTCGCTCAATAAAATAAAACCCGCTTGCTGGTATAGTTTTTGGTATATCTCTTGATAGTCAGCATAGACGGTCAACTTGCCAACCACATTGTCTAAATAGCTTATTGGATACTCAACTACTTTTTCGACAGTCATATCAGGTTGCCCCAACAGGCGTTGGTAATCAAAATCATTAGATATTTTAACCAAACGGATATCAGGTAAATCAACAATGCCTTTTAATTGCACAGTAACTAGGGAGTCATTAAAATCCCACAAGCTTGCAGCAAGGGCAGGAATATAACTTTTCTCAATATTATCAAATCGTTGCTCTAACAATAGCAAGTCATTTTGAAAAGAATAATATAATTGAATTAGGGTCGAACATATTGAAAAGAAGACGCTGCATAATAGAATATAAGTCAGCAATCGCCGATTTAGCTTATTGATAAAATTAAAAGCATCAATCATGGTAGTCTTCTCATTAAACCTATAGTGCGTTTGTTATTATAGTTAATAATAAATGAGTCAGAATAAAACTAACCTTTGTTTATTTTATTCGCTTGGTTTATACCAGCCTCCACATATAAATATTTAGTGCCTAAGACTACCTAGTGTTTGCCCTGTCCAACGTTTAAATGCGTATTGAAACGCGGTTGATGAGCCAAAGCCCAACAAGTAAGCGACTTCACCTAACGACAACGTCGTACTATTAACATAACTGACTGCCAAATCGCGCCGAGTATCATTAAGCACCTTTTGAAAACTGCCTCCCTCGCTAATTAAGTTTCGCCCTATTGTCCATGGCGCAATATTTAGTTGTTCAGCTACCTGGTCAAGGAGTGGTGTAGATAAGTTGAGTAAAGGCGTAATTGAACGTGATACTTTCTCGGTAAAACTCAAACCTAATTGAACACTGGCAAGCTCACTGTCAGCTTCGCGTTTTAGTAGCCGATATAGTGACTGACATGAACTTATGCACGCTTAATCAAAGAGGACTTTTTATTAGTCGATTCATCAGAGCCGTAGATGACGTTTTTATCTCACCAATTAAATATAAAAAGGAAGCTTGTGAAGTGGGCAAATAATATTGGCCACTTCACAAGCTTCCTTTTAACTATGCTTTACCCGAAATTAAAGATGTTCTTTCACATATAGAGCTGCTTGTCGAATCTCTTCATAAAACCACGGAACCTCACAATTAGGAGTAGATGAAATTTTAAGTACCTCCGCTTGCGTCTTCTTAAGTAGGCCGACCCAATCATTCTTCGGTAAGTTAGCCATTGCCACAAGGCTGTTAATCTCATTTGCCGTAAAGGCAGTACCTCTGTGATGAAGATGGATAACAGGTGCAACTTTCAAACCAAATACACAATAGAGTATTTGCAAACCGCCAGTGGGGTCACGGTCCTTCATTGTCAGTTTGAAGGAGTCGTTACTTACTGTCATAAGCATAAGGTTTATGCCGTAAGACCCTCTGTTATCCTCCTGCGGATTACCAAGACCAAGGGCTAGGGTTACATTGGTGATCGACCAAGAGGCGCCACTACTTGCCCTACTTGTTCGGTTCGCCTGTATCCATGTAAGCACTGTCTCAGAATTTGTTTGAGACGCTTCAGCATTAGCAGGATTACCTCCCTGGGCAAATACATCTACAGGCCCGACAAAATTGTTTTCAACAATTTCAAAAAATGTCTCAAACCTCTCTGTACGGCTAAGATGAGCTAGGGCTACTATAGGGTCACCTTTTGTATTCTTCCCCTCTACCACTACTATAATACAGGAAGTGGCACTATCAGAATATAAGTACTTCTCAGGATTACCTACCGCAGGTTCATTAAGGTTGGCAATGTAGTAGTTATCCTGATCCACATAATAAAAACCATCCGGTATGGGTAAATTACTTTGTTTGTTATGAAAGTTAAATTTCATTTTATTCTCCCTTCATTATGACTACGTTATAAATTAGACATGCCGTAAATAACACTTATTGCCTCATTATTTCTGTAATCATACACATAGAGATAAGGTTCGTTGTTAGCTCCAGCTTCGAGTATCAATTTTGTTGTTACACTCGAAGATACATAGCCTGAAGCATAAGCTGCCGTATTAGAGTTATCGTAAAACACAAGATTACCGTCACTTTGCATAACCATGTTTCCCGGCATATTGTAATCACTGGGTGGGTTTTGAGGATTGTTTGAACTAGATAGAGCTGACCACAGGATTGTTGTGGTAGTTTCTCCCGTTGTTGGGTCCGTGTAGATAGTCTGAAGTACAGGGCCAAGTGTTGGGTCATTAAGGAATACAGCCGACGTGTCCGTTGTTACATCATGTAACGCTGAGATAGACTCACCTGGTGAAAGAAATACAGCTCCCCTTGAATCAAGAAAGAATATATCCATAATCTCCCCCCTAAGGTCATTCTGCATTAGATCGCCTATCGCTGTAGCATCCCAGTCGTAAACTGTACCACCTGTAGGAGTGTAATCACTCAAAGCCTTTAGCCAGTTAAGTTTTGCAAGTGTTGCAATAGCCGTCATGTCATAGGCGCCACGGGCTCCTACATTACTTAACCACGAGCCAGATGCATATGCCGTAGCATTAACAGTGCCATGAATAACCTGAGTACAGTCCATTAGTACGACAGGATCTGCCTGTGTTGTGGCATTTAGAAGGGCATTGTATGTCCCGCCATATGTCGGGTTATCTGGGTCACCTGAAGGAAAGTTACCTTCGCCGTAACTCTCAAGAATTAGGCCATCTAGGCCTGCAGCGACAAGCGAATTTATCTCATCAGCTATTTGACCTTTGCCTATTTCACTCGCTGAAGTGCCCGTACCATTACTATAAGGAGCAGGGTAAGAGAGGAATGGCTTAACCTTAACCATGTTATCACCGTAGGCTAAGCTTGCCGTAACATGTGCCAGCTGGGCGTTAAGTTCAGTAAGTACAGAAGCTGTATTTAAAGAGACTGTTGAATTCACAGGAAGAGGAAGTATTCTTTTTGTATAAAGGTCAAACTCTACACCGTACTCACCCATTGATGGATAATTCGGTGTCGAGAAAGCATCAAATTCACTGGCATTTGTCTTAACAGCACGGTTGCCCCTGTAAAGCTCTGCATCAAAATAAAGACACGACTCTGTAATGCCCGAATAACAAGCCTCAACTGAACCGCATATATTTTGCAGGGCATCGGTGTTGTATAAAAGAGTAAGCGGATCAGTTGATATATTCTGATAAAATAATGGTAACTGAGAGCCTGTAACGATCACCGGTCTATCGAGTACGGCATTCGGGTTACCGTATTTATCAAGACCGGTAAGAAGGAATGATAGTGCTGATGCGGTCCATGCCATAGAATCAGTACCATGAAGCACTAAAAAGGCATCGCAAGGTGTATTACCTAATGTATTGTTTGGATAATAATCAAGAATTTTTTGCGCTACTTGACACCAATCAGAGGGCTGAAGGTTAGTACTGTCAAGGGTAGAGCCATCTGGATTAAACTCGATATAAGTAAAGCTACAATCTTCGTGTTGCGACTTTATAATGGGTAGAACAACATCGGTAATTCCCGTAGTAAATGCTGAATTATCTAATGGCGTTAAAGGGTTCTGCGTACATCCGATTGTACCGCCGGTATAAATTAAACCTATTTGCATGATGACCTCTTTGAGTTTATTTGTTTAGCTTTGATAAAGCTAAACTAGCGAAAATGCTATGTAATGAATTGACAGTTTAAACATCTACTTAAAAATACTTTTTTCTTTAAAGGAGGAGAATAGGTGCAAGTAAATTCACACCCCTTAACCATTTTCGGAGCAATAGAAATGCCCCAGCCCTAACCCAGAAAAAAGGGGAAACAAGCTGAATGTAATTAGATAATTTTAATTCCCGATGCAGGAACAAACATATATGCAAAAAACTCATAGCTCACTACAACATCATCTTCACTGCCTTTTATCATTGGCCCTTGATTGACTGTCCAGTTGGCGACTCTAGGTCCACCTATTGGAGGGGTTTTGGTTCCCGTAAATATTGGCCCTACAATGGAGTGTCCGGCAAAATCAAAATTTGTCACTTGATCGCCTCCGTCTTTTTGTGACCATTGCAGCGTATCAATATCATCCATTCTTGCCCAATGGTAGTCGCCCGGCCAGTCAACAGCAGCATCGGGGGTTGAGATCATTAACGCAACTATATGACCATCCATTTCTGCCACCTGCTTTTGGATATCTTCCTGTGTAAAGTCAGAATTACCAAGATATATTAGTCCGTCAGAAACAGCGCCATCAACTACATCTTGTCCAGTCCATCCTTTTTGTAGCGGCTTACCTGTCATTCGACCAGGTTGTGCAAAAGAATTGGTAGCAACATTAGTTGAATAGTTATAACAGTTGTTGTTCACCTGAAATTTGTAAGACATAAAATTGCCGTTACAATTTCCCGACGGATTGTATTCTGTTGACTCACCCACTACAGTTGCTGAATATTGCGGAACAGGATCACCTACAGGCACCTGAATATAAGTTGGGGCTACAACCCGATCTGTATCATTATCTATTGCCTGATTTGCATGAAGGCTTGGTGAGTGCATGGCATCATCGTCATTAAATGAGCCACTAAGTTTATATTTCCGTGTTAACTTTACCATTGTATTCATCCTTTGTTTTTTGGTTACTTTTAGAACTGTTTAATGCATCTCAATATCTTTATTCATTTGTTAATTGCTTTATTTTTTGCTGAATTTGTTAGCTGTTATCACAATAGTTATATAATATTTATCCCTGAACTTGGTACCCACATATAGGTATAAAATTTATACACTGATACTATGTCATCATCTCCTTTAACAGGATGTGGAACACTTGGTGTAGGGGCAGTAGGACCGTTATTACATGTCCAATTTGCCAAATGAGGAGGGTTTTCCCAATCAATTGGCTTACCTGCAAAATCGAAGTTAGTGATTTGATCAGGGCCATCTTTTTGTGACCATGTAAAAGACACTAAATCATCACAACGCACCCAGTGGAAATCTCCCGGCCAGCCTTTTGACTCATTAGCTTCTGAAATAAGAAGTGCCACCAGGTGTGAAACACCTTCTGGAGATTCATCGCGTAATTTAATGAAATAGTCAGAGGGTAATTTATCAAGTAATTCGGAACCAGTGATCTTGATATTATCTGCTGTCTTAGCAACACCAGGACCAATATTTATTAGGCCGTCAGATACTGCGCCTGTCACTATAGAAGGGCCTGTAGGATAACTGTTATTAGTAGCTGACAATTTTCCCTGTTCATCAAGTACAATACTCACTGGCTGATAGTTGTCTTGCGTCATTCTTCCCGGTTGGGCAAATGAGTTTGTGGCATAGTTAGTTGAATAGTTATAACAATTATTATTAGGTTGAAACTTGTAAGACATGAAGTTACCTTCACAGTTTACCGCTGGGTCATAGGCAGTTGATGTGCCTATGACTGTTTTCGAATACTGAGGTACCTTTGTACCGCTTGGGGTATTAACTAAATCAGGAGCAATATCAACCACATTTCCCCACTGTCCATGCAGCGGATCATCTGCGTAAATCATTCCTTTTAACTTAGGTCTTCTTACGAATTTAGTCATAACATTATCCTTGTTTATAATTAATTTTCTGACAACATCACCTGCTATCAATATCCGAGAAAAACACTGCCCTCTCATCTTTTAAAAACTGTACATCTGAGTAACCACTATCAGCTTGCCGGGATTACCAGAAATGTTCAAAAGATCAACGTTTTTCCTGTTTATAAAAAAATTGCCTAGTGGTTAGGTATGCATTGAAATATTTATTTCTTTGCTCTGCATAGAGAAAAGGTAAATCTGATAAACCTTTAAACGTATCTATGATCGATTTAGCCGCAGCAATTCCGGTAAGCAAAGGTTTATGAACTCCCTGAGAAGTTCTTGGATCGAAGTAAATAGCAGCATCCCCAACGGCAATCCAATTTTTTCCAGTAGTTTTCTTTAGCTGAAAAGACAGTGATGAATAGACTCTAAAAGGTGTTTTATTATTCATGGTGCTAGTTCCTTCAGCTATTAACGTAACAGTCTCTATTTTGATAGAGACAAATAATTAAGATCACTGTACTTAATGGATTTGTTTCAACAACTCGAAAAATAATTTCTAGGTGTTGCTAATTCCATATTAATAAATACACTTGAAAAAATTTGTGTTGTGTAAAAAGTTACAGGTAACAAACTATTAGAATAGGTAGGTTAAGATGGGTACTTCCCTTCCTTGGTGTAGCTTGTAACTCCTTGCAAAATAAATATAGCAGATAATTTTTTTTAAAATATTACATGACATTACACGGACAAAAAGCCTTATACATTTGGTATTAGCTGCAACATTAAACTTTACCATGCCGTTCTAGCGAGTAATTGCTATCAAGCGATTCAATATCACTTAGCAAACAGAGAAAATCTATTATTTCTTCCCCTTGTTCAATGAATATTAGCCGTTTAAATTAAATGGTTTTTTATACTCATAAAGTGGCAATAGTTTCGATAAAAACAATGATGCTAATGGCTATAATGCGCACCATAAGCCATTAGCGATGAACTATTTTTCACTATTCATTGGTTAAAGGCTAAGGCTCACTTTTACTACACTTCGGATCTAATTTAGACACGTATTTATCACAGCAAATAGTCAGCTCCGCCACCAAAATGGTCATTCGATAAGTTTTCAATTGTTATCTTATGATCTTCTACGTAAGTGAAATTTTCTTGGTATTTCCCCATTTTTCGCCATAACGATCTGGTACATGCTTAACTTCCTCTGTGAAGTATTTGATAATATATACAAACTTTCATCTAGCATGACTATTACACAATGACATGGTCAAAACACGCTCCGTCAGTCGGTTTTTCGCTTGCGTCGTGATACCAAAAATAATCGTTTACACCCTGCGAACTCAATTCAAACAGCCTATTAATATTGTTCTTTTTATAAAAGTTAACCTAAGATCCATGATATAGGGAATAACAAAACAAGAAGCTTATAACCATGGGAGATAGTGATATTACCAAGCTTAGAGATCTAGATTTAAATTTACTCAAAACATTATCGGTCCTACTCGAGCACAAACATATATCAAGAAGTGCTGAGCTACTTTTTTTATCCCAACCAGCCGTAAGTAAGCAACTCACTAAGCTTCGTAGCATGTTTAATGATCCTTTATTTGTAAGATCAGGGAATATCTTACTTCTTACTCCCAAGGCCGAACGAATAAAGCCAAAAGTCCATTCATTATGCGAACAAGTTAAACAATTAGTCATTCCTGACGAACTGAATCTACGAGAAATAAAAATTACAGTAAGCATAATGTTTTCTGATTATGGTAGCCCACATTGGATATGTAGATTATTGCGTGAGCTTCATAAAGAAGCGCCTAACGTTACCATAGCGTGTAAAGAGTGGAGTAAAGAAAACATAAATCAACTTATCAAAGGGGAATTAAATATTGCGCTTGGTCCAATACCTGCTTCTAATGGGCAATGTGAAAGCATTAAGCTAGGAGCAGTAACAACCTCGTTCATTGCTAGAAACGATCATCCATTATTTAGTCATAATGTTG
Source organism: Colwellia psychrerythraea (assembly GCF_000764185.1). GTDB lineage: Bacteria > Pseudomonadota > Gammaproteobacteria > Enterobacterales > Alteromonadaceae > Colwellia > Colwellia psychrerythraea_B. The sequence continues at coordinate 155,933 of NZ_JQEC01000016.1, forward strand.
ATACTTCACCGTTTTCAAGCTTTCCATTGATCCGTATATCGGGTTCTACACAATATCAAAAAATTTATAGCGCTACTTTTCCAGATAACCCCATCATGCTAGATCAAGCTAGTATGTGGTTAGCACTTGACACGCTTAAATACTCTAATGCTGTATTGATTGGCCCTACACCCGTTATGCGTGATTTAGCGCATGCAGAAGAATTTCAATATATCCTGCTTAATCAAGTACCTAATATTGATATTTGTATGAGCTGGACGTCTGGCTTAACAAGTGATCTATTTTACAACTGGCTTATCGATACAATGATAAAAATAGGCAGAGACATAATTTCATGACCAATTGCTATCGCTATAACCCTAGGTTATAAGCAGTATGAAAATCCACCATTTCTAATACCTATTCACCTTGGGTATTATCTCACTCGTCCTGAGAAAGCAGTGTAATACATAAACATCACTGTTTCTCACTCTTTAACAGAGGAGCATTGATGTGAAAAAAGACAACACGCTATCAGATTACTCGCAAGTTTATCAATAATAGTAGGGGCTCTATCACCTCATCCTATTTCAGCAGAAGGTTGGACTGAACAACATATAGATAGCGTTTCATTTGGCGGATCGTTCGAAGGTAACTCAAAAGACATGTATTTCGCTTTTAATCGTTATGAACAAGGTGGAATTGGTATAGGAATCGAAGTTTCTGCATATCGATATGATCAAGATATGAGTGATTTTGATTATTCGTCAACTTATACCGAAAGAGATATATCGCTAACACTGCCTATTTCAGCCACAAAAAAGATTTATATCACCCCTTCTTTAGGTCTTCGTCAGATAAGAAATGTTTCTGAGATAAATGGAAAAAAAACGGAAAGTTCTCAATATGAACCTCTCTATGGACTAGATTTTACGTACATGCTCGACAATGTCAGTCTCACCGTTGGTGTAGACAAATCAAAAAGTTCAGACTGGTCAATGACCTATGGGCTAGGTGTTTCATTTTAATAATGGTAAATATCGAAAAATATCAATTAGTAGTTATTTTAAAAAGAGGTTTGTATGAAAAACGTTTTAAAACTGAGTTGTATTACATTGATGGTTTCACTAGTTGCTGGTTGTAGCTCTTCTGGTGGTAGTGGTGAAACGAAACCTCCTGAGTTTGATGGTGATCTAGGGTTTGAAAATGTCGACTCTGGTTATGGTACCGATGCGCCTGATTCTGAAGAGTTACCGGAACTTGGCTTTGATTTTGGCTATGTTTACATTCCAGATATAGACACTGAAGTACCAGTGCCTTCACACCCAATTGAAAATAATATTCAGAACCCGATCAATAAATTTTCAGTGATGAAAGAGCGTTCTGATGATGAAGAGACACTCTACTCTATACATATTGGTGAACGACGTGTAGGTGAAATTATCATTAATGAAGACGGCATAACTGTTAGTTCACAACTTACTGATAAAACAATTACAGCGATAAAAAATAGTGAAGAAGAGTCATGGCAGGTACGTGGTGCTGACGGGGATGTCAAAGGTGATCTGAAACGTTTAGATAATGGTACTTGGCTAATCCGTGAAGAAATAACCCGAAAGGTATTTGTATCCGTTGTTAAAGATGGTCAGAGAATATTCATTCCAGTAAGTGAAGTGAAAGGTGCGCTTAAAGATAAGATTAGAGGACACCTGCCTCCAAGGGTATATTTACATAAAGTTTATGCTTTAAAAGCTCATCCCAAGAAGGGTTAAATAACTGTAAATCAATCAAGATAAAGCTATCTCATAGGTTTTTTGGTTTATCAGAGATAGCTGATGCAATATTTTATCTCGCTTAGGGGGCGATAGGGAGATAGATCTCAGACTCTAAATTCGATTTGAACTTGAATGACTCCTGTGCTGTCTTTGCGCGCAATTTTGACACAAAAAAGCCCCGATCCTTTCGAATCAGGGCTTTCTATGTATGGTACCGCAAGACGGACTTGAACCGTCACTTCTTTCGAAATCGGATTTTGAATCCGACGTGTCTACCAATTCCACCACTGCGGCATAAACTTTTAGCTAGCTGATAACTCAACTATCTGGAAATTTATTTGGTAAAGGCTTTAAAGCTTTTACTAACTTTAGCTATGCGCTAAAGAGGTGGCATTATACGAAAGTTAATTAACTAAGCAACAAGTTTTTCTTAGCAGTTATGCTAACTGGTGTTTATTTACGCTATTCCTGTAGCAATACACCACTTCAGCTCATTATGTTCTCTGCCAATAGTAATTTAAGAAAGTAATAACTGAATAAAGGAATTAATCAGGCACCGTAAGGTTAAAGTCTTTTATTAGAACTTCTTTACCGTTTACCTGTATTGCTATTTTGTGTTTACCCGAATAATACTTACGTGTGGTAATAGCTTTAATCTTATGTTGCTTCGTTAACTCAATACTTGCTTTACTTTTTAAGGTCAATTCCTTCAACTTGAAAACTTTAGCTGATAACTGTCCGTTCGCTTTCATATGATAGATGACAAAATCAATGGCAAGCTTTTGATTACTCATTGATGTGGATGTTAACTGCACAGTAAAAGTTAACGTATCACCTAATGTTAATTGACTATTTACTAGGGATAAATCTTCAGCTAATAATTTTGGGCTTTTAGTAAAACCCAACAGTGGAAATACCTGAGGATGCCCTGACTTTATTAAACTACGACAAGCATGTTTAATAACCCATTGAGTATTATTTGAAGCATCTTTTTGCCAACGTTTACACATATCAATAACAATATCGGGATTGTCTTTTGCTATATCATTTAGGTGGTTGGCAACAGAGCGGCGTACATATTCACTGTCATCATCTTTAAGTTGTTCTAACAAGGCTAAATTTGGTTCAGGGTTTTGGCAAAAAGCCTGTAACCTTATGCCCCAAGGTAGCCGTGGTCTTGTGCCTTCAGAGGTTAACCGCCTTACATGATAATCTTCATCCGTCGCCCATTGTTTTAAATATTTAGCCGATAATTCAGGGTATTTTTCAATAAAAGGTCGAATAGCAAACTCAGCAGAAAATAAATTGGTTAAATATCGTAAACAATCAAAGGCTAAATCAGGATGGTCTAGACCATATTTAGCGACAAAATCTGTCACTGGCCACGCCGCAAACGATCGTAATGGGTCATCAGGTTCGCCATAATCCCAATGAGGTTTTAGCTGAGTAAAAATATGATGACACGCTGAAAAATCTGCGGGTAAATGCTTAGCTAATACCTCAATAAAGTGGTTCACTCTTTGTTTAAGTTCAAGTGATGTTAAGCCAACTTCAATTTGTTGCAAAAACTGCTCGGCGGCAAAGTCTGGGTAAACTTGACTAATTGCGCCCGAAATTCTCTCTGCCGACGATATATTTAATCCATCTTTCATTAACATGTTACTTCCTTGTTTTCTCTAAAGTAGTAGGATTACTGTCGTTAAGTATTTTCAATAAAATCGGTACTAACATTGAGGTTTTATAGCTGATGGGCATTTAAAAATATCTCTACTGCCTTGGCAACTTGCTGGCTTATTTCTTCATCAGTAACTTCTTTATTCGGTAATAACAAGCTTCTGGTATGCAACGGTCCTTTTACCATTTCAATAAGCATTTGTGCACTTAAATGATAATTGTCGATTTTTAAAATTTTTTGTTCAGTGAGCCATTCTAAATAATCAACTAAAGGTAAGATGCCAGCCATTGGCCCCTTTTGATAAATCATTTCACCCAATTCAGGAAACTTCACCACTTGTTGAACCACTAAACGAAAGAGTGACATTAGAGCTGGCGAGAGCATGCCTTTAACAAATTTAAAGCAAACCTGGTTAAGTGCTAATTTTGCTTCGATATCACGATTAATCGAGGTCAAAATTTCAGACTGTTCTTTTACCTGTCTTTGAATCACGGCCATCAACAAACCTTGCTTGTTACCAAACTCATTATAAATAGACCGTCTAGAGCCGCCCGCCTCATTAATGATCATTGCTAAAGATGTTTCATCAAAGCCTTGATGATAAAAAAGATTTTGCGCTGCATCTAATATCAACAGGCCTCTTGCGCTGAGCTTGGTGATTTCTAAGGTATTGCTTATGACCATCGGGATTGCCGTAATTGTAACTATATTGTTGACTTTGGTACTGTATAGTACCAAACTATACGGTACTGAGCAGTACCAATTGTACAGTTCAGCAAAAATGATCTTTACTCATAGGGATATCCCTGAACTTTTGCCCAATCAAAAGTAACTAAAGGAACAAGCATGCGCTCGCTCTCATTTATAATAATTACCTTATTACTCGTTGGCTGTAATGAACCAGCTAAAGAAACTTCCAAACCTATTCGTCCGATAATGTGGACTAAAGTTGCAATATCTCCCTTTGAACAAATCCGAACCCTATCAGGTATTGTTGCCCCCGTAGAAGCAACTAAACTGAGCTTTGAAGTACAAGGAAAAATTCAAAGCATTGCAGTAAACCTTGGCAATGAAGTAGTTAAAGGACAAGAGCTAGCGCGTTTAAATCAACGTAATTTCAATTTGGGATTACAATCTGCACAAGCGCAATACCAACAGGCTAAGGCCACTTTGGTTGATGCTCAAAATAGCCATAGACGATACGAAAAATTACTCAAACAAGGTGTGGTATCACAATCAGGGTTCGATAATGCCAAAGCAACTTATGATGCTAGTCGAAGTGCTGCAGATGTCGCCCAAGCACAGTTAGATATTGCCAAAAAGAATTTACAAGATAGTATTTTATTAGCACCTTATGACGGCATTATCACCAAACGTTTATTTGAGCCTTCTCAGCAAATATCTGCTGGACAATCTCTTTTTGAAATTGAAGGAAATCACGGCCTTGAAGTGCATGTCATGGTACCGGAAACCCTCATTCGCGAATTAACCCAACATGCAATTATTCCAATCAGTTTTCCTGTTTTGCCTGAACTAACAATACAAGGACAAATTACCGAAATAGGTACACGTGCCGAGTTTGCTAATGCCTTCCCTGTTACTGTTGTGCTTCAAGGTGATAACCCCTTACTTCGCGCCGGTATGACCGCAGAAGTAGAATTTTCATTTGCTGGCACGGGTAGAACAGGCCATAAAGGCGATGTTTTTCGTATTCCTGCAACCGCATTAAGTGCGGGGTTAGCACAGAAAGTCTACGTTTTTGTTTATAACCCTCAAAGCCAACAAGTCATTAAAACTCAGGTACAGACAGAAAATATTTTCAAAAATGAAGTCTTCGTTTCATCAGGGTTAAAAGCCGGCGATATTATTGCTACCGCTGGTGTAGCCTTTTTGCGTGATGGTCAACAAGTCAGTTTGACAGATAACACCATTCAGCGTTTTAATTAGCTTCGGATATATAAAATAATGAACATTACCCAACTGGCTTTTACATACCGAAAAAGCGTGTTTTTGATTATGGCGGTGTTATTAGTGAATGGCTTTTTTGCCTACTTCACTTTACCTGCTCAAGAAGATCCAACCATTACCATACGCGAAGCTATTGTTAGTACTTCATTCCCTGGTATGGCTCCGGATAGAATAGAACAATTAATCACTAAAAAGCTGGAAGAAGAGATACGAAAAATTCCGGAAGTAAAAGAAATAAAATCTAGCTCCGCCACCGGCATATCTATAATCCACGTTAAGATTTACGACCGCTACTTTAACCTTGACGATATTTGGCAAAACCTGCGAAATAAAGTCACCGCCGCGCATAACAAAATGCCCTCTGGCACACACACACCCTATGTTAATGATGAATTTGGTGATGTCTCTGTTGTTACTTTAGCGCTTACCGCTGATGGTTTTGACTTAGGTGAAATGTATGATATTTCACAGCATATTCGCGATACTCTATATGGTGTTGCTGGCACTAAAAAGATTGAAATATTAGGTCGTCAAGAAGAGCGCATTTTTTTAGAGGCCTCAAATGCTAGACTTGCTCAATTAGGTATATCACCACAATCGCTTATTAATGAATTACAAAAGCAAAATATTGTTCGCTCTGGCGGCCAAATAGATACCGGCGCTATCAGCTTTATTGTCGAGCCCTCTGGTAATTTTGATAGCCTTGCGGATATTGGTGATACTTATATAAATATCCCAAATAGCGAAGACTTTATTGCCCTAAAAGATATAGTGAGCTTGCGTCGAGATTTTATTGATCCGCCTGATAAAACCGCTTATCTAAATGGTCAGTCGGCTATATTCTTTGCGATATCAAAGTTACCACAAGACAACCTTTTAGAATATGCCCCACGGGTACTCGCTAAAATCAATGAAATTGAATCGAGCCTCCCGATAGGCTACCAGCTTAATATTGCCACTTATCAAGCAGATCAAGTAGAAAAAACCATTAATGGTGTCTCTGTTAATGTCTTGCAAACCTTGGCGATTGTTTTAGTGGTGGTTATCTTATTTTTAGGTCTACGAACAGGATTGATTGTTGGCGCTATTGTGCCTTTTGTTATGTTAATCACGTTAAGCATAATGCAATTTAGTGATATGAAACTCGAACGTATGAGTTTAGCAACTCTCATTATTTCTTTGGGTTTATTAGTAGACAATGGCATTGTTATCGCCGAGGATTTTAAACGTCGTTTAGAAGATGGTGTAGACCGTTATAATGCCATGTTGCAAGGTAGCAAAGAGCTAGCTATTCCCCTACTCAGTTCATCGGTAACAACTATTTTGTTTTTCTTACCCCTAATGTTGGCCGAGCATGTTGCCGGTGAATATACCCGATCTATCTCTCTGGTTATTCTAATTACCTTGCTTACCAGCTGGATCTTGGCTCTATGCGTTACGCCATTGTTGTGTTACTTCTTCATTACCTTGCCTGATAATAAACATGCCAAAGGTGAAGAGCCTAAAGGTAAAGCAGCTGAACCAAGTAAGTTTTATCGTTATTACGAAAATTTTCTCCACTGGTTACTAAAACATAAAGCCTTATTTATGACTGCTATGTTAGCGCTATTTATTGGTTCTGTACTATCAATGAAGTATGTTGCTAAACAGTTTTTTCCAGATTCTGACCGTACACAAATACTGGTTAATATCGACTTACCTAATGGCACTTCATCTAAAGAAACCAATCGTCAGATGAAAGACATTTTTACTTGGCTAGACAATGATAGTCACTTTGCTTTCATTGAAAGCTACTCTGCCTATGTCGGCTTTAGTGGTCCTAGATTTGTTATGTCGCTTAACCCTGAAGATCCGGCACAAAATAAAGGTTTTATGGTATTAAACGTTAAGGATGGCACTGATATCAGTGCCACAGTATTAATGCTGGATGAGCAAATAGAACATAACTTTCCCAATGTTTCGGCACGGGTCAAAAAAATGTTTTTAGGTCCTTCAGATTCAAGCACCATTAAAATTCAAGTAAAAGGCCCTGATAAAGACGTTATCTACAAAAAAGCCCAACAGATAATGTCAGTATTACACGATGTGCCTAACACTATAGATATTCGTACTGATTGGGAAAACTTGATCACTAAAATTGATGTGCAAATAGACCAACATAGAGCAAAGCGTTCAGGCCTTACTTCTGAAGAAATTGCTCAAGCACTAGAAGCCTATTTTTCTGGTTCAAAAATCACTGAATTTCGCGAAGGTGATAATGTTATCCCTGTAGTATTGCGCGCAGAGCAAGCTGAGCGACAGAGCCTTGATAGGCTTAGAACCCTTAATATTTATTCGAATAAAACTGGCCAAACTGTGCCCTTATTCCAAGTTGCCAATTTAGCGCCTTATAATCAATTTTCGATAATTCATCATGAAAACCTATTTCGTACCATTAGTATTCAAGCTAGAAATACTGATGTCGCCGCAGAGGATCTTAAGTTAATTATTGATGAGGAAATTCAAGCCTTAGCTGCCGATTTGCCTATTAATCATAGTATTGAATATGATGGTGTGATTAAGGAGTCTAAAGCTGCACAAAAAGCTTTAGGAGCTAGTATGCCAATAGTATTAGGTTTAATATTAATCTTATTAGTGGCGCAATTTAATTCATTCAGGCAAGCCGCGGTTATTACTTTAACTATCCCACTATCCTTTATAGGTGCTGTTATGGGCCTATTTTTGATGCAAGCCCCGTTTGGCTTTATGGTAACCTTAGGGCTATATAGCTTAGCCGGTATCATTATTAATAATGCTATCGTGTTAATTGACAGAATTAAAATTGAAACCGCGACTGGTAAGTCTGATTATCAAGCTGTGGTCGATGCTTGTTTAACAAGATTACGGCCGATAGCCATGACGACAATCACGACTGTGATGGGTTTATTACCGTTAATTATTGGCAAAGACCCGCTGTTTTATGGCATGGCTAACGTTATAGCTTTTGGCCTAGGTATAGGTACCATATTGACACTAGCCGTGGTACCTGCACTTTATTGTGGTTTTTATAAAATTTCGGATACTCGTGACAATTCAATTAAAGTTAAGTTAACTTAACTTAACTTAGCATTCACTTTTGAACTAGCTCATAAAAAAGCCAATTTTATTGTTAAATAAGATTGGCTTTTCTTTTAATTACGTTAGCGAAAAATACCGATAAAGAGAATTAACTTAGTTGCTCTTTAAGCCAACGTTTAGCGGTATCATTATCAAGAAAAAATTCGTGCTTTAGGTTAACTGCTTGATAAGAAATACGACAAATATGCTCCGTAGTAGACGGCACTTCACTACGTGATAAGTTTACAGCGACCGCTGTAGCCTGACCTTTTTTAAGAAAATTTATATGATAGTCCATTGTTTCAGCGGTACCTATAGCTTCACCTATTGGAATGAGTAATACCGCATATTTACTATAGGCAATTTGCTTAACAGCGTTATAAAGATCTTGATGCAGGATATGGAAAAACTCTAAGTTCCACGGACCTTCACATTCAAGGATAATGATATTATCTTCAATATTAATATTTATCTTGCCGTGCGCTGGAAAGTTAATAGCCATTTAGCTGATATTATCCTTTACTCAAAAATGTAATAACTCAACATAAAATTAACTGCTGAGCTGTTAGCTATTTTACGCTAACTGGCGGGGATACTCAATTAAGGTAAACTTTGTTAAACTGCAAAAAATATTTCCACCTTTTACTCTCAAATACCTAACATAAAGAAGACTCAATGACTGATACAACCCCTCACACAACCGCTAACAGTTTTCCTCGCGCAGGCTTTAGACGACGTTTTGGCTCATGGATTTACGACTTCCTACTTTCTTTTGCTGTTTATATGGTCGCTGGTGCGGTTTCGTTTTTATTACTGTACCTAGGGCATTATTTTGGTCTGTATAGCATGCAAGGAGAGCAACACTTTTCCGATACCATTGCCAATACAGCTTGGTTAAAGTGGCCAAATGAATTATGGAAAATGGCTTGGGTAGGTTTTTTCTTTGTTTATTTTTGGACTAAAAGTGGTCAAACACTGGGTATGAGGGCGTGGCGTTTACGCCTACAAAACCTTGATGGTTCACTCATAAGTAAAACTACAGCTATTAAACGCTTAGTACCTACTTTGTTAGGTTTAGGTAATATTTTAGTTATTCTTGACCGTAAAAATAAGCTTAGCTTACAAGATAGGCTGACCAAAACTGAAGTTGTGCGGTTGTCTCTAGAGGCTAATCGAGGACGCTTATAAACGCTACGTCCTCAGTAGGGCTATTGCCATTGTGAATAGCGCTCATTGTTAGCCAATTATTAACTCAAGCTAATTTTTACAAATCAGTATATTCTAAGGCTATTAACGCCTTTAACGTTAACTAACCTGAGTTCTGGATAATGAGTACTTGATGTTTAAGTAAAAGCAACAACTTACGGTTATTAACAATAAAACTTACCAAGTTAAATCGCGATGTACTCGATCAATGTTTCAATTTATTCTATTATCAAAGAAAAACGTTTATGAATAACAGGTTATTTATCGACGTTTTAACGCTGAGAATTGGATAAAGGAGAATATTGAGCAAATGTTGCTTATCCAGAGTTCAGGTTAACTAGGCCTTTTTATTTATAATATACCAAGCAGCACTCACAAATATTAAACTTGGCGCCATTGCTCCCAGCACTGGTGGTAGCTGATAAACCAAACTCAACGAGCCTAACACTTCATTACTAATAAAAAATAGAATGCCAGTAAAGACCCCCATCATAATACGCGCTCCCATAGAAACTGAACGTAATGGCCCAAAAATAAACGACAGAGCCACTAGCAGCATGACCGCAACGGTTAATGGCTGCATTATTTTTCGCCAAAATGCTAATTGATAACGACTAGGGTCTTGCTCGTTGGCTTCTAAATAATCTAGATAATCAGTCAAACCTCGTAAGGAGAGAGATTCTGGTGTAACGGTCACTACGCCAAGTTTTTTAGGTGTTAACGATGAATTCCAAATTTTTGTACTATGCTTTTTTGTGATAATTTGATTATCGATTAATACAAATTCCTCAACGTCGCTGAGCAACCAACTTTTGTCTCGATAAACAGCACTTTTTGCGGAAAGCCAACTATCAATTTTTAACTCATCATTAAAACCATAGACTTGAATTTTCTTCAACTGGCCTTTATCCAATACCTCACCAATGTTAACAAAATAATCGCCATCTTTAGCCCAAACGCCATTTTTAGAGGCTATGAGACTACCACCTGAAATAGCTTGCGCACGAATTTGACGTGCTTTTGCTTCGCCGCTAGGCGCCAACCACTCACCAATGGCCATACTGACAAAGATTAATAAAATGGCCGTTTTCATCACCGACTTTATAATATCTAATTTTGATAAACCTGCGGCCTGCATCACTATCAGCTCACTGTTACTGGCAAGCATACCTATACCAATTAAACCGCCAATCAGCGCTGACATAGGAAAAAACACTTCAACATCACGAGGAACCATATGGAGGACATATAAGGCGGCGTGGGCTAAATCGTAATCACCACGTCCTATAGCGCGCATTTGCTCAACAAATTTAATAATGCCACTAACGCTAATAAATACCGCTAAAGTAATAAAAGTGGTCGACGCAATAACACGGCCAATATAAAAATCAAGAATGCGCATTAATTACCTTTGCCTTGAGTGTTTTTCTTCTGCTTACGTTTAAAGTTCGGTAATTTTGCTTTTATGATTCTGCCGCTACTTCGCTCTTTCATCAATAACATCATGCCAATAAACAAGGCAGTAATATGTATAGGCCATAAACCAATAACACTAGGAATAGCATTTTTTTCTATGGCTGATCGCATCGAGGTTAATAATAATAAATACCCCAAAAATAACATTAAAGCCGGCAGCATTTTAGCAAATTTACCTTGCCTCGGGTTTACCACACTTAACGGAACTGCAATGAAAACTAAGATGATACACAGTAGTGGGAAAGCCATACGCCATTGAATAGTCGCTCGATAAGCTGACTCTAATTCAGGCGGCATATTATTATACAATTCTAGCGTAGTTAAGGCGCTTAATTTACGGTGTTGATGTTCAACTTCTTGATCTTTAATTTGTATATAGTATTTTTTGAAAGCTACTGACTGGAATTCATTACTATCTATATCTCGGTGATAACGTATACCATCACCTAATACTAATTGCTGAGAGCCTAGTTCATCCTCAAAAACCTGACCGGTTTTGGCGTATACGATACTGGAATTGATAATACTAGCGCCAATATTTTCACCCTCAGGTAACTGGGCAACAAACACTTTATTTAAACGATTGGTTTCTCTATCTTTACCGTGAATAAATACCACTGCATCTTGATTACCCGTTTGCTGGAATCGCCCCGACACTAATGCGCTTAAGCCGGAATCAGCAGCAAGCTCTTCTTTTACTTGATATTGATACTCTGAAGCGAGCGGCGCAAGGTATAAGGTGAATATACCAGTAAAAATTGCGGTGATTACCGCCAACACTAAGGTGACTCGTACTACATACCACTCACTAACACCACAAGCATGTAACACAGTCATTTCACTGTCCGCATATATGCGGCCATAAGCCAGTAAAACGCCGAGAAACAAACTAAGTGGTAGAATAAACCCAGCAAGATCTGGTATTTTCAAGGCAATAAAAGTCATCACCAATTGCCCCGGAATGCTTCCTTCTGATGCATCACCGAGTACACGGACAAACTTTTGACTGATAAAAATAGTCATCAACACAAAAAATACTGCTAATTGTGTTTTGGCGACTTCTTTTAATAAATAACGAAAAATGATCACAAAAAGATCCTGTAAAAACTTAGTTTTTATCTGACATATTGGCAAATATTGAGTAAACTTGCCGTTTTCATAAGTAAACTATATAGTCAGTAACTAACGAATATTGATGAGTGCGGCTATAATTATAGCCCTTAGCAATATCACTTGAATAGACAAGAGTGCTATTTTTTACTTATTTTAGCAAATTAATTACCTTATAAAAATTGTAAAAGGAAAAGTCATGGAGTTCAGTGTAAAAAGCGGCAGTCCCGAAAAACAACGTAGCGCTTGTATTGTTGTTGGTGTTTTTGAACCACGCAGACTTAGCGGTACCGCCGAGCAGCTTGATGAAATTAGTGAAGGCTACATTAGCAACCTTTTACGTAAAGGTGACTTAGAAGGCAAATCAGGACAGATGTTATTATTACATCATGTACCTAATATTTTAAGCGAACGCGTTTTATTAGTGGGTTGTGGTAAAGAGCGAGAACTTGATGAGCGCCAGTATCGTCAAATCATTACCAAAACAATTAATACTCTAAATGAAACGGGTTCAATGGAGGCTGTATGCTTCTTATCTGAGTTACATGTTAAAGGCCGTGATATTTACTGGAAAGTTCGTCAAGCCGTAGAAGCAGCACAAGATGGTTTATACAGTTTTGACAGTTTAAAAACTCGTATTGCCGAGCCGCGTCGTCCATTGCGTAAAGTTGTTTTCAATGTACCTACTCGCCGTGAACTGCCTATTGGTGAACGTGCAGTTGCCCATGCATTAGCCATAGCTGAAGGTGTTACGACCTGTAAAAATGTTGCTAATATGCCGCCAAACATTTGTAATCCTGCTTATCTTGCTGAACAAGCCAAGATCCTTGAAAGTGATTATGAAAATGTCACCACTACCATTGTTGGCGAAAAAGAAATGGAAGAGCTTGGTATGGGGTCATACCTTGCTGTAGGTCGTGGCTCAGTAAATGAATCATTAATGAGCATCATAAAATATGATGGCGCAAATGATGATTCAAAGCCTCTGGTATTAGTGGGTAAAGGTTTAACTTTTGACAGTGGCGGTATTTCATTGAAACCTGGCTTAGGCATGGATGAAATGAAATATGATATGGGTGGCGCTGCTGGTGTTTTAGGTGCTATGCATGCCCTCGCCGAGCTTAATCTACCAATTAATGTTATTGGCGTTTTAGCCGGTTGTGAAAATATGCCTAGCAGCAATGCTTATCGTCCTGGTGATATCTTAACCACTATGTCAGGGCAAACTGTTGAAGTATTAAATACTGATGCCGAAGGCCGTTTGGTATTGTGTGACGCGCTTACCTATGTTGAGCGTTTTGACCCTGATGCTGTTATTGATGTGGCAACGTTAACTGGTGCTTGTGTAGTAGCTTTAGGCGCACATGCAACAGGTTTGCTTAGTAGCCATAACCCACTTGCCCACGAGCTATTAAATGCTTCAGAGCAAAGTGGTGACAGAGCATGGCGCTTACCATTATGGGATGATTATCAAGATCAACTTGAAAGCCCATTTGCTGACTTTACCAATTTAGGTGGCAAAGAGGCAGGCACCATTACGGCGGCTTGTTTCTTATCAAAATTCACTAAAAAATATAACTGGGCGCATTTAGATATTGCCGGTACTGCATGGCGTAGCGGTAAAAACAAGGGTGCTACTGGTCGTCCGGTAAGCATGCTTACCCAGTTCTTGCTTAACCGCGCAGGTCAAGAACAAGGCGAGTAGACCAGTCCTTGCAAGCAAAAATCGTAAACTGAAATAGTTAGCTTATGGCATAAAAAATAAACCCTAGTAGTTATGCTATTAGGGTTTAGTTATTCTCATTTGCGAATGAAAGTGGGTCAATTAACTTTGCCCTATTAACTTCGGCCTTTATATTTAGGTAAAAAAAATGCAAACCCAAGTAATGTTTTATCTACTTAAGGATGAATTAACAGACGAAGCAGAAAACGATACTCGTTCTGCGCTCTATCATGCCTGTTTGCAAGCTAGCTATTTTTATCGCCAAAAACAGCGAGTCTATATTTACGCAAAAGATCAACAACATGCTGAACAAATTGATGAAATGCTTTGGGCTTTTGATAGTGATAGTTTTGTACCACACAACCTAGTTGGTGAAGGCCCTAAACAAGGCGCGGCTGTTGAAATAGGCTTTCAAGCGCCACAAGGGCGTCGGCAAGTACTCATTAACTTGACCAGTACAGTGCCTAATTTTGCTAATCAATTTCAATTTATAGTCGATTTTGTACCGAGTGATGAAACACTTAAGCAACAAGCGAGAGAACGCTTTAAAACTTGCCGACAATGGGGTTTTCAAGTGGATAACCAAGCGGTAACTGTGCCAGAGAAAGCCAGTGATTAGTGGCTTGCCTAACATAGCGACAAGTACAAAGAGAAACACCAAGAAAAATACGAACGTTAAGAGCAAATACCATGGCAATGAATTTTACTTCCTTGCACTTTGAATTTGTTGCGCTTTTACTGCAGAGCTCGTGAAAAGTTAATGCAGATAAGCAGTACAACAAAACAACGAACAACTAATAAACTTATTACCGGAAACTATGATGGAAAAAACCTTTAACCCTACCGACATTGAACAGTCCCTTTATACTAGCTGGGAAGAGCAAGGTTACTTTAGCCCAACAGGTGAAGGTGACAGTTACAGCATTGCTATCCCGCCACCAAATGTTACTGGTAGCTTACATATGGGTCATGCTTTTCAGCAAACCATCATGGATACGCTAATTCGCTATCAACGCATGCAAGGTAAAAATACCCTATGGCAAACAGGTTGCGACCATGCCGGTATAGCCACACAAATGGTAGTTGAACGTAAAATTGCCGCGGAAGAAGACAAAACTCGTCATGATTACGGGCGTGAAGGTTTTATCGATAAAATTTGGCAATGGAAGGAAGAATCAGGCGGTACTATTGGTAAACAAATGCGCCGCTTAGGTAACTCTATTGATTGGAGCCGCGAACGCTTTACTATGGATGACGGTATGTCTGAAGCAGTACAGGAAGTATTCGTTCGTCTTTTTGAAGACGACCTTATTTACCGCGGTAAACGATTAGTAAACTGGGACCCTAAATTCCATACTGCTATTTCAGATTTAGAAGTTGAAAACAAAGATAAAAAAGGCCACATGTGGCACTTGCGTTACCCACTTGCTAATGGTGAAAAGACCGCCGAAGGTCATGACTATTTAGTGGTTGCCACCACTCGTCCAGAAACCATGTTAGGTGATACTGGCGTTGCAGTTAACCCTGAAGATCCGCGTTACAAAGATTTAATTGGCAAACAAGTATTATTGCCGTTAGTAAATCGTTTAATTCCAATTGTTGGTGATGATCATGCCGATATGGCAAAAGGTACTGGTTGTGTGAAAATCACTCCAGCTCATGACTTTAACGATAATGAAGTAGGTAAACGTCATGCACTGCCACAAATTAATATTTTAGATAAAGATGCCGCAATTTTAGCTGCTGCTGAAGTTTATGATACTAAAGGCGAAGCATCTACCGCTTACAGCACAGACTTACCGAGCGATTTTGCTGGTATGGACCGTTTTGTTGCCCGTAAGGCTATCGTCGCTAAATTTGATGAGCTTGGTTTATTAGTTGAAGTAAAAGACCATGACTTAGTTGCCCCTTACGGCGATCGCTCAGGTGTTATTATTGAGCCGTTATTAACAGACCAATGGTACGTGCGTGTTGAAAAATTAGCAGGTCCTGCCGTTGATGCTGTAAAAGATGGTCAAATTGAATTTGTACCTAAGCAATACGAAAACATGTATTTTTCTTGGATGAACAATATTCAAGATTGGTGTATTTCACGTCAACTATGGTGGGGACATAGAATCCCAGCTTGGTATGATGAAAGCGGTAAAGTGTATGTTGGTCGTACCGAAGCAGAAGTACGTGAAAACAATGATATTGCTAACGATATGAAGCTACGTCAAGATGATGATGTACTTGATACTTGGTTTTCATCAGCTTTATGGACTTTCTCAACCCTAGGTTGGCCAAAAGACACTGATGATTTAAAAACTTTCCATCCGACCGATGTACTGGTTACAGGTTTTGACATTATTTTCTTCTGGGTTGCCCGCATGATCATGATGACTATGCACTTCAACAAAGATGAGAATGGTAAATCACAAATACCTTTCAAGAAAGTTTACATGACCGGCCTTATTCGCGATGAAAATGGCGATAAGATGAGTAAATCAAAAGGTAATGTTGTTGATCCATTAGATATGATTGACGGTATCTCTCTTGAAGATTTGTTGCAAAAACGTACCGGCAATATGATGCAACCAAAACTTGCCAAGAAAATTGAAAAACTGACCAAAAAAGAATATCCAAACGGTATTGAAGCACACGGTACTGATGCGCTACGTTTCACCTTAACTTCAGTTGCTACCACAGGTCGTGATATTAGCTGGGACATGAAGCGCCTTGAAGGTTACCGTAACTTTACCAATAAATTATGGAATGCTAGTCGTTATGTAATGATGAATACTGAAGAATTTGATTGTGGTCAAGCTTCAGAGAATGGCGCACCTGGTGAAATGGAATTATCACTTGCTGATCGTTGGATCATTGGTCAATTTGAGCAAACAGTTAAAACTGTTCATGAAGCTTTTGATACTTATCGCTTTGATCTTGCTTCACAAGCTTTGTATGAATTTACCTGGAACCAATTCTGTGATTGGTATTTAGAGCTTACTAAGCCAGTACTATTTAAAGGCAATGAAACGCAACAGCGTGGAACTCGTCATACCTTAGTAAACGTTTTAGAAGGTTTGTTACGCTTAATGCACCCAATTATGCCATTTATCACCGAAACTATTTGGCAACGTGTGCAGCCATTAAGTGACTTTGAAAAGGTTGGTGATTCAATCATGATTCAAGCCTTCCCTCAATTTGATGAGAGCAAATGTGATCAACAAGCGATTGATGACTTAGAGTGGGTAAAACAATTTATTGTTGCCATTCGTAATATCCGTGGGGAAATGGATATATCACCAAGTAAAGAATTACCCGTCTTACTTAAAAACGTTAGCGACATTGATCTACGCCGCTTAAGTAACAATGAGCAATTCTTATTAACCTTAGCCAAACTTGAAAGCATTACCGTACTAGCTGACGATGATCAAGGTCCAGCGTCAGCATCTGCTGTTGTTGGTGATTTATCGGTGCTTATCCCAATGGCAGGTTTAATCGATAAAGAAGCTGAATTGGCACGTTTAGATAAAGCCATGGAAAAGCTTGAAAAAGATGCCGCGAGAACTCGTGGTAAGCTAGGTAACGAGAACTTTGTTGGTAAAGCACCGCCAGCTGTTATTGAAAAAGAAAAAGCAAAGTTAGCTGAAGCAGAGTCTGCTCTGGTGAAAATGCTTGAACAAAAAGAGCAAATTGCTGCGCTCTAGTTTGTAACCTTTCTCAATATCAAAAAAGTGATGACTAGTCTAACCAGTCATCACTTTTTTGTTTTATGCCCCGCTAATTATCTCTTATCGCTGTATTTCCACTGGCTTGGGTAACCAGTATCATTTAAAACGAAAAAATGTTGAACTAATCCAATTTTTTATAAAGCATATTAAAAATAACTATGCTAGACTACTTTTGCGTTGAGTTCTTGCGTTGCAGATGAAGGTTTATACTGACTTTTGTTGTAGGTTTTCTATCTGATGCACTAAAGTGTGATGATATACTTGAATATTCTACACAGGCGGATTTTAAACAATGCAAACTATTGTTTGAAGCAATGATTGTGTCGAATATGGTTTGTTTCCTTCCTCTTCCTGTACTTTTTGGTAGAGGGCATTTACTCGGGTAAAAACGGTTTCTATCCATTCTGGAATAGAGCCACATTATTATTTTATGACTACGGGAAAATGTTAGTATGTCTGATACAGTTACTGGTAAAGTTAAATTTTTCAACGAAACTAAAGGTTTCGGTTTTATAGAGCAAGAAAATGGTCCTGACGTGTTTGTTCACTTCAGCGCTATCTCTGGAGACGGTTTCCGTACTCTAGCTGACGGTCAAGCAGTTACTTTTACTGTTAAACAAGGTCAAAAAGGCCCTGAAGCAGAAAACGTACTAGCTGTATAAGTTTAACTTATAAAGCTAAGCTAAAAAAACGAAGCATGAGTTAACTCGTCCTTCGTTTTTTTGTATCTGCTACTTTATTTCTGCCCTTCCTTTTCTATTTAAACGCTTCTGTATTACCTCTGCAACCTTAGCTCATTAGAGCTTAGCTTCCATGCTTATTCTATAACCCCCCACTGCCTCGACAATTAATAACCTTACAGCCAAAAACTCCTTAATAGCCTTTACTTATAACGTCCTTTTATTAATAACTCTAAAGTCCAAATCAAACCGGTCAAACAAAAGAACAAAGTTAATATGGCAAAAATGCTAATCTGCAAATTATTAAAGCCGCCAACAGCACCTTGGCCAAATAAAGGGTAATCCATAAAGTGCAGCATAAAGAAGAAATCAACAAAACGTTTATCTTCATTGCTATGGCCAATCAAACGGCCTGAGCTGGCATTGATATAAACACTGGTATGCAATTCATCAGAAAAGTTAACTTGCCATAAATTGTTTTCTTCTTTTAAAAAGTCATTAATGGGCGGTTTAACTAGTAATACATTAGCGATCTTCCCTGGCCCATTATAACTAGCCTGTGCTAACGCCGATGCCATTTCAATATCTAACTTTTTAATTAAACCAGTATAAGCATCAACTAGAGTAAAGTGGCTGTCGAAGTGTTTATATAAGCCTTTATCATGAGTTAATAAGTAATACGGCTTACCAAGTCGTTGAATCAAAGCGACCTCGCTAGCGGATGTATTACTAGCCAATAACAACTCTTTGGGATCAAACAAACGTTGATGGTCGATATCTTGGCTGACTAAGTTTTGTTTATATTGATTGCCACTCGCTTTATCATGATCCATCAAGTTAAAAAACAAACCGGTACTTAGCCAAATAAATAATTGGATAAATACTAATAATGACAGCCACTTATGCAGTGTCTTAATGGTTGATAACATAAAGTATTTAGTATTCTTTTTATTAGCTTTATTCACTAGTAGCCTCTAGCTTTGCTTTGGAGGTTTTCTTTGGCTTGGATTTACTTAACTTAACTCGACCAGACTTGCCTTTCCTGCGCTTATTCTGCGCAGGAGCAAGGCGATAGTAAGTCAGTATTAGTCCAAATATACTGGCTATAAAAGCCAGTATAGAGACAATGAGTAGTAGTTTATTGTCTGGAGATTCGTCAATGTAATCCATAACATGGAAAGCAAACATCCAATCGAAAATTCGCCAATAATCATGTCGTTTGGTCACTAACTGAGCTGAGTTAGTACTAATATAAAAACTTGGGCTAGCAAAATCATCAAATTCAACACGCCATACAGGAAGATGCCTAGAGCTGAGTTCCCTTATTGTATTTTCAGTGATTAGCTTAACACTACTGATTGCTATGCTTTTATCGGCATAATTATGTTTAGCAATTTCAATCGCTATGTCCTTGCTTATTGGCGAAATGAGCTGGCCATTACTGGCAGAAAGGGTCACTTTTTTCTTAGCTAAGTTAAAACGATAAACAACTTTATCTAACATTATGCCAAGTTCAATTTTACTTGCCTGAGGGTGTTCTGCGAGTAGCTGCTTAAAACTATAACTAACTTGCCCGGGGGCTATGTTTTTTTTTTGCTTTGCAACTAACGAGTCACCATGAATATAATCAATATCCATTAGTACCATATAGGTACCTGAAACAGACCAAACAACAAGCTGTAAGCCAATGAATAACATCAGCCATTTATGATATTTTCTACTACTCCTATGTAAAGACACCTAAATTCAGCTCCTATATTTCTTTTAAAGCTTGTACTAACATTGCTTCTATTTGCGCAATGATTGCTTGGTTAGTTTTCTCATCAAATCCGTTAATACGTGGCGTATGAATATGACCAGTAGGAATAATTGAGCCAAGCTTATTACGCAGTACAATACTGCGATAAGAGATTTCGTTTGATAGATAACCACCACCACCACCTTGTACTGACACTTTATCAGTAAGCTCCGTTAAACTATTAACGGTAATATCTTTAGCTTTACCATCAGTTAAAATAGTTACACCGCGGTTATCATTAATTTTATAAGCGCCTTTAGCTTGCATCATGCTCTTAAAAGGTAAACTAAACAGCACAAATTCATCACCGTTTAATGGCGAAGAAAGTAAATTAGGCACTAGCGGATTAGTTTTATTAGCGCCAGTATATACATTCACATTATCTGGCGCTGTTGCGCTGCGTCTTAAGCCAGGAAAGTGCTCTAAATCAAAATCACTGCGTCCCATAGATATAGTAGCAATCATATCAACACTATTAAGTGCATAAAAAGGCGCAAGTAGTCTTTCTATTTCGCCTTGGTCAAAGTCTTCATATCGAACAGGCACCATCGCCGTGTTAATTTCTGCGGTGAATATTTTATTCCCAAGTTGATATTCGATTACTAGGCCATCAAAGAGTAACGCAGCTAAACCTGAAGGATTAGATTGCTCGATATTTCTATCCAGCAAGAAGGGGTCAAAACCGGTTAACAATATACGTTTGTTGGTTCTTTTTTTATAAGCCAAGTCACTATAACCGCGAGAACTCTTTTCAAATAC
Source organism: Colwellia psychrerythraea (assembly GCF_000764185.1). Lineage (GTDB taxonomy): Bacteria > Pseudomonadota > Gammaproteobacteria > Enterobacterales > Alteromonadaceae > Colwellia > Colwellia psychrerythraea_B. Next base: position 176,894 of record NZ_JQEC01000016.1, read on the forward strand.
TTCTAACAAGCTTTCTAATTCACTTTGAGTAAAGTTATGTTTTGTCGATTTTACAAAAGAATGAATTGACAACCTAGTCCAGTATAAAGGCCTATCATCAACTACCTTACCACTTTGGGCTTGTTGCTTACTGTATTGCCAAAGTTCATCGCCAAGTTGCCTCATGGCACGTTTGGCAACTGCATAATCGGTAATGTTTGACCACTGCCCGTTAAAATCACTCCAATCAAAGTATGTTGTTAATATTGGCATAACTTGCTGCGCTTTTTCTACGCGTAGCTCTTCAATAGTTAACTGAGTATTGCTTTGACTTGCCATTGAGTAACTCAATGCACTTGCCGTTGTTAATAAGGTAAATAATAGCGAATAAAAAATTGTCGATGATTTCATAAACTTTCTCTTGCGGGGAATAAGGGGCTAGCTTTAACTATATTCAATCAATAGTTAAATTTGTATGTCTAACATACTAATAGAAATCAGCTAGGTGCAACAGAGATCATTTGACCTTAAAACAAAAAATCCGATGGCTTTCGCCATCGGATTTTAATTTTAAAGTTACTTACTTAAAAGCTGTTAACTTAACAGATAGTTATTAGTTATCTTACTAGTTTTGAACTTTAACAAATACACCTTCATTACCATTGGTGAATTCACTTGAGAAAATTACACCACCAGTATCGACATTATCTAAATCAGTTAAATCAGTAACTTTTAGGTTATCGATAGAGGTTGAACCATTGTTTTCAATACTTAACTGCAAACCAAAGCCACCTTGAGCATCATCAGCAGTAAAATATTGCCAACTTGCTTCAAAAACATCAACAAATAAGGCTTTAGTCATATTATAAACTTCAACACCTTCTGTATCAGTAACTACATAACTTAAGTTCACTTTACTACTGTCTTGTGCATCAGTGGTATATTCAAAGGTATGTTTCAACCATGTAGAATTAGTAACTAAGTCTTTATTAATAGTATTAGACCAATCATGACTAAAGTGATTAGTATAAGTATTATCTAAACCGATATGGTTAAAGTTGCGTTGAGCGTTATTTAAACCATAACCACCAAACTCAGCAAAACTAAACCAGCGATAATCATCAGTTGATTTTTCAAAGTTAGCGGCCACAAAGTCAGCTTGCCACTCCCAAGTACTTAACCAGTCACGAGTAACTTCGGCAATCTCCCCCTCAGCTAGAGTACGACCACCAAAAGCAGCTAATGCTGAAACATCAATTTTTGTATCGCCATCAATATCTGAAGCGTAATAATTTTCCACCCAATTAGTATTTTCTCTGGTAAATATTTCTGTATTATCAGCAATATTCATCCAAGTTTGACCCACCCACTGTAAATTGTCAGAGAGGATATCACCAGAAACTTCATCTAACCATTGCTCTTGAGTATATACAGTGTTTGCTGCAGGTGGTAAAACATTTCCTTCAGTATCACGCCATTCACCAAAGCTGTGATGATAAACAATTTCGGTATCACTGTCTGTCATGTAGCCAGCTTGTGAATGATACTTCACGCCAGTCGTTAAGTTTTTACGAACATTTTTAGCACTCAAACTATCATATTGATGAGAAAACATAACGCCATCAATATTTTCATAATGATCTGGTATCTCAATATAAGTTTTTGCAATCGCGGTATCTAAGAATACCTTACCATCTACATCTGCAACCGTTGTAGGAGTAACAGTTAAAGAATCGAGGATACGCTCCCACTTAACATCAATTTGCGCATTATCAGCTCTATATTGACGATAAACATTTTTATGAACATCAACATCAAACCAATCAAAACTATGCCATTCTCTATTACTATCTGCAGTATCAATTACATTATTAGCAACATTATTCCAATTTACTTGGTATGGGTCTGTTAGACGTAAAGTAAAACGCCCTTCAATAATTGCAGGCGTTGAAAATTCAACTCTATGGTTAATAGTTTTAATATCTGTAGCTAAGTTCACAGCCGCTTGTTTACCATTATTATCAACGGCTGCAGAGTGACGTAATACAGTACCATCACTAACGCCATCAATGACTTCAGCTAAGCTGGTGTAAAATCCGGTTTCAGGGCGGGTCGTAAACTTAGTAGTTAAGGGTGTTTCACTCATTAACAACTGCAAACCTTCTAAATCAAGAGCATCACCGCCAACGGAAATATTTAAATCTGTATCATATGGTAAAGGATCTGTTTTCCCTTCATCATCGATTACATAGTTACTATCAAATATAAGGTGTAAACGACGACCCAACCATACTTTCATACTGGTTACATCAACAGTCTCATCAAGTTCACTTTGGTAGTTAACAGAAATTAAAGCATTGACTGAATCAGCACTCATGTATTTATTAAACTCTACACTCGCTGAGTATACATTCTCAGGGTCTGAGTAAACTTGTACTATACGCGGATTACCGCCGGTAAAATTATCAGATTCAGAAGCTCGTAATACTTCATAATCTTCGATGACATTATTTTCACCAACAATTGATGCTGAAGCGCCGATTGTTAAATATTCATCAACGCTTGCTCCTTGTTTCATTTTTAAGGTATCAACTTGACCCGCGATCATCTGACTATTAGCACTGTCGAAACCAGAGAAGTAGATGATATCACCAGAAAGTTTCCAAGTAGAAATTTCGTAACGCTCCGTTGTCCATTCACCGTCAAGCATAGTAGTTAATTCACCATCCACCATACGAACCGCCTTAATGTTGGTACGTTTACCGTAAGCATTATGGCTTTCATCCTCTAGATAAAAAGCATAACCTTTTGATAGTTGAATGTTACGTTTGCCATTATCAAAATACCCCCACCAATTACTACCAACATTAAAACGCGCAAAAGTTGCTTTACTGTAAGGTAAAATACGCTTTAAATTTGCCCAAGACTCTGATAATTGAGTATCGTTGTTCCAAGTGTAATCTTCAAATAGGCCATAAATACTACCATCATCCGCTAAAATAACGCGACGTGGTGTACTATCCCAGCTGTTGCTTGAAAAAGGCTTGGTATTTAAGTTGAAGGTTTCAGCGCCACCAGCAAAGGTAGTACTTTTCTGACCAAAACTTATGCCTTTATTATTTTCACCACCATTTTGGCTGAAAATAATAGTGTTATGGTCATCAATAGCATAAAAGAAATCATTCCAATAACCTTGTTTACCAAGCTCTACCGTTGATTGAGTATCACCAGCTAGGCCAACGATCATTTTAAGACCAGTATTATCACCCCAATAGCTGTAAACCAAGCTATCCTCATCAATTTTAATATAACTTTGTACCCAGGTATCGTCACGAGTAATCTCTTTTACTTCACCTGCAGGGTTTATCTTTCGAATAGTAGGCTGTACATTCCAATCTGGTTGCAGATCATACAAATCATTAATACCATCGCCTGTAGTATCCAACTCATTAGTAATAATAAGATTACGGGCTAAAACAAAAACATTACCCTGCTCATCAACTTGTAATGGTTTACGCTTATCATCACTCATGGTTTGATGATAGGAGACATCCATTGAGATTGGTAAGGTATTAGCTGCTACACAATTCCAAGCACCATCAGTCGTTGCTACTTTAAAAATGGCACAGTTGCCCGTTGCTTTAATAAACTCTAGTGAAAGCCAGAAGTCATTTGGTGTTATACCATCATGTTTATCATGATTTGTAATAGCAAAATAAACAAACTGCTCTGTTTCACCATCTTCGTTCTTTAAATCTTTAACAACAGAATAAGAAACTTTAAAGTCATACTCTGTTTCGGCAGCAAAATTCATTGCGCCATTTTCATCGATAATAAATAAGTTACTGGCGCTGCCCCCTTCGCCTTCTTTTGCTACAGCGTTTGAGCTTCTACCTCTCGGCGCTAAAGCTGCGCGCTTTTTCTGTTTAAAGTCTTCGGTATTATCAGCATCGATGAAGGTAAATGAGTTTAATTTTCCATTAGCACTTTTTGCAGCGCCAACAAGACTTGAACCACCAGGTGTCGCTACAGCAGTATTATTTGTGGTTACAACACTAACCGCACCCGTCAATAAAAAGGTAACAGCTGCTGATGTGTCTGGAACTGGATCGGGCTCTGGTGCCGGAATTGGTTCTGGTGTCGGAGATGGTTCTGGTGCCACAGATTCTTCACCTCCGCCGCCACAACCAACAAGTAAACTAGCAATTGCGAATGCAATTATATTTTTTTTCAATATCATTTCAATATATCCCTTATACTCAACATACCAATAAAACAAACGCTTTTATAACAAGGTACTTACAAACGTCCATGTGTAATTTTAACGCACAGAGAGTGTCACAAAAACATACAAATCTCAATTAAAATATATATGCTTGAGGGTTATGCTCCTCTCCATTTCATTCATTATTCAGCGGCCTGAATCACCTCTTTATACAAAAATCAAACAAGTGAATTTAAGCGTAGTATTTATGCAAGTTATAACGCCACCGACAGAAGTAAATATACAAGATCTCGTATATAAAATAGGTTCCTAGAATGGGTTTAAGCAAAGGGGGCTTAAACAAGAATATGGATGAAATACAGGTAAAAATTAAGTATCACGAAGTTACTACAAGTGCCTGTGTTTTTTTATAAAAAAAGGCAATGCAGCTGAGCTACATTGCCTTTTTCAATCAAAATTTACTTAATGATTAATCAGCTATATATTCAACCACTTCCAAACCAAAACCAGATAGTGAATGGTATTTGGTTTGTGAGCTTAATAAACGCATTTTACTTACACCTAAGTTAGCTAATATTTGAGAGCCGACACCAACATTACGTGAACCAACATGACGATTAATTTCTTTTACTGTTTCACCAGCATCTATCTTGGCATATTTTTCAACTAAGTTAATTAATTCAGTCGGTGACTCATGTTTACCTAATAATACTAGTACACCACCTTCTTTAGCGATTTTTTCTAGTGCACTTGCCATAGGCCAAGTCGCGACACTTTCACGTTGACTGAATAATAAGTCTCTAAAAGTATTTTCTAAGTGCACACGTACAAGTGTCGGCTGTTCAGCTTTGATTTCACCTTTCGTTAAAGCAAAGTGCGCTTGACCATCAATAGTGTCTTTAAAAACAGTTAAATCAAACTCACCAAAGGCTGTAGGTAATTTACATTGAGAAACTCTTTCGATAGTGGTTTCAGTAGCATTTCTAAATTCAATTAAATCAGCAATAGTGCCCATTTTGATATCATGTTTTTGCGCAATAATTTCTAAATCTGGACGGCGCGCCATAGTGCCATCTTCATTTAAAATTTCGACAATAACAGCAGCTGACTCAAAACCCGCCATGCGTGCTAAATCAACACCCGCTTCAGTATGGCCAGCACGATTTAATACGCCGCCATCTTTAGCAATTAACGGGAAGATGTGACCAGGTTGTACTATATCAAGATGTGTCGAGCCTTTATTAGCGGCAGCAAGCACAGTAGTAGCACGATCCGCAGCAGAAATACCGGTAGTTACACCGGTAGCCGCTTCAATTGATACAGTAAAGTTAGTACTAAATTGCGCGTCATTTTTATCTACCATCAAAGGTATTTTTAACGTTTCACATTTTTCACGACTCATTGGCATACAAATTAAACCACGACCATGAGTTGCCATAAAGTTAATGGCTGCTGGGGTTACTGCTTCAGCAGCCATAATGAAGTCGCCTTCATTTTCCCTATCTTCATCATCCATTAAAATAACCATCTTACCTAAGGCAATGTCTGCGATGATTTCTTGTGGGGTATTTAAATTCATTTCGGCCTCTTTGATGGCTAGCTATTTTGTTAGCGCCATTTTAACTGTGCATAATTATGATATTTTATGAGTTCATAATTAATATGCTCTCATCATTTGATTATTTAACTTAACTCTTCACTTAAATTTAAATTGGCTACTTGATAAAGCCCGCTTTCAATAACATAGCTTCACTAACGTTCGACTTTGGTGCTTGCTCATTTGATTCGCTTTTAGTTAGCAAGCGTTCAAGGTAGCGGGCAATTAAGTCCACTTCAATATTCACCTTGGTGCCTACTTGATAGTTGGCAAAGATGGTTTCTTTTACTGTGTGCGGCACTATGGTCAGTCGAAACTTCCCTATTGAACCGTTTTCACTCAATGCATTCACCGTTAGGCTAGTACCATCAATAGTAACAGAACCCTTTTCAGCAATATAATGTGCTAAGTCACTTGGCATACTTAACCAGTATTCAATGCTGTTACCATTGTTATTAATGGATAATATTTCACTAACACCATCAACATGGCCTGAAACCATATGACCGCCAAAACGTGTGCTTGCCAACATCGCTTTTTCTAGGTTAACTTTACTACCCACTTGATAGTTTGCAAAACCAGTACGCTGCAACGTTTCATTAGAAACATCCGCACTATAACTGCCACTGCCTTTCGCGCTATCAAAATCAACAACTGTAAGACAAATACCATTGGTTGCTATTGAGTCGCCCAATTTAACATCACTCATATCTAAATCATTGGTAGCAATAACTAAACGAGCACCTTGGGCATTAACGTTAATGGCCTTTATAGCACCAACCGCTTCGATAATTCCTGTAAACATAGACTTCTCTATTTAATATTTTGTTTATTTGTTATTAGCTGGCTAGTAATGCGAATATCAGCACCAACCATACGAAGATCACTAATGGCTAATTCCTTGGCTTTATTCAACTTGGTTATTGCAGGCATTGCCACTAAGTTTTTACCATCACCACCCATTAATTTAGGCGCTTGATAAAGAATAAGTTCATTAACTAAGTCTTGCTCAATAAAAGCACCACTTAAGTTTGCGCCTGACTCAATTAAAACATCATTGAGATCGCGTTTTGCTAGTAATGCTAACAAAGATCTTAAATCAATTTTTGAATTACCTTGCGAGTTTTTAATCACTGGTAATTGTACATGTTCTACGAAATGAGGCCATTTTGGTAAGTTTTCAAGATCTGACTCAAGTTTATTTTCAACTTTAGCATTATTCGCATTAACTATGCCATTGATGACCAAGATTGGTGATTCATGTTCGAATATTGCAAGGTTTGGCGTTAACCTATTTTGGCTATCAATAACAACACGTAATGGCTGACGCAATATTTCTTCTGGATAACTATTCTTTAGATCACCTAATTGTGACCAACGCACCGTCATTTTAGCATTATCGAAGATAATTGAGTCTGCACCGCTAATGATTGCGCAACTTTGTGCTCTTAAACGTTGCACATCTTGGCGTGCTGCACTTGATGTGATCCATTTACTTTCGCCACTGGCCATAGCTGTTTTACCATCAAGACTAGCGGCCAGTTTACAGCGTACATAAGGAAGCTTACTTTCCCTATGATGAATAAAGCCTATGTTAAGTACTCTGGCACTTTGCTCTAATAAACCAGATTGTGTTTTGATACCTGCTTTTTCTAATAAAGCTAAACCGTTACCCGAAACACGTTGATCAGGATCAACCATAGCAGCGATAACATGCTTCACTCCGGCATCAACCAGCGCTTGTGCACAAGGTGGTGTACGACCAAAGTGGCTACAAGGCTCTAACGTTACATAAGCTGTAGCCCCTTTGATTAAAAAAGCATAATTTATTTTCGCTGCAATTAACGCTTTAACTTCAGCATGACCCTGCCCTGCTTTTTGGTGATATCCTTCACCTATTATTTTGCCAATACCATTTTTATAGTTAACGAGAACACAGCCAACCCTCGGGTTGGGAGAAGTGGTAAAGTGACCTTTTTTGGCTAATTCAATAGCCCTTGCCATAAAAATGTGGTCTTGATCAGTAAAGTTTTTTTTATCAGCTATAGTAGTTTTCATATTATTTAACTGCTTTCACTTGCTTAGTTTTTTTTGCCTTGCCGTTTTTTTCTTTACCTAAACGGGTGATCTCATCAGCAAACTCACTGATATCTTCAAAAGATAAATACACTGAAGCAAAACGTAAATAAGCGACTTTATCTAATTCTTTTAGTTGTGCCATGATCAAGTCACCGAGCATTTCACTACTGATTTCTCGCTCGCCTGTAGCACGCATTTGTGACTTTAACTTATTAACAGCTAGCTCTATCTGCTCCATGCTAACTGGGCGTTTTTCTAGGGCGCGGGATAAACCACTACGCATCTTATCTTCGTTAAAGGGCTCTCTGCTGCCATCACGTTTAATAATACGTGGCATAACCAACTCAGCACTTTCAAAGGTGGTGTAACGCTCATGACAAGCTAAGCATTCACGACGTCGTCGCACTTGATGGCCATCAGAAACTAAACGTGAATCTATGACCTTAGTGTCATTAGCGGAACAAAATGGACAATACATGGATTACCTACGAAAATTAAAGCTAAAAGATATAAGCGGTAGTTTATGGACTAAAACGAAAAATGGCCGCTCAAGGCGACCATTTTAATATAAATTCACTTATTTTAGTGAATTAGTTTTTCATTCAGTATTTTACTTTTGGTATACAGGGAAATTAGCACATAACGCTTTAACTTCACCTTGAACACGCGTGATAACATCTTCATTTTCGATATCATCAAGAATGTCACAGATCCAACCTGTTAACGCTTGAGTTTCTTCTACACCAAAACCACGACGAGTGATTGCTGGAGTGCCTAAACGTAGGCCAGAAGTAACAAACGGAGAACGCGGATCATTTGGTACAGAGTTTTTGTTTACTGTAATGTGTGCTTTACCTAAAGCCGCATCAGCATCTTTACCAGTAATATCTTTATCAATTAGATCAAGTAACAATAAGTGGTTTTCAGTACCGTTGGATACAACTTTGTAACCACGTTCTTGTAATACTGCAACCATAGCTTTAGCGTTATCTAAAACATTTTGCTGATAAACTTTAAACTCTGGCTCTAACGCTTCTTTAAATGCTACCGCTTTAGCAGCAATGATGTGCATTAATGGGCCTCCTTGGCCACCAGGGAAAACAGCGCTGTTAAGCTTCTTATAAATAGCTTCGTCATCACAAGCTGAAACGATTAAACCGCCACGTGGGCCGGCTAATGTTTTATGTGTAGTAGTTGTAACAACATGTGCATGTGGTAATGGGCTTGGGTAAAGACCTGCAGCGATAAGACCTGCAACGTGAGCCATATCAACGAAGAAGATAGCGTCAATTTTATCAGCTATCGTGCGCATACGTGCCCAGTCAACAACACCTGAGAATGCTGAGAAACCACCAATAATCATTTCTGGTCTGTGTTCTAAAGCTAAACGCTCTAATTCTTCGTAATCGATATCGCCAGTTTCAGGGTGTAGACCATATTGGAATGCTTCATAAGACTTACCTGAAAAACTTACGTGTGAACCATGAGTTAAATGACCACCGTGAGCCAAGCTCATGCCTAACACTTTACCACCTGGTGAAACTAAAGCTTGAAAAACAGCTGCGTTAGCTTGTGAACCAGCATGTGGTTGCACGTTAGCATAGGTAGCACCAAATAATTCTTTAGCGCGGTCAATGGCTAATTGCTCAGCAACATCAACATACTCACAACCACCGTAATAACGTTTACCAGGGTAACCTTCTGCGTATTTATTAGTAAGTTGAGAGCCTTGTGCTTCAAGAACACGTGGGCTACAGTAGTTTTCAGAAGCGATTAATTCAATGTGTTCTTCTTGACGAACAACTTCATTGCTTATTGCTTGAGCTAGTTCTGGATCAAATTCGGCAATATTCATTTCACGAGTAAACATGGTTTATTCCTTAAGTATTTCAGCCCAAGGCTGCAAACAATGCCCTAATACTTTTTTTATAAAGTGAATTAGGACACACAAAAATTAATGGCAGTATATTGCCTGATTTTTACCTGTATGTACACGGCAAAACGGGCTAGTTTTAGTGCATTTAATACTCTTCTATAACCTAATTTATTAAGCTATGTTACTAAGAAGTGCAATAAAAGCTTTCACCAAAACAAGCGCACAGACTATAACCAATAAAAAACCAAGACACAACGAATATAAAACAGGTTTCACAACAAAAATCCGAACAATAAACAACAAGTGCAGTAAAGCGCAAATATTTCATGTCACACGTGAAAAATATTACGCAATTAAAAATAAAAACGGCATTATTGAATACTTTTCAATAATGCCGTTCATTTATTGCTGTTATCTTGCTGCAACTTTTAGCCTAACCTTTCAATAGTGCTTAAGGTGAATAGCTATAATGATGCAAATTTCGCTAATTCTTTATGTCTTTTTTTATGGAACCAATGAGTAATAACCCACATAACAATTACAAAACTATTCATCACAATAAAAGGCGGCCAAGGTGACTTCTCTGACTCTTTAAGCATCACATAAATATACCAATTAGCGGCTGGCAGTAATAACCAACACGACAGCTTTATAAGTTTGATATATTTAATTGAAGACTCTACCCCTGCAATAGCGTTGGCTACCGCTTTATCAGGGCTATCACAACACTGTTGCCAAATCCGCAAACGTATTTTTATTTCATAATAGACAAAAATTATTGAACCTAGGCTGGCAAAAGCAAGGTAAGCGATGGTAGCTATGCCCCAATCGCCTAGATACAAACCAACTATTAGCGCAATGATAAGTCCGACTGTGGCTAATATGTCAATGGCTAACAAAGATTTTGCCAGTAAAGTTCGCTTTTTAGTTAGCTTTAATAGCGCCTGAACATCTGCTTTTTCATAAGGTTGGCTTTGCCAGTCTTGACTAAGGGCTAACCAGTTGTCATCTAATGGCGGGTACTCTTTATCTGGCTCTGGTGAACTGTTTTTTGGGGCCAATGAGGCTAGATCAATCTGTTTTGTTTTAACAATAATACTATGTTCTGTTTCTAGTTTATGGGGCTCTACCGACGATGTATCTTCATTTTCCAATACTGATTTATCCATTTTCTGATCCCTCCAACAACTGTGTTAACAATGTTTTAGCACGTTGAAGTCGTACGCCAACTAAATTAGTAGTAATCACTAAAACATCCGCCATTTCTTGATAGCTCATCCCCTCTAATGCCAGGGTAATCACTTGTTGTTGCTCAAGCTTTAATTGACGAATAGCGTTAGCCAATTTTTGTTGTCGCTGACTCTGATTAAGTGATTGATAAGGTGTCGGCTGATGTTGATCTTTTTCTGCCTCTACACTTATGTCACTTAAGTCTTGGTCCGCTTTGATAGTTTTCACCGCTTTGGCAACGTGCGTAGCTAAAACATTATGTGCAATTCGTGCGACAAAGGTTTTCACCGCAGAGTCATGACGAAATTTAGGCAAGGCACGCCAAATATTTAAAGCGATTTCTTGAAATAACTCATCTTGAATAGCAACCTTTGCTTCAAAGCCGGTAATGATATGACGTAGCAACTTCTCATGGTCCGTCATCCATTGAGTGAATAGTGCTTGGTGATCTACAAAAGAATGATGATCCAATTCGCTTTCCTGGCAGTTAACATCCCCTGCCCTAGCATAGGAAAATTTTGCTTTTGATAATATTAATTTACTAGAATTTAACATAAAAATCGCTTTTGGATCATCATTTATACCTACAGGATTAATCATCAATTTCTGTGCTGGGTTAGCTTAAGGCGCTAATCCAGCACACTAGCCCTCACTTAGCTTAGCGCCATAACCACTTTTTCAGACTTCAATTTTTTAGCTAATGCCAAAACTAAAGCAACCGTAATTGCAATGGTTACGCTGCTCGTAGCAAAAACTGCTAGCCAATTCACTTCCAGACCCTTAAAGATGTTTTCAATGATCATTGATTGCCCAGCAATAGGTAGCCAATTCAGCCACTCAGGCCTATCGTCCATCATAGAAACAACAAAAGGAACAAAAGCAGGAATACCAATAAGCATACCTACTGTTGATTGTGCTTCTTTAAAGCTCTTCGTTTGAAATGCTACAAACAATTGACATGCAGAAGCAAAGAAACAAATTGGCAGTAGTAGCAACAATAAAACAGCCGCAGTCGACAAATCTAAGCTAAAAGTTGCACCAATTTTAGTTAAATCAACAAAACCAACAGAAAGAGAAGTAAGTACCAGTACTAACACCACACCAATAACGGCGATTGTAGAAGCGCCAATCAATTTCGCTAATACTATTTTCAGCGTACTCACTGGCTGGCAAAGTAACATTTCAAGTACATTACGTTCGCGCTCACCGGCACTTGAATCAATAGCAACGGATAAACCAGACATAAAGGCCGCTAACATTAGATAAATACCTAACATCATTGAAATCAACATAAAGGTGGCATCAGGCTTCGCTGTATCTTGTTCAATTAATTTAACCGGATTTAGCAATCGGATATCAACACCACGTAGTAATAATCGCTTATAACCAATAGATAAAGAAAATTCACGTACAGCATTATTAATACGTCTTACCGGTGGTTTCACTGCTTTATCAGTAAAGTCTGCTTGTAAATGCAGTTTTATCGTCTTGCCTGCAGCCATATCAGAGGCATAATCTTGTGGAATTTCTATAGTAATATTACGCTGCTGCCAAGTGTTTTTTTCATCTTCGGGTACATCAACAAAGTTTAATAAATTGTTGTCCGCCAAATGGCTCATTAGCTTAGGCGCAAATTCAGCGCCAGTAAACTTTATATAAATAGGTGGTTCATCAACTAATTTTTCAATCATGATCTTTGACATTACCATGATCATAATAGGTGCCAAAAAGGCCATCATTAGCGCAACCATTAACGCTCGTTTATCACGAAAGGCTTCTCGATACTCTTTTAATATCAATGCTTTTAACTGATTCATATGGGCATTAAAATTTGAACTAATCATGCTGCCACCCCTTCATCTGAGCCAATTAATTTAACAAAGGCGTCTTCTAGGTGCTCCTCACCCGCTAAATCGCATAACTCTTGCGGTGTGCCTTGTGCTGCAAGCTTGCCATTGGCAACAATGATCACTCGGTCGCATAAAGCCGCAACCTCTTGCATCACGTGAGATGAAAATAAAATACAGTGCCCTTTGGCTTTAAATTTGGCTAAATGATTGCGCAATATACGGGTACTCATTACATCTAAACCACGTGTTGGTTCATCAAGCACAAAGTTTTGTGGTTGGTGCACCAACGATTGTGCCAAGGTGACTTTCATGCGCTGACCTTGAGAAAAGCCGACGGTTTTACGGTGCGCCAACTCTTCCATGTCTAAATCTTTGAGTACTTGTTCAATAGCTTGTTTTTTACTAGCACCTGTCATGCCATGGATACTGGCAAAATAATCAATTTGCTCATAAGCAGTAAGGCGCTCATACAAACCAAATTTGTCCGGGAATATACCCAATTTAGCGCGCGCGGCTAATGGGTTTTCTGCCACTTCAATTCCATCGACAGTGACATCTCCTTCATCGGCAGAAAGCAAACCGTACAACGTACGTAAACAAGTGGTTTTACCCGCGCCATTAGGTCCTAATATCCCAGTTATTTCACCATCTTTGGCGGTGAACGATAAACCATCTAATGCTTTAACCGTATTTTTTTTGTCTTTTTTATCGATAAAGCTTTTATGTAAGTTATTTACTTCAATCATTTCTTTTTCCTTCAAACATCGTTATTTCCATTTTCGAGCCAACTAGTGCAATTTACTGCAATGAGTGACGCTCTATTGAATTCCGTTAACACTGGTCATAAAGCTCTCTTGTGGAATATCTTTCAAACAAGACTCATCAAGTTCTTTCGGGGTTTTACTGGTTAAAAATTCATTAATAATATCACTAGCGCAAGTGCTCATAGCAACCGTATGCGAAGCATTTTCAACGATAATATGATGGCTATTAGGTAACGTTTTTGCTGAATATTCGCCATTACTTGGCGGTGTTACTGGGTCTAGATTACCCGAAAGAATCAAGGTTGGAATATCGGCGGTGACACTTTGGTAAAAGTCTTCACTAGGACTGTATTTCGGGAAGAATGGGCAAACCATATCCCACGCTAGGTGACTATCTTTACCATCAAAGTTATTATTGGCATCAGTCGCTTTATCTTGCGCTGATAACCGTGGCATGTCTTCATTACAAACAATATTAAACAGCAAACCAGTATAAACAAGTTGCTCACCTTCAGTGCGAGCCATTAAGCCTATTAACGGTTGATAATTGCCTAAGAAAGCTTGATGAATAACCAATGGCACCATAGAACGCCCTTCCATACCATAAAGTTGAAAGCGCAAATTTCCGGTAAACTTGGTCTCATCAACAACCAATTTTGTTGGTGTGCCTAAGCGCGGATGTAAAATATCAATGCTAACGGGATCTTTGGCTAAACGTGCTTTAACCGTTTGAAACTCTTCTGCTAGGTCAGGGAAGGCTTTATGGCAAGAGTCACTATTTTTACAGTTTTCTATCAGTAAATTAAAAGAACGGGCGCCACTTTGACCAAACATACCAATAGGCACTTCAATTGGGCCTACACTATCAAGTACAACACTCTCAAGTGAATCAGGGAACATGCGCATAAAAACTAAACCTGCACGTGTGCCGTAAGAGCCTCCATAAATATTTAATTTTTCATGACCCAGGGCTGCACGTATTGCATCAAAATCACGGATGGCATTTTCAGAGTTGTATTGAGTGACGTCACCTTTAAACTGACTAACACAATCTTTTACTTCTTGAGGGTTCAATGCGTCAGGCAGAGTGCTGTAAACATTGTCTACCGCTTCGAATTCACACGAAAGAGCACTACTCTCACCCGTACCACGTTGATCGACTAAAATAATATCGCGGGTTTTACGTACTTCACGAAATACACGATTAAGCCCGGTAGCTAATTCAACCGCCGCTTGACCGGGTCCTCCCGCTAGAAACATCAACGGTGCTTTATATTCACTATTATCAATGGCTGGTAGGACAGCAAAATTTATAGATATTTTATCGCCATTTGGTTTTTGATAGTTTTCAGGAACTTCAAGCTTGCCACATTTTACTTGTGAGCGTATATCGCCTAAATGGCAGTTATCTAAAGTTATTTTATTATCATTTGCCCATACCATTGCCGGCATTAACAACAAGGTTAGGGTAAAAAATTTGTTCCAGGTTTTGTTCCACATAATTTTCATTTTATCTTTCCTTAATAAAGCATTGCACAGTTAGTCTGAACGATTAGGAATTTATTACAGCAGAATAAAAATAAATTTAAAAAATCCTAAAGAACTGATAAATAAATCGATTAAATTAACTTTATTATGAGTACTACCTACATCGTTTAATTATTCAAAAACCAAGCAGACTAATACCCTATACCTGCATTGCCTCTGCGCTCAACCAAGCAAAAAACACATTGCAAGTAATCAATAAGCAAGCAAATTGCTACTTTATCCATCACAAAAATAAAAAAGTACAAATAGCCATTCCCAAACACTTAAATAAGCGATATGGTTTAGTCATAGCTTTTTAATTGGTGTTAAGGATTACATATGGACTTAAATCAGTGGGTAGATGAATTGTTTGAAGTGTTTGACGAAGACAAAGACGGTGTAATTAGTCGTACTGAGTTTGTTGAGCTTATTGATGTTTTATTACAGGATAAAGGTATTCGCATGTGCGAAACTATTTTTAACCGTTTTGATAAAAACCACAGCAACTCCATTTCTAAAGATGAATTAAGAGATATGGTTATTGAGTTAGCACTTTAATTTAACTAAGCTCAGTTTACCCCTCAAGGCTAAAAAATGCTTTAGCCTTAGACAAACACTATCTTTGCTTTGCATAAAGGTTCAGCGTTCAGTTGTACACTTAATTAAAGCAACTCATTATGGTTAATCTAAAGAACTCCCCTTCAACAACATCTTATAGTAGAGGTGAAGAGATCCTCAACGCCATCAGCCATGGTATTGGCTTATTATTAAGTTTTTTAGCGCTGTATTTATTATTAAATAATAGTCATGGCGAGATTAGCCGTATTATCAGTTTTACCATATTTGCTAGTAGCGGTATTTTACTTTTTTTAGCTTCAACTATTTATCATAGCCTCACTAATAATCGCGCTAAAAAGTTATTTAAATTACTCGATCACTGCGCAATTTATTTACTTATCGCTGGTACGTACACACCATTATTAGCGATTACGTTATCAGGACCACTTGGTTATATCCTACTCGCCTTTATCTGGTTATTTGCCCTTTCAGGTATTCTTTTTAAATTAAAGTTTGGCAATAAATACAAAAAAATATCACTGGCTACTTATCTCGGTATTAGTTTTATAGCATTGGCTATCCTAGGTGAGCTCTATGAAGCCTTGCCTGAACAAGCGGTACATTTATTAGCATTAGGTGGTTTGGTTTATTGTGTTGGTATATTTTTCTATGTCAAAAAGACAGTTGCTTACACTCATGCTATTTGGCACCTTTTTGTTTTAGGCGGAGTGACCTGCCACTTTTTAATGATTTATTGGTATGTGTAGAATTAAAAATTCATCATCCTGCATTAATAATTAAATAAGCACGCTCAAAAAAGCCGCATTATTTAATATTAAATAATGCGGCTTTTAAATGTCTAACGATAAGCGCCTTTCGGCAATTATCGTTAGTAAACTAAATGATTATATTAAATTATTAATGGTAACTTCTGGGCTCACGTCAGCATCATAATCAACATCAGTAATACCAAAACCAAACAGTTTTAAAAACTCTTGATGATAAGCAACATAATCAGTTAATTCATCAATAGTATCAGTATCAACACTGTTCCAGATATCAGTAACACGCTGCTGAACACTGTCTTCTAATTCTTTATAGTTTTGACGGAAACGACCTTGCTCATCTAAACGCGGAGAATCACTATAAATGTTCTCTTTGAATAAATTAGCAATTTGTTCGATACAACCTTCATAAGTACCATCAGCTTTCATCACTTTGAACATTGCTGAAATGTATAATGGCATAATCGGAATTGCAGAACTTGCTTGCGTTACCACGGCATTTAATGAGGTAACACGCGCTTGACCATTTAAATCAGCCGTTGCAGCATTAATTGCCGTTGCAGCGCGGTCTAAATCTTCTTTAGCTTTACCAATAGTCGCTTTACCGTATATTGGCCAAGTTAACTCTTTGCCAATATAAGTGTAGGCGACAGTTTTCACGCCTTCAGCTAATACATCAGCGTCACCAAGCGCGTTCATCCATAATTCCCAGTCAGCGCCGCCCATTACATCGATAGTACCTTGAATTTCAGCATCGTTAGCTGCTTCAACAGATATTTCATCAATAGTACGCTTTGAAGTATTAAGGTTTTTAGTGGTAACACTTTGGCCAATTGGTTTTAACGTAGAAGAATATACTTCACCAGTATCTGGATTAGTTCTACGTGGTGATGCTAATGAATAAACAACTAAATCAATTTTCCCCATATCAGCTTTAATTGCTGCAATCGCTTTTGCTTTTATTTCATGAGAAAAAGCATCGCCATTAATGTTTTTAGCGTAAATGCCTGCTTCATCTGCGGCTTTTACGAAAGCGGCCGTATTATACCAACCAGCAGAGCCTGTTTTTCTTTCTGTCGGCGGTTTTTCGAAGAAAATACCTAATGTTTTTGCATCATGGCCAAAAGTAGCTGTGATACGTGAAGCTAAACCATAACCAGTAGAGGAACCGATAACTAAAACATTTTTAGGACCGGAGGTCGCCGATGTTTGTGCTTTTACATAAGAAATTTGCTCATTCACATGCGCTTCACAACCTACAGGATGAGCATTAGTACAGATAAAACCACGAATTTTTGGCTTGATAACCATAAGTAGACCTTTTTTATTTATATTAGTGACTCAGCTACCGTATGCCATTTGCATAAATCATAGCTAAGGTTTGAAAGAGACTTTCAATAATTTTGTGACATTGTACCCTGCCTTAAGCATAAAGAGGTACGACCAGAAGGCAAGTTTTTTAGAACGAATTACTATTTACCGCCACCCAAACAGTTTGGTGAGCTTGGTGTATTACTCGCATACTGCTCTTTCCATTGTGATTCGGTATAAGTGTGTAATGCCAGTGCATGAATTTTTTCAGCAAGTTCTTCGGCAAGTACTGTATTTACTAAGCGATGGCGCTTAATTAACCTTTCCTTCTCAAAGGCCTTCGCAACAATAACCACTTTAAAGTGAGATTCACTACCAGGCGGTACATTGTGGTTATTACTTTCGTTAATCACTTCTAAATGTGAAGGTTCGAATGCTTTAAGTAGTTTTTGTTCGATTATAGCGGCAACAGTCATTCTTTTCTCGCTGAATTAAGTGGATAGACCAACAATATGCTGTGAATTATGACACAATAGCGGGCAATTTTTCACTGAACTTTAGCCAATTTTTATGATCAGTCCTTTTATTGTTAATGATAAGAACTTATTCCTAAGCCGTTTCCCTGTTGCGCAAGTAAACCGCAGTTTACAAGCATGGGACTCAGCCGATGAGTACCTAATAAACTATGTTGAAGAACAAGGTTTAATTAACGCTAATACCAAGGTGGCTATTTTTAATGATGCATTTGGCGCATTGGCTAGCAACTTTTGTCATTCAGCTAGTGAAAAACCGACAGTTATTTGCATCAATGATTCTTATATTAGTAGCCAAGGAATAAGCTATAACCTAGAACAGAATTCCTTAGATGATAGCAATATTGATCAGTTAAACTCACTTGATAGCTTGCCGAATGATATTGATATCATTTTATTTAAGATACCTAAAAGCAAGTCACTTTTAATCGAGCAGCTTATTCAAATAAAAAAATCAGTTAACCATAACTGTATTTTTATCGCCGCAGATCGCGCTAAAGAAATTCACAGCGCAACCTTAAAAGTATTTGAAAAGCACTTAGGCACCACCAAAACATCCCTAGCAGTAAAGAAAGCACGTTTAGTATTTTGCCAATTTGATAATAAACAAATACATCAATCACCCTTCCCAACGGTGTGGTCGTTAGCACACATATCTACTAATGATTCACCTTCTCGTGACTTCAGTATTAGCAACCATGCTAATGTTTATGCCCGAGAAAAGTTAGATATTGGTGCCCGCTACTTTATTGAAAACTTACCTAAAGTTGCCGCTAACAGCAAAGTAATAGATTTAGGTTGTGGTAATGGTGTTATTGGCCTTATCGTTTTAGCCAATCAACCTGAAGCACAGGTGCAGTTCATTGATGAGTCGACCATGGCCATTGCTTCTGCTGAGCAAAATATAAAAACAAACCTACCTGAATCAATTGATAATTGTCAGTTTACTCTGAACGATTCTTTGACCGATATTGAAGGCGGAAGTGTTGATTTAATTTTATGTAATCCACCTTTTCACCAAAACACAGCAACAACCGATCATATCGCGTGGCAGATGTTTAAAGACAGTCATAGAGTCTTAAAGAAAGGTGGCGAGTTACGCATTATCGGCAATCAACAATTAGCTTATCATATTAAATTACAGCGCCTTTTTGGTAATGAGACTTTAATAGCCAGCAATAATAAGTTTGTTACTCAATCAGCTATCAAACGATAAGAAGTAGATCAAATCATGAAATTACTTAGCTTGAAATTTATAACATTGGCCTTTTTTATGGCCAACATCGTTAGTTGTAGCACAGCGCCAACTCATTTAATTGTCTCACCACAAGTTTACCTGTCGCCCTCAAACCAGTTATCTCACAAAGAAGCGCAATTGAACGTTATTGATATGCGTACCAGTACACATATCATTCAAATATTAGAAAAAGATGAAGCGGCAATCATACTCTCGTCGAAAGTCCGCCTTGAAGATATCACTCAAAAATTATTAATTGAGCAATGGCAGCAGCAAGGCTTAAACTTCACTAACTCAGCTCAGAATAAAATTACCGTTTCCATAGAAAAAGCTATCATCAGTGTTGAGCAAGAAAGCGTTACTTATACCGCCCAAAGTGAAATTATTCTCAAGGTCTCCATTGATAATGGTAAACAAACATTGACCAGTAACTTTAAAACACGTGGCCATAGTGAAGGCGCTCTCACGGCTGACATTGCGGTACTAGAGCGTGAGTTTAATCAACATTTGAGTACCTTGTTGATACAGGTTTTAACCAGTAAAGATATTAAAACGTTTTTATAGTCGCCGTCAGCGCTGCTAACTTTATTAAGAGTAAGTTATTTTGAAGAATTATTTCCAATTGATGATCGCATCTATTTTACTAGCCATTAGTAGTTTTAGTTATGCTGTTGACCCGACAAATATTTACCCGAAAGTAAAACTGGAAACCTCAATGGGGGTAATTATTATTGAACTCGATAGGGTTAAAGCACCAATCACCGTCGATAACTTTCTAGAATATGTTGTCAAAGGTGAATATAACAACACTATATTTCATCGCATAATTGATGATTTTATTGTACAAGGTGGCGCTTATGACGCTAAGTTTACCGCTAAAAAATTAGGTAAAAGTATTGTAAATGAGTCGGGCAATGGCTTAAAAAATGAAGTTGGCACTATTGCCATGGCTAAAGAAAATAGACCACATACAGCTAATCGTCAATTCTTTTTTAATCTTGCTGACAATACCACTTTAGATCCCGGCAGAAAGTGGGGCTATGCAGTTTTTGGCGCCATTGTTGAAGGTGAAGAAGTACTAGCAGCTATCGCTAAAGTACCAACAGATTACAATGAAGCCATGGCATGGAATGATGTACCGTTAAAACCCGTCACCTTAATCAAAGCGACTCTTTTACCTGCGGGTGATTAGGTCAATTTACATATCTTAACCAAGCCTCCTTTCACAAAAAAGTAACAATTAAGTAACAAAATAAACATCACTATTTTTTGACAAAAAACCAATTATCACCGATAAATAAGTAAGCCAATAAAAAACTCACAAATAATAATTTAAAAGTGAAGAAAAAATAAAGGCGCTAATTCTTTGTCGGTGAAAAATATACATTCTCGCTAAACACCGACGCATAAGTGTCAAGCTGTACGTGTGCTTTAAGGGGCCTCCATGATAATTGAGCAGTTTATCGATCAAAAAATACTAGAAATGCATGCCTATGTTAGTGCTGTCATCGACGAAGAACTTCATTATACTGAATTAGATCGCTTCATTTTAGACACTATGTCGGAGTGGACTTTATTAAGAGTGGTTGATGAAACTCCACACAGTGCAAAAGAACGTGTGTTTTGGCATTTAATGCACGAAGTTAGCTTACACGGCGCTCAAGCACTAAGCCAAGACTTGTTTTTTAAGAGTGAAATGAATACATGTTTAGATTTTTTCAACGGCTCTGGCAGTTATCCTATTGATTGTATTGGCTGGCGCCCAATCGCGTAACTAAACCTAGGAGTGATTAAATAATAATTCAATTGACGCATGCCCCTTCTGAAAATCACAAGCCTCTGATAGACTTAAAAGTATAACCTTTTTATCACCTTAAATGACTTGTTAATGCCAACAACCTCTCCAGCGAAGACTAACTCCTTTAAAGAAGCCATTTTAAATAAGCGCATGCTTATTTGTATTTTTACCGGATTTAGTTCGGGTTTACCGCTCTTTGTTTTGTATCAACTGGTACCTGGTTGGTTACGTGATGAAGGCGTAAGCCTTGCCGAAATTGGCTTATTCTCATTAATTGGCATCCCTTATGTGTGGAAATTTTTGTGGTCGCCATTGATGGATCGCTACTCTTTAGGCTTTCTTGGTAGACGTCGAAGTTGGATGTTAACCACGCAAATATTACTGTTAGTGTCTATTGCTGGTTTTGGTTTCGTTAACCCTATTATGGATATATGGTCTGTGGCCTATTTAGCTGCAGCAGTGGCTTTTTTCAGTGCGAGCCAAGATATTGTACTTGATGCTTATCGAAGAGAATTATTGCCCGATAACGAGCTTGGTTTAGGTAACTCTATTCATGTACAAGCTTACAGGCTTTCAGGCTTGGTGCCTGGCTCACTGGGTTTTATTTTGGCCGATCATATGAGCTGGCAATCCGTCTTCGTTATTGTTGCGGCTTTCATGTTATTAGGTGTGTTATTAACACTGTTTATTAAAGAGTTAGAGTCAGAGCATGGTGCGCCAAAAACATTACAACAAGCTGTAGTTCTGCCCTTTAAAGACTTTATCCAGAGTAAAGGGCTCAAATCTGCTGGTTATACCTTATTGTTCTTAGTACTTTATAAATTAGGAGACAATATGGCAACAGCATTACAAACGCCATTTTTTATTGATATGGGCTTTAGTAAAACAGAAATTGGTGTTGTAGCAAAGACATCCTCATTAATTGCCATGACCATAGGTATTGTTGTTGGTGGCTTAGTGATGATTAAACTCAGCATTAACCGCGCCTTATGGCTATTTGGTTTTGTGCAAATATTAAGTATTTTAGGCTTTGCTGCCCTAGCTGAAATAGGACATAACACCTATGCTTTGGCAATAGCCATGGGATTTGAATATTTAGGTGTTGGTTTAGGTACTGCTGCTTTTACCGCTTTTATAGCTAAAACCACTAACCCTGCTTTTGCTGCTACTCAAATTGCTTTATTTACGGCCTTAGCTGTTGTTCCACGCACTTTTGCCAATGCAACAACCGGCGTTATCGTTGAGCAAATTGGTTGGACAAACTTCTATTTTCTTTGCACGGCTTTAGCCATTCCGGGTATGTTAATGTTATTTAAAGTTGCCCCATGGAATGAACAAAAACTTAACTCGAGTACCTTATGATAAAATTTTTCTTTTTAATGCCTATTATTATGTGCGCTATTTGGACTTGGTACCTTAAAGCCAATGACTACTCTCTAAAACAGGGCATCAAGGGGTTTACTTATATCCTCGCCTTTAACACTATCATCATCGGTTTTTTCGTGATGATGATTTATGTAACACATTGATCTAATTTCCAAACGCCGAGCATAGCAGTAAGCTAATCAGACATTGCTACATAACGGTGTTAGGGCTTATTGTAGCCAGGCAAGTTAAAATATTTTTCAAAAACAATGCCTTAATGTTGAGCCAAAATAAAGTAAAACAGAGCAAAAACGATTTTTATGTCATACACTTAAGTTATGTTTTTATAGGATTTTATTGGTTTATGTTGATTGTTGATCAAAGTGTTTTAGATGATATTGGCCGTGGGTTTTCAGTCCCTGCTCAGCCGAAACTACTACTAGAACTATTAAAGCTGATGGCTGATACTAACCCAGACATTAATGCGATTAGTAAAGCTATCAGCAAAGATATTGCCGTTAGCGCAGCTATTCTAAAAACTATAAACTCCCCCTTATACGGCCTAGGTAGAACAGTCACAGATATCAAAATGTCGGTAAATTATATTGGTATATATGGTGTCGTGATGTTAGTTACTGGTAGTTTACTTAAAAAGAGTTTTGATCCTAAAAGCTGTAGCATCGATCTAGAAGATTTTTGGCAGATCACCTCAGACATTGCCAGTGCGGCAATGTTAATCGGGCAAAGGTACAAACCTCAAATAGTTAATGATAAATTTTTTAGTCTAGGTTTGTTTCATGCATGCGGTGTTCCTGTGATGGCAATGAAATATGATGACTATCAAGAGCTATTAGATAAAGCATTAACCTCTCCAGAACTAGCGCTTACAGCAGTAGAAGAGCAACATTATAGCGTTAACCATGCAACTATAGGTTACTACGTTGCCAGTTCATGGCGTTTACCTAAGGATGTTTGCCAAATAATTTTACAACATCATGAAAGAGACTTTTTAAATGTACTTAATGGCACACAAGGACAGGATTTATTTGCAGTACTTAAATTGAGTGAACAGTTAATCTCATTAAAACATTCAGATTGTGCGTCGGCAGACTGGCCTTATGTACAAGAAAAAGTATGTAAGATACTTGCCATTGATGAGGATACTTTAGAAATTCTAGTTACTGAATTTACTGATAGTCAATAGCTTCACAGCTTATGACAGAGATAATTGAATTAAGAAAGGTACTTTGTTAGCACCTTTCTCGAGTTTAACTTAGCGTAATTTGTTTTTACGATAAACCGTTAGTAAATTGCCCCCAAGAAAGTAACAATGCTCTAAAGTCATCCAAACCACAGCCGGCCATTTCATTTTGATCTAAGTGAATATGCTCATCAGTTAACATCTCAGGTAAACCTTCACCGCTGCCATTTAATGAACCATTCATACTGACGTTGGTTTGAATTGAGACATCTTCATGATTTAAGGTAATAGAGTATTCACTACCGGTGATGAGTATTTCTTGCGACTTACCTGTTTCAATATTATCTATCGCGGTGAGTAACTCGGTAAGTTTAGTGACATTATGTCCTAATTCAACTTCCATCCATGGACCTATGACCTCATGCTCTAGCGAAAAGAGCGCTCTGGCTTCGCCTGTTATAGCGTCGTGTACAAATTCATATTCCATAGCCTTTCCTATCGGTAATCTTATAAAAGGGCCTACATTAAGTGTAGCAAAGCTTTCACCACAAATTGTGAATTTTTATCAGCTTATTACTGTGCTTGCCACTGGCATTCAAGTAAAACGTTGTTAGCAATTAGGTTATCTTCGTGCTGTAAATAAACTTGGCTAACAAAGTTATCTGCGATTGTAATAACACCAACACCTTTGGGTGTTCCTGTCATCACTATATCGCCATCTTCAAGGGTGATAAATGATTGTAAGTCTTTTAATATTTCATTCGGTTTAACCATCATCAATTTTACACCGCCTTGTTGTTTAAGGATATTATTGATGGTTAGCGACAAACTTAACTGACTCATATTTTTTTGATCGAAACTAACAAAGTCACTAAACACAGCTGAACTATCAAAAGCTTTTGCGCGTTCCCAAGGTAACCCCTTAGTTTTTAACTTAGCTTGTACTTCGCGTTTAGTTAAATCTAGACCAAGCGCCACCGCAATAAATTGCCCACCTTGGTACAAAAAACTTAACTCTGCTTCATAATGCAATACATCGTTATTATGCTTAGCATTAAGCACTGTGCTGATGGCTGAATTAGGTTTTAAAAACACCACCATTTCATCAGGTACTTCATTGGCCAACTCTTTGATATGATCGACATAATTTCGACCGATACAAACGACTTTTGATGGTGTTATTTGCTGCACTGACTCATCGCTTGAAACTAATTTAACTGTATTCATAAAAACCTATTTAGCTTACATAGAGTTGATAGCGGGCATAATAATGAGTTAAGCCTTATTGAACAAGTTGATTTTCTGGCTAACAGTGAAATATTATCTTCATTTTGTAGTTGGCAATGATAAGCCCAACCTGCCTGCTGCAGGATTTTCATACAATGGAAAGGGCTGTCGTCTATGATTCAGTAATAAGCAACTGACTTGTGCCAAATAGCCAATGCAGTAAGAATTACAGTCATTCGCTCCGGCGGCGCAATCCTTTACATCTACGACAAATAGCTCCATAAATAATTAGGCTACGGCGCTGGCTTTAAAACCTTCAATAATCTGCTCTCCATCACCTAAGTGTTGCGCCATCATAGGGTATAGCATCATTTCTTCTTTCATATTATGCTGCTGCATCATCACCATTAAAGTTTCTGACAAACCTAGGTATTCATCTTTTTCCTTCGCAGCAAGAGCATTATCTAGTGATTGTACCAAGGCGCGCATCTGTTGATGTTCCATCCGCATTACTTGGGTAGGCCCTGCCATATCCATCGCTTGTTCAAACTGAGGAAATAAAACCTCTTCTTCTTGGGCTAAATGCTCAGTTAATTCACGGGCAAAGTCCTGCCACTTTAATAATGCTAATGGCCAATGTCCCTCGGCTACAGCGGATTCTGCTTCAGTAAAAAAATCATCACATTTTCTATGTTTCGCTATCATATACTCTGAAATTGAACTCATCCTACTTCCTATTTTTACTGTTTATTATCAATATTTGTATAGTAAAGCAGCGATTGAGTTTGAGCTTTGACCTACATTAATAAAAGTACGACAAAGTCATATTTTTTCTAAGACTAAATAGTAGAGGTAACTAAACACATAACCCCTTGTTCACAATTTAGCTACTAGTTTTCACTATTGATAACAGTTCTGGTCTGACCTTTAAGGTAGGCTCAATACTTTATCCCCTCCTAAATGGTTAAGATTTATGACACTCAAGAAAACTTTATTAACACTATCGTTAACCTGTACATCATTTTACAGCGTTGGCGCAGCTTTCCAGTTAGCAGAGCATAGTGCTGCTGGCTTAGGTCGAGCCTTTGCAGGTGAAGCTGCCATTGCCGATGATGCCTCGGTAGTTGCCCGTAACCCTGCTCTGATGGCGCAGTTTGAAACAATGGAATTCTCGGTTACAGGCACGTATGTTATGCCCGATGTCAGCTTAACGGGTATTGATGCATCAAATGGTACAGACCCTGCTGCATTAAACAATAGCAGCATAGCGCCAAATGCAATTGTTCCAGCTATGTACCTAGTTATGCCACTAAATGATAAGTTTTCGCTAGGTTTTGGTACCTTCTCTAACTTTGGTTTAGCTACTGAGTTTGATGACGACTACGCTGCTGGAGCAGTAGCCGGCGAAACCTCAATCACTACCATTAACTTCAATACCAGCCTTTCTTATAAAGTGAATGATAACTTTGTCATTGCTGGTGGTTTAAATGTTATTTATGCCGATGCCTCATTGGTGCGCAATGCGGGTACAAACCCTCTTGATATACCAGTTCAAGCCGAGCTGGCAAATATGGCCGGTGATGATATATCTTATGGTTGGAACATGGGCCTATCATATGATTTTAATGAAAAACATCGTTTAGGTTTTAGTTACCGTAGTGAAGTAAAGCTAGAGCTTGAAGGTAATTACAGCAATGACGTCACACTTGGCGGCGCAATTGTCCCTGGCGCTATGGATATTGCCTTACCCGCTATTATGGAATTCTCTGGCTTACATCAACTAACGGATACCCTTGCAGTACATTACTCTGCACTGTGGACAGGCTGGAGCAGCTTTGATCAACTAGCAGCTTATGTCGAAGGACAAGATGGACCTGTATTTTCAAAAGAAGAGAATTTTTCTGACTCTATGCGTTATGCATTAGGTGCCACCTACCAACTTAGCAGTAAGGTAACATTAAGAACGGGTATTGCTTATGATGAATCACCAGCCGATGAAAATCACATGTCCATCTCAATTCCTGATACCAACCGTGTCTGGTTAAGTGGTGGTTTAAATTACACTTTCGACAATAAATCATCATTAGATTTTGGTGTCAGTATTGTTAAAGGTGAAACTCAAACCTTTACTGAAACTGATGATTTTAAGCAAGATTGGACATTTGAGTCACAAGGCGATGCATACTTAGTTTCTGCACAATACAACCACGTATTTTAAAGTGTCACTTGAGGCTAGAGAACCAAAACTAGTTGAATAGTTTTTAAGAGAGTCCTCATCAATTTGCTGAGGACATCTTTAATGCGGAAAATATAGGAAAGAGTTTTCTTTAATACTTAACCTGAACTCTAGATAATGAGTGCTTGATGTTTAAGTAAAAACAACAACTTACGCTTATTAAAAATACAATTTATCAGATTAAATAACGATATAGTCTATCAATGTTTCAATTTATTCTATTATCAAGGCAAAACGTTTATGAATAACGGGTTATTTATCGACGTTTTAACGCTGAAAATTGGATAAAGGGGAATATTGAACAAATACGGCTTATCCAGAATTCAGGTTACTTAGCTTTACGACTAGTCTTTTACCGCTAATAGGTTGCGAATTGAAAGAGTGATCTCTTCAATATTATCAACATCAACCGGGGCAATGAAAATAGTATCATCACCAGCAAGTGTGCCTAGAATACCGGCAGATTCACCCATGCTATCAAGCATACGAGAAATTAATGGCGCTGCGCCAATACCCGTCTTTAAAATAATTTGCATATTATTATGCTTAACACTCAATACCACTGATTCAATTGATTGCTTAGACTTAGGCACTGCCAATTCATCAGGCAGAATATAAATCATTTCATTATTGGTATTACGCGTTTTTACGGCGCCAAGCTTAGATAATAAGCGAGATATTTTCGCTTGTGACATATCATCAAAGCCCTGTAGCGCTAGAGCTTTTGCTAACTGCTCTTGAGAGCCATAACATTGCTCTTTTAATAATCGTTTAAATGCCTGAACTAATAAGGATTCTCTCTCTTTACGGCTGCTAGTCATTTAACTTCTTCTGTAATTAATAGGAATACGCTGAGTCTACACTATTGATGCTCCCTTAGTGAATACTTATTCACTTTTTAATACTTTATTTTAAGCATTACTTAAGGCTTCACTTTAGGCTTGAATAGCCGCCATATGATTATCCCAACGCAGATCATTAAAATCTCCGGTCACTTGGTAAGGCTTTAGTGGGTCCTTTTGTAAAATGACGCGTCCTCTACCGGTCGAGGCAATAAAGTCATCAACAATTAACGTAGCGCCTGCACCATCTTTAAGTTTATGACTGGCAATAAATTCATTGCTGTCTAACTGCCAAAAGGTCAGTAAATCGGCTTTAGGGCAGGTAATCATCACGGTATTACTGTTACTATTAATACAGACACTGGCCGTATATTGATTCATGCTACGCCAGGTATTAATATCCGCCTTTAGCAAGGTCAACTGCTCTTCACCATGATGGGAAAGGGCAAGTGGAACTTCATCAGTTGATGCGCCTTGATATTGCAATCCGGCAAACACTTTACCTTGTGAGCTAACATCTAAATGCCGGATACTCAGCTGCTTATTTTCCAGCTCAAACTTTCCTTCAATTTGACCCGAGTCTAATGCCATATACGCTAAATTAGGTCGCATGGAGTTAAGGTTTAATTTTTTACGCGATTGCTCTGGGTGTGTTTGAATGCCGCCATTAGCAATGACAATCTGTTTCTCATTTAAATTGGGCATAACAGCCAGCTGATGTGGACCAATGCCGCCTGAATCATACTGTTCAATAATTTGTTGGCTTTTTCTATCACGTAAAACAATAAGCCCTTTACCACTTTGATAATCATTTTCAGTGGTCAATAAAATATTATCATCTGCTATCAACACACCGTGACCATAAAAACGCTGGCTCGCACTAACCTCAATATGAGAAACCACTTCACCGCGAGTAAAGTCAATTTCTAAGACAAAGTTACCTGGACGACGAGCAAAAACCAAGGCGTGGCCAGCTTTACTTTTCATCGCTATAACATCATGGCCACGATCAGGTAGGGCTACTTTACTGATCAGTTGACCAGATAAGTCAAAAGCAGCAGCAAAGTAATTACCTTTATTGTCGCTGCAGCAACTCACTAACCAATTTTTTTGGCCATTAAACAATGCCACAAACGATGAACTACTGCCCGCACTTATAGTACCAATGGCAGCAACACTACCTACGGCACCAAGCCCTAATAAAAATTTTCGACGACTGATCATACTTTTTACTTCTTCTACAACAAATCACTTTTAGCTCACGGTGTCTTCAACAAGCTGCTTTATCTCTACAAAGACAAGCAGCCAGCAAGTTAGAAGCTATATTTAACACCAACAATTACCTGCCTAGGTTTACCTGGACGAGCACCAAACGGCCGACGAGAAACAATCACTTTTTCATCGGTTATATTATCAATTTTACCGTACAGCTTGAGCTGGTCATAAACTTGATACCAAGCAGAAAAATCAACCTGCAATAACTCATCGGTCATCAAACCTTCAAGCTCGGTATTACTGCCCGCTGCCTCACTCATCTCAGCTAAATATTTAAGCAATATTGATGTTTGCCAGTTATCACCTTGCAGACCTGCTTCTATCGATAATTGATGTTCGGGTAAATAAGGTAATTCATCACCGACTTCTACATTACCCCATTGAGAAAAAGTGGAATTAAACTTTGTTTTAAATTCCGACTGACTGTAGGTATAAGCCACTTTTAGCGGCACTGTTACGCTACTCGTTAATTGCCAGTTAATACTGGTAGACGCTTCGATACCGTAAACATCAACTTCACCGCCATTGAATTCTTGATCAAGAGTTTGTGTACAATCACTTGAACTAGAGAAAGTACATTTTGCTTTTAAGTTACTATAATCATTATAAAAACCAATAACTTCACCTTGAAGATCATCAGTACTGTAACGCCAGCCAAATTCATAATTCCAACTTTCTTCAGGATCTATATTACTCTCTTGCCCTGGGCTATTAGGTACATAACCTTTGTTAACTCCAACAAGTAAACCATGCTCAGCAGTTAATTGATAAAACAAACCTGCGCCGGGCAAGAATACTGTATCTGAGTTTTCTTTGATGGTATTTTCCAACAAATCTTTCGCCTCACCCTCAATATGCTCAATACGTAAACCAAGGGTGATATGAAATTTATCAATCACGGCATTAACATTGGTAAAGGCCGCAACAGCAGTTGCGGTATCATCGTTTTGGGTAATAACTTCACTTGGCGTGCCGTTAAGTTCCATAATACCTGCTGTCATATCATAATAACTGGCGGTATGTTTGCGAGTAACATTGTCTTGATGCAGACGTATACCTGTATCAACAATCACTTCAGCAGAAGATATATTGGTATCCCATGTCAGTTTAGTTTCGATGCCTTTTGAGTAATAACGTCGATCATTCAGGGTGAACACTAAGCTATCTTGCTTGCCAAGGGTGTCACTCTCACCACGTAATACGCCAACTAAGTGCTGATTATGCTCAGGCTCCGTTAAAATTCGCTGCACACTACGGTTACTAACAAAGCTATTAAATCTGTCCCAGTCACGATCAAACTCTCTATGATAAGCCTGACTGAACAAACTAACTTCATCACTTAATTCAATATAATGTGATAATTGAAATTGGTAATGTTCCCAATCCATTTGATCTTTTTGACTGGCGAGATAACGAACATCACTATCTATAGCAAAATCATCATCCGTTAGACCTAAATATGTTTCATTTGACGTTTCTTCGCCGTAAGCCATTTTCAATTGAAAAAATTGATTACTTTCAGAGTTACTCGGAACATAGTTAAGTTTCATCAATACTTCATTTTTCTCAAAGCCTGTATCAAACTCATTACCTTGAACACCTGTAAGGCTTTTAAAACCATCTGAGCCTAAATGAATTGCTTCAACTAATACACCTACTTGCCCTTTGCCGGTAATGGCATTATCGCTGGCGATATTTTGTGAGTAGTAACCATGGGCTTTTTGATAATTGTCTTGACCATAAGCTAAGTCCAGCATGCCTTCTCCGCCCTGCTCGGCTGACTTATCAGTAATAGGCCTTGAGACCATATTAATTGCGCCACCAACGGTATTAGGACCATATTGAATTGCCGATGGACCTTTAAAAATTTCAACTTGTGTCATGCGAGACATCATAGGGAAATAATAAGCAGCAGGTGCCGCATAAGGTGCTGGCGCAATTAATACGCCGTCTTCCATTAAGGCAATTTTGCTACTTCTTTCAGAAGTGGCGCCGCGAAGACCAATATTAGGGCGCAAACCATAACCATCTTCTTCACGCACATAAACACCAGGCACACTTTGTAAAACACGGTGAATATCATCAAATTCAAATAAATCTAATTGCGCCTCACCAATTACCACAGCAGAGCCCGTCGCCGTTTCTAATTGATTATGACTACCAAAAATACTGATCACTTCTACTTGTTTACTTACGGATGAGCTTGCTGGTGCCATAACTGATGAGCTTTCACCATTACTGGGGCTAGCTTCATCTGCGGCAAAAGCCTGCTGACTACCGAACGTTAAGATTAAAGCTAAAGTCAGTGCTTGTGCCACGGGTGATTTTGTTACTACAAAGTTTTTCATTTACTTAACCTCTAATCGCCGTCATTTGAATTGAAGCCGATATTGATATCAGTCGCTTGCACGAAATCGACGGTTAGTACATCTCTAACCGCTCGTAATACATCTATGGTTGCGCTAATTTGCACACGACCTTCAGGGGTCTTCAATAAGGTTTCATAGCTGCCCGTTAATTCATTAGCTGAAACAATAGCGTTATCTATTGCTGTTAACATTTCAGTGGCAATATTTTGTTGGCTTAAATGGTCGATCAAAATATCATCAAAGCCATGGCCACCACCTGCGCTATATATCACTTTAAAGGTAGCAATGTTTTTTTGGATACTAATAACTGATTCGTCACTAAGCACATGCTCGGCAATACTTGGGATACCGGGGCTGGCCACCGATAAAGGCACTAACATTTTTTCATCTTTCACTCGCTCAATTTGCTCAAGCCAGTTAGTCACTAGCTCTTCCACGGCATCTTTTTTACTACTAAAGTCACCTGTACCTTGGGTCAGTTGTGCATGATAATTACCACCAATTATTTGCCACTCACTGTTAACGTCTTGGCTGATAGTGGCAACGTTAGCACTTATTGCGGTTAGCACTTCACAACGCTTAGCTTGGTCACTAGCGGTTAATAAACTATGTTGATTATCGGCAAAAATGAGTTGCTCTAACGCGGGTAAACCTTGGCTACCAACACTTTGTGTAGCAATAAACGCCTCGGTAACTAATTCACTAGTAGTAAGTAAGTTAGTAACACCACGGCCGACACTGTCTTTGCTATCTGGCCAATAGTGCATTCTAAAAATTCGGTTATCATTAACTATAGGGCCTACCTTTAACCATTGAATAGTTTGCCAACTACTCATCACCTTACGCCAAGATTGCTGCAAAGCAGTTAGCTCGTCACTGCTTTGATTTTGTTGATCACAAAAGTCTACCGCCTGACTACTTAATAAAGCCGAAGTATCTTGCAAGTTTTGATAACTTGGTAATATATGATTATTGGCTAAATCGGTTAACCAAAAGCCAAATTCATCATCAATTGTTATTAATGGCGTTATTGGTGTACCAGTATCAGGCTTGGGATCAGTTGCTGTATCTGAGCCTCCGCCACAAGCGCTTAATAAACTGGTAAGCATTAACGTTGGCATTGCTTTTAATAGTGTATTTTTAATTGTCATTTTACTTTTCATGTTAATTATCCTGCTTTCAATCTCTTTAAAATAGCCTTAAATAGCCTTTACAAATTTCACTAAGGCATCTCGTTGTTGTTTGTTTAGGGCGACATAAGCTTGCTTAGCTGGCTCGGCTTCACCGCCATGCCATAAAATAGCTTCGCTAATAGTACGCGCTCGACCATCATGTAAAAAACGCTGTTGACCGGTTTTGTACTGCTGTAATCCTATGCCCCAAAGCGGTGCTGTGCGCCACTCTCGGCCACTAGCATTAAATTCATAAACACCATCAGCTAAACCTTCACCCATGTCATGTAAGGCTAAATCGGTGTAAGGCCAAATGGTTTGTTTAGCTAATGCTTTCACAGGATAATTTTCGTCCGTGACATAACTAGGTATGTGGCACTGCTGGCATTTAGCTTGATAGAATAATGCTCGACCCCTTTGCACAGTTTCACTTTGCAGATTTCTAGCGGGAGGCACACCCAGAAACTCATTAAAAGTTACCGTAAAGTCGAGACGGTTATCAGGTATTTCTAAATCCGCCAAACTATGTCCGCCATGCTTAGCTGCATAGTTACAAGCCACTTGTGTTTTAGTACAAGTTTCATCAGTAAAACTGGTATTAGTGATGCCAATATCATCACGAAAGGCGGCAGCGACCTGCTGATGTAAATTAGGTTGCTTAGCTTTAAAACCAAAACGTCCTACTTCTATCTCACCGGTAATGACATTAGGCACACGGTTATACTTTGCCGAAATACCATCACCATTACTGTCAGTACTATCTTCCTGATTAAGTAAGTCGTCAGTTTTAATGGCATTAAGTAGACCCATACCAAAGATATTGGGTGCAAGCCTGACTGAAATACCAATATGCGGCGCGAGTTCGCCATAAGCTAACTTTGTTAATTTATAACGAGGTTTTAGTAATTCATAAGCTTCACCATCAACAAAATTGCCAAGGACTTTGTCATAACTTTTATCTAACCAAGCCTCACCAACGTTATCTGTGTAAGATGATTGCTTGATAATCTCTGCATCCGTCAAACGATAGCTAATAGATCGCGGTTGAATTTGACCACCATAAACAGGATCAACACTTGTTATTGCTGGGTCTGTACTGCCTAAACGTACCACTAATGATAAAGGTAGGATCTGACCTGCTTCATCAATCTTGGCGCGGGAACCCGCGGTATGACAGGCAATACAAGAACGGGTATTAAATAATGGCCCCAAGCCATCACGGTTGCCGGTTGCACTTGGCGCCGCGACCCAAGGGTCACGGAAAAAAGAAAAGCCAGTCCAAAAATCGAGTTGCTGCTTACTACTAAGCTTTTCTCCAGGATATAGGTAACTGGCATACAAGCGTTTATGAGTAATACCGCCAGCCGTTTGTATTTCACTTTGATCAAATACAGGTATTCGAACTTTGTTAGCAGTATCACTCACAGGTTTATCACAGGCTGATAATGTAACTAGCAGTCCGGTGATAAATAAAAATTTTGTTATTAATTGCATTAAACTACAACGCCACCAATTATAAGGATTTAAGGAAAGCAAGTAGCTGTTCACGCTCAGCTTTACTGTAATTCATAAAGGTGTCTTTAGAGTCTTTTGCTTCACCGTCATGCCATAACACCGCTTCTTCAATAGTGCGTGCGCGGCCATCATGTAAAAAGCTTGAATCTTGGTTGACTGTTTGTACCAAGCCTAAGCCCCATAACGCTGGTGTCTTCCATTCACTGCCGCTGGCATCACCTTGCATAACACCATCAGCTAAGCCATCACAACGCTGCACGTATAAACACTCAGCGCCCGTTGAACAAGATAAACCAGCTTCAGTTTCTCGAGTAACCGCACAGCTGCCGCCCATGTCATGCAGTAATAAATTGGTATAAGGGTAAATGGTTTGATTTGACAATACCGCAATAGATTCCGCATGTTCAGTGTCCGTATTAGCCGTTAAACCACCTAACGTTAATTCACCGAGTTCACTGCCTTTAGCATCACCCGTGACATGACGCGGAGTATGACAGCCACTACAATTTGCTTGTAAAAACAATTTTCGACCAGCAGTCACTTCCTCTGTCCAAATATCGCTATCTTTATCATAACCACGGCGGGCAGGAACGGCTAAAACACGGTTATAGAATTCAACTAAGGCAAGAGAATGATCACCTAAATCAACTACATTACCTGTCTTATTTTCTTGTTCTGCGGCAAGCAAACAGGCAAGCTGTGTATCTAAACATGGTTCAGTAGAAATGATACTAGTAGAAACACCCATATCACCGTTATAGGCACCAGAAACTTGTTGTAACACTGTAGGGTTTTGCGCTTTGTAGGCAAAACGGCCAATGACCTTTTCACCGGTAAAAACATTAGTCACCATAGAAGCGCGACCAGAAATGCCATCGCTATCACTATCATCTTCATCAACAAGGGCAAGTAAATTTTCTTGCGGAATAGCATCCAATAAACCAACACCAAATGCTTGTGGAGCGACACGGGCAGAAAAACGTATATCTTCCATAAAAGCGCCGTAACTTAAATCGCGTACTTTATAAACAGGGTTACGTAACGCATAAGCTGTGCCATCAGGGTATGAACCAGTGATGGTCTCAAAAACAATAAAGGGAAATGCTTCACCATATAATTCAGTACCACTCACTGAACCATCGTGTTTAGAGAAACCTGCGCTCAAAGCATTACCATCCATAAAACCATGAATAGAAAAAGGTTGAATTTGGTCACCATAGATAGGATCCGCTTCACCTTTACCGTTGGCTAGTTTAACCAACATACTGCTCATGGGTGTAGTAGGTGTACTCGGGACTACGCCGCGGCCATCATTTAAATGACAACCTTGACAACTACCAGTGCTTAAAATGGGCCCGATATCATCATCTGGGGTGCGAAATAAGTGATCACCTTGCGTAAAAAATCCGTCTAATTGAAAGTCATCAATAATCAAAGCGGGTTTTCTGCTAAAAGCATTCTCATTACTGACAAAGACCGTGGCATCACCTCCAGATAAATATTCCAATTTATCTATTACATCGATACTTATCGGTGTTAAACCACTGTGATCAAGGACTGGCTCGGGTGCTGGTGGCTCAGGTGCTGGTTTGACTGTTGCTACCGTATCAGAGCCTCCACAACCTGATAAAACGGTACTCAGTAAAAAGAAACTTAGGAAAATAACGACTGCGCTTTTATACATTATTGTGCTCTCAATTTATTCTTTCTCGCTTTAAACGAGACAATCCACATAAGCGAGTACTCACTTATGTGGATGGTGATATCTTTATATATGGTAATGGGCTCAATGAGAGCCCATTACCTACAAACAAAATATTTGCTAAATCAATTAAGCCTTAGATATCTTGGTCTGTATCATCTCTAAGGTCATTTGTAGTTACCCCTAATGCTTCAATTACCGCTTCAATATCATCAGTTTGTGCAACTAATGCGTCAATAATTGCTTTAATATTAGGTTGAGTAATGCCTTCTTGAATTAACATATCAAATGGCATACCTGTTTTAGCTTTAGTATCAATTACCGCTGCAGCAGCCATAGTTGCTTCTAACGCACCACGTAATTTATTCGCTAATTCATGTTGCTCTTCAACGACAAGCAAGTCATAAATTGAAGCTCCTTCAATCACTTCACCGTCAATGCGAACATACTTAGCGTTAAAGCTGTTTTGTACACCTTTAGCATTTAAGAAGATGTCTC
This sequence comes from Colwellia psychrerythraea, assembly GCF_000764185.1. Lineage (GTDB taxonomy): Bacteria > Pseudomonadota > Gammaproteobacteria > Enterobacterales > Alteromonadaceae > Colwellia > Colwellia psychrerythraea_B. The sequence goes on from NZ_JQEC01000016.1 coordinate 213,645, forward strand.
TGTGAGTATTATCACTAAAACAAGAATGTTCATCTTCTTGAGAGTTTTCAATCAAGGCGATGTTAATACGTTCACCGGCTAATTCACCGAAACTTAAACGACCCATGCCTTCAAGAATTTTTGCTAAAGATACATCGCCACCGGCAACAAAGTTTTTGTAATGTGCTCCAGAAACGGGTTCCCATTGCGCTGTTACTGCTTTTAATTCTTTAATAAGTAATTCAGCTGTAGTTACTAGGTATTGACCACGACGAACACAAATATTATCCGTTGTAGCAACTGTACCTGAAGTACAAGCGTTAACTGTATTTGAATAATCTGTTACTGGACGTTGACCCGCCGAATTATCACGCTCACCTGCGCCGGTTAAATCTTTATTTAAATCCTGACCCCATAATAAAAATTCAATCGCGTGGTAACCTGTAGTTACGTTACGGCCATCTTCACCATATTCGAAAAGATTTTCTAGCGTTGCAGCATTAATGGTTGGGTAAGCTGAAGTGTTAGCAATAATGTTATCTGTAATTGCATTGGCTGGGCTTTCAGGACCAGATAAACCATCTACAGGTTCAACATAATCGATGATTGCTTCACCTAGTGGCCACGCATTAATTAAACCTTCAGGGCCTTCACCCGCATCATCTTTACCTAATGTGCCGTCAGCTTTTAATTCATCGATAGGACCTTGGCGAAAACGGTAAACTTCAGTTTGTCCGTATGGTTCGCGTGAATCTAACCAGGCTTGTTTTGCTAAAGCAAAATTAGCCGGTGTTGGCGTTGCAACAAATGACTCAAGAACAACTTTAAGGTCAGTAGCACTGATTAGTGCGTCTGAATAAGCTGCATAAGCAATATTAGCGTTAGTTTTAATAACATCATCACGTGTTACAAAAGTACTTACGCCACTCTTACCAGCAACACCGTCTGCGCCTGCAACACCAGAAGTACCGTCATCGCCGTCTTCAACACAAGCTGTTAAGCTGAAAGCAACAATTAACGCTGCTGATATTTTTGAAAAAGAACTAAATTTCATGTTCCCTAATCCCCTAAAAGTTATAGTACAAATGATAATGGTTCGCATTATAACTATGATTAGTAATTTGTCTACACTTTGTTACATCTTATTTGCACTATTCGACAAACAACTCTACTTTTTGTGCTACCCATTAAATACCTCTTCGAAGTATTCGATGAAAAAACTCATTTACAGCCTCTGGATATATTTTTTAACTATTTTTTTTGACTCGGTCGGTGTACTAGCGCAAAATCGGCAGGTGTTAATAAGACCAGCGGGCTAATTTATTGAGCTGTTTGGTCTAAAGAGTAACTCCGCCAAAGGCGAGTTCTTATAAAAATAACGAAAAAATTATTGTTAGGGATATTATGAAAAAGCTAAAACAATTACTTACTTTAAAAGTAATGTTGCCGGTACTAGCGCTAAGCAGTACCGCAGTAATGGCCGATGAAGGAATGTGGCAACCAAACCAATTACCCACAATCGCCAAAGAATTAACCAAAGCGGGATTAAAATTAAATCCAAATGATTTAACCGAGCTAACAGGTTTCCCTATGGGCGCCATTGTTAGTCTTGGTGGTTGTACTGCTTCATTCGTATCTGATCAAGGCCTAGTGGCGACTAACCATCACTGTGTTTACGGCTCAGTACAATATAATTCAACAGCAGAAAACAACTTATTAAAAAATGGTTTTTTAGCTAAAAAATTCGCTGAAGAATTACCAGCAACACCGGGTAGTCGCATTTATGTTACCGAAGAAATTACCGAAGTTACTGAACTGGTAAAATCAGGTGTTTCAAGCAAAATGTCAGGTAGTGATCGTTATAAGGCCGTTGATACTAATTCAAAAAAATTAGTCGCTGAGTGTGAAAATGATGATAGATACCGCTGTAGTGTCGTTAACTTTCACGGCGGTTTAGAATATTATTTATTCAAACAGCTTACTATTCGTGATGTGCGTTTAGTACATGCGCCAGCAAGCAGTATTGGTAAATACGGCGGCGATATCGATAACTGGATGTGGCCACGCCACACTGGCGATTACGGTTTTTATCGCGCCTATGTTGGCAAAGATGGTCAACCTGCTGATTTCCATGAAGACAATGTGCCATACAAACCTAAACATCACTTAAAAGTAAACAAAAGCAGTGTTGATGACGGTGATTACATCATGGTGCTTGGCTATCCAGGCAGAACTAACCGCTACCGCACCGCTTATGAAGTTGAAAATACTTTCTCTTGGACTTACCCACATGCGAAAGCTTACCGCGAAGAGATTATTGATTTAATTCATACACACTCAGCAGTTGGCAGTGAAGCGCGTATTAAGTACGAAAGCACCTTAGCTGGTTTAGCAAATTATGCTAAAAACTATGGTTCTATGATCCACAGCTACAACAAGGGTACTTTTTTACAACGCAAACAAGAACTTGAAACAAACCTAACAAAATGGTTAAAGAGCAGTTCAAAGCGTAAAGCACAATACGGTGCAGCGTTATCTGGTTTAGATAAATTAGTTAAACAAGATGATAAACAACAAGCTCGCGATTTAATTTTAGGTTACATGCGTTACAGCAAAATGTTGTCTACGGCGAAATCACTGCACCGTTTAGCCATAGAAAACACTAAACCAAACATTGAACGTGAACGTGGTTACCAAGAACGTGATATCGCCCGTTTTGAACAAAGCATGAAATCTGTTGATCGTCGATACGATGAGAAAATTGATAAAGAAATTCTTGTCGCTATGTTAACGCACTACGTTGCCTTACCTAAAGCTGAGCGTATCAACTCATTTGATAAATTCTTTGGTTTAACCAATACCACAGCTAAAAACTTTAACGAGAAAAAGTTACGTAAACAATTAAAAAGAATGTACAAAAGCACCAAGCTTAATTCTCAAGAACAGCGTTTAGCGCTAATGACGAAATCAGTAGACGATTTTAACAAAAGTAAAGACCCGTTTATTCAATTAGCTGTTACTACGTTTAAAGAGCGTAAAGTTATTGAAGATAAATCAAAAGAGTTAGCGGGTAATATCCAAGCTTTCCGCCCTAAGTACATGGCAGCACTTATTGCCTACTTTAACGATAATAACTTACCAGTATATGCCGATGCTAACAGCACTTTGCGTATTACTTACGGTAACGTTAAAGGATACTCCCCTCAAGATGGTTTAACGGCTACGCCTTATACTACTCTTGAAGGTATTGTTGCTAAAGATACTGGTGTGTCGCCATTTGACGCACCACAAAAACAGTTAGATTTAATCAAGAAAAAACAATATGGCGAATATGCTAAACCGGCTATTGGCTCAGTACCGGTTAACTATTTAGGTACGCTTGATATTACCGGTGGTAACTCAGGCTCTCCTACGTTAAACGACAAAGCTGAATTTGTTGGTTTAGTATTTGATGGCGTTTATGAAAGTATTATTGGTGATTGGGATTACGATACTAAGTTAAATCGCTCAATACACGTTGATGTACGTTATATGCTTTGGGTTATGGAGCATGTAGATGGCGCCACTAACTTAATTGAAGAAATGGATATTGTTGAGTAAACTTTAACTTAGTAATATTGTAAAATTATCGCAAATGTGCGTCCTGCAATTGCTTAATACCGTACATCCTGTACATAAAAATCCGGCCATGTGCCGGATTTTTTATTTTATTGAATGCCCATCTTGAAAATTCAACTTCTAGCCCAATCTCAACAATAGCGACAGCAGTTATTCACTTAATGCTGTCATGGATTAATAAAAGATAAAGGAGGCAACAAGTAATGCATAACGTTTTCATACAGTTTTTGATAAAATTTATACTACTACTTTGTGCTTCCCTATCCGTACATTCAGCACTGGCATTACCGTTATCTTCGCTATTGGCAACTAACTACTACGCGACCACAGATAGTGTTGTGCTTGTAGAACAGATAAACGCTAATACCAAGCTTAACGATTTTATTTCTCCGCAATATAATCAATCAAAACTGCAAAAAAGCCTACTAACATTATTACAACAAGAACATAACTACCGCCTAGTTATGAGGCTTTATCTTAGGTTAGTAAATGAACTTGATATCGATATTGTGCAAAAAAATGCTCAGATAACTGCGCAGGCGATGATACAGCAAACCTATCAAACACAACTCAGTATTCACATAGGTATCCAAGCTAGACATAACGCTTTGTATACCCAAAAACCTAGCTATCAAGCAAGAGAACAACACCAACAAAATTTTTCTTAATTTAACTTTACGCTATCACCATATTTTTTGGTAATGGCAGCTGATAACAGTTTATTTTAGGAAAATCCCATGCAAGATTTATTTTATTTAATGCTAGCCCCGTGGCTATTTTTTGTTGTTTTGGCTATTGCTGCCTGTTGGTTATTAAAATTGGCTAAAAAACGTAAAGGCATAGCCTTTGCTTTTGGTGTCTTTGTGCAGATGTTCAGCCCTGACCCTATGGTCGAACAAACCATTAAAATGGTGCAAGTTGATAAACGTGTAGTCAAACAAAAAGCAACACAAACAAAGGGTAAGAAAATAGAATATTAGTTAACCTAAACTCTGGGTAATGAGTACTTGATGTTTAAGTAAAAACAACAGCTTAGATTACTAGCAACTATGTTACGTAGCGATAGACTCTATCAATGTTTCAATTTATTCGATTATCAAGGCAAAACATTTATGAATAACGGGTTATTTATCGACGTTATAACGCTGAGAATCGGATAAAGGGGGGGATATTGAGTAAGTGCTGCTTATCCAAAGTTCAGGTTAGTTAATGAATATTAAAAATCATTATTTTTTGATTATTAGTGCTTATTCATGTTCATCTTTCATTGAATGCTTTCGGCTTATGGTAAAACCAATGGCGATCAATAAAGCCGATAAAATAAGGAATATTCCAACACCAACAAAGTTTTGCTTAAGTAAATTAAACAACACACCTAAAGACATCACGATGGAGGCCCAATAATAGTTGTTTGCTCTGGTAAATATCTTTGCCATGTTTGCCCCAAGAAAGTAGCTACAGTGCGAATGTAGAAATAATAAACCTAACGACTGAATGAAGTAACTATAGACAATTTATGATTAGCCGGCTTTTTTACTGAGTTAATGTTCACTGGTATAGTATTAATTGACATAGTGCTTACTGACTTATTACTGACGAATTTAGTGCTTGATGAGATATATTGTTTGTTACCTGTGCATTGAATTTAATGCTATTAGTTTAGTGCTTTTAACTTGATAGTATTAACAAAAGCACTATTATCTTCAATCTCAGCTAAAATATCGTTATTCGGCAAACAATCTTCTCTGACAAACTCAATGACACTTGGCTCTGGCGGACAAAAAAGTATGTCTAGCGCCAAACGATCCATACCATACAAACCACGATGGATCATGTTGGCTGAGAATACCAATAAATCACCAGCAAACAGTTTTATAACTTTTCCCTGTGCAAGAGACTGATTATTTTTATGACCATCTTGTTCTAAACGCACCTGCAGCTCTTCTGTAGAATCCCAACGTTTGTGTGTTCCTGGCACCAATTCAATGCCTGGCTCATCTAATAATGGCAAACGAAGGTGCATAACATCAAAAGATGCTAAAGCCGCCTGTTGTTGCTCAATTGATAAATGATATTGCGGATCTCGATGCCAATAGTTAGTCTGCTTTTTATTTACTGGATTGAAGAATAACTGAGTATTTAAAAAACACGGCTGTTTAGGCAGCAGAGCCTTAACAACAGCCATTACTTTTTCAGAGCCAATAAATTGAAATAACCGCTCTCGTTGTTCGCTATTTAAAAATTCGTTACGGGTTAAATAAGCCGAGTTAACCGCCTGTTGCTGATAGAACTCAGCATTTTCTTGTTGCCATAAACGGTGAAATTCATTAAGAATTGTGCGTAGTTCGCCTATTTCATTATCACTAAGGAAGTTTCGAATAAGCAAATAACCATTTTCTCTATAGCTTTCTATCATTAGGGTTCAACATACTGTGCATTAGCCGTTACATTACTGGTTAACATTGTTTTAGTACCGGCATAATTTTGATAAAAATTCAGGTGCGCTGCTTTAGAGAAAGTATCATCTCTGCACTCATATTGTGAAATCCACTCTATTAACATGGCTAAATTAGCACCTTGTGCGGTTTTTGAGGCATATTTATGAGGCTCCCAAGGTCGATTATTAGCATTACTAATACAGTTATCAACCGATAAGTTCATAAATATAATTTCTGTCGATGCAGTCTCAGCAATCAATAATAAATCACTGTAACAGCCTTCAATAACCCAGCTATTGTGCTGCTGCATAAAATGCTCAATGGCTTGCGCACTTTCAGTTAAAGGTGTCCTTGTCGGTGGATTAGTCGCTTGCCAGGCTAACAAATCCAGATCTAAATGCGCCAGGTTTTCTGTGCTAGCTAATTCTTTGGCTAGGGTAGATTTACCACTGGCCGAATTACCAAAAACGAGTATTTTTCTCAAAGTGTTTCCTTAAAAATAGATGAGCATGCCAATAGTTATCGTTAAATTTTCTCAAACAACATAACAAAGCGATCGGTCTTACGACGTAATTCAGGTACAAAGACTAACTTAGAATGATCATCGTTATCATTTTCCAATAATTTTGAAGTTTTAATAAATTTAAAACCACGCTTTTCTAAATCAGCTTTGACAAAGGCGCTATCAATTCTATGCAGTGTTTTAACATCGCGAATACCACTATTCTCTGCCGCATCATGATCGATAACTAACAACTTGCCACCTTTTTTAAGTGATTTAAGTACTTGTGGCATTACTTCATCAGCAGTGAAATCCCAACCTTTATCTTGAAAAAACATGTCATGAAAACCCAATACCAAGAATGCACTGTCATAAGTGTTTTCACTCAGTTTTAAGTTATCTGCTTCACTAAGCAAGTAAGTAACATTTTTTAGTCGGTCATTGGCAAGCCTAACATCCAAGGCTTTCTCTGCATATTTAAGGTAAGCTTTGGGTATTTGCAGGGTAACTGCACCTTTATCACCCACAACACGGGATAATAATTCAGAGTAGTAGCCGCCGCCAGCTAACAAATCGAGCACCTTGTCACCTTTTTTAACGCCGACAAAATCGATAATTTGCACAGGTTTTCGGGTAAGATCTTGCTCGATATCTTTATCACTTCTTCCAGATAAATCCAATGTTCCGGCTAAAAGTGGCGTAGCAAAAGCTAATAAACTTATTGTAGATAGTGCGGCTAACTTAGCAGCTAATTTGGCAGGAAATTTACCTTGAATTGTCTTCATCATTATTGTTATATCCTTGGCTGTCGTTAATGAATATAGAGCGCAGAGCACATGTTTAGTGATTGCAGCGCCTTGGGTCAAAATGACAGTTTATATCAGAGTTTTTTTTGAGCAATGAGTATCTTGTTTCAAAATATGTAACAATTTGGTAAACAATTGATAATTGGTATAACTGATGGATTTGAGTGAAAGCCTTTAATGTAAATTAGAGGGGGTAAGTACTTCAATGCAATTACGACCATTGTCCTTCGCTTGATACATGGCTTTATCGGCATCATTGATTAATTGATCTAAACTCTTATGTCGCTCAGTTAGCGTGCTAACGCCGATACTTAAAGTCACGAAAACTTCTTTATCTTCTATTGCTATGCAATGTTGTGCTAATGATTGTTGAATGCGATTAGCTGTTTCAACACCGCCGGCGATATCACAATTAGGTAAAACAATGATAAATTCCTCACCTCCATAACGGGCCAAAAAATCAATATCTCGTATCTCTTGGCCACAAATTTTGCAGATATGTATCAACAATTCATCGCCAAATAAGTGGCCAAATTCATCATTGACGTTTTTAAATAAATCACAATCAAGTAAAAGTAAGGTCAGTTTATTGTTACTTCGCACTGCCCGAGAGTATTCCATATTGGCTCGCTCAAACAATGCCCGCCGGTTAGCCACTTTAGTCAATGGGTCCGTATTAGAAAGGTGCTCTAATACATGCGTCCTTTCCTCCACTACCTTTTTCATTACTTCCAAAGATACCGTAGTTTCACTTAACTTTTCATTCATAGTATTAAAAGCTTTAACTATGCTATCAAATTCTTGAGAGCGATGAGAAAGTCGAATTTTTTGAAAGTGACCACTGTGGTTTTGTTTAAATGCTCGTTTTACTTCATCAAGAGACTTGCTCACTATATTTGTGAAGGTAAAGGCGCCAAATAACAACGCAACAATACTGGCAGCAGAGACAGAAATAATGAATAACGCTTCATGTTTAATCGTATTATGAATATCTTTATGGGCGATGGCCGACAATTGCAAAGAATCAGACCGAAGGGCTTCTAACTGTGTCATTAACCTCGCTTTTAAATGATTCTTAATCGCCACACTGGCATTTTTTAATTTGTTTTTGGTTATTTGTCCAAACAAATGTTTTAGGCTGTCATTTTGGCTTTTGATACTGGTTTGAATGGTTTTCTGTTGCGGTGTTAATGTCGGCGATGACTTGAGTAGGCTAGTCAGTTTTCGTTGTAAAACTAGCCAATTACCAACACTGTAATGATTGGCATAAATATTATCACTGACAACCAACTGCTTTAAGGTATTTAATTGATTATCGAGTTGTTGTGCATAGCTATCTCGACTAAAAGCCAGCTCTACCGTTTGTGAAGACCAAATAACACTGCCTAACAATATAGTAAATAATAAACAACAACTTAGCGTAAATAGGTAAATACGTTGTGACAAGCTTCCATTCATGACCACTCTTCCTTTATTGGGGGATATTTACCGCGCTAGGGTTAACTTGCAACATCGCCCTACTGTCAATGAATTGCTCCACTTGGGGAATCTCATCAAATTCACTCATTTGGGTTTCAATAGCCCAAATGGCTTGATACTTTACACTCAATATTAAAGACTGGTTCAATGCTAATTTAAAAATATAATCTGGCCAGACCCAATCAATAAGCTCTGCTGAAAGTTCTAGTTCATTAATAACAATCTGCTTGGATTCAGCTGGGTTCGAAACAATATAATCAATGGCAATGTTTAGCCCCTGAATTATGCACTTTGCTTTATCCACCAATAACGTATCAGCTGTTTGAGAAATTAGATTAAAACTGAGTATATTTAAGCTTTTAGTATTATGAATTTTTATTTGGTCATTCAGTAATTGAGCACTTTGAAAAGCAAAAGGTTCCCAAGGTACAAAGGCATCCACTTCATTATTAATAAAACCATTTATAAGTTCATCTGGTTTAAAATGAATAAGTTCAACATCCTCAGTAGTTAATCCTTCAAGGGCTAACAAAGTACTAAGAAAGTATTCACTGGCCGTTTTTTTAGTGACACCTATGCGCTTACCTTTAAGGTCAATAGATGAGTTGATTTTTGCCGATGGGCGAGTAATCAATTTGACATCATTATCGGACTGAACAAACATAGCATGGCTAACAAATGCTTTATTGGCCAAGCTCTGAAAGGCAATCACCGAGTCTGAACTGGTGCCAAAGTCGACTTCACCACTTATCACTTTAGCAAAGGCTCTTTGACCGCCAACAACCTGATCAAATTCAACACTTACACAAGTACCATCAAAAGCACCAATGGCTTTAGCGACATAAAAAGGTGTAGACAAAGGGGTTTTTGAAACAGCAATCATGACGGAATATTGCGGCGGCTGCCAACTAGATTGAAAGTTTGAATAAAGCAAAGCCGAGCTAATAAAAACCAGCAAGGTGATCAAAGATAAAGTGAGGGCTTTATGAATCAAAATCAGTAAGACAAAATAAAATTGTTTCTTAAGTATAGAAACAATTTATATTTTTGGATCACTGAGCTTAAATCAGCTTACTAATTTAGTGACTACATTAGTATTTTTCGCTCTTTATGGCGCTAAAAAAACGCTTGGATTCCCGTTTGAGCGCGCCCTAATATTAAGGCATGCACATCATGGGTGCCTTCATAAGTATTAACGGCTTCAAGATTCATCACATGACGAATAATGTGAAATTCATCACTAATGCCGTTGCCGCCATGCATATCGCGTGCTTGTCTGGCAATATCGAGCGCTTTTCCACATGAGTTACGTTTAATTAAGGAGATAGCCTCTGGTGCAAGGTTGTTAGCATCCATCAAACGACCTACTTGTAAACAAGCCAACAAACCAGTAGTAATTTCTGTTTGCATATCAGCAAGCTTCTTTTGAATGAGTTGCGTTGCTGCTAACGGTTTACCAAATTGTTCTCTGTCTAAGGTATATTGGCGAGCACCATGCCAACAAAATTCAGCTGCGCCTAGTGCTCCCCAAGCGATACCATAACGTGCTTTATTTAAACAGCCAAAAGGGCCAGATAAACCACTGGCTTTGGGCAGTAAATTCTCGCTTGGTACAAAAACATCTTCCATCACTATTTCGCCGGTAATTGAGGCACGAAGAGAGAATTTACCTTCTATTTTAGGCGCTGATAACCCAACCATTCCTTTATCTAAAATAAACCCTTTGATAATACCGTCGAGCTTGGCCCAAACAATAAAGACATCGGCAATGGGTGAGTTAGTGATCCACATTTTACTGCCATTGAGTTGATAACCGCCTTCAACCGCAACGGCTTTAGTCGCCATACTGGCGGGATCTGAGCCTGAATTAGGCTCAGTTAAACCAAAACAACCGATATATTCACCCGTGGCAAGTTTTGGTAAATATTTCATTTTCTGGCTTTCACTGCCATAGGCATGAATTGGATGCATAACCAGTGAAGACTGCACGCTCATAGCGCTGCGATAGCCGCTATCAACTCGCTCTACTTCACGGGCAATTAAGCCATAACTAACATAGTTAATACCCGCACAGCCGTATTTCTCTTCAATAGTAGCGCCCAGTAAGCCCATTGCGCCAAATTCTTTCATAATTTCTACATCAAAATTTTCATGACGATTAGCCAAAAGGATACGTGGCATGAGTTTTTCTTGGCAATACTGATGTGCTGTATCTCGAAGTAAACGCTCTTCTTCAGAGAGTAAAGAATCAAGTAATAATGGATCTTGCCAATTAAAATGGACTTTATTTCCCTTACCCGTTTGACTAGCTTTATTTGCTTTAATATTTGACATGAAATTCACCTAGAGTTGCTGTTTCCGCGTTATATCACGAAATACTAATGGAAAGCTTTCACAAGTCAATCCAATACAAGCGTCATGATGAGCTAGAACAATAAAATTCATCGCCAAACCAGTTTAAGGTGCACGTTTCAACACTACTGAATCTTGCATATTGAGGCAGCTTGAGTATACGAACTGACACTTTCTTACAGTTAGTTGACAGTTTTTCGACACTTAGGTTACTGATTTACACATCAATGTACGACAAAATTTACCCATACAAAATACACATATACAATTAAAATAGGACAGGGATCGCCCACTCATGAGACTAACTTCAACCACAGGCATGGCAAGTTCACTTTTATTGCTCAGTTTTTCACTACCCATTATGGCTATAGAAACTGCTGCTGAAACTGCACCAGAAAAAGATAAAGCAAAAACAACTCAGAAAAAAGTGGCTGAAGAAGGTCTTGAGGTTATCGAAGTTACCTCAAAACGTAATCAAGCTAACAGTGAAATGACCGAACAAACTGAGCAACTAATGAGTGTTGCTGGTATTGGTAATGACCCTCTAAGCGCTGTTTATAGTTTACCTGGTATTGTATATGCCGGCGGTGATACTGGCTCACCCGCTGTTCGTGGCTCGTCTCCTGATGACAACGCTTTTTATATAGATGACATACCCGTGGGTTATATTTTTCATTTGTTCGGTGACAGTATTTTTAATGAAAATCTCATTCAAGACTTTAGCCTTCACCCTGCAGCATTTGGTAGTGAATATGGGAATGCCACGGGTGGCGTTTTTGATGTAAAACTACGTGATCCTCGCCAGCAAGAAATTGAAACCACCATCGACCTAAGCATGCTAAAAAGTGGTTTCATGGTTGAAGGTGAAACTTTTGACGATCAAGCATTTTATATATCTTATCGTCGTAGCCAAATTCATCTGTTTTTACCTGAAGGTGAAGAAGATGAAGGCTATACCATATTTAAAGCCCCTGTTAGTGAAGATTACCAAGGTAAGTATCAGTGGTTAATCGGTGACTCTCATAAACTAACCTTTAGTGCCTCAGGTGCCAGTGATACTGGCGGCGTTAATATATCTGAAGAATCTGAAGATGGTCGTATTGACCCAGATAGCGTTGGTGACCTCAAAATAACAACCGCGTTTGATAGCCAAAGTATTTCTTGGCAATATTATGGTGATGAACAAAAGATCATGCAGTTAGTCGCAGGCCACACTGTCAATACAACCGATGAAATATTTGGTAAAGGACAATTTATAAAAGTTGATGAAGAAATATATAACCTGCGCTTTTCATCACAAATCACTTGGCTTGAAGATCACAAATTAGGTTTTGGCCTTGATTACAGTAAATCAGACGTCGATTACAGTTTCGATATCATTCCTTATTACTGCACAGAAAATGATGCTGATTGTGACTCAAATAAAGGCGATCGAATTCAAGACAATGCTAACTTAACTGATGAAGATATCGCCATTTATGTTCATGATATTTGGCAAATGAGTGAAAGCTGGCAATTAACCTATGGCGTGAGAGCTGAAAGTAATGATTATACCGACCAAACATTTATTCACCCTCGACTTGCTTTAGATTGGTTTGCTGCAGACGGGCTAACTTTTAAAGCAAAGTTCGGTACTTATAGTCGCTTCCCTGATGTTGATACCGCATTAAACAAGTTAGGTAATCCTGCAATAAAATCTCCGGAATCAACTCATTACTCACTTGGTGTTGATTACCAGTTGAACGACATATGGTTTACCTCTCTTGATATTTACCATAAAGAGTTAACAGAATTACCACGCTCTATCGATGAACATTCAGCCGAGGCTGACTTTGAATTACATTACACTAATGATACTTCTGGTGATGCACAAGGCGTTGAATGGCTGGTTAGGCATGAGCGAAATAATGGCTGGTTTGGTTGGGCATCGTTAAGTTGGTCTCAAAGCCAGCGTACTGATGATTTAACCAATGTTTCAGCTGATTATTATCTAGATACGCCTCTGGTTGCCAATGTGGTAGCAAATTATCAACTAAACGAACACTGGGATTTTGGTTTACGTTTTACTCTGCGTAGTGGCGCTAAATATACACCTATTACGGGTTTACGTGAAAACCCAGACTATGAAGATCATTTCTTACCTGAATATGGCGAGTTAAACGCAAAAACTTTACCTGTTTATCACCGCTTAGATTTAGAAGCGAATTACCAAACAACGTACTGGGGTTATGACGCGCAGTGGACTATGGCTATTATTAATGCCATGGCACAGAAGAATGTCTCTGGTTATTATTATGAACCTGAAGAGGGCGATACCCCAACCGAATTTAATATCAGCGGTGAAGAAGATATTGGTGTATTCCCTTATATAGGTTTAAAAATGAGTTTTTAGCTCACCATTCAAAGCACTTGCTTTCAGTGAGCTCTTGAATGCTAACGGGTATATTATCAATTTTTTGACTTCCGTCCCCTTTTAAATAATAGAAGTATAAATCACTTTTCTAAGTGATTTATACTTCTTGTTTGTTAATTTTCTTGCCGCCCAGCAATGTCCTAAGTAACTTCCTTCATGGTTAGCAAATTACACTCTCTGCTAATTTAAATGAGTTAAGGTACCCCTAAAATTTGTACTAATACCCTAACTCGCTCAAGACATCTGACCACTTGACTAATTTACTTTAAAAACAAATCAATACGCCTCTTGTTATTGTATATTTATAACTCTAAGGTTAACCACTTAGTCACTCAACATGGAAAGTTTATATGGCACCTCAAAAAGTAGCCCTGAGCCGAAAGCAAATCGGTGGTGAAGTCCCAATGGTTGCAACAGAAATTACCGACACTTGTATTTACTCAGGTCTTTTTGGCTCATTAGATTCATCTCGAATGGCCATCATTATAGATAAAGTTACTACCATAGCGAGTGCGAGACAGATTAGTTTGGTTATTGTTGATCTAGGCAATGTCGAAGCCATTGACTCATCAGTTGCAGGGCATTTAGTGAAATTGGGAGATGTTTTACGCTTGGTAGGCGTGATTCCCATTTTTTGCGGTATTTCATCTGAGCTCGCAAAAACAATGATTTCAGCCGGCGTTAATTTAGGCCGTTATATTACTTGTCGAGACTTAAAGTCAGCACTGATTAAAAGCCTAGAGTTATCCAATCAAAAAATAGTTGACATTTAATCTGACAAATAACGATGAGTAAAAACACAACCTCGTTATCGAAACATAACCAGGTTATTCTCCCCTCCTTGTTTTTATCAACAGAGGAGCAAGCATATTCATTTTCTGCACAAGTTAAACAGGCATCTATCAACCTAGGGTTTGATTCGTTTCAATCAAGCCTTATCTCTTTAGCTGTTTCAGAAATCACTATAAATGCAGTTCGTTATGCAAATGGGGCTAAGATCCATGTATATAAAACAACTAACCAGAAAGGGTTAAGCATCCTAGTTGAAGATACTGGGCCAGGCATTAAAAATATCAAGCAAGCAATGGCCTCAGGTTACAGCACTCACAATAGCTTAGGGTTAGGACTAGCAGCAGCTAAACGAACTGTTGATAAGATGGTTATTAATACCAGTTCAAAGGGAACTGCCATCACTTTAACTAGTTACTTACCCATCCCCAGAGAAGTAATAGACATTGGTAGCGTTTCTTTTCCTAAAATGGGGGAATACTATAAAAGAGATAATTTCTGTATTAAAACCTATCAAGGGGAATGTATTTTAATTGCTTTGTTTGATAGTTACGAAACTAAAACTAATGTTCAAGCTGCTTTATTATTAATAAATACTTTTATTAACGAACATTATGATCTACCTTTAAAAGAGTTAGTTATAGGCTGTCATAGGCTGTTAAAAGGAGCAAATTATACAAGGAGTATGGACATGGGATTGTTGCGGATAACACCAAGCAGCGCAGAATCACTTATCGTTGGTAATATTTCAATCACAACTTTATTACCAACATCGAATCCAATTCAAAAACTATCAGGCGGTTTGGGAAGTAACTTCCCTCCTAGCTTAATAATAACTCATATTAAACTTTCTTCCCCGTTTTGCTTTGCATTACATTCCAATGGCATTGACAGTGTTTCGCTCCCCAAAATAGACACTTTAGCACTTAACTCAAAAAAACATGCCGAACATATTTTTGATAACCATGCACGTGCCGATGACGACGCTACTATTATAGTGATAAAATCTTATGAATGAATTAGTAGAAACGACTCACCTTAGAAAATACCTAACAGGTATTATTGGCAACGCTCCCTTTGGCATTATTACTTTTTCGGTTAATCATGAAGTAGGGATTATTAATGCCGAAGCAATAAGGTTACTCGGCTTTGAAAACTCTAACCCTGATGATTTAATTGACGCAAGCTATAATGATACTTTTGTTAATTCATCAAAAATGTTAAAAAAATTTCAAGCGCTGGTTAAGTCTGGTGATAAATTTGAAGCTGATGTTCTCGACATTTCTATTAGCCTCAACATAGTGAATTTTCGTATTCGTGAACTATTTAATGGTTCATTAATCATTATTGAAGACGTAACGAAACAAGTAAAACTTGAAAAGCAGTTACGTTATCAAGCATCCCATGACAGCCTTACTAACTTAGGTAACAGGAAAGATTTTGAAGACTGTGTCGAAACCTACATTCATAAAGCTGTGGAACATAACTTACCGGGTGCCGTTTTATTTATCGATTTAGATAGATTTAAGCCTGTTAATGATATTGCAGGCCACGCCGCAGGAGATGAGCTATTAAAACGAGTTGCTATTATCCTTTTAAGTAATGTTAGAAATAGAGATATAGTTGCAAGAATTGGCGGTGATGAATTTGCGGTATTATTAGCCGATTGCCCTTTAAAAATGGCGGAAAAAATAGCAGAAGCTATCAGAAAGGCAGTTGATGAGATGGCTTTTATTTATGAAGGTCACTCTATTAAGGTAGGTATTTCCGCTGGAATATCCGTTATCAATCAACAAAACAATAAATTGAGCCACATTATTAACTCTGCTGACAATGCCTGCCAAATAGCTAAAAATGAGGGTCGTAATCAAATCCATGTTGCCTCCTTGGAAACAGGGGAATATAACCAACACAAACAACAAGTCGCTTGGTTACCCAAAATAACCAAAGCACTTAAAGACAACCAATTCAGGCTCTTTGTTCAAGAAATTTCAGATATTAATCAAACCACCTCGACAGCGCATTATGAAATATTGATACGACTAAAAAATGAAGACGGCAGCTTTACCTCCCCTAATGCATTTATTCCAGCGGCCGAAAGATACGATCTTATGCCTCAAATTGATCGTTGGGTTATCGAATGTGCTTTTTCGAATATTGACAAGAAAACCAATTATTCCATTAACCTTTCAGGGCTATCTACGTGTGACCCAACCTTAGCGCAATATATTGAATCATTACAAAAAATCCATGATATTGATGCCAGACGTATCACCTTTGAAATTACAGAAACCGCAGCCATTCAAAATATTGATAAATGCCTTATATTGATCAAAAATTTAAAGGCCTTGGGTTTTCAATTCTCACTTGACGATTTTGGTTCGGGGTTATCATCTTTTTCATACCTTAAAAACTTAACCGTAGATTACTTAAAAATTGATGGCTCATTTGTTAAAGAAATAGTCAATGATTCAACTTCTTACGCTATGGTGAAGTCGATTAACGAGGTAGGCCATACTATGGGATTAAAAACCATCGCTGAGTTTGTTGAAAACAAGGATATATTAGAGAAATTAAAAGAAATAGGAGTGGATTATGCTCAAGGATATTATATCCATAAACCTGAACAATTAAGTTACACAAGTAAACCTGCACCTAAAAAAAATTATGCTTTATCAAACAAACCATCCAACTTATGGCAAGAAATGGATCCTATTCGCTGATTAATATAATACAAAAAACGTGTGGTCACCTGCACATATTTCATCCAACTAGGTTAACAGCTTTCACAAAAAATTAGGCACTATCGCCGCTTCAGCTTATTGTCTAAGGAAAGCTCATGAAGGCTTTCATTGTGAGCTTCTAAACAACCAATAACAATAGATATCCTAGTTAATAGTTCCCTTCCCCCTACATATAAAAAGGTTCACTTATTACTTGAAGATGGCGCTCTCCCACCGAATTTACCATTAATGGCAAGGAAGACATTGGTGTATTCCCTTACATCGGTTTAAAAATGATCTTTTATAGTTTTTTCTCAAGTTTTTTAACATTACTTACACTTTTTAAACAATAAAATTGCACGGCTAAGCGCAAGTAACAATTACAAAGTGGTAACATATGATTACTTATTGTAAATTTACTTTGTGTTCTGCTATGGCCTTTAAAAGAAATAATATCAGACGAAGAAAAAACCACCATTTCATCAGGCTATTTGCTGCTAGTTTGTTAATGTTTAGCGCGTTAAGTTACGGACAAGAAACCAGTGATAACTTGGAGCATATTGCTAATCAAGAACACAGCGCCAACCAAGAATACAATGCTAATAAACCTATACTCAAAGATGATTTTGAATGGCAATTTGCACTTGATTTCTCCTTAGTTTATGACCCGATAATTATTGACGGCATAGAACAAGATGATCTATTAGACTACTTCATGCCGGGTTTATTATTTGATATATCCTATAAAGGTTTTTTTCTACAAACCAACCAAAGACGCTCAAATGCTTTATTAGGCGGTACTGAATTTGGCTATCAACTTGTTGTTGAAGATAACTGGCAGCTTGACCTTATTGCCAAAGCTTATATGCAAGGTTACGATCCTGCAGCAGAGATAGAATACGGTGGCGGTGATAAAGAGTTATTAGCAGGATTAAGAGAACGTAATGCGACCCTAGGTATAGCCTTGCGCTACTCTAGATACTTTGATAATTCTTTATTAACCCTCGACCTTGCAGCGACTACTTCAGGAGATGACGAGTTTGATAAAAGTGTCAGAGGTGTAATTGTTGATAGCTTCTACAGCTATTTATTGCCCTATCGAAATTGGGATATTTATTTGGGCACTGGCTTAACTTATTTTAGCCAAGACATTGTCGATTATTATATTGGCGTAGGCAGTAGTGAAATAAATGAAAGCAGAGCTGCATATACCGCTAAAGGTGGTTTTCGAGGCCAAATTGAAATTTATGCGCAATACCCTTTATCAGAAAGCTGGTCATTTAATGCCGGCTTAACCCAGAGTATTTATTCGAATAATGTAAAAGCAAGCCCGTTGGTTGATACTAACCATGTGATCCAAGTGATGCTTGGAGTGTTATATGTATTTTAAGGTTGGCAAAGGATTTGCCACAGTCCATGTAAAAGTAATGCTGATTTTGTTTTACAACCTGCTGGTATTGAATCCGGTCTATGCAAATGAAAGCAAGGCACTTAGCAGTGTTCCACTAAACTTTACTGCTTTGCCTGAACAATGTGTAACTTTAAGGCAAGGCCGTGCATGTTTTGCTACGGTAGAACTACAGTGGCAATCACCTAAAAAAGAAAGTTTTTGTTTATATCAAGTAGGTAAAAACAAGCAGCTAGGTTGTTGGCAAAATAACAATAATGTGCAAATAAAAATAGAATTTGAATCGAATAAAAGTATTAAATATCAACTGCGCTCAGTAAGTGATAATAAGGTCATAGCTGAAACTCAAGTTGAAGTAAGTTGGCAACATAAAAACACCTCGCGTAAACGTCGTTGGCGACTATTTTAATTATTTAGTCAGAACAAACACTTGAGTTATTACTTGAGCTAACGCTTAAATATCACCTAACTAAGTTATAGGAATAAGTAAAATGCACAATATTTTATTAGTGGAAGATGATATTAGTCTTGCTGATTGGGTTTGCGAATATTTAACCGAACAAGGTTTTAATGTCACCCATGTAGCTCGTGGTGATCTAGTCATGCATGAGATTAAAAAAAATGCCATAGATATAGTATTGCTAGATGTTATGTTGCCCGGATTAAATGGCATAGAAGTATGTCGTCTTATTCGCCAACATGAACAGAGTAAACAAATACCTATTATTATGTTAACTGCACGGGCAGATGAATTTGATGAAGTGATTGGTTTAGAAGCTGGCGCAGATGATTATGTGATAAAACCCGTACGACCACGCGCCTTATTAGCACGTATAAACCGTCAACTTAGCCATAATGGCAAGGCTGAGCAAAATCAATCAACACAACTTACCTTTGGTGAACTCACTATTAATCAAGAAGCAAAACGTGTGATCTACCAAGGAAAAGAGATAGACCTATCAACAAGTCTGTTTGCATTCCTTACCTACTTAGCACAACATGCCGGCAGTGTTGTTGATAGAGACTCAGTATTTAAAGCATTAAAAAAACGAGAATATGATGGCCAGGATAGACGCTTTGACGTGATGTTATCGACTTTACGTAAACTGTTTAATGATGATCCTCAAAAACCACAAAAATTTAAAACCATTTGGGGAAAAGGCTATTTATTTGTTGGTGATGCTTGGCAAGAAACATCAATCAGCGGCAATGAAGACTAGCAATGCGCGGCCTCTATAGTAGTATCATTATCACGGTATTAGGTTCACTATTTTTTATAGGATGGGGCCTTGATGAATTAGTAGAGTATTCAACAGAAGATAAAGTAACCGAGACACAAGGTACCACTATTTATAGGCACCTTGTTGACGGACTAACTAATGAACTAAGCACACTTGATAACTCGTTATTAAGTAAAAGAGTAAGTCAATTTCAACAAGACTACCAAATAGAAACCAGCTTAGCGTCAAGTAAAAAGATTGCTTTACCCAGCTCATTAATTGCCCAGCTAAATCAACAAGGCGGTTTACTGCTAGCTTCAAGTACTAATCAATATTTATTGAAAAATATTCCTCAACACCCAGAGTTTTTATTGCGCTTGGAGCTACCCGCTGAAGCTATAGTTGACGATAACTTCAACTTTATTTTAACCTTAATCCTCTACGTAAGCATCTGTGTAATATTAATATTATGGTTATTTCCTTTAACAAGGCGTTTATATTTACTTAATAATGCCGCAGCAAAAATTGGCTCAGGGCAACTTGATGCTCGTATAGCAAACAGTCGATTTTCTTACATAAAAATGTTAGAGCGAAGTTTTAATACTATGGCCAGCAAAATAGAACAGCTTGTTGCCGATAATAAAGTGCTTGCGCGCAGCTTATCTCATGATATTCGCACACCTATGGCTTGTTTACGCTTTGGTATAGAAGCTGCCTTAGATAGTCAGTCAATTGAAAAAAAGAATAGTTATTTAACCCGGATGGACAATGAATTAACCAGAATGGAAGAAATGACCTCTATATTTCTTGATTATGCTTCAATGGAGCGACAAGCATTAAAACTCAATAAAACACAGACTAACATCACCGCCTTAATCACCTCCGCAATTGATGATTGCCAAGTATTGGCAGAGCAAAAAAATATTACCGTGCATTTGTCTGGCGATAATACCATTAGCTATCCCTTAGATTATCACTGGAGTTACCGCGCTTTAGTGAACCTTATTAGCAATGCCATTGGCTACGCCAATAGTGAAGTATTACTTACCATTAACGATAACAATCAACTACTGACCATCACAGTTGAAGATGATGGCAAAGGTATTGCCGACGATAAACTCGCCGTTATCTTCACACCTTTCGTTAAACTTGATGCCGATAGATCAAGAGAGCAAGGACATTTTGGCTTAGGTTTAGCTATCTGTAGTAAGGTCATGGACTGGCATCAAGGTAGTATTAACGCCTGTAATAAAAATCAGCTCAAAGGTGCTTGTTTTACCTTAGACTTTCCCAAATAAAGACTACTTTAAGAAACACTCACAGCAAAAATCATATCCCATAATTCATAAAAATCTATTCTCCTTAAAGAGACAATATATTGTGAATTACTATTTATCTCTTCACTCCATAGGAGGAACTGGCTAGATATATTGACTAAAACTGTCAATATATCTAGCCAGTTGAGTTCACCCACCTTTGTAATCTTTGGTTACTGCTGGCTCCATCGATAAATAATTCATATACAATCAAAATATCACTCGCTATTACTTCTAACAGTAATTTTATATATTAAGTCAGAGATAAATCTATGAGCCAAGATCGTCGCCAATTTCTTAAATCTGTTGCCGTTATAACTGCTGCCGGTGTTGCTACTAGCGTTACCACAGCTTGTGCTTCTTCAGCCGCAAGTACAGTAGGTTCACCTATTTCCCAAGGCAAGTCGGTTATGGGCTTAGTTGTACCAAGAATGGACGTTGTTCGTATTGGCTTTATTGGTGTTGGTGAACGTGGCTCTGGTCACGTTAAACATTATTGCCATATTGATGGTGTTGAAATAAAGGCCATTTGCGACACCAATGAACGGGTATTAAATGAGTCTATTGCCACTGTGGTCAATAATGGTTTTGCCAAACCAGATAGCTATACCGGCTCAGAGTCAGCGTATAAAAAAATGCTTGAACGTAACGATATTGATATCGTTATCATATCTACCCCATGGCGCTGGCACACACCTATGTGTGTTGAGACCATGGAAAGTGGTAAACATGCCTTTGTTGAAGTACCTGCGGCAACTACAATAGAAGAGTGCTGGCAACTCGTTGATACCGCTGAGCGCACTCAGAAAAACTGCATGATGATGGAAAATGTTTGTTATGGCCGTGATGAACTCATGGTCTTAAATATGGTGCGCCAAGGTCTATTCGGCGACTTATTACACGGTGAAGCGGCATACATTCATGAACTTCGCTGGCAAATGAAAGAAATTACGGAAAAAACTGGTTCTTGGCGAACGGCTTGGCATGCTAAAACCAATGGCAATTTATACCCTACCCATGGTTTAGGCCCTGTTGCTCAATACATGAATATCAATCGAGGTGACCGTTTCGACTATTTAACCTCAACCAGCTCACCAGCACTTGGCCGACAAGCCTATGCAGCCAAAGAGTTTTCAGCCGGTCACCAACGTAACCAGCTTAATTATATTGCTGGCGATATGAATACCAGTATTATTAAAACCATAAAAGGCCGGTCGATTATGGTTCAACATGATACGACCAGCCCACGCCCATATTCTCGCCATAACTATATTCAAGGTACCAATGGTACATTTGCTGGTTTCCCCAATAGAATTGCCCTAGAAAATGTCCCGAAAAACATTAAAGCCCAGTATCAACAGCAATATGAACTGGCAGTTAAACAGTGGCAAAAAAATGGCCAATCCGGTCGCAAACCAAGTCATGCTAGTTTCCATCGCTGGGATCATGATATGGCTAAATGGCAAGCTGATTATGATCACCCTTTGTGGTTACAAATGGGCGCAGAAGCAGAACGTAATGGCGGTCATGGTGGTATGGATTTCTTAATGCTTTGGCGCATGGTCTATTGTTTACGCAATGGTCAACCATTAGACCAAGATGTCTATGATGCCGCAGCATGGTCAGTGATCACGCCATTAAGTGCGCAGTCAGTCGCTGATCGCAGTAATTCTAAAGATATTCCTGATTTTACTCGTGGTATCTGGCAGCAAGCTAAACCACTTGGCATTGTTAGTTAAATGACTAGTCTTGTTATTTTAGCTGCTGGCTTAGGCTCTCGTTTTGGCGGTAATAAGCAGCTAGCCGAGTTTGGTCCGCAGCAACTAACGTTGATGGAATATAACCTATTTAACGCTGTTAATGCGGGCTTTAAACGGGTGATCTTTGTTATTCGTCCAGAGCTAGAGTCGCTACTTCGGCGACAAGTTGTTAGTCGACTGCCTGCAGGACTCGAATATGATTTTGCTTACCAAAGCTTTGATGATTTACCACAGGGTTGTATTTTGCCAGAACAACGCAACAAACCCTTAGGTACCGCGCACGCACTATGGAGTTGTCGCCAGCTTATCAAAGCAAGTTTTGCTGTCATTAATGCTGATGATTTTTATGCTAAACAAGCTTTCATTTTATTGATAAAGCAAGCAAGTGCAACACCTCAAAACTATTTAATGGTGGCCTATCAATTACAAAACACCTTGTCAGATTTTGGCGGCGTTAACCGAGGGTTATGCAAATTTGATAACGAAAATTATTTAACAAGCATTGAAGAATGTGAACAGATAAAATCAGATGGACAAAGTATTAACGGCACCCTTAGCGCAAAGCAGATAAACATTAAACTAGCGCCAGAGAGTCTAATATCAATGAATTGTTGGTTTTTCAATGTGGATATTTTTTTAGCCATAGAACAATCGTTGACTGAGCTACTCACGTTAATAGAAAACCGTAAAATTGATATTAATCAAGAGTGTTATTTACCTGCAGTAGTGATGCAGCAAATAGAACAACAAAATAAAAAAGTAAAAGTACTTAGCTCCAAGGATAGTTGGTTTGGCTTAACTTACCCGCAAGATAGCCAACAGGTTGATGAGAAAGTTACTGCACTATTCGCTAAAAAATAGTACTATCTTGCGCTAATTTGTCACACGTTAATTTAATTAACGTTGGTTTAGCATATTAAAGAATTAGCATAAGCAGGCTGGTAAACACTTACTAGAATAATCACATTGCTAACAAGATAATCACTACTATATAAGTATTAAAAGCAATGGAAAACAAAGTAGCATCACTTCACACGGATATAGACACAGTACTTAATAACTATGATTTTGACTTTTCAAAAGTAGAAATTACCACGTTAGGTAATGGCCATATTAATAATACTTATAAATTAATCACCCCTGATTTTGAATTTGTCTTGCAGCAAATTAACCACGATATATTTCCTAAAACCGTTGAATTAAGTAGTAACGCACAAAAAATCAACTTGCACTTACTCGCACAAAAAAAAACGGGTAATTATCCGTTAACAGTACCTGGGCAAGTATTGAGCAAAACAGGCGAAACGTGTCTCAAAATTGGCGCTAATTACTGGCGTTTAATGGAGTTTATTAGTGGCTCTTATACCCTAGAAGAAGTTGAATCTGTTGAGCAGGCAGCGCTTGTTGCAACAGCCTTCGCACAATTTAGTTGTGCGTTGAGTGACTTCCCCGCAAATGACATCGCTGTCATCATTAAAGACTTTCACGACATTAGTTTTCGCATGGCTCAGCTTAAAGCAGCAGTAGAAAATAATCATCAAGATCGTTTAGCTGACTGCCAAGCTTTAGTAAATTTTTGTTTTGGCCAACAAAAATTTATTGACCACGTTATCGACATTAGTAAAAAATTACCGCTGCATGTAACCCACAACGATACTAAGATAAATAACCTATTATTTACCACGGGTGATAAACCATGTGCTGTTATTGATCTTGATACCTGTATGCCAGGGCTATTAATGCATGATTTTGGCGACATGGTCAGAACGTGTTGCAGCAATCTTGCCGAAGACGATACCAGCACAGATAAGATGTTCCTCAAGCTAGATATATTCGAAGCCCTGATTCAAAACTATCAAAATGCTTTTGGTGATAAAATAACGGCGCTTGAAAAAGAGAGCTTAATCGTTGGTGCAAAGTTATTACCCTTCATTATCGGTACACGCTTTTTAACAGACCATTTAAATGGCGATAACTATTTTCAAGTAAGTCGTGAGAATCACAATTTAGATCGTGCTATCAGCCAAGTACAATTGTTTAACTTAGTCTGTGAAGCTGAGCCTGAGTTAGTGAAGTTAGCTCAGTAAGCATTGTTACCAGCAAATTATCTAGTGTGAAAATCATTCTGCTGTTACCATAATATAGTTTATTAATTTAAAAGGATATTTTATGAGATTTGGCTATTTTTTGATATGCGTTCTTCTGCTTTCAGCATGCGGAGAAGGTGGCTCATCTGATAATAAAATATCACCCGAGCATTCAGAATTAATTTACCTTAAAAGTCACTCTATAAACGACTTAATAAAATTAGATGATGGCACGCTATGGAGTATTGTCGGTTTATCACTCGGTGATGGCACGCTTAGTGCTGGAGAAGCAGACGTTATCATTTATGATAACCCAAATGATTTTGGTGAGCCTAATCAGGGTGTAAAAGGGCAATATTATGTATTTATTAACAATACCGCCGCTAGCTTTTACATTGACCCAATTCAAACCCCTACTATTTTACAACAAGGAAATATAGCGTTAGCACCATTATCCGTAGGAAGCGTAATGTTATTAGATGATGACTCAATATGGAGAGTTGACGGTATTGACTATTCAGATGTTAATACTGGGGGTATTTTTGATTACACACTGTATGATGTAGGAAGAAATTTTCCTGATCTAACATCACAAACTACTGAAAAACTAGGTGAATTTAGTGATTGGTATTTATATAATGAATACGCACCTTTTGGTTATTACCTTGAGCCTTTAACGAAAGCAACCATTATATGGCAAGGCCTGCATACTTTTTACTCTGAAGGTGAAAATGATTCAATACTGTTGAGTGATGGCTCTTTATGGCTGATTACCGGGGCATTCGCGCCAGCAACCACTGCTTCAGGAGAGTATTCAATAACACTGATTCAAAATGTAAATTTGTTAGATGAGCCTATCCTTGGCGACACAGCTGAAACAGTGATGTACATACAAGGGCACGAAACCGCTTTTTACCTTAAAAAAATATAAGCGACTGTAGAGGTGTGCATTACACCTCTAAATTACCTATCTAACTTACACCTCTAAATAAGTGAGTTAACAAACTAAACACAACAGAATAGCTCCAAGACAAAACTATTCACTACAACAACGAATCCCCTCTTCCCCCTTGTTCATTGAAGTTACAGATCATTAGATAACGTTCAAGCAACTGAAAAAACTTAAGTTTTAAGATTATTCGCTTATCTTTTTCTCCCCCCATTTGTCATTACCCTTTGTTGTGATACTTCTGTGATTAATTTACTAACAAAAAGTGATAAAAGCGTGATCTCCCAGCGATAATTCACCGACATACTCTCTCTTACTTTAACAATATTAGCTTTAACAAAAGTAAGTCTAACTACAAAGGAAAGTATCATGAAAGTAATCAAGCAATCACCAATTAAGTCGACATTAAGTCTACTAGCACTAGCGCTAGCAAGCTCAACGACAATGGCACAAGAATTATCAATTACTGTTACTAATTTAACGCAAGGTTTGCATTTTACCCCGGTAATTACAGCTGCCCATACTAGCGACAATCACCTTTTTATGGCGAGCGAAATGGCCAGTGTTGAACTACAAACTATGGCTGAGGGTGGTGATATTTCAGGTTTAGTCAGTATGTTAACCAATAGCGATGCCAATATTAATGAAAATCCTGCTGCCGGTTTATTAGCGCCGGCAATGTCAGCAAGTTTTAACTTAACCAATGATAGTGCCAATACCCACTTATCTCTTGCTGCCATGATATTGCCTTCCAATGATGGCTTTGTCGGTTTAGATAGCTGGAAAATACCCGAAGAAGCTGGCACTTATACAGTTTTTTTAAATGCCTATGATGCAGGCACTGAAGCCAATGATGAAATTCGCGGCAGTGGCGCACCCGGTGAAGCTGGTATGCCCGTACCACCGCCACTTGATGCCAGTATAGGCATGAATGGTACAGGCATTACCGATATGGAATCGAATAACAAAGTACATATTCATCGCGGCAGTTTAGGTGATGATGATATGACTGCAGGTAAAAGTGATATTAACAATAGCGTGCAACGCTGGTTAAACCCCGTTGCTAAACTTACCATTACCGTGCAATAAGGGGGCATCATGTTAACCTTTACCACTCATAAAAAGATAACCAATAAACTTACTCAGCAATTACTTCTTGTCAGCTTACTTACCTTGGGCCTAGCGGCTTGTAATGATAGTGATAATGATAATTCTCCTGAGGAAGTGGTTGTTGTACCTGTAACACCCGCTATGGAATATAGCTACTCTCTCACATTGACGAACCTAACCTATGGTCAACCTTTATCACCTGTTGCAGTAACACTGCACGGTGATACAAGAATGTGGCAAGTAGGCCAAGCAGCTTCAGTTGCTTTAGAAAAATTAGCTGAAAGTGGTGATAATACTGATTTTATTTCACTAGAGGATAACCTTGCATCAACATCAGCTGAAGGCCCTCTTCTGCCTGGCTCAAGCGTTACTTTGAACATCAGTACCACAGAGCCAATGGCAGATTATTTAACCGTTGTCACTATGTTAGTGAATACAAATGACGCTTTCTCGGGTCTTACTGGAGTAGATATATCAACATTAGCGCTTAACCAAGAAAAATCATGGCGATTAAATGTCTATGATTCAGGTACCGAAAAGAATAATGAAGCCGTCGGTACTATTCCAGGCCCAGCAGATGGCGGGGTTGGTTATGATTCTACACGCGATGATATCGACTTAGTCGGCTATCATCCTGGTGTAGTTAGCAAAGATGATGGTCTATCAAGCTCAGTATTAACTCAGGCGCATCGTTTTGATAATCCTGCAGTTAAACTAACCATTACTCGAACTAAGTAGTGCGCTAGGCCAAGATACCAAGCGGATTAATTAATTGACTAACTTAGAGCTACAGTAGTGAACTTAGAGCAAACAAAATTTGTTAAACATAGTTATTCTATATTTCATTGATTTTGTGATGTTATCAGTTTTCTAATGAGCTCCCGGAGGGCGAGTTTAAAAGGCTTAAAGGCGGCGTTATTGATTTTGACAAGGAATAACCATTCTCTGTAATCAATACCTTGCCTTTAACCTTTTAATTCTCGCTAAGTTGTCACTTAATTGGTTCGCTTGGTATAGGTGGTTTTGGCCACTCATTGGCCACACTATGAAAGATAAAATTTTAATCATTGAAGACGAAATTGATATTGCTAAGCTTATTAAAGTGCACTTATCTGAATTAGATTTACACTGCGATATTTGCACCCAAGGTGAGCAAGCACTGCAACAAGCTTTAACACAAGACTATCAACTTATTTTACTTGATGTCATGTTGCCAGGCATTAGCGGGCTAGATATTTGCCGACAAGTAAGACAAGAAAAACCCTTGCAATCAATTATTATGCTGACCTCTAAAACCTCAGAAATTGATCGTATATTGGGCCTTGAATTAGGTGCTGATGATTACATGACCAAGCCATTTAGTATTCGTGAATTACAGGCTCGTGTAAGGAGTCAGTTACGTAGAGTACATGCCCTAAGAGCAAAGAATTCCGCCAGTGATAATGAGCAAGTTAATACAGCTAATAAATCTCAGGAGCAAACTCAGGTAGAGCAAATGCCGACATCGATAGGACAGCTGCAAGTTGATCATCGATATCATCAAGTAACTTATAAAAATAAAACCATCAACTTAACCGCGACAGAATTTGAGTTGATAGATTTTTTCTGTAAACACCCTGATCAGGTGTTTTCACGCGCTCAATTACTCGATGGTGTTTGGGGCTACCATCACAATGGCTATGAACACACAGTTAACTCCCACATTAATCGCCTTAGAAGTAAACTTGAAGAAAACTGTACTGAGCCAAAAATAATTCAAACCGTCTGGGGAGTGGGTTATAAACTTAATTCCGCCGGCGTAATGCCAGTGGCGACATCTTAAATGAGTATTGATAATAAGGACTTTCTTTAGATGAAAATATCACTTTACCAACGTTTAGCCTTAACTCTCTGTGCCGCTTTCATCATAATGGCCTCATTACTCGTCGCTTGGAGTAATTCTTTGGTACAAAAATCAAAGTACCAGGCAGAGCAAAAATTACACGTAAACTTAGCTGAACATTTAGCTCACGATAACCCCTTATTACAAGACGGCGTTTATGATAAAAAAGCCCTAGAAAACCTTTTCCATACCCTTATGTTACTAGGTCCTGCTTTTGAATTTTACTTCCTTGATGCAGAGGGTAATATTTTAACCTACTCTGCGGATGCCGCTAAAATAAAGCGAAAATCTGTTTCATTAATACCACTCAAGCAGCTAATAGCCAAACCTGAACAAGTACCGGTTTTTGGTGATGACCCTCGTGGGTTTAACAATAAGAAAATATTCTCTGCTTCCCCCGTATATCAAGGTGAACTGCTGCAAGGTTATTTATACATAATTATTGGCGGTGAAATTTATGATTCCATCTTTAGCCAAGTACAAGCTGATAAAGATTTACAAAAATATGGCGCCTTTGTTATCGCCAGCTTGTTGTTATTATTGTTAGTTTTATTAGCGGTATTTCATTATTTCACTAACCCGGTAAGGGAGCTGGCAAAACAAATGCAGGCACTTAAAGCTGTGCAATTTGATCAAACAAAAATAGAGCTAAAACAATGGGGGTCTACCACAAACCCCAGTATTAATAATAATGAAGTGCACTTTCTTGGCGCTACTTTCAACGACATGGTTGTACAAATTAATCAGCAATTCTCTTTATTAACTGAAAATGACCGAATGCGTCGAGAATTATTAGCTCACTTGTCCCACGACTTACGAACACCACTAGCGACTATGCAAGGCTATATTGAAACCTTAGCAATCAAAGGAAATAATTTATCTGATACTGAGCAACAAGAGTATTTAGCGACTGTGCAGCGTAATGTTAGCCAACTTAAACGCCTTATTGACCAAATATTTGAATTAGCACATTTAGAAAATGGTCAAGTGACTGTTAGTTTAGAGACCTTTGCCATAGGTGAACTGCTACATGACATTCTGGCAAAATTTACTTTAAAAGCTGCCGATAAAAACATTGCTTTAACGTTACAGCCGCAACCATGTCAATTTATTGTTTATTCTGATATTGCGAAGTTAGAAAGAATCATGACCAATTTATTAGAAAATGCCATCAGACATACCGATATCGGTGGTGAGATAGTCATGACAGTAACGCAACTAACATCACAGGTTAAAGTGAGCGTTACTGATAATGGTAGTGGAATTAGTAAGGAGGATATTGCCTATATATTTGATGCTAGATATCGGGCAAGTAACGCCATAGAAGATAATATTCAACATACTGGTTTGGGCTTAGCGATCAGCCAAAAGTTATCTCAAGTGCTCAATTCCGAACTTACGGTTAACAGTGTCCTTGGTAATGGCAGTAGTTTTTCATTATCCTTACCCACGCTAAAGCCATAAGTTTTTGACAGGTCATTTGATTTCAAGCAAAGCGTAAGTGGATTAGTCAATAATGCGATATATTTCCCATTTAGGTGTACCAGAAACAACATAAGGCTCTAAGTTTTTACTCCATTCAAGATGAGAGTCTATCTGAGCCAATTTTTGCCAAGCATCATTGAGCTCGGTTAAATTTGCAATCGTTATTTCTGAAATAACACTCGACTCTAATGCGCCAACAGAGCCCACTAAAATACGAGAGTTTTCTTTAGTCCAACCTATTTGCGAGCCAACCTCATTGAACCATTTAGTTAAGGAGTCAACCACTTCAGGTTTGTGACCAAATTTAGCATCAATACACCACCTTGCAACCATCATTACTATATCTCCAACAGAGAAAAATCATACTCGATAAGTATGATTCATCTAAATGGAATTTCCATTTCAGCCGTTATTTAGTATTTACCCCGCTGTAAAGAAAATGGCGTAATTTAATGTTTATCGCTTATACCTAGTAAGGTTTCAAGGTTAACAAAATGATAACCTTGCGCTTGGTAATGAGCAATAATTGCGGGTAATGAGTCAACTGTATTTTGCCTATTACCGCCAGCATCATGCATTAAGGTGATCACTTCCTCATGTTGATTGTTAATCAATTCACTTTCAATTTTTTCAATACTATTTAATGCCGGATTCCAATCCCTTGAGTCTACCGACCAAAGTATTACTTTCATGCCCTTTGCCGCTAAATGTTCAATTTGTTCATCTGAAATTTCGCCATAAGGCGGTCGGTAAAATCGTGGCATGATATTAAATAATTGTAGAAATTCATCATTAGTTTTTGCCACTTGTTGTTGCCATAAATCCTCACCGGAATAACTCATACCATTGGCATGGTCCCAGCTATGATTAGCTATCGTATGACCTGCTATTATACTGCGCTTAACGACTTCCTGGTAATTAGCTAAATTCTGCCCTTGCCAAAAAAAACTTGCTGGCACCTGTGCTTTTTCCAGCACGTCTAAAATTTTTGTCGTGTACTCTGACGGACCATCATCAAAAGACAAGGCAATCAGTTTTTGGTGATTTAAACCTTCAATAAAATAACTACCTAGGTATAAACTGGCTTGGCGAGCAAGCTCTTCGATAGCAATTTGATCGGGTACATTACCGGTTCGTACATATTGCTCCGGCTTTTTAATCGCTTTATTTTCACCATCGAGCCAAGATAAAAACATGCTACTCGCCAGACTATAGCTATTACTAGCATTACTGCCGTTATAAAAGGAAAAGTGCTGTGACACCAAATAATAACCAACTGCATTGGCTGTACCTTGTTCACTGAACGACGTATCATCAAACCAGTTTTCAATAAGTACGCCATCTTCGAGACCAGATTTCACCTGTGTCAATGCAGCCAGCAACTCAGACTGTTCGATTTCAACCGAAAATGTAATTTCATCTGCAGGTAAAGTTTGCTTTAAAAAATGTAAAGCTAAACCTCGAGAAACTAAACGCTCAAAGATACTATTGTCATGTTGATATTTTATACGCTCACTCTGATAAATAATGTTACTTAGCTCGGCTGATAACAAAGTATTGCTCTTTGAATTTTCAAGCAAGGCATCAACATTTAACATAACAAGAATGACGCCATCACCGACAAGGGTAAAACTTGCTTGCTCAACGCCCTCATCACTGTTAACTGATGACACTGGACTGAAAAGTATCTTTTTATAAAGCGCTGGCGCACCTGAAGAGCTTAACTGACTAAAGGCAAAGTTTTGCTGAGTAAAGGTTTTATTTATCTGCGGAATGATTAGCTGTAAACTTGTCTGTAGTACTACCGGGATATTACTACTATTTGGCCAGTAAACTTGTAAGCCTGATTGTTCATAACCAGTTAAAGTAATTAACTTATAAACTTCATCGGTAGAATTAATACTTTGAGTAAAATTTGTTTGAATTATAGTGCTTTGCGTAACTATTCCGCCAGTACCTACAGTGATATCCACAGGCGTTGAGCTAGAATCGCCACAGCCAGAAAGTAAAATGCTAAACATCACTACACCAGCGACTAATCCCAAAGAATGTCCTGTTATTAATCTTTTATATCGTTGAAAAGTCTGAGCTAAAAACCACATAAATACCCTTTTATAACTCCTTCATTAACGATTAAATTACGTGGCTTTTTCTTGTTAAGCAAGTGATTGTTTTTAATAAAATACTTATAAAATTTCAACTAGGAATAGCTAACTTTTACTGGGATAGTTAACACCCGTTTGCCTTTATGTTTAAGCCAGAAATAAATTAAAACAAAGGTTAATAAAGCAAAGCTAATGGTTATACTGGCACTTAACGGTGCAGCCATAAAATTACCTATTTGATAACATAAGGTAGCCACCAAATATGCAAAAGTAAAACTCCACACGGCAGCAAATCCTGCCCAGCGACTACCCACTTCATTTTTGATTGCTCCCATCGCAGCAACACAAGGGGTATAAAGTAAAATAAACAATAAATAGCTAAAAGCGCCTAACTGACTAACAAAAGCTAACTGCATTCGCTGGTAAGTGCTTAATTCAACCCCTTGCTCTTGGGCGGCAAGGTTTAAGTCACTAATTTCACCAACGCTAATACCCAAAGGATCGTCAGGGGCAATGCCTAATAAATTTTCTTTGATACTATCAGTCGCCTCTTGCCAGCTTTGTATTAACGATGGCTGCTCTTGATCTTCTCCTGCATGAGGTGAGTATAAATTATTAAAGGTAGCAACCAATACTTCCTTAGCAAAAATACCGGTGATAATACCTACGCCTGCTTGCCAATTATCCTCTTGAACGCCCATGGGTGCCAATAACGGCATAACCACTTTAGCACTTTGGCTTAATACTGAATTTTCACTATCTTGGTGACCAAATTGACCGTCAGTGCCAATAGAATTAAAAAAGTTTAATAAACACACCACAATGACAATGGTTTTACCTGCGCCAGTGACAAAACCACTAGTACGTTGCCATACACGCTGACTAAGGTCAGATATTTTTGGCATTTCATAATGAGGTAATTCCATAATATTTAATGAGGCTGTGCCTGATAAAACGGTTTTCTTTAATAAGAAGCCGGTAAATATCGCAGCGGCAATACCAACTAAATACAATAAAAACACTAAGTTTTGACCATTATCAGGAAAAAATGCCGCAGCAAATAATGCATACACAGGTAACCTTGCCCCACATGACATAAAGGGGGACATCATTATCGTAGTAATACGCTCTCGCTCACTATCAAGGATTCTTGCTGACATTACTGCAGGCACAGTACAACCAAAGCCAACAATTAGCGGCACAAAAGCTTTACCAGGCAAGCCAATTTTTTGCATAACACTGTCAACGACAAAGGCCGCACGTGCTAAATAACCAGAGCTTTCTAAAAGTGATAAGCCGATAAACAAACAGGCAATAACCGGAATAAAGGTTGCTACGGTTTGTATGCCACTACCAAAGCCCTCAACAATTGTGAGTAGCCACTGTGGTAAGTCTAATGGTGCGAGAAAATGTAAGGGATAAGCAACAAACAAGGTGCCGCTAAGAATATCAAAGAAGTCGATAAAAGCACTGCCGACGTTAATGGCAAACATAAAGAGTAAATACATTACCCCCAGAAATACCGGCACTCCCATTATTGGATGTAAGACAATACTATCAATTCTTTCTGAAAAGGGTTTGTCACTCGAGCTAGGATTGGCAAAAGCAGCGTTAGTTGTTTCAACACTACTCACACGCGCCAACATGTCGGTAATGAAGTCATAACGGGCTTGCATTGTCTTGATATTTTTTTTGGCTTCTTGTCCTTTATTTTTGTCTAAACTAACACCATCCACAATACTTTGATGACTAGCTGATAGCTTAGCTGTCACTTGACTAAGTGCTTGTTGTACTTCTGCTAAGGCTTCACCACGTTGAGCACTTATGGCTATAACTGGGCAACCTAGTTCAGCAGATAACTGCTCTAAGTCAATCTCTAAATGTTTTTGTCTATCGCTTTTATTAAGTACCACTATCATAGGTACTCCCAACTCAAGCAACTGACTGGTTAAATACAGCTGCCTACTAAGTTGGCTAATATCAACAACATTCACTAAACAGTCAATATCACTATTTTGCAAAAAGGTCTGAGAAATAGTCAGGTCTTTACCCTGCTCTCTTTGTCGTTCTAGTGAACTCAAACCGGGTAAATCTGATAGAAAGGCAGCTTGATTAAGCAAGGTAAAACTAGTTTTTTTAGCCGCAACCGTCACACCTGACCAATTGCCTACTTTTTGCTTACTTTGGTTTTTGTTGTTTTCATGGCCAGATAATAACAGGTTAAATAAAGTACTTTTGCCTGAGTTGGCAAAACCAACCAGAGCGAAATGTTTTGATTGTTTCACGGAAAGATTCTTTTGAGTTTGATTGTTATAAATGTATTAGCGGGTTAATCAACTTACTGCTTAAGTCATTAATTAAAGGCTAACGCCTATTTGTTCTGCGATAGCACGTTGAATACTAATTTTGGTATTATGCAAGCGAAAGGCCATAGGGCCCTTAAATGGCGCTTTATGTGCTAATGATATGTGAGAGCGCAGCGTAAAACCTTGCTCAATCAATTGAGCGGCAATAGCTTCATCTTTAGGTAAGACACTAATTTTAGCTAGTTTGTTAAGGGGAAGTTCTGCTAGAGTCATGGTATAAGTCCAAAAAACATTTCATTAACCCATAACAGGTAATCTAAGAATTAATGATAATTACTATTATTTAGATAATAGCATTAGCCTGAAAAAATCAATAGTAAAACAACGTAACCAATCATGATATTGCTCAAACAAAACGCATCATTAACTAGGGATATTTATGAAAGATCCTATTAAGGTATGTAGCGAATGGGTTACTCGCGCTTTCATAGGAAATGAGCTTTAGCTAACGACAATTATTTATAATAATTGTCGGCCAACTCTATTCCACTGATAAAATGACTATAATTAATACCGTTGCGCTACCTACATGTAATAACTCACAGTCATAAAGGCTACAAGCAGACCTACCCGAGAGCTAGTTATATGAAAAAAAAGATTAAAACTAATGTGCTAGCAAATCAAAAAAGACTAAGTTCAAAGTTTTTTTTCGTTTTAATATTTTTGTGCTTTAGTTTAAATAGTTATGGCTACACATTAGACAAAACCTCTGCTTGGATGCAAAACCCTCTTGGTAAAATTGATGAGTTAAATAAGAAGGATCCAGCATTAGCTTTAGCCTTTTCTAAAAAACTCGTAGCTGAAAACCTGCAAAAGATGACGGACTTTGATAAAGCCACCTTATTTAGCAAGATGGCGCAACATAACTACATATTAGGGCACTACAGAATTAGCCAAGGATTACTAGACAAAGCATATGCCCTAAAAACAAATTTAAAAACTGATACTGGGATTTCAATGTTATTGACTCAGGGTGGCATCATGGATGAATTGGGTAACTCCGGGCAGGCCATGGAGAAATACTTGCTCGCGGAGAAATATGCTAAAGCAAATGAAAACTCAAGACTCCTTGCTGATAGTTATGCTTACATGGCTTACTCATATTCAATTAACCATAAAGATACTCTTGCCCTAAAGCATTATCATCAAGCTTACTTACAACTTGAAAAGATAGGTGATGAATTAGGTTTAGCTTATTTGAAAGCTGAAATGGCTAACTCCTATTCTCTATTATTTGATGATATCAATGCAGTAAAGTTAGCAAAAGAAGCCAGTGATTATTTTAAAAAACATCAATATTATTTTGATGAGTTGTTTGTACAAACTGCTTTAGCCAAAATTCATCTACGTAAAAAGGATTACTCAAAGGCTGAAGCGACTTACCTAAGAGTTATTGAATTAACAAAAAAAACCAATCAAACAGAGTATGTTTACTTAGCATATCTAGGGTTAGCTGATACTTACCATCACTCTCAACAACACGACAAAGCTCGTATTTTTTGGCATAAATACAAAGGAGAATACCCTGACTATGAAAATCCTTCCGCTGAAGTTGGCGCAATTGTCTTAGCAGCTAAACTTGAAATCGCTGATAACAATATAAAAGCAGCAATAGAAGCATTAACGAAAGTTGAAGCGATACTTGCACCTTTAGGTAAGCAAAATGCTCTCAGCTGGTATATTCAGCTTTATGACTTACAAGGCAAGATTGCAATTACTAAAGAAGATTATAAAACGGCATACTTCAAGCAAGAACAAGCAAGAGAACTTTTAAAAAATTATTATAACGCTGAGCGCGAAACTGTACGTTCAAAATATAAAGTCATGTTTGATACCGACCAAGCTATTTTGAAAAATAAATTATTAGAGCAAGACAAGGCATTAAATCAAGCCTCGTTAGAAAGTGCGGCACAAAAGCAGAAATTACAAAATATGATAATAATCGTTATTTCGTTATTTGTATTCGTACTGGTTTATTTTATGTATAGGCAAATACTTAATAGCAAAGCTCTGAATAAAATAGCCAATACAGATAGCTTAACTGAGCTAGCAAATCGTAGGTTTACCTTTATTTATGCCGAAAAAATGTTATTACAAGCAAACAAGAATGAGCAGCAATTTTCTATGGTGATGTTTGACGTAGACCATTTCAAGCAAGTCAATGACAACTTTGGCCATAGCGGTGGTGATATTGCATTAAAAGAGCTTACATCAACAGCCAATGAATATGTGCGATGTCATGATATTTTAGGGCGTATAGGTGGTGAAGAATTTTTACTCATATTACCTGAAGCCAACTCAGCTCAGGCTTATGAAATAGCTGAACGTATTAAGCTTGCTATTGAACATAAAGTAATGAATATTCAGGGCAAATCATTACAAATTACCGCAAGCTTTGGTATTGCACAACTAACTAAAACACAAAATAGTTTCAGTCAAATATTTAACAATGCCGATATGGCTTTATACCAGGCTAAAAACCAAGGCCGAAACCAAATTGTCATAGCCAAGCAAAGTTCAGGTTAAGTTGATGTTGGTATTTGTTAAACAAGTGCTTAGTTAAGGCATTCATATGATCGACAAAGCTTAACTGTTCAGTTATTTGAATAGTGGAAAAGTTTGCCGTTCGGTAAGTAAAAGCCTGATAGCTTGATAATCGTCATGGCAAGCATTGCAGTTTTTTTGTAGCGCTTGGTGTTTAACTAATACCGAATAAAAGTCACCCTGATCGCCAGAAATTTTTAACTAGTCTTTATTGAGTTCCCTAGCAACTTCCTCAGCGGCTCAGCGGCTCAGCGGCTTGATTTAGCATAAAAAAGAGCCCAAAAGGCTCTTCTGTGTAATCAACAAATAAATAATTTTTAATTAAAAAGCAAAACGCACACCAATGGCGCCATCAACACTGAATTTAAAACTATCATCAAAGTTTGCTACGGGTTGTACTTGGCCGTATAAATCCCAACCTTTGGCAAAATACCAAGAAACACCTACAGGCGTTCGAACACCATAACCATGGTCCCAGCCAGCCCAACCGCCGCCCCCCACATACCAAGTCAATGGTGTTTCATTATTAAATTTTCCGGTTTTTACTAAGTAATCGACTGCAAAACCACTATCACCAAGCACAATATTGTAACTATCTATTTGTGCAACAAGGCTTAAGTCCATATCTAACGCAACACCAACTTTAACACTGGCTTGGGTAAAGCTAGACAGTGACAAAGTAAGTATTGAAATGCCTAATAAAAATAGTTTTTTCATGTGAATTCCTGAGATGTAGGAGAAGTTGTAATTAGGGTCGGCGTCATTGTAATCATTATTTACTGCAAAACAAGGGAAAGCAGATCACTTTTTAGCTATAGCGCCATCTTATTACTAAAATGTTACTACTAGTTGACTAAAGTGTTACTGCTACTTGTTAACGTCGATCACAGACATTACTATGAGACACGATTTATAACTATTTACCGTACAGTCAGGTTAACCATGCTTAAAAAAATAACAAAGAAAAACACAACGAAACTATTTGCTCTTATTGGTATTGTCACTGCTAGCTTCAGCTTTATTAACCCTGCTAATGCTACTATCGTAGAATTTCAAACCTCACAAGGTAACTTTCAAGTTAACTTGTTTGATACAACTACCCCTAAGACAGTAAGTAACTTTCTTAGTTATGTTAATGATGAACATTACACCAACTCTGTTGTTCATCGAGTTGCTAAAGACTTCGTGGTTCAAGCTGGCGGTTATGAATTTTCCGGTGAATGGCCATTAACGCCTCTAGTTGCAAGTGCCTCGGTGATAAACGAGCCAGTTTACTCTAATGTTAAAGGCACAATAGCCATGGCCAAACAAGGCGGTAACCCTAATAGCGCTACTAACCAATGGTTCTTTAATTTAGAAGATAACAACGACACTTCAAACCCTGATAACTTAGACCGACAAAATGGTGGTTTCACCGCGTTTGGCCAAGTTATTGGTGACGGCATGTTAGTAGTAGAAAAAATAGCTCTGCTTGATCTTTGTACTGCGGGCAGTTTACAAGGTGTGCCCATGGTAATTGATGACAACCAAACATGTGCTGATATGACTGTGCCTGGTATGGAAAACTTTGTTGTGATTGAAAGAATTACCATTATTGATAATTCAGAGGTTACTGATGCTGATTTACACCCTTTGTTATCAAAATATCCAGATAGCGATGGTGATGGCGTAAAAGACATTGATGATGCCTTCCCAAGTGATCCATCTAAAAGTGTTCCTGATGTTGAAGACAGTGGCGGTTCATTTACTTGGTTTTCGCTGATGGTATTAGCGCTAGTATCAACGAGAAAGCGCTTTATTAAAAGCTAGACGCATAGTCAGTTCAAATAAAGTACAATAAAAAAGCAGCGTATCGTTCTCGATATCGCTGCTTTTATTTCAGCTTAAACTTTGAGTATTCTAATTTAGAAAAAATTAACTTAGAATCACCTCACTTATTGTAGCCTAACCTCTTCTACTCTATATTCGGGTACTGTTAACCTCTAGTGAATTCTGGGTAAGCTTCCATACCACAGTCAGAGATATCAACACCTTCATATTCTTCTTCAGCACTTACACGAATACCGATAATTTTCTTCAGAGCAAACCAGACTATAAAGCTGGTAACAAATACCCAAACAAAAATAGTTGCAGCGCCAATTAACTGGCCGCTAAAAGAAGAACCTGAGTTAGTGATTGGCACAATCATCAAACCAAAGAAACCAACCACACCATGGACAGATATAGCACCTACGGGATCATCAATTTTCACTTTATCTAAGGCTAAGATAGAAAGTACCACGATAACACCGGCAATAGCGCCAAACACGGTCGCTTGTAATGGTGACGGTGTTGAAGGCTCGGCAGTGATAGCTACTAACCCAGCCAATGCACCGTTTAATGTCATGGTTAAATCGGCTTTCTTAAACAATATTTTAGCAAACACAAGGGCTGAAATGGCGCCTGCTGCAGCGGCAGCATTGGTATTTAAAAACACCATAGCCACTGAATTAGCACTATTAATATCGGCTAGCTTTAATACTGAACCACCATTAAAGCCAAACCAACCCATCCATAAAATAAAAGTTCCTAAGGTTGCCATAGGTAAGTTAGCACCAGGAATGGCATTTACTTTACCGTCTTTACCGTATTTACCTTTACGAGCACCAAGTAATAAAACACCCGCTAATGCGGCAGAAGCGCCAGCCATATGAACAATGCCTGAGCCAGCAAAATCAGAGAAACCTAAGTCACTTAAAGTATATAAACCGAAAACTGCTTCACTGTTCCAAGTCCAGCTACCTTGCATAGGGTAAATAAAACCAGTTAATACCACAGTAAAAGCTAAAAAAGCCCATAATTTCATCCGCTCAGCAACAGCACCTGAAACAATTGACATAGCGGTTGCAACGAATACTACTTGGAAGAAGAAATCAGCTGCATTGGAATAAACAGCGCCACCATCAAATCCAGCTTCTGCAGACTCTGCTAGCACAGTACTAACCAATGCATCAGCATCACTCGCACCGTCAAGACCAATGCCATTTAAGAAAACACCACCGCCATACATAATATCGTAACCAACAATAAGGTACATAATGCAGGCAATAGCATATAGTGCGACGTTTTTGGTTAGGATTTCAGTAGTGTTTTTAGCGCGTACTAAGCCAGCTTCTAACATAGAGAAACCTGCAGCCATCCACATTACCAAGGCACCACACATAAGAAAGTAAAAGGTATCTAAAGCGTATTGTAATTGAAAAATATTTTGTTCCATGATTACTCTCCCTTAAAGTGCTTCAGAGTCTTGCTCGCCCGTACGAATACGGATAGCATGCTCTAGATTAAAAACGAAGATCTTACCGTCACCTATTTTTCCGGTGTAAGCCGCTTTAGTAATGGTTTCGACTAAACGCTCAACCAGATCATCATTAACAGCAATTTCCAACTTCACTTTAGGTAAAAAGTCGACTTGGTATTCCGCGCCGCGATATAGTTCGGTATGACCCTTTTGACGGCCAAAACCTTTGACCTCACTGACTGTGATGCCTTCAACACCGACTTCAGAAATGGCTTCTCTGACATCGTCTAGTTTGAATGGCTTAATGATTGCGCTAATTAGTTTCATGCTTACCCCTAGTTATCGTTTTTATATTTCTAATAACCTGATAATACAATTCATATGCCAATATGATTTAGCTATATTTATTAATGACTTAGATTTATATTAAAACTGAAGGTAGACTTAAACGCACCAATGTCGTGCAGATAAATATCTCACTGAGATCATCTGGTGCAACGCTTTAGCGCTAAAGTAGGAGATTTTTATCGAGCAAGCTCTCGAGAGGATAGATTAAGGTTCAATAAGGGTAGAGAACTCTAGTTTTTAACTATTATAAAGTGCGGTAAAACCTTTAACCGAAAAACCATTGAGTAATTGATCACCAACCTTTAAAACAGGTACGCCTCGTAGGCCTGTTGCCGCAAATTCTTTTTGTCCCTTACCGGTTTTAATATTACACAACCTAAAGGCAATGCCTTGTTGTTCAAGGTAACGTTTTGCCGTTTGACAATGAGGACACTTGTCTGTGCTATATAAGACAACACGTTTCATACTAAACCCTTATTTTTAGTGATTCATCAAAAGATACTATTAACTATTTTACCTTAAATTCAAGCTTGGTCTGTAGTCTTTTATTAGGCCGATTTTTTAATTACTCGATAATGGCGCCAATAAAATACAAAACACTGTTTTATAGACTAAAGTTGTAGCAAAGCTTGATGCAAATCAATATAGTGATCCTAATCAAAAACATATATTAACAACTTGATTTAAATCAAACTATTTAACTCTATGGGGTGTAAAAATCACCTCATCAGTTATCAACACCTATAATAATAATCGAAAAGATAACTAATTCACTTAAAAAACATGACCCTAGGATCTTATTATGAAAAAAGCAGTAAACAAGTTTACCTTATCATTAATCACTACCGCTATTTTAGCGGCTCCTACCGTCTTTGCTGGTGAAACTGAACATGGCAAAGGCATTACACAAGCCCTTAGCGACAGTACAGTTAATGTTGAGTTACGTGCTCGTTATGAAGGCGTAGACCAAGATGGCATAGACAAAGATGCCTCAGCAGCAACATTAAAAAGCCGTATTACCATTAAAACAGGCAGCTATAACAATTTTTCAATGGGTTTAGAAGTTGATAAAGTTGATGCCCTTGTCGATGATTACAACAGTAAAAAAAATGGTAATAGCCAATACCCGGTTGTTGCTGATCCTCAAGGCACAGATGTAAACCAAGCTTATATTAAATACGCCAATGATGGCTTTAGTACCGTTGTTG
The DNA here is from genome assembly GCF_000764185.1 of Colwellia psychrerythraea. Taxonomy (GTDB): domain Bacteria; phylum Pseudomonadota; class Gammaproteobacteria; order Enterobacterales; family Alteromonadaceae; genus Colwellia; species Colwellia psychrerythraea_B. The sequence goes on from NZ_JQEC01000016.1 coordinate 255,812, forward strand.
GTCGTCAACGTATTTTACACAATAACCAACGTTTTGTTGGTGGTGTTGGCTGGCGTCAAAACGAACAAACCTATGACGGCGTTCGTGCACAATATAAAGCCGATGCTTTCTCAGTAGATTATAGCTATATCCAAAACATCAATGACATTACCGCCAACAATGTTAAAGGTGACTTCCACTTAGTTAATGCTAATTATAATATTAATAAAGCCCATAATATATCAGGTTTTGCCTACCTTTTAGATTATGATGCGATAGAGCAATATAAAAACTCGAGCAGTACTGTAGGTGCCTTATACAAGGGTAAATTTGGCAAGTTTTTAGTTAATGCTAGCTTAGCGAGTCAAAGTGATAATGGTGATAACCCAATGAACTATTCTGCTATGTATATTAATGCTGAAGCGGGTTATAACTTTGGTCCAGTAACCGTATTAGGTGGTTATGAATTATTAGGTAGTGATAATGGTGTTGGTTTTAACACGCCATTAGCAACAAAACATAAATTTAACGGTTGGGCCGATAAGTTTTTAGGCACACCCAGTGAAGGCCTACAGGACGTTTATTTGACTGCTAAAGGTAAAGTATCAGGTGTAAAATGGTCAGCAACTTACCATGATTTCTCCTCTGACGTAGATAGTATTGATTTTGGTAGCGAGCTTAACTTAGTGGCTACTTATCAAATTAACAAAAACTACGGCGTATTAGTAAAAGCAGCTAATTATGGTGAAGGCGATGACGGCGTATCGCCAACTGACACCAACAAAATATGGCTACAACTAACGGCTAAGTTCTAATTACTGGTAATATAATCGTTACAAATTAGTAAGATATAACGATAAAAAAAGAAACCAGCACAAGCTGGTTTCTGGTTTTATACCCAGCCATTTTCCCCTCCTTTTTTATCCCTTCACTGATCCTGGCATTTTATCTTGTCATTACATTGCCCCCCCCCAATAAAACCATTAGAATAGCGGCGAATTTTATCAGCTGTTAGGCGAAACTTTTTGTTATTAATGATCGACAATTACGACTCATTTACTTTTAACCTAGTGCATTATTTTCAGGCGCTCGGTCAAGAAGTTGTTGTCTTTAGAAATAATGAAATTAGCATTGAAGAAATTGAACAGTTAAAACCGCAATATATTGTTATATCACCTGGTCCTTGTGATCCAGACTCTGCCGGTATTTCTCTTGCTGTCGTTGGAAAATTTTCCGGAAAAATCCCGTTATTAGGGGTTTGTTTAGGGCATCAATGTATTGCGCAACACTTTGGCGCAAAGGTTGAAAAAGCAAAACGAGTAATGCATGGTAAAACGTCAAAAATTCGCCATATTCAGCAAGGTATATTTACTCACTTAAATCAACCACTACAAGTCACCCGTTACCATTCATTAATTGTTAACAAAAAATCATTACCTAACGAGCTTGCTGTCACCGCGTGGAGTGAAAATGAACAAGGTGATCTAGATGAAATTATGGCATTAGCGCATAAAACGCTGCCTATATGCAGCGTGCAATTTCATCCCGAATCAATACTCACAGAACAAGGGCAAAATTTATTAGCAAATTTCATCAAGCAATTTAAAAATTACCCGATAAGCTAATAACAGAAGCTTTTTAGAGTAAAGCCAGATAAAGTAGCACTTTACTCATCAAAAGCGCTAAACTTAACGCATTCCATGCTCAATTTTTTACTCTAGGTAAGCAATACACTCTCTATGCAAATTTTTGAAAACGACCCAATTGTAGCCACTATATACCAACGCGCAATTAGCCTCTCTATCTGTAAAGATTTTGCGGAAAAGCAAAGTGGAAAAATCTCTATGGTTGATCGTCAAGGTAGCGAACAAGCAAACCGCCGCCGAGAGCTATTATCTGTTGAAGTACAAGCGCAACAAGAAAAAATCATTGCAAAACATGGAGAAGAGCATTTCCGCAAACAAATTAAACAGAGTTTTTTTAGCCGTGTTCGTACAAAAATCAATAGTGACTTTGATAATAAAGAACACCTTTATCATCAGGTATTAGGTATTGAAGACGCTTGCCCTGCCATTCTCGATATTTTATCTGCTCGCGCTGCTTCAGTTAACCAAATTAAAGACCTTGCCGCGTCTTTATCATGGTTAACTATCGATTTAATAAGTTTAGTCAATAAACCACAATACCGAAAACGTGCTGACGTACAAGTTACCGATGCGAAGCTGGCATTAAGTTATATAGGTTTAGACAATTTAAAATTGGTAATGCCAACGTTTACACTTAAACATTGGCTACCAACAAGTACCGCACCCTATGGTTTAATGAAAAGAAAGCTATGGAATGATAGTTTATCTATTGCCTTAGCTTCTCGCGCATTAGCCAAAGAACAAGGTCTCGATGATTTCTCCGCTTTTACCACAGGTATGTTATCAAATATAGGCAGGCTTGCTGTTACCCGTTGTTATTTAACTACCTTTAGTGACATGTATAAAGAAGAAGTTCGCGAGGCTTTTGAAAGTAAAGATAAGGTATTACACAATGTTTTATCCAAAATTGAAGCGAGTGAAGAATTACTACTTGAGCAACTTGTTATGCGTAGCTCACAGTTATCTGCTGATTTAATAGAAAAAATGGCATTTAGACGCCTTGGCATAACCGAGCCTATTTTTGATTTAGCCTATGCTGATAGTATTGATAAAATGCATCCAATAGCGCAAGTGGTTGCTAAAGCAAAAGCTTTTGTAGCCTTTCGCGCATTAGCAAAAGAAGACTTGATAGACAGTGATGAAAGTAAAACATTACTAAGCGCTGCTAATTTAACGCCAGCTGAAATTTCTTTATTGAAAAAGAGCGATATTGACCATATTAAGCTCAATTTTAATTAAATTAGCTGATTTTGTCGTCAATTTACGACAGTTTTCCATTTTTAAGCTAATTTATTTCTGATTAATTATTAAAAAATCATGCCAAGGGACTTTCATCAAGCAAGCGCTTATGCCCTCACTACCCCCCTTATTTCAACAAAACAATCCCACTCTATAAATATTCATGTTTTCTGAATAAAATAGGCTAAGCCTTTGCTTTGTCTGGGCTGCAGACCCGCATAGCAAGACAAGTAGATTGATTTCTGTCATACTATCGCTCTATTTTTAACGCGCTGTTAATATTTTTCACTATATTTAGATATTCATTAAGCAATATTTACATAATACAGTAAGCTGTTAAAAACATTACCCACTTATAAATGAGGATTTTAAAAATGTCAGAACATTTTTCAGTTGAACGCGGATTATTTGATGAAGTAATGGTGCCAAACTATGCACCTTCAGCGGTTATTCCTGTTCGCGGTCAAGGCTCTCGAGTGTGGGATCAACAAGACAAAGAATATATTGATTTTGCCGGCGGCATTGCCGTTAATGCTTTAGGTCACTGTCACCCTGCTTTAGTGGGTGCTTTAAAAGAGCAAGGCGAGAAAATCTGGCATTTATCAAATGTTCAAACTAACGAACCAGCATTACGTTTAGCTAAAAAACTAGTGGATAGTACTTTTGCTGAAAAAGTGTATTTTTGTAATTCAGGCGCTGAATCAAACGAAGCAGCATTGAAGTTAGCACGTCGTTGGGCATTAGACGTACATGGTGCTGATAAATCACAAATCATTGCTTTTAAGCAAGGTTTCCACGGTCGTACTTTCTTTACCGTTACTGTTGGTGGTCAAGCTGCTTACTCTGATGGTTTTGGCCCTAAACCAGGTGACATTGATCATGCTGAATACAACAACCTTGATAGCTTAAAAGCCTTAATCTCTGATAAGACTTGTGCGGTAATGATTGAACCATTGCAAGGTGAAGGCGGTATTGTTTCACCAACAGATGAATTCATTAAAGGTGTTCGCGCTTTATGTGATCAACACAATGCATTATTAATTTTTGATGAAGTTCAAACAGGTGTTGGCCGTTTAGGCGAGTTATACGCATACATGGACCTAGGTGTTACTCCTGACATTTTAACCTCAGCTAAAGGTTTAGGTGGCGGTTTCCCTATCGGCGCTATGCTTACTACTACAGATATTGCTAAGCACCTTAAAATTGGTACACACGGTAGTACTTACGGTGGTAACCCATTAGCTTGTGCTGTTGCTGAAGCAGTGCTTGATACAGTGAATACTGAGGAAGTTTTAGCCGGTATCAAAGCCAAGGCTAAAATTTATGTTGATGGCATAAACGCAATTAACGCTAAATATAATGTTTTCTCTGAAATTCGTGGCAAAGGTTTGTTAATTGGCGCGGTATTAAATGATAAATACCAAGGCCAAGCAAAAGCATTTTTAAATGCAGCTATGGCTGAAGGCGTAATGGTATTAGTTGCCGGCGCAAGCATTGTTCGCTTTGCCCCTTCACTAGTTATTCCAGATGAAGATATTACCCTTGGTTTAGCACGCTTTGAAAAAGCTATCGCTAGCTTAGTTTAATCCAAACTAGCCAATGCTAAAGCTAGCTATTTAAGTCACACCGATTTAAACAGCTAGCCTCCTCCTTTCATCGAGAGCAATTATGATCATTGTACGTCCTATTAAAAAAAGTGACCTTAAATCCCTATACCAAATTGCAGTTGACTCTGGTCATGGGTTTACCTCATTACCTGTGAATGAACAGTTACTTCAACAACGTATCAGCAAAGCCGAAGAATCTTTTGTTAAAGACGTTAGCCAACCCGGCAACGAAGGTTATCTTTTTGTTATGGAAGATACCGAAACAGGTAAAGTTGTAGGTACCAGTGGCATTGAAGCAGCGGTAGGTTTAGACGATGCTTTTTATCATTACCACTTAGGTAAAGTTGTGCATAGCTCACGTGAGCTCAATATTTACAATACTGTTGAAACGCTGTCTTTGTGTAATGATTACACTGGCGCCAGTGAAATTTGTACTCTGTTTTTAAGTGACAGTCATCGTAAAAATAACAACGGCCGCTTTTTATCGCGTTTTCGTTTTCTGTTTATTGCCGAGCACCAAGAACGTTTTTCTGACACCATTATTGCAGAAATGCGTGGTATCTCAGATGAGAACGGTAGCTCACCATTTTGGCAGTGGCTTGAAGAACACTTTTTCTCTATGGACTTCCCTACTGCTGATTATTTGACTGGTATAGGTAAAAAAGTATTTATCGCTGAGTTAATGCCTAAGTACCCAATTTACGTGAATTTGCTCAGTAAAGAAGCACAAGATGTAATTGATAAAGTACATCCTAAAACGGTGCCTGCACTGCGCTTATTAGAAGCTGAAGGGTTTGCTAGACGCGGTTATGTCGATATTTTTGACGGTGGTCCAACCGTTGAATCACACGTTAACAACATTAGAACAGTAAATCATAGTAAGCGTTGCCAAGTAATTATAGGTGAAGTGCAATCTACTGATAATTACATTATCTGTAATAGCCAGGTTGAGAACTTTAGAGCCACGCAAGCACCACTTTCGTTACGTGATACCGCCAACCAAGTGGTTATCAGTCAAGAAGTTGCTGATGCATTAATGGTTAAAGAAGGCGATTGGGTTCGCTTAGTAGCAAACTAGCGCCAAATTAATACCTAGCTACGCAGACTTTTTGCTTAGCAAAACAACTTCACGATTTAGCGTGGCTATCATTTATCAATGAAGCCACTGATCAAATTACTAATGGTGACAGCGACACTCTCTGTCACCACTATCAATGAGAAGGAAATACCATGTCTCACACAAATCCAGTTCAATTTATTAATGGTCAATGGCAAGCAGGTTTAGGTCATGATGTTAGTTCATCTAACCCCGCGCGTAATGAAGTTATTTGGCAAGGTAAAACAGCCAGTGCTGAGCAAGTAAACGAAGCGGTATTAAGCGCTCGTAAAGCATTTGAAAGCTGGGCAAACATTAGCTTAGAAGAACGTGTAGCTGTGGTAACAAAATTTGCTGAGTTATTAGCTGAAAACAAAGATGCCTTAGCAACAACCATTGCCTTAGAAACAGGCAAGCCAAAGTGGGAAACTACTGGTGAAGCAGGCGCTATGGTAGCTAAAATAGCTATTTCTCTTAAAGCTTACAACGAGCGTACGGGTACAGTTGAAAACCCTATGCCTGGCGCCAAAGCCTTTATCCGTCACAAACCTCACGGTGTTGTTGCTATTTTTGGCCCATATAACTTCCCTGGTCACTTACCAAATGGCCATATAGTGCCAGCATTAATTGCCGGTAATACTATTGTATTTAAGCCAAGTGAATTAACGCCTCGTGTTGCCCAAGAAATGTTAAAACTTTGGGAACAAGCTGGTTTACCTAACGGTGTTATCAACCTAGTTCAAGGTGAAGTAGACACAGGTAAAGCTCTTGCTAGCCATAAACTTATTGATGGTTTGTTTTTCACTGGTAGCTCTACTACTGGTCACGTATTACATGAACAATTTGCCGGTCAACCAGGTAAAATCCTTGCATTAGAAATGGGTGGTAATAACCCACTTGTTGTTAAAGGTGTTAGCGATATTGATGCTGTTGTACACGACATTGTGCAATCTGCTTTTGTTACTACTGGCCAACGTTGTACTTGTGCACGTCGTTTATTCATTGAAGCCAATGAACAAGGTGATGCTATTTTAGCTCGTCTAATCGAAGTGACTAAAAACTTAACCATTGGTTATTATGATGATAAAGAGCAGCCATTTATGGGCTCTATGATCTCTGAAAAAGCTGCTCTTAGCTTAGTAGATGCACAAGCAAAATTACTCGTGCTTGGCGCAACGTCAATTGTTGAGCTTAAGCACCTAGAAGCAGGTACTGGTTTTGTTTCACCGGGCATTATCGATGTTAGTGACATTATTGCTGATATCCCTGATGAAGAATACTTTGGTCCTCTTGTGAAAGTTTATCGTTACACTGATTTCGATAAAGCTATTGATGAAGCTAATAACACTGGTTTTGGTTTATCTGCTGGTTTGTTATCTGACAGCGAAGAGTCTTACAACCACTTCTTTACTCGCATTCGTGCCGGTATTGTTAACTGGAACAAGCCTATTACGGGCGCAAGCAGCGCAGCACCATTTGGTGGTATTGGCGCTAGTGGTAACCACAGAGCCAGTGCATTTTATGCCGCTGATTATTGTGCCTACCCTATCGCTTCTGTAGAAGCGACAAAAGTAAGCTTACCTGAAACTTTAACACCTGGTATGAAATTCTAAATGCAAAACGACAATACACTTACTTCACAAGAACTTACCGACATTAACGGTGATGAATTTAATCAAGCTTACCAGCAGTTTCTAAAAGCTGGCGACTTTATCTCGTTAACACGCCAGTTTGAGCTAGGTTTTGAGCAAGCTGGTCGAGATAATCAACTCAGCTTTAGTGTTAACAAAGCGAAAGTTAGCTTATTGGATACTGGTATCTTGTTAGTTGAGCCTGAAAACTCAACGAAGCCAAGTAAGTCTATTGTCATTTCATCTGCCATTCATGGTAATGAAACTGCACCTATAGAAATCGTGCAACAATTGATTAGTGATATTGTTGCACAAAAAATTCAAGTAAAGCACCGTACTCTATTTATCATGGGCAACCCTGTGGCGATGAATATTGCCAAGCGCTTTCAAACAGAAAATTTAAACCGCTTGTTCTGTGGTAAACATAAAGATATCTCCCCTTGTTTTGAAAAAGATCGCGCTGAAAAGCTAGAGACTTATGTCAGTGATTTTTTCAATACTGGCACGGACGTTAGTGATAGCGAAGTAACGAATTATCATTATGATTTGCATACAGCGATTAGAAATTCAAAACATGAAAAATTTGCTATTTACCCTTATCAAGGTGATAAACCTTGGGACAAAGAACAGCTAAGTTTTATGGCTGGGTGTGGGGTAAATACTATTTTATTTGGTCATGGAGCTACTGGCACATTCTCTTATTACAGTAGTGCTAATTTTTCAGCCCATGCGTTTACCGTAGAGTTAGGTAAAGTTAGAGCTTTTGGTGAAAATAACATGGCTAACTTCGCTGCCATGACAGAAAAGCTAACCGCGCTTATTTGTGATGAAGACTTATTATTAAAAGACTTTGATAATAAAGACTTTAACTTATATACAGCCCTTGGTGATATCACTAAGATTAGCGATAATTTCAAGCTATTTATCGGTGATGATGTTAGTAATTTCACTGATTATCCGGTAGATACTCTATTATCGACTGATACTGAACAAGAGTACCGAACAACACTAGCTGGTGAGAGCATTGTCTTTCCAAATGCAAAAGTGGGCAATGGTCAACGTGCGGTATTAATGGTGGTGCCAACAACACTATCATAAGCTATTTTGCTATATAGACCTTTGTTACAAAGGTCTATTGATTCACACGAACTAAAAACGCTACACTAACTGCTATACTCAAACAGAAGTACTATTCATCAGCAAAGGTAAGTACAGTTATTATGGTTACAGACACTGACGGTTATATTCAAATTATTGAGTACCTTACAGAACATCTCAGCTTATTTGAAAACTCAACAGCGCCCGAAAAAGCTAACGAAACCGTAATGTCAGCCATTGAAGTTGAACTGTGCGAACAAATCATCAGTGTTTGTAGTCAAAACCAAGATTTAACCTTTAATCAACGTAATGCCATTATTCGTGAAGTTGATGCCATAGTATATGATTTAGAAGAGATCCTCTCTGGTGTAATCAACAACCCAGTTAATGATGCTCAACAAGCTTTCATAAAAGAATTTGCGGGTTTAATCAAAAACCTGTTTGATAGCGTAATCCATAAAGACTAGCCCAAACAGGGTTACTTAAATAGCTTGTGTTAATTCAACGCAGTGCCCTATTACAATGACTTAGACACATTCCAATTGATGGTTATACATCAACTTGGGCAACCCTTTGACAATAATAACAAGAAGAGTAGACGATGAAAGCACAAGTAAAATGGTTAGGTGAAGAATTATTTATGGGTACCACAGAGAGTGGTCATACTATGGTATTAGACGCTAATGGTGGCAATTTAGCACCAAGCCCTATGGAAAGTGTATTAGTTTCCCTTGGTGGTTGTTCTTCGGTAGATGTAGTCAGCATATTAAAGAAAACTAGACAAAAAGTTAGTGGTTGTCGTGTGGAACTTGATGGTACACGTGCCGATAGCGTGCCAGCGCTGTTTGAGAAAATTCACTTACATTTTGTTATCACCGGCACTGATGTTGCTGCAAAACATGTCGAACGTGCGGTAAGCTTATCTGCTGACAAATATTGCTCTGTCGCTTTAATGTTAAATGCAAAAGTTGAAATTACTCATGACTTTGAAATAATTGACCAGTAAAGTCATTTATCTGTATGAAAATTGATAATAAAATCCCCCTGTATGGCTTTAATAACTTAACCAAAAGTTTAAGTTTTTCGTTATACAGGGTGCATTATTTACCTTCGGCTCAGTCCGTTAAAAACTATAACATCTACATCAATAACACCTATAACAGCCAAAACCTTGAAGTTTTACTGACTAAAATTTGTCACGCCATCGGTGGTAATGTATTAAATATAGCTAGCCAAGATTACATTCCCCAAGGGGCGAGTGTTACTTTAATGATATCTGAAGAAGCAAAACCTGAGTCTTTAGTTGCTCATCTAGATAAAAGTCATTTGTGTATTCATACCTATCCAGAAGAAACAGCACAAAATGGCATAGCTATTTTTAGAGTCGATATTGAACTATCAACCTGTGGCGTTATTTCACCGTTAAAGGTATTAGATTATGTGATTGAGGCCTTCTCCGCCGATGTAGTCGATATAGACTATCGCGTTCGAGGCATGACACGTGATGAAAATGGGCAGAAACACTTCTGCGATCATGATATTGCTCAAATTAGTGATCACTTAGCCAAAGGTACCCTTGAGAATTATCGACTAAAAGACAGCGTTATGACAACACATAACTTGTTTCATTGTAAATTAGCCAGGCGTATTATCGACTTGAATAAGCACCTCTTTGGTTTGGGTGAAAATGAGCTGGCAAGCGCTCAACAAGCAGATGTTGTAGGCGCACTGAAGTTAGAGCTCAACGAGCTTTTTATGTCGTAATGTATCAAGTGTTCGTTCAACCGATACCTAAACAAACCCCCTCTAAACTGCGAGGTTTTCTCAGGTTAAGCCCGAAAAAAATAGCCATTATCGCACTATTGCTGCCTGGGTTTGTATTTCAGTGTTTAGCAGATGAAATTAACAAAGAAAACAGCAAAGAAAACAGCAAAGAAATAATACAGATAAGTGCCATCGATTGGTGTCCACAAATTTGTCTAGATAAAAACCGTCCTGGTTATGTGATAGAACTAGTCAAAAAAATATTTGAAGATACGCCATATAAATTAGAGATTGATATATATCCGTGGTCACGCGCCATTAAAAATGTATCTTTAGGTAAAGCCGATGCTTTATTATCACCAGCCAAAAGTGAGGCTCCCAACTTACTTTATCCGCAACTAGCTGTTGGTTATCAACAAATGTGTTTTTTTACTCTCGCTGAATCGACATGGCGCTATGAAGGGGTTAGCTCTCTAAAGGGCTTGCAAATAGGTATTGCCACTGATACTTCGATTGAAGAGCTAAATAGTTATGTTAAAAGCCACCTGTATCAATTTCAATTCCAGCCATATCACGAACGCTACTTAGCGCAAAGCTTTGCTAAACTTGAGAAAAAGCGCATGCATAGCTTTCTGTTTACTAAAAACAGTACACTCTTTGCTCTACATAAACAGCACAAAAAAAATAGCATTAAAGTAGCTGGCTGCGTTTCGAAAGCCCCTATTTATATGGCATTCACTCCCATCAATACAAAAAAAGACAAAATAGCTGAGATAATGTCTGTTTTTGATAAAAAATTAACTGCCTTGAAAAAAACTTCATATATTAATAAGTTAATGATTTCATATCACTTATCAACTGACAGCTAATTTAATAACCTTTGCAATAAAAAATCAAAGACCTTAATTACTCGCTAACTCGGCAAAAAATCTATTGCCCAGATAGTCACCACAATGCCAACACTTTCCTCACTAAACTTAATAGCACGTAAGATCATAGTCAGTTGGCGCTCTAACTTAGGGTTATTTAATTCACTTGATTTAATGGTTACCTTGTTCACTTTGCCTGAAGGTAAGATCTCTAACTCAAACAATACTTTGCCTTTTAAAAAAGGGTCTTTACGTAACGCACGATTGTAACGTGCATAAAGACGAGATTTATTTGCTTCAAGTGTTCGCCTTAAAACCACTTCGGAGCGCTGTCCTGATTTTTGTGCTGCTAATGACTCTGCAACTGCGGTATCAGTACTTGCTAATATCTCCTCTGCAGATAAACGAACTTGTTGAGAGTTCCTCGTACTTAGCTCAGCACTTGCCACTGTTTGAGTAGTATTAGCAGCAGAGAGTGTTGAACTCTGCGTACTGGCGGCAGCTGCCAGTAACTTACGCTGAACTTTAACTTCATTTGCACTCGATTTATTTAACTTTGTTGTGCTCGCGGGTTTTACCTCAAAGGCATCGCGCATTGCAAAAAGTTCATCTTTCATCGCCGCTAAACCCGATGATTGGGCTTTTTGTTTTGCTGCTTGTCGTTTAGTCTTTGGTGGCTCAACTTTTTTCTCTTTTTTGTCTTTTATTTCCTCAGGCTTTTTATCCTCTATCGGTTTTTCTTTTTCAGGGACTGGCAGCTTTTTTTCTTTTAGCATAATTTTTGCTAGCTGTACTGGTACCTTTTCTTTTACTTCACGTGATACTTCAACTTGCTCAATAAAAGGTACAACTACCGCTATCAGTAAATAAAGACCAATTAGAATTTGTAAAATTCGGGTGAACTTTTTATCTTGAGTAGTATCCTGAAATACGTTGATATAATCATCGCTATTCTTAGGTGCATGACTAGGTAAAGGATTCGATGCAAAAGTGGCTGTTGTCATTATTAGCCCCTTTTTATCTTACTTTTAGCTACCTGTTTAACAGCTAAAGACATATTACGATAATCACTGTCAGCACAAGCTGCCATGATCTGTTTCAATACTTGATACGGCACACTAGCATCACCAATAATAGTAACCGCACGACCATTTTTAGTTTCGTTGTCGGTTAATAACGGACGCTTTGTCGACAAGTAACTTAATTCAGTTTTTATAGCCTTGATAAGGCCAGAATTAAGCTCTTCAGTCACTTTTTTTATTGCATCTTCTTGCTGCCATATAACTCGCTCTTGTATCATTATGCTTTGTGGTAGCACGGTAATTAATACATTTTCAGCCGGCATTTCTTCAGCAATAGACACTGGTAAGTTTATTTCTTTAGTATTTTGCAGTACCCGAACTTCTGATTGGTTAACAATAAGAAAGAATACCAAAATAGTGAAGATATCCATCAACGAGACTAGGTTCAACTTAGAGCCAGCACTAAAGCGCTTATGATGCTTTGCTAAACGTTTCGCTTTAAAAGACTGCTTCATGGCTTACTCCCCGTATTAGTCTCAGCTTGCATCCCTGATTGAACCTCTGATTCAGTCGTGATTGCTTCAGGAGCATCTCCTAAGGATATCTGTGGAAAAAGCTCAGCATCAACTAAGTTTGCAGCAACTACCGCTTTAAAAGAGCGTACAGTGTCCATAGTCGATACTATCGTTTGATAATCGATTTCTGGCGCAAGTAACAAAACAATGTCACTTTTATCGTGCTTATTTTGCTGAAAGGTTAATTTCAAGTCCTGCAAATAAGTCGACAGCTTAGCAAACTGATAACCTTGTGCTGTTTTATCAAATTTCTTCAATAAAATGCCCGCAGGATAGTTCAAATCAAAACCTGCTTGGGTGATTATTAATTCCAAAACTTTAGGCTCATCTTTAGGATTATTTGCGGCTTGCGTTGCAGCGGGCAGCTGTAAGTTTAAAATACGTACTTGAGAAAATACCAAACTCAACAGCAACACCGGCACTAACACAATCATCAAGTTCATAAATGAAGTGATATCGAGCTCTGCTTCTGGGGTATTAATGCGACGACGACGTCTCATTTGCTTAGCCTCGGTGTTCGTCAGACGACTGACCAAAAGAAAGCGAGTTTAATAATTTGATGCCTGCCATTTCTAATGAATCAGCTATAGCGGCAGTTTTCCCCATTAAACTGGTGTGAAGTAATATCAACGGGATCGCGGTGATCAAACCAAAAGCGGTGGTATTCATCGCCACTGAAATACTTGAAGAAAGCAAGTTAGCTTTTTCAGCAGGATCAGCATTAGCAACCGCAGAGAAAGCCGCGATTAAGCCCATAATAGTACCAAGCAAACCAAGTAATGTGGCAATGTTAGCTAACACGGCTAGAAATGGCGTACGTTTTTCAAGACGTAACATATACTCCATCATCGTTTCTTCCATGGCGTATTCTACATCTTCTCTTCGTTTTACCGACTTTAAACGGGCAATGCCTGATTGTAGTACATCAAGTACTGGTGCTGAATTTTCTTTGGCGTATTTGCTAATGGTCTCAATATCACCTTTTTTAAGTGAATCTTTCAGTAGAGCAAAGGCTTTACGGTTGGTTCTTAATGCTGCACTTAAATAAATCCAACGCTCTATACTAATAGCTAAACCAATCACTAAAACTAAGGCGATAGGGTAAATAAATGTTCCACCCGTTTGTAAAAAAGTGATGATGCTGTCGATAATACCCATGTTGCTTTCCTTTATATTTTTATAATAATGTTTTTAAATTTTTGCGGTTAGTTTTTTATAGCCTTGAAATTTGAGGCTATAAACGTAATTTCATAATAATTTATTGTTCTGTTTTTATCGCTGTTACACTTTATTTCTTTCTTTAGTCATGGCTTAAGGCTTTACAGCGAGTTGCTTATTCGCAAAAAATCGTACTTGCTCTTTAAATACCTTAGGATTAATCGGTTTGAAATGGGGTAACTTTATTGTGCGTTTTTTACCTTTCACTTCAATGACCTGATCAACACCTTGCCATGGCATGATATAAATAACATTAGGCTGCTCTTGCGAGCCTTTTACCTGACTTTGAATGATCAGTGGTGCATTCTTCTTTACCTTAATATTGCTAGTATTATTTGCTAATGGATTAACCTCGGCAGACTGCGCCATTTGAGGTAAAAAGAACCAAGTCGTCAAAGCTAACATCATATGTTGCAAATACTTATTCATGATTCGGCTCCTCACTTGGCGGCGCGGTTTTATTATCAATGCTCTGTTCATCATCTGAATTCAGTTCAACAGACGCTTCGGCTATCTGTGCTTCCACTAACGTAGGGACAGCTTTAGGAATTTCTAAACCAGCCCGTTTTATTTTTATTTCTAATCCTGCCAGCCAACGTTTTACTTCTTCATCATCACTGTTTAACAGGAGGTATGAACAATAATAACCATGAGCTTCAAGTAAACGACCGCGATAAAGCTCTAATAAAATAGCCATACTGGCATGCGCCTCAGCAAAGTCAGGCCAGATAGCCAGAGCTGCTAAGTAGCTTTGCTCGGCTTGCTCAAATTTTCCCTGCAAACGATAAACCTTTCCCTGTAAGTGGTGGGCATACAAATTAAGGCTATTAGCTGCAATCGCTTTATTAAGTAATACTTGCGCTGCTAGCAACTTACCTTCTTGTTTAACAATTATCGCTTTATTAACATAACTGCCTGATAATTGCGGTTGAGCCAAAATCACCTGGTCAAACAGTGCTTGTGCTTGCGGCCACTTTTTCTCTTCCATCAAGCTAATTGCTTGTTGGTAATCTTTAAGCACGTTCGCAGCAACAATTATCGGATTATCAGCTTGTTGCTGTAAATACAGATTGATAGCTGGTTCTCGCTTGCTTTGTGGGGTTCCCTCTGTTGCATCATTGCCTTTAATTAAACTTTCTTTGCTAATGCTTTCATCAACAACAAGAGGCGTTGTTACACCATTTTCTTGGCTTTCATGCTCTGTTGGTTTTGAACTACAAGCACTCAGCCATAATGCTAACGTTATAGCCATAACAACCGCTTTGGTTGATATTCTTGAGTCAATTAATTTAGTTGGCTGCAACACTTGACGACCACCAGTAGCGTTAGTAAATAGCTTGAATAACATGACTCTTACGTTCCTGTTTATTATATTGTGCAGGGTCTAACTCAGCCAGTGCACTAAAACTTCGCTCAACCCAAGCATCAAATACGTTTTGCCAAGCTCGCTGAGCATTGTTGGTATGTATTTCAATCGCTTTGTCTTCAAAAGGGATAGCGATATCCTCCAATAGAAACTCATATTCTTCTAACGCCAATTCATCAAGATCATCAGGTCGCTCTGAAGACATAATATCGCTCGCCAATAAACCATACATGGTAGCTAAATTAAACGAAGCCTGCGGTACAAATTCAGCTAGTTGATAACTTAAAACCTTTTGATAATAGTCAATCGCTGATTTCATCGCAGACTGCTTACGTTTTAAACTTTTATTGAGCGGTAGTTTTAGCTTTGTCCAAGTAAAGGTTTGCTGATGCGCTTTACCTAGACCTAATGCCGCAAAAGACGCTAAATATTCAGCTCTTGCGGTAATCTCAGTCTTTGAATTTCTTAGTTTGATATCATGATATTTAACAATTTTACGATACCAAAAATACTGTTTGTTCGTATCCTTCTTCTGCTGATAAAACTCACTGAGCTTTAAACGTACTTCTTGTGCAACAACAAAAGGTTCAGGGTACTTATGGGCATAAGTGCGGTAAGTGGTTAACGCTTTATCGGTATTGCCCGCTTTTTGGTAATATTGTGCTGCGCTATATTGTGCTTCTCGTTTTAGCTCACTAGAAAAACCAGCGGCTTCAACACCATTAATCATCATTAATAATTGTGCTGCGGCTAACTGCCACTGACCAGTATTCTCATAAGCATTGGCTAATTTCGCTGAAATTGAACGGCTATATTCGTGACTTGGATAGCGCTTTTTAAAATCAGAGAGTACCTCTATGCCCTGTCGCCATTTCTTTTGCGCCAACAAAATATTACCGGCATCGAACTCTGCATTTAATCTATATGATGACTCAGGTACAACTTTCCCAACCCGTAAATAATCTTGCACGGCTAACAATGGTTGCTCTTTTGCTAAAGCTTGCGCTTGGAAATAGATACATGATGCCAATAACTCACGCATTTCTTTATACTTTTTCCTTTGTACATTATTAGTACTTTTTACATAGCTAATGGCTAGCTGGTAAGCCGACTCGGCCTGAATATAATATTTTTGTTGATAAAAACTATTCGCCTGTAATTGACTGGCTATTTGTACCTGCTGCTGAGCTATTTTTGTTAATTTAGCTAACTTAATTGGTAAATAAACTTTCGGCTCTGGCGTTGTTGTCGATTCTGGGGAGGGGAAAGGTATAACCAAATGACTTTGCAGGATAAAGTCACTGTAATATTTTACCGCCAGGTGATCTTTAGCGCTATAAGCATACTGCGTCGCTTGTGTTGCTAAACTTAAAACACGACTATCTTTTGGATAACTGGCAACAAATTGTTGATCAAGCTGATTACGCGTTAATAACAAGGCTTTCTGCTTATCACTTAAACCTGTTGTAGTTAAAGAATCTGTCGTTTTAACCTTAGCTTCTTTAAGCATTTGTCGGGTAGTTAATGTTGCCGCATAAGCTGCCTCAAGGCGTAACTTATTTGCAGCCTTGTTTGTGCCCTCTATTTGACTCACCGGCATTTGATTAAATGTTAAAGGTTTTGATCCTATAATTTTACCTAAAGTGACTTTAAACTCTTTTTGATAGGCGATAAGTTGATAAGTGCTTAATGCTTGCGGATACTGTTGAGCTTCAAAATTAGCATCGGCAAAGAGTAATTCATCCGCTAACAAGCTTTTACTCAATTTAGGTTTATTTTTCTGGTAATTCGCCTGTGGAAGTTTCGCCAATGATAAGTAAGTTTCAAGTGCAAGGCTGGTATTTATAAACGCTATTCGGCGCTTATTTTTAGTCGTTAAGCGTTGCGCTTGGGCATAAAGTCGGCGGCTGTGCTGGTAACTAAAGTCTAATAAGTGAGGTAAAATTTCATCATTAATTTCACGCTGAGTTAAACTTTCATTAACCTTAGCAGCGTGTGCCTTCTGCCAAAAAGTACTTTGAAGACCAAATTGTTTTACGTAGTTTTGTTTTAACGTTCTACTTGCGCTGTATTTCCCTTGTTGCTCAAGCAACGCTAGTAATTCCAATGAATAGCGCGCCGCCCAAATACTATCTGGCTCTAGAGTGATATAAGCTTTATATACTAACTCGGCATCATATTTAAGCTCATTACTAATTAAGAAATCCGCCAGGTTTTTAAAGAGAATATGACGGTAAAGCTGTAAGTTAGTCAGGCCTTGTTGCTGTTTTATTAGTGCAACCAGGGATTCAGACTGTTGCTGCTGACTCAAGGAAATACTTAAAACACGTTGTATATCTGCCACTAAACTAGTGTAGCGAGGGTTGAGTTTATCAAAACTAAAATCATCTTGATAAGCATGTAGTTTTTCTTGTTCAACGATATAATCAAGCAAGGAGATAAACTCAATATCAGCATCACTTAAGCGATTTAACTTAAAAAGCACCCAAGCTGACATATAACGACTATTGATGTAATAAGTACCATTATTAGCCGCAGTATTTACTGCTTTACTTACCGAGGAATAAGCTTGCAACGCAGCAGGGTAAGCTTGAAAATTATAATAAATATCGCCGCGTCTGAAATGTAATTCATCGCTATATTGACTGTGCGGATATTTAGCGAGTAGAGCCTCCATTTGCACTAAGCTTGCTTTAGACTTGCCCTGCAAATCAAGCGCTTTAGCCAATTGATATTGCATCCATTCATTATCACTTCGCTCAGGGAATCGAGTAATTAAGTCTTGATAGGATACTATCAATGCATTGAGCGCTGCATCCGATTTTTGCAATCCTTGCTCGTCAGTAAATGCTTGATCATCAATTAACTCATAAGCTTGGGTATTCATTTGCACTATACGGTATTCTATTTGTGCTCTTACTTCCTCGTCAGGCTCTAAGGTCAATATTGTTTGGTATAACTGTGCTAGTTTGCTGGCTCTTTGCGAACGACTTAAAGTAATCGCATCAATCTCAATTGATGCTTGATCATTGGCCAAGTCGGCTAAAGTTTTTCGTGTTGAATTACCATTTTCTGGTGTACTTTGACAACCCAATAAAACGAAAGAAAACACGGCAATTAACGCTAACTTTAACCACGAGTGGCTTACTAATAAAAAGTGACCTGCCTTTTGAAAAACTAACAACATTAACGGCCCCCCGCTATTGTCGATATTTTTTCTGGCGTAATTAACTTAGCGGACGGCGCTAATTTCAGTGATAACCTTTTATCTGCTTTTGCCATACGCTCCAATACTTTTGCCATGCCTTGGCGAGTACTAAGTAAGTGCTCGGCTAACACAACGCCCTGTTCATCGATATAAAGTCTAACTTTTTCTCTTATTTTTACACTGAGCTTTTCACGTAAGAGCTCAAATTGCGATAACAACAACTTTATCTTTTGCACACTCTGCTCATGCTTTTCAATACTAAGCTTTAGAGTTCCTTGGCTATTTGATATTTTTGTAACTTGATTTTTCTGTTGGGTAACGCCAGCGATAGCGCTATCTAATTGCTGCAATTGCTTTTTACGTTGCCAAGAACGCTGAGGATATTGCTCTGCTAGTTGCCATGACAATACTCCCGTCACTCGTGCTAAACGTTCTTTATATTCTTGGGTGTTTTTCTTTTCGCCAATAGCAGTCAATACGGTATTGCTTCGCTCTATCCGATCAAGCCAGTGACTTTCTTCTTCGTTTGCAAATGCTGTACTTTGTTTATTCGCTAATTGCTTGGTAAGTAATTTAGCCAAACGGTCTCGTTCACTTTTCAGCTGTGCAAAAACGCCTTGTTGAGCACGTATTGTTTGAGCAGCAATAATATCTGCTTTGCGTTGTTGATTAAGTCTGATAATTTCAGCCAACCAAACTGTTTTATCAAGTAAAATATCTAACTTTGCTGTTTGTTTATCAATAACCGTTAAGCCTTGGTATAAACTAGCTAACTCTGCATCATATAGCGCTTGCTGTAACCAGACCGATTGCGGCAGATAATCGGATGTCTGCCCTGAATTATGCTTACTCAGTTGAGTCAGTTGACTAATCGTATTTATCGAACTTGGCTTATTCGATGCTGAGAAGTCGAGTAAGTTGCGGTTCTTGTCAAAAGAAGTAGAAAATTCAACAAGGTCTTGTTGCTGCTTTAGAAAAAAATGTTCCACCGATTGATAAACACTAACACCTTGAGCAAGTGATTGCTGCTCGCTCACCTGCTGTGCTAATAACTCAGCCGACTGCCAACTAAGCTGAGAGTAAGGGTAGTTTTTATAATGTAAGTTTAATAAATGAAAGGCGATATCGTATTGCTGAACTTGTTGACTAGCAAAGGCAAATAAAAATAATGCCGACTCAGCGTAAGGGCTTTGCTCTGGAAAGGTTTTTAATTCGCTAAAGGCTAGATTATAACGTTCTTGACTGATATAAATTTGTGCCAGTAACAGTTGTGCATAATCTTGAATCGCTTGTTCCTGTAAAACAGCCATTTTTTTCTTTTCATTTCTGCTAGAGAAACTTGCTTCATCCAAAAATAATGTTTTCCAAAAGTTACGCTTTTCTTGATACCACTTGCTGACTTTAATTGTTGTTAATGCCTTAATGGCTGATTCATATTGTGCTGCATCAAGCTGAGCTAATTCAATTAACCTTAATGCTTCATTTAATTGAATATAAGGGGTGCTTGCATTATAACTTTCATCAGTAATTTCAGAGGGATTCACCAGTAATAAAGAATTACCATCAGGCCAATAAGCCAACTGATTGAGCACATGGTATTCCTGATAATAGGTAGAGGATACCGACTTAATTCGCGCTAAAGTATCTCTCGCTTGGTTAATATCCCCATTTGATAGATATTGATTACTTAATGACAATAAGGCAATCAACCTTAATTCATTTGCTTTAGCTGATTTATCACTAGTCTTTGCTAATCGTTTTTCAGTATCAAGTAGGCTATCAAAATTAACTAGAGTTTCTTTCGCTTGCTGTAATAAGCCTGCTGACAGTTGTAAGCCTGCTTCGAATAAAGCAGAACGACTATCTAAGTGAGTTAATTTGGCCTTACTTTGTTCTACTTGAGATAACGCCAGCTCCTGCTCACCTTGAAAGTAAAAGTAAAGCGCCTGACGGTAATGTTTATCTTGTAGATCTGTTTTAATAACGGCTTTATTTTTTACATGTTGAGCGCTTTTTTCACTCTGATCATTTTGGCTATAGGCAGCGGCTGCCTGACCGGATAAGACCAGTAATAATGTAAGTAATAGAGTAAAGTTTTCTTTAATGCTCATAGTAAATTATAAAACCCATTCTTCAACAAACACTTGGCTTCTGTAGGTTTTAGTATCATCCACGACCTTAAGCTCAATCATCAAAGATTCATCGTCTTTGTCAAATTGATACTCTGCCGCTCTTTTTACCATACGCCCTTCTGAATCTACACCAGTAAAGATAGCCGTTAACTGATACTGTCCTATTTTCAGGTTTCCTAAATAGAGTTTTTGTATACCACCTTGCTCTAATGCTTCACGCTGCCTTTTGGTATATAAAAACCCAGCGACATCTTTATCGTTAATTTTTACTTCAACGCTATCAATGGCAAAAAATTGTCCTGTATCCACAGAAACAAAGACTGCAATTTGTGTACTCGCAGGAAATAATAAATCTTCCTCCAAGATAAACAGTTCTCTGTTGAGTTGCAGTACTTGAGACTTTAATTGTTCAAGTTGCTCTGCTATCTCAGTACTCGACTCTGTTGAAGTATTAGTCTCTGATGCAAAGCTATAGCAATTGAAACTAACAGCCAAGATCAAAACTGTGACTGTTTTAAAAAAATTATATATTTTCATATTAAATAACTACCTGAGCATTAATTTAAAAAGCATTTAAAAACTTTTAAAAGTAAAGACTATAAAAAATCCTAATAACATTAGCTGAAAAACCATAAAGAGGTTCAGTACCTACAACGTCGCCGGCAGTGGGGTCTCTAAAATTCTTATAATCGAATTTAATATAGTCCCACTGTAATGAAGCTTCTGAGCGTAAATCACCAAAAGAATATTTTTGCGGGACAAAGTAGGTAAAACCTACACCAACCGTAAGATCGTCAAACTCACTAAGTTCTTTGTCTCTGGCTAAATAGTTCTGTGCATCTTGATAAGCAAAAAGATCACTGTAGAAACTTGCTTGAGTTTGTTGGTAATGCCTCACTTTCAGCTCTATTTCAAAAACATCGGCTATAGGATGTCGATAGGAGACCTCAACATCGGTGGCATCTATTTGCCAACTATCACTAAAATAGCGGTAATGCACAAAAAGTGCAGCCCTATAAGGCAGATAATAACTGGCTGAAATTTTACTGGCAAAAGAATTACGGGTATTAGGGTAAACCTCGCTTTGATAACCCACGCCTGATGGCTGAGTGTTATCAATATAACGCACACTGCGATAAGGGTTATTTAAATACCCCTCGTCAGCAACCGCTTCAAAGTTTAAGTTCATTGACAAGTTACGCGTTAATATTTGGCTAATGCCCGCTCTTAAACGATATTGCTGACTTTGTTCGTTAAAAAACTCATCGCCATTACGTTTAACTTCATTATCGCTATAAGCTAACCCTAAGCTTAAGTTAGTTAAATCACCAAAGGTATCTTGTGAAATATTGAGGTTTATTGACTTGGCTAAATAATCACTTTCAGCACTTTGCCTAACGCTGATATCCATCAAGGTTTTTTCATGCAAATATTCGAGTCCTAACTGTGCTTCTTTGCGTTTTTCAGTATAGGGGCTTGCTGTACTCATCACATCGACCGAGGCCGACGAAATACTATCGACATAATAATAAGCCGATACAGCAAATGTTTCACTGGTCTTTTTACGCAGTAGGATTGCTGGTCCGTCAATTTTCATGCCGCCGCCATCATAGCTGTGATAAAGCACATCTATGCGATCGGGCTGGAGAACTGCGGCTTGTGATTCTTCACTTGTGATACATATAACAAGTAAAGCGATAACAAAGCTAAATAATACTGAGCGAATACTAATTACAGCCACATCCGCCCCCGCCAGTACCCTCAGCACCTCTTGATGACTCTCGCGCTTCATAAACATGAGCAATATGCATATTGGCAATAGGATGTCGGTTATTACTCATAATAGGATCAGCTAAGTTTTGTCGCTCATAAGGCTTTACCCAAGGCTCAATATTTATACTGGCACAACCGGTAACACTGACTACGCAGCAGCAAAGTAAAATTCGTAGCAATATTAGTTTTATTATCTTGCTCATCACTTATTCTCTGATCAGCTTTTTGATAGCTTTTGCATATTTCTTTTCATAACCCGGTTTATAACCTTTAAACGCATACCTGACCAAGCCATCCCTATCGACAATGATAGTTGTTGGCATAGCTTCAACTTGGTATGTCGCTGAGATAGTATTACTTGCATCGAAAAGTATGGGGAAACTTAGATTTAAATCGGCTAAAAAATCTCGTCCAGCTTGGTTTTCTTGTTCAACATTAATCCCCCAAACAGAAACCCCGAGATCTTGGTATTTGTTATAGAATTTTTGTAAAACAGGCATTTCTTTACGGCATGGGCCACACCAAGAAGCCCAGAAATTGATGACAATTATTTTACCACGCTGCTCAGCTAACTTAAGGTTAGTGCCTGCCATGCTTTTTAAGGTAAAGTCAGGCGCTGGTTTACCTAGTTCCAAGGCATTAGCATTGGTTGCAAATAAAAGCAAACTCACCAACAAGCTTTTCATAATGGTGGCGCTAAGTGAGAAAACGCGCAATTTACTGCTTTGCAGTGTTCTAATTTCAGCTGATAGTGGCATTCAATACATCCTTAAAAATTAATTTTCGGCTACTTTACTTGAAGTGAAGATTCGAAGTAAAACCGCTAAAAGTAAAAAGCAAATCCGGTAGTAAAATTTAAATTATGACTGGTTTTATTCTCACCAGTAATACTGGTATCAAAAATATAGTCACTCATAGCAATATCCCAAGTGAGCCAATCAGTCAGGAACACTCGGTAATTAGCCGTTAAATTAACAGTGAACTTTTCATCCCCGGCAAACTCCGTTGTACCACCACCTAATTCAATAGAAAAGATACTGTTAAGGGCAAAGTCTCTACCAAGGAAAACTTCACCGGGCATTAAGTTGTAACCTATATTTAAACCGTAATAACGCAACTTTCGCTGTTCGTCAGTAAGTAATGGCGGCACGTTCACTAGTTTTTCAAAACTCGTTTGACCCGCTTCAGATTGCCCATAACGTGCTTTAGCATAGAAAAATTCAGTAATATGGTAAGCGAAGTGAGCACTCACCCAGCCATTAGTTTCAAAGTCTTCAATAGACATCACACCTAATTGCACACCTAATTCAAAATTTTCATTATCTAAGATATCTTCAACTACGGTTCGTCTGTCAACATCGACATCAACCTCACCCGTTGGATCCTCGCTAAATTGAAGGAGCTCTACTGATTCACTGGCTCTTGTTGGTGTTACTAAACTCAGAGTTACCAATAAACTCAAAGACGTTGCTAAAAGAATACGCTGAAACCTAATTTCCATACTTTAATCTCTTCATTGTCATCTCTATCCGTTAATACTAACGAATACTTATATTCCGCTCGTAATAAAAAGTTTCGTGCTAAGTGATATTTTAAACCAAAGGCGGCACTCATTAGCGTATCTTGTCGCTTTTCGCTATCAACCAGAACGCTGTGTGGCCTCGTTTTAATCATCCCGCCACCTATAGCAAGATAAGGGGAAACTAATAACTCTGGCAGTGGCTGACTAATTAACATCATTTCATATAAATCACTATCTGAAATAGTGCCTAATGCCTTACCAACCGATAACTCACCACTAAAAACTGGAGTAAAAAGGTAGGCGATTTGGGCGTTGTAAAAATGTGCACCAGCAAAGTCACCATACATAACACCTGCTTCATAGTTTCTGCTTTGAAAGTCGCTCGATGATATTTCAGCGCTAGTCAGTTTGTCTCCTGCAAGCGTGGTTAAGCCTAATAGTTCATCTTGATGAAGCCAGCCAGTATTACCGCGTTTATCGGTAACTTTAAGCCAACTCGTTCTCTGTACCTGTATGGTTAGATATTCACCTTTTTCAACCACATGTAATACTGGATAACCAATACCTGGACCAGAATGTAATTCAACAAAGGCAACATCGATTAACAAGGAACGTTTACCTTGCTCTTCAGCCAATATCGGCCCATTGAAACAAAACATCAGTAAACACAACAGAGTTCGAGCCAATGTTCTGATCGCGGTCGTTAGTCTATTATTTAGTAAAAAATATTTCATTTATCAGCTTAATCTTGGCTATAAAAGGGAGTGTTGTAATACTGGCCACCAATATCGAGCCACTCGCTAAGTAAGCGTAACTCATGGACAGACAACATATCTTTATGCCGACCTTCTTTGAATAAATCAAAGAAACGGCTACTTTGATTAGCACCATTAGTTGATAATACTGCAGGTATAGTAATATTGGTTAATACGGGTATTGGATTTCCCGCTGCATCAAGAATTAGCTCTCCTTGGGCATCAAGTTCAAAAACAATATTACCATTAGCATCAAGCACTTCAATTAACTTATCAATCACTATTCCATCAATAACTTCTTGTTCCGCATCGTTAAACATTAATTCTCGATAAGCCGTTAAATGATCAACTTCATCGATAGATACACTATCACTTAAATCTAGCTGTCCGGCAGGTACTTGCGCTAAGTTATCGCTATCAAGTGGACTATGACAACTTGAGCAAGTATTGTCGCTGAGCAATTCTGCCGTTTGCTCATCAAAGACTTGACGTGGTAATTGCCATAACGGTTGAATATGCGCGACATAGTTAATTTGTAATCGACAATAAGCGTTCCAATTATTAAAACAGTCACTGCCAGCAGGAGCTTGTGTGGCTAATTCTTGATAGCTATAGTTTATTTCAGGGTTTAGCGCTGAAATATCTGAATTTGTCCATTTATCAATGTAGCGAATATCCGCGGATAGCTGAGCTAAACCATTAACCATCTCATCTGCTTCGGCCATGGTTTGTGCTTGCAGAGGAATAATATCTGGATTGGCATTACTAAAAGCGACGCCACCGAGATTGGCGCCAGCATTGATGCTGGCAGGTTGAGCCTCAGGTCTACCGTGCGGTAATTCGCTTTGCCCAGTATGACAGCCATGGCACTCTAATGTTTCTCCTGCCTTTACACTTAGCCATTGCCTGTGTCTGCCACCAATTCGCTGACCATTGGCATCAAGCACACTAATAGCAAACGGCACATTGGCGGGGAGTTTTACCTTAACTGAGCCATCCGGTTGGATTGGCGTATAACCAATGATTTCTCGCATCAATTGATTTCTACTTCTACCAAAATCGGTATTACTTATCTCCCTCACTTCATCAGGAGGTAGTGGCACACCGCGAACAATACGTAAAAATCGTGCTGGTAGCTGTGCCGCTGTAGTTAAGGCTGGATCCCTTAAAGAAATAATGCCTAGGGGGTTAGTTGCTTGTATTGATGAGTCAACACCATCCATATCGTAAACACTGCGAATATGAATAGCAGCAGCCTGCTCATTCGCTAATTCAACGGTAAGCCCAGCACCAAAAGATTTATCGGCGACAAAGGTCGCAGGATTATCAGATGCTTGCATAACAATCGCTTCACTAAGCATGTAACCTTCAGTTGTTTTAGCAACCACTTGCTGAGTATTCGTTTTACCATTGTAAAGCCACAACTCATACCAAGGAGATGCTAATTCAAGTCCTTCTTGTGCTAACTCTTGCTCTGATAATTGTCCACAGGCTTTTATTTCTGCATCTATGGTAACTCGACATAAGTCCCAACTTAACAAGTAACGCTCGCTACTATCAGGCAATGGAAATAAATGGCTTAACCTGCCGGCAGTATTAATTTCATCAGAGAAGTTAAAGTTATATAAGCTATCGGTAAATAAGTCTTTTTGTGCTGCTGATTGTGCAGAAGAAGTTACTACTTCATTATCAATCGCTTGTTGGTTATCGATAAATTGCCCGATATTAATTAGCATGGGCCTTTTTTGATAAATCTCATCATCCGTTGACGCAACTAATAGTAATATATCGCCATTAGGCATTTGTTGTGCTTTAACGAATTCAATAACATGATTTTCATCATCTAACGTTATTTGATGTGAGTGCCAGCCATAAACTAGCTGATTATCAGTACCGTCAGGGTTCATCCGGTATAAATTAATTTTATTATTACCGCCCATGGTATCCCAACGACTGTATAAGATACGACCATCTTGTAAAACTAAAGGATATAAATCATGGCTCATATTAAAGCTAACTTGCTTAATATCACTACCGTCTGCTTGCATAATATGCAGATTAAAAGCAGAGTCTTGTCCTGACTCATTTAATGCTGTGTACTGCGGTTTACCTTCATCTAATAATATCGCGCGAGATAAACGTTGCCTAGTGGAGGCAAAGATAATACGCCCATCGGGAAGAAATGAAGCCATCAGATCATCGCCTTGCTCGGCAACAACATCACTCGTTATAATCCGCTGAAAACTTTTATCAGCTAACTGATAGCGCCAAATATTCCACTTAGGTTGTTCGTTTTCATCAGCATCTGCTATTTCTGGCGCCCTAATAGAAATCAAAAAAGACTGCCCATCTGCCGACACGCTTAAATCGCGAATATCAATAGCCTGAGTTTCGCCTTGCTCATCAGTAAATAGCTCAGAGGTAAGAGTAGTACTTGGGGAGTCCGCAAAAGCGTTATTTTTTATAATAAGTCGAGCGCCGGCATTAAATTGTGCTGGATTACGTGGGGAAAAGGTCACCGGAGTTAAATCGTCGTCACTCACTCGATTGATACTTCGTTCAATATAAACAACGGGGTATTCAACTAATACAGGATCGACTTGTTCATCTGTACTTATTGCTTGTTCATTACAGCCAGTAAGTAAAAAAACCACCAAGATAGAGCAGTAAATCCATGACATTAGATTCATTGCAATATACCTAATAAACAGTTAATAAATAACAACATAATATTTAACTTATTAATGATAAAACCTTCCTAATCCCTTGTTCTGTCTCATATTTGAGACACTCCCAACAATAAATTTGTTTGCTCGTTTGATCATCATTAGTATACACTGTGACAACATTGTTACCATATGTTATCGCAACTAAGTTGCAAAAATTACATCTTCAAGGAGGCTGTATGGAGATGTCACTCCTAAGCACTAGTAATAAAAAAATACTATTTAAAAAGCAAACAAGCAGTTCATTTTCAAAGAAAATCCATACTGCTTTTTTGAGTGTTATTTGCACTTTATTGTTTATTACGCAGGCAAATTCATCCAGTTTAGAGCAAGCGAAACGTTTACATGATCGTATAACAGGCGTACCACCCTCTATCCAAGTTTTGCTAGAAATGAGCACGTTAATTGACCAAGATAAAATTACCGAAGCCGCTTATGTAGCAATGCAATCACCTGAATTTTATACAACGACATTAAAGGTATTTGCCAGTCCTTGGACCAATAAAGACCAAGACATTTTTTTTCCACTCAATGATTACAGTGCCACAATCATTGGTGCAGTTCGTGATGACCTAGATTTTAGGCAGATATTGCAAGGCGATATTACCTATGTAGGAAATAGTGACCTTAACTTAACCCCTTATAACAAGCTAAATAATACCCATTACGAAGAGTTAGAAAGTAACTTTATTAATTTAGCTGACGGTTTAGTTCAAGTTAGCCAATCAAGTTTGAATGGTCTACCTAGTGAAGCAACGGCAGGAGTATTAACTTCAAGAGCTGCTGCTAAAGCTTTTTTCTATTTAGGCACTAATAGAGCGATGTTGCGCTTTACCTTAATGAATCACCTATGTACCGATTTAGAACCACTAAAAGACAACACATTACCACCCGACAGAATTCGCCAAGACGTTAGTAGAAGCCCGGGTGGAGATAGTCGCCTATTTATCAATAACTGTTCCGGTTGCCACACAGGAATGGATCCTCTGGCACAAGCATTTGCCTACTATGATTACCAGTTTGACGCAGAAAATGACCCGCAAGCTGATAACGGTGAGATTAGCTATAATCAATCGGTTAATATTGATTCGGTAACGGGCACTAGAGTTAAGGCTAAATATCATAACAATGCCACTAGTTTCCCTTTTGGTTTTGTCACTAAAAATGATGATTGGAAGAACTATTGGCGTGAGGGCATTAATCAAAAGCTTGGTTGGGATGCTACCCTTGCAGGTCAAGGAAGTGGTATGAAGTCATTAGGGCAAGAGTTAGCCAACAGTACCGCTTTTGCGCAATGCCAGGTAAAAAAGGTATTTAAAGCTGTTTGCTTGCGAGACGCTGAAAACACAGCTGACTTAACACAAATACAATCATCCACAACATCTTTTCAACAACAT
Organism: Colwellia psychrerythraea; assembly: GCF_000764185.1. GTDB lineage: Bacteria > Pseudomonadota > Gammaproteobacteria > Enterobacterales > Alteromonadaceae > Colwellia > Colwellia psychrerythraea_B. The sequence continues at coordinate 284,435 of NZ_JQEC01000016.1, forward strand.
TCATATCAACTTAAGCAAGTATTTGCTGAAGTTGGTGCGTATTGCATGGGAGAATAATGATGCATTCCCCTTCACTTTTTACCGTATTTAAAAATTTATCTGTCGTTAGCATACTTCTATTAGTTAGTGCCTGTGGTGACTCTACAGTAGAAGAACAACCACCATTAGCTACAGATAACAGTAGCGCTGAATATACGGGGCCAGCGCCAACCACTGAAGATATTCAAAAATATAAAACGTCACTATGGGATAATATTTCTGCAACGGACCGTTGTGGCTCATGCCATACCGAAGGTAATCAAGCACCCTACTTTGCTAGTAGAGAAAACGTCAACGATGCTTATGCTGCAAGTAACCCTTTAGTTAGTTTAAGTAAACCTGAAGAATCACGACTTGTACAAAAAGTTTCGGGGGGCCACAACTGTTGGTTAGATAGTGATCAAGCGTGTGGCGAAACCATGCAACAATGGGTGAAATTGTGGGCAGACGACAGAGTAAGTACCGCTAATGCCATTGTATTAAAAGCGCCTGTTATCAAAGAGCCAGGTACCAGTAAAAACTTCCCAATTGAAAACACTTTATTTACTAATCATGTTTACCCTATTGTTACTCAGTATTGTGCTGGTTGTCATAATGAAGCATCGAGTACTGCACAGTCGCCATTTTTTGCTAGCGATAACATAGATAAAGCCTATGATGCTGCCAAACGAGTAATGAATTTAGAAGAGCCAGATAAGTCTCGTTTAGTGATACGTTTACGCAATGAATTTCATAACTGTTGGAGTGATTGCCGAGCAAACAGCGATGAAATGGAAGCCGCTATTCAAGCGCTCAGTGATGAGATTACCCATGACGTTATCTCATCGGAAATGGTGGTATCGAAATCACTACTACTAACCGATGGCCTTGTCGCCTCAAGTGGTGGACGATTTGAATCTGACATTATTGCTTTATATCAATTTAAAACAGGTAGTGGTAATACCGCTTATGATACCTCGGGTATTTCCCCTGCTGCCAACCTGACACTATCAGGAAATGTAGAATGGCTTGGTAGTTGGGGATTGTCCTTTACAAACGGTAAAGCACAATCGAGCACTGCCAACAGCAAAAAAATACATGATTTGATCACCTCCACCAATGAATTCGCTATTGAAGCTTGGATCACGCCGAATAATGTCGTGCAAGAAGGTCCTGCCAGAATAGTCAGTTACTCTGCTGGCGATAATGATAGAAACTTTACTTTAGGGCAAAGCCAATATAATTATGACTTTATGCTGCAAACAGCTGGCAGTAGCAGTAATGGTGAGCCAGCATTAAGTACACCTGATGATGAAGAAGTATTACAAGCGACACTACAGCATGTTGTGCTGACATACTCAGCAACAGAAGGTCGCCGAATTTATGTTAATGGTAAGCTTGTCGACATTATTGACGATGCAATATCACCAATTGCTTCATGGGATGATAGCTTTGCCTTAATACTGGGCAGAGAAGCGTCTAACAATCATGTTTGGCAAGGCAATATCCGTTTACTTGCAATATATAACCGTACTTTATCGCAGGAACAGATTTCTCAAAACTATGATGTCGGTGTAGGTGAGAAGTTCTTCTTATTATTTTCTATAAGTGAATTAGTAGATTTAGCAAATACCTACGTTTTATTTGAAGTGAGTCAGTATGATAATTACAGCTATTTATTCACTAATCCAAGTTTAGTCAACCTTGATGGGAATACTCTGCCAAAAAATACCGTATTGAACAAAATGCGTATTGGTGTTAATGGTAAAGAAAGTGCTCAAGGTCAAGCTTATGCGAACCTCAACCGAAGTTTTTCCAATGACGACTCAATTGCAGAGCCTGTAGAACTTTCGCCTTTAGGAACGATTATAGCATTAGAGAAAGGTGCGAGTAATGATGAGTTTTTCTTAACTTTTGAGCAGTTAGGCGAGCATACTAACGTTGTCATTCCTAGTACGTTTATAACGCCAGACGCCACATTTATTGATAATGATAGTGCTAAAATAGGTCTGCGTAATTTTGCACAAATCCATGCCAGCATGAGTGTTTTAACCGGGGTAAATAAAGATTCTCTTAACGTTGCTACAACCTATCAGCTTGTTAAGCAACAATTGCCTACATTAACCAATATAGAAACCTTTATTTCTGCACAACAAATGGGCATCACCCAATTGGCAATAGCTTACTGTGATACTGCACTTGAAGATGAGAACTTACGTACCACTTGGTTCCCTGATGTCAACTTTAGTAATACACCTGACATTGCTTTGGATGCAACAGGCAGAGTAAACCTACTTAACCCGCTATTAAATCAGTTGATGCCCTCAACCCTGAGTAGCCAACCTGACAAAGCAGCAGTTTATTCTGAATTGGATAATTTGATCACCAGACTCGCAGTCTGTGGAAATAATTGTGACATTAATCGAAGTAAAAATATTGCTAAGGCCAGTTGTGCTGCTGTACTAGGCAGTGCTGTAATGCTTGTTCAATAATTTTCTCATAATAAATACTCAATATGCATTTTGTACACTGAGTTATAGAGAGTGATTGAACAGCAGATAAGCTATAGAACAAAGGGAATACTATGAGAAAAACTAAACATTTACATCCAGATAGTCCATTATTATTTGGTGATCATAAAGCGCCAATGACACGTCGTGACTTTATTTCTGCAGGTCTTAAGACTGGTGGTCATGCAGTAGCCGGATTATCACTATATAGCCTTTTAGCAAACCCAAATAAAGCTAACGCTGCGCTTTCAAGTGATATGGAAGCGTTAAGAGACAGTTGCGGTATCAGTGCGCAAGGTGCTGGTAAAATTCCCTTCATCAGTTTCGATTTAGCCGGTGGTGCTAATATCTCAGGCTCTAATGTTTTAGTTGGTGGCCTAGGTGGCCAACAAGATTTTCTATCTACTGCGGGTTACAGTAAACTAGGTATACCTGGTGATATGGCACCAAACATAGCTAATCCAGACACCATGACCTCTGATTTCATTAATACAGATTTAGGACTAGCTTTTCACTCAGACTCTGCTTTTTTACGTGGCATATTAGAAAAAGTATCACCTGAAACAGCAGCGAATATAAATGGCGCAGTAATTCCAAGTCGTTCTGACAATGATACCTCTAACAACCCACATAACCCTATGTATGCAATTGCAGCTGCAGGTGCAAACGGCTCTTTAATGCCACTTATTGGTTCGCGTAATACCGATTCTGGCGGAAACTCTATGGCTCCTGCAAGCTTTATAGATTTAAGTAAGCGTCCCACTAAAATTGACCGCCCAAGTGATGTTACTGGCCTAGTCGATGTTGGCGATTTATTTGAAATCTTCAGTAAAGATGATGCGGTTGCAGTGATGGAAAGTATACAACGTGTTAGCGCTCAAAAAATGGGTAAAGTAAATAGCCAAGTTACTCGTGATGATGTCATTAAAGATATGGTTAACTGCGGTTATGTTAAAAGTGCAGATCTTACTGATCGCTTTGGCGATCCTTCTACTTTAGATCCAAGTTCTGATCTTGAAATTGTTGGCGATGGGGCAATTTTCACTAGTGATGAATATAATAATGAAAACGAATTTCAAAAAACCGCCTCCATTATGAAATTAGTGGTCAATGGCTTCTCTGGTGCCGGTACTATTACTATGGGCGGCTTTGATTACCATACAGGCGATCGAAGCACAGGCGAATTACGTGACTTACGTGCTGGGCGTTGCATGGGAGCTTGTCTTGAATATGCTGCAAGACGTAATCAACCATTGATGATGTATGTATTTAGTGACGGCTCTGTTGCAAGTAATGGTCGCATTGATGAATCAGCAGACGGTCGTGGAAAAGGCGAATGGACAGGCGATAACTCCTCGACCGGTGCATCATTTTTCTTAGTGTATAACCCAACAGGTAAACCCCAATTGATGGGAGCTACAGCTGAACAAAATGCTATTCAACAACAAATAGGTTTTATGAGGCCTGATGCTTCCGTTGAAACAGCTTCAGCTCCGTCTGCTAACAATGTAAATCTACTGGTTCAAACCGTATTATTAAACTATATGGCGCTACATGGTCAACAGAATCAATTTTCTACGCTAGTACCAGGCCAAGGCTTAGGTAATAGCACCATGTTAGACTCGCTAACAGCATTTCAACCTATATTCACAGGCTAATTACCTAACTGTATTTTAACCCGTTTACATATTATTGCTGTAAGCCTTCTGAGAAGTGTAACCTTTGTTCATTATCGATAATGATGGCTTCATATTCAGCCAGTTTGTTAATTATATTCATGCCTTCTTTAAGGCCCTTTACAAAAAGGGTCGTTGATAAGGCATCAACGACAGTAGTATCTTTACCAATGACCGAGACACTGACGACTTTTCGAGCTGAGTCACCCGTTTTCGGATTAATAATATGATGATAACGTTTACCGTCTTCAATAAAATAACGCTCATAATCCCCTGAGGTAGAAATAGCTTCATCATTCAACGGGATATGCACAGCATTTTTCTCTTCCGCTCTAGGGTGTTTTATACCCACTAACCATGGCCTGCCATTACGGTCACCCAGTAAAGCAGTATCACCACCAGCACTCATTAATGCGAACTTAACCCCTGCAGTCCTTAAAATACTGATGCATCGTTTAATCGCATAACCTTTAGCTATGCCACCCAAATCAATTTTCACATCACTATTAGTAAACTTAACCGTATTATTTCTTTCATCTAAAGTAACTGCTTGGTAATTTATCGAAGCTAATGCGTTAGCAATTGCAGATTGTTCGGGACGAATTTTGTCACGGTAGTTATATTGATAGCCTATTGATGCATAGGTTATATCAAAAGCCCCCTCACTCATTACTGATATATCATGAGCGGTAGCTAACAAGGAAATAAGTTCTTTTGATACCGGTACTGCTCTATGACCAGCCTCTCGATTAAGCAAACTAAGTTCGCTACTTTTTATATAAGGGCTCATCGACTGATCTAGCCGATTCATCTCCGCTATAACTTCACTAATTAATTTTTGTGAATGACTAGTCGTAGCGCTTTTTTCGTCGAGCCAAAATTCAACATGGGCACGTGTACCCATAGTATTAAATGTATGTTGATACCAGTTAGCACTTAACTGAAAAGGAATAAATAAAATTACCAATATAATAGCTAAAGTTAGGTTTTTCAAAATAATGTTCACATAAATGAAGGGCTGAAAAGTGAGCTTTATAAATCACTCATCCAATCTAATTGTTTGTTCGCTTGGGTTTTTCTCTCAATCAAGTCTCGTATTAGCGGCGTAAGAATAAGCTCCATCGCTAAACCCATTTTGCCACCAGGCACTACAAGGGTATTTATTCGAGACATAAATGAACCATCGATCATGCGCAGGTAATATTGAAAATCAACATTTTTCACTTCACGAAAGCGAATAACAACAAAGCTTTCATCTAAGCTTGGGATTGCCTTGGCACTAAATGGATTAGAAGTATCTACGGTAGGTACACGCTGAAAGTTTATATGGGTGCGAGAAAACTGTGGCGTAATAAACGAAATATAATCTTCCATACTTCGAACAATACTGGCAGTAACGGCTTCTCGTGAGTGTCCACGTTTATTGGTATCGCGAATAATCTTTTGAATCCACTCTAGGTTAACAATAGGTACCATCCCAATCAGTAGGTCGACATGTTTGGCTACATCATTTTCCTTGGTGACAACACCGCCATGCAGCCCCTCGTAATAGAGTAAGTCTGTACCCTCACCAAAGTCTTCCCATGGGGTAAAAGTACCAGGCATTTGGTTGTATGGAACAGCTTCGTCAAAGGTATGAAGGTAGCGCCTAATTTTTCCTGTGCCTGTTTCACTATAATCTTTAAATAGTTTTTCTAAGGCGGTAAAGTCATTGGCTAGGTCGCCGAAATAACTGATGTTGGCACCGGCTTCTTTAGCCTTACGTTTTTCCATATCCATTTCTTGACGAGAAAAACGATGAAAACTATCACCCTCGACATTAACAGAGCTAATACCAAGCGTTCTAAAGATATGCTGAAAGGATGCAGTCGTGGTTGACGTACCAGCACCCGATGAACCGGTAACAGCAATAATTGGATTTCGTGACGACATAAAAGCTCTAAGTGAAAACTAAGTACAATAGATAATTTATACGGTGAATTAACGTTTAGGTCAAGTAAGGAAGCGACAAGATTAGCGAGGTTGGCTACATAATCTAAGTAATTATTGCTTTTTAAGTAATTATTGATTTTTAAACTATTAAAATTTTGGCAATAAAAAACCGAGCCTAAGCTCGGTTTTTTAATTAAAGTATAAACTTTCGTTTAAGCTTCAGCTGATTCTTCAACTACTTCAGGAGCATCTTCTACTACTGGGCGGTCTACTAATTCAATATAAGCCATAGGAGCTTTATCACCAGTACGGAAACCACATTTTAAAATGCGAGTGTAACCACCTGGACGTTCTTGGTAACGAGCACCAAGTTCGTTGAATAAAATACCTACTACTTCTTTATCTTGTGTACGAGCAAACGCTAAACGGCGATTTGCAACACTGTCGGTCTTAGCCAATGTAATCAATGGCTCTACTACCATACGTAGTTCTTTAGCTTTAGCTACAGTCGTTTTAATAACGCCGTGCTTAACTAAAGAGCTTGCCATATTGCGGAACATCGCTTTACGATGACTGCTATTACGGTTTAACTGGCGACCGCTGTGACGATGACGCATAAGTTAATCCTTCTCTCAAACTATTAATAAAAAAACGATGATCGAACTAGTCGTTGTCAACAATGCTTTCAGGTGGCCAGTTTTCTAGGCGCATACCTAGAGAAAGACCACGCGACGCTAACACGTCTTTGATTTCAGTTAGAGACTTCTTACCTAAATTAGGCGTTTTAAGAAGCTCAACTTCAGCACGTTGTACTAAATCACCAATGTATTGAATTGCTTCTGCTTTTAAACAGTTAGCTGAACGAACAGTTAGTTCTAGATCATCAACTGGACGAAGCAAAATTGGGTCGAATAATGGTTTTTCTTCCACTTGTTCAACTTCTTTGATATCACGAAGTTCTACAAACGCATCAAGCTGTTCAGCAAGAATAGTTGAAGCACGACGGATAGCTTCTTCCGGATCCAATGTACCATTGGTTTCCATGTCTAAAACTAATTTGTCTAAATCTGTGCGTTGTTCAACACGAGCAGATTCAACATCATAAGCAATTCTAACTACTGGGCTGAATGAGGCATCTACCAACAAACGACCAATAGCACGATCTTCTTCCTCGGCATCGCGTCGAACTGAAGCAGGTACGTAACCACGACCCATTTCAATTTTAATGCGCATGCTGATAGAACCTTCACCTGTTAAGGTGCAGATAACATGGTCTGGGTTTGTAATAGTTACATCGCCATCATGTTGAATATCAGCTGCCGTTACAGGGCCTTCACCAGACTTAGTTAACGTTAGAACGGCTTCATCTTTGCCTTCTAAAATTACCGCTAGCTCTTTAAGGTTTAACAATATTTCGATGATGTCCTCTTGAACACCTTCTTTACTACTGTACTCATGTAAAACACCATCAATCTCTACTTCAGTTACGGCACAACCCGGCATTGAAGATAAAAGAATGCGGCGTAACGCATTACCTAAAGTGTGACCAAAACCACGTTCTAGTGGCTCTAAAGTTACTTTAGCGCGACGAGGGTTGATATTTTCAATACCAACCATGCGTGGTCTAAGGAATTCGGTTACAGAACCCTGCATATATGTCCTCTCTTAAAGTGCAACTTTACTACTTAGAGTAAAGTTCAACAATCAACTGTTCATTAATTTCGGCAGATAAGTCAGCACGATCTGGAACACGTTTGAAAACGCCTTCAAGCTTCTTAGTATCTACTTCAACCCAAAGTGGTTTCTCACGTTGATCAGCTAATTCTAAAGCAGCGATAATACGCGCTTGAGTTTTAGACTTCTCACGAACAGAAACAGTATCTTCAGCTTTAACAGTGAAAGATGGAATATTAACTACACCGCCGTTTACCACGATAGCCTTATGGCTAACTAATTGACGGGCTTCAGCACGAGTGCTTGCATAACCCATACGGTAAACTACGTTATCTAAACGGGTCTCTAAAAGCTGTAACAAGTTTTCACCTGTGTTGCCTTTTTGACGTGCCGCTTCTTTGTAGTAATTACTGAATTGTTTTTCAAGAACACCGAAAATACGACGAACTTTTTGTTTTTCACGAAGTTGAACACCGTAGTCTGACAAACGACCGCGACGGGCGCCATGTTGACCTGGTATTGTTTCGATTTTACATTTAGTGTCAATTGCTCTAACACCGCTTTTTAGAAACAAATCTGTTCCTTCGCGACGACTAAGCTTTAACTTAGGACCTAAATATCTAGCCATTTTCTTTCTCCAACTATCCTAAAAAGAGCGATTAAACGCGACGTTTCTTAGGAGGACGACAACCATTATGAGGAATAGGTGTAACGTCAGTAATGTTGGTGATTTTAAAACCAGCAGCATTTAAGGCACGGATAGCAGATTCACGACCTGGACCTGGACCTTTAACGAAAACTTCAATATTCTTCAAGCCAAACTCTTTTGCAACAGCGCCAGCGCGGTCTGCAGCTACTTGCGCAGCGAAAGGGGTAGATTTACGTGAACCACGGAAACCTGAACCACCTGCAGTCGCCCAAGATAAAGCATTACCTTGACGGTCTGTAAGAGTCACGATTGTGTTGTTGAAAGAAGCATGGATATGAGCCATGCCATCAGCAACTTGTTTTTTTACGCGTTTACGCGTACGAACTGGTGTTTTAGCCATTGTCTAGTTCCTCTTACTTCTTAATTGGCTTACGAGGGCCTTTACGGGTACGCGCATTTGTTTTAGTGCGTTGACCACGTAGAGGAAGACTGCGACGATGGCGAATGCCACGGTAACAACCTAAATCCATAAGACGTTTAATGTTCATTGAAACTTCACGGCGTAAATCACCTTCAACGGTAAATTTATCCACTTCAGCACGTAGCAAATCAATTTTTGCTTCGTCTAATTCACTGATCTTCGTTGATTCAGCGATACCAGAGGCTGCACAAATTGCTTTCGCACGTGTAGCTCCAATACCGTAAATCGCAGTAATGGCGATTACTGCATGCTTACGATCAGGGATGTTAATGCCAGCGATACGGGCCACTAATCACATCTCCTATTAATTATTTAAATTACATTGGTTGGAAAGCCCGTTAGGATACCCAACCATTCTATTTTTCTGCAAATCGAAACGGCATTATACAGATAAATTTGTATAATGCCACTTCTAAAAGATTTTGATTAAAAACTAATCTTAACCTTGTCTTTGTTTGTGCTTTGGTTCAATGCAAAGAACGCGAATTACGCCTTTACGTTTTACCACTTTACAATTACGACAAATCTTTTTTACGGATGCACGTACTTTCATTTTATACTCCGTTAACTAAATCAGCTCGGTCTAACGACCGTAACCTTTTAAGTTTGCTTTCTTAAGTACATTGTCATATTGATGAGACATCATATGCGTTTGTACTTGTGCCATAAAGTCCATAATCACAACTACGATAATCAATAATGATGTACCGCCGAAGTAGAACTGTACGTCCCACGCCATGATCATAAACTGTGGAACCAAACAGACAAAGGTAATATACGCCGCACCACAAAGGGTTAAACGGGTCATCACTTTATCAATATATTTGGATGTTTGTTCACCTGGACGAATCCCTGGAATGAACGCACCTGACTTTTTCAAGTTATCTGCTGTTTCACGCGGATTGAAAACAAGAGCCGTGTAAAAGAAACAGAAAAATATAATTGCTGCCGCTAACATCATTACATACAAAGGTTGTCCTGGAGACATAGCTCCTGAAACACCTTGTAGGAAATCAGCTACCGGGCCGTCACCTTGACCAAACCAGCTCGCAAGCGTGCCTGGGAACAAGATTAAACTTGAGGCAAAGATTGGCGGTATAACACCAGCCATATTCACTTTCAACGGTAAATGTGTACTTTGTGCAGCAAATACCTTACGGCCTTGCTGACGTTTTGCGTAGTTAACAACAATACGTCGTTGACCACGTTCCACAAATACTACTAAGAAAGTTACTGCAAATACCACAACCCCGATTAGCAATAATACTAATAAGTGCAATTCACCTTGACGCGCCATTTCAGCTGTTTGACCAACTGCAGATGGCATGCCAGCAACAATACCTGCAAAAATGATAATCGAAATACCATTACCGATACCACGCTCAGTAATTTGCTCACCTAACCACATTAAAAACATGGTACCCGTGATCAAACTAACAACTGCGGTGAAATAGAAACTAAAGCCTGCATTGATAACAAGCCCTTGCATCATATCCGGTAAACTTCTGGCAATCGCTATCGATTGTACTGTTGCTAGAACTAAAGTGCCGTAGCGTGTGTATTGGCTGATTTTACGACGTCCAGCTTCACCTTCTTTTTTAAGCTCTGCCATTGCGGGATGAACCACCGTGAGCAATTGCATAATAATCGAAGCTGAAATGTACGGCATAATACCAAGTGCCAATACTGAGGCTCGCTCAAGTGCACCACCAGAGAACATGTTAAACATCTCTACAATGGTGCCCTTTTGTTGTTCAAAGAACTGAGCTAATACAGCGGCGTCAATACCAGGGATTGGCACAAAAGACCCTAAACGAAGCACAACTAAGGCGACGAATACGAACCATAATCTTTGTTTCAACTCAGACAAACCGCCTGCGCCTTTACTACCTTGTGAAGTAGCCATTCCTGGTGTAGCCATTGTGTATTATTCCTCTATTTTGCCACCAGCAGCTTCAATAGCTGCTTGTGCGCCTTTAGTTACCGCAATGCCACGTAATGTAATTGGACGAGTAATTTCGCCTGATAACATAACTTTAACAGCTACGATATTACGTGTAATTAGGCCTGCATCTTTAAGTGCGTGAATATCAACAACATCACCTTTAACAAGATTTAATTCATGTAAACGAACTTCAGCGCGAACTAAAGATTTACGAGAAGTAAAACCAAATTTTGGTAAACGTTGTTTCAATGGCATTTGACCACCTTCAAAACCAGGACGTACACTACCGCCAGAACGAGACTTCTGACCTTTGTGACCACGACCACCAGTTTTACCGATGCCTGAACCAATACCACGACCACAGCGCTTTTTAGCTTTGTGAGATCCCGGTGCAGGGGATAAAGTATTTAAATGCATTATTAATCCTCCACCTTAATCATGTAGTGAACCTTGTTAATCATACCACGTACAGATGGAGTATCTTCTAACTCAACTGTATGATTGATACGACGTAGACCAAGGCCTCTTAATGTAGCTCTATGCTTCGGTAAACGACCGATAGAACTTTTTATTTGAGTTACTTTAACTGTTTTAGACATGCTCAATTACCCCAAAATTTCTGCAACGCTTTTGCCACGTTTAGCTGCCATGCCTTTAGGTGAATGCATATTCACTAAAGCAGAGACAGTAGCGCGAACTACGTTGATTGGGTTAGTAGAACCGTATGCTTTTGACAATACGTTCTGAACGCCTGCAACTTCAAGTACTGCACGCATCGCGCCACCGGCGATGATACCTGTACCTTCAGAAGCTGGTTTCATGAAAACTTTAGAACCTGAATGCTTGCCAGTAATAACATGCTGAAGAGTAGTACCCTTCAAGTCAATCGTTACTATGTTACGGTGCGCTTTTTCCATTGCCTTTTGGATTGCAGCAGGCACTTCACGTGCTTTACCGTAACCAAAACCAACGCGACCATTACCGTCACCAACTACTGTTAATGCAGTAAAACTGAAAATACGACCACCTTTAACCACTTTTGAAACGCGGTTAACTGCGATTAGCTTTTCAGCCATATCACTTTGTTGTGAGTTTTCTTGCTTATGATTAGCCATAATCAACCCCTAGAATTGAAGACCAGCTTCGCGAGCTGCTTCTGCTAACGCTTTTACGCGACCATGGTAAAGGAAACCAGAGCGATCAAAAGCTATCTTAGTGATACCTTTTGCTACAGCACGTTCAGCGATTGCTTTACCTACTGCAGTTGCTGCTGCAACATTACCTGTTTTTTCAATTTGAGCTGCAACTTCTTTGTCTAAAGTAGACGCAGATGCGATTACTTCAGAGCCCGTAGGAGCGATCAATTGAGCGTAAATATGACGAGGAGTACGGAATACAACTAAACGATTCGCACCCAACTCGCTAATTTTTGCACGAGCGCGTTTAGCGCGGCGCAAACGAGATGTTCTCTTATCCATAGTATTACCCTACTTCTTCTTAGCTTCTTTACGACGAACGTGTTCATCAGCATAACGAACACCTTTACCTTTATAAGGCTCAGGTTTACGGTATGCACGAATGTTCGCAGCGGTTTGACCAACTAAATGTTTATCACAACCTTTCAGTATGATTTCAGTTTGGCTAGGAGTTTCACAAGTAATTCCTTCAGGAATTGCATGTTTAATTGGGTGTGAAAAACCTAAAGATAAGTCTAAAGACTTACCAGCAGCTTTGGCACGGTAACCAACACCTTGTAAAACTAATTTCTTTTCAAAACCTTTACTAACACCTTCAACCATATTATTGATTAAAGCACGTGTAGTACCGGCTTGAGCCCAAGCGCCTTTAACATCAGCAACGATATTAGTAATGATGTTATTTTCTTCTTGAGAAACAACAACGTCACTGTGAATCGTGCGAGATAATTCGCCTACTGGACCTTTAACTTTAATGTCTTGACCTGATAACGTAATGGTAACGCCAGCAGGAACAACGACAGGTGCTTTTGCAACACGAGACATATTATTCTCCTTACTCTACGAAACCAAGAACTTCACCGCCAATACCCGCAGAGCGAGCGGCGCGATCCGTCATCAAACCTTTAGAAGTCGAAATGATCGCAATACCCATGCCGGCAAGAACTTGTGGAAGTTCATCGCTGCTTTTGTATATACGAAGACCAGGACGTGAAACACGTTTGATCTTTTCAATTACTTCTTTACCTTCAAAATATTTCAATGTAACAGCTAGCTCAGGTTTTACTTCACCTGAAACTGAAAAATCTGAAATATAACCTTCTTCTTTAAGCAAGTTAGCAATTGCAACTTTAACCTTTGAAGATGGCATTTGTACTGCAACTTTTGCTGCAGATTGACCGTTGCGGATGCGTGTAAACATGTCCGCGATAGGATCAGTCATCATAACCATTTACTCCCGTGAATTACCAACTAGCTTTCTTAAGACCTGGAACTTCACCACGCATCATAGTTTCGCGTAATTTAATACGGCTCAAACCAAATTTGCGTAAGAATCCATGTGGACGACCAGTAATGCTACAACGGTTACGTTGACGACTACTGCTCGAATCACGAGGTAAACTTTGAAGTTTCAATACAGCATCCCAGCGTTCTTCATCAGAAGAATCTGTACCAGAGATGATAGCTTTTAATGCAGCACGCTTTTCAGCATATTGTGCTACTAATTTGGTTCTTTTAGCTTCACGAGCTTTCATTGACGTTTTAGCCATAACTCTACACCTTCTTCTGGAACGGGAAATTGAAGGCAGACAGTAAAGCTAGTCCTTCTTCATTATTTTTCGCGCTAGTAGTAATAGTGACATCTAAACCGCGAATCTTATCGATTTTATCGTATTCGATTTCAGGGAAGATGATCTGCTCACGAACGCCCATGCTGTAGTTACCACGACCATCAAATGACTTAGGATTTAAGCCACGGAAGTCACGGATACGAGGAATAGAAATAGAGATAAAACGCTCTAAAAATTCCCACATACGTTCGCCGCGTAGAGTTACTTTTGTACCAATAGGGTAGCCTTCACGAATCTTGAAGCCCGCAACTGATTTGCGTGCTACTGTCGTTAGCGGCTTTTGCCCTGAGATTGCAGTAAGATCATTTGTGGCGTGTTCTAAAACTTTCTTATCAGAAATAGCTTCACCAACACCCATGTTAAGGGTGATCTTTTCAATCCGAGGGACTTGCATGACACTCTTATAACCAAATTGCTTTTGCAACTCAGCTACAACTGTATCTTTATATAAATCATGCAGTTTCGCCATCGTTTACTCCAATTATATTATTTCGTTGTTAGACTTGAAAAAACGAACTTTTTTGCCGTCTTCAATTCTAAAACCAACACGATCTGCTTTGCCCGTTGCTGGGTTAACAATCGCTACGTTGGAAACTTGTAAAGGTGCTTCTTTTTCAATGATGCCACCAGGCTGCTGTAACTGAGGTACAGGCTTAGTGTGTTTCTTGATTAAGTTAACGCCTTCTACGAATACTTTACCGCTTTCAACAAGAACTTTAGTGACTTTACCAGTCTTACCCTTGTCTTTGCCCGCAAGTATAATTACTTCATCATCACGACGAATCTTAGATGCCATTATCGTGACTCCTTATAGTACTTCAGGTGCTAATGATACGATCTTCATAAATTTCTCATTACGAAGTTCACGTGTCACAGGCCCGAAAATACGAGTACCAATTGGTTGTAAGTTTGCATTCAAAATTACAGCCGCGTTTTCATCAAAACGGATGGCAGAACCATCTGTACGACGAACACCTTTCTTAGTGCGCACCACTACCGCAGTAACAACATCACCTTTTTTTACTTTACCGCGAGGACTTGCTTCCTTTACGGCAACTTTGATGATATCACCAATGCGTGCATAGCGACGGTGCGAGCCACCAAGAACCTTTATACATTGAACACGCTTAGCGCCACTGTTATCAGCAACATTCAGCTGTGATTGCATTTGGATCATTGATTTTTGCTCCATTGTTATCTTTTTTAAATTGAGATAAATCTCAACAAAAACAAAAGATAAGTTATTAATTCAAGGCCAGAAATTTGACCCGTCACTGCCTTACGAAAGACCCCCGTTTCGGTTAGAATTAAGACATAAATGCCATCACTCAAACTTAACGGGCGCGAGATTATAACACCACTTACTCAAAAGTGATAGTCTAATTAGTTAAAAAACAAACAGCACCACACAGACTGCTTTAGGTGTGTAAAAGATTAAATCGCTTATTCAGATTGTAAGCGTAAATGTGACTGGTCCATCGTTAATTAGTGCAACCTTCATATCAGCGCCAAATTCTCCTGTTGGCACTTTAAATCCTTGTTGACGTAATTTTTCAACAAAAACCTGATATAAGGTATTACTCAATTCCGGATTTGCTACTGTAGAAAAGCTAGGCCGTAATCCTGAATTAGTATCTGCAGCTAGGGTAAATTGTGAAACAACCAAAATTTCTCCACCTGATTGTTTTACATTTAGGTTCATTTTGTCATTTTCATCACTAAAAATGCGATAGCCGGCAACACGTTCGGCTAAACGCTTGGCTTTAGCTTCATTGTCTTCTGGTTCAATAGCAAGAAATACTAATAAGCCTTTGCCAATCTCGCCAATAATTTGCTTATCAACAGTTACACTTGCCTGATTCACTCGTTGGATTAAAGCAATCATTTCATTTGCTCTTCATTTGTTAAGGGTAGTTTTTTTTCTTTAGAAGTTTGTTCTTTTAACGCTTGGTCTTTGATACTTCGATCTTTCAACCCTTGTTCTTTCAACAAAGGGTACTCTTGTAAAGATACCGTAATCAAGGCTCCCACCAAAACAATAAGCCAAGAAACATAGACCCATAAAAAAATAATAGGAATTGTTGCCAATGCGCCATAGATCACTTGGTAAGAAGGAAATGCTGCAATATATAAGGCAAACGCTTTTTTCGCCAACTCGAATAACACCCCCGCAACAAATGCGCCCGATATTGCGTACTTAAATGGTACAGCTTTATTAGGCACGGCCATGTAGAGAATAACAAAGGCAATAATAGAAGAAAGTAATGGTAGTAATCGTAAAAAAATATCAAACAAACCTAAGACATCATACTGATCAACCGCTACTATCGACACTATATATGAAGATAAGGCAATACTAGCCCCAACCAATATTGGTCCTAATGTTAATACCATCCAATACATGGCGAATGAAGTTATAGTGCGGCGCTTGTCGGTTACTCGCCAAATCTTATTGAAAGTATTGTCTATTGAAGAAATTAATAATAGCGCGGCAACAAATAAAAATGATATGGCGACAGCAGACATTTTTGAGGCATTAGCGACAAATCCGGTTAAATATTCTTGCACCACATCACCAGCGGCAGGAACAAAGTTTTGATAAACAAATTGTTCAATCGTCTGTTGCAGCTGTGCAAATAGCGGAAAAGCGGTCATTACCGATAACATGACAACGATTAGTGGTACTAATGACATCAAACAAACATAAGAAAGGTAACCCGCCACCACTTGGATTTGTTCACGTTTAACACGCCGACTAAAATAAAAGAGCAGCCCTTTGTGTTTATGCCAATACTCGCCAATACTTGTTTGCTTGAATACACTCATATTTGTTAACAATTTACTGATTTGTCCTATTTGTTTCATATATTAAGATAGCGTTAATGAATTATCTAGGGCTATTGACCTTAGGAAGATAGAAATGGAGTAGTAGATGACAAATCAAGGTTCTGCGGGTAATGTAATTTCCGCTATTTGTAATGTGTTTTTCCCTGGTCTGGGGCAACTGGTACAGGGTAGGCTAATGGCAGCAATAATTTTTGCCATTGTATGTGTTGGTGGTTATGCGCTGTGGTGGATGGTCATTCCAGCAATTATTGCTGGAATATTTCATTTATGGTCGATTATAGATGCTGCAACTTATAAACATAACTAAGAAGCATAATTGATAATAGCTGTAAGTATCAACCAAAACGCGGCGCGGCAATGAAAGTGACTTGCTCATTTTCAACAGGTTGGCTTTCTTCATCATAACGGTTAATTTGCGCCAGTAAAGCTGAAAGCTGTTGGATTTGTTTTGGGTTAGCTTTACCTTGACTAAAAATTTGACTTAGCTCTTGAAGTTTTTTAAGTTGTGTTGGAGACATAATACAATTCCTTTTGTTGGGAAAGCCGTAGCTTACTACTGCTTGATACCCCTAAGCGTAGTTACAAAATTATCAGCCTGCTTAATTATTTACGTACTAGAAGTAACAAAACATTTATAATTAATTTTTATTTTAACTATTTAATGAAAGAAACAATGGCTTACTAGATATTTCCAGATACATAGTAATTACGGATGACAACAATTGCAGATATGTCTTACAACAAATGGCAGCTATTTACAGAAATTTTGCACTAGTTGATAAGCTTAGTTGACCTTAAAATCACTGGAAAACACTAGAAACCCTACCTTCAATAATTCAGTAATGGCGCTCTATTTTAAGAAAACACGAGTCTTACAGTAAACGCTATACTTACTATTTCTCTCAATGTTCATGATTCTGTCTTAGTAGTATACGTATAACTTGTATTATATTTAGATAACAAAAAGCGCCTATTACTTTCGCAATAGGCGCTTTTTTTTAAACGTCACAAAGGTATTCAGTAATTACTTACCGCCTCTACCTTCACGTTTACGTTCATTTTCTTTTAATGATTTTTTACGAATACGAATATTCTCAGGTGTTACTTCTACTAACTCATCATTATCAATAAACTCTAAAGCTTGCTCTAAAGACATTAAAATTGGTGGCGTTAGTGTTTGTGCTTCATCAGTACCTGAAGAACGAACGTTAGTTAACTGCTTACCTTTAAGCGCGTTAACTGTTAAATCGTTATCACGGCTATGAATACCAATAACTTGACCTTCATATACATCAACACCGTGCCCAATCATCATACGGCCACGTGATTGTAGGTTGAAGATAGCGTTAGTAAGGGCTTTACCCGTTGCGTTAGCGATCATTACACCATTTTTACGTTGGCCAATGTCTCCACCTTTATGAGGACCATACTCGAAGAACGTATGGTAAATCAAACCAGAACCAGACGTTAACGTCATAAATTCAGTTTGGAAACCAATTAAACCACGACTTGGCATAATGAAGTCCATGCGAATACGACCAGTACCATCAGGTGCCATGTCAGTTAATTCAGCTTTACGAACACCCATTTTTTCCATGACCGAACCTTGATGTTGTTCTTCAACATCAATAGTTACTGTTTCATAAGGTTCATTTAATACGCCATCAATCATGCGTTCAATAACTTCTGGACGAGATACAGCTAACTCAAAACCTTCACGACGCATGTTCTCAATTAAGATACCTAAGTGAAGCTCACCACGACCCGATACTTTGAACTTATCAGGATCATCTAACTGCTCAACACGTAGTGCTACGTTGTGTACTAATTCTTTGTCTAAACGATCTTTGATATTACGTGAAGTAACGAACTTACCTTCTTTACCACAAAATGGTGAAGTATTTACTTGGAAAGTCATGTTGATAGTTGGTTCATCAATAGATAAAGCCGGTAGACCTTCTACTTCTGTAGGACAACATACAGTATCAGAAATTTTCAACTCACCTAAACCAGTAATAGCAATGATGTCGCCAGCAAAACCTTCTTCAATATCATGACGCTCTAGGCCTAAGTAACCAAATACTTTACCTACTTTAGCATTATGAACACCACCATTAGCAAGTTGAATAGTTACTTGTTGGTTAGGCTTAACAGAACCACGCTTAATACGACCAACACCGATTACACCTAAATAAGAGCTGTAATCAAGTTGAGAGATTTGCATTTGGAATGAACCTTCAGGATCAGCATCTGGTGACGGTACTTCATTGATAATAGTATCAAATAAAGGAGTCATATCTGTTCCAGTTACGCCTTCTTCTAACGAAGCCCAGCCGTTAATTGCTGAAGCGTAAACAACTTTAAAGTCTAGTTGTTCATCAGTAGCGCCAAGGTTATCAAATAATTCGAAAACTTGATCCATAACCCAATCAGGACGAGAGCCAGGCTTATCAACTTTGTTGATAACTAGGATTGGTTTTAAACCTTGAGCAAAAGCTTTTTGCGTAACAAAACGAGTTTGCGGCATTGGGCCTTCTTGTGCATCAACAATCAATAATACTGAATCAACCATTGACATTACACGCTCAACTTCACCACCGAAATCAGCATGGCCAGGAGTATCTACGATGTTTACACGGTAGTCGTTCCAGTTAACAGCAGTATTTTTAGCTAAAATAGTAATACCACGTTCTTTTTCGATATCGTTTGAATCCATCACACGTTCGTCATGGCCAGAACGCGCATCTAAAGTACCTGATTGCTCAAGTAATTTATCAACTAAAGTGGTTTTTCCGTGGTCAACGTGGGCAATAATTGCCACATTTCTTAATTTATCTAACACAGGCTTTACTCGCTGTTACTATCGTTAATCGCTATTCCAGTAGATTACCGAAATAGGGCTATAATTTTGCGCGCATTATACAGCTATTTTGACTAAAAAGAAATCAATATATAATCTATTGGCCCAAGCTGCGCTTTTTCACGAAAATCAGGCAATAAAAAAGCTTAGCCAAATTATTGACTAAGCTTTTCATTTAGCTAATTACCAACCAATAGATTAATTTATCAGCAACTAATTAATACTTAGCTGCTTGTCCTTTAGCCGGTAAGCTTTTTTTGATGAAGTCTCGAATATCTTGATTAGATTGTCTTAAATCTTCATGGCGTAGATACATCATATGGCCACTTTCATAGCCCTTAAATGACAACCTGTCTTTCATCAAACCACTTGGGTCTAACTGCCACATAGTATATTTAGCATCAAAGTAGTTAGTGGCACCGTCAAAGTAACCTGATTGAATCATGACTTGCAGGTAAGGATTTTGTGCCATAGCAGAGCGCAAGCCTTCACCGGTATTATTACCCGTACGATCCCACGGATGTACATTACCAAACATGTTATATTTAATGTCGGTTTTATAATTCAACTCTTCACGTAAATAATAGTTAATTGCCGGAGTAAAGCTATGTAACCAAGAGCTTAATTCAGCATTGTAATCAGGACGTGAACCGGCAACTTTTTTATCAATGCCTAAATAACGAGAATCTAAACGACCAATTGTTTGTTTTCTGTCGCGTAATAACTCTTTCCAGAAAAAGTTATTATCAACATCTAAGTTATTATTAACCACTGCACTCACAGATAAGCCAGAATATTTCGCTACTTGCACAGCAATATCCTGCTTCTCTTGTACTGAAATAAAGCCACCTTTGGCTAACGCCGGTAAATATTTTGCCAGCGTATATTCTTCTACTTCTGCCAATAACTCTTTTAATGGCTTTTGTTGTAATCCTGGCTCTAAGGCTTTGTGATACCAAGCAGCTGCGGCAAAGTAAGGTAATCTATTGGCGGCTTCAACAGGACCATCTCGTTTGATGCCAATATCCGTTGGTGACACTAAAATAACACCATTTACATACATCCATTGGCGCGATTGCAATTCTTTAGCTAAACCGGCAACACGGGTAGTACCGTAGCTTTCACCGATTAAGTATTTAGGTGAACGCCAGCGGTTATTACGACTAACAAAGGTATTTACCCATTCTGCCAAATATTTAATATCTGCATTAACACCAAAGAACATTCTCTTTTGTTGCTCTTTAGTTGGCATTTTTCCGTCTTTATCAGGCAATACGCGTGAATAGCCAGTATTAACAGGATTAACAAAAACAATATCAGCAAAGTCTAATATTGAATAAGCATTGGTTTTAACACCATAGGGTTGTAATGGATATCCTTCGTTATCTACATTTAATACACGAGGTCCAGTGTAGGCTACATGCATCCAAACTGAAGCAGAGCCAGGGCCACCATTAAAGGAAATCACCAATGGACGTTTTGCGGTATCTTTTACATCACTGCGTCGGTAATAAGTATAAAACAAACTCGCGGTAGGGTGACCGTCTTCATCCCATACCGGTTGTGTACCTGTAGTAGCAGTATATTTAAATTTGTTACCATTAACCTTAGTACTGTGTTTAGTGGTGTTCTTCTTATCAATGGCCAACTTACGTTCATGACCACTATTTTGTTCACTAGACTGGCTAGCTGCATTTACTGATAGTACTGGGCTTAATGATAAGCTGAGCATTACCGTTACCGGGACCAATAAGCTTTTACCCTTGTGTAGCAATGTTTGTATATTTGAAGTAGAGATAATTAAATCCTCATCAGGTTAAGTCCCCTTGAATTTAATGAGCTAAATTAAGTTCGCTTAAATAAAGTTAGCTTGAAAGTAACAGCTAGTATCGAAAGGATAAAACTGTTTTCGTTAAAGCGAAGAGGAAATAAGTTAAAATGCATTGAATAACATTTTTGCACATCCCCCATAGAGGCCATTAAAAGTAGATTTTTAAAAATAGGCTTATTACAGTAGGATTTAATAAACCATCAATTATGACTATTTTTACATAAATATCCCTGATTAAGGAACTTTGAAGGTACCAATAGCGCCATCTAGCTTAGTGGCTAATTCAGCAACCTGCTTACTATAGTTCAGTGTTGAGGACGACAAGTCACTACTTTTCAGGCCTAAATCAACAACCGCATCAATACTCTGTTTGATATCATTACTCAAGCCATTTTGTTGGGTAGCTGATTGCGATATATCCTGGCTCATGATATGCATTTCCTCTATCGCTTGATGGATCAAGGACAATATGGCCAAAAGCTCGACCGTATGCTCTTGACAGTTGTTAGCTTCATTTTCTCCTTGAATAATATCCGCTACTGCTTTTTTAGTTTGGCTTTGTAACGACTCAATCATCACTTGAATTTCATTGGCTGCTTCCTGTGTTCTGCTAGCCAGTAGACGTACTTCATCAGCAACCACGGCAAAACCTCGACCAGACTCCCCTGCCCTTGCAGCTTCTATCGCCGCATTTAATGCCAACAAATTCGTCTGTGCTGAAATACTGCCAATAGCGTCTAATATACTGCTAATATCGAGAGATTTTTGTTGTAAAACAGCCATCACCTCTGAGGTATTATCAAGCATAGTAGTTAAATTTATCATGCGTTCATTGGTAAGCTTGGCTATATTTTCAAGTTTATTACTTTGTGCTAAGGCATCAGACATTTTTTGTTCGGCATTGGTCGCTTTGTTCAAAATATTTTCAGCACTCAACTCTAAATCATCGGTTTGTGCCGTCGCTTGCATTATTGTTTGCTGTTGCAAAGATAAAGCGGAAGTCACTTGGGCGGTTTTATTGCTGGATTGTTCAGCGGCATTATTAAGTAAATGAGTATAATTGGAAATATTGGTTATTAATGCCGTTAAATCGGCAACCACTAAATTAACATTTTTTGAAAGCTCACCATATTCATCATCTGAACGAACGGTTAACTGGCGAGACAAATCCCCTTTAGCTATTTGCGCCAACACTTTGTTAATGCCAGTTAATGGTCCTATCATGGTCCGAATAGTAATGGCCGCAATACCCGCACCAACAACAAACAACACAATAAAAACAGCTAGCGTTTCAATATTGCCTTGCTCAACATTGTCAAATATATCAGCTTGTAGTTGTGCTAAGTTTTTATCCAATATTTGTAAAAAAATATCAATATCGTCGCTAGCACCAGTGATATGTTGCTCTGAATTTTGATAAGCTTTATTAAACAAGTCTCTATGTTCAAGTTGTGATATTTTTAAGATAAATATATTATTATCACTACGCAGCATCGACTTTGAACGCGTAAACTCGTCAATAAACTGATCGATTAAACCACCGGTATCATAATCTTCACCTAGGCGGCTTAAAAAAGTTAATAGCTGAGTAATATTATCTAAGCCAAAATCAATATCATGCTGAGCCATGCTGACTTCTTCAATACTATTAATTGTTAGTATCGCCTTAGTCGCATCAGTTAAATTAAACAAGTAACCTTCTATTTGGCTAGCCGAACCAATAATACGCTCGATCTGCCGTTGATTTTGTGTATCCTCTAAAAAGGATAAATCACCTAAAATAGCACTGGCCTCATCTAAAATGTTATAGAGGATTTTTTGCTGCTCGTTCAGTTGTATGGTTTCTGTTAACTGTGCTTTTTTATAAGTAAACATAAGCGCAACAGACTGGGTATAAGCATTATAAGTGCAAGTGAAATGACTTAAATTTTCAATGGCTGGAAAGCTAACCAGAATTTTTGTTATTAGCTGGCTGTTTTTGATTAACAGTAAGTTTTGTTGAGCAAAGTTTTGCTCAATATTTTCAATGGCACTAACCGTTGACTGAGTGACAATTAACGCTTCTAACTTGGCCTGTTTAAGTAATTGCTTTTGCACATTATTGGCATAACCTTGCAATGGTAGAGCAAAATTATCAACCTTCGCCGTAGCCATTTTAATATCACTTAAAATGCCGACTGAACTAATACTAGAAAATAATAGTAGTAGCAAAATAATGGCAAAACCGATGATTACTTTATGAGTAACTTTTAATACCATCTCTATAACCCTACTACATTAGTATAATAGTTCAGCTGTTAATTAACTCAATAACGTTATACCAGTATAGACAATTTTAGCAGACGTTTTTTAAGCTAAAAAAGCTGTTCCCCTAAGACCACGGCTTTACTTATTGGTGAATTATACTTGTGTTTTTTTTCGCTGATAAAGAAACTAGTTAACCTGAGTTCTGTTTAAGAGCGGCGTTTTCTAAATAGCCATAGCCCTTATAATTGCAATAATTTACACTTTTTATACAGTTAGTCGCTTGCCACCGAACTTAAACAAGGTTCTAATAAATCACCTACGCTTCAATTGAGCTGGTCAAGCTGCAAGTTACATTCAGGTTACATAAATCGTTATTATGTAAACTGAATAACTAATTGATTACGCTTTATAAAGCTAAAGAAATACCACTTATCAGTTAATGCTGTTACAGTTTTATCAATTTTCACTTAAGGAATGGAGTTTAACATGAGGAATATACTTTTATTGGTCACAGCCTTATTCGTCGCTACTGGCTGTT
Organism: Colwellia psychrerythraea; assembly: GCF_000764185.1. Lineage (GTDB taxonomy): Bacteria > Pseudomonadota > Gammaproteobacteria > Enterobacterales > Alteromonadaceae > Colwellia > Colwellia psychrerythraea_B. The sequence goes on from NZ_JQEC01000016.1 coordinate 308,470, forward strand.
CAAGTCAGAAATCTAGTACGGATATTGAATCAGACATGGGGCTCGATAATGCACCAGCATGGGTAAATAATGGCACCAACTCAGTGAGTAATGAAGATGGTCAATTAATTCATGGTGTTGGCTCAGCGCCTGCAATGGGGGATTTATCATTACAAAAATCCACTGCTGATAACAGAGCAAGAGCTGAAGTAGCTAGAATTATGTCAACTTTTATTGATTCAACACTCGCAGATTACTCAGCAAGTAATGGTGAGGGATTTGATATGTCTGTTGAAAAAAACATTAAATCATCGACTAAAGCTGCATTGTCTGGTGCAAGAATTATTGGCAGTTGGCGAGATAAAAATTCAGGTGATGTTTACTCTTTCGCAGAGTTAAACTTAAATGCACTCGAAGCATCAATTAGTAACGCTGACAAAATTAATCAGTCATTTAAGCAATATACAGAAAAAAACTTAGAGGCAAACTTTAAACGCTTCACCAAGGAGAATAAAGAATGAGGCTTTTAGCAATAATTTTAAGCGTAGTAGTATTATCAGCGTGTGGTACGACAAAAGTTCAACGAATAGATTCATCTGAAACTATTGATTTAAGTGGCGCTTGGAATGATTCTGATTCTCGCATGACAGCTCAAACTATGGTGGCTGATGTACTTAACCGCCCTTGGATAAACCGCCATGTAAGCCAAAAAGGAAAACCACCTACAGTAATAGTCGGCAGTATTAAAAACCTAACTCATGAGCACATTAATACAAATACATTTATTAGTGATATTGAGAGAGAACTAATTAACTCCGGTAGGGTTGATTTTGTAGCATCAGCCCAACAACGAGGAGAGATCAGAGACGAACGTAAAGACCAGGACCTTAATTCAACTGAAGCATCACGCAATGCCGCAGGTCAAGAGCTCGGGGCTGATTATATGCTTTCAGGGCAAATAAATACCATTATCGATGCAAATGCCTCAACGCAAGTTCGTTATTATCAAGTCGACTTAACGCTAATTAGTTTGGCTGATAACCGTAAAGTCTGGGTAGGGCAAGAGAAGATTAAAAAGTTAGTAGAAAACGCTAAAATTCGCTACTAAAACCGTCTACTGACAAGGAGCATTCATTGGTTAATTTGGCCATGATAACTACAGTAAAGCCATCAATCTTTTTATTGGCTTTATTTTGCTTTATTTTATCTGGATGCGCTGCCAATAATAGAGAGATGTCTGAGGTTGCTAATCAACTCAGGCATAATCTGCCCGTTGAAACTGCATTAACTAAACTCGAAGCAATAAAAGTTGAACAGCAAAGTAGTGCACAACTTCAACTTAATTTAGGTTATTTACAACTCGTTAGTGGCGATTATCAAAATGCCATAATAAACCTTGAAGGCGCCAAGGAAACTATGCTTTCTTTACAAGCAGTCTCTATTTCAGAAAACCTTAGCTCTGCTACAGTGAATGAAACCTTTAGAAGTTATTCTGGCTGGCCTACTGACCAAGTATTGGTGCATGGCATGATGGCGATGGCTTACCTTTTAAATAATGATCTCAATGGTGCTAGGGTTGAGATATTGCAAGCTGATGTTCAAATGAATAAATTAGCTGAAACTAAAAACACACAGGGGCAACTAGCATTTGTTCGCTACTTAGCTGGTGTCATTTATGAATTAAATGATGAATATGATAGCGCACTAATTAGCTATCGCATGGCGTTGTCGATTATAACAGCTCGCCAAGAATCCCCCCCTCAACCTTTACAACAAAGCCTCATCGACTTAACTGCACATATTGGCCTTAATGAAGAGTCAAAAAAATACCAACAACAGTTTCATCTAGTCTTGTCAAAACCATACAGCAACAAACAATTTGTCTTTTCTTTTGATGGGGTGGTCACACAAATGATGCAAGCTAAATCAACGCTTTGGTGGCCTATAGATGACGTCTATCTATCAGTTGCATTACCAAATTTCCCTCGAAATAACTATGTAGAGTCAAAATCTTACATACATACTCAACATAGTGAACTCGCCACACAAACAATCGAGAATATCGAAGAGCGCGCAAGAGGCGATTTGCAAGCAAGAATGCCTAAAATAACCGCTATGGCGCTTGCTAGAGCAGGCGCTAAATTTCAAACAGTTAAAGAACTCAATAAAAAAGACAATGTACTTGGCGCTTTTGCTAATGTGTTAACTATCATTTCAGAAGTCGCTGATTTACGTCACTGGGGAATGTTGCCATCTTCAATACAAGTAGCAACCAGCTACTCCACGAAGAAAACTTTAAATTTATCGACTCATTATGGCCAACAAACGTTAGATCTATCACAAAGTACTATATCAGGGAAAAGTCACTCTGTTATTTTACTATCAAGCTTAACGAACCAAATACACTTAGCTAGTTTTTGACGCTATTGTATCAACAGTAACAGCACAAGGATAAAAAATGAAAAAGCTTTTAAGTATTTTGATGGTGTTAAGCATTGTTGCTTGTAGCTCAACACAAAATCAGCCACCACTATGGCTAACTCAACCAACAAAAGTATACCCTGAAAATCAATACTTAGCAGCAGTTGGTCAGGGCCGTGATATGGAACAAGCAAAGCAAATAGCCCTCGCTAATTTATCGCGTATATTTTCAGTTTCAATAGCGGAAGAGCAAATTGATAAAAGTCACTTCTCTACAGAACAAGGAAAAACCCACAACGAAGTAACCCGCTTTATTTCTGCAACAGCAAACCAACAATTAAAAGGGGCTGTAATAAAAGAAATGTATCAACAGCCACAAGGTCAAAGTTATGCCGTGGCCGTAATGGAGAAATTACCGGCTGCTAAAGTATTTAGAGAATCAATCAGACAACTTGACCGTAAAGTTTCAGGAAATTTGTCCTATGCGAAAAGTGAAGCACCAAATTTTTTTAAGGCGTTAAAAGCGCTGGAGCAGGCTCACCTTGCCCAACAGCAGCGTGAAAATGACAATAGAAGTTTAGTGTTAGTCGCGAAAAAAGGCATAATGTCACAAACTACTAGTGCCGATATCGAAAATTTAATAAAAACATCATTAGCCACACTTAGCTTCAAAATAAATAATGATGACAGCTTCCTAAGCAAACAGTTAAGTGCATCTGCCGCTAATTTAGGTGTGCAACTATCCCAAAGCTCTTCAATAGTCCTACATGGAAAAATTGAACAACAGCCGATTTTAGCACAAGGGGGTTGGTTTTGGCTAAGAGGAAATATTCATATTAGTGTTAGCGATGATGAAAATACCACGCAACAATTGCTATTCCCTTTTAAAATATCTGCCCAGCAGGAATCAATGCTAACTCAACGATTAGAAAAGCATATCGCAAATAATTTAGAAGAATATATTATTAAAACGATATTTAAAGAGTAACTTTATTAGCCGCTAAGCAATTTTTCACTAGTTTAGCGGCAAAGATATTTCTACTTGCAAGCCACCTTTAGGGTGGTTGTTTAAGGTGATTTGGCCTTGATGACCATCACTAATTTCTTGGCAAATACTCAAGCCAATACCACTACCATCTGCTTTAGTCGAATAATAAGGCAAGAACGCTTTAGTCAGAACCTCAATCGGCATACCAGTACCCAAATCCCTCACTGTAATGATTATTTTACCTTGTTGACTTGTTACATGAACAACACTGTCTTTATCCGGACATGCTTGCTGAGCATTTTTAAGTAAGTTTATTAATAACTGTTCAATCTGGCTCTCATCTCCTGAAAAAATCAAACTAGTTTGCTGGCAAATCAGAGTAAATTGATAGAACTCTTGCAGCTGTTTTAAGGTTTTTATAACATCAAATTTTTTCTTTTGTGGTTTCGATAATCGCGCCAGCTGACTATAACTTTGAATAAATTCTGCTAATTTATTTATCCGCTTAGAAATAGTGGCAAACACCCGGATTAGCTGCGGCTCTTCTAAACGCTCGGCTAATATATTACCGCTATGACACATAGAGCTAATAGGCGCGATAGAGTTATTCAGTTCGTGGTTAATAACCCGAATAACCTTTTTCCACGTTTGTAACTCTTGCTGATGCATGGCTTGGGTTAAGGGTTTGAGCAAGGTTAATTGATGAGGATTACCGTGCAATTTCAGATGATGACGAGAAAGGTGCCAACTTTGCTCGGTTTTAGTTGTAGCCTTCACCAGATCATCCTTAACATTGTTATCATTTAGTAGTAATTGAATGATGGCATTATCTTTATCGTGATGTGGAATAAGCTCAGGTAATTTTTCCGCTAATAAGCTTTGCCAAGACATGCCCAACATACTCTTTTGCTGAAAAAAATATTCAGCAGCACGATTTGCAAAAACTATGGTATCTCTGTGATTAACTAATACAGTAACAACATCGGAGGCATTAACAACCTTATCTAACAGCAATTCTCGTTGATAGATAGATTGCTTTTCTTGTCGTAATTTATCAGTCACTTGATTAAATAACGCTAAGACTTCAGCTTGGCTTTTATTTGCTTTATTCGTTTTGTTTTCTTTAGGAACCGCCAAGCTAATAGAGAAATCGCCATCTTGTAAGTTACGTAAACCATTCAATAACGAATGTAGTACTTGATTACTTTGTCGATGATAATATTGAAAGCGCATAACAGCTAAAATAATTAACAAAGTTGTGCTAATGGCGAATAACCAAGGTGAACTGGGCAACAAAAGTACAAAGCTAACCAGGAAGGTTATGTTAATAATAATGAGGTGTACAATTAGCATAACGAGTCTACATCTATTTTGTACTTTTCTATGCGGCGATATAACGCTTGTCGACTTAAACCTAACTCAAGTGCACTATGTTTGATTACACAATGATGCTTAATCAATACTTGCTCTATATGCTCTTTTTCGTTGGTAATTACAGTTACTAAACTTGATTCTAGCTGAAAGTCATTTGGCGCTAAGATGTTATTATCAGCAAAAACTAATGCTCGCTTACAGGCGTTTTCTAATTCACGCACATTGCCCGGCCAAGCATGACTTGTTAATACTTGTCTTGTTTCATCGCTAAGGGTGTATTCACTACCAATAAAGAATTCTGCTAACGGAACAATATCTGCCTGGCGCTGTGCCAACTCGGGTAAATGTAGCTCTATAACATTTAACCTATAATATAAATCTTCACGAAATGCTCCGTGTTGAATCGCTAAAGTTAAGTCGGCATTAGTGGCACTCAATACTCTAACATCGACTTTAATGGTGATGTTAGAGCCTAAGCGTTCAAATTCACCGGTCTGCAATACTCTCAATAACTTCATCTGACCAGATAAGGGTAAGTTGGCGATTTCATCTAAAAATAAAGTGCCACCATCAGCAGCTTCGAAACGGCCAATTCTGGCTTGATTGGCGCCAGTGAAGGCACCTTTTTCCGCGCCAAACAACTCAGCTTCCATCAACTCATGAGGTAATGCACCCATGTTCACTTTGATAAAGGCATTATGAAAACGTGGCGATTGCTGATGAATATAATCAGCCAGCTTTTCTTTACCAGCGCCATTAGCACCGGTAATTAATACATTGACTGTAGCGCCAGCAACCTTGCCTGCTTGTGCTATCAAAGTATGCATAACTTGACTTTTATAAATGAAACCTTCCGCTGAACTTTTACTATTCTCGCTGCTATTTTTCTCAGTGAGACTTGTCTGAGGCTTCTGACTATATTGGGCCACCAATTCAAGTAGCTTATTATCGTCCCAAGGTTTCTGTAGGTAGTCAGTTGCACCGCCTTTCACCAAAGTAATAGCGGTTTCTAATTGTGTCCACGCAGTAATTAAGATGATAGGCAAATCATTATTCAGCGCTTTTAAGGCTTTAAACAGTGACTTACCTTCTTTACCGGAAGTGATACCTTGGGCAAAGTTCATATCTTGAATAACTAAATCAACACATTGATGAGATACCGCCAATAACGCTTGTTTCTCATTTTCAGCGGTTAATACCCTGTAGCCGTGTAAACTCAATAACAACTCAAGCGCCTCAAGAATATCAGGATTGTCATCAACTATTAATATTTGCGTCATTCTGTTCCTTTAAAATAGCCTACCAGCACCTTTACACCGCAGTTACAATTTAGGACTAAACTGTTCTGGTCGCTATTACCGGTGGAATGTTACTGGTCTTTATCGCTGGGATCAAAGTTGCTAATGTACCGGCAACAAAAATGATCGCACTTGCTAATAAAAACAACATCATATCTGGTTTACTCAAGCTAATATACTGACTCAACAAAATATTGAATGCTAAAGCCATAGCCAAACCTAAGACACAGCCAATGGTATATACCAACCAGTTTTCTGTCAGCACATATAAAAGAATATCTTTTTTACGGGCACCCAAGGCACGTCTAATACCAATGAATTTCTTCTGCCGTGAGATATGAAATTGAGAGTAAGCATAACTACTAATAGCGGTTACAAAGATCATTAAACCACATAACATTAAAAACAATTGTGATAAGCCTTTATCATGGCGATAAAAACGCTGCATATGTTCAGCCATGGTATAAACTCTGAATATGTCACGTTCTGCTTGTACGGCTAAAATGGTATCACTGACTTTATTACGTACTGCTTCCATCTGTCCAGGACTCACTTTTAACAAGTAGAAACGGCCAGTGAAGATAAACTCCATTACGCGATTGCCAAAAACGCCATATTGCTTATCTGCAGGAATAGTAGGATTAAGCATAATATCTTTAACAACACCAACCACACGGCCATTATTGGTTTCTTGTCCTAGTGCTGAGCCATCACCATAAAGCGCTTTTTTTAATGATTCAGTAATAAGTACATTGCCATTTTTATCGCTAGCAAAGTCAAGTTCATCATCTTTAGTTAGAAACCGACCATCAAGTAATGCTAATGCTAAGGTATTACCAAGCTCTTCATTAGTCAGGAAGATCTTTACATCTTGCAGATATTTATCTTTACGTACAAGTTCAGGATCATCCAAATCATAAACATTACCTAACATGCCTCTTTTGTTAATAGGTAACTGATTAATGAGTGACACACTCTCCACACCGGGAATTTTCTTTATTTGCTGTAAGTCTTCACTGACAATTGATCGATAATAATCTAAATCACGATATTCTCCCGATGTAGGGTGCAATGAAACAATCAAGATATTCTCGGCATCAAGACCGGTATTTTCTGCCAATTTATTATTGGTATCAATGGCTAAAATAGCGCTATTAATTAGCAGACCTAATGTTATGGCTAATTGTAAGATTAACAAGCCAGTGGTAAATTTTCTTAACAGTAAGGATTTAAGTAGTGCTTTAATATTCATAATGTTTCCTATTAGCTGGGCTAGTCTGGAGTAGACTGAACTATTTAAGTTCTGCAGAAATGGTGTAACGATTAGCGCGATATAATGGATATAAGGCACTGGCAATAGAAGTAATAAGTGCCAATAACATACCTAACACCAATAATTTAGGCTCTAACACAGCGATATTCGCTAAGCGTGGCAAGAACTGCACTGATAACTTCAAGAACAACCAACTTAATACTAATGCGACCGCGCCAGTGAATATGCCTAATAACACACTTTCAGTTAAGCCTTGTATCAACATATGACGATTGCTGGCACCTATAGCGCGGCGTAAGCCCACTTCAAACTTAGCTGCATGAAAACGTGACAGTAATAAACTACTGGCATTGAAAATACACACAGCTAAGAACAATACTGAAGCTATAGTGAACGCCAGTACCTTTTGATCAACTACTTTTTTTACCGATAACCATTCATTAACATTGTGCAGTTCATTTCTTGTTGCTAATGGGTGTTCTCCTGCCTCTTTCAGTTGTTGGCTGTAATTATCGAGGTAAGATTGCATCAACGAACGTTGATTTACATCATCTAGTTCAACCCAGACTTGTAAGTAATAAGCGTTTTTATCACGGGTATCTTCAACACCTGAATAATTATCCGCTGAAGAGCTTCGTGCATGTATCGACCAACCTAAATCTATTGCAGTTTCAAGCGGCGCATAAATATCGTCGGTTAAGTTAAAGGCCCGCCCTTCTGTGGCATGGTAAAATAATGGTCGTAATACCCAGGATTTTAATACACCAACAATGGTTAACAACTCACCATCCAGCTCTAATGTTTTACCTACACTATTTTTACCGGCAAATATTTTTTGATTTAATTCATCACCAATAACCACTTCCATGCCATGATCTTTTTCAAATGCTGAGCCATAAGCAAAAGGCGCATTAGTCAGCTCGAAAAAACCAGGCGTTGTTGCCCTAACGTCAGAGTCAAAGCGTTTCATGCTTGTAGATTCAACATCTCTTGCATAAACCCCTGATGCATAAAATACTGCGCTACGTTTAGGGATATCTGACTCTGCAATTTTCATTGCATCGCGATAACGTAAAATGTGCATAGGCTCATCCGGCGGCTGATCCCCTGGCCAAGTATTCATACTAATATGAATTAATTTGTCACTCTTCTCAGGGATTGGGTCGCTTGCCATAGAGTTTACTAACGCCAGATTTGCACAAAGCACTCCAACACCAATAGACAGGGTTAGCATTATTAAAAAGTACAATGTCGGCGCGCGCTTAAAGCTCTGCATTGCTAATGATAAGTTATAAAAAAACATGCTATCACTACGCATCTGCCATCTCCTCATTCACAGCATTAAAGATAGTTTCCCCTGCATTTCCCTTTGTTCTATCCAGCGGAGCGTAAACTCTAAAATCAGCTAACTGACCATCAATAACTTGCACATTACGACTTACTTCACGGGCTTGGTCGGGATCATGAGTTACCATGATAATAGTGGCCCCGCCTTTATTAAGATCATGCAGTATTTCCATCACTTGCCGAGCCATCAATGAATCAAGGTTACCTGTTGGCTCATCGGCTAATAATATTTTTGGTTCACCCGCTAGTGCTCTAGCAATAGCAACTCGTTGTTGTTGACCACCTGAAAGTTGGCTTGGTAGGTATTTAAGCCTAGAAGCTAAACCTACTTTTTCTAGTGCTTCTTCAACCCGGCGTTTGCGCTCACTAGCACTAAAACCACGATAGCGCAGCGGCATATCAACATTGTCAAAAATACTGTAATCCGGGATAAGATTATAGTTTTGAAAGATAAAACCAATTTTTTCATTTCTTAAACGTGATAGCTCATCATCTTTGAGGCCTTGCACACTTACCCCATCTAATTCATATTGGCCACGGTCAAAGTTATCTAATAACCCGGCTACATTCAGAAAAGTAGATTTACCCGAGCCTGAAGGGCCTGTTACCGCGACGAACTCCCCTGCTTTTACATTTAATGAGAAGTCTCGTAGTGCGTGTGTTTGAATGGTATCGTTTTGATAAATTCTAGAGATGTTGTTCATTTTAAGCATGGTACTTTCCTTTTGTATTAAACTCTTACATGCCCCCTAAGATAAAGGTAAACATGAGACGCTAAGCCTTGGCTTATTTATTTAATTATTAATTGGCAGACAAATTGTTTAATTATTTAGGTAAATTTGTTCTGCTTTATTAAAGTCATCATAATCTGAAGTAATCACCCGTTGACCAGCCTCAATACCAGCAATAATTTCGATATAGTCAACACTACTTGCCCCCGTAGTAATTGCTGTTTTGTTGGCGTAACGGTCTTCAACAAGTTTGAAGATATACTTGCCTCCAAATGAGCCGACAAAAGCACCACGTTTGACCATTAGTACATTTTCTTTTTTCTCGAACTCTATGCGGGCGTTAATACGTTGGTTCTGTCTTAATTGAATTTTATTGGAATGTATAATCTTAGCTCTTACCGTTACTTGATTGCCTTTAACTTCTGGAGAGATTGCAATGATTTCACCTCTTATCGAAACCCCTGCAATTTTCATTGCTACTTCGAGACCGAGACCTAAATCATCGGCGTAGAATTCAGGTACACTTAACTCTGCTTCATACAGAGATAAATCAACTATTGTCATAATCGCTGTGTTAGCGGCAATGGTATTTTTCTGCGCTACCAACCAATTACCTACTACACCGTTGACTGGTGCTTTAATAGCGAGTGCATCATGGCGACGTGATAACTCATCGAGGATCAGCTGCTCTTTTTTCACTAAAAATGCTCTATGCTGCTTTTCAAAATGTAATCGCTCATTGGCAAATGACACTCTTTTTTGAGCATGTTGAAATAATCGAGTCGCATCAGTTACCGCGTCCTGGCTTTTTAGCCAGTCCACTTCACTAATAATCTGTTTGGCGTACGATATTTCTGCGCGTTGAAATTCACGCTTGGCAACATTTAAGCTTGATTGTGCAGTATTCATATTACTTTCCAGATCAAGCTGGGCTTCTTTATCTGCTAAGACACCACGATTAGCGTTAATACTTAACTGTTCAAGGGTTGTTTGTTGCTGTTTGATTAAAGCGTCAAGCTCAGGGCTAACTAAGTGAGCGACAATTTGATTTTCTTGCACTGCTTCTCCTGGCTTTGCCAACAGAGTTATTTTGCCAATTTCAGTGCTATAAAGTTGTGGCGCATTAGCCGCTACAGCTTTACCCGAAACAACTACATCACGGATAAGATCTCCTCGAATCACTGTGTCTATGTTAACTGTATTACTGTCAATACTCGGTATGGAAGAATACCACTGAGATAGGGTTGGCAAAGCAAGATAACAAAGACCGCATAAAACAGTTAATGTCAGTAAGATTTTCTTTAACTCAATTTTCTTAGGATTTGCTATTACCTCATCCTGTCCACTTGTTCCTTCAATCATGCCTTTCTTCTAAGTTAACTTTTGATAACTTAGTGCTGCAGAATCAATGCCAACACACATACAACTGTAACCAATTGTAATTAAAGGAATAGTTATTGCATTGAAATGACCAAGTGTCCGTTCGGACACACAGCATGTCCGTTAGTGTCCGTTGGACAGCACACGGACACTTACGGACATGCTTGAATAGTAACGCTACACATAAGCTAAAAGAGGGCTAAGCATGGGATTATAGATATAGCTAATACAAAGGGGATTTAAAGAGTATCAAACAGCAAAGTTAAGCCATAGATGTAAAGACTACCAGTTTTGTCTTTTAGTAAACTCTTTGGATTTTTCATCTTGATGAAGTTGGTTATACGTTTTAATTTTTCGGTTCTGGCCCAATAATATTTTTATTTGATAATAGGACTCCCTAGCGAGAGCAAAACTAGGTTTACTCCACCAACTTTTATTATAAAGTTTTTTAGTAGCTGCGACTGAATCGGGTGACTGTTGGCAAATAAGTTGCGCTAGTTGTAGCGCTTTTTCAGAGGGATTGTCATCTACATGGGTAACTAAACCAAAATTAAGTGCTTGCTCACCATTAATAGATTCCCCAGTCATCGCAAGTTCTTTGGCAACATCTAACGATAACAACTCCCTTAATGCGAGTGTTCCTCCCATATCAGGTATTAAACCCCAACGAGCTTCCATAACTGCAATTGAAGCATCAGGTGATGCAATGCGGAAGTCACCACCTAGCGCAATTTGTAACCCTCCTCCCCAACAACGTCCATGAATAACCATAATCACTGGTGCCGGTATCCTTCTCCAACCAACAGAAACATACTGAGCTAAATTAGCTTGCCAAGGTAGCCACTTAAACAATAACTTTAATGGTGCCTTAGCTGACTTCATTACCGCTTTAATATCTAAGCCGGAACAAAAACCTTCTCCTTTGCCCTCGACAATAACCGCTCTTATCGAACGATCACGTTTCAAGTTGTTAATAGTTTCGCGGATAGCATAAAACATAGTCATATCCAGAGCATTATGCTTTTCAGCTCTATTCAAGCTAACGTAGGCAATATTATTTTCTATCCGTAAATTAATACACTCATCGGTCTTTTCATTGATCATGGAGGGACTGCTTAAATTGTAATGTTATCTGGTATGACCAATAAATTAACTTATCTATTAGCAGATGTCGATTGCAAAAAATATCGACATAAAAATAACCAAAGCAAGTGAGAAAGATTAAACTGATACTTTGCTTTAATTCGTTTCAGATAAAACCTCATAATTGTTTCATTTTACATTACATAGCCCTATAGGCTTTATACAGTCTGTTTTCGACATTGTAACGCTCAAAATAACAACTCTCTTATTGTTTTATTTTGTACTTATATAATATATATTAATGTTATAAGTAACGTTAATCCACACAAAGTACGTTGTTTTTTATGGGCTTAGCACAAAAAAAGCCAATTACAACTTTAAACATATTATATTTTGAGGTAAACATATGTCATGGATTCAGAACTCTATCACCAAACAACTGGTAATAATGATTGGTGGAGCTCTCCTAATTGTAATGACCATAGCTTCAATATTTAAGGTTATCGAAACAAAAGAAAAAACCTATACCAGCTTTTATGAACAGCTTGGACAACTAACACAACAAAATGCTGATAAAGTCACCAGCTTCTTCGAAAGCAAAGCTAAAATAGTTCAAACCTATGCACTTTCTCCAACCCTGACAGCCTTTTTAAATGAACATAGCAAACGAGGCCAAGATGAGTCTAGAAATCCAAATTATATTAATTTAGTCAAATTTAATAACGATATTATAAAGTCTGATGACTCAATTCGTAGTATTTTTATTGGCTCCGCAAAGACCTATGAGTACATAGACGAAACAGGCATAGATACTTCTGACTACACCATAAAAGGAAAAGTTTGGTGGAATGCAGTGTTAGCCACCAATAAGTTATTTGTTGGCAATCCGACAATGTTAAGCTTAGAAAACCCCACCATGGTTTCCAGTATTATGAAGCCGATCTATGACTCAAAAAATCAACTTTTAGCTGCTGTCGGTATTGATATTGAGGTAGATACTATCGCTAAAGATTTGCTCGCCAAGGTAAAATTTAAAGGCTTAGGCGAAGCATTTCTAATTACTGACAGTGGTAATATAGTTTATTTCCCAAATTTCACCTCTGATACCCCTTCAAGCGCCAATATAGCTATCATTGATCAAAAGTTTTCCGCTACGGATGGCTTTAGTCAGCTTCATAACACCATGTCACTAAAAAGTAATGGTATAACAAACGTGAATTGGCAAGGTGAAGAACAGCAAGTATTTTGGCAGCAAATAACTAGCGAAAAACCTTACTTGAAATGGCACGTAGCGTTTATGTTACCCACTAAGGTTGCAGATAGCGTTGTACAAGGTGCAGTTATTAAAGAAATAGTTACCGCTATAGTGCTAATAATTATAATTTGTAGCATTGTGACTTTGCTATCAATCAGGTTTAGAAATCAAATCAATGAACTTGTCTGTGCAATGCAAGATGTTGCCGATGGCGATGGCGATTTAAGTCGACGGATACAAGTAACAAGAAGTGATGAATTGGCGACACTTGGTCATACATTCAATCGCTTCGCCGATCAAATTCACAAGCTAGTCACGTTAAGTAAAGCAATAACCGATTCTGTCACCCAAAAGAGTGGTACTGCATTTCAAACTTGGCATGAAACACGAAGCTTTATGAATCAACAAAAAGGTGAAGTTGAAATATCCTCTGCTGCAACTACTGAAATGGCGCAAACAAGTACAGAAATGGCTAATTCAGCAAACCAAGTAGCAACTTATGCAGAAGATGCTAATAAGCAAATGCTAGAAGCAAAAAAAGCGGTCATAAACTCACAGAACAATATGATAAAACTTGGCCATCAAATTCAAGAAACCAGCAATGTTGTTGAAGAGTTAAGGCAAAACTCAGATGAAATTAGCGGCGTATTAGATGTTATTCGTTCTGTAGCCGAGCAAACTAATCTACTGGCATTAAATGCGGCCATTGAGGCAGCACGAGCAGGGGAACAAGGCAGGGGCTTTGCTGTGGTTGCTGATGAAGTAAGAACATTGGCTTCTAAAACACAAGAATCTACCACTAATATCCAAGAAATAATTCAAAAATTACAATCATCGTCGGTAGCAGCCGAGCAAGCTATCGCCGTAAGTTGCACGAGTGTAGAAGAGAATAATAAAGCAAGTAACTCGTTAGTCGAAAAACTAAACCATGCCACAGATGCAGTCGGTCAAATTCAACATCAAGTGTTAGAAATAAGCGAAGCGGTGAATCAACAGGCAACGGTAGCTGAAGATATAGCAGAAAACGTATCTAAAGTAAGAGATCTCTCTGATGATGCTATTAATTGTGGCAACGAGTTAGAAGTTGGATTCGAAAGCATGTCAGCTAGTGCTGCAGAGTTAGCTGAGAGTCTAAATAAATTTAAAGTGTAAATGAGACGAAGCAAAATATGTTGGCAAATGAGCAATGAAGTATAAATTAGCACCATAAAGTATAAATATAATAGGTGGTAACCCAATATGAAGTTAGGCGTACTTTTATTATGTTTAGCGCTCATTAACAGCTCTTCATTGGCTGACACAGTTCGCTTTAAACACTACACTAGAGCTGACAGCTTAAGTCAAAATGTAATTAACGACATAGCTCAGGATGAACAGGGCTTTTTGTGGTTTGCCACTCAAAATGGTCTCAATCGTTTTGACGGTTTTACTTTTGAAAAATTCGTAGTAACAAATGATAATAATATAAATGCGCTAAGCGCTAATTATATCCGTTCTTTATACTTCCAAGCCCCTCATTATCTATGGATTGGCTATGATACCAAAGGGATTAGTCGCTTTGATTTGAAATCGGGTGAAATCAAAAACATCGACTTGTCGACGCCATTTGGCTCTCATAATGCCAATGTTATCAAAGAAATCACCAGCTGCGACGATAACATTTGGGTCGCCAGTCTGGCAGGTATTACTATTATTGATAAACATGATGCCATTATAAAAGATCAACGAGTGCTCCCTCAAAACAGCCCACTACAGTCAATTAATACTATTTATAAGGATAATCAAGGTCGCTGTTTAGTGGGGACTGCCAAGGGACTATTTGTATTAGAAAATAACGTTTTCACTCCGCTAATTGATAATTTACATATCACCACTATATTTCAAAATGATGATGATACTTACTGGTTTGGTACTAATAATGGCTTATATACTAGCTTAGGAGGAGTAATTGAAGATAGCATAGTTAAGCCTGTAGCTATTAAATTAGACAATCTCTTTATTACGGATATTACTGAGTTATCTTCAGGTGATTTATGGGTAGCAACAAGAACGTCTGGTATCTTTACTCACCAAAAAGAACATGGAAATTGGCAACAAATCCAGCACCATAGTTCAGCGCCAAGCTCTTTAATAAATGACAATATTAATAAAATATTCATTGATAACGTAAACAACCTATGGATTGCTACATCAGGTGGCGGTCTATCTCAATACAGTCCAGATAAAGCAAAACTAGGTCATATTAACGACGAATCATTTAATGCTAATTTCAATAATGATGTTAGGGCAATATCGGTCGACAACGGAGGTTATGTTTGGCTAGGTACCAATAAAGGTCTGTTTCGCTGGCACAGAGAAAGTAATCAATTATTAAACACTAAACAATTAGGCTTACCAGAGCACTTTTCCCGCGAATTTATCACTTTTATACATATAGATAGCAGAAATTTTATGTGGGTTGGAACTTTGAATAGTGGCCTATATAGAGGAGCTCTGGGCAGCAATGATTTTAAACAATATTTACCGGTTGAAGGAAACGACAATAGCTTTCCTGGAAACAGACCGATAACTATTTTTGAAGACAGTTCAAATAATATTTGGATAGGGACCTTCCACAATGGCTTAGCATTGTATTCACCAAAAGGAGATAAGTTTACTAGATTTCAGCAAGGTAAAGGCTTATCCGATATCAGCCATAATAAAGTACCTGCCATAGCTGAAGATAATCAAGGACAGATATGGATTGCTAGCCATGGTGAAGGTATAAGTATATTGAATAAAAGTAGCTTAGAGGTTGAGAAGCTAACTAAATCAAGCCATGGAATTATCGATAATGTCATTAATAGTATCGAAAAAGATCAACACGGCCGTATGTGGCTGGCAACTGATTTAGGGCTATCTTTAGTTGATTATGATAATAATCATATACAAAATTTCACCACGGGTGTCGGGCTCACTGATAATATTTTGTATTCCCTTCAGTTAGATCATCAGAGTAATTTATGGATTGGCACAAACAGCGGTATGATCAAGTTTAATACTAATACTTTCAGTGTTGAGGCTTTTGGAGAGCAAGATGGTACCCAACATCAAGAATTTAACACCACAGCTAAAACAATTGATCAATATGGACGAATTTACTTAGGTGGCCTAAACGGCTTTAATCAATTCATTCCTAGCACCGTCACTACAGTAATACAGACGCCAAAAGTTGAATTCAATCAATTTTATTTACAGAATAAAAAACTAGAGAGCCAAGCATCTTTACCAGCATCGCCTCTTATAGATAGAGCTAGCTATAGTAAAAATTTATCAATAAAAACATCAGATTTATTAGATATTGGCTTTGCGGCATTCAATGTAAAAAACCCTGAGAACATAAATTTTTATTACCGGCTCTTACCTTTAGACAATGAGTGGTACCCTGTTCAAAAAGGAAAAAATTCTGCAAGTTATTATCGTCTACCAGAAGGTGATTATCAATTCGAAGTAAAGGCAACATACAATCAAGGAACTGATAGTTCAAGTATCAAAACATTAGCACTCACTGTAATTGCGCCTTGGTGGCAAACAAAATATGCCTACACTGTATATATAGCCATGGTGCTATTGGTAATAGCATTAATCTTTGTGCTCATATATCGAAAAAGACAAATTGAATTAACCTACTACAAGCAAATACATGAAAGCCAACAACGCCTTTCACTAGCACTTTGGGGCAGTGGTGATAGTTTATGGCATTGGAATATTAATAAAGGTGAAGTTGTCAGAGAGCAAATATTTAAAGATAAAACCATTCCTCATACAACATCGTTTTCATTAGAAGCCTTAGCCGATTTTGTTCATCCAGAAGACTTATCAAGAGTTCGCGAGAGTTTGATAAATACCATTAACGGTGATATTGAACTTTATCAAGTCGATTACCGGATGAAGGGCCCAGAAGATCAATGGAATTGGGTATTAGACCGTGGCCAAGTCAATGAATTTGATGACAAAAATAAGGCAATAGAAATAGTAGGAACTACCCAGGACATTTCCAAATTAAAAAAAGCACAGACTGAACTTTTCGAGCTAAACAACGAACTAGAGCAACGTGTTGAAACAAGAACTCTGGCAATAGAGCTTTCAAATAAGCAATTGGCAAACACAATTGAGCAATTAGAAGCAACGAAAAACAAGCTAGTGCAAATGGAGAAAATGTCTGCGTTAACTAACTTAGTTTGTGGTATCGCTCACGAAATAAACACACCACTAAGCATTGTTAAAACATCATTAACTTTTCTACAAGAAGAAGACGAAGCATTAACATCAGCCCTAGAGTCAGGTAAGTTAAGTCGGGAGAAGTTCACCCGATATAAAGAAAATTCTCCTCAAGCCAATAAATTGTGTATAGACAATGTCAACAAAGCGATTAAGCTAATAGATGAGTTTAAGAGAATTTCAATTCGTGAGCATGATTACAACTTCGAAAAAATTAACCTTAGTAATTTGATCGAAACTATAATTAAAAGCTACGAGTTTAAAGCATCATCAATGTCTGTCAAACTTAACTATATATTACCTCAGGATTTATTCATTCATAGTTCCATCCAAGCCATTGAGGATGTACTAGCTGAGCTCATTGATAATAGCCTTCAACATGCTTTTCAATACAGCCTGCCAAATGATAACAACATATTAATTGAGTTAGTTGAGCACAATGAGGAATATACAATTTTGCAGTACCAAGATAATGGCTGCGGCTTGAATCCTGAAAATACAGAACATGTATTTGAACCGTTTAATTCAAACTGCTTGGGTACGGAAGGCCTAGGTCTTGGATTGAATATGGCTTACAACATTATCACTTCAATTCTTGATGGCGAGATACAGCAATTAGACAGTCCCACTGGAACTTGTTTCAGGCTGATAGTTAAAAACAGACATGATAAATAACGAGATTTCCTAGATAGGAAATCACAATGTTCTACTATCACACACATGCCCTTTAGCAACATCACGCGCTAAGCAATTAACAGCTATGTTCACTTCACTTAGAAAGGAGATTTGGATCAGCTGGCGCCAGAGCCATCTTGTAATTGTATAAATGATAAATTGAGTAAATAATTTACAAAAAGTCATCGACTCCTATTAATGCCTCGCGTTAAGTTAGGCACGTCTAATAGCAGTCACTCTGGCATCAAATTGCGATATATTAGACGCCAGACAGCAAAAAAACCATAGCATCAGCTACGGCTTTAATATAATAAATAAGAGAGTGAAGTTATGCAATGTCCTTCTACATGGGCATGTCTAATACCAGTAACGCAACCATCGGTGCAATGACTTAAGAAAGCAAAAAAACGTAGCGTAAGCTACGGGTTTCTCAGTGCCTAAGCATAAATTAGAAGTCTAGCAATCTCCCGCTACGCTCTCACACGGGCTTTACTGCGACATAAGTCACACTACCATCGGCGCAACTACGTTTCATTTTTCAAACGTCAGATAGCAAAAAACCCGTCACTTTCGTAACGGGTTTCTCTAAATAGAAGTCTAGCAATGTCCTACTCTCACATGGGAACTCCCACACTACCATCGGCGCAACTGCGTTTCACTTCTGAGTTCGGAAAGGGATCAGGTGGGACCACAGCGCTATTGTCGCTAAACAAAAAAGGTACAATCTTAGAAAGCTTATGCTCGAGAGCAATAAATATCGTTTTTAGTTCAAGTAACACGTAAGTACGTGATTTTACCCTAAGGTAATAGTTGTGTCAGTCTTCATACAAATCACTTCATAGTTCAAAACTACTTGGGTGTTGTATGGTTAAGCCTCACGGGCAATTAGTATCAGTTAGCTCAAGACCTCGCAGTCCTTACACACCTGACCTATCAACGTTGTAGTCTCCAACGACCCTTTAGGGGACTTAAAGTCCCAGTGAGAACTCATCTCAAAGCCTGC
>NZ_JQEC01000017.1 GCF_000764185.1 Colwellia psychrerythraea
TCCCATCACAAAAATATCTAAATTGGCATCACTACCAATTAACGATTGAATATTGCTGAAAGCATCAACATAGGAAGTGCCAAAACCAGCACCTGCATTGTCTTGATATAAAATACCGCTATTACTGCCTGAAATATCCCATTCGTTATCGGTATCTCGACCAGTCAGTGAGTTATTACCATCACTGCCGCCATCGATACTGTCGATGCTACTGCCACTGTCTATAACAAAGTTATCTAGGTTGGCATTACTACCAATAAGGGTTTGAATATCAGTAAAGCTATCTATATAAGAGGTGCCAAAACCTGCTCCAGCGTTGTCTTGGTATAAAACACCGCTATTATCTCCTGTGATATGCCATTCATTATCTGCATCACGTGCCGTTAAAGAATTATTGCCGTCACCACCACCATCAATACTATCGATGCTACTGCTTGTAGCCATCACAAAAATATCTAAGAAGCTTTCACTACCTTTAAGGTGCTGAACACTATTAAAGCTATCAACATACGACGTGCCATAACCTGCACCTGCGTTGTCTTGATATAAAACGCCACCGTTATCGCTGGTGATATGCCATTCATTGGCAATGTCATTGGCAATTAATGTATTGTTGCTATCACTGCCGCCATCGATACTCTCAATGCTACCGGTGGTTCCCATCACAAAAATATCTAAATTGGCATCACTACCAATTAACGATTGAATATTGCTGAAAGCATCAACATAGGAAGTGCCAAAACCAGCACCTGCATTGTCTTGATATAAAATACCGCTATTACTGCCTGAAATATCCCATTCGTTATCGGTATCTCGACCAGTCAGTGAGTTATTACCATCACTGCCGCCATCGATACTGTCGATGCTACTGCCACTGTCTATAACAAAGTTATCTAGGTTGGCATTACTACCAATAAGGGTTTGAATATCAGTAAAGCTATCTATATAAGAGGTGCCAAAACCTGCTCCAGCGTTGTCTTGGTATAAAACACCGCTATTATC
>NZ_JQEC01000018.1 GCF_000764185.1 Colwellia psychrerythraea
TTGATAAGACATCTTACTCTTTCGAGTAGTATGAATTCGATAATACATCCTTGGGGGATGCACTATCACCATCACCACATTCACGATAAGAGAATGTGCTAACAGCTTGGTATTTATAATCATATGAACAACAGCGCGACACCGTGTTCAACATATAAATACCGATATTTATATCAGCTTTCCAGATTGTTAAAGAACTTATCATTTGCACACATTCGGCAAAGATATGGTTTAAAAAAACCAAATTTAAATTAGCTTATAAAGCGTAGTTTAAATTTGGCTTCTATTCTCAATTATGACGAAGAAATCTACCTTTTCCTTTTAAGGAATTGGTAGGTCTGGGCAGACTTGAACTGCCGACCTCACCCTTATCAGGGGTGCGCTCTAACCAGCTGAGCTACAGACCTATTACTTCTTCATTTTCATTATCATACAATTTGTGTGAACACTCGTGAATCCGAGGATTCCATTAAGTAATTTTACTTCAAGATAAGGAGGTGATCCAACCCCAGGTTCCCCTAGGGTTACCTTGTTACGACTTCACCCCAGTCATGAAACACAAAGTGGTGACCGTCCTCCCCGAAAGGTTAAACTAGCCACTTCTTTTGCATCCCACTCCCATGGTGTGACGGGCGGTGTGTACAAGGCCCGGGAACGTATTCACCGTAGCATTCTGATCTACGATTACTAGCGATTCCGACTTCATGGAGTCGAGTTGCAGACTCCAATCCGGACTACGACAAGCTTTGTGGGATTCGCTCCACCTCGCGGTATTGCTGCCCTCTGTACCTGCCATTGTAGCACGTGTGTAGCCCATCCCGTAAGGGCCATGATGACTTGACGTCGTCCCCACCTTCCTCCGGTTTATCACCGGCAGTCTCCTTAGAGTTCCCGCCATAACGCGCTGGCAAATAAGGATAGGGGTTGCGCTCGTTGCGGGACTTAACCCAACATTTCACAACACGAGCTGACGACAGCCATGCAGCACCTGTCACAGAGTTCCCGAAGGCACAAGTCTATCTCTAGTCTCTTCTCTGGATGTCAAGGGATGGTAAGGTTCTTCGCGTTGCATCGAATTAAACCACATGCTCCACCGCTTGTGCGGGCCCCCGTCAATTCATTTGAGTTTTAACCTTGCGGCCGTACTCCCCAGGCGGTCAACTTAGTGCGTTAGCTGCGCCACTCACGTCTCAAGGACACAAACGGCTAGTTGACATCGTTTACGGCGTGGACTACCAGGGTATCTAATCCTGTTCGCTCCCCACGCTTTCGTTCCTCAGCGTCAGTATCTGTCCAGGTGGCCGCCTTCGCCACTGATGTTCCTTCCAATCTCTACGCATTTCACCGCTACACTGGAAATTCCACCACCCTCTACAGTACTCTAGTCTACCAGTTCAAAATGCAGTTCCAAGGTTGAGCCCTGGGCTTTCACATCTTGCTTAATAGACCGCCTACGAACGCTTTACGCCCAGTAATTCCGATTAACGCTTGCACCCCTCGTATTACCGCGGCTGCTGGCACGAAGTTAGCCGGTGCTTCTTCTGTTGTTAACGTCACAGATTGCAGCTATTAACTACAACCCTTTCCTCACAACTGAAAGTGCTTTACAACCCGAAGGCCTTCTTCACACACGCGGCATGGCTGCATCAGGCTTTCGCCCATTGTGCAATATTCCCCACTGCTGCCTCCCGTAGGAGTCTGGGCCGTGTCTCAGTCCCAGTGTGGCTGATCATCCTCTCAAACCAGCTAGAGATCGTCGCCTTGGTAAGCCTTTACCTTACCAACTAGCTAATCTCACTTGGGCTAATCAAATGGCGAGAGGTCCGAAGATCCCCCCCTTTGGTCCGTAGACGTTATGCGGTATTAGCAGTCGTTTCCAACTGTTGTCCCCCACCATAAGGCATATTCCCAAGCATTACTCACCCGTCCGCCGCTCGTCAGCAGATAGCAAGCTA
>NZ_JQEC01000019.1 GCF_000764185.1 Colwellia psychrerythraea
GCCTAAGGTAATATCTTGTGCTGTATTACCGGTAATATCTATCTTATCGCTACCTGCACCACCATCAATTAAGCCCGTCACATGAGCGATATCTGCTAAGGTGAAATTATCGACACCTGTGCCACCAGTCAAATTATTGAAGTTACTAAAAGTTGTCGTATTTAACGTACCTGCATTTTCACTATTAATGGTCCAAGTGTTGGTAGCATTACCACCCTGTAAGGTGTTGGTACCCGCCGTTGCATTAATTGTTTCTATACTCGTTACTGAAGCAAGTGTAATGATTTGATTATCAGTATTTAAATTAAGTATATCGTCATTGGCGCCACCATCTATCGTCGTAGCTACCTGCGTGATGTTATCAACACTAATGACATCTTCACCTGTGCCTGCTGCTAAACTATTCACACTACCTGTGGAATCAAAAAGAAAGTCATCAACTAAGGTGCCACCAACCAATTCACTAAAATTAGTAAAGCTTAATGTGGTGCTTTGGTCATCGATAGTACCTGTATTGGCAGCAGTGATATTCCAATCGTTAGTCGCGTTTTCTCCACGTAAAGTGTTCGTACCAACTTGCGCATTTAACGTCTCAATACGCGCGATATCTGTGCCTAAGGTAATATCTTGTGCTGTATTACCGGTAATATCTATCTTATCGCTACCTGCACCACCATCAATTAAGCCCGTCACATGAGTGATATCTGCTAAGGTGAAATTATCGACACCTGTGCCACCGACTAAGTTAATAAAGTTAGTGAAACTTAATGTAGTGGTTTGGTCATAAATTGTGCCAGTGTTCGCTGCGGTTATGTTCCAATCGTTAGTGGTATTATCTGCACGTAAAGTGTTAGTACCTATTTGTGCGGTTAACGTCTCAATACGAGTTATATCAGTACCTAGGATAATGTCTTGTGCTGTGCTCCCAGTTATATCAACCTTATCGCTACCAGCGCCACCATCAATTAAACCAGTAACAAGCGCTACATCAGATAATGTAAAGGTATCTACCGCTGTGCCACCAATCAGGTTAATAAAATTAGTAAAGCTTAATGTTGTGGTTTGGTCATCGATAGTACCTGTATTGGCAGCAGTGATATTCCAATCGTTAGTCGCGTTTTCTCCACGTAAAGTGTTCGTACCAACTTGCGCATTTAACGTCTCAATACGCGCGATATCTGTGCCTAAGGTAATATCTTGTGCTGTATTACCGGTAATA
>NZ_JQEC01000020.1 GCF_000764185.1 Colwellia psychrerythraea
TGATCTTCCCCCGATAAAACGGACACCAAAATCTAACTAAAGATGAGGTGTCTTATGCCTAAGTACAACAATCCAAGACGAACTTGGAAGTATTCAAATGACTTCAAAGTCAACGCTATTCAATTAAGTTATGTTGTTGGCGTCACAATAAAATCAGTCGCTGAAAAACTCGACATACACCCGTTTATGCTGTCACGATGGCGAAAAGAATATCGTGAAGGGATCATTGTGGCTGATAAACGAAAAAAAGTGGCTGGCCAATCAAAAGCCAAAAAAGTACTTACCAAAGAACAACAACTAGAACGTGAAAATAAACAGCTCAAGGAGGAGCTGTATATCCTAAAAAAGTGGCAACGGTTTCTTGCCGAGGAACATCAAGCCGATATCGATTCATCGAAAAACTCAGAGCCGACATAAAGGTAACGAGATTACTGAAGTTTTTTGATGTTTCTAAAAGTGGCTATTACGATTGGTGTGAACGTCAACCAAGTGCTAGAGCGATAGAGGATGTTGAACTTAAAAAGAAAATTCAGCAAATATTCACTGAGAATAAAGGACGCTATGGTAGTCCCCGCATATTTAAAGCCTTGCAAAAGCAAGGATACAGCATAGGTAAAAAACGTGTTGAACGCTTGTATCGTGCACTTGGCTTGGTCGCTCGAGTGATGCGCGTGACGACACGCTCTGCGTTTTATAAGCGCTTCCTTACGACAGGTAAAAACTTACGACCTGATGGTGAAGTGCCATTGGTTAAAAATAAAGTATGGGTAGCAGATGTCACGTATTTGAAAGTGAAAGGTATATGGCGTTATTTATCGGTAATAATGGATTTATATTCACGGCGTATTATTAGCTGGAGTTTAGATAAAAAGAGAACGATGGAAGTCACCAAACGAACACTAAAAAATGCAATAAAGAACCGAAGACCTCAAGGTGGTTTAATGCTGCATACAGACCGAGGTGTGGAATATCGAGGTAATGTTTTTCAAACGGCTTTAAAACGAGCAGGTATTACACATAGCTTAAGCCGAGCGGGTAAATGTACTGATAATGCGCATATGGAGTCATTTTTCCATTCAATGAAGACCGAAGTTATTCGCGGTAATGTATTTAATAGTGATAAAGAACTGCGCGGAACACTTGGAAGTTACATTAACAAATACTACAATGTTTCGAGGCTGCATTCAGGGATAAATTATTGTTCGCCAATAGAATATGAAGCCCTGGCAGCGTGAAAAAAAATGTGTCCGTTTTATCGGGGGAAGATCACAAATAACAGTTGGCTTTGTTCGCTTCGCTCTCTATTTTAGCCAACTATTATTTGCCTCTTAGTGGGGCGTTAGATGCTTCTCTTAATCATAGGTAGTGTAAATGTTTAGAATAATAATTTTTATCTTAATTGTTTTGTTAATAGTTGTTTCTATTGGTGGCTATATCGCTACTTCTGCTGGCTGGCTATCAGACGACTTAACTACTTTCTATAACAACCATTTTTCGTTTATCACAGGCTTAGCCTCTGTTGTTGGTTTGTTAGCATTTTCAAGCACTAGAAAAATTAAAAGTACTGACTTTGAAAAAGAAGGACTTGATCAGTTACAAAGCTTAATGGTCGCAGCTAAAGATCTAGAAAACTTGCAAACAAACAAAACTCAAACAGAACAAGAACTACTAGATCTGGAACGAAAAAAGAAATTAATGGAACTATTTGTTAAAAAAGCAGGTATGGTTTTGTTTTACAAAAGTCAATTAGAACGCCATGAGACATTAATACTTAATAAAATTGAAGGTGACAAAGAATTGAAGCTTGCCGTCAAAGAATCAATTGATGCCATAACTAAACTTGAGTCATTAAGTGAAGAAATAGATAAAGATGAAAATTCAGTATTAATTCGTAGCATTCTGGATAAGCATACAGATAAAGATACATCTAGTAGTAATGATCCGATACTGCTTGCTATGGAAGTAGTATCAAAATCATTAACTCGATTTTTACGCATCTAACAAGTTGCTTAAACGGAAAAATAACAGTTGGCCATCGCTTCGCGATTATATCCAACACTTCTTTTCCGCTTAGCAAGGCGTTATGTTTACCAAGGATGTAGATGAAAATTAAAAAGGATGAAGATCTCCAACTGTTAGCCTTCCTTTTTTGTATTGTACTTTATTTTTTATATGGTGCTTTTACTGGAACCACATATATTCCATTTCGTAATGTTACAGCTGCGGTTCAAGGTTTTTTAGCTTGGTGGTTATTTGCTTCTTCATCGAGTTTATTTCTTTATCTTGTTTTACTGTTTCGTGGCACACGAAAAGTTAGAGTCAAATTAGCAAAGTGCAAAATTGATGCTCTTGTATTTTTTGTGGTACTTGTTGCATTACCAATTATTGCAACAGGCTTCCAAGCTAGTAAAAACGGAGCTTAAGTAAACATAACAAGCAAATTAATCAGGACAAATAACAGTTGGTTTTTGCTCCTGCGTCGCTTATTTTAACCAACTGATATTTGCCCATTATTTGGGCGTTGGTATGACTCCCCACGTCAAGTTAAATACACCGATCCCTGCTCATTAATTTAGAGCCATAATGTCTACTTTTAAAATAAAAGAGTTAACGCATAGATGAAGCAAGTAATTTCGTCGGTTATCATGCTGATATTCGTGGATTACTAACCTGTTGGTTAGCAGTGCCGACCTTACTTATTCCGTCGTGGCACCTGATTTCAGTCTATGCTCGTGGTTCAACGATAATAAATACCGTTGCCAGCCTAACGCCCTCGGTGGTTATGCCACAGCCGATGCTTGACCCAATGCGCTAACTCAAAACTTTTTATCATGCAGGTACTCTCGATATTCTTAATCGTGTATCAACTGGCGTAATGACTACTTCACGGGCAATAGCCCACAGGTAAGCGGCCATCTCTCTGGCAATGGCTATCACCACGACATTACGATGTTTTCCTCTACTCAGCAGCCGATTGTATCGTCGGCACAGCCTAAGTTGGGCCTGCCAAGCAATATCGGTAATTTCTTTGGGTAAGCCTTCCTGACGCTTTTGTAATTCTGTCGATATATTGGCTTTGTGCTTATATGTATGAGCGCCTTGAACAAGTAAACGCCTTGCTCGTCCATTGCCACATTTGGTAATGCTACCTAACCGCCGTTTATCACCACTGCTGTGCTCTTTTGAGACTAATCCTAGATACGACATGAGCTTTTTTGGATGGTCAAAGCGCCTTAAATCGCCAAGCTCTGCGACAATACCCGTTGCGATAAGCAGTCGAACACCTCTGACGGCTTGAAGTGCTTTAACTACAGGATAAAACCGCCACGACTTCACCTGATGAAATAATTCATTGGCCAGTCGTTTCTCTCGCTGTATTCGCTCAGTGATAACTTGTATCATTTCTTGCAAAACGATTTGTTGGCTTGGGTGAGGTAAAATGAGCTCAGTCAACCAACGAAGGTGTTGAAGTGACCAATTATCGTTGACCTTACAGCTGATGTTATTACGAAGAAATAGGGCCTTAAGTTGATATTTAGCATCCTTTAAGTCTTTCATCGCTGTTTCTCTTGCCCTTGATAGGTCGCGTATTGCTTCGTCTTCAGGCTCTGGCACATATATGGGTGTTAATTCTTCATCCTTAAGCAGTTTGGTTAATTTCAACGCATCACGTTTGTCAGTTTTTACTTTATCTCCTGGTTTCTTTGGAATTAATGAGGGGGCAACGACATAGCAGCAATGACTCAAGCTGGTCAGTAATCGGTAAATCCAATAACCACAGGGGCCTGCTTCATAAACAAAATGTAGTGTCGCCTGTGGGTATTTGGATTGATATTGCCGAGCCAATTTTGTAATGGCTGCTTTGGTCGTTTTTATTTTTCCATAATGAACGGGTTTTGCACCACGTTGGTCTTCTACATGTGCCACTTCGGTAGACACTTTATGGGTATCTAAGCCGATGAAAAGTATGTTATATTTGTACATGTTAGCCTCCAGTTTATATTGTTTAACACATATATTATGGCTCTGGTTTTACTAACCCACGAATCTGGAGGCTAGCACCTCGTGGGAGTCATTATGTCTA